>NZ_BMRP01000001.1:0-100836 GCF_014648695.1 Streptomyces albospinus
GTATCTCTGCCATCGAACTTCCTCATAGCGGACATCTCCACACTACGAGGGGAGGCACAGACTCTGGCTTTCACCATTGACTGTGTCCGCGCCGACTTCCTGCGCGTGCGCCGACAGGTCAGCTCGAAGGCGCACCGCGACGACTGCAAGACTCGCTTCAAACCGCTCAAACATCGAGCCGAGGGGGAGTACCGAGACGTTCCCCTGCCCGCCTTCCTCGCCCAGGAAATCGACACGCACCTGCAGGCGTGGGGAACGGTAACGACGGCGGGCGTGGAGGTCTTGTTCGCGCCGCGCGACCGGGGCAAGGGCATCATGCCCACGGCGAACACCTACGCCTACCACTTCAGGAAGGCCCTCAAGGGCGCGGGCATCGTCAAGCCGGACGGGGACCCGAAGTACACCCCGCACGGTCTGCGCCACTTCTTCGCTTCCACCGCACTCGCCCACGGCATCCCCATCCACGAGGTCTCCCGCTGGCTGGGCCACAAATCGATCAAGACCACCGTCGACGTTTACGGGCATCTCGTCCCCGCCTCTTGGGGCCGTTGCCGGACGGTGATGCAGACCGCACTGCGCCCTGGCTCGCCCGCGCCCTAATCGGGCAAGAACCGTGTCGGTCGTGGGCTGGCCCGGACGCCGGATCGGGCCCGAATCGGACGATCACCGCGGGTGATAGCGGAGTTGTTGATGTTTCGGGGCCGCAGGTTCGAGCCCCCGGCGGGGCGTGACGCAGATGGGAATGGGCGTGACGTGCCGATTTCCGGATCCATGGTGACCGTCGAGGGCACGTACGACCTCTCGTAGCCATTCGGGGGACCCAGACGCGGGAACGGAAAGCCGCTGACTGAGGGTGGGCAGCTGGTGATCCAGACGGTCGTCGGGCTGAAGCGATAGACCGTCAGTGTTTGGCTGTAGGTTCAACTGCTTGGATGGAGCCGCGAAACATGGCTGGTTGTTCGTGCGGCGCTGACCTGTGCATTTGCGCCATCGTGGCGGTTGCGGGGCGGGTGCGGCTGGTGCCGCTCCCGCCGTGTATCGTCTCGACGGCTGCCACGTGCGCGGAGGTCGCCCGGGACGTTGAGGCGCCGCTGAAGGAGCACCACCAGGCCGGCGCCGACGCAGACGTGGCCGAATATCAGGAGCCGTTTTGCTCCTATTTGTCGCTCTCGCGTCGCAGCGCATCCTTTACCGCGCGGACAGCCTCGCTGACCGTGGAGTGCTCCCACACACGCACAACTACCCACCCCGCTTCTTCGAGAGCGGTGTCGGCGATCCGGTCTCTCTCTACGTTTCGGCGTAGTTTTGGAGTCCAGTACCATTCATTAACGGTTGGCTGCCGGCCGTGCTTGGGACAGCAATGCCAGAAACACCCGTCCACGAAAACTGCCACCTTGCGAGCAGTGAAGACAATGTCTGGTCTGACCCGTACGCTGCTTGCTAGGTCCAAGCGCAGGTCCTTGCGGAAGCGCAACCCATCGGCGTGGAGAGCTGACCGCAGGGTTACCTCAGGCTTGGTCCCTGTACGCCGGATCGCTTGCATGTTCCGCGAGCGGCCTTCGCTGAGCGGACGAGGGTTGCGCCCTTTCTCCCATGCTCTGACTCTGCGGTTCTCAGCGGAAGACATCCTTCTCTCCTCTGACTGAGTCCCCAAGCGTGGGCAGGCGGCCGAGATGTTGGCCGTCGAGGGTTCCAGCTGTACTGCAACGAGTTGAGCCGCCAATGTCTTGCCGCCTCGTGACTCACAGCTTGACGCGGGAAGGTAGGCTACCCCAGTCACTCGCGACCCGCACCACTCGGGCCCGGCTGCCAAGGAGAGACAGTGACAGTAGTGGAACAGGTGCCGCTGTTCACTGTGGGGCAAGACTTGCGGAGTGGGCTGGGTGACCCAGCCACCATGCCCGGTGCAGGCTTGTCCGTCATGGATCTCTTTGCGGGTGCCGGAGGTCTGTCGGAAGGGTTCCGGCAAGCCGGTGCACATGTACTGGCGGGATCGGATGTGGACCCGGACGCTTGCGCCACGTACAGAGTCAATTTCCCACAGGCTATGTGCATTAACGGTGATATCCGCCAGGACGAGGTCCGCGAACAGGTTTTGAATGCTGGGGAAAACCTAGACATTCTAGTGGGTGGGCCTCCTTGCCAGGCGTTTTCCCAGGTGCGCAATCACTCCAGGCTGATTGACGACCCCAGAAATTCGCTTTATCGCGAGTTTGTTGCCATGATCGGCAAGATGAGGCCGCGGGCATTTGTAATGGAGAACGTTCCAGGTATGGCGCAAATGGGCGTACTGGAACAAGTAGTTACGGACCTGGCCCTTGAAGGAGAGTATTCAGTCTTGCCGCAGGTTCTGGACGCGGCAGACTTCGGCGTCCCGCAGACGCGAAAGCGGATCATTTTCATCGGGATTCACCGTCAACTTTCCATTTCTCCACCTCGGCTAATCGGAACCGGAGCAGTGAATGCCCTGAACTTGATTAGAACTACTGAGGGATACAGCGTTCAAGCCCGAGGGGAGAACGCCGCAACGTTGCTACAACGCTTGATGGACGCCCACGACCTCAGCGTGGTGAGTGCTGCGCAAGCTATCTCGGATTTGCGTGGCATGAAAGCTGGGCGGCGAGGCGAAGAGGTATCTTTCAGCAAGTTGCCGGAAGCTGAATCGGCGTATCAGAAGCTGATGCGCGGAGAAAGCGCCGGAATGCTGAAAAACGTCAGCCTCCCCCGAGTGAACGAAGATACGGCTCTCAGGCTCCGGGAGATCCCGCCTGGCGGCAATCATAAAGATCTGCCTGAGCGTTTCCTTGAGCGGTATATCTCTGGGAAAAAGTGGGGACCTAGCAACGGCTCCGGGAAACTGGGGCGTCGTCATTACTATGCCTACCGCCGCCTACACCCCGAGATGTGGGCATGGACGCTCAACACAAAGGCGGATTCGGTTTACCATTATGACGCGCCTCGATCTCTCAGTGTGCGAGAGTTTGCCAGGATGCAGTCCTTCCCGGATCACTTCGTATTCACGACTGATGAAAGAAAGGGCAGTCTTCCAGGAAGGATCGATGGCGGGGCCGCCCATTCGCGTTACCGTCAAGTCGGTAACGCCGTTCCGCCGCTTCTGGCTGCTGCAATTGCTCGTGCTGTTTGCGCCGCTGTGAAGCCCGCTTCTACAGGAGTAAGCCGGAATGTCTGACCGCGTTCAGCTCCCTCTCGATACGGCTGGCGATTTACCGCAGCGCGTTGAGGATGTGGCCAAGGGGGCTTTTGGTGTCGAAAACCGTGCTCGCCTTTTGAGTCAGTATTTTGCTGAAAATGATAAGGTCACGCCAGAAAATGCGTGGCTTCACGCCTATCGGTTGCTTTTGTGGGTGGACAGGCGCATTGGCCTAGCTCACTGTTATGAGAGCGATAAGTGCCAGCCGGGGCGGCCTTGGTATTTGCGGTCACTGAGATTCCATGACTGGGTGACGAGCCAGTTGAGCATAAGGCCGGATAAGCTGCAACAGCACGTCGATTGGCTTTTCAGTCAGGCTATTACTTCCTTGTCTGCTGCCTCCGCGGCAATGATGTCTGACCAGTTGTCGAAAGCCGCTCTGCAACGACAGCCCTTCGAAGGCCGCTTCTTCCCGGAGCCTGGCGAGGATCCGGAGCTAGTTGACATCGTAGTTAACACACTGGGTGACGCCCTGAGTGCCCCCCTGTCAGCCTCCGTCCGCCGGCAGCTTTCTGAGCGCGTGACCGCTCATCTTGCCAATGAGAATAAGCGCAAGAATCTACTTGGGGAAGGGTTCGAAGATACTCTAGCAGAGATTCTGCGCAGAATACCTGAGGTAGCTGGGACACACGAAGTTCTGGTGCGTAAGTGGTTGGATGAGATCCCGGGTTTCAGGCCGGCCCGTAAAACCACTAAGCGTCGCCAGGTTGATCTTGCTTTGGTCCGGCGAGATGGCCATCGGATCCTGATCACCGCTAAATGGAGTGTTCGAAGTGATAGGGAGGAGCAATTCAGGGCCGACTTTGCGGATTACGCAGACCTTGAGTCTCATGGTGAAGACTTCGAGTATGTGCTCGTAACTAACGAGTTCGATGCCGCGCGGCTCGTCCGGGCTTGTGATAATAGAGCCCAGAACTCCCCACTGTTCTCACGTGTTATTCATCTGAATCCAGAGGGGCCGTCTGCCGCTTATGGCTCTGACGTGCGGGGTGCCGCACCGGAAATGCATAAACGAATCGCGAGTGGCCGGCTCATTTCGCTGCAATCCTGGTTGTCGCAACTTGCGGACGCGAAGATCAGCTGAGCTGGTCGGGGGGGTGTCCGGGCGGTGGTCACGCTGTCCAGGTGCAGACCGCTCCCGTAGACAGCGAGTCGGTTCCCGAGTCGGATAGCGGAGCCTGTAGCTCCCGCCGGGCTGCTCGCGGGCGCCATCCATCGTGCCCAGGATGGCGTCCTGCACGACGACCTCATGTTCTCCTTGGCCCAGGTCCGCTTCCTGGCGGGTGCCCACCGCGAAGCCGCCGCCCTCTTCAACGAGGTCGGTGCTGCCTTCATCGCCCGTGTGCCGCCGGGCCGACGTCCTCCGGATACGGGAGCTGGTGAGCCGCACGGCGCACCGCGCCGACTGCCCGGACTGCTTTGGCCCCTCAAACACTGCACCCCCGGCGCCTACTGCGACGTCCCGCTGCGCGCCTTCCTGGAGCAGGAGATCGACGTGCACTTGCGGCGCTGGGGCGCCACCCTGGTGGGAGACCGGCACGTGCTATTCGCCCGAACCGGAGCGGCGGCGGGCACCATGGCGACGGGACCACCTACGGTCCCGACTTCCGGAGGGCGGTGTGGGCGGCCGGTCTCATCGGCCAGGACCGGACCCCCAGGTACACCCCGCACACCCTGCGCCACTTCTTCGCCTCCACCGCGCTGGCGCACGGGGTGCCCCTCCACGAGGTCTCCCGGTGGCTCGGGCACACGTCGATCAAGACGACGGTCGACATCTACGGGCACCTGGTGCCCGCCGCGTGGGAGCGGTGCCGGCAGGCCCTGGAACGGGCGCTGGGCCCGGCGCCGGCCGACGCGCCCGCGGTGGCGCGGCCCGGGGCCGGTCACCGGTGCGGCCCGGTTGCTGGACCGCCGCTGGATCGCGTCCGGAATCGGGCGATCACCGCAGGTCGCTGCGGAGTCGTCGATGTTCCGGTTCAACGTGTAGTGGGTGCAATACCGCCACGTCGCTGATCTGGCAAACGTGCAGGTCAGGGAGGGCCCGACTCTTCGGGGTCGGGCCCTTTGTTTTTCCCGTGCTGGGATGGTGCTGGGATAGCTGACCCCTCGTCACCTGTCGTCATCCCTGGTCATCCGTACCGTGCTGGGATTGTGCCGGGATGCGGATGGGCTGACGGTGCTGGGACAGAACCCGGCGAAGAGTCCGACTCGTCTGCCGCTCCACATTCCCACAGTTCAGACGTCCTTTTCCCCGGACGGAAAACGCCCGGGGGCGCATTCTGGCCGTGCCGGTGAGTGACGATGTGGGGTGGGCGCTCGCTCGACATGGAGTGTTCAGTCGCAGTCGGTTTGTCGACTCATGGTCGGGTACCCGCAGAGGAGTCCAGGCCCCAAGGGCGACGCGTGCTGCCGCCGATGCGACCACCGGTACGACAGTCAATACCGCCAGGTACCCTCAAACACACCGTCAACGCGGCCCGACGGGCTTCCGCTCCACCCCGTGGAGTCTCGAAGGACAGGCCCCCACCCGCACGACCTATTTCGTGCTGCCCGGGGGGAAGTCCTTGTTGTTCCGCGCGTCTGCGAAAACGGTCGCCGCCATGGCGCTCGACAGTTCGCTCTATCTCCACCGCACCGAGCAGTTCACCCACATGCACGGCTTCCGGCCCAACCCCTCGGAGGCGCGGTCCTGGGAGCGGAGCATCCCCGCGCTGACCGCCGCGCTCAATGACGCGGGACTCGGTGACGTGGAGGTCATGCTTGAGTACGCGCTCCCGATGAACAGCAAGCGAGCCGACGCGGTTCTCGCCGGGATCCACCCACGCACGGGCGACCCCTCCTATGTCGTGGTGGAGCTCAAGCAGTGGAGCGATGTAGTCCCGGACGAGGACGACCCAGTCCTCTGCCACGTCCCTTCCTATACTCAGCCGGTCCTCAACCCCATCGAGCAGGTGCGCCGCTACTGCGAGTACCTCGTCAACTTCAACGGCGCTGTCGCCGGCCACCCGGAGAGGGTCGGGGGAGTGGCCTTCCTGCATAACGCAACCGAGTTCGATGTGGCTGCACTGCGCGAGATCGAGTCCGACCAGTGGGGCCAGTTGTTCGCGGGCGACACCCGCGGTGGGTTCATCGACTACGTTCGTGCCCGGCTCAGCCCTGAGTATCCGGGCGCCGCAGCCGCTGACGCGCTGCTCGCGGGCAAGACGGTCCCCTCGAAGCAGCTGATGGCGGTCGCAGCACAGGAAGTCCGTGAGAGGGAGCAGTTCGTGCTCCTCGACGAACAGCAGGTCGCCTACCGCAAGGTCCTCAACGCGGTACGCAAGGCCCAGCAGTCCGACCACAAGGAGGTCGTGGTCATCAGCGGTGGTCCTGGCACCGGCAAGAGCGTCATCGCGCTCTCCCTGCTCGGCGAGTTGTACCGGCGAGGCATCCCGGCTCTGCACGCGACCGGGTCCCAGTCCTTCACCAAGACGATGCGCAAGGTCGCGGGTGCCAGGAAGCGCGAAGTGCAGGATCTCTTCAAGTACTTCAACAGCTTCATGACGACGGACAAGAACAGCCTCGACGTCCTGGTCTGCGATGAGGCCCACCGCATCCGTGAGACGTCCGCCAACCGGTACACGCCGGCCGCACGCCGGACCGGCAAGCAGCAGATCGACGAACTGATAGACGTGGCCAAAGTGCCCGTCTTCCTGCTCGACGAGCACCAGGTCGTGCGCCCGGGCGAGATGGGCACGGTGGAAGACATTCGAGCCGCAGCGGCACGCAGGGGGCTGAACTGCCCCGTCGTAAGGCTGGAAAGCCAGTTCCGCTGCGGCGGGAGCGAAGTTTACCTGCGCTGGGTGGTGCGGCTTCTGGGGCTGGAGCCCGGCGGCCCGGTGGTGTGGGACCCGGATGACCGCATGCAACTCCTGTTGGCCGACAGCCCGGAGGAGATGGAAAGCTTCCTGGACGGCCGCCGCGGCCAGCGCTACAGCGCTCGCATCTCAGCCGGCTACTGCTGGCAGTGGTCCCCGGAACCCAAGCCGGGACAGCCCCTTCCGGCAGACGTGAGGATCGGCGCCTGGGCGCGCCCCTGGAACCTGCGCGGCGACCGCTCTGTCTCCGGCGCACCGCCGTCCGCCCTGTGGGCCACGGACCCGGCGGGCTTTGGTCAGATCGGTTGCGTCTACACCGCCCAGGGCTTCGAGTACGACTGGTCCGGCGTCATCATCGGCCCCGACCTGGTGTGGCGCGGCGACCGATGGGTGACGGACCGTACGGCGTCCAAGGACCCGGTGTTCAAGCGCTCGACACCGGACGCCGATGTGGATCGCCTGATCCGCAACACGTACAAGGTGCTGCTGACCCGCGGAATGGTTGGCACGGTCGTCTGCTCCACGGATCGGGAGACGCAGGAGAGACTACGAGAACTGGTGGGTGCCAGGCGGCGCGTGGCTGTCACGGCGTAAACGACCGGCCTGAACTAACAGATTTTTCGCCAACTTGCCGCTGACATGCCACGAGTCGGCGGGAGGAGTTCGCGTGAGCTGCCGAGCTCCCTAAGATCACCCTTACCAATTGCGGCCCGACGGGCTTCCTCTACGCGAGGACACGCCCCCACCCGCACGAGTCACTCGTGCCCTGGGGGAACCACCTCGTGTCCATGCTCCTGCTGAGGCTGTCTGCGCAGGACCTGCTCACTCTGAACTCGAGGCGGCGGATGGTGCCGCATCTCGCCGCCAGATACCGGTACTTCCGAGGGCGCGATGTGTCCGATACAGAACGGGAGGCATGGGCCGAGAGCCTGGTCGAGTTGGCGGAAGACCTGGTTGAGGCGGAGCGGGGCAACGTCGAGATGGTCGTCGAGTGCGCGGCGACGGTCGACGAACCGAAGAAGGGGGAGCCGCCCCTCATCGACGTCGTGCTCGTGGGCAGACACCCGGAGACGCGTCTGCCGTCGTTCCAACTCGTCGAGCTGAAGCGATGGTCAATGGTGACGCAGGTGGAAGCCGCCACCGCGAAGCTCGTGAGTGTGCCGGGATACAAAAGGCCCAAGAAGCATCCTGCGTTGCAACTCAGGAACACATACCAATTGTTCACTGGAGACCAGGGACCGCTGCGTGACATCACGGTCGAATGCGGCGGATTCGCGTATCTGCACAATGCCACCGACGACTCAGTTCGACCGCTGCTCGATACGTTGGCGCCGACTGGAGCCTATGAGCGTGTGTACACCCGCGACAGCCGCGACCTGCTCCTTGTGGACCTGCGACGGCATTTCGCGGAGGACGGCGCGGCTTCCGAGGCCGAGCAATTCCTGCGGTTCATGAACCTGCGCAACACGCCGCTTCTCGACGCGATGATCAGATCTCGCGGAGAGGACACGGTGTTCACTTTGCGCGGGCAGCAGAAGAGAGTGGCGGCGAGTGTTCTGCAACGAGCCGCCCTGGTTCTCGGCAATCCCGATCAGCCCGCTCCGCCGCCGGACGACGGACGAGCCGTGTTCATCGTGACGGGTGGCGCAGGTACCGGAAAGAGCGCCGTGGGCCTACAGCTCAGGGCCGATTTCGAGGCAGCCGGACAAACGGTGAAGTACGCCAGCGGCAGCCGTGCCTTCAACGGGGCGCTCCAGGAGCAGGTGGGCTACACCGACAAGGAGTTCAGGAAGAGGTTCGCCTACTTCAGCCACTTCGTGACACCCCCGGACCCTCCCTTGGACGTCCTCATCTGCGACGAGGCGCATCGCTTGAGAGAGCGAACCATCGACATATACCGCCGAGAGGAGAAGTCGGGCAAGCAGCCTCAGGTGGACGATCTGCTCGATGCCTCCCGCCTCACAGTGTTCTTTCTCGACGAGAGCCAGTCCGTGCGACCCAAGGAAGTCGGAACGGTGAGCCGGATCGAGGGAGCCGCAAGAGCGCGGGGGATCACTCCACTCCGCTATGGCCTCAGGGAGGAATGGCGCTGTGGGGGCAGTGACGCCTACATCCGCTGGGTGCGGGCTGTCCTCGACATCGAGGCAGGAACCACCGAGTGGACCCCCGACGGTTTGATGCATGTCGAAGTCGCGGACAGTCCAGAGGAACTCGAGCACATCATCAGGACCGAGGCGGAGGCGGGAGCGACGGCTCGCATGGTGGCCGGCTTCTGCTGGCCGTGGACCGAGCCGGTGGGACAGGGGAAGGCCGCGCGCCTGGAGACAGACGTACGGATCGGTGACTGGCACCGACCGTGGAACGCCAAAGGCGACTCCTTCCGCGAGAACGGAGCGGTGCCCCCGTCCACGAAATGGTCAGTGCACCCGTATGGCATCAACCAGATCGGCTGCGTCTACACGGCTCAGGGCCTCGAGTGGGACTGGTGCGGGGTGATCCTCGGTGAGGACATGGTGAGACGCGGCGACCGCTGGGTCTACCGCAAGGGGCAGTGGTATGAGGAGGCGGAAAGCAAGGTCAAACGTGTCAAAGTGCCCGGTTCGTTCGACATGAAGCTCCGTGAGGGGACGGGAAGCGAGGAAGAAAAAGAGGAGGAGTTCGCGCGATGTGTTCGGCACGCGTACCACGTGCTCATGACCAGGGCGAGCCGGGCGACGGTGCTGTACTCCACGGATGAGGAGACACAGGCGTACCTCAAGAGCTGCGTAGGTGACGTGCAGATACACGGCCTGCGGCCCACGTGGGAAAACCTCCCTGCCGAGGCACGGATACCACATCTCCCCAGCCCGAAGAGGAAGGGTAATGACACCCCTCCCGGGCAGGAACTGCTCTTCTGAAGGATCCTCGCCGTAGGGCTGAAGCCAGACAGACTGAAGAGTGGCGGGCTCGCCGGGCCCGCCACATGCCTGCCTCAGATGAGGTGGCGCGCTGCCACCGCCAGTGCCTCCCACACGAGGTTGGAGATCACGCTCGCGGCGGCGCCGGCCAGGATCTCGCGGATCCAGGGACGACGCGCAGGCTTGTACTCGACCGGTTCCATAAAGGCCCACTCCATGGTGTGAGTTTGGAATGGTAGGACCGCCCTACCGGGCATCCGCGCCATCCGTCACTCACGGCCAGTGGACTGGACCGTGGACTCCGCCTCGTACCCTCCGGGAAGGTGCGCAGCAGTAAAAGCCTATCTCACGGGACGCTCCCTCTCGTCGGGCCAACGACAACGCAGCCGACTGGAGTTGGAGCTTGAGATCGGCCCAGGCGGTCTTCCCCACAAGCAGTGGGATCGGACACCGTCTGCGCCGGCCGTCGCCTGCCCGCCCACCGCCGATGGGGCGCGTCCGAGGGATCTTCGGTTCACCGGTCTGATGGGTGATCGGCGCAAGCTTCTCTTCCCGACGGCAGGCGACGCCACCTTCGCGGACGGTTACGCGCAGGCTGTTACCTTCGCGCTGCTGCTGGCTCGCACGGAGGACCTACGCCTGACGGACACCGGGCTGCACGAGATTGGCCGACGACTCGATGCCGGGCATGCCCTGGTGGGCAAGGCCCTCCAGTTGTTCACCGACAACGTCACCGACAGCTTCGAGGTGACGCTGGACTTACTCGTGCGCGTGATCGACGCAGTGCGCTGGGAGTCCATCCGCTAGGGGCGTCGTGATGCCTATCTGCATCTGTACGAGTCGTTCCTTGAGGTCTACGACGAACAGCTCCGGCAGAAGAGTGGCTCGTACTACACGCCTCGCGAGGTCGTGGAGGAGATGGTCCTGCGGGTGCGCATGTAACCTCCCGCCTGCCCCGGGTGGCCGACTGGGCCGGCAACGACGTCCCCGCTCTGATCTTCATGTACGTCCGCTGCATCGTGAGGGCGGGTACGGAATGTTCTACGCGGAGTGACTCGGCCGTACGCCCTCGAGGGTCTGGGCGAGACTTTGAACTGCAAGCTGAACGATCCGGCTGGTGATCGATCTCCGGGGCCTTGTTCCCGCCCCTGATCGAGGTGCCCTCTACACGCTCCAGCATTGTGATGTCATTTTCGATTCTAAACTGATATCGTTGTTGGGTCGTCGGGTTGTGGAGGGATAACTCATGGCCAGGACTGTGATCGATCTGGACGAGGAGATCGTCGAGCAGGCGATGCGGGTGTACGGGGTGAAGACGAAGGCCGCCGCAGTGCGGGCAGCCATGGAGGAGGGGGTGAGGCTGCGGCTGCGCCGGGAGCTGTTCGATGCCATTGACGAGGGGGAGTTCGAGGACGTGTTCGCGGAGATCCGGTCGCAGACGGGGCCGCGGAACCCGGACGGCTCGTTGAAGCGCGAAGGCGGGGCTTCGGCGGCGTGAAGGGGCGCTACCTCATCGATAAGTCAGCGCTGGCCCGCCGGGGTAAACCGGCAGTGCGGGCTCGGCTGGATGCGCTGGACCGAGATGGGCTCCTAGCAGTGTGCGCCCCGACCGAGTATGAGGTGCTGTACTCGGCGCGAGGAAAATCCGAGGCGCTGCGACTGCGTACCCTGCTCCGTGGATTCGACTACCTGCCGTGCAACGACGAGGAGTTCGAGCGGGCGCTCGAGATCCAGGCCCTGGGCCTGAACGCTGGTTTCCATCGGGCGCTGTCGCTGGCCGACGTTCTTATTGCGGCAACCGCCGAACGGCATCGGGCCACGGTCCTGCACTACGACGGCGACTTCGACATGATCGCCTCGGTGAGCGGGCTGCAAGCCGAGTGGGTCGTGGAGCCCGGCACCGCCGACTGAGGCGGGAACACGGATGCCGTGCCCAAGGCATGTCACGGCGGGGGTGAGGGCGGGGGCCTGCTCGGCCAGAGCTTCGAGCATCCATGGACCGACGTCTGCGGATGTTGGATAGCGCTGTCGGCGTCGAATCTTCTTGTACTTTGCCGTGAATCCCGTGCTGGGATGGTGCTGGGATGCGCCTACATCTACGCAGGTCAGAGGGGTTGTGGTGGAGTTCCGGTTCAATGTGTAGCGGCTGACATATCACCACATCGCTGATCTGGCAAACATGCAGGTCGGAAGGGGTCCACTCCTCCGGGGGTGGGCCCCTTAGTTTTTCCCGTGCTGGATCGGTGCTGGATAATCTGACGCCTCGTCACCTCTCATCACCCCTCTTCATCCGTACCGTGCTGGATCGGTGCTGGATGCGTGTCGCGCGGCATGGGGCTGCTCCGGCGCCCCGGGGTGCGCGCTGTCTTACCCGCCGGTAACGGGGTGAATGGCTCGTGTCGTCCACCCCAAGGGTTGGACCTAATCAGCCTCAAGGAGGAGCCGGAAGATCCAATAAATACCCCTTGTCCTCGAACTGCTGTTCCATGTTAAAAGTAAGCGGAACCAGTTGTTCAGGGGGAAGGAACCTGCCCATGTCTCGTCGTCGTACGCCTGTGTCTTGGGCCCTTGCGTTGCCGCCGAAGGGGGCGCCTCAGAGGCGGACGGCCCAGCTTGGGTACGGCATCCTCGCCACTGCCGTCGTGTTCACGGGCACCTTCAGCGTTGCGCAGACCGCCGATGAATCGGTAGCGGCCAAGGGGCCCGCCGAAGCGCTGCCCGACGCAGACCCGGACGCGGGTGACGTGTACCGCCGCAAGCCGAAGCAGGGGTACGTTCCGACGTACTTTGACGGGCGTGGCGGCATCGCCGGAGTGCAGCTGACCGAGGAGCAACGGGCAGCGGTCGTGAAGGAAGCCCTGCGGCGCGGCGTTTCGGCCGAGGACGCTCACTCCCTCGCGTACGGAGAGTCGAACGTGTCCACTCCGGACGCGGAGCCGGAAGCGAAGTCACCCACCTTCGGTGGCTCCACCGTCTTGGCAGCCGGACCGGTCTACCGCGAAATCGCCCCGGCGGAGATGGGCAAGTCCGGGGATGGCTCGGGAGGCGAAGGCGCGCTGCCGAATGACGACGGCTCGTCTGCACCCCAGACGTACGGCCGGCGCGATGCCGAGAAGCCAGGCAAGGAGGAGTCGGGCAAGCCGCAGAGTAGGGGCTTTAAGGAGAACCTCAAGAGGTCGGCTGACGCGATCCTCCCGGACGCTATCGAAGGGCCCGTCGAAGACCTCGTGGGTCGCCTGTTGCCGTTTAAGTCGTACATGAAGGCGATCAGCGCGCCCGGCAGCGCGCCGACCTTCATGGTGTCCGAGCCGGAAGACGGGATGGTCACCGTCACCGCCGAATCGAAGATGACCGACAGCATGATCGTCACCGTCGAGGTCAAGGCGCCCGTCGAGGAGACCCCCGATGCTCCGCCTTCCACGGTCTCGGTAACTGTCACGGACCCCCAGACGGACACCGTGACCGTCGCGACCGAAACGCAGACCGTTGAGGGCCACGACGACATTCCGCGGGTTGCGATAGGCGAGGTCGTTGAGGCCGTCGTCACCGCCGCCACGGACAACAACGTCCAGCCCGGGGAAGCGGAAGTAAAGGACGAGGTAGTCGAGGGCGCCGACAAGGCCCGGGAGACCCTTCCGGAGGTGGGGAGGCCCCGGCCGTCCGCCACAGGGGGAGCGGACGGGCCGGGGCGCCCGTGAAGGTCAGCGCCGGTCAGACCTGGGCGCCTGGGGCTTCCGGTGCTTGCCGGTGCCTGAGCCAAGGGGCTTCGGCGCCGGACCCGGAGTTGGCGGCTCTTGGGCCTCGGGGTACAGGATGCGTTTTGTCTCAGCGAGGTTGGCCGCGAACGCGCACGGCTCCCAGGCGTGCCCATTCCACCGCTCGATGACGCGGGGAGCATTCGGATTCAGATGCGAGCCCTTGGGGCCGTAGCCCGAGACGATAGGAACTGCGCGTAGACGGCCGATCTTCGCCTTTCGGCGCTCCGCCCACTCCTCCAGTGGTTCGTCGTCCATCCTGCCAACCTAGTGGTCCCCGAGCCCCGTGACGGGCTGTCCAGTGAGCCGCTGGGCGACCTGCCACAACATCCCGCCTCGTGAGGCTTTGACGAGCACCTTGTCGCCGGGGAGGAGGATCTTTTCGAGGAAGTCGGCGGCGGTCGCGTTGTCGGCGACCAGCGCGAGCTGTTCCACACCGGCCTCGCCCGCGCTGAGAACGAGCTGCTTCACCATGTCGCCGCCAACGCCGATCACGATGTCGACGCCGAGTTCACCGGCCATGCGTCCGACCTTGCGGTGTGCCTCCACAGCCTCGTCGCCCAGTTCGAGCATCTCTCCGAGTACGGCGATCGTCCGGCCGCCTTCGGCCTGGGGCGTTCCGCCGTCTGCCTCGGTCATCAAGACTCTCCATCGTTCAGGGGCGCGAAGGTGATCGCGCGGCCGGTGTACGAGTGGGCCAGGCGGCTGAGCGGAACGTGGTCGTGCTCCTGGCCCCAGGCCGATGGGTCGCGGAAGTGGATGGTCGGATCTGGGCCACCGTCGTAGCCGCGAAGGATGATCAGGTGGCCGCCCTTGCGGCCGTCGTCGGGGAGCTGCTCGGTCACGGACACGATCAGTGGTGCTGAGTCGAGTCGTGCCGGCAGCTCCTCGACGGGAATGGGCTCAGCGGTGGATGGGACTCCGAGGTCAGTGGCCAGGCTCGCGATCCCGGCGTGGAGTGCTCCACGGGGCGTCAGAACCTCGTGCTTGACCGCGAGCTTCAGCAGCTCGGTGACGGTGGGTGCCTCGCGGCCATAGGCGAGCAGGACCATTCTCAGCGACGCTAGGCCGCACGCCCGGTTGGACCATTCGATCCTGTCTCCCAGTGCCCACCCCCCGTGGAAATCCCACTCCGGAGAGGTGATGAGCTGACGACACATGGGGACTTCGTGGACGCGCGGCACAGCGGCGGACTCCTACGGGTCAGGCAGCAGCCTCCCGTACCGAAGTCGAGCGGGCGAATACGGGAGCGGGCAGGGGCACATCGTACGGCGGCCGGGCAAGGGCTTCGTGGAGCATGGCCAGCACGACGTCCGTGTGCGTGAGCCCGACCATCGCTGCCCCTACCGCGAAGTTGCTGTCTCGGGACATGCCCGGCGTGCTGTTGACCTCCAGCACGTACGGCTCACCCGTCTCGGTGAGGACGAAGTCGATGCGTGCCGAGCCGCGCAGGCCGATCCCGTCCCACAGGACGCGGGCGTCGCTGGTGATCTTGTCGAGCACATCAGGCGACAGCTCTGCGGCCCGCACGGCGACGGCGCCCTTGGAGTTCACGTCGAGTTTGGTGTCGGCGTCGTAGAAGTCGGCCTCGGTCGCCTCCGTGGTCAGCGGCGGAAAGACGACGACCGGGCCTCCCGGCAGCTCCAGAAGACCCACCGTCAGCGGTGTGCCGGTCACGTAGTCCTCGACGAGCACTTCGCCGCCTTCCGTGCCGACAGCGTCCGCCAGAGCTCGGGGCAGGTCCAACGGGTCGCGTACGAGGCTCATGCCCACGCTGGACCCGCCGGAGGGAGGCTTGACCATCACGGGGCGGCCGTTCCAGTTCGCCGGGCCGCCCGACCAGACGCGCCACGCGGGGGTCGGGATGCCGAGGGTCAGCATCACTCGCTTGCAGAGGATCTTGTCCGCGGCCACTACGGATGCCTGTACCCCGCTGCCGCAGTAGGGCACGCGCAGGTAGTCGAGAAGGCCCTGCAACCGGCCGTCCTCGCCGAAGGGGCCGTGGAGGTTGGACAGGGCCACGTCGTATGCGGCCAGTTCCGTGATGAAGTCAGGCTCGCAGGGGTTCAGTACCTTCCACTGGGCTCCGATGTCGTCCAGGGCCTCGGACAGGGCGGTCACGGAGCGCTGGTCCACGGGGCACTTCGAGTGGTAGAGCCGGTCCTCGGCAGACACCGGTCCGTAGATCAGAGCGACGTGGAGTCCCTGTCGGTCGCGCTGCCAGTCGCGAAGGGAAGTGGCGGCCTTCTGCACCGCGCGTTCCGAACTGGAGGTGAGGAAGAGAGTCATGCGAGCACCCCTTCGAAGGTGTTGGTGACTGGACCTCCGACCCACTGGGTCCGGTGGGGTCGGTTGCTGTGCGGCCGGACCGTGAGCGGCTCCCCGGCACGGTTGTGAACGGTGACGGCGCGCGGTGCCACGAGCCCGCGCATAGTGGCGATGACGACGGCCGCAACGGCTCCGCTGCCGCAGGAGAGGGTTTCTTCCTCTACCCCGCGCTCGTACGTCCGGATCTTGAGGGCTTGGTTTCCGAGGGCCTGGACGAAGTTGACGTTCGTCCCCAGAGGGGCCAGGTCGGCGTGGTGGCGGACAAGGCGCCCGACCATGACCGCGTCGATGGCCTCTACATCGTCGACAACGGCGACCACGTGTTCGGTGCCTGTGTGGGCACTGTCGAACCAGGTCGGCTTGCCATGGATGACGGTGTGCACTCGCCGGGGTTGGATCACGCCGACCTCGGCGGTGACCCAGATGGAGTCGTCTTTGACGAGCGCCTCGTGCGTCACTCCCGCCATGCGCAGGCTCATCTCTCCGAAGCCGTGGTCGCGATGGGCGGCCCAGGCGGTACACCGGAGAGCGTTGCCACACATCGTGGCGATCGAGCCGTCGGCGTTGAAGCATTCGACTTCGAGAAGCGCGGGCGCCTTGCTGATCAGGCTGCTGATGACGAGACCATCCGCGCCGACACCAGTTCGTCGGGCGCAGAGGCGCTCAGCCTCCTTCGGCCAGTCCTTCTGGCTGCCGGGCTCGGGGTCGGAGAGGAGGATGAAGTCGTTCCCCGCTCCATGGATCTTGCGGAAGCGCATGGCGAAGCTCCTCGCGTGATGGGGGTGAGACGGATGGCGCTAGGCCCTGGTGAGCCGCGATCAGTGAGGCGACGCGGGACGGAAGGTGTCCTGGGCCCGTCGCATGGTCCACGGGGGGCGTCCAGCGAAGAGCAGGACACGGTGAGCCGCGGTGCCGGCCGACCGCATGTCCTGGACCCGTTGGTACTTGCCGTCGAGGTAGATGAAGTCGCCAACGCGGACATCTGCTGGCGGCCTCATTGCCTTCACCGTTCCGATGGGCGGAGGAGGGATGGCGGGCTGCTCCTCGGTTCTGCGCTCGTACACTCAGCCCCTCCAGATGCCCAGCAAAAGGGCCCCGCCGAGAACTACGAGACTGAGGACGTACGCGAGTTGGTGGTTTCGGTGACTCATCAGATTCCGATCAGAAGGCTTTCCAGGCGGCTTCGCAGTGACGTGATGCCGATCTCTGCGAGAGGCACCCAGGACGCCGCGCCCGTTTCGATAGCCGAGGGGAAGACCGCACCCGAGTGCGCTCGGAAGAGGTAGCGGAACCCAACGCGCAGGCGTGGCCCGTACGTGTGTCGTCTCGGTTCCGTTACGTCGACCAAGAAGGGGCCCTCGTCGGCGGGCTGCGTCCACACGTCCCGGATGCCGACCTCCTCAGCCAAGAGGCGGAGAGCCGCTTCGGCAAGGGAGTTGTCCTCGTCTTCCGGCTCAGCTTCTGCGAGGGCAAAGCCCCTCTCGTACCGCAAGCACAGGACGCGATCCTGTTCGTCGACGACGACGGCAGCCGCCATGACGAGGGGGCAGCGCTGGCTGTGGGTGCAGGCTTGACGGCGCGAGTGGTCGAGGGCTGCGTCGTAGGCCGGCATCAAGGCCATCTGATCTTCCGGGTGTCTGTGGATGTAGCGATTGAGCTCCCGAACGATCTGATCCTCCCCGACACTCACGGCGCACCCAGCCCGTTGCGCTGCGTGTAGATCCACAGGAGCCGTCGAGTTAGAAGGGCGGCGTCCCGCATGTAGATGTACGCGCCGAAGGTGGGGGTGCTCTCGGACGGTCGGCGCGTGTAGTCGATCAGGCTGTATCCCTTGCGGACCAGTACCTCTACGTCCTGATCCTCGTTCGCGCCGAGCTCCTCACAAAGCAGGAGGTTCAGGTGACCCACGATGGCCGGGGTGGCGCCGTCCATGGCCGCGCGAGTCGTGGTGTCCATCCGCATGGCGAGGACGGATTCGGTGCGCGAGGAGATCCCCTCGACATCGATGGGGAGGTTGCCGATCGCAGCGCCCCCGGCCGTCCCTAGCGCCTTGCCGGTACTTGCCAAAGCCATCACTGCCCCCTTCGGGCAAGTTTTGAGCGGTGCTAATCAAGCTAAGAAGGGGGGTAGAGAGTGCTCCACGAACGTGCCTGAACTTGCCAGGCGTTCACCCTAGAGAATCGATGGCTGCGGTGATGAGTTCACGGGCGGCGACGCCATAGACGGCAAGTTCCGCCAGGTCGCTGAACGTCTTGGCATACATGGCAAGTTCGTGCTTCTGGACGACGGTGAGATGGGCCGAGACGAGCTCGACGTTCACGATCTCGTCGTCATAGAGGAAGAACCCCTCGACAGGCCAGAGATTTGAGCGGTCCGCGTCCTGGGGGATGATGCCGATGCTCACGGAGGGGAGCGCCATGGCGCTGAGCAGATAACCGAGTTGGCCAGCCAGTACGTCCGAGCCGCCGATGCGACAGCGCAGAACGCTCTCTTCGAGAAGGATGGCGAACTTGTGGTTGCCGTAGACGACCTTCTGCTTCTCCATGCGCACGGCAACAGCCGCCGGCACGTCGTCGACGAGTCCCCGGCGGTCCCGAATGGAGGTCAGGAGCGCCTTGATGTACGAGGACGTCTGTACGGGGCCGGGGATGAGCCACGGCGAGTAGATGCGGAACCGCTGGGTGCGCTCCCAGAGGGGAACAACCGACTCCTGCGCCCACTTGAGGCCGTGGCGTTCCATCTTGCGCCACTCGACGTACATGCCCTCAATTCCGCGGGCTGTGGTGATGAGATCCTCGGCCTCACCATCCGCGCCGCATGCGGAACACCAATCACGAAGGTCGCGCTCCGAGGGGGCACGGGTGCCGCTCTCGAAGCGCGATGCCTTCGACTCATGCCAACCCAGGTTGTGGGCCAGCGCACGCTTGGTAAGTCCGGCTGTTTGCCGGATCTCGGCCATGCGTTGTCCGAGCGCCTTGCGGGCTTCCTGGACGCTCGAAGATGGCGATGTCATGTCAGTGTGACAGTGCAGTTCGGGTTGTCAGGCCAACTCGAACTCTACGTGCGGAGTTGCCCGCTTCCACACGGCCTCGAAGGCCGACTCGCAGAGCTTCGCTACCTCCGGGTCTTCTGTGAGTTCGAGCTCCATGTTCTCGCCCTCGCCGTCGAAGTAGTTGACGAGAACGAGGCTGGAGTCGAACACCCAGAAGTCGTTGCCCGGAAGCGCGATGTCGGTCGCCTGGCGTCGCGAGAGCCACCGCACGTTTTCGCCGGCAGCGATGTTCAGCCCGTCCGTCACGTCGTACTCGAAGCGGATGTACTCGCTGACTGGTGTTGAAACGATACGGGCGCGTCGAACCTCGACGCCACGTGACGTTGCCTCCGTGACGATGGTGTGCCAGTCGGCCCAGCGCTCAGCCGGGTCGAGTGCCACTCCGGCCTTCCAGTCGACGAAGGCCGGGTCCGACCGCATGTACGAATCGCGCATCTCCAGGTGGACCGCTGTCCGCTGGCAGTCGCGAAACAGCTCCTCAAACGTCGGGATCTTCGTCACCCTTCACCTCCAAGAAGAACTGCACCATGCGCCGGGGAATCTCCACCACCGACTCGTGGCCCGGAATGTCCATCTGCTTGAGACGCTCGGCGTCTTCGACCTTCAGCCCCTGGACGAGGTACGTGTTCTTCACGTCATCCAGATAGACCGTGGGCGAGCCGCCGCTCGGACTCTCCGGGTCCTTCCCGAGCTTACGCAGGGCCATGATGTCCACCTCCGTTGAAGGTAACGATCGATGTGCCAGAGCTTGCCCCTAACTCTGGTGGCAGGCGACAAACTTGCCAGAACTTGCCAGGGCGGCGGTGTTGAAGGCAGCAGGCTATGAGCCCTGCGGGCATGAGAGGGAGATGAAGATCAGCCGCGTTCTTGCAGCCGTGGCCGGATCACTGATGCTCTCGCAGCCGCGAGTTGATCAAACCAGGTACGCCGCCGCCTAAGGCCTGCCCGGCGGGTCCGGCTGTCACCTGAATGGGTGCAGCGGATAGGCGAGCGACTCCTCTCCGTGATTTACTCGTGACAATCAGTGACGAGCGAGAGGGCTGCACCATGGCAACGAAGACGCAACAGCTGGCGGCGATCATCGCCAAGGCCATCAGCTACATGACGCAGGGCGGGATGACCACCGGCGCGGCGCTCGAAAAGGCGCGCAAGGAATCCCCGGGCGCCGACAACATCACCAAGGACGAGGTCGACGCTGCCTGGAGGCAGCACAACATCGGAGACAATGTCGGATCGCCCGTCGGGCACATCGACGTGCCGTGATCAGGTCGCGCGGCTGACGCTTGCGGGCGCAAGCCAAGTAAGCCCACCCCACCCCTGTCACATCCCGCCCCATGCCGGACGGAACGATTCCCTCTCCACCCTGCCACGCGACCCATCGGACAGGCCCTAGCCGCCTCGGAGCTAGCGGGCGGCGACTCGTTACTCGACCACCAGCGCGGTTGACCCCAGCCGACTGAGCGCGAGCCGAGTCAAGTCCGACAGCTCTTCGCCCTGTCGTGTGCTCTGCCGCGTCAGGGCTTGGACCTGTTGGAGGAGCTCGGTGTACGTCGGCTCCGACCTGGTGAGGAACACCGCGTTCTCGGCGATGTCGTCTGCGGTGGCCCGCGACGCCGCGAGCACCCGATCAACTAGCGCCCGCCGGTTCGTCTGGGCATCCGCCTGCGCGTTCTCCGCCTCGTTGTACGGCCGCGAGAGGACCGTCCCGTCCTCGCGGCGCTCGTAGTACGTGCGGGTGGCGACGTCCCAATACTCGATCGCCCCTTCGGGCATGAGCTCGCTCAAGCCGCAGCCTCCATCTGGTCGTAACTGTCCACGTAGTCCATGCCGTTGAGGTGGGAGGCGATCTTGCCGACACCTCGTTCGAGCCGGTACCGCACGGCCCGGTCAGTTACGCCGTCACGGGCGGCGATCAGGCTGTCAGGCCAGTCGAGGCAGTACCGAAGGAAGAGCGCCCGGCGCTCGCCGAGTGACAGCTCGCACATCCTCCATGCCTGCCGGATGTCGGCGAGGTGGGCGAACAGGATGCCCGCGGCCTTCTTGTCGACCGTGCCCTTCGGCATGTCGGCGTCCGGCGCCTGGGGGTTGCGTATGCCGTAGGCCGCTTCCACGTCCCACACGGCCGGCAACAGGTGCTCGATCAGGCGCCGGTCGTAGCCGCTCATCGTTCACCTGCGCCGACACGCTCGCAGGCCGCCTCGTACGAGGTGTGCCGGGCTCGGTGCCGGGCCTGCGTTTTGATCTTGTCCGTCAGGTCGAGCACGAGCCGGTGGTACAGCACGCCGAGTCCGAGGCCCGGGTCGTTCAGGCACTCGCGCACCATCGCGGCCTTCGTCGCCAGGATGAGGACGGCCTCCTGGAAGGCGTCGTCGTACTCCATCGTGAGCCGGTCCTCGTAGCCGTCCGCGATGCGCCGGGCGGCACGGCCAGCGACGGCCATCACGTCGGGGGAGAGAACTGACCAGTCCGCGGATTCGCTCACCGGACCACCTCCTTCACGGGAACCTCGCCGTCCCGAGTGATCAGGAGCATCAGTCCGGGGGCGCCGACCGTGCCGGTGCGGTGCCGCCACCACGTCGACTCGGACTCCATGGCCGGAACCTGGATGAACGTCCTCGGTCCGTCCGTGTCCACGAACTCGTGGTGGAGGTGGCCAGCAAGGAGGACATCGGCCTGGTGCATGGCGCTGGCCTTGTTGAAGCTCTGGCCCTTCCACCACTCGAAGTGCTTTCCGCTGCGCCACTGGTGCCCGTGGGCGTGCGCCACGACGGTTCCCGAGCACTCGACGACCACAGTCAGCTCGTCCGTGTCGGGCACGAAGAACTCGACGTGGCCGAACTCGTCCGGGGCGAGCGAGACGGCCTCCTGGACGGCGACGAGGGCATCGGTGTCGTGGGAGTCGTCGTACCGCGTGACGCCCTTGCCGTTGAACCTGACGGCTTCGCCGTGGTTGCCCGGTACGGCCGCGACGGTGAGGCGCTCGACGAGCGGCGCGAGACGCAGCACCGCGTGCGCCATCACCCGGCGGGTGATGCGGATCTGCTCGGTCAACGTGAGGGCGGTCCGCCATGCGTTCGCGCCGTTCTGCGACTGGTAGCCCTCGATGTGGTCGCCCAGCCAGGCGAGGTGAACGTGCCCGATCGAGAAGCGCTTGCGGTACTCGGCGAGCAGGTCGGCGGCCTTGTCGATGCAGGAGATTGTGCGCTGGAGCGTGCCGGCCACTCCGTCGCCATCCGCCTTCCCGAACTGCATGTCTCCGAGCGCGATGATCAGGGTGTGGTCGCCCTGTCGCTGGGCGGTCAGCAGGCGGGGCGGGTCGTATTGGTCAACCAGGGCCAGGAGCTCGTCCAGGTTCGGACGCTGTGCTTCTACGGACTGGCGTCGCGCGAAGGTGAAACGGGTGGAGACTCCGAGCTCGCCGTTCGGCATCGTCCATTCGGAGCTTCGGAACGCCTTCACGTCCCAGTCGGCAGGGTCGAGGTGATGAGCACGGAGCACGTCGGCGGCCGAGGAATCGGGGTCCATCTCGGCGGGGCCGCGCACGGTGACCTCGGCCGCGTCGCCGGAGACCTCGATCTGTCGGGTGTAGTCGCGTTCGGGATCGGCCTGGCGGCTGGATACAGGGGGCGGGGTCGGCGTGGCGAGCAGGTCAGCCAGCAGAGTGTCAGTCACAGGTTTACACATCCTCCTGAAGGGATCGGCGGTACGTGCGGATGGTGGAGGCGGACACGTGGTGTCCGTGCTTGCGGAGAACGAGCGCGAGCCGCTCTGCGGAGGAGCCGTCGAGGAGCCGGATCACCATCGACTCGCGCTCGTCGGGCTCCAGTTCGTCATAGATGCTCTGGAGAGTTGGGCCGGGCTGTCCGGGCAGTGCCTCACTCACACGGCCCCCTGTCGATCGACTCGACGGCCGCCACAGCGAGGGCGGCCAGATGGACGAGCCCGGCACGTGCGTCCTCCGGCCGCTGCTCGGCGAGGGTGCCGAAGGCCGCGGCGAGGAGAGTCGAATCCCAGCCGGGTACTCCGTCGAGGTCCCGGCTGGTGTTGATCGTCCGCCACCGGCTCGCCTCATGCAGGTGGTGAGATCGACCCTTGTGGGGGCGATGTCCTCCGGCCACGGGAACGGTGCGGTCCTCAACGGACTTCCGGGCTGCGCGGACCTCGGCCAGGATCGCTGTCACGGGTGCCGACCGCTTCGTCTTCATCTCGGTCACTTCTCACTCTCCTTGATCACGTTCAGTAGGGACTGAGCGCCTCCCTGCTTGTAGGTCTCGGACACGTCGCCGATCCGCAGCCGCATGCCTCGCGCGGAGCGAGGAAGGGAACGGCAGACCTTCGAGGTGAACTCCGCGCCGGCATCGTCCGGATCGCCCCAGACGCGCACGACGTTGAAGCCCGCGAGCATCCGGCGGTGGCGGGGCAGCCAGAGGGAAGCGCCAGGAAGGCCAACGACATGCAGGCCGAGCATGCGCAGGACGACCCTGTCGAGCTCGCCCTCGGTCACGTCGATGGTGTCCCCGGCCGCGTGGATGGAATCCACGCCGTACATCCTCGGAGGGTCCCCGGTGATGGTGTTGTACTTGCCGTGGTGGTGCGCGCGGTGATCGTGCTCCAGCAGGCACCGGAAGCGGATGGTCAGCGGTTGGCCGGCACGCCCCAGGTAGGGGATGGCGAGCATCCCGCGGAATCGCTCGTGTCCAGGGAAGGCGTCGTCACCGACGACGCCAAGCCGGTACGTAGCCGCTTCGGCCCTTCCGATCCCGCGATCCAGCAGGTACCTGGCGGCGTCCGCCGTAAGCGCTGCCTGATAGGTGGCTGTCGCCTCCTCCAGCGTCTTGCGTTGCGAGTCCGAGAGAGGCTGCAAGGGACTTCGCTCCGACAAAGGTCATCTCCTTCTCAAGGACGGTTGTGGCATAGCGGATGAGGAACTCGTAGCTGTCACCGCCCGCTTGGCAGGAGTGGCACTTCCACAGCTGCCGGGTGAGGTTGTACGAGAACGACGGGGTGTTGTCCTCGTGCAGGGGACAGCGGGTCATGCCGATGGACCGTTCGGCGTTGTAGTCGACGTCGTAGTGCTCGAAGACGGCTTCGAGCGTCGGTTTCTCGTCGTGGTCTTCGCTGAAGCTCATAGCAGCATCCAATTCAGGTCGGCCATCGGAACGTCATAGAACTCCTCGATTTCCACCAGGAGTTGCCCGTCGAACTCGGGGTCGTTGAGGCAGTCGAGAAAGGCGTCGAAGCCGCATGCTTCCTCGGCCGGGGTCACGCGATCTGCTCCCCCCGAAAGAAGCCGCCGATGGTGTCATAGCCAAGGTCGCCGAGTCCCTGCGGCTGCGCGAATTCGAGGAACAGGCCGCCTAGCTCCTTGGCTAGACGCACCAGCTCGGCTTCCTCCTCGTACGTGATCACTCGGGGTCCAGGTCGAAATACTCCTCGACCGTGGTGAGCACGAAAGCCTTGCGCCAGGACTTTCCGCGCCGCTTGACGACGACCACGGAATCGACGAGGTCCGCGTCCAGGCCGCGGTGCTTGGCGAAGTTCTCGCGCTCGCGCATCGCCTCGTCGAGGAAGGGGCCGGGCTCGAATTTCGCGTTCTTGGCCTCGATCACCAGGAAGCGGCCGTCGTCCTCGCGGATGACCATGTCGCCTTCGTCTTCGATGCCGGCCAGGCGCAGGCTCTCGACGTCCTCCCCGAGGGCCCGCAGGCCCTCCCGCAGATCCGTCTCCCACACGGCGCCCTTGCGCCGGTTGGCCTTGTTGCGCATCGCTATCTCAGTCACAGGTTTACATCTCCGTCAAAGGAATGCCCGCTCCTGCGGGCTAGATACAGGTTAACACGTTAGGCAGCGTTGAGGATCTTCGTCGGCGACCAGGGTTGGGAGGGCGACGCGACGGGGATGCGTGTCTCCAGCTTGGAGAACCGGGTCAGTTCCGGGTGGCAACGCATGGACGCGTACCGCTTCGCGGTCGGGTCGCAGGGCCCCATCCTTTGCTTGATCACCGCGACGCGGTACTCGTGCGAGGTCGGATCGAGCGCCACGGACAGCGACAGCTCGGGCTTTTCGCTCAAGCCGCCCTTGACCTGATCCCGGCTGGGCGGAGCCCACGGGTCGCTCTTCGCCTCCCACGACTTGTCGCTGGCGTGGTGGAGCACCATGACCGTGGCTCCGGTCGCACGGGCCAACTCGGTCAGCCCCGACATCACCGCCATCTGCTCGGTGTAGTCACTCTCTGCGCCCTCGAAGTCCATCAGGTTGTCGAAGACGAAGAGCTGCGGGAAGGCGTCCCATAGTTCGATGAACGCCTCCAACTCCTCGTCCACCGACTTCCAGGTGATCGGGCTGCCGAAGGAGAAGGTGATGTTCGAGCCCGCGAGCGAGGACAGGTACTCCTGGCGATGCCGGCCACCGGCCGCCATGCCTGCCTCGACCATCTCCGTCGTATCGCCGGTCGCCATCGAAGCGAGCCGCGACGAGGCAGTGAAGGCGCTCATGTCGGCGGAGAAGTAGAGGGTGGGCAAGTTCATCTGGGCCGCCCAGTACAGCGCGAAGCCCGACTTCTGGGTGCCGGACCTTCCGGCGATCATGATGACTTCGCCATGCCGGGGGCGGCAGCCCATCGCGTACAGGGCCTCGAACGCTTCGACACGCGGCAGCTCCTTGCCGGACTCGGCATGGAGGGCGAGTGACCTTGCTGGGGTGAGCAATTCGGAACTCTCCTCTCGGAAATAGGGCCAGGGGCGAGAGGGGGCCGACCCGCAGGTCAGCCCCCGCACCTCGCGGTGTCAGTCGAAGTCGGGCGCGTCGGCGACGGCCTTGGCCACCGCGGCTTCGCGCTTCGTGGCGTAGTCGATGACGGCCTGGCGGACCGAGGCGTCCGCAACCGGACGCCAGACCCATGCGGGATGTGCGCCCGGACGCTTCGGGGGCACCTGGGTCACGGTGACGATGGTCGCGCCCCCGATGACGGTCTCAAGGTCGCGGGCGAGGAGCGTCTGTTCCACGCGGGTGCCCTTGGTGATCTCGGGGCTGAGCGCTGCGAGCTGCTCGCGGGACTTGAAGACGGAGATGTCGCAGAGGGCCGAGTCCTTCGGCCCGTTCGGGGTGGGGCGCTGCCGGTCGAAGGAGTTCACCTCAACGAGGATCGCGATGGCGTCCACGTTGTCCTTCGGCTTGAACCAGCCGCCGCCCTGGGTGGGGATGTCGATGAAGTTCAGAGTCACTAAGTCTGTCTCCTGGTTTTGGGGATTCACTCGTTGATGCAGCGGGCGGGTGCGTCGCCCGCCTTCAGGGGGGTGCACAGCCCGCACGGGGCTGCGACCCAGGTCCAGATGGATGCCGCGAGCAAGGCTGCGGCGATGGTCATGGCGAGGGCGGGGCGAGCGGCTTTCACGCGACCTGCTTCAGCGCCCGGCCCTTGGCCTTGTAGGCGGTCATGACAGTCGGGTCGGCGAAGAACGACTGGTTGGCGGCCCATACCTTCTGGAGGTCGGCCACGCTGGTCTGTTTGGCGATCTCGCCGAGAATCCAGCCGTTCGGCTCTTCCTTCGCGGCTGGCGCCGGTGTGGCACTTGCAGCCGCCCACGGGTCGTCCTCATCCGAAGGGGCCTCGGTGGCGACGATCCGCCCGCCCAGTAGGCCGGCAATGTTGCCGGTGCCGTGCGCGATGCTCGTCGCCTCGACGACCAGCTCGCTGAGCGTTAGGCTAGTAACAGGTTCACACTCGAACCCGAAGTAGTCGATGATCTGCTTGCGGACGACCTCCGAGGGTCCGCGGAAGACCGCCCAGGTGTCCTCGTAGCCCTTGCCGTACTTGATCGTTACGGTGATGCCGTGCTCGTGCGACTCACTCACTCCGTCGTTCTCTCTGATCTGCTGTTACAGGTTAACACCTGTGGTCGAGTTAAGCGGCCGTGGAGTGCGTGATCCGGGTCACCCAGGGGCGCATGGCGTCGCGGACGCCGCGCATCTGCCGGATGTCGCGGGACAGCTTGGCGGCTCGCCATCCGATCTCCAAGTTCACCCAGTACAGGGTGCATTCGCCGGAGCCTGCGGGCAGGTGGATGATGATGCCCCACTGCTGCGATACCTCGGGCAGTGGCGCGTACGCCGTCACTGCCTCCTTGGCCGGCACGGACGCCTTCTTCCAGGCCGTAAGCGCCTTGCGGTTCGAGGTGTCCACGGGGAAGCGGGTGTGGTCGTAGAACTCGCCGCGCGAGTACACCGCGAGCTGGGATGCCATCTTCAGTGCGCCGTACTGGACGGAGCCCGTCTTCAGGTCGCCGATGAAGAGCCCGTCGAGGGGTTCGCCGTCCGGGCCGGGCCCGCTGTAGGACAGCAGCCGATCGAACGTGCCGCCGACGGCCAACTCGGGTACGACGACGAACTGTTCGACGCCTTGGATGTCGAAGTCGACTGTCGCGGCCATGTAGGCGGACATGTCCCGCAGGTCGAGTTCCGAGGTGGTGGCGGGTAGAGGGTCGCCGCGGTCAACGTACTCGGACAGGGTGTGGAGGTGGGTTCCGCGCTCGCGCTTGGCGTTGGCGCCGGAAAGGCTGACGGCCCGCTCGGTCAGGGCGTTGAGCTGCCGCTTGTCGGCTGCGTCGTCGGGGTTGAGGTCGCGTACGGCGTTCAGGATCGAGGGTTGTCGGGCGGCGCCCACGAGGGTCATGCGCTTGCCCCAGGCGGTCAAGGAGCTCTTGTCCTCGATCGCGTCGATGAAGGTGGTCGTCCGGGTCAAGGCGGTTGGCTTCCCACCCCCTTTGGGGACGACGAGCGGTCGGTCCCAGCCGTCGCGGGGCACCCCTGGGGAGGGGGCGGTGATGTCGACAAACCTCATGGTTAAGCGGCTCCTTCGAGGTAGGTGTCCTGATCGAAAACGCATCGGGCGAGGTCCATGCGGATACGCCCGTCACCAAGGAAGAACGGCTCACCTTCGCTCTCGTCGAGAGGCTCCAGGCCGCGGGCTCGGATGGCTTCGAGAGCTGAGCGCACCACAGTGGTCGTCACGTCCTGGTCGAAGGTGAGGTGGTAGTCCCACTCTTCTTCGTTGACGTACAGCACGGCGCCTTCGGCGACGCGCGAAGTGTCCCCCCGGGACACAGTTGCGCTCATGGCAGCTATGTTCCTTCTGTAAATCTGTAACTAAGACAGTTCTATGCGTAGGGAAAATTTCCGTCAAGTCGGATTTACGTGTCGAACCTGTGATCCCCCGCACGCCCCTGAGCTGCCCCTTAAGGGCGACTTAAGGCTATGCGGAGGGGGTACGTCCGATATCCACCCCGAGAATGAGAAGCCCCCCGCCGGATCTCCGACAGGGGGATGATGCGAACAGTCGTTCGAGTACGGCAGGATCAATCCTGCGCCTTGTTGCCCGTCTTCGTTGCGGGCGGGTGGATCAGCTCCGCGTCTCCTTCGGTGCGGGGCACGTAGAACCAGCCGTCCGGGTGCTCCGGGTCGTAGTGGACAACGACGTCCTCCGCCTTCAGGTCGGCCTTCCAGGAGGCCAGGCGCTTGGTGTCTTCCGGGGTCAGCTCCTTGCCGGCCTTCCGGCGTGCCTCGGCGCGCAGCATCAGCACGGGGTACGCGTACCGATGCTCCTCCTTCACCTTCCAGGGGATCAGTTCGTCATCTCGAACATTGCGACGGTCCAGCCCGCGACGGCGGCGAAACGTCGCCCACATGCCCCGGGTGGTCTCGATCCCGTACTTCTTCTCGTACGTCTCGATCATCCAGTCGTACGTGCGGTTCTCCTCGAACCAGCGAAGTACCTCGGACTCGTCGACGATCTTCTTGGCTCCCACTGGTCTCTCGTCTCAGGTGAAGTCCTGCTCAGGGTCGAACTCTTGTTACATAGTTGCGCAGGGGTCTTCGAGCTGTCAAACTGTAACAAGACCAAGATCGTCAGCGCTCCAACGCTGACGGCACACAGAAATGACCCCGGTCAGCGCTCCAACGCTGTCCGGGGCCTCTACCCGGCAGCGCGCGAACGCTTTCGGGTACTACACCAGGAGATATGAGCTCCCAGTGCGTATTCAGCGTACCCCTCGACGTGCCCATTTCACGATCGTGGGCAATGACGTGCTCCGCAACCGTGAGCTGTCCTTCACAGCCCGAGGCATCCTCGGCTACCTGCTGAGCCTCCCTGACGGCGCCGACGAAGACGTACGCAAGCTCGCCGACAAGAACCCCAAGATCGGCCGCAAAGGCATCCGGGACGCCGTGGACGAGCTGATCTCCAAGGGCTACTACTTCCGGCACACCTACCGGGACGACCGAGGCCGCGTACGTACGGACACCTACGTGTTCGACACTCCGCAGGAGACCTTCCTTCCGACTCCCGCCATGCCGGGAACCGGCGCCCCGACGCCTGGCTCTGCGGGAAGCCTCCCTTCGGGAGTTAAGGATCTTGTCTCTAAGAACGAAGACAAGACCCCTCCCGCCTCCCCGGACGCTGAGCCCGAGGGGGCTCCGGCTGACCGCGGGGAAGGGGACGCGCAGCACACACGGGAGGCCGCACGGCTCCTGGCCCGCCTCGGCTCCGTCGACAGCCGCCTGAAGCTCACCGCCAAGCAGACCACCGCCCTCGCACCCCTTGCGGCTGAATGGCTCAGCCGTGGCGCCACCATCGCCGAGATCACCGACGCCACCACCCAGGGCCTCCCGCAGCGCGTGTACTCTGCCGCGAAGCTCGTCGCCGACCGGCTCCAGCGCAAGATGCCCGAGCCGCGCCGCCAGTGGAAGACCTACGCCGACTGCGCGGACGGCTGCGGCCGACTCCTGCCCGCAGGGCAGGACTCTGGCATCTGCGCCGTCTGCGCTGGCATCGTGCCGCCGCCGCTCTTCACTGAGCTCGTCCGTGACGCCGAGCTTGACGGCGACCTCCTGAGTCACGTCACCGGAGCTGGGGCCGAACTGATCGCCGCCATCCGCGCCCGCAAGGCCGCCCGCGCCTGACCGGCGCCGCCGCACACCTCTCACCGCGCACCCCGATAGGAACACCCATGCCCAGCTCCCGCCTGCCCTGGTACGCCTACGTCCTCGGCGGCCTGGTCCTCGTCGTCGCCCTGATGATGTCGGCCCCCGGTGAGTACCAGCTCGCCCGCGTCGCCGGATGGGGCGAACTCGTCGCGGCCGGCATGCCGGTCTGCATGTCCGTCTACACGGCCTTCGCCGTCTGGTTCGTCGAGACCAGGCGCAAGGGCGAGAAAGGGCGAGGCACGGCCATCGTCGGGGCGATCTGCGCGCTGACGATGACACTGTCCGGTCAGGTCGTGGCCCACTGGATCGCCGCCGGAGACATGCAGTCATCCATGGCCCTGACCGCCGCCGTCTCCTCGGTGCCCGCGATCGTCGTCGGCCACGTCGCCCACATGATCATCCGGGCCGCCCGCCAGGAAGCCGTCGTCGAGCCGCAGCTCGACACGCACGCGAGCGAGTACCTGGAGGAGGTGTCGCACGAGCCCCGGCCGGACGAGCCGCAGGAGGAGCCCCAGCAGGAGGCCCTCGACATCGAGATCCCCGTCGACGAGGTGGCCCAGGCCCGCGCCCGGCGCCGCCCCGGACGCCCCGGACCCTCGATCGAGGATCTGAAGAAGGCCGCCGAGACCCTCCGAGCCCAGGGCGAGGAAGTGAACGGCCCCAATCTCGCGAAGGCCATGGGACGGCACCGCCGCCAGGGCTCCCGCTACCTCGCCATGCTCAACGACGCCCCGACCGGCTGATCAACCCCGCCAACCTTCGCCGTGCGGGACAATCCTCACGATGAGTCCCGCACGGCGAGGAGACGCGGAGAAGTGGAAGTAACAGTGACCATGGTTGTTTGCGATGTCTGCAAGCGACAGGACAGGCCCGCGAAGAAGTACCTGCTCGCCGTGGGGGACACGGAGCCCGTCCGTAAGGATCTCTGCGTCGAAGACGCTGCCCCGGTCGTCGCGCTCTTCTTCGAGCCCGAGGCCGCTGCCCCGGAAGCCACGGTGACCCTCGACGGGCCGCAAGGGCACGAGAGGGAGACGGCCCGGCCGGCACGCGAACCGGCGGCCCCGGCCAAGAAGGCGGCTGCCAAGAGGGCGCCAGCGAAGAAGGCCACCGCGAAGAGTACGACGGCTAAGAAGACGGCCACCCGTCGGAAGAGTCTCGGTGCCCGCACCTTGACCCCGGAGCAGATCGAAGCAGAGAAGGCCGCAGCACGGGCCAAGGACGGTAGCTGAAACGCAGGAAATCCCCCCGCCGACCACACGGGTCAGCGGGGGGATTCGGTTACTCCTCGGTGTCGTCATCGCTCGGAGCGACCACCCCCAGCGCCGTCAGGATCTGCACGATGACGGCGACTTCGGGACTGTCGGCGTAGACGATGGCGGCGATGGACACCGCGACACCCACCGCGGACAGCACCGCACCGACGCGCGTGCGGTAGCGGACGGGCAGCAGGCTCACCAGCGAGATGGGCTTGGAACCGGGCATCTGCATCTTGCTCATCAGCGACCTGCCGGAGCCGTCAGGCGGGCCCAGGTCGACGGGCCCGGATAGCCGTCCGCGTCCGAGCCGCTCCAACCCTGCGCACGCTGGAACGCCTCGGTCGCCTTGCGGTCCGCCTCGGTGAAGCGCGGTCCCGGCCCCTCGGAGTAGAAGCGGCCGAAGCCGTGCGCGACGAGCCGCTTGCCGAGGACGGTCACGGCCGGGTGGGACTGGCCGAGACGGAACGCCTGCCGGCCAGGGAACGGGGTGTTGTCTCCCTGGTCCTTGCTGCTCTTCCAGGCGGGGTCCGCAGAGTCGATGCCCTCGGCGAAGGCCGGGTAGCCGTACCCGTAAACGTACGAGCTGCGGCGCTCGCGCTTCTTCAGGTACACGCCGTCGCCCTCCGCGCTGCCGGAGTCGTTGGTGTTGCCTTCGATGGTGTAGACGTACGTGGAGTCGTAGGCGTACACGATGCCGGTGTGGGTGCCGCCCCCAGCCCCGAACAGGACCATGGCGCCGACCGCCGGGTAGGCGCTCCACCGGTTGCGGCTCTTGAACCAGTCGACGGCCGTGGAGCACGAGGCGGTACGCGGGTACAGGCCGGAGAGGCCGGCCTTCATGGCGCACCAGGAAACGAACGTGGCACACCACGCCTGGTTCTGGCTCCACTCCAGGCCGGGGACGGCCGGGCTGTACTTCTGCCAGTTGTTCCAGTGCCCATTGGATCGGCCTTCGTGATAGCCGACCTCAGCCTTGGCGATGTTGATAACGGTCTGGGCGTTGCCCAAGTGACTTACTCCTTCGGGACATGACGAAGGCCCCGTCCGCAAGTGCGGAACGGGGCCCAAATGCAGGGGATTTGACTCAGATGGGGTTGGGGACAGAAGTAGTGATGTGCGCATCGAGTCGCTCGGCGACCACGAGGCGTTCTGTCCTCTCGTGGGCGAGGTCTGTACGCAGGGCGGCGATGTCCCGGCTGTGCTGGGCCTGGCCGTCGAGGACGCGATCGAGTCCCCGAATCACGCGGTCCACGTCGTCCCGCAGGTTCGTCGAGTGGTCGTTGGAGACCTGCTCGCGCGCCTCCTGCGCGTGCTCGCGCACTTCGGCCAGAGCGGTGCCCTGTCTCCGTACGAGCTCGACGAGGACTCCGACGAGGGCTGCGACGACAGCGCCGCCAGCCGAGACGAGAGCCACCTGCACGGAGGGCTCAAGCTGCACGGGCAAGCTCCTCGACGAGGGCCTCCAGGCGCTCAATTCGCTGGGCCTGGTCCTGAACGACCGGCAGCAGGGCGACACCAAGCAGGTCGTATCGGAGGGCGTCGATACGTCCCTCCTCGTCGTACGTGACGATCTCGGGAAGTGTCTTGGCGACCTCTTCCGCGATCAGGCCGTACTCGTCCTTGCGTGACTGGGGCTTGTCCTCGGTCGGCTTCCGGTCGTAAACGCGGGGACGCAATGCGAGGACGGCGGCCGGGTCAATTCCGATGTCCCGGACGTTTTCCTTGTAACGGATGGAGGACGTGTTCCGGCAGAACGTCCCGTCCCCCTCCACCCACACCGCGTACCAAGTACCGGAGCCGCTCGCGCTGTTGTTGTGCGGCATCTTCGAGCCGTTGGCCCAGGAGATCGTGCTGCCGGAGGTGAGGTACTCACCGTGCGAGTGTCCGGACGGGGGATACGACCCGGGCTTGTCGGAGATCTGTCCCCATGAGTGGCTGTGGGACGTCGGGGGGAAGTACGACGGTTTGCCGTAGACGCCTTCCCAGTGGTGGCCGTGCTCGGCCACAGGGAAGACCACGGGCTTCTCAGTGATGTCCCCCCACGCGTGCGAGTGGGCAGACGGCGCGAACGTGGAGGGCTTGCCCGTGAGGGACGCCCACGAGACGGTCGGTGCCAGATCGGCCCAGGCTGAGCCGTCCCACCACTCCCACCGAGCCAGGGTGTTGTTGAAGCCGAGCTGCCCCTTGCGCGGAGAGGACGGGCGGGTGGACGTGGACCAGACGCCGACCCGGTGGCCGACCACGGGCCGAGTCGCGGAGACATCCGCGCTCGTGATCGTCGTGACGCTGGCGGACACGGCGACGTTGGCGAGCGCCATCTCGTAGATGCCGGTGTCGGTCTGGCTGAGGGCTGAGGGAGTGGACGACCCTGCCGAGCCCGCCTTGACGGCCAAGGTGATCGAGTTAGAGGCGGGGTCGAGCCGCAGGACTACCCGGTCGACGCGGGTGTTCGTGCCGGCCGCAGGTATGGCCAGCGTCTCGGTCGCGGTGGACTGCACCATGTGACCGCGCAGGATCGCGAGACCGGGCTGCACGGTCACAGTCATGCCGTTGCCTGCGCTGACATGGAAGCCGGGGCTGTCGTACGCGGCGACGACGCCGGAGTCCTGGAACTCCCGGAAGAGGTAGCCGTATTGGCTCTCCGTGACGGCCTGGGAGTCGAAGGGGAAGGACGTGATTGCCAAGAAGAGGTGTTCCTTTGTGTCAGAAGGCCGGACCCACGTCTTCGATGAACAGCTCCGACCCGGCCCCGGTGAGGTAGCGGACCTGCCCGTAGGTGGCCGCCGCGCGTCGGGCGTTCAAGAAGACGCCGATGGTGGTCATTCCGGCGGGCGGTCCGTTGAGGTGGAAGGTGGCGGACAGGCCGCTGGAGGAGTCCGAGTCGTCGTTGAAGGTCGTGGTCAGCATGTCGCCGAGTGCGGGACTGGATGCGGTGACGGAGGTTCCGGAGGCCCATCGCACGGCCGTGTATCCAGACTGCTTCGCGTACCGGGTGCCCGACCCGGAGTCGCCCGTGCCGTCGGTGTCGACCGAGGTGATGCGCAACCCGAAGCGGTACAGGCGACGGGCTTCGGCTGGGAAGGTCCAGGAGTAGATCAGGGCGGGGGTGTCGCCCACGTAGGCGGAGGCGCTCAGGGGAGCGAGGGCGACCAGGCCGCGCGCGGTGTTGTCGCGGAAGGCGGTCTGGCGCCAGGGTGACCAGCCAGACGAAGGGGAGCCACCGCGGACCCACTCCTCATGCGGCTCGGCGCCGCCATGGGTGCGGGACCAGCGCTGGGTGGTGTAACCGGTCGTCGTGCCGGTGGTCCACACATAGCCGCCCATCGGAGCGAAGCTCCAGCCCCCGGCCTTGGACGCGGCCGAGTCGAGGTACAGGCGTGAGTCCTCGTACGGATAGGCGGCCGGGTCGGTGGCCTGGGTGATGGCGTCGGGCGAGAGGATCTGCTTGTACGTGATCATGCGCCAGGGAGACCAGCCGGTTTTGGCGTTGCCTCCCCGCACCCACTCCTCGTGCGGGGTGGTGGCGGCGTGGACGCGACTCCACGTCTGGGAGGCGTCGCCCCACGACTCTTTGCGAGTGGTGACGTGCCCGTACTTCCCGCCGAAGTCCCAACCGCCCGCCGTGGCCTGCTCGGCGGACAGAAACATGACGCTGGCGCCGTCTGGATAGGCGGTGGGCGCACTGGCCTGGGTGAAGATCTCCGGCCACACTTCTCTGGGCCCAGGCGGAGACGCCTCGGCCGTTCGCTCCAGGGCGGAGACTCGCGACTGGGTGGTGGCCGCCTGCGCGGTGGCTGCCGCGTTGGGGTCGAAGGAACTCGGGTCGCCGAGCAGAGTGCCGACGTGGAAGCCGTCTTCGCTGGCCTTGATGACCAGGCCCGTAACGGGCGCGGTGAGCTCCTGGCCCCCCGCGACGACGGTCACGCGGTCGCCCAGTCGCCAGTCGACGCCGAATTCCATCGTCGAATCTTCAACGGGCACCGCTTGTACGGCGGTTGAGGTCTTGCCCGCGTCGGCCAGGACCTCGTTGCCGGCCTGGGTGAGTTCCTTCTCGTCGTCGGTGTTGCGCTGGTCGACGAACTTCTCGATGCGGCGCCCCCAGTCTGTTTCGGCGCCGATGGAGGTGGTGTTGTCGACGGGGACGAGCGTCCGGTCTTCCTGTTCGCCCTGACCCGCGACGATGACGCGGGTCGCGCCGGGCGTCGACACAGAGACGCGCTGTCCGGCGAGCGTGCCGGCCAGGACGTCAAGGCGTACCTCCCGCGTGCGGTCGGCGACCGCGTACGTCTCGAAGACGAGCTGGTTGCCGCGCTGGACAATGCGGAAGCCGAGCGCGGCCACGCTCGCGATCTCGGTGAGCAGTTCGCCCAGCGCGGGGAATCGCGCGCTCTTCTTGACCATCGGGCCCCGGCCCTGGTTCGGCCCCATCACGAGCCTTGCCCTGCGACGAGCGGGTGGGGCGGACGGACCGCAGTTCGCGGTGACGTACGCGTGCATCAAGGTCTCGGCCGGTCCGGTTCGCTCGTCGTGCCCGGCCTTTTGCTTGCTCACGTCGGGGTTGGTGGGCTCGGGCCAGGCGAGCATGTCGGACAGGATGACCGTGTCGGAGACGCCCTCGAAGGCGATGCTTCCGCGCCGGTCCTCGGGGGTGGCCGCGTACTCGGAGGAGACGACGGGCCCGGACATGAGCACGTCGTCGTGCCCGGTGATGATCAGGCCCGAACCGGGGGTGCGCAGGGTGTCGGCGAGCGGATGCTCGCTGGCGAGGACCAGTTTCCAGGTGCCGACGTTGTTGAAGGTGTCGGTGAGCTCCAGGGAGAGATCCTCGGGGCGTATCAGGCCGAGCCGGGTGAGGTTCTTGTCCCGGACCTCCACGGTCAGGTCTTGCAGGCGCAGGTCAGATCACCATCCATTTGCGGGGGCGCCAAGAGCACACGATGCGGGAATCCGCGGTGGTGTCGAGCAGGCTTACGCTCGCGGTTGAGGTGCCGGGCGGCACGGTCCAGAAGCGCGGAGCCGCTGCGAGGTCGGCGTACCGGTTGGCGTTCTTGCCGTCCCGCACCGAGCCGTTACGGGTATCGACGATCAGTCGTTCGCCCGCCGGGAGAGTGCCCTGCCAGCGCAGGGTCTCACCGGTCGGTGCCGTCACCGTCAGGTCCCGGCCCGGTCCGTACACCTCCCAGACTGGGTAGGCGGCAACGTCGCCGCAGTTGTCGAGCTGCATGTCACCGATTGCCTGTGAGGCCGCAAGCGGCAGTGCTGCCAAGTTGGACAGGAACGGCTTCTTGCCCGGGTCGCCGCCGACCGACTGGGTGGAGACGCTCGACGCGACGAAGTAGGGGTCCGGCGCCCGAAAGCTGATCACTGTCTGAAGGCTGGTGCCACCGTCGTCGGTGAGGTCGCCACCCCCGGTGCGGTAGACCGATGTGGACCACCGGACACCCTGATCGTCGACCAGGACGAGTTGGCATTCGCCTGCGACCGCTTGCGCGAGCCGGGAGACCAACTCGGACAGGTGGCTGCGGTTGCGGCCGAGGATGTCGAGCGGGATGTCCAAGTCTCGGGGCTGTACGCGTTGGCCGCGCCAGCGGGCGCCGTCTCCGGCGCCGCTGAGCCACTGGACATCCACGGCCGGCAGGCCACGGCCAGTCATCCCGGCCGTGGCCTGATACCCGAATCCTGTCATTGCCTGCCCGGCGAGGTCGAGCACGTCGCGCTCGGTCTCCAATAGGAGCGAGGTCATTACCACCCCACCATTCGTGATCGGCTTGCCGCGGCGAACAGTTCCTCTTGCGAGTCGAGCGAACTGTTCGGTGCCGCGTAGTAGTTGAGGACCCGGGTCGCGCCGCCGCCTGTCGTACTGAGGCCGCTTGAGACGGCTGCCGAGGCGGCGCGGGCGGCAGTGGTGTAGTCCGCCGTGTTGGGCCGGTCGGTGATCGCATCGACCGCAGCCGCCACGCGGTCGGCTTCGCTCTCGATACCCTTCGCGAAGCCGCGTCCGACGTAAGTGCCGAGTTCGGCGAACACCCGGCTCGGAGAGTGGATGCCGAGGCTCTTCTTGATCGCCGCCACCATCGAGTCGGCGATCTGGAGCATCTGCTTCTCGATCGCCGCTTGCTGGCTCTGTAGACCCTTGACGATGCCCTCGGCGATGTGGACGCCGTTGGCGTACATTGCGTCCGAGGCGGTGGCTCCGGCCTGGCCCGCGTACTTGGCGAGCTCGGCCTGAAGACGGTTGATCTCGGCGATGCCGTTCTTGCCGGCCGCCGCGATCGACTCGGCCGCCGCCAGGCCCGCGTCGGGTCCGGCCGAAGCGATCTGGTCCATGGCCGCCTGGCCAAGGCCCATGTCCTTGAGCTTCTTGAGTGCGGAGGCGAAGCGTTTCGCCTTGTCGATGGCCGTCTGGAGGGCGCTCGTGATCCCGCTGAAGGAGGAGCTCTTCGCCTTGGTCACATCGCCGGTGTCGATGATCCGGTCCGTGACCCGCTGTGCGTAGGAGGCCGCTTCCTCGCGCATCTTGTCGAGCTTGTCGCGGGCGGCCTTGAGCCGGTCGGCCCCGGCGTCCCACTGGGCGGCCAGTTTGAGCATGGCGGTCCGGTCGGTGTTGATCCGGTCCTTCAGGCCCTGTGAGGCGTCGTTCGGGATCTTCTCTGTCAGCTCGTTGAGGGCCTGCTTGACGCTGGGGAACTCACTCTCCAGGCCCTTGACGAGGCCCTGGATGATGAGCCGTCCCGCGTCGTACAGCAGCACGGCGTCCTTCGGGGCCGGGCCCTTCCAGTCCGTCAGCTTGGACGTGAGCTCGCCGAGCTTGTCCTTGACCGCGCCGAACATGGACGTGATGCCGCTGATCAGGCCGCGGATAAGGGACTTGCCCGCATCCACCAGGGTCGAGCCGAGATTGCTGAGTGCGTCCTTGGCTTTGCCGGGCAGTTCCTTGACGAATCGGATGGTCTCGGTGACGCCCGTGGAGATGGCGCGGCCCAGGGCAGACATCGCCGAACTGGCGGTGTCCTTGATGGCGTTCCAGCCTGCCGAGAAGAGACGGCCGAGGCCGGACATCATCGAGCTTCCGAGGCCGGACAGGGTCGAGCCGAAGCCGGAGAAGAGGCCCTTGATGGTGTCCCAGATGACGACGCCCGCCATGCGGATGCCGCCCCAAGCCGCCTTCCACAGCGCGCCGACAGCCTTCAGCACCTTGCCGGCCGTGCCCAGGATGCCGACGTTGAGGAAGACCCCCAGGGCGCCGACGATGACGTCCCAGATGCCCTTCAGGAACGACGTGATGCCGTTCCACAGGTCTACGAAGCCCTGCTTGAAGGTGGACCAGTTGCCGGTGAAGATGCCCTCGAAGAGGCCCCAGAAGATCTCGAAGATTCCCTTGACGGCGTCCCAGACGCCTCGGAAGATCTCGACGAAACCTTCCAGCACCAGCGCGACACCGTTGATCGCGCCGACCAGGGAGCTGGCCAGGATCTCGATGATGAACTGGATGACCGGTACCAGGACCGGCATCAGGAACTCAACGACCTTGAGCAGCGCCTGAAGAAGCGGCTGGATCGCCTCGACGAGGCGGGTGAAGGCTTCCGCGAGCGGCGGCAGTACCGCCTCGACGATCGCCTGAAGCATCGGGATCAGCGGTGTGATGACCGCCGACACGATCTGAATCAGGATCGCGACCAACGGCGTGATCGCCGTCAGGACCTGCGCGATGAACTGGGCGATCACCGGCAGGATCGGAGCCAGCCCCGACAGGAGCTGTTCCACCAGCGGGGCAACCGCCGTGACGATCTGCTGGAAGAGCTGCGCGACGACAGGAAGGATCGTCTGGAGGACGCTGAACGCCGCCGCGAGCATCTCGCCGACGACGGGGACGAGTTGCGCGACGATCGGCGCGAGGGACTGGATCGCTCCGGTGAGCGCGCCGCCCAGGAGCTGAATGATCGGGATGACCGCCGGGGCCAGCGCCGTGAACGCCTGTGCCAGCGGAACGAGGGCTGCTGCAACCAGGGGGCCGAGCATCGCCGCGAACGCCCCGATGACCTGCATCAGAGCGCCGAGCGCTTCGCCGAGCGGCGCCATCGCCGGAGCGAGGGCGGTGACTGCGGCCTGGAGGCCGTCGAAGAGGCTCTTGACGCCTTCGGTGACGGCAGGCCGCGCGAGCGCCGAGGCAATCGCGCCGAGCGCCGTGCCGATGATCGTGCCGACCTGCGGCAGGACCGCAGTCAGGAGCTGGCCGAGTTCGGTAAAGAGTGACTTGACCGCCGGACCCGACTGGGTGGCGATGTTGTTCATCGCCTCGTGGGCCGCGCGGAAGACGTCGGTCAGCCCGGACTGGAAGCCCGGACTGTCCACAGTGCTGTGGATACGCTCCAGCGTGTCGGCCATCATGCCGAGCGAGGAACCGCCAGCCGCTTCGGCGGCGCGGGAAATGCCCGCGAAGATGCCGCCGAGGTTGCTCAGGACCCGGCCGAGGTCCTGGAGGTTTTGAATGCCCTCGTCGATCCAGCCCTTGAGGCGGCCGTCCGACTCAGCGGCGCTGAGGAAGTCCGAGAAGCGCGTCGAGATATCGACGAACCACTGCGCCAGCGACGGCAGGTAGCTGGTTCCGACCCGGCCGAGGACAGTGATGATGTTCGCGAAGGCGCCCGTGCCGGTCGTCGCGATGTTGATGGACTCGGACAGGTCCGAGAACATCTGGGCGAGCGCCGGGTTGAGCGCCCCTTGAAGCGAGGTGGCCAGCCCGCCGAAGAATCCGCCGAGCTGGGTGGCCGTCTTGGCGACACCGGCCGTGAACTCGGGCAGGAGGCCATCCACCATCTCGCGGATGGGAGCCGCGGCCTTGGCCCAGAAGTTCTCCGAGATCGTGTCCTGGAGTCCACTCAGCGTGGTCTTGACCTCGGGCAGGACTTTGTTGAAGTCCTTGAAGGCGGCGATGGTTACGCCGAGCCCGACCGCCATGCCGCCGAGCAGGCCAGGAAGGAGCAGGCTGGTCGCGCCGATCTTCGCGAGCGAGGAGGAGAGAGCGGCCAAGTTCGAGGCCGCCGAGAGCCCCCACCCGGCCAGGCCGGCAATCGCCAGAGCGAGCGAGCCGATGACCGGGACGTTCTTGTCAAGATTGCGCAGCGTGTTGCTGAGCTTCTCGAAGATGTTGTTCAGCACTCGCGCGCCGGACAGGGCGGCGAGCGCAGCACCGACCTTGGCCACGGCCGCGTTGTCTAGGTCCGGGATGATCGGGACCGTACGTGGGCGGGTCAGCATCTGGAGTCGGGCGGAGATCCGGGCCCCGGTGCCGTTGGCGATGTCCAGCTCGACCTTCACCTTGAGCGGAGAGAGGTCGTTGGCCCAGTCCTTGAGCTTGCGCTTGACCCGGTCCGCGGAGTGCTCGTCGAGCTCCAGCTCGACCTTGCCCGTGGCCTTGAGGTCGTTGACCTTGAAGTCGACCTTCTGGCTGTTGGCCCGCTGCTGAAGCTCGCGGGCGGCGTTGCGTACAGCCGTCGCCATGCCGTCGGTGCTGATGGTCGTGTAGAAGCGGATCTTCCGCGCGTTCATCTGCTTGTTCCGGCGGTTGATCTTCCGGAGTTCCTCGACGAACTCGCGCGAGGCACCGGACATGTCGATCTTCGTCGACACCTTGAGCTTGTCGAGCTGCTGCTCGATGCGGTTGAGCTGTCGCTCCGCTTCCCGCCTGAAATCACGGGTATCGGGGGAGACCTTGACGGCGACACGGCCGATGATCTGGCCCGCTGACAAGGGCTACCTCCGCTGGAAGTGCTGATAGAGGGCGGCCACCGTGGCGGGCTGCTTGCTGGCCTTCTTCGCCGGGGCCTTGGCGGCCTTCGGGCGCGGGAAGGCGGGGATCTTCGGGGCTTTGCCCTTGCCCCACTGGCCGGTCGCCCGGGTGTTGCTGTTGATCGCGTCGTAGAGATCGGCGGCCAGATGCCGGTCCTGACCCCAGCCGAAGATGTGCCTGCCGCCGGACGCGAGGGCGACGGTCAAGGAGGTGTCGGGCAGCCTCGCGACGAGGAGCAGACAGAGCGCGGGTGAGGGGCCCCGGCCTGCGATCACCTCGGCGAGGTCGACGCCGAAATGGAAGAGCAGGTCGGGGTAGAGGCCCTCGCCGTAGTCGTCGATCAGTCGCGCGAGGCCGAGGCTTCCCCCACCTGGGTGGCCCGGCCGTAGCGGTCGAAGATCTCGGCGAGGAGGGCGAGATCACCGTTCACCGCCTGGAGGAGCTTGTCAGCTGCCTTCGGGTGCTCGGCGACCAGGCGGATCGCCTCAGACAGAAGCTCCTCCTGGTCAGCGTCCTCGCCGCCCATGCGCTCCTGGAGCTGGGCAAGCTCCGTACGTGCGGCCTTGGGCAGGCGGAGCGGGTTGAGCAGGCGGATCGTGGTGTCACCCAGCTCGATGTCGGTCGAGCCGTACTTTGCCTCAGCGGCGGTGCGGATGTCGTCGAGGGAGAAAGAAGCCATGGGGGTGCGGACCTCCGGATAGAAGAACAAGGAGGCGGACCAGGGAGGGGGAGGGCCCGGCGCGAACGGGTCCGCGCGTTCGCGCCGGGAGTTGGGGTCAGGCCGCTGTGCCGGCCGCCCAGGTGGAGCCGTTCCAGTGCGCCTTCGAGGCGTCGCCGAGCACGACGTGCTGGCCGGTCGTCCACTTCGCGGTCGGCGCCGCGATCACCGAGCGGAGAGCGGCAAGGTCGGCCGGGACGACTGCTCCCGTGGGGGTGAAGGTGCCGGGTGAACCGGCGCTGGCCCCCGTCGCGGGGGTGCCGCCGAGCGGGGTGACCGCATAGGTCCAGACGTTGTTGCCGTGGACCATCGGCTTGACTCCGAGCGGCAGGCCGGCAAGGGATTCCGTGTCGGCAATCGCCATGTCGTCGGCCCGGTAAATCTCAGCCTTCGGGGCGTAGAAAGCGAAATGGCTTTCACCGTCGACGAAGACGGCGAGGAACGCTGACTGGGTAGGCTGCGGGTCGGCGGGAACGCCAATCGACCCATCCGGGAGGAGAGGGGCATTCGCGCCGAAGTAGAGCCGCAGTGCAGCGGTATCGAACTGCTGCAAGGTGAAGGTCATCGTCTCCACACGCGCCGAATACTTGGTGCGGAGGGACTTGTTCTGAAGAGTGCCGATCGTCGTCGCCTCGCCGCCTTCGGAAGTAATTCCAAAAACGTCTTCCAGCGAGGTGTGGCCCACGTTCTGCCACGGGGAGACGGGCACGAGAAGGTCATCGGGCATGGCTGTACCGACCGGAGCGGTCAGGTAATTACCGGAGCCGACGACAAGGGTGGAATTGTCGTTAAGCGCCAAAGAAGAACGATTCTCCTAATGTGCACGTCAGAGGCCCCGGCTGCTCCAGTGGCAGATCGGGGTGCGTGCGGGATGGATTACTGAAGAGGGAAGGGGCGCTGCCGCGGTTTGCGGATCTGGATGTCGAAAATCGACTCGTAGCGCCACACGCCAGTAGGTAGATCCGCATACTGGACCGGCCCGGTGGCCGTGGCCCAGTCCGAGGCCCGGCGCGGGGACGAGTTCATGTCGACCCGCGTGATATGGCCCCGGCCTGGGATTACTTCCTGGTTGAGCCACGCATCCCGCAGAACGACACGCACGGCCTCGGAGAGGATCGCGGCGTCGGAGTCGCCGTCAGGGTCCGACGCGAAGCAGTTCACAACCACACGCGCCGAGTCGGTGAAACGCGTATCCGCTGCCCACCTACCGAACGTCGGATCGCGACGGACCAGGACGAGGGGGAATTGCTCGTGCCGGTCGATGAGGGACTTTACGCGGACCCCGGGAAGCCCTTTACGTAGGACTGCCAGCAGGAGGTCTTCGACGGGGGACAGCTCGGCCAGGGCCTTGATGTGATCGGGGATGCCGGCCACTAGTCGAGCTTCACCTTGCCTTTCCTCTTCTTGGGGAGGTTCGAGGCGGTGGCGAGGACGTAAAGGCCGTCCATCTCGGGGATCACGTCGAGGTACTTCTTGCCGTACTTGTCCTCACGGACAACAACGGAAGCCTTGCGACCGTATTCGATGGAGAGGGCGGCTTTTTGGCCTCGATCGTCGGAGAGGATGACGTACCGGTTGTTGTCGCCTGCTTCGATGTCGATCTCGGCATGGCCGTCCGCGCGGTGCCGCAGGAGAATTTCTTCGGCGCGGACGCCGATCTCGAATGCGCGGACAGTGAGCTCGGCCTGTACGCCGTCGTTGACGGCTATGACCTTTTCGATCGAACGCCCGCCGATGCTCCGATAGACCTTTGCCATCAGGGCCGCTCCCGAATGTCGATCGACCAGTGCCGGGACTTGCGGTCGCCGTGGTGATACGCGGGCGGGGAGACGATGTCCCACTGGCGCCCGGCGTACTCGACCCTGGACCAGAGGTTCACGCCGTCGAGGTGGGGGTCCACGATCATCCTCACCACGTTGATCTGCTGCTGACCGGGGACCTCGGCGCGGGCCGAGCGTTGGGGGATGAACGCGGCCCGGACTTCGATGGACCCGGTCGGGTCGGCCATGGTCACGGTGTTGCCGCGCGAGTCGGTGACCTCGACGGTTCTCCAGACCCGGGCCCGCTGGCCGCGCCTACGCTGGACGCTCACCAGGGGGTCACCCCGTCCCCGTACAGGGGGAACCGGTCGCCGCCGTAGTCGACAGGGACCCTCCCCCCGTCGAACTGCCGGGTGTTCGACTCCCAGGAACTGACGATCACGCTGGCCAGGCCGGGCCGGGTGCCGGCCAGTCCTTCGAGGAGTCGCTTCTCCTCGGTGGTGAAGTAGACCGTGCCCGCGTCGTGGCCGACGTCCGACCAGGCGAGCGTCTCGTCCCCGGCACGCGACTGCGTGTACCCGTTGGGGTTGGTCATGTACCGCGATGCGGCCTTGAGGACCAGCGTCCGCACCAGCCGGGGGGCGACGGCCTCCGGCCAGTTACGGCCGTAGGCCGCGGCGAGCGTTGAGGCGTCTTCCAGGGCGCCGGTCGCGATGCGCAGCTCGTCCGCGTCGAGGTCCCAGTCCAGGCGGGCCTTGAGGTCGTCGAGTGTGGCGTACGCCAAGAAGCCTCCTTCCGCGGAAAGGGTCGGCGGCCGTGCAGCGCCTTGTTACAGGTTTACGCGGCCGCCGAGTGGATCAGGCGTTTGCTGGATCGGTCTCACCAGCGGGGCCGGTCGGAGTCCAGACCTTCGCCGCCGAGATGCCGGTGATGGTGGCCAGTTCCGAGCCGACCTCCGGGTAGTCCGACTTGCCGTCGAGCTGGAGCTTGATCCCGCGCACGAAATGCTCCTTGGAGGAGATGACTTCCTTCTCGCTCTTCTCGTCCCAGCCGACGAGGATGTCAGGAACGCTGCGGAAACCGGCGTAGGTGTTCACAACGCTACGGTCCTGCATGTAAAGCGAGTCGTAGTCGCGCACCCAGCGAAGGGCGATGGACTCGAAACTCGTGGTCGCGCCGTACGGTACGGACTGAGGAACGCTCGGGGCGCCGGAAAGGAAGATGAAGCCCGACTTGGTAAATGCGTACGCCGCGTCGGAGGGAATCGTCTGGTCGACGATGATCCTGAAGCCGAAGCGCTCGCCGATCGAAGCGGTGCGAAGCGCTGTCTCGGCCTCCGAGTCGCCAACATTCTGTGCCAGATTCAGGGCCGGATCGGTCAGAAGTGCCGACTCGAATTCCGTGCCGACCAGGAGGTAGCGGCCCTCGCGTGGAGCATGGAAAGCGTTCAGTACGCGACGTGCCTCGATCAGCGCCCCGCGCAGGTTCTTCGCGGCGTTGCCGATGGTGACGTTGTAGTTCTGGCCGGTCAGGAGCTTGACGGCGCGGCGCTGAAGACCTCGGGCAATAGCCTTGGACTGCGGGCGCAGGAGCTTCGCCCAGCCGTCGATATCGAAATCATACTGCTCGTCCGTGAGCTTGACGGCCGAATACACATTGCCGCCGAAGGAAACGGCGATGGTTCGTTCCGAATACTCATCGAACTGAATCGGAGAGCTTCGGTCGTTGCGCCATGCGTAGTCATGGAAAGGGAGAATCCCTTCCACCTTCATGGAAATAGTGTCATTCTCGGCGCCCTTGAAAGCGTCGACACCCTGCTTGGTGAAGAGGTTCGGGATGATGAGCTCCTGCTCAAGCATTCCGACCGCAGTGTTGACGAGCTTCTGAGGCTTTACTACCTGATGCTGAACAGTGGGCAAGTGGTGCAACTCCGGGGCATAAGGAAACCCCCGGCCATTCAGCTCGGGGGTTCAAAGGGGGAACGTTTCTGTGAATGTGCTAAAAGCGTCGAGAGAGCCGCGCCAGCTTGCGCGGGTCCATCTCTCCGTCTCCGCCGTCATCAGGCGTCAGGCCGCCGCCCAGCGACTGAGGGCCGGGAACCGGGACGTACTTGGCCAGCACCTTCGCGTGCGCCTCAAGAGCGGACTTGTCCTCGCCGTGCAGGGCGTCCGCGAGGTCATCGGGGAGCTCGTACTTGCGGGCAACGGTGGCTCGCAGGATCGACCGCTCCAGCGCCGCGTTCTGCGTCCGGAGGTCGGCAAGTGCTGCCTCGACCTCTTCGGGGCCCTTGGCGGAGCCGAGCTTCGTCTCGGCGTCCCGCAGCCGGGTGCGGTAGTTCGCGGCTTCGCCGCGAACCTTGGCCAGCTCCTTGCGCGCCCACTCGGGCAGCGCGTCTTCGCTGGATGACTCGGTCGTCTCGGCGGATGTCGGCTGCTCGGCCGGGGGCTGCTCCCCGCTGGGCGCGGTCTCCTCGGCCGGGGTGCTGATCTCTTCGGGCACGGGTCACGCCTCCTGGGTCGTGTTCGTGGACTGCCGGGCCTCCAGGGCTGCGGCTCGTTGCTTTTGGCGGATGAACCGGCGCCATACAGACACCGCGTCCTTGCCGGTGTGGCCCTTGGTGACCTTTGGCCACAGGGCCTCGTACTGCCGTGACAGCGCGGTCAGTTCGCTCGACTGGTACTGACCCCAGCTCCAGACCGGCATCGCGTAGCAGTGGCAGTTGTCGTGGTACTTGTCGCCGTCGTTGAACGTGGCGGACGCCCGGCTCTTGTAGACCGGACCTCGGCTGATCAACATGGCGCACCAGCCGCACGGGGTGCCCGTGCGCGAGAGGCGTACGTACCCCAGGGCCCGCCCGTCGCGGCGCATGTGCGTCCAGGTCGAAGACCGGGCGCCGTTCATCGCCACACGGGAGGCCGCGGCTGCCTGCCGCGCACCGGCTTGTCGGTGAGCTTCGGCCCGATCGGCGTCGGCGTCCCGCGCGGGCTGCTGGTCGTCGACTTCGGCCAGGCGCCGGTTCAGGTTCTGCGTGCCGAGAGCGTCGAGGACGGTGCGCAGCTCGTCTTCGGCTTCGCGCTCCGTCCGTTCCTCTTCTTCACGGAGCCCCTCCAACTCCTCGACGAGGACCTTCTCCCAGTCGTCGAAGTCATCGTCGATCTCCTGGCCCTTGCCGCCGGGCGCCGCCGGGGCGTCGCCGTCCACAGAGCGAGGTTCGTCGGACGGACGGGGTGAGGCTTCCCCAGACTCGCCGGTCGCGGCCTCGTCCGCGCTCGCCCCGCTGCGCGGGCTGTAGGTGCCGGCCAGAGCAGAGAACTCGCGCCGCAGGTCGCCGAGCGTGATGTGCGACGGCTCCGGGTGGTACGGATCGGCCACCGTCGTACCCGTCTGAAGGGCCCTGGCGAGCCGGTAGTACGCACGGGCCAGGTCCCGGGCCTGCCGCCTGTGGCTCATGACGAGCGTGATTGCTCGACGAAGCCAGCCACCGGCGGTGGCGGCGCGCAGGTCGGCCGGCACGTTCGCCCACAGGGCCAGGGCACCAGCAGTCGTCTGCGCGCCGATCTGCGTCAGCGCTGTGTGGAAGGCGGCAGAGACCTTGTCCGTCTCGGCCTGCCGAGGGGGACGTGTCACGCCGCGACCTTCTCGACGGGGACCTCGACGTCGGGTGTTGCCCGAGTGAGGGCACCTGCAAGCTGTGCCACCGAATCGTCGTCCTCGCGCATCTGCTCCCAGTCCTCCAGCTCGGTTTGCGTGACCCCGGGGACGCGCCGCCACAGGCCGCGTTCGGGGATGCCGAGCTGTTCGCGGAGCTTTCCGAGAGCGTCTGCGGCCTGCGCCAACGAGCGCGACTCCATGTCGCGCCATACGACCTCGCCGCGGTGGTCCTCGGCGGAGGCGGCGTTGCCGGCCAGTTCGGCGGCAAGCCGGAAGACTCGCTCCCAGGACTCGCCGAAGCTCGTCCGGAACTCCGCGATCTTGCGGCTCAGCGCCACCTCGGCCGCCTGGAGGGCCTCGGCGCTCAGGTTGGCGATTTGCCCCAGAAGGTGATGGGGCGGTACCTGCGCGAGCGCGCTGAGGTGGCGAACCGACATGTCGATGGACTCGATGAAGCCCCCGAGGGGCGTCTCGTCCAGCGATCCGAAGCGGACGTCTGGATCTTCAGCGAACAGGAATCTGCGCGAGTTGTGGTTCACCCGCAGCGGGATGGGGTTGCCCAACTCGTCGAGCACCGGCTCGCCCGTCTCCGGATTGCGCTGGATCGGCGGCGCCATGCCGGTGACGGTCCGCACTTTCGTGCTGCCGTAAGTCTGGGCGATGAGCAGGTCGAAGACGGTCTGGTTGATCCGGTCTTGCAGGCAGATCATCGGCTCGATGACTCCGAGCGTCCGGCCCTCCAGGTCGACGTAGGCCGCGAAGCGGGTCACGGGGCACTCGGCCGATCCGTGGAGCGAACCGGCCTGCACGCGCACCGACTTCTCGTCGTCCAAGGACAGGAAACTGACCGCGTACTCGCGGCGCGAGTCCCACAGCCGGGCGGAGCCCGGCTGGTCGTCCTTCGGCCAGGCCGTCACCGTCAGCGCCGCGTACGGGGTGTCATCGTTCGCCGGGTCCTCGTAGAGCGCGCTCGTCTTGAGAGCCGACAGGCCCTTGGTGACGATGGCGCCGGACCGGTTCCTCTCCGTGACAGTGAAGCTGTGCCCGTAGGCCAGGGCTCCCCGGTATACGGCCGCCTGCCGCGCGTCGAGGCGGGACCGCTGCCAGTGCTCCCACTCTGGGGTAGCCGAGTCCGGGGCGGACGCTGACTCAGTGCCCTTGCCCGGCCGGTGGCCGTCAACGTACAGCGCCTGCGCCGGAGTTCCGACGAGCAAGGGCAGCCAGTTCGATACCGCGCGCCGCGCGAGGAGCCGGTACTCGTCGTCCGCCATGGCCGGCATATAGGGGTCCGCGTGGCGCCCGTGGAGGTAGTCGTCGACGTGGCGCAGCCGATCGCCGTCTCGATGCAGGATGGCCAGGAGCTGTCGCGCGAGCGCCAGCGGGGAAGGGTCGGCCATGGATCACCGCCCTTAGTCACAGGTTTACAGATGGGTCAGAGGAAATAGCCGCGACCAGTCCGCTTCCGGACCTTCCGGCCACGGGCACGAAGATCGAAGAGGGCCTCGTGCGCGAGCATCAGCGCCGCGTAGGCATCCACCTTGCGCGGCGACTCCCGGGACTCCTTGCCGAAGCTCACGCCGTAGTTGTTCGTCCGGCGCCGGGCATTCAGGACATGCCGACGAAGCTTGAGGTCGCCGTCGTGGGCGAGCTTGCGATCGAAGATGCTCCTCATGAGCCGCTCGTTCGCCAGGGTCGACGCCTTCAGGCTGGTACGCATGTCCCAACTGATCGCGTCCTTCCCCGGCGCCTTCACCGCCAGGCCCTCGCCGTACGCCTCGGACCACTCACTGATGTAGCTCTCCCAGAGAGCGACGTCGGCGTAGAAGCCCTGTACGTCGAAGGTGCGAACCGCTTCGTGCACAGCACTGTCGACCTGCTCACGAGGGACCTCCCAGTCCTTACCAGCCGGGCCGTCCGGCTTCTCCCACAGACCCAGCACGAAGGCGCACATGTCGCTGACGCGCAGCGCCATGAGGCAAGTGCTGTCGTCGCGGAGGCCGCCGTCGAACCCGAGGGTGATCACGTCACCAGGCTGGAGAGTCTTCGAGTCGTCCCGAAGCACGTCCCACTGAGCCGGGCCGAACAAGGCGTCCTCGGACGCAACGATCTGGTTGAGCCACATACGCCGCGAGCGGCTGGGCGCAATCGTCGTGTCGAGGATGGACTGAAGGATCGTCTCGACCCGCAGCCATACCGCGTCACCGCGGATCTTCGGCAGGACGATCCGGATCGCCTCGGGCGTCAACGGCGTTGCAGGATGCGCTTCGATCGAGTCGTACATGAAGCCGATGTCCGAGGCCCGACCTTCGCGGATCTTCTCGAAGGCTTCCCGCATCCGCTCGGCCACGGAGTCTTCGCCGGGGAGGAAAGCGTTCGTGATCGCGAGATAACGGCTGTCCTTCTTGGTGGCGTTGCCGTCGATCGTCTCGTACATGCGGTCGCCGTTGTTGCCGCTCACCCAGTGGTGCGTCTCGTTGAGCACCGTGAACGTGACCCGGCCACCTTCCAGCGCGCGGAAGGAGCTGGTGACCGCTTCGAGCCTTTGCCGGCCCCCGTTCGCACGGATCAGCTCGGCCCCGGCCTTGATGCCGTAGGTCTCGATGAGCCTGTCGCTCATAAGGCTCGGCATCAGGGTCATGGTGTTGCGCGTCTGATCCCGAGAGACGGCCGCGATCTGCACCCACGCCTGCGGGTGCGGGACGCCGACCGGCTGCCCGTCCTTCCAGCCGGAGAAGCGGGAGGGGCCGACGAACTCCACCAGGCTGATGACGGCGAGGAGCGGGTCCTTGCCGGGTCAACCCCAGCCCTTAAGCCGCTGAAGAACGCCCTTCCGGTGTGTGAACCGGCCGGACTCGTCAACGGCATACCAGTGAAGGACGAAGCGGAGCTGCTCGCGCGTGAAGCGCCAGGGTCCGCCGTCCTCGGCCTTCAGGTACTCGGCGCACCACCCGGCGATCTGCCACCCAAGGGTGTGCTCGGGCAGCGTCCACGAGCCATCCGGCTCGCGCTGCCAGGTGGGGCCGAGGAAGGACGGTTCGAGGGCGTCGATCTCTTCAGCGGTCAGGGCTGCGATTGGTCTCACCCCCTCGGGTAACTCGGGGGGAGCTGCGGTCAGTCGAGTCCGAGATCCCGCTTGTAGTCGGCGATGGCGAGCACGGCCGCGGACTGCTCTTCCGGCTCGGGCTCATGCAGTTCGATACGCACGCGGCGCCGGTCGCCCTCGGCGACGAGGAGTCGCTCGAAGGCGCTGTAAATGGTCTGAAGCATCTGACCGCTTCGTTTCCCCGACTTCTTGTAGAAGCTCAGGTCCTCGCACAGCGAATAGGCGAGGGCCCAGTCACTCGCCTGGTAGAAGTCAGCCTGGCCGGACTCTTTCAAGGAGTCCCAAAGGCGCTTCGCGATCGGGTGCCAGCTCCGATCCCCGTTCGGGACCTTCGTAGGGCGGGCGACTCCTCGCGTCACCGACTGCATGTCGCTGCCCTTGCGCTCGCGGGGGCGAGCGAGATCGGACTCGCGGTTGGGTACCGGTCCTGGCACGACCCACCTCCTACTTGATCAAGCCGGGGTGAGCCTCCGTCCGGCGGAACCGCTGTGCATGCCGGCGCCGGGCTCGGTGCCGGGCAGCCGCTCCTTCACGGGAGGACTTGACCTGGTGATGCCACCCGCAGAGTGCTCGTAGGTTGGCTTCTCGATGGTCGTCACCAGGGAGTATGTGATCGACGTCCGTAGCAGACTCGGTGCAGCGCTCCCCGTATTGGTTGCGCTCAGTACACCGGTAGCCGTCACGTCGAAGAATGCGAAGTCGAATCTTGGGCCAGTCAGACGGAAGGCGATCACGTCTGCCTGAGTCCTTCCAATGAGGAATGGAAAACCTCACCTTGCGAAGTACGTATGTACGTACTTCGTCTTCATTAAGCGAGCCCCGGCAGGGGCTCAAGCCTTGCGACTTACGTACTTACACTTATAAGTCGCTAAAAGATCTCTCTTTTGGAAAGACGGAAGCACGTGATCGTGCTCACACGGGTGTGAGGCGACGGCGAAGGAGACGAGGCACCCGGAGGGTGCCCAACGGCGAAGACGAAGTGGCCGCCCTGCCGGGCGGCACCTGGTGAAGACGCCTTACGTACTTCAGCGAAGTGGCAAGACCCTTGGCGGCCTCCCTGGCGGGCGAACTGGCGGAGGCACTCGACCTGGCAGGCCGCCAGCTCGTCTCGAAGAGCCACGGCGTCGCCAACGGGTGCGACGAACTGGCAGAGATCGTTGACGAGCTGGCCGCCGATGCCGCCGACCTGGTCGACGAGATCGCCGAAGAACTGGCGGAGGCCGTCGCCACGGAGCCGAAGCCGCGCCGACAGAGGACCCAACGGAAGGCCGTCCCCCTCGCCGTCGTGAAGAACACGATCGCCGCGATGAAAGCCAGCGGCGAGGAGGTCACCGGTCCGACTCTGGCGGAGCGGCTTGGATGCTCGGAACGCTCCGGGTACCGCTACCTCGGTGAGGTGCGGGCTGCCTAGTGCCGTTGGGGCAGCCCCGACTTGCACCCCCGTACGGAGCGTGATGTTCTGTAGCGGAAAGCGACATACCTGGAAAGGGTGGAGACAGCCATGGCGCAAGGTAACGACGACGTGACCAACCTGCTCAGTTCGGCGACCCACATCCCTATGGAGCCCTGGGAAGGTCTGGCGGCATACCTCTCCGGCTTGCGGTTCCCAGCGACGAAGCAGGCGATCATCGCCAAGCTCCGCAGCAGGGGCGGGCTGGATGAAGCAGTCGCGACTGCGGAGAAGATCCCTGACCGTGAGTACAAGAATGACGAAGAAGTGCGAGCCGCGTTCCTCAAGGCCTGACGAGCAAAACGGACGGGTCGGGCGGCTCAGTAGCGCCCGGCCTGACATCGGATGGGATGTGCGCACAGCGTTGGCAGCGTGAAAGCAGCTGGCCGCTGCCCCCGAATTCGTACAACCGACGCGAGTTGAGCCTGACCGCAAGCGTCGCTGAACTGGGAAAACCTCGGTTAGTGGCGCTGTGGCATAGTCGTCTGAACGCCTCGGGAACCGTGGCAGTTTTCGAGCTGCTATGACAGGGCGGTGCCGGCCGTTTCGTACCGGGGGTCATCCCCCCACACCCCCCGGGGGGAACCGCGCGTGTACGTGTGACGCGCGGAGCTGAGGAACGCGCGCACCTTTCCGCCGTTGCTCAGCAGGCAGGCAGGCAGGCAGGCAGGCAGGCAGGCAGGCAGGCAGGCAGGCAGCCCAGGAATCGGGCATCAATCAGGCAGGGAACAGGCTCTGACCTGCACGTTTGGACAAGGTGCGAACCTGTGACTAATGTTCTCCATGTCGCCAACACCGACCGGCCGCAAGGCAGGCAGGGGAAGACGGCAGGCAGACCGCCCAAGGGAGCGTCTTACGCAGTGCAGTACCCAGGGCAACCGCAGCGCGGCAACGCTGGTCAGCCAAGGCAGGTGGAAGTCACAGGTTGACACCCGCCGGACCGGCCGCCTAGAGTCGGAACCGCCGCAAGGCCACCGAGAACGGGGCTCACGAGAGCCGCCGCCAGAGGCCAGCAGCACACAGCCCCGCAAAGGGCAACGATTCGACGCAGGTGTAAACCTGTGACAGAATCGGACTCGCCGGGCCGCAAGGCCCAGCACGCCAACGTTGCATGGACGCTCGATCCGGCCCCTGTCCCCAGGTGGGACGCCGGATGTCGCAGCCGGGTCTCTCCGGTGTGGATCGAGCGCAAGGGTGGAAGACCGGCCCCCAGTGGGGGAGTCGTGTCGAAGCTCGCTGACCCTTCGGGGTCTGAGGAATCACCGCTCGGCCAAGGGGCGTGGACGTTCTAACAGGGTGACCCTGTGCGGTACGGAACGGAAGCAAGCTGGACTGTTCGGGTATGGGGTTCGGGTACAGACGACTGAGTGAACGCAACTGCCGTACCGGCTGGGGACTATCCACCCTGGCGTGACGGGAGCACTCCAACCGGCTACACCCATGCTGACCTGCGGAGGGCACCCAATGCAGGCGCGGTATGGGGTCGGGGAAGGGTGTGAGGCAGGGGCCTGATTGGTCGATCCAGGGCTCACCGTCCAGCGGACGGCCGGAAACGGACCGACCGGGAGGGAAACCAACCGGGAGGAGCGGGAACGGCAAGACGATGGACGGTGAGGCGGGCGCCCGAGTGAGCGTCCGCCCCGAAAAGCGAAATCACCCACCTTGTTCTACCGGCCAGCGAATGCAGCCGGGGTCGCTCGCCGCTGGCGAGTGGCCGCAAAGCCCCTCACAGGGTCAAACCTCTGGGGGGTACCGACTCCCCCCGCCTTCGGGCGGGGGTCGAGTCCGGGCCGCGAGGCCCTTTTCGTTCGACACAGTGTTAACCTGTAACAAGAGAGGTAAGGTCACATGTCTGTTTCCCTTATCAAGCACAACCCGCTCCAGTTCGCCGGTCGCTCCCTCCTTGAGATCGCCATGGAGTCTTCGCACAACCTGAGCGAGCGCACGTTCCAGCTCGGCCGCGAGCTGGACACCACCCGCCGGGCGCTGGCCGAGTCGCGGGCCATGCTGGACCTGTACCACGAGGCTGGCCTCGGCATGGCCGAGGAGATTCTCGACCTCTTCGCGGACCTGGATGAGGCGAACATGGTGATCGAGATCCTGCGTGACTCGCTGTCCGAGACGCGCCGCCTGCGGGACGAGCGGGAGCGCGTACTCCGGGATGAGCTGGCCCACTACAAGGCCCTCGCCGACGCCAACTGACACCCAAGTGTAAACCTGTGACTGGCGCCCCTCCCGCGTTGGAGGCAGGGAGGGGCGCCCTCCCGACTGAATCGTGAGGACCATGCACCACAGGCACAACGCCCCATCGCACGACACGCTGGCCAACTACGCGGCCCGGCTCGATGACGCGTACCGCTCCTGGCCGTCCTGGTACACCGGGACGTACGCAGGGGAGGACACTCCGACGCACGCAGAGATGTTCACGTGGAACGACGACCGGGCGGGCTGGATCGGCGACAAGTCGAACTTCGAGGTCGCCCGCGATGCCATCCGTACCGCCGCTGACGCGGGACGCGAGAACACCGAAGTCTCCGACGAGCAGGTCTACGAGTGCGGAAACGGAACGAGCGCCTGGGACCACGCCCAGCTCTTCGTCCAGGTCTACGAGGGCGGGTGCCCCGCGGACTGCCTTGGCACCCACACGAAGGAATGCCGGCCGGGGTGTGACCCGTACGTCGACTTCTGCGACGGAGACGAGTGCGAGGGCGACTGCCACGGCACCCGTACGTACACAGCAGCCTTCCGTGAAGCCGTCGCCCTGGCGGAGTACGTCGCCAAGGAGCACCCGTTCCTCGACGAGGACGACTATTACGACCAGCGCCGCGAGCTGTTCGAGAAGAACCTCGACGAGGCCCTGGAAGACGTGAGACTGCACTACCCCTTCGACACCGAAGAGGACCACCAGAGCATCGTCGAGCACGCCTCCGAGCGGCTCTGGGACCTGGAGCACTACGAGCCGGACGGATACGCGGACTGGGACGAAGTCCGTGACGCGTACGACCACGGCCGCACAGAGCACTTCCTCTCCCTCGGGCGCGAGTTCATGCGCAACGAGATCCCCGGTCAGCTCGCCCTCATGCCGGCCTGACCATCCCCCTGAACCGCCGCCCCTCCCTGGCCTCCCCCTCTCGGGGAGGGGCGGCTCCCCATGCGAATGCGAGGACCCATGCGTACCGTCACCCGTTCTCACGAGGTGCGCGTCTGGAACGAGACCGCAGACCTTCTCGGCCTGTGGGAGATCCAGCGCGACGGCCGCCAGTACGTCGTCACCCATGACCACCGTGAGGAGACCCGTTTCGACGACGAGGGCGACGCCCTGTCGTTCGCCCGCCTCGGCGCCGAAGCCCTCGTCGAGACCTCCCGCCGCGACTGCCCTTGCGAGGGCACCGACCCAGAGTGCGGCTTCTGGGAACCGCATGGCATTTCGATCCAGGAGGTCGAAGCCGATCTCGCACTCATCACCCCGCCTTTGCTCTGCCTGTAGCCACCCAACGATCACCAGGAGCGTCACAGCATGCGTGTTTTCAAGCGCCTTTCCTCGATCCGCACGAAGCGGACGGACCTAGTGAGCCCCGTGCCGGCCGCCCTCTCCCGGCTCCGCAGTGCTTTGAATCCGTGGGGTGCCCTTCGGGCGGAGCGGGAGGCCACGACTCTCTACCTGACCTATGCCGCCGATACGGTCGACATCTTCGAGAAGCGACTCGACCAGTACCGAAATGCGGCATGCGAGTTCGCCACCCTGTTCAACGACGGCATGCTGGCAAGTCACGTCGCGGAGCGCTTCACCTGCTCAGAGGCAGAGGGCATTGCTGAGTTCTTCCGCGCTGTAGACCACCCCCACGTCGCCGATCTCTGGCTGGAGTGCCACGCCGAAGGCGACGACGACGAAGACGACCTGCACTACAAGGGTGACCAGTCCGGACCCGCCAAGTTCGCCATCGCGGCCTGACGGCGAAGGAAGCCCCCAATGTCCACGTGTGACTTCTGCACCATGCCCAACGCCCGCTGGCTGTACGTCCCCCAGGACCGAGCCCGCGTCGCGCTCATGTCCGACGACGGCGTGGTGGTCCCGCTCCCTAACGACGGCCGCTGGCGGGCATGCGACCTGTGCTCCGACCTCGTCGACACCGACGACATGGAACGCCTGATCGCCCGTGCCTTCACCACCATGCGCATCCTCGGCGTACTCCTGCCGGACGGCGGACCGGACCTTGAGCACATGGCCATGGTCGTCATGGCCAACTTCGCCACCGTGCTGGCCGGTAGGCCCACCAAGCAGCCCCTGTGAAGCCCCGCGGCCACGACGCCGCGCGCAGTTCCGTTTGACCAAGCTGTGAACCTGTAACAAGCGGCTCCCCTTGCGTCGTGGCAAAGAGGGGCCGCGCCCAACAAAGACCCGGAGACCAACATGACCAACGCAAAGACCCCCGAAGCCGAGAAGGCCGTCCGAAAGGTCGTCAACCGCCGCATCCGTGAGGGCAGCATGCGCCGCTCGGAGGCGAACCGCCTCGTCCGCGACGGACTGCCGATCATCCTGTCCGGCTTCGCCGAGGCCCGAATCAAGGGCAAGCCCGAGGCGGCCATCACCGCCGACCTCGAAGCCGCGCTCGCCGAGGCCAAGCAGCGCCAGGCCACAGCCAGGACCGCCACCCGACGTCGCATGGCGCTCCTCGACGTGTCCACCGCCGAGTTCGCCATCGCCGCATGGGAGGGCGTACGGCGAGACCTCGCCGCCCACCTGGCCTCCAACTCCTGACTGACGCAAAGGCGAAACCTCCGAAAGGAGGTCGGCGGGAGGTGGTTCCTCCCCCCTGACGATGCCAGCCCGCATCCTGCACAAGGAGTAGCACCATGACGCGAATCGGCCCCGTGATCCTCGACGCCCTGATGGTCGTCGCCCTCACCAGTGCCTTCTGGGTCCTGGTCGACGAGGACCCGAGCACCGTGCAGTTCGCGGCTTCGGCTGTCGGCGCGTTCTTCGTCCTGGAGGCGGTCCGGTCGCTGCGTCAGTACGTCGACCGCCGCACCAGCGAGCGCTAGGTCACCCCGTCGCCGGGCCGGGCGATCGGTCCGGCGGCCACATTCCAGATTCCAGCGAGGAGAAACATGCCCACCTTGTCCACCGCTGTACGTCCGAGCGTCTGGATCGGCTGCCTGGCGTGCTACAACGCAGGGCACCTGACTGGTAGTTGGTACGACGCCGACATAGCCAACCTCGTGACGCCCGAAGACCTGCACGGCCGATCCACCGACCACGAAGAGCTGTGGGTCATGGATCACGAGGACTTCCATGGCGCCCTTCAAGGCGAGTGCTCCCCGAGCGAGGCGGCAGAGATCGCCGAAGCCCTGCAAGAGCTCAGCTACGACGAGACCGACGGCTTCGCCGTCTGGGTCGCGGAGTGGGGGGACGGAGTCGAGCGCAACGAATGGGTCGACCGCTTCCGCGAAGAGTTCCGTGGCTTCCACGACTCCGAAGCTCACTTCGCCCAGGAATGGGCCGAGGACACCTTCGACGAGGAAGACAAGCAGCGCATGAAGCGCTGGCCCTTCAGCGAGATCGACTGGGACCGCGCCGCCGACGAGCTCTTCTCCAGCGGCTTCCACGCCGAGCGCGCCAGCGGCGGCATCTATGTCTTCGATCCGCGATGAACACCGAGCCCTGTGTCGAGTGCGGTGACGTGCCCGAGCTGCTCGACGAAGACCTGACCTGCGGCGAGTGCCGCATCCGTATCCACCTGGGAGCCACCGTCATGAAGAAGACAGTCAAGTTCACGGTCGAAGAGATCACGCACGGCGAGGTCGAGGTCGAGATCGACGTACCCGAGGAGTTCCTCGACGAGGACGGTGAGGTCTCCGACGACGACGCCCTTCGCGACTGGCTGGAAGACAACGAGAACGAGTGGTACGAGCTCGAACTCGTCTTCTGCGAGATCCAGTCGAAGGAAGTCGTGGAAGTCGTCAACACCTACTGAGCTCGCCGGAGAACCCCATGACAGACCGAATCAAGCACCTCGTCGGTGAGCTCAATGAGGCCATCGACACCATGCGCCAGGAGCCCGAGCAAGGCCGCTCCTGGTCCTGGGAGGACGAGCACGCAGCGGGCTTGAACCTCGCCGATGCTGCCGAAGCGCTGATCCTCGTGCTCCCCTCCGACACCTGGCCGGCCTCCTGGTTCAAGGAGGAGCCGAAGCCCGACGCGGACCGCCCGGTGAGTGCCTACGAAGAGCAGCTCGTCGCCGAGCTCCTCAACTACCTCGACTGCTGACCCACCCACGTAGCGGTGCCCGCCCCTCCCGTTGGAGGAGGGAGGGGCGGGCACCGCTGGAAGGATACCCATGAGCACGATGACCTGCCGCGACTGTGGCATCGGCCCCTACGGGGCCCAGCCCTCTGGTCTCTTTCTCTGCGACCAGTGCGGACACCTTCTCGACCTCGACACGGCGTACTTCGACCCCGCCGAAGTGGTGGTCGTGGACACGGACGGCAACCTGCTCCATTTCCTGAGCCCGTACGCCTGCCTGAAGTGGATGGACGACATCTCGGACCTCCCGACCGGCGACTGGGCCCTCGCGATGCAGGCGCTCGCACAGTTCAAGCGCGCAGCGAAGGAACTCGAAGCAGCACTCCGCGCCGGTCTGCCCTACTCCACCCCCGCCTGACCCATGAAGGACCCCATGAACCACGCGACGTACGCGTTCCCCGAGGGCGATCTCCACGTCACGGTCCTGCCGGCCGCGACGCAGGACGAGTACGTGGGAGGCGGGAGGGAGAAGATCCCGTACTCCCGCCTAGCCATCAGCTCCTCCACCGACGAGAACGGCGAGCCCGGCTTCGTCAAGATCCGGGGGCGCCGCTACCGGGTTGCGGCTCGACGCAAGCGCCTGCCCGACGCTTTCGTCGCCACCCAGGGCCGCTGGCGATGGGACAACGCCCTGCGCCGCTGGGAGTACACCAACGAGAAAGACCAAGAGGTCGGTTGGGACACGGCCGCAGCCAGGCGCCTTGGCCAGATGGTCGAAGAGGCTGCCGAACGTTTCGAGGCCGAGTACCCGGACTGGCGGTGGATCAGCGAGCGCCTGGAGCTCGAAGGCGACCTCCGAAACGCAGAGGCGCAACGCGGGAGGATCTGCGACGAGCTGCGGAAGGCAGATGCCCAGATCTCCCACCTGCACACCCGGATAGCTGCGTACGCAGCCTGATGCACCTGTAAACCTGTAACCGGCCGCCCCTCCTGCGTTGGAGGCAGGGAAGGGCGGCCGGGTGCACTCCACCCCTGTCTGATCAGCGAAGGACCATGAAGCAATACGTCTGGTGCGGCCCCTGTGGGCAGTCGCGCATGTACGCCGTGTCGAACGGCGAGTTCTCCTGCCCGAAGTGCGGCGCACACACCGACCCTGACCTCGACCTCATCCTCGACCCCGGCGAGACCTGGGCCGTCGACCCTGAAGGTCGCCTCTACGGCAAGGCGAGTACCTCGTGAGCGCCGTAGGGCTGGCCGACATAAACGAGGCGCCCGATGCCCCGTGGCTCACGGAAGCCTGGTCGCAGGAAGACCTCGAAGCCGTAGCGGCCCCTTGGCCCGTCCGCTGGCTCTTCCCGCCCAAGCCGGGCGATCCTGATCGCGTCGTCTATCCCTTCAGCGGTCCAGGTGGGCTTGAAGTCGGCATTCGCGATGTGCTCGGCCACAACCTCGACATCATCGGGATCGAGCTCAACAAGGACGCAGCAGCGACCGCCACCGCGGCTGGGTTCCAGCGCATCGTCGCCGACGTACGGACCCTCGACCCGCACCACCCCGCCCTGCGCTGGACACGCGGCCTTCTGGTCACGGCCCCGTGCCAGTGCTGGACCCCGGCCGGCAAGCGGGCCGGGCTCGACCCCCGCAACCAACAGATCTTCCTCGACATGCTCACCTGTGCGTGGGAAGCCACGATCGGCGTTTGGGAGGAAGACCAGTGCGCCGACGACTGCCCGAGCGACTGCCTTGACTGCCCGTACGGCTGGTCCGGCCCCATCTACGGGCTCGACGAAGTCCGCGCCATGGCAAAGGACTTGACCGACGAACGGATCGGTCTCCTCGCAGAAGTCGTGATCTGGGGCCTGGCTCTGTCCGCTGTGGGCGAGGACTTCCGGTGGATCGCGATGGAGCAGTCCAGCGCCCTGCCCGAGGTCATCATCGAGGGCATCCGTGACGAGTTCCGGTGCGCCGACTGGCTCTCGGTGGACTTCCAGGTCCTCGACGCGGTCGAGTACGGACTCGCCAGCCGTCGCAAGCGCGCCTTCATGCTCGCTGCCCGGCACCGCTACCTCGACACCGCCCGCACCAAGCCCGTAAGCGACCTCCCCACCACCACCGCCGCGAAGGCCCTCCAGTGGCCCGAGGGCATCCGCGTCAACACGAGAGGGGTCAGGAAGACGGCGGGCGGGAACTGCTGGTCGGCGGACAAACCTGCAACGGCCATCACCTCCAAGATTCGCGGGTGGTACTGGGAGAGCGACCGGGACCGCCGCTTCTCCCTCGACGAGGCCGCCCTCCTGGTCGGCTTCAGACCTGGCTACCCGTGGACCGGCTCACGGTCGAGCTGCACTCAACAGATCGGCGATGTGGTCGCCCCGCCCATGGGCGCCGTCGTGATCGGCAGCCTCCTGTCCCAACCGTGGGAGGACTGCCTCCGGCAGTACCTCGCCGACATCTACAACCACGCACCCGCCCAGCCCGAACACGCGCTCGCCGCCTGACGACCCGAGAGACCATGCGCGCAAACCTCCTGCTCATGCACTACGCCCGAAGCCCCCTCGGCTGCCCCGTCTGCGAGGCAGACCGCCTCACCTCCATGGCCGACGCCCGCGCTGGCATCTGCATCGCATCCGGCGTAGCGATCGACGACATCGACCCCGCCACGGGCTACGACCACTCCCGACGCGGATACGAACGGGTCCGCGCCTCCTGGATCGACCTGATCCGCCAGCACGGAGCCAGCGAGTTCCACGAGATACGTGACATCGCATGGGCCCGCGGCCTGTGGGCCGACAAGCGCCCCGAGTTCGTCGAGGGCGACGACTGGCTGACCGAAGCACTCGACGCTCACAAGGAGTTCATCGCCTCACTCGGCCGCCCATGCCGACGAACGAGCTGCATTGTCCACTTCCCCGCACCGACCCTGTGACCTGCACGGAGCGCAATATGCACGACACCATCGCCATTACCCAGGACGGCCGCTTCCGCGTCCGGCTCGTCCCCGACGAGGACGCTCGCAACCCCCGCGAGGACTACGACCACCTCGCGCACGTGATCACCATCGACACCCACCTCGGCTACTACGCCCCCATCGACAAGGATGGCGGACCGCTTGCCGACGCCTGGAACCGTATGAGCTGGAACCGCTGGAACGGCATCGAGACCTTCACTAGGTGGGCCCGTATCTACCACGGCGCCATCGTCATCGAGTCCCGGCCCGCGCGGGGGCCCGTCTCCCTCTGGTACCTGATGGGCGACGATGCCGAAGACCTCGGCATGTTGCCGGAGGCGTACCTCGATGCCGAGCGCGAGGAGTACGAGGCGTGGGCCGAAGGCGACGTGTACGGCTACATCGTTGAAGAGGCCGTGGACTGGCTTCGCGCCGACGATGACACCGAGACCCGCTCCACCTGGGAAGAGGTGGACTCCTGCTGGGGACACTTCGGCCACGACTGGGCCACCGAGGCAGCCCGACAGGCCCTCGCCTTCTACGCCGCGAAGCAGGCGGTACCCGCATGAGCTCCGGACACCTCTCCTGCCCGAAGTGCCAGTCGGCCGGCATCCGCTTGACCGTCCGAGAGTGGGGCGTCTGTGAGAACTGCCAGCACGGCGGCATGTGGAGCGAATTCATGACCTGCGACTGCTGGGGCTACGACTGCCCCGACATCACCAACTGAGAGGGACACATGCGCAACCACACCGAGACCGTAACCCTGTCTGACGGCGCCACCCTGCGCGTCCGTACCGAACGCGGCCCCATGGGCGACGTGATGCTCCACGAGGAGAACGGCAACAACGGGAACGGCGGCGGCAGGATCTACTGGCGCACCTCCCGCCTCTACCTGATGTTCGGAGACAAGGCCATGCCGATGGAGAACCCTCGCTTCGAGAACGCGGACACGATCGCCGAGGCCGCCGAGATGGCCCTCGCCTTCTTCGTCGAGTGCGCCGAGAACTGCATCCAGCACGCCAAGGCCGAGGGCATCCCGGTCGAGCACTGCTACACAGCTTGATGTAAACCTGTGACTTTGAGAGGAGAACGACACGTGACGAACCCCCAGCAGCAGAGGTACGACGACTTCGCGCAGTGGGTCATCCAAGCCAGCGCGAGAGCCGGGTTCAGAGTGGACATCCGGCGGTCGGGCGCGTTGCAGCGCCTCGCCGGGGCAGTCGGTACGGCCCAGTCCACGGTGCACCGCGTGCTCACCGGACAGCGCGTTCCGGCTCATCGCTTTTGGCCGGCATGGGCGGCTGCCCTCCAGGTCGACTACGCGGACTTCGAGCGGCGGGCGCAACGCGCACTGTGCGGCGAGGCCGGGCCACGGCTGATCGCTCTCGGCGGTGTCGACAGGGAACTCCGAGCCCCGCGGCTCATCGGCTTGTCCGGTCCTGCCCGGTGCGGCAAGGACACGCTCGCCGAAGCATTCGTCGAGGCCGGATGGGCGCGCCGCGCCTTCGCCGACAAGGTCAAGGACTTCCTCTACGGCCTCGACCCCTGGCTCCCGGACGATGAGGTCAACGGGTCTTTCCCGCTGGCCGAGGAGGTGGACCGGTACGGCTGGGATCGGGTGAAGGACGAACACCCCGTCGTTCGGGAGTATCTCCAGCGCTGCGGCACAGACGCCGGCCGCCAAGTGCTCGGCGAAACCGTCTGGGTGGATGCCCTGTTCCGCGACTTCGGGTCGTGGGGCCCGACCGTCATCAGCGATGTGCGGTTCCCGAATGAAGCCCAGGCCATCAAGGATCGCGGCGGCCTCGTCGTCAAGATCCATCGGCCGAAGCAGGTGTTGATCGACGGAGCTGATCACATCAGCGAGAACGCGCTCAAAGGCTGGGACTTCGACGCGATCGTGATCAATAGCGGCACCGTCGAGGACCTGCGGAAGTCCGCGGAATGCCTTCGGCGACCGCTGTAAACCTGTGACTGATGTGTTAACGTGTAGCAAGAACGGAAGGGGAGACCATTGAGTCAGAACGACGCGATAGCCGAGGTACGGAGCATCGTCGACGACATCGAAGCCTTGTATGCCGGCCAGGAAGCCGAGCTGGACCGGCTCCGCGACGAGGACGGCGACGTACCGAGCGAGAACCTCTACGAGTGGGACCGCCTCCGGTACGACGTCCACGGAGAGCAGGACGCCGACATGCTCGGAGAGGTCCGCCGTCGCCTGCGCGGGCTGATTGAGTCCCAGGCGGCTGCGTGAGGATCACTCCCCGCAAGGAGGAGGTCGCCGCTGTGGTGGCGCTCTTGGAGGACGACACCTTCGATAGCGCCACCCACCTGGCCAAGGCCGTCATCAAGGAGGTCGGCGAAATCCTCCAGATGCGGGACTGGATTGCTCTAGTCCACACCTGGAGCGATGGAACCCGCGGCCTCAACTTTGCCCCCTTCGCGAGTGAGGCCGAGGCGAAGACCTTCGCCTCGAAGATGGCCTTCGGCGGCACGGGGCGGCTGGTGAAGCTCAACTCACCGGGAGCGATGCTCGCCAACACGGATGGCAAGAAGGGGTGGAAGGGCTACTGCTTCCACCCTGAATGCGGCCACGCGCCCTTCACCCACTCCATCGCCAGCGCCGCGCGAGGCGCCTGCCACATCCCTACCTGTCCCTGCACCAAATTCCAGTCCGCGTAGAACAGAAAGCCCCACCAGCATGAAGCCCGTCGAGTGGCAGACCTGCGAGTGCAGCTCGAAGCGAGGCTTCGCAGACCGACGTTCCGCCGAGAAAGCGCTCGGCAGAGCACAGGCGAAGCGAGACCGATCCGCAGAGCGCCAAAGGGTTCGCCGAGGAATCGCCCGCGAGCACCGCATCTACCGATGCGATCACGAGATGTACCACCTGACCAAGCAGAGCCGACGCGACTACCTAGGAGCCGCCGCATGAAGCCCAGACAGAAAGCCCTCGACAACGGCTGGGGCTGGGTCCTCGGCGTCAGCGGCCAGGAATGCCGCGTCTACTCGAAGCCCAAGGCGGATGCGGACGAGCTCCTCAAGCAGCTCGCCGAGCAGCTCGGCGTGAGTGACCCGGCCCAGACGCCGGCCAAGGTCCGCGAGATCCAGCAGGACAGGAAGCGGGCCCTCGCGTCGGCGGCAACGGCGTGGGCGACGGTGCACAACCTCACCCGTCCCGAATCCGGTGAGGCGGCGGCTTGACGCAGGGCGGGAGTAACCGGCTTCTGACGCCGGAAGAGGTGGCCGACTGGCTGAAGGTCAGCGAGATCACCGTCAAGAACAAGTACCGGACGTGGGGGTTGAAGGCCCAGAAGGTCGGCCGCCTCCTGCGATTCCGCGAGCGCGACATCGTCGCCTACCTCGAAGACAACTACGGGTAACGGCACAGCCCTGCCCCGGCAAGAGAGAGGGGCCCATGGCTACCGTTTTTCAGAGGTGCAAGACCGACAAGAGAAGCCCGCTCTACCCCTGCGAAGGCGTGCGCTGCGGCCACGACTGGACCGTCAGGTACAGGGAGCCGGGCGGGCGCACGGCTCGGCAGCGTGAAGAGTCCTTCACCAAGAAGACGGCGGCGGACAACTTCGCCAACAAGATCGAGAACGACAAGAGCGTAGGGACGTACATCGACCCTAACGCGGGGAAGATCACCGTCCGGGCCTACGTGGAGGACTGGCTAAGTCGCCGCGTGATCGGGGACTCGACGTACTCGAACTACCGCGGATTCATCGACAAGCACCTGATACCCCGGCTTGGCCGCAAGACGATGGCCGGGGTCGCGAAGCGGGACATCGAGCACTTCAAGGCGGCCATCAGCAAGGAGCTCGCCGCCAGCACGGTGTACGACCGTATGAAGATGGTCAAGCACGTCTTCTGGTCGGCCAAGGAAGAGAAGGTCATCCAGGAGGACCCGACCAAGGAGGTGAAGAACGCCCCCGGCAGCCATGCGGTCGACGAGGACGAGATTCCCACCCTCCCTGAGGTCCGTCTCCTTCACGAGCACATGTCTCCGCAGTACAAGCTGACCGTCTGGCTCCAGGCCGGGGCCGGGCTGCGGGTCAGCGAGGCCCTCGCCTTCCACACCGGGTGCCTCCGCGACGACGTGATTCGTGTGCGCTGGCAGATCAGCTCGAAGGCCCATCGGGAGGACTGCAAGACCCGCCTCGTGCCGCTCAAGCACCGCGAAGAAGGCGAGTATCGCGACGTGCCAGCCGCGCCGTTCGTCTGCGACGAGATCGACGCCCACGTAGAGCAGTGGGAACCGATCCCGCTCACCTTCCAGAACGCGGCGGGGAAGGCGCGACAGGTCGAGGTGTACTTCGCGCCCCGCGAGCGCGGGAAGGGCGTCATGCCCACCGCCAACACCTACACCTACCACTTCAAGAAGGCGTGCAGGCTGGCCGGGCTCGTGGACGCCGAGGGGAAGCCGAAGTACCACCCGCACTCGCTTCGCCACTTCTTCACCTCGACCGCGCTGGCGGCCGGCATCCCGATCCACGAGGTCTCCCGCTGGCTCGGCCACAAGTCGATCAAGACCACCGTCGACATTTACGGCCACCTCGTCCCCGAGGCGTGGGACCGCTGCCGTGCCATCATGCAGAAGGCCATAGGGCCGGTGCCCGTCGAGGTCCCGAGCGAGGCCCTGGAGGAGTCGTCCGAGTATGGCCCTGCGGCCTGAGCCGGATTGTCACTCCTGCGCACAGTCCTGACGCATTCGGGTGACCTTCGTTGATGCGCACTCTCTGACGGGCAGACATCGATGGGATCAAGGTCGTGCCGAAGTGAAGGAGTGAGACGTGGTAGGCATCCCGGGGGAGCACGAAGTTCTGGTCGAGGAGTTGCAGCAGGGGATCCAGCAGGCAGTCCCTTGGGAGCACTTGGAGATCACGCCGGAGACGCTGAAGGCTCACGAAGGACAGGTGAGCGGGTTCCTTCGCGAACAGTGGGAGCAGGGAGCGCTCAAGGGCAGCGCTGCTCAGGAGGCGTTCTCCGTCCAATGTGATCAGAAGAATAATCCGGCTGCTGCTCGGGCCGGCGTCGTGCGGACCGATATCGGCATCGCTCCGACGCGCCCTAGTGAGTTCGTGTTCTTCACCATCAAACAGACCACTGCGTGAGGCCGCAGGTGGCGCCCCCGACTCTGGGGCGTGCTGGATCCCTCACTACCGTGCTGGATCTGTGCTGGATGCGATCTTCGTAGAGTGCGTTTCCGCAGGTGACAGCTCTGCACTCGACGTTCCGGTTCAACGTTTGACGCGTGACATAGCATCGATGTAGCGATCTGGCAAACATGCAGGTCAGGTGGGGCCGGCCCTAGATGGGGTCGGCCCCGTTGTCGTGCCGGGTGCTGGATCCGTGCTGGATGGCCTGACGTATCGTCAGTTGTCATCATCCCTGTTCATCCGTACCGTTGCTGGATCGGGGCTGGATGTGGCTGACGGTTTGCCGGCTGGATCGCGGTCCTTCCGAATACGGATTCCGTCGTGGACGGGGCGCTGTGGGGTGGTTGGGGCTTGAGCGGGGAGCGGTGGCGCCGTCGCCTCCATGTGCTCCACTCACGGCTGCGTCCACTCGCCGCGGCGGCGGATAACCGCGATCGATGAGACTGCGGACAGAGGTACGGTGCGGTTGCGTTCCCCATCCGCACCGCCGCCATAGAGAGGACGCAGCGTCCATGCGGCCGTCGGTCGGCCTTTGCCGGCGATGTCGTGGACAATCCACTTGGAGTCGCCGGACTCGGCGTAGAGCACCAGATCACCCACACCAGGCAGCCGATCATCCACAGGGCACCTCCAGCTCAGCCCACATCCGTTTTCCGCCGAGCACCCGGTCGGCGCCCCAGCAGGCAGCGAACGCGTCGACAATCAGCAGGCCGCGGCCGTGTTCGTCGTCATCATCGGGCGCCTGTGCGTGGGGCCGGACGGGGGAGCTGTCGGTCACCACCAGGCGCACGCGGGTCGCGGTGATCCGTGTCACGGACACCCCCACGGCGGCCGTGTCGGTATGGGCCACGGCGTTGTTCATCAGCTCTGACACGACGCTTTCGGCGGCCTGGACGATCGAATCCAAGCCCCAGGAGGACAAGGCTTGCGCCACCTCGTGGCGGGCGCGGGGCACCGCCTCTTCGCGGGCCGGACAGCGCTCCTGGTACCGGGGCGGCCCGAGCACCGTCATCATCGTCATCGGCTACCTCCCAGCTCGGTGCAGATGGCCAGCCCCTCGGCAGCCCAGCGGCCAAGATCACCGTGGACCTGGGCGAACGTGTGGGCCCGGACGCCTATCGGTCCGGGTTGCATGGCGGCCAGCGCCGTGCTCCTAGTCGTGCTCGTGCTGTGGCGCTCTTGGAGTTGTGTAGTCATGACGCGGCCTCTGATCGCGGGTCAGGAGATCCCCGTCCATTCCACCCAGGGGGCGAATGCTTGGACGGGGCCATGCACATCACCTAACGGCACAACGGAGTAAGCCGGTTAGGGCGTTCACGCGCCTATCCAGCGCGCTCCCGTAGGGCGATTTGGCGACCCGTTTACCTTGCTGAATGGCACGCCGAAGCTACGGTGCATGGATGGACACTCCGCGAAATCTCGTGCTTGCGGCGTGGATGGACGAGCACGGATATAGCGCCAACGCGCTGGCTGACGCGGTGAATACAGCCATCGGTGACCTCACCGGAAAGGTCGGCGGCCTGGACGGCTCATCGGTCCGGGACTGGAAGGCCGGACGTGTCCGATGGCCAAAATCCGTGACCCGGGCCGCTTTGAAGAAAGTCACCGGACTTCCCGCCATCGCCTTAGGCTTCGTGCCTCGCAGGCGCACCCCGCCCAGCGCCACGGCGCCACCGCAGGAGGATCTCGACATGCACCGTCGCACCGTCCTTGCCGGAGTCTCGGCTGCCATCGCGGCGGCAGCAGCTCCGCCTGCCGCTGCGATGTCCCGCATCGGTACCAGCGACGTCGAACGGCTGCAACGCCGGTTCGCTGAGATCATCGCCAGCGACCACCGCCACGGCGGCCGGCTCACCATCGAGCACAAGGCGGCCGCCCTGGCGGATGAGGCCCTGGCCCTGCAGAACTCCGGCAGCGCGAGCCAACGGGTACGCGGGCAGCTCTACGGCTGCGCGGCATCATTCCGGTCCTCTGCTATGTGGGCCGCGATCGACGGGCGCCGGTTCGATGAAGCGATCGCGCATATGCGTGAAGCTCAGGCCCTCGCCGAGATGGCAGCCGATCCCGCGATCAAGTTCCGAATCTGGTCACACGCCGGCACGCTGTACCGGCACATGGATTGCCCTGCCGCAGCGCTCGCTGCCAATGACGTCGCCCGCGGGCTGAACATCAACCGCCGAGACCCCCTGTTCGCCTCCCTCGGCCTGGCACGACAGGCCGCCATCCACGGAGCCGCAGGAGACCGCGCCGCCACCCACCGCGCCATCGCCCAGGCCCAAGCCGCCATCGACCGCGCTGACACCGACGCGTACCGGCCCGTGTGGCTGACCGCCTTCTACGACCAAGCGGAATTGGACTCTCTTGCCCTCTCCGCCTACCTTGCGCTCGGCGAGTGGGAGACCGCGGAAGCCCACGGGCACCGCTGCCTGACGGCCCTTCGCCCCCACATGCACCGCTCAAAGGCCATCGCCACAGCACGTGTTGCCCGCGCACAACTCGAACAGCGCGAGGCAAGCACGGCCGTGCGGACCGCCATGGCAGTTCCCGCCGATGCGGCTACCCGGCACCCCCGTGTCGCCCGCATGCTGCGCAAGTTCGGCATCACCATGCACACCGTCGCGCCGGGCAGCGCAGCCGCCCGCATCTGGGACGAGTACGCTCACGACACCTGGAAGGCCACCGCATGACCACCTCAACCACCAGTGAACTACGCCACTTCGGCACCCTCGCCCCCGCCCGAGAACATCTGATCCAGGTCTATGCCGACGTCCGCGCCGACCTGCTGCACCTGCCGAACTACGCTGTCAGCGCCTTCACCGAACGGCTCGACCGGCATGGCGCCGAACCCGGCTTCGCGGCGGTACTCGCCTACGAGCAGGGCGAGCCCATCGGATACGCCTACGCCAACACCATCACCAGCAGCGACCGGTGGTGGAAGCGCATCACCCCAGCGCCCGCCGACGAGTACACGGCCCCAGGGGCCGTGGCGCTCAAGGAAATCGGCGTCCGCGTGCCATGGCGGGGCACCGGTACCGCCCGACGCATCCACGACGCGCTTCTCACCGAACGAACCGAGCCCCACGTCACGCTCATGGTCAACCCGACGGCCGGCGACGGGAAAGTACACCGCCTGTACGAGAAATGGGGATACCGGGACATCGGCCACAGCCAGCCGTCCCCTGAGTCCCCCGTGCTGGCTGCGATGATCCGCGCCACCCACTGAACTGGAAGACGCCATGGCGGCCTGTGCCCACACCCCGACTGCGAATGTCTTTGCCCCCATGGCAGGCGCTCCGAGGCCCTCATCGCACCGCACGCGGTAAACGAGCAGCTCAGCGCCGCTGCGAGCCACCCGGGCCCGGCCCGAAAGGCCCTTGGCGTTTCCCCCGTCGGTTCGGGGGCCGTTTCCCCCGTCGTTTCCGTGTACACCCTTGGATACGACACCCCCGCCCCACCCATAGCCACAGGTCATACATGCTGCGAGCCACCGCAGGCGGGCCCGCCTGTATCTCTGTGCAGCAAAGCATCCCGATCTACCTGTAACCGGCCCCGGGGCGCCTGCGGGCCTCACGCACATGCCGGCACCTGGCCTCCGTGCCCTAACTTCCAAGACATTCCGTTCCTGCTTGTGGGTGGCTAACTGAACAGTGCTGAAAACTTGGAAGCGCGGCGAAGCCCAGGCGTAACGGAGGTGACGTTGCGTCATGGGATGACGAATCACGTTCCGGGCTGGAGCAACGGGGAGCCGGTCGATTGGGGCGGTCGGGAAGTCAGGTGACGCCTTTTCCGGAATCGCCCCTGGCCACAGTCAGGTTGGCGGTCAGCGGGACGGCTACGCGAGCGGCGCTGCGGGCCGCTCCTCGGGGCGGTGCACGGGCGGCGGGTGGGGCGGTTGGTCTGCCGGTCGGGTTCTGTTCGGTGTGGTCGGTCCGCGGGGGGCGGGGTTCGTTCGGTCGTGGACGGTCGGTCGGTGTGGTGGTTTTGGGCCGGTTGGGTGCGGTGGGTGTGGTTGAAGCTGAAGCGCAGATCGTTTCGGAACCGTCAGATGCTTATGGGTTGGGCCGGTGGTGGGCGGCCCGGGCGGTCTGGCCGGGGACGACAGCGGACCGTAGGTCGGTGTCTGCCGCCCGGATCCCGGGGTGGTGGCGGTTTCGGGCCGGGGTGCGGGCTGCGGGGCGCGTCGTCGGCAACGTCGGGCGTTGCGGGGCAGGGGCGCCCGTGCGGGGCAATGGGGCTGAGCTCAGGTTCCGGGATGGGGCCGGTTGTGCTCTGCGATGGGGTTGCAGCGGGGCGGAGCGGACGAGGCGAATGTTTGCCGGTCGGCGGGCGCAGTTGCCGATAATCGGGGTGAGGACCGCGCAGGGGCTGGTCGGTCAGTTCGGGTGCGCCGACCGTCCCGACCGCACCGGGCGGATCAGACGGGGCGGTGTGGTTGGTTCAGTTGAGGCGGTAGGCGATGGTGCGGCCGGAGGCGGCGATGCTGTAGGCGGGCGGGCGGGCGGGGTTGGGGAGCCCAACCGATCCGTTGGCCGCGACCTTTCCCGCGCTTTCATGAGGGGGTGGGCCGCAGGAACCCAGCTCAGCCTCCCTCCGACCAGGGCGATACGAGTCTGCGCGCACCTCTGCTGTGCTTCGTATCCGGAACCATCGCATCACAAGTGGGGCCGAATGCCTGAACGAGGGTGGTCGCGCCTGCCGGGGGGTGCTGTCCTTGCAGGCCGGCACCACCCGGCCTGACGCTGGGTCCGGCTTTTGGCGCCTTCATGTTCCGCCGTCCGCTCAGGCATCGCTCACGCACGGAAAGCGCAGGCGGGAAGGCCCGCAGCAGTCGTGCTGCGGGCCTTCCCGTGGCATGGCTTGGGCCTCAGTACCGAATTCCAACACTCTTGACGTTCAGAGTGCCGCCGTAGGTCAGCGAACTCAGCGTGAAGTAGTAGTCGCCCGAGGACTGGGAGCCCCACGAGGACGTGTTGCAGTAATTCGTCCGGGTCCCGTGATCCTCGTCCGGACCGAACACGTCCTTGTAAAGAGTGATGCCAGCTTCACCGAAGCCGTTATCGCTGTCCGTCGAACATCCGCTGAACTGTACGGACGTGCTGACACCATCAGTGGCGTTGTCCGTCCAGCGGCTCGATTCACTGTTGATGTGCCAGCCTGAGATGTATGTGGTTCTGCTGCCTTCGGCGTGAGCCGGGATGGAACCTATGAATCCCAGGGCTATGGATGCCGCGACAATTCCTGCTGCTCGGCGGCCTGTCTGCATTATTGACTCGCTTCCCCCGCATTACACGGTCCTGAGCTGGTTGAAGTAGCCGAAGAGAATGGAACTTCCTGCTCTCCGGTAGTGACCACCTACGTGATCTCGATGCGGAAATTAGCAATGACTCTTCTTGTCCAGCAAGACCATTTCCTGTTCGCGGCTGGTTTCTGTTCTTCCTCAGTAGTTGCACCTTGATCAAGCGACGGGCTGCCCGATCCGAATAACCCTTGCGTCAGCGGCGTTTACGCACCTCGGCTCGGCGGCTTCGTCTCCGTGAAGCCCCTGCGGGGGATGGCTAAATTCCGCCCCTGGTATGCCTCGCGCCCACTGTTTTGGGACGGATGCGTTCCGTTTTGTGCGCCGGATTGCTACACCGCGCCGCCGACATCTCCCTGGCTATTCGACGACTTCAAGCCATCCTGGCTTGCTGGCGTGATGACGCTTCAGGAGAGGCGCCACCTGCTGGCGCCGAAATCTCGGGGGCTACGCAACTCGGATCACGGAAGCGCAACACTCCATGTTGGCTCAAAAATTCGAATCTGGGTTGCCGGTTCACCGGCTGAAACCGCATGATCCGAGCCACGCCCCAGCCGGTAGCGGCCGCACCTCCCGGTGTGTGGTGGGGGAAGAGCAATCAGGGGGAAAGATGCGAGTTTCGCGCGTGTCTGGCGCTCTTGTGGCCGGCGCACTTGCCACGGTCGCCTTCGGAACCGTTCCGGCCCATGCAGAGGGCAGCAAGACGACGTACATCTCGTACTGGGCCACGGGTGCGGAGTCCAGCCGGTGGCATGACGGTGACAACGACAACACGAGCACGACGGTCCGATTCCAGAACTGCACGACGGCCAGTTCGCCGGGCACTCGGACCAGCGCAGCGGTCTCGGTGTGGAAGGATGTCTTCGGCCCTGATGAGAACAAGGGCTCAAAGGGCGATATTTGCAGCGCGACGAAGTCGTGGGGGGTCCTTGCGGAGGGTGACTACTACTTCAGTCTCGATGAAATCAACGGAACATCGGGGCCGGGAACCTTTCACCTCGACGCCAAGCCCGTCACGATGACGTGGTAACTCGACGGTGATGAAGTGTCGGCCGGGAGCGTGAAAATGCTCCCGGCCGTCCTTTGTTCGGCTCGCGAAAGCAAGGATGGCATGTCTCTGCAATTCACTCGGTGTTCCTTCCAGTACGGTCGGAAGGTTCCCGTCCTCAACCGGCTCGATCTGTCCATCGAGAACCGGGCCACTGTCCTTCTCGGGCCGAACGGTGCGGGGAAGTCGACGCTTATGGGTATCGCCGCCTCGTGGATCGCCCCTTCCGAGGGATCGGTCGCATGGCGAGGTATCGATCCGGCGAAGTCGGCATCGCGTGCGTCCTACCGCAGAGCAGTGGGTTGGCTTCCGCAGAACGTCAAGCCGATGCCCGGGCTCACGGTACGGGAAAACGTCGCCTACATCGGCTGGCTGAAAGGAATGTCCCGTTCTGAAGCATGGGACGCGTCACGGGATGCCCTGGAACGCGTGAAGCTGGGCAGCCTTGCGGACCGGAAGAGCCATCAGCTCTCGGGTGGGCAGCTGCGGCGGATGGGAATAGCCGGAACCCTCGTCCACAGCAGTGAGGTTGTGCTGCTCGACGAACCGACGGCAGGTCTTGACCCCTCGCAGCGGCAGATCTTCCGCGACCTGGTGACGCAGTTGCTGGCCGACATCCAGGTCGTGATCTCGACCCATCAGACCGAGGACCTCGACACGATGTACGACCACGTCGTCATCCTCGACAAGGGGCAGGTGCGCTTCGAAGGCGACACGGACGGCTTCCTAGCCCTCGCCGCCACAGGTACGCCCGAGGGCCGGCGCGCCGAAGCCGCCTACACCCAGTTGATCGCCAAGGAGGTGTGAGTCGTGCTGTGGCGTACCGTTGTGCGTTCCTCTTCTGCCACGTGGCTGGCGCCCCTTCTGGCCGCCTTCGTCGCACTGCTGTTGTCGGACGACCTCACCGCGGGGGTTACTCACGGCTATTGGCCCAGTGCGCTGGGGCAGGCCAACTTCGCGCTGCACTTCGTGGCCCCGGCGTGCGCCACCGCCGGCGCATGGGAAGGCTCTCGCGTCACGCGCGGCAACGTGGCGCACTGGGCCCCCACCCGCTCCGGACTCGGTATCGCCCTGCCGCTCCTCGTACCGGTCTTCGTACTCGGCGCATTCGGTATGGCGGTTGCAGCGGCGCTGACCATCTCCACGGGCCAGCCTGACATCGGCACCCCGCCCCTGGGCATGGTCCTGGTCTGGCTTGTCGTCCTCGCGGCCCACTCATTCGCGGGTTTCCTGCTCGGCAAACGTCTGCCGGTGGTCGTAGCCGCGCCCTTGGCCCTGCTCCTGAGTTTCGTGCTGACCGCGTACCCGGCGGCGATGGAGCCGCTGTGGCTGCGCCACATGGTCACCGGCGGCATGTCCGCGTGCTGCTCCCTCGCACAGACGCCCGACTGGCGCGCGGCAGCGAGCGCACTCGTTCTGGCCGTCGGCGTCATCGCAGCCGCGGTGGTGGTCTTGACCGTCCTGTCCCGGCGAGCACGCACCGTCCTGGTCGGCATTGCGCTGGTGGGCGGTCTGGCCGGCAGCGGATGGCTTGCCTACGGACTGCCCGCCGACCCCGTGAACGCCCGTCCGGCCGATCAGCTGCAGTGTGCCGGGGACAACCCCCGGGTGTGCCTGTGGCCGGAGCTCTCCGGGCAAGCCGACATGATCCGTGAGCACGCCGCCGACGCGCGCAACCGCCTCCAGCAGGCCGGCCTCACCGTTCCCGCCGAACTCACCATGGAGAAGCAGTCCACGCAAGGGTCATTGTTCATCGGTGCCTGGCCCAAGCCCACTCCATCCCAGGTGCGTGCCGGAGTCGGTACGGCTCTGCTGCCCTCCGAGCCGCCCGCCTGTGCCACGTCCGGACCCTTCCCCGGTGCCGACGCCTACGCACCGACCGCCGCGTGGCTCGCCCTGACCGCAGGCGCCGATCCCCAGGACGTAGCCAGCCGTTACGGGGAGCCTGAGAGCACAGTCGCCACCCACGTCCGGCAATTGCCCCGGAACCAGCAGCTCGCGTGGTTCGAGCGAAACAGCAAGTCATTGCACAACTGCACGACCCACCCAGCCCCGGCACCCTCGCCCCGCAGCCAGGAGACCACGCGATGATCTGGTGGCTCAAGGCCAAAGGCGCCCCCGTAGTTGCAGCGGCCACGCTTGCGGCATACCTCCTCGCCATCCTGGTGCGCCAGGAAGCCATCCCTGTCCCGGCGGTCGTCGGCGCTACCGGACAACTCCTGGTCACCCAGATCCTGGGGGTCGTGCCCGTCGCCCTGCTCCTCCACGGCATCGACCGAGGGGACACCGTCACCGAGGAGGTCGCGCTGCGCCACGCAGGGCGGCGCAACGCGGCACTGTGCGGGGCATTCGCCCTGCTGGCCCTGCTGCTGGCGGCCCTCGTCCACCTCCTGTGGGATCGACCGGAAGCCCTGTCGCTCGCCCGCAACTGCGTCGGCTTTCTCGGCAGTGCCCTCATCGTCCGCACCATACTGGGCCCCGGCATCGCCGCGATCTGCGTAGCCGCACTCCCCCTGGCCTGTGCCGCCGCCGGCCGCCGCCCAGGAGGCTCCGCCCAACCGTGGGCATGGCCCATCCAGGAGCCCACCTCCTACCTGGGTGCTGCCGAAGCCGCCTTCCTCTTCGCCGTCGGCTGTGCGCTCGTCCTGTGGCGGAACCGTCCCGCCCTCGACCCCCTCGCGCGCACAGCCTGACAACGCCCTGCTTCCCCAAAGGACTTGCTCAAGCCCAGTCTGAGAAACCAGACCGGGCTTGCCGTCTTTCACAGGGTGCGTCCGACCGGCCCTGCCACCGTGGTCGCCGTAGCCACTCGCATGACAGACACAGAACCGAGGGCCGCGATCCTGGAACAGGTCGCGGCCCTCGGGCCGTTCTTCGCCTTCGAGACCCACGACGAAGGATCGGCCGCCATCGATCCCCGGCAGCCCATGAGCGAACTGGTCCAGGATCCCGAGGTCTTGCTGGACCGCGTGACTGGAGGGTCGGGGCGGGCCTGATCATCGTTGCCGGGCTGGCTGACCTCCTTCTGGGCGGCGGATGCCATGAGGATCGGGTGGACGTGGACCTGGGCCGCTGCGGCCGGGGCGGAGGCGGGAGGGGTGGTGTGGCTGAGGTATTGCAACCGCCCGCCCAGGACGTCGCTGCTTGAGTCCACCCTGCCGTGCTGGGCGACGAATGATGGAGCCGACTCCGCCGCCTCAGTGCTGGTGGACGCAGCAGCGTCGTCAAGCAGACGGTCGTCCGTACCGGAATGGCGGTCGCCGTGGTGCCAGGTAGCCCGGGCCTTGTGGACGCCTACCTGAGGAGTGCCGTCGACAAGGCGCACCACGCGGGCTGGCTCATCGCCTCGCGGGTTAGGGCGTCTCTTCGGCGCATGCGGTGACTGCCTTCTGCAGGCCGGTGAAGTCGGTCTCCAGTGGGCTGAGGCGCTGCAGACTGGACAGCCTGATCGTCTTCTGGTTCGGGCACTGCTCGTCCAGGACACGGTGGCCAGGACGTAGAAGGTCCACTGGTCGAGGTCCAGGGGATCGAGGGTCTGCTTGTTCTGGTGGTGCAGTAGGCAGAAGACGTACACGTCCGAGCGGCGCAGTACGTCGGCCGAGGTCTTGCCGGTCTGGGCATCCCAGCCGGAGGCCGGTGCGATGGAGAACGAGATCTCCGACAGCTGGGACTGTGCCCACGACTGCAGGTATGCCGCCGACTTCACCTCGACGCGCAGGTCCTCGGGCGTACGGATGTCGACGGTGTCCCATTCGGTGCGGGTTCCGGTGGCGGCGCCGAGGGCCGTGGCTACGAGGTACTCGGCCAGGACACCGCGCAAGGTGTTGTTGGCAAGGTCGGAGCAGGCCCAGCTCCAGAACTCGTCGAGCCTGCCCACTGTTTCACCGCGGGCTCGTATCGGCTTGCTGCCACTGCGGCGTTCGATGATCAGCGGGCCAAGACCGGGGGTGCTCATAGTGTCTCCTGACGACGGTCTGGGGCGAGTGATGCTGATCCTGACAGCAGCGACTGACAACGGGGTTGGACTCTGAGCGGAGCATGGGCCGCGACCGCTGTACCGGCGTGGGCGAGGACGGCTGCTACCCGGGGCTTGCACAATGGGGCGGTGTCCTCGCAGTGATCAGTGGTGTGGTGCGTGTGGTGTTGACGGTGCCGGCGTCCGCCGTGCGGTAGCCAGATGACCGCTGGACCAGTTGGTCGGGAGAGGGGCGTACGCTCGGCTCCGGCGCCTAGGACGGCTCCCAGTCCTTCATCGCGCCGCATGCGGTGAAAGCGCAGCTCAACGCCGCTGCGAGCCACCCGTCCCCCGTCTGAGATGCCCTTTGGCGTTTACCCCGTCGTTTCGGGGGCCGTTTCCCCCGTCGCTTCTGTGTACGCCCTTGGATACGACGCCCTCACCCACCCGTAGCCGCAGGTCGTGCATGCACCGAGCCACCCGCGCGCGGGGGCGACTGTATATCTGTGCAGCAAAGCATCCCGATCTACCTGTAACGGCCCCGGGGCCTGCGGGCCTCACGGGCGACTCCGATGGCGGCGAGTTTGACGAGGGCGTTGGCGTTGGCGATGGTGCCGGAGGATTTCTCGATGACGCGGCTGATGCGGATGGCTGTGAATGCCTCGCCGGGGTGGGCGTAGAGGTGGTCGATGGCCATCTGCCGGAGCGCTCCCGGTGCGAGCCGCCCGTTCTCGCCCGGTGCCGGTTGGGGCGTCGTCGGTTGCGGCGCGGGGCGACACCGTCCTTGGTGTGTACGCGGGGTTCGGCCGCGTCGTCGCTGTCGTGGTGTTTGGCGTTCTGCGGTGGGTCAGTGTGGGGGCTGGTTCCAGGTTTGGTGGCGGGCGAGTTGGGGGCCGGTCCTTGAGGCGGTAGGTGGGTGGTACGTGGGCGGCGGGGTTGGGGGCGGTCGGTCGGCTGGTCGGGTTCTGTTCGGTGTGGTCGGTCGGCGGGGGAGCAGGTTCGTTCGGTCTGGGGTGAGCGGTCGGTGTGGTGGTTTTGGGCCGGTGGTGGGCGGTCTGGGCGGGGCGGCAGCGGGCCATAGTCGGCGTCTGCCGCCCGGATCCCGGGGCGGTGGCGGTTCAGCCGGGGTGCGGGCTGCGGGGCGCGTCGTCGGCAACGTCGGGCGTGATGGAAGCCGGGGCGCCTGTGCGGGGTAACGGGGCTGAGCGCGGGAGGGGCGGATGTTTGCTGGTCGGCGGGGGCGGCTGCTGATAGCCGGGGTGAGGTTGCACGGGAACTGATCGGTGAGTTCGGTCATCCCGATCGCCCCGATCGCCCCGATCGCCCCGATCGCCCCGATCGCCCCGATCGCCCCGATCGCCCGGTCGGGGCGGTCGCACCAACCGATCCGCTGGCCGTGGGCGGCAGCCTTCCCGAAGTGTTCATTGGGGGTCGGTGTGCTGGCGCTCCGCCGAAGGGCGGTGGGCTGAGGGAACCCAGCTCAGCTTCCCTCCGATCAGGGTGAGCCGTCCAATGCCGGAGAAGACGGCAGCTGGCCTAACAAGGGACCACCAGAACGGCCAGGAGGAGCGCGAGCGACAGGAACGGGCGTTCCGATGCATGATCAAAGTGGCCTGATCTCCGAGCCGCAATGCAGCTGCCGTTACGCCACTCGGGATCGAAATAAGAAAAATCTGCGCTGCCAAAATTCGGCCAGTGGAGAGGTGGATCGGCAGTAGCTCGCTGGTGGCTCGGCGCTGGCTCCCATACGTCTGAGCTGGAGAAACGTGACCACATGAACAGTTCTGCCGCGGACGGCAGCCACGTTTTCCTGCTTCCTCGCGCGTCGAACATTCGCAGTGGCGATGACAATTTCGCTCGTCGGTTTCTCTATTACTTCACGTCAGCACCAGACGGATTCGGTCCCTTCTCCCGGGCGCCATCTGCCGATGCCCGCTGTTCCGCCCTGCCCTTCGCCAGCTACGCGACCTCGTAACTCCACCCCGTACCGACAACCATCTGCCCTCTGTCCCCGACGAGTTGCACCCTGCCACCGGCTCCCGAGCCCGTGCTGCGGGAGTGGGCGGTCTAACGCGTCCGGACCGCGGTTCCTGCCGATCAACTGGCGAGTGGCGGCCTCTCCACTCCCGCCCAACTTCATCGTGCAAGACCGCGGCCTTGACAACATGGCCGAGACGGAGCGTCCATCGTCCACGCCCGGTCCGGCAGCCGGGCCGGCACCACGCCATGCACCGCTGCCCGAAGCCCCGAGCACGAGGGAGATCACCATGCATCCGCACAGGGCGGTGCGCGCATGACGCGAGGTGGAAGCAACCGGCTGCTAACCGTGGAAGAGGTCGCGGCGTGGCTCAGGGTCAGTGAGACCACTGTCAGGAACAAGTACCGCGCCTGGGGGATCAAACCCCAGAAGGTCGGCCGTCTCCTGCGGTTCCGCGAGCGCGACATCGCGAACTACCTGGAGGAGCACTACGGGTGAGCCCCAGTGCTCGCAGAGAGCAAGGAGTCAGCTTCGATGGCCACCGTCTACCAGAGGTGCAAGAGCGACAAGCGGAGCGTCAACTACCCCTGTGAAAAGCCCCGGTGCGGACACGCGTGGACGGTCCGCTACCGGGAACCGGGCGGCGGCGAACGTCAGCCGAGCTTCGAGAAGAAGTCTCAAGCCGACGCTTTCGCCGAAAGACTGCAGCGCGATAAGTACGAGGGCCTCTACCTCGACCCCAAGCGCGGAGAGATCGGCCTGCGCGCCTACGCCACGGAGTGGCTACAGCGCCAGATCATCAGCGACTCCACGTACCGCAACTATGAGAGCTTCCTGCGGATCCATCTGCTCCCTTACCTGGGTGGCAAGACGATCGCGGGTGTGCAGCGAAGGGACATCGAGGCATTCGTCGCGGCGCTGGGGAAAAAGCTCGCCGCGAGTACTGTGTGCGACCGCATGAAGACTGTCACAAGCCTCTTCCAGACCGCGATCAAGGAGAAGAGAAGGGCGGATGACCCCACTGAGGGCATCAAACTGCCCCGCAGCGCGACGCACGCGGTCGACGAGGACGAGATCCCCACGCTGCATGAGGTCGATCTCATCGCAAAGCAGATCTCACCCCAGTACCGGCTGACCGTGTACCTACAGGCCGGTGCAGGTTTGCGGATCAGCGAGGCCCTGGCCTTCACCACCGACTGCCGTCGATCGGACTTCCTGCGCGTGCGCCGACAGGTCAGCTCGAAGGCGCACCGTGACGACTGCAAGACCCGCTTCATCCCGCTCAAGCACCGGGCCGAGGGGGAGTACCGGGACGTTCCCCTGCCCGCCTTCCTTGCCCAGGAGATCGACGCGCACCTGCGGGAATGGGGAACGGTAACGACGGCGGGTATGGAGGTCCTGTTCGCGCCACGCGACCGGGGCAAGGGCACCATGCCCACGGCCACGACCTACGCCTACCACTTCCGGAAGGCCCTCAAGGACGCGGCCATCGTCAAGCCGGACGGGAACCCGAAGTACACCCCCCACGGCCTTCGTCACTTCTTCGCCTCGACCGCCCTCGCTCACGGCATCCCGATCCACGAGGCCTCCCGCTGGCTCGGCCACAAATCGATCAAGACCACAGTTGATGTCTACGGCCATCTCGTCCCCGCCTCATGGGACCGCTGCCGGGCCGTGATGCAGACTGCATTGCGGCCCGATTCCCCCACGTCGTAGCCGGTCGGGGACGGTGTCAGGCTGGTGCTGGGGGCGACCGTGCGGTGGCGGCCCGCATGCTGGATCGGAGCTCGACGCGACGATGGTTCGCCTGCCGTATCGGGGCGCGTCCGGTTGGGGATTGCGTTGTGGATGGGCTGGGGCCTGCGGATGTCGGCGACGGACCGGCGTGGAGCCCGCAACGCTGTAGGGCTGGTGGTCGAGGGAACAGCATTGTGTGCTTGGCCGCAGGCGCGGGGCCTCGGCAGGAATCGAACCTGCGGCCAAGTGCTTAGAAGGCACCCGGTGGTTAACGGCGTGATGTGGCTCTGACCTGCGTCGTTGTCTTGATCTGACAGGGGACCGGGGCAATTTCCTGGGTTTGCGGGAAAGTCGTCTGCACTCTGAAACTCGCCAGCAAAGTCAGTCAGCAGATGCAGCAGCGGTGAGACTCGACTCTCGCCTGGATTGGGCAGCGGATGGAGCCCCCGGTGCAGGCGTCCCACCGTATAAGCGAGCGCGGGCCTGCACCATGTCTCGGTTTCACCGGTCGGGCACTACGTGATCTTCCGTCTCGGGTGTCGAATGTGCACGGGTCGGAGGCGGGGGCCGATACGCTGCTGCGAAACGCTCCCGGTGCGCCCCGTCCGGATCGTACGATCGAGGCGAGGTGAGGGGGCTCATGAACATCTCCGCGTTATGCAATCCCTACGACTACCGGAACCCGGTGCGCGATGCCGCCTTCTTCGCCGGGCGGGGCGAGGAAGTCGCGGTCATCAAGTACGAGCTCGACCAGGCCGCCGTGGACCGGCCGTCAGTTTGTGTCGTCGTCCACGGGCCACGAGCGGCAGGGAAGACGAGCCTGCTCAACGCCACTGAGTGGATGGCCAAGAAAAACGGGTTCGTCACCGTACGCGTGGAGCTGATCGAGGGCGACGGGGAGCCGGCGGTCTTCTTCCGGAAGGTGTACGAGGAACTGGTCTCCGCGATCACCGCCGAGGGTACGGATGAGATGAGCGTCCCCGGACCGGCCGCGGTGCGACGGGTGATGGCGGGAGCGGCCGAAGCCGCCTCGGTGGCACCACTGGAGTTTCCAGAAGCCGTGGCACTCGCCGGGTCGGAGGGGCGGCTGCCGGAGGCGGCGCTGCGGGCCGATCTTGCCTACTTCGTAGGGCTACTCGGGCATCCGATCGTGCTGCTTGTCGACGAAGCCCAGCTGATAGCCAACGATGCCCGTGCGTTGTCCGTTCTGCGGTTCCTCACCTCACGCGTGGACGGGCTCGTACTGGTACTCGCTGGCACCTCCGGACTCATCGACCGCATCACCGACGTTCACTCACCGATCTTGCGGCAGTTCAAGGAAATTGAGGTCAGAGGATTCATCGAGTGGGAGGACGTCTACGCGTGCATGGTGCGCCCGCTCGTGAGCGTTGGTATCCACGGCTCCGCGTCGGCCAACGTGGTCTCCGCCCTGAGGCAGCTCACGGACGGAAATCCCTACGAAATTCAGCTGTACTGCCACGAGATGTTCGCCCGCTGGCAGCGTGGTGCGGCCGAAGGCATGAAGCTCACCGCGGAGGTACTGGAAGGCATCCGTTCCCGTATGGAGTCGGGGCGCGATGTCCTCGAGCGTCCATTGATCCGCGCGGTACGCGCGATGGAACGGCATGATCTCATCGCGTTCAATGTGTTGTCCTCGGCGCTCGGCCACGCGACGGCGGACGAAACCTGGTTCGCCTACAACATGGTTGGATCACCGGAGATCACACGTGCGCAGTACGACCGATGTCGGTAATCACTGATTGCGGACGGCATCATCGCCGATGAGGACACCGTGCGGTTCGCCCTGCACACCGAACTCTTTGACGAGGTCTATGCGCGGCTGTGGACGGTCGGGAAAGTCGGATCGGCTCCGCACACTCAGTACACCAGCCGGAACAACCTCCATCAGCTGATGGTCCAGCGTCTCGACCATCTCCTGCGCGACTTCGCAGCCGGGCCGCTCCAGACCTTCCCCACCTGTTGCCCTGCCATGAACGGGAGCCATATCGAGGAGATCTTCAACGCTCTGGAGACGTTGCCCGAGGCAGGGCCGAACGCTGCCCCGCGGATCAGTCTCCTTCATAAAGCGATCCTGCGTGCGGAGGAGCCCTTGGCTCTCGATCTTACTACTGTGACCTGCACATATGCCGGTCATACCGTGGAGCGTTGGTTGTACGCGGCAGACACGGATGACATCGCTCTGGCTGACTCTTCCGACTTCAAAACGGCCACCGAGCGGCTCGCACGGCTCGGCGGCGAGTTCACGGCCGACCGGGTCCGCGTGCCGCTCCGGTCGTGGCCAGCACGGAGCTGGTTCCAGAGAGCGACAGGAGGGCTGCGCACCGAACTCGCGGACAACCACCTCCACGCGGGGTACGGCACGTACAGGCGGGGTGACGTCCCCGCCGCAGTTGATCATTTCCGGGTCTCGTTCACGCTGGCTCCCGGCTGGGAGCAGGCCAACAACCTGACGTACCTCACCCTGGTCACTCGGGGCACAGACGATGCGCTCACCTGGGCCGAACGCGCCCTCGAACTGGCCGACGCCCCCTGGAACCGTGCACTGAGCCTCTACAACGCGGCCATAGCACAGCTCCTGGCAGGAGACCGGATTGCGGCCGCCGACCACTTGGCGAACGCGGCCGAGGTGTTGGACAGCGCGGCGATGTCCGACCACACCGTGGATTTTCTGCTTCTGCCGAACCCCGACGATATTACGACTCTGCGTGAGGAGACCGGGGTTGACTTGGTTAAGGCGGTGCGCTGCGCCCACTCCCTGCTCGGCACCGGCTCCGGTAGCCCGGGAATCCTTCAGAAGCGGGATGAGGAGGAGGACGAGAAGAGCGCGCTCCGGGATCAGCGCGTCGACCATCCCGCTCCCGGCCACCGAGCACCGGTCATTCTGTCCGTGGCCACCGAGTGGGCGTCCTCTCACGGCGGGCTCAGCACCTTCAACCGCGATCTATGTCGCGCGCTGGCTGACGCCGGCGCGCGGGTGTTCTGCGTGGTGCTCGCTGCCGCTTCCGAGGAGGTGACAGCGGCGGCCGAGTCGGGTGTCATCCTGCTTCCTGCGCCCGATATGCCCGGAGCCTCCGAGGACATGCGGCTCACCAGTCGGCCGAAACTTCCCATGGGGACGCTGCCCGATCTTGTGGTGGGGCATAGCCGGATCACCGGGCCAGCGGCGAAAAAGATCGCCGACGACTTCTTCCCCACGGCCCGCCGACTGCACTTCGTGCACATGGCTCCGGACGAAATTGAGTGGTACAAGCCGGACCGACGGACCGATGCCGGGCTACGGGCCGAAGAACGGACGGACATTGAACGCACTCTTGGCAGAAGCGCGCATCGGGTGGTCGCGGTCGGCCCCCGGCTGCACGACCAGTTCCTGGCCGAGTTCACCGGTACAGAGGCTCATCCGCCGCTGCGACTCGACCCCGGGTTCGACTCCGCCGCGTCTTCAGTACCCCGCACACCACCAGGAGGTTCCCCGTGGCGGGTTCTGCTGATCGGTCGTACCGAGGACGCCCGCCTGAAAGGGGTGGATCTCGCCGCTGCGGCCTGTGGCCGCGTCGCGACGTGGTTGCACGAAGACGGTCTGCGCCGGCTCAGGCTGCTCGTCCGCGGAGCTCCGGAAGACGCTGTGGAACAGCAGCGAGCGGACATCATGACATGGGCTGCCAGCCCACAACTCGAAGTCGTCGTCCGCGCATACGCATCCGCCGAGGAGCGCATTGCCAACGACCTGAACAGTTCCAGCCTGGTGATCGTCCCATCCAGGTCCGAGGGGTTTGGCCTGGTCGGCGTCGAAGCGATCGCTCAAGGCGTCCCCGTCCTCGTCAGTTCGGGGAGCGGTATCGCCCAGATGCTGCGCGAGATACTTGGGCATGAGGCGGCCGATCCATTTGTCGTGTCCATCTCCGGCGATGATGAAAGGGACACAGATAAGTGGGCGCGGGCCATCGACCGGAAGCTGAGGGACCGCGAAGGTGCCTTCCGGAAGGCAGCAGAGCTGCGGGCGCAACTGGCGGAGCGAGTGCCGTGGAGGAAGGCCGCCGCCGTGGTGCTCGGTGCCGCGGCGCAGCAGTGAGCGCTTATACCTGTGTGAACGCGGCTGCAGAGACGTCGCGTTCGAGTATTGCCCGGTGGAACTCGTAGGTGCGGATGTTCGAGATCTTGATCAGTAGACAGTAGCGTTCTTCGGAGGCGATCTCCCTGGCCACCTGCGCGTACTCGCGCCGGAGGAAGTGGATGGCAGCCTGGTTTGCCAGTGCGCTCTGCCCGCACACCAGGACCACAGGGCGGCTCGACTCCTGGGGTGTGAACTTCGCAACGAGGGCGTATTCCTCGTTGCCGTGGTCGAAGAGGTACTGGTCGCCGCCGACAGAGAAGGCCACTGAATCGGGCCGATCGCTGTAGGGGTGGATGGTGACGCCCGGCAGATACGCGGCGAGATGCCCTCCTGCGCGGACATTGGCGTCGCCGAGCGGACCGCCGACGCAGAACTCAGTGTGGTCGCCGTTGCTACCGCGGAAGGTATCGGTTGCCACCGATACCTGACAGCCCAACTCGCCCGCGAGCATGGCTATCTGCACTACTGCCTGCACGTCCCTGCGGTGCACGGTGCGGGGCGAGTTGTGTTTGCTGGGCAGCACGACGAGACAGGTCTCGCCGGGCCTGACACCGAAGAAGCTCGCCTTCCTGTACAACTTCCGGGTGCGCTTGCCGCGCTCCCACAACCAGACGAACCCACCGCTGAGAAGACTGGTCACCAGCCCCATCGCTATGTTCGCGAGCGTGGAAAGAATTGCTTGCCCCTCCCCTTGCGGATCGATCTCCCACCATTCTCAGTGAGTATCCGCCCCGGAAACATGGTCTGCGGGGCGGCGTCCTCAAGAGGTCTTAAGACCGCCTTCAACGTGGTGAGGAGGGCGAGTCGCTTGTAGCAGCACAGGATAGCGGCCAAGCCGAGAAGGGGCAGGTAGTTGCGGGGCTTGCGTTCGTAGGGAGTGCTGAGTAGGCGGTATCCGGACAGCCGGGAAATGGCCGCTCGATGTATTTTCGGTGCGCCGCGGCCACCCACCTCGCTGTGCATGGGCTGCGTAGCCGCTCGGCCTCGGGCCTGGACCTTCCGGACGGGGCGGACTCGATTCGGCTCGACTTCGAGACCGACGACCCGACCGACGACATCCGGGTCACCTTCTCCGACGGGCGCCGCGCCTAGGTGTCCGCCAAGCGCAAGGTCGCCAAGGGGCGTCCGATCGAGGAGACCGACGCCGGATCGGTTGCGCAAGCCTCCAGATTGGGGCCTGATGACCTTCTGGTGATCGCGTGTGAGGACTTTGCCGGCCCGCTAAGGACCTCGATCGCGTGCTCCGGAGGCACAGGGCCGGCCTGCGGATGGAGACCGAGGCCGAGCAACGCGCCTTCAAGCCCCTCGACGACCTGCTCCCCGCAAGCACGCGCGAGCTCGTCCTGGATCGGGCGCACATCCTGCACCTGCCCAACTCGACCGGGGCAGCAGCCTCCCGGGACCTCCTGGCTGCGCTCATGGACTATGTCGTGATCGATGAGCAGGGGCAGCGGGCCGTGACTGTCCTCGCCGACCTCTTCCACCGACAAGCCGGCCAGGCGGTCGGCAGCGGCATTGACGCCTGGGGCATGGCTTTGAATAGCGCTGGGTGGGTATCCAGGAGACGAGGGTCACGCGGCGAACCGGGCTGCCCGCTCGCGGAGTTCCTGGGCTTCCGGGACGCCGCTGTAGCGGCGGAGGCGTACGCGCATGTCTTGGAGGGAGGCCTGGACCTTCACGGCGCGGATGCCGTCCGCGCAGTCGAGGAAGTCCCGCCAGGTCATCATGGCGCCGTCGACATCGCCTTGGCGGAGCCGTATGCCGCCCAGGCAGGCCAGGACGATGGCGCGGGTGCGGCGGCGGTCGAGGCCGTGGATGTCGATGGCGAGGTGGAGGTGCTCCTCGGTGCCGTCGAGGTCGCCGAGGCGGGAGAGGAACATGCCTGATTCGTGGGCTCATCGGCCGGGGGAGTAGTGGGCTGCCCAAGAGTCGCCGCCCGCGGTGGCCGGCTTGCCGATGGCGGTCTCGGCCATGGCGAGGTGCTTGGTGGCCATGTGGCGGTCGTCGTCCTGGGCGGTGGCGTTGGCGAGGGGTGGCGGCCGTAGTCCAGGCAGGCTTCGCCGAGTTGGACGGCCTCGGCTCGGTAGCCCGGGTCGACGCACTACACGGCGAGCCTCCGCAGGGCGGTGGCGGACAGTTCCGGGTGGCCGGCCTCTGAGGCCAGGCGGAAGGAGTGGGCGAGGATGGCTGCTACCGGGGCTTGCACTACGGGGCGGTGCCCTCGAGTGATCAGCGGCGTGGTGCGTATGGTTTCGACGGTGCTGGCGTCCGCCGTGCGGTAGCCAGTTGACCGCTGGACTGGCTGGCCGGGAGAGGGGCGTACGCTCCGCTTCAGCACCGGGGCCAGCTCACAGGCCTTCATCGCACCGCATGGGGTAACGAGCAGCTCAGCGCCGCTGCGATCCCCCCGGGCGCGGCCTGAGATGCCTCTTGACGTTCACCCCGTCGTTTCGGGGGCCGATTCCCGTGTCGTTTCTGTGTACGTCCTTGGATACGACGCCCCACCCCACCAGTAGCCGCAGATCATGCGTGCTGCGAGCCACCAGCGGGCGAGGGCGACTGTATATCTGTGCAGCAAAGCATCCGATCTACCTGTAACGGCCCCGGCGCCTTCGGGCCTCACGCAACTTTCGGCACCCGCCAGAGCCCCAACTTCAAGGAGGGAGTGCTGGTTTCACGTTTGGTGGCGGGCGCGGTGGTGTTGGGGGCCGGTCCTGGAGCGGTGCGTGGGCGGCGGGCCTGGGGGCGGTCGGTCGGCGGGGGAGCGGGGTTCGTGCGGTTGGAGGTGGTCGGTCGGTGTGGTGGTTTCGGGTCGTTGGTGGGTGCGGGTGAAGCCGAAGTGCAGATCGTTCCGGAGCCGTCGGGTGCCGGAGAAGACGGCAGGGCCGGCTTACCGAGGGGCCCGGGCGTTCGTGAGCATGGTCAAAGCGGCGTGATCTCCGTGTCGCAATGCAGCTGCCGTTACGCCACTCGGTGTCGAACATAGCGAATTCTGCACTGCTGCACTCGGCTAGTAGAGAGATGGCTCGGCAGTGGCTCGTTGGTGGCTCGGTACTGACTCCTATGTTTCTGAGCTGGGGAAAGGCGACTGCATGAACAGCTTTACCTCGGACGGTGGTCGCATTCTCCCGCCTCGTCGCGCGTCGAACATCGACGATGGCGATGACAATTTCGCTGGTCGGTTTCTCTATTACTTCACGTCAGCGCCATACGGATTCGGTCCCGCTTCCCGGGCGCCATCTGCCGATGCCCGCTGTTTCTCCCTGCCCCTTGCCAGTTGCCCTACCTCATGTTTCCACCCTTGCCGACGACCATCTGACTCCATGCCCGCGACAAGTTGCACTCTGCTCCCGACCCCCGAGCCTGTGGTGCAGGAGTGGGCGGTCGAACGAGTTCGGACCGTGGTCCGGTCGATCAACCGGACAGCGTGAGCGGAGACCACACGCCGAACCACTGCTCGGCGCCCCACGCCTCGAACCGTTCCAGCTCGGTGAACCCCAGCTTCGCCGAGAGGCGCATCGAGCTGGTGTTGGCGCTCTGGGTGTAGAGCACCACCGGCTCACCGGGCAGCGCGCCGGCAAACCAGTCGAGTACCGCTGTGCACGCCTCGGTGGCGTACCCGCGGCCCCACGCCTCCGGTAGGAACAAGTAGCCGAGCTCCGTCTCCCCGGCCTCCAGTCGGTGGCACTCGGACTCTCGGGGTCGTGCGGTTTGAGCTGGACCGTGCCGATCATTGCTCCGTCGAGCATCTACGGGCACCCGGCGCCTGCCGCGGGGAGCGCTGCCGGCAGGCCCTGGAGCAGGCGCTGGGCCCGGCTCCTGCCGACGCGCCCGCGGCGGCGCCGGCGGTCGCTCACCGGAGCGCCCCGGCTGCTGGATCGTCGCTGGATCCGGTCGGCGGAATTCGGGTTCGCGCAGGTCACAGCGGTTGTGTCGACATTCCGGTTCAACGTGTGAGGTTTTCGAACGGGAGCCCTCCGGCCTGTGTTCGCACAGGTCGGAGGGCTTCTTCTGTTCGGAGGTGGTGGAGTTTCAACGGAACGTTGTGTGGGGTCGTCCGGGAGTGTGCTGGTGCTGTTTGTGCAGGTCGGCGGCGCGGTCGAGGGTAGTTGAATCCGGGCGGGGTTTTCCGGTGCCGGATCATCGGTGCTGGATGATCTGACGCTTCGTCGGGTCTTGTGCTGGGATGGGCCACAGCCTCGCCGAAGCCGCCGACGCCCTGACCGTAGGACTCGCCCGCACCCGGCCCGGCGTGGGCCGCCTGCTGGTCATCGCCTCCGACGGTTACTACCGCGCCCGCGAGGCCGCCCGCGCCGCTGCCCGCATCACCGCCCTACGCACCGCAGGGTGCGCGGTGCTGTGGCTCGTCTTCGCCCCTGACCCCCGCCCCCCGGCGCGACCCTGCTGCAACTGGCCAACCCGGCCCGGGCCGCCGCCGCGATCGGCCGGGGCCGTCATCCGCGCCCTGGCCACCACCTGACCGCACACGGTCGCCCTGGCATCCCCGGGGTGACGCCTCGCCCGCACGCCGCCGCGGCCCGCGGAACGCCGCCCCGCGCCCATGTATCCCATGCCTGCTCACCGAGGCGCGCGCACCCGCCTCGCCATACCCGCCGCCAAGGTGCCCGCCCATGCACGAACGGCTCGCTCAGCCGGTCGTCGAGCTCCAGGACCGCCACCCACCCGGTCGCCGACCACCCTTGCCGGCCGGCCTCGTCGCCGAGGCCGCCGCCTGCCAACTGAACCTGGCCACGCCCAAGGGAATTGATCAAGGAAGCAACGGTTTCTTGCCAATCCGCACCAATAGACACACTGATGACCCTGCCTCGAATATTTCTTTGCCCGTCTCTTACTCCCCCTTGGGCACCGTCTGGTGAGCTGCTGTGGGGTTTCAACAAGGGGGAAAGTATGGCGATCGAGCTGCCTGGTCAGGTGGTGTCGTTCCTTCAGTTCATTGGGGTGAACTGGCCGGACATCAATGAGGACAAGGTCCGCGAGTTCGGTTCTCACGTGCGGGATTTCGCGCAGAAGGTGGATGACACCCACAAGGAATCCACCTCCACAGTCAAGCAGCTCGAAGACGTGTATCAGGGTGCGTCGTACGAGGCGCTGCTGGCCAAGTGGGGTCAGATGTCCGACAGCCACATGACGGAGCTGGTGAACGCCTGCCATGTGGTGGCCGACGCACTGGATGTCGCGGCGGACACGATCGTGGCGATGAAGGTAGAGGCGATCGCCGAACTGACCGTGCTGGCCATTACGTTCATCGCCGACCAGGCCGCGGCCGTCGCCACCTTGGGGATCGCTGAGGCGGCCGAGGCGCTGGTCGTCGAGGCTGCCGAGAAGCTGATGGACTACCTGGTGCAGCAGCTGGAGCAGTACATCATCGGCCAGGTCGTCGAGGCTGCCATCGATCCCCTCGTAGAGACGGTCGGCAAGGCGGTGGGCGGCCTGGTCTTCCAGGCCGCCGAGTCCGCCCTCGGCGTCTCCGCCGGCGGCGGAGACGGCCGTGCGGGCGAGAGCTTCTCCATCCACCCGGAGGCCCTGCACGCGCGCGCGGAGAAACTGCACGCACATGCACGGACGGTGGCCGGGCACGCCGCCGAATTCGAGTCGAAGGCTGCGGGGCTGAGCTTCGTATGAGCAATCCGATCGTCAAGGCGCTGGAGCACGGCGCGGCGAAACTGGGCAAGGTCCTTGGCAAGGACGCCGGCAAGGCGGTCCAGGACCTTTACCACGGGACGGGCCATCGGCTGAAGAAGGTCGCCACCAACCACGCAGAGAACGACGCCAAGCACGCTGCGGAGCTCGACAAGCTCCTCAAGGGTGGCAAGGAGGACATCCCGCACGCGCCCCACGCGACGGGCGGCGGCCGCCCCGGCGGCCGCGACAAGCCGTCCGACGTGCGGCCGGACTCGATGAATGGCTCCACCAGCGACCCGCATCTCACCGGACGCCCCACGCGCGACCGGCCCTGTGAGAACGACCCGGTCGACGTCGCCAGCGGCGAGCTGCTGCAGACGGAGACCGATCTCGACCTGCCCGGTGTTCTGCCGCTGCAGATCTCCCGTACGCACCTGTCCTCGTACCGGTACGGGCAGTTCTTCGGCCCGTCCTGGGCCTCTGTACTGGACGAACGTCTGGAGGTGGCGGAGGACGGGGTCATCTGGGCCCGTGAGGACGGTTCCTTGCTGCGGTATGAGTCCCTGCCACCAGCGGGCAGCGACGAGGCGGTCTACCCCGTCACCGGGGCGCGGCTGCCGCTCGTCCATGCCGGCGCCGGGGCGCTCGGCGAGACCACGTACGAGATCACCGACCGGCGCACCGGCATCGTCCGCCTCTTCGCCGACTCCCCCTCCCGGTCGGGTTGGTTCTGGCTGCAGTACATCGTCGACCGGAACGGCAACGAGATCGCCCTCTCCCGCCTGGAGGACGGCACCCCGACGACGGTCCACCACAGCGGCGGCTACGTCGTGCGTATCCACACCGAGGCAGGCCGCGTCTCCAACCTCGCTCTGGACACCTCCGACGGACCGGCCGAGATCAAGTCCTACCGCTACGGCGACGGCGGCGGCAACGTCACCCACGTGGTCAACTCCTCCGGAAAGGCCCTGGAGTTCGGTTACGACGACTTCGGTCGGATGACCTCGTGGACGGACCGGAACGGCTCGACGTTCCGGTACGAGTACGACCACTGGCACCGTGTCGTGCGTACGATCGGCCCGGACGGTGTCCTCTCAAGCCGCTTCGCCTACGACCGTGCCCAGCGCACCACCCGGTACATCAACTCCCAGGGTGCCGTCACCGTCTACCAGTTCAACGCCCGGCATCAGGTGATCGCCGAGACCGATCCGATCGGGAACACGGTCAGGCGTGAGTGGGATGAGCACGGCAACCTGCTCGCCGAGACGGACCCGCTGGGCCACACCACTCATTACGCGTACGACGACGCCCAGAACCTCACCGCAGTTCACCGGCCTGACGGCACCACGGTCCGCGCCGTGTACAACGGTCTGAACCTGCCCGCGGAGATCACGACGCCGGACGGCTCCATCTGGCGGCAGGCATTCGACGAGGGGGGCAACCTCACCGAACACACCGCGCCGGACAGCACCGTCACACGGTACGGGTACGACCTCACCGGCGCGGTCGCCGAGATCATCGCCCCGGACGGCTCCAGGTCGAGCTACGCGAACAACGGGGCCGGCCTGCCGACCTCGTACACCGACGCTCTCGGCCACACCGCGCACGTGGAGCGCGACGCCTTCGGGCGCCCGGTCGCACTGACCGACCCACTCGGAGTGCGTACGCACCTGGAGTGGACCCGCGAAGGCAAGATCGCCACCCGCACCCGCGCGGACGGCGCCCGGGAGACCTGGGAGTGGGACGGGGAAGGCAACCTCCACCGGCACACAGATCAGGTGGGCGGCGTTTCGGCGTACGCGTACACGCACTTCGACAAGCTCGTCTCCCGCACCACTCCCGACGGCGCCACCTACCGCTTCACCTACGACACCGAGCTGCGCCTCACCCAGGTCACCGACCCCGCCGGCCTGACCTGGGACTACACCTTCAACGAAGCGGGCCGCCTCACCGCCGAATCCGACTTCGACAGCCGCACCTCCACTTACGGTCACGATGCCGCGGGGCACCTCGCCACCCGTATCACCCCCACCGGCGACAGCGTTACCTACGAGCGGGATGCCCTGGGACGCATCACAGCCAAGGAAGCCGCCGGACACGTCACCCGCTACCGGCACGACGCCCAGGGCCGCCTCCTCGAAGCTGCCACCGCCACCTCCCGCGTCGCCTACGAACGCGACGTACGTGGCCGGGTGCTGGCGGAGACGGTCGACGGCCGTACCGTCCGCTACACCTACGACGCGCTGGGCCGCCGCACTTCCCGCACCACGCCGACCGGTGCCGTCACCCGCTACGCATACGATGCCGCAGGCCGCACCACGGGCGTCGATATCGACAGCCACGCCCTCGCCTTCACCCACGACGCCGCAGGCCGCGAGACCACGCGTACCTTCGGCACCCCCGACGCTCCGGTTTCGGTGACCTCGGTGTGGGACATGTCCGGCCGTCTCGTCGCCCGCGCCGCCGCCGCCCCCGGCCGCACCCTCACCTCCCGCACCTACCGCTACCGGCCGGACGGCCACCTCGCCGCCGTCACCGACGAACGCCTCGGCACCGGGCGCCAGTTCACCCTCGACCCGATCGGCCGCCCACTCGGCGTCAGCGCCGAGAACTGGATCGAGCGATACAGCTACGACCTCGCGGGAAACCAGACCGAGGCCGCTTGGCCCGACCAGGCCGGCCACGACGAGGCCCGCGGCCCCCGCACCTACGCCGGCACCTGCCTGGAGTTCGCAGGTCGCGTCCGCTACGAGTACGACGCCGCAGGCCGCATCACACTCCGTCAGAAGAAGCGCCTGTCGGCCAAGCCTGACACGTGGCGCTATGCATGGGACGCCGAAGACCGCCTCACGGCCTGTACCACCCCCGACGGCACCCGCTGGACCTATACCTATGACGCCATCGGGCGTCGCGCTGCCAAGACCCGCCTCGCCGCCGACGGGCAATCACCGGCCGAGACCGTGGCGTTCACCTGGGACGGCACCCGCCTCGCCGAGGAGCACTCCAGCACCACCGACGTCACCACCACCTGGGACCACAAGGGACACACCCCTCTTGCCCAGTACGAACGCAAGCGCCTCTCCCAGGACGAAGTCGACGCCCGCTTCTTCGCCATCGCCACCGACCTCACCGGTATGCCGACGGAGCTCATCAGCGAGGACGGCGACCTCGCGTGGCAAGCCCGCACCACCACCTGGGGCTCCACTGCCTGGAACCGCAACGCCACCGCGTACACGCCCCTGCGCTATCCCGGGCAGTACGCCGACCGCGAGACGGAGCTGCACTACAACTTCTTCCGGCACTACGACCCCGACACCGGACGGTACGCCAGCCCGGACCCGCTTGGGCTCGGACCGGCCGCCAACCCGGTCAGCTATGTGCTGAACCCCTCACGCTGGCGGGATCCCCTTGGTCTGTTCGGCTGCGAAGGCGATGACGAATTCTCAAGCCACCACGAACCAGCGCGTGATCTTTCCCGGTACACTGAAGGACAGAAGACTCGCGATCCGAGTTCGCAGTGGTATCACGAATACCTGAGTAACGATGAGCTTGTGGCGTCATTCAACCATGCTGGACCAGGGGATGGATTCCTTGTTTCGCCCGGAGGGCAAGTACTCGGTGGGCACCACAGATGGGATGAGCTCATGACCAGGGTGGGCGATGGCCGTATCGATCCCGAAACTCCCATCCGTGTCGATGTTCTTGGCGGGGAGTAGGGACTATGTCGCTCGTCCGGTCTTCAGATCCTGATTATCGCGTGTGCCAGGTCAGCTTCGCGGATCTGCTCGAACTGCAGTTGCGGGCAGAGAGGGAAGGGTGGGCAACGCGGTGGTCCTCTGAGGAGTCCCTTCGCGGGCAGGTGAAGGAGGCTTCCGTATTTCTCTGCCCGATCTTGCGGGAGGAGCGAAATGGTGAAGTTCGCTCCTATCGATGCCTCATGCTTTTCCCGGTGGAAAAGGGGGGAACCGCAGGGGGTGTGACAACAATCGATATCGCCCCAGAGGTGCTCGCGTCAATGGAAAGGATTGATCGAGACCCGCAGGTGCGAAAGGCGCTTGCGAGAATTTTCTCCATCGCCTCGGGCGGCATCTCCATGGTCTCGAAAGACTGATTTCATCCGGTCGCGACCGGATCAAGGGGATGCGCGGATGAGAGATCGCGAACCCTTCACCGGGGTCCGCTCCGCCCGCGGCTGCCGCCGGATGCCGCTCCGTGAGCTGCACGACCGCGGCGATCGCCGACTGCTGGATACGTGCTGGATCGGTCGCCACGCCGGGAGGTTCCCGCAGGTCACTGCGGAGCCCCCGACATTCCGGTTCAACGTGTGAGCGGGTGGAACAACACCTCGTCGCCGGCCTGGCGAACAGGCCGGTCAGAAGGGTCGGCTCCGCCGGGAGTCGGCCCTCTGTGCTTTCTCGTGCGGGGACGGTGCGGGTGTGGTGGGCATCGGGCGGGGCCGGGTCGGGGCGGAGGTTTTCAGGCCGCGGGGTGTGTTCCTGGAGGGGCTGAGCTGGGGGTAATTACTTTGGGTGAATCTCTGGTGTGGGCTTGCGGTTGGCGACGCGCGGTTGCCACGCTGTTGCTGACTGTCAAGCTGTTGGGAGGGGCATGTGTCTTTCGGTGAGCAGCCTGCGTACCTCCGCGTCGCCGGTGACCTGCGCCAGAAGATCGTCGACGGGGTGCTGGCCCCGCACACCCGTCTCCCTTCCCAGGCCCGTATCCGCGAGGAGTACGGCGTCTCGGACACCGTGGCGCTGGAGGCGCGCAAGGTTCTGATGGCCGAGGGCCTGGTGGAGGGGCGCTCGGGGTCGGGGACATATGTGCGCGAACAGCCCGTGCCGCGCCGTATCGCTCGCGCCGGCTACCACTCCGGGGGCTGTACGCCGTTCCGTCAGGAGCAGACGGACGAGCGGGTGCGCGGCACTTGGGAGTCCAACAGCGAGCAGGAGGCGGCCAGTTCGGCGGTGGCGGCGCGGCTGCGGATCCCGGTGGGGGCCCGTGTGATGCGGACCCGCTATGTGTTCCGCGCGGAGGGCGAGCCGTCGATGCTCTCCACCTCCTGGGAGCCGCTGGCGGTCACCGGGCGGACGCCGGTGATGCTGCCGGAGGAGGGCCCGCTGGCCGGCCGCGGGGTGGTCGAGCGGATGGCCGCGATCGACGTGGTGGTGGACAACGTCATCGAGGAGGTCGGGGCGCGGCCGGGGCTGGCCGAGGAGGCGATGGCGCTGGGCGGTGTGCCGGGGCATGCGGTGCTGGTGATCTCGCGGACGTACTTCGCGGGCGGCCGGCCGGTCGAGACGGCCGATGTGATCACGCTCGCGGCCCGCCATCGGGTGGCGTACCACCTACCGGTGAAGTAGCGGAGTGGCGGACCGGGCACGTGGAGTGCCCGGCGGCCGGTTGGGTGTGCCGGACGGTCCGCGGGGGCCCGCCGCGGACACCCGGTGGGCTCCTCATGTTCGCCAAGTAGACGTCCAGTACTGGAATCGCAGGGTCCGCTGACCGCGATTTCCAGCCGATTTCAGTGTCCCTTTTGTGGTGTTCTGTACGCCAGTGTCGTCCGTTTACCGGTGTTGGAAACCTCACAGAGGCTCAACTGGGCGGGATTTTTTGCTCGGTGTGGGAACCGGATCTACGGATTCGCTCTTACGATGGCGAAGTTTGTGCACGGCACGGGGGAAGACCAGGAGACCAGCACGTGAGCACGACGAAGACAGCGAGCGCGGAGCAGGGCTCGCACTCGAATTACCGTCGGTCCCTCGGGACCATTGCCCTGACCGCCACTGGTCTCGGGTCGATCATCGGTTCCGGTTGGCTCTTCGGAGCCGCGCGGGCCTCTGCCATCGCCGGACCGGCCGCCATCGTGGCCTGGATCATCGGCGCCGTCGTCGCGCTCACCATCGCGCTCACGTACACCGAACTCGGCTCGATGTTCCCGAAGGCCGGCGGCATGGTCCGCTACGGCCAGTACTCGCACGGCTCGCTGGCCGGGTACCTGGCCGCCTGGGCGAACTGGATCGCCATCGTCTCGGTGATCCCCGGTGAGGCCACCGCCTCCGTCCAGTACATGAGCAGCTGGAGCTTCAGCTGGGCGCAGGGGCTGTACAACGGCAAGGAGCTGACCGGCACCGGCGTCGGGCTGGCCAGCGTCCTGCTGGTCTTCTACTTCTTCCTCAACTGGTTCGCGATCACGCTGTTCGCCAAGACCAACACCGCGATCACGGTCTTCAAGGTCGTCGTCCCGGTGCTGACCGCGAGTGCGCTGATGGTGGCGCACTTCGACACCAGCAACATCACCAGCCACGGCGGGTTCACCCCCCACGGCTGGAGCTCGGTCTTCACCGCGGTCGCCGTCTCCGGCATCGTCTGGGCGTACAACGGCTTCCAGTCCCCGCTGAACATGGCCGGGGAGGCCCGCAACCCGGGCAAGTCGCTGCCCAAGGCCGTGATCTCGTCGATCCTGATCGCCCTGGTCATCTACGTCGCCCTCCAGATCGCGTTCCTGATGGGCGTGCCCGGCGACAAGCTCGCCGCCCACGGCTGGGCGGGGCTCGGCTTCAACTCCCCGCTCGCCGACCTCGCGGTGGCCTGGGGCCTGAACTGGCTCGCGATGCTGCTGTACGCGGACGCGTTCATCTCGCCGTCCGGCACGGGCATGATCTACGCCGCCACCACCTCGCGCATGATCCACGGTGTGCAGGAGAACGGCCATCTGCCCGGCGTCTTCGGCAAGGTGGACAAGAAGACCGGTGTGCCGCGGCCGGCGCTGCTGCTCAACCTCGCGATCGCCTTCCTGTTCCTCGCGGTGTTCCGCGGCTGGGGCTCGCTCGCCGAGATCGTCTCGGTCGCCACGGTCATCTCGTACATCACCGGGCCGGTCGCGGTGATGTCGCTGCGCCGGATCTCGCCGGACCTCAAGCGCCCGGTGCGGCTGCGTGCCATGCCGGTGATCGCGCCGATCGCCATGGTCTTCGGTTCGCTGGTGCTGTACTGGGGCCGCTGGCCGCTGACCGGCAAGGTCATCCTGATCATGGCCGTCGGTCTGCCGGTCTGGGCCTGGTACGAGATCGGCAAGCCGCTGACCCAGGGCCGCAAGCCGTGGGCCCAGCTGCTGCCGCACCTCAAGGCCGGTGCCTGGATGGTGGCGTACCTGCTCGTGATGGCCGCCATCTCGTACATGGGCGGCAAGGAGTTCGGCGGTAAGGGCTACCTGCCGGAGGGCTGGGACGTGGTCCTGGTCGCGCTGGTCGGCCTGGCCTTCTACTTCTGGGGCGTGCGCAGCGCCTGGCGCAACCCGTCGCTGGTGCAGGCCGAGGCCGAGATGACCGAGGCCGAGGCCGCCGACGTCGCGGAGGCAAAGGCTCCGGTCGGCTCCTGAGCGCTGTTCTTCCGTGCCCGGTAAGCGGGCAGAACCGGCCACTCGCAGGCCGCTCTTGGCGATCCAGAGCCCGCGGGTGGCCGGTTCGGTATCTCTTTGTGTAAATCCATATCCGGTGCGTAAAGGTCGGGCGTAGGCTCGGGCATATGCGGATCGCGATTTCGGCATCAGCGCAGGAGGGGCGCGTCATGGGGCGCTGCCGGGCGGACGGAGGGGCGCAATGACTGACAACGGAGCCGTGCTGCCCTGGCTCGTCATCCGCCAGGACGAAGGCGGCAACCGCTATCGCGTCGGCCGCTATGCCACCCGAGCGGAGGCGGAGCGGGTGGCGGACCGCCTCGACACCCGCGGCAGTCGCCAGCTCTACGTGGTCGAGCAGGTGGGCCGCGGGACGGCGTGAGGGGGGCGGAGCGGGAAGCGGGACGCGAGCGGGGGACGTAGGCTGCCGCGCATGACGACGGTGCGCGTAGTGGTGGGCGGAGCGGTGTGCGAGCGCGGGCGGCTGCTGGCTGCCCGGCGCAGTGCGCCGCCCGCACTGGCCGGCCGCTGGGAGCTGCCCGGCGGCAAGGTGGAGGACGGCGAGACGCCCGCACAGGCGCTGGTGCGGGAGCTGCGCGAGGAGCTGGGTGTGGAGGCCGCGCCCGAGGAGCGGATCCCGGGCGAGTGGGTGCTGCGGCCCGGCTATGTGCTCCAGGTGTGGACGGCCCGGCTGGTGTCCGGCCAGCCGCGCCCGCTGGAGGATCATGACGAGCTGCGCTGGCTGCTGCCCGGGGAGGAGCAGCAGGTCGACTGGCTGGACCAGGACCGCCCGGCCGTCGCCGAGGCGATGCGGCGGCTGGCCGCACGGGCCGCGTCGGGGATTCCCGGCGCGCGGCTGTAGCGCCCGGGGCCCGCCCTTGCGGTGGGCGCCCCCGGTGCTCGCGGGGCGCGTACGCCGCCCGCTGAGCTTCCGGTGTCCGCCCGCTCGCCGGGTGTGCGCCACGGCGCCGTATCGCCGCGGGATGTTCCATTTGTGCAACAGTGCGCGATTGCAGGCGATATTTGGGGTTCGATATCGGGTATGTCCTGATTGACCCCTTTCGGTGCGCGTGATGCCACTGGGGAACCCTCCGTCTGGGAAGTGATCGGCGTGAGCGACGGCGCAGCGGCAGAGGTCCCGGAACCCGTCTCCGCCGATGGCCGCAAGCGCGGCAGGGTATCCGGCGCATCGAGCGCCGAGTGGAGCTTTCCGGCCGACCCCGGCGCGGTCCGCACCGCGCGCACCATGGTCCGTCAGGTGCTCGACGACTGGGGGCTGAACGGCGCCGCCGATGTCGCGGTGCTGCTGGTCAGCGAACTGGTCACCAACTCCCTGCGGTACGCCAGCGGGCCCATCGGCGTACGGATGGTGCTGCTCGGCGCCGGGGGGCTGCTCGTCGAGGTCTCCGATCCGCTGCCCGACCCGCCGCGGGAGCGCGCCACCACCCCGGATGACGAGGGGGGACGCGGTCTCCAGCTGGTGGCGTGCAGTTCGCGGCGCTGGGGGACACGGCGGGGAAAGACCGGTAAGACTGTGTGGTTCGAGCTGTCGGTGGCTGGTTAGGAGTCAGGGGGAGTCCTGATCGTTGCCATTTCATCGACATTTTGTAGATGGGCTGCGATCGAGACTGTGCTGTGATCGTGAAGACCGTGTTCCGGATAGCCGAGGTGCTGGAATACTCGGCAGGTCCGGTCCGGGCACGATGAGCTGGAGGGGACGGGGCTCGTGAGCGAGAAGTCTTCTGGCGGGGCGCTACCCGCGCAGAGCGAGGGTCAGGGCGGTGCGGACGGCCCGGGCGACCCAGGCGGCCGTAGCCGTACGCGGGAGCCGCAGGGCCCGCCCGTATGGCAGAGCAGCCGGCCCGGATCGATCTACGACTACATCAGAGTCGCCTCGTTCTCGCTGGGCCCCGACGGGCGCATCGACCAGTGGAGCGAGCGGGCCGCGCAGATGCTGGGCATCCCCGCCCGGTACGCCATCGGCAAGGACCCCGTAGCGGCTTTCGTACCGGGCGAGTTGCGGGAGACCGGGCGCCGCAAGGTGTCCGAGATCCTCGACGGGCGGGAGTGGACCGGCCTGGTCCCCTACCGCCGGGACGCCGACGGCGACGGGGACGCCGACGGGCTCGCCGAGATCTATGTGATGCCGGCCGAGAACGAGCACGGCGAGCGCGGCGCGGTCTGCCTGGTCGTCGACGTACGGGCGCTGCGCGGCATCGAGACCGACCTGGCCGCCTCGCAGGCGGTCTTCGGTCAATCTCCCATGGGCTTCACCCTGTTCGGCACGGACCTGAAGCTGCTGCGGGTCAACGAGCGCTTCGCCACCGTCTTCGGCGGCCCGGCCGGCAGGTACCGCGGCTGCACCCCGCACGACTTCCTGCCGCGCCCCGAGGCCGAGCGGATGACCGCGGCACTGCGCCGCGTCCTGGAGACCGGGGAGCCGGTCACCGAGATGCAACTGGTGGGCATGGTGCCCGGCGACGAGGACCGCCGCCGCTGGTCGGTGTCGCTCTACCGGCTGCACGGCGCCAGCGGCCGTCCCATCGGCGTCGCCGCGCTCGCCTCCGACGTCACCGGCCGCCGCCGGGCCGAACGCGAGGCCGCCAACGCCCGCCGCAACCTCGCGCTGCTCAACGAAGCCGGCGCCCGGATAGGCAACTCGCTCGACCTGGAGACCACCGCCCGCACCCTGCTGGACGTCGCCGTACCGCAGTTCTGCGACCTGGCGTCGGTGGATCTCTACCAGGGTCTGCTGGCCGGCGACGAGGCGCCGCCCGGGATGAGCGACGGCAGCGCGGAGCTGCGCCGGGTCGCCTTCGCCAGCGCGGTGTCCGACGCCCCGCTCGCCTCCACCACCTGCTGCGTCCCCGAGGACGGGCCCGGACCGGTCGCTGTCGGCGCGGTCCACCGCTACCCCTTCAACTCGCCCTGCGCAGGCGCCCTGCGGACCGCGCAGGCGCAGATCATCCCCGGCCGGGAGAGCGACGACGGGCCGGAGCTCGGCGCGGTGGTGCACTCCACCCTCGCCGTCCCGATGGTCGCCCGGGACACCATCGTCGGGCTGGTGCAGTTCTCCCGTACGAAGGGCAGTGAGCCGTTCGGCGAGCGCGACACGGCGCTCGCCGTCGAACTGGCCGCGCGCGCCGCGGTCTGCATCGACAACGCCCGCCTCTACCGCCGCGAACACGAACGCGCCCTGATCCTCCAGCGCAGCCTGCTGCCGCCCGGCGACCCGGAGGCGGCCGGCCTGGACATCGCCTGCCGCTACCTGCCCGGCACCACCGCCACCGAGGTCGGCGGCGACTGGTTCGACGTCATCGAACTCCCCGGCCACCGCACGGCGTTGGTGGTCGGCGACGTGATGGGGCGGGGGCTGCGCGCCGCCGTCGCCATGGGCGAACTCCGCACGGCCGTCCGGACGCTGGCGCTGCTGGACCTGGAGCCGGCCGAGGTGCTGGGGGCGCTGGACGAGATCGCCCGGGGGCTCGGCGGCA
>NZ_BMRP01000001.1:100882-138922 GCF_014648695.1 Streptomyces albospinus
GGCGGCGCGCCCGGCGGGGCCGGGCCGGGCCGCTCGGCCGCTACCGCCGACCTCTCCGAGGTCTACCTCGCCACCTGCGTCTACGCCGTCTACGACCCGATCACCCGGATCTGCACCTTCGCCAACGCCGGGCATCTGCCGCCCGTACTGGTCGAGGAGGGCGAGGACGCGCTGCTGCTCGACGTGCCGCCGGGGATGCCCCTCGGGGTCGGTGGCGAGCCGTTCGAGGAGATCGAGGTCGAGGTGCCGGACGGCGCGCTGCTCGCGCTGTACACGGACGGCCTGGTGGAGTCCCGCGACCACCCGCTGGACGAGGGGTTGCAGGCGTTCCGGATGGCGCTCTCGGAGTCCGGCCGGCCGCTGGAGGACGTCTGCGACCACGTCCTGAGCGCGCTGGACACCCAGCACGGCGAGGACGACATCGCGCTGCTGATGGCCAGGGTGCACGGCCTGCCGAAGGACGCGGTGGGCGACTGGAGCCTGGCGCCGGAGGCCCGTTCGGTCGCCCGCGCCCGTGAGCTGGCCCGCGACCAGCTCACGGACTGGGGGCTCCAGGGCCTGGTCGACACCACGGAGCTGCTGGTCAGCGAGCTGGTGACCAACGCCCTGCGGCACGGCCACGGGGAGATCCGGCTGCGGTTGCTACTGGACCGCACCCTGGTCTGCGAGGTCTGGGACGCGGATCTCGCCCAGCCGCGCCGCCGCCGGGCCCGGGACACCGACGAGGGCGGTCGCGGCCTCCAGCTCGTCGGCCTGCTGAGCGAGCGCTGGGGCAGCCGCCGCACCCCGCGCGGCAAGACCGTATGGTTCGAACTGGCCCTGCCGGACGGGGAGTCGGCGCCGATGGATCCGGCGGAGGCGCTGCTGAGCCTGTTCTGAGCGGGGCCGGTGAATGATCCGGGCCGGTGGAACCTGCCGGGCGCGCGGGCGTTCGGTGGTCAGGCGGTGCGGATGTGGGCCGCCGCCAATTCCGCCTCGTGGACGACGTGTTCGGTGTCGACGTCGACCAGCTCGCCCCGGTGCTTGCGCAGCCGGCCGTCGACGAAGACCTCGCTGACGTTCGGCGGCTGGCCGTTGAGGACGATCTGGCCGGTCCAGTCGAAGCGCGGGGCGAAGTTGAGCGTGCCGGGGTCGAGGACGACGACATCGGCGCGCTTGCCCGGTGTCAGCGACCCGACCCGGTCCGCCATGCCGATGCACTCCGCGCCGCCCAGCGTCGCCATCCGCAGCACGGCCGGGATGGTGGGGTGGATCCCGGCGTCCTCGTGGCGGGCCCGCTGGAGGCCGACCGCCGCCTTCATGAGGTTGAACATGTCCGAGGTGTCATTGGTCCCGCCGTCGTGGCCCAGCCCGGCCCGTACGCGGTGCGCGTGCAGCGCGGGCAGCGGGCAGATGCCGGACGCCAGCCGCATGTTGCTCAGCGGGCAGTGGGCGACCCGGACGTCGTGCTCGCCGGTCAGCGCGATCTCCTCGTCGGTGAGGTGGATCGCGTGGTTCATCAGCAGGTCCGGACCGAAGGCGCCGATCTCGCGGAGCGAGCGGATCGGGTCGTCCTTGCGGTCGTCGCGGTTCTCCAGGACGTGGGAGTTGAGCATCACGCCGAGATCGCGGGCGAGTTCGTGGAGCGTCCGCAGATCCGTGAGCTGCGACATCCCGGCGTGCGCCGCCACCTGGACGGAGGCCAGCGGCAGCCGGTCCAGGAGGTCCTTCTTGACCTTGAGGATGAGATGGGCGTCGGCGGCGCGCTGCGTCGAGGCGTAGACGAAGCGCAGCCCGGCGTCGTCCAGCGCCCGGATGTAGCGCTCGCTGGTGTCGTACGGGATCGGGTGCACCCAGTCGACGACCGTGGTGACGCCCGCCTGGAGGGCGTCGAGGGCGGCGAGATGGACGAACCGGTACATGTCCTGGGCGCCGATCTTCGGCAGGACGGCGCGGTTGCAGTCGGACAGCCAGCCGTTGAGGTCCTCGCCGGAGCAGCCGCCGCGGATGCTGGACTGCCACAGGTGGTTGTGCAGATCGACGAAGCCCGGCAGGACGATCTTGCCGCGGGCGTCCAGGACGCGGGCGCCGGCCGGTGCGTCGAGCCCCCGGCCGACGGCGGCGATGGTGCCGTCCCGCAGCAGCAGGTCGACACCGTTGTCCAGTTGGCCGAGGGGGCCGGCGCCCACCTTCGGGTCCATGGTGAGCACCAGGTCGGCGCCGCGCAGCAGGGTGGTCCGTCCGTGCCCTGGGGCCGCCACCGGTCTCGGGGAGCGGTCCCGATCGAGGTCGGGGAAGCCGGCCGCGGCGGCCAGGGGGACGGTGCCGAGGCCGGCCAGCACCCGCCGCCGGCTCATTTCTGGAAGATTCATTTCGTTTTTATACCGCGCCCGTTCGAACCTGCCGTAAGAATGTTTCCGGCCATGTGGCGCGGCCATGACGTCACGTCAGAAATGTTTCATCCGCAGGCACTTGGCTGCCCGGCCGGTCATTCCGTCCGGCGGCGGATCTTGTTCCCGAGCCACACCAGGGGGTCGTATTTGCGGTCGGCGGCACGCTCCTTCAGCGGGATCAGCGCATTGTCGGTGATCTTGATGTTCTCCGGGCAGACCTCGGTGCAGCACTTGGTGATGTTGCAGTAGCCCAGCCCGTGCTCGTCCTGCGCGGTGCTCTTGCGGTCCAGCCCGGACGCCGGTGCCGCGTCCAGCGGGTGCATGTCGAGCTCGGCGATCCGCATCAGGAAGCGCGGCCCGGCGAAGACGTCCTTGTTCTCCTCGTGGTCGCGCACGACATGGCAGGTGTTCTGGCACAGGAAGCACTCGATGCACTTCCGGAACTCCTGCGACCGGTTCACGTCCTCCTGCTGCATGCGGTACTCGCCGGGGCCCAGGTCCGCCGGCGGGACGAAGGCCGGGATCTCCCGCGCCTTGGTGTAGTTGAACGCGACGTCGGTGACCAGGTCGCGCAGGACCGGGAAGGCCCGCATCGGGGTGACGGTCACCGTCTCCGTGCGGGAGAAGACCGACATCCGGGTCATGCACATCAGTCGCGGGCGCCCGTTGATCTCCGCGCTGCACGAACCGCACTTGCCCGCCTTGCAGTTCCAGCGGACGGCGAGATCGGGCGCCTGGGTCGCCTGGAGGCGGTGGATGATGTCCAGCACCACCTCGCCCTCGTGCACCTCCACCTCGAAGTCCGTCAGTCCGCCGCCGTCCGCGTCGCCCCGCCACACCCGGAAGTGCGCCTGGTACGCGCCGGCCCGCTGGTTCGCCTGCCGCTCGCTCACCGGCTCAGCTCCTCGTCCGTCAGATACTTCACCAGCTCGTCCTTGTCGAAGAGTTCGAGGAGATCGCGGCGGATCGGCGGGGTCTCCCGGCGGGACAGCCGGATCTGCCCGAGCGCCGGGTCCGCCTCACCCGAGTCGGCCCGGGTGTCGGCCAGTTCACAGACCAGATTGACGTTGCGCCAGCGCCGGTCCATGTCCGGATGGTCGTCCCGGGTGTGCCCGCCGCGGCTCTCCTCGCGCTCCAGCGCCGCCCGCGCCACGCACTCGCTGACCAGCAGCATGTTCCGCAGGTCGATGGCCAGGTGCCAGCCGGGGTTGTACTGCCGGTGCCCCTCGACGCCGGCCCGCCGGGCGCGCACCCGCAGTTCGGCCAGCCGCTCCAGCGCCTCGGCCATCTCGCCCTCCCGGCGGATGATGCCGACCAGGTCGTTCATCGACTGCTGGAGCTCCTGGTGCAGGGTGTACGGGTTCTCCGCCGGCCCCCGGTCGGCGTGCTGCCCGCCGCCCTCGGCGCTGAAGGGGCGCAGCGCCTCCGCCTCGGCGGCGTCGATGTCCCGCGGATCGGCGGCCGGCCGGTCGCGCAGCGCCGCCACGTACTCGGCCGCGTAGAGCCCCGCTCGGCGGCCGAAGACCAGCAGGTCGGACAGCGAGTTGCCGCCCAACCGGTTGGAGCCGTGCATACCGCCGGCCACCTCGCCGGCCGCGAACAGCCCCGGCACCCCGGTCGCCGCCGCGCTGTCCGGGTCCACCTCCACCCCGCCCATCACGTAGTGGCAGGTCGGGCCGACCTCCATCGGCTCGGCGGTGATGTCCACGTCCGCCAGTTCCTTGAACTGGTGGTGCATGGACGGCAGCCGGCGCTTGATCACCTCGGCCGGCATCCGCGTCGACACGTCCAGGAACACCCCGCCGTGCGGGGAGCCGCGGCCCGCCTTGACCTCGGCGTTGATGGCGCGCGCCACCTCGTCGCGGGGCAGCAGCTCGGGCGGCCGGCGGTTGTTGTCCGGGTCCTCGTACCAGCGGTCGCCCTCGGCCTCGGTCTGTGCGTACTTCTCCTTGAAGACATCGGGGATGTAGTCGAACATGAAGCGGTTGCCGTCGCTGTTGCGCAGCACGCCGCCGTCACCGCGGACGGACTCGGTGACGAGGATGCCCTTGACGGACGGCGGCCAGACCATCCCGGTCGGATGGAACTGCACGAACTCCATGTTGATCAGCGGTGCCCCGGCGAGCAGCGCCAGCGCGTGCCCGTCCCCGGTGTACTCCCACGAATTCGACGTCACCTTGAAGGACTTGCCGATGCCGCCGGTGGCCAGCACCACCGCCGGCGCCTCCAGGACGAAGAAGCGGCCGGACTCCCGCTGGTAGCAGAAGACCCCGGAGACCCTTCCGTCCTTCTTGAGGACCCGGGTGACGGTGCACTCCTGGAAGACCTTCAGCCCCGCGTCGTACGAGCCGCTGTCGCGCTCGTCCTCCTGCTGGAGCGAGACGATCTTCTGCTGGAGGGTGCGGATCAGCTCCAGGCCGGTACGGTCGCCGACGTGCGCCAGCCGCGGGTATTCGTGGCCGCCGAAGTTGCGCTGCGAGATCCGGCCGTCCGCCGTGCGGTCGAAGAGCGCGCCCCAGGTCTCCAACTCCCATACCCGGTCGGGGGCTTCGCGGGCGTGCAGCTCGGCCATCCGCCACTGGTTGAGGAACTTTCCGCCGCGCATGGTGTCCCGGAAGTGGACCTGCCAGTTGTCGTTCTCGTTGGCGTTGCCCATGCTGGCCGCGATACCGCCCTCGGCCATCACGGTATGGGCCTTGCCGAACAGGGACTTGCAGATCACCGCCGTCCGCATCCCGGCCTCGCGGGCCTCGATGGCGGCGCGCAGCCCGGCGCCGCCCGCGCCCACCACGACCACGTCCCAGGTCTGCCGGTCCACATGCGCCATCAGCGGGCACACCTTTCCTTGGGGTTCCTTGGAGTTGTTTCCGTTGTCCGTGGAGCGTGCCGTCAGAAGAAGCGCGGATCCTCGAACGCTCCGCTGGCCAGCAGGAAGACATAGAAGTCCGCCACCGCCACGCTGATCAGCGAGGCCCAGGCGAGCAGCATGTGGCGCTCGTTCAGCCTGCCGACCCAGCCCCACAGCCGGTAGCGCACCGGGTGCTTGGAGAAGTGCCGCAGCCGGCCGCCGACGATGTGCCGGCAGGAGTGGCAGGAGAGGGTGTACGCCCAGATCAGCACGATGTTGGCGAGGAAGACCAGCGAGCCCAGGCCCATGTGGCCCCAGGCGTAGTGCGCGTCGCGGAAGGTGAGCACCGTGTCGTACGTGAGCACGCCGGCGACCAGCACCGCGAAGTAGAAGAAGTAGCGGTGGATGTTCTGGAGGATCAGCGGGAAGCGGGTCTCACCGGTGTACTTGGCGTGCGGCTCGGCGACCGCGCAGGCCGGCGGCGAGGCCCAGAAGCCGCGGTAGTACGCCTTGCGGTAGTAGTAGCAGGTCAGCCGGAAGCCCAGCGGGAAGATCAGGATCAGCAGCGCCGGCGACAGGCCCCACCAGCTGCCGAGGATCTCCCAGTTGGGGCCGCCGCGCATGGTGTGGCAGTTCTGCGCCAGGCACGGCGAGTAGAACGGCGAGACGTACGGGGCGTGGTAGTAGTCGGCGTTCGAGAAGGCCCGCCAGGTCGAGTAGACGACGAACGCGAGCAGCCCGGCGGCGGTGCCGGCCGGCGCCAGCCACCAGCGGTCGGTGCGCAGATGGCGGGCCGGGATGGCGGCGCGCGAGGTGTCGCGCACGCCGATCGCGTCCGTTTGCGGTGGGGGTTCGATGCCAGTGGCCAACGTCGTTCTCCGTCCTCAGGGCGCGTGCCGGTCCTTGGCGCCCAGGCCCTCGTCCTCGGCGTCCGTCCACAGTGCGGAGTTGTAGGGGGTGTCGGAGACCGGCACCATCTCGTCCTCGGCCTTGCCGGGACGGCCCGGGGGCCCGGCGGCCACGCCCTGCCTCAGCAGCGCCAGGCTCTCGCGCAGATGGTCCGTGTCGCTGCGCACCCGGCGGATGTCCAGCCCGCCGCCGATCCGCGACTCCAGCTTTCCGACTGCCTGGACGAGTCCGTCCAGGCTGCGTTCAACCGCCGTCAAGTCGTCCTGAAGGGACATAACGTGCCCTCACTTTTGCAGGTGTGGTGGGCGATCTCATGCGCCCGAGAGTGTCGCGCGTCACAGTAGGGGTTGGGAAGGGGTCTGGCGCGACTACGACTCGAACCGGTGCGTTTCAGCGAACACGCGCCGTATTGGTTGCCGAACTCCCGTACGAGAGCGCTGGTTCGGGGGTGCGGGCGATGCGCCGTACGCGCCCCCTTGCAGCACCTGGCGGAGCCCGTATTGGGCCGGGCGGGTGGCCTTGCGGGCGGCCGTCGCCGTGTCGGGCGGGAGGGGGCTCGTCGTTCACCTTCAGTAGGGGGCCCATAGATGTGATGAGCCGCAAAGTCGGCCGGACGTGTTGCTGCGGCTCGGTGCGGCGCGGGCGAGCCCGGAGGTAACAGTCATGACCGACCACGTCAGCTCAGGCCGCGCGGCGTGCCGGCGGCGCCGTTATGCCGCGCTCATCGCGGCGGGAGTGCTGCTGCCGATGCCGGCGCTGGCCGGATGCAGTGAGAACGACACCGCGGCGTCCGTCTCCGAGTCCCAGGACATCGCGCCGGCACCGCGCGGGCTGCTGAAGGACGGCGGCACCGTGCGCTGGGCGATCGACGCGGCGCCCGGCACCTTCAACGCCTTCCAGAGCGACGCCGACGCCACCACCGCCCGCATCACCGGCGCCGTGCTGCCCAGCCTGTTCACCATCGACGCCAACGGCCGTCCGCAGCGCAACGCCGACTACCTCGACGCCGCGGACGTCAGCGCCCGCGAACCCAAGCAGGTCGTCACCTACCACCTCAACCCCAAGGCGCAGTGGAGCGACGGGCGGCCCGTCGAGGCCGCCGACTTCCTCGCCCAGTGGAAGGCACTGCGCGGCAGCGACAACGCGTACTGGACCGCCCGCAACGCCGGGTACGACCGCATCGCCAAGGTCGAGGCGGGCGCCGAACCGCACCAGGTCAAGGTCACCTTCGCCCGGCCGTACGCCGACTGGCAGTCGCTCTTCACCCCGCTGTACCCGAAGGGCGTGATGGGCAGCCCGCACGCCTTCAACGACAAGACGCGGGAGCAACTGGCCGTCGGGGCAGGCCCGTTCAGCGTGCAGAAGCAGGACGCCGACCGCGGCTCCGTGACGCTCGTACGGAACCCGAAGTGGTGGGGCGACGCGGCCAAGCTCGACCGGGTGGTGCTGGAGGCGCTGCCCCGCGACAAGCGGGTGGCGGCGCTGTCGGCCGGGACCGTCGACGTCGCCGCGGTCGACCGGGCCGCCGCGCAGCGGGTCGCCGAGGCCGGCGGGAGCGGTGACGCCAAGGGGGCCGACGCCAAGGCCGCGGCCCCGGACCGGGCGGCCGGGCTGCGCGCCTACACCGTCCACAAGGCCCTGGAGCCCGCCTACACCCAGCTCGCCCTGAACGGCGGCGCCGGGCCGCTCTCCGACGACCGGGTGCGCCGCGCGGTGGCCCGCGCCATCGACCGGCAGGCGCTCGCCGACACCGTCCTCAAGCCGCTGGACCTGCCGTCCAGACCGCTCGGCAGCCATCTGCTGATGGCCGGGCAGCACGGCTACGAGGACCACAGCGACGCGCTCGGCGATGCCGACCCGGCGGCGGCCAGGAAGCTGCTCGCCGACGCCGGCTGGAAGCCGGCGGGCGGCAGCGATCCGGAGCGGGCGGGGGAGAAGGCCGGCGCCGGCCGGGCGGTGCCGCCGGACGTGGCGGCCGACGGGAGCGACCAGGGCCACCGGAGCGAGTCCAAGGTGGACCGGCCTCGGACCGGGGCCTCCGCCGACCGGTCCGGCGACGCCTGGTCGGACGGCCGCAACTCGGCGCACGCCGGCCGCGCCCCCGGCCACGGCTCCGCCGCCGGGCGCGGCGTCGAGGAGAGCGGCGACCGCCCGGCCCCCGCCGACGCCCCGCTGTCCTTCACCGGGGCGGTCGGCTCCGAGGTCCAGCAGGCCGCGCTGCTGCGGCAGAGCGCCGCGTTCTACAAGGAGGGGGCGGCCGCGGAGAAGGCGGCGGCGGCCGGGGACACCGGCTCCGCGGCGTACGCGAAGTACAAGCGCTACAAGAAGCGGGCCGCGCAGGCGCTGGGCGCCGCCGAGCTGATCGAGGCCGGGCAGGAGCCCCAGCTGCCCGGCTCCGCCGGCCACGCTGCGGCCCGGCAGATGAGCGTCGAGCGCTCCCCGGAGGCGGCGGCAGCCGGCCGGGCGGACCGGGCGCCGGTGCTGCGCAAGGACGGCCGGCCGCTCACGCTGCGCTTCGTCCTGCCCGACGGGGCCGGGTCCGAGCAGCTGCGCACGGTGGGCCGGCGGATCGCCGGGATGCTCGACAAGATCGGCGTGCAGACCTCGATCCAGCGGGTCCCGGACACCAGCTACTTCCAGGACCACATCGCCTCCGGCGACTACGACCTGGCCCTCTACTCCTGGCCCGGCACCGCCTTCCCGGCGACCGACGCCCGGCCGATCTTCGCCAAGCCGCAGCCCGCACCGGACGGCTCGCTGACCGTCGAGCAGAACTACACCCGGGTCGGCACCGACCACATCGACCAGCTTTTCGACCAGGCCGCCTCCGAGCTGGACGCGGACGCCGCGCGCACCCTGGTCGAGCAGGCCGACGCCCGGATCTGGGCCGCCGCCGGGTCGATTCCGCTGTACCAGCGGCCGGAGCTGGTGGCCACCAGGAAGTCGCTCGCCAACATCGGCGCGTTCGGCTTCGCCTCCCCCCGCTTCCAGGACATCGGCTACAAGAAGTAAAGGCCACACCAGAGGTAACAACCGGTAAGAAACCGCAGGTCAGAGGTGCTGTGTACGGGCTGGGGCGGCCTTTTCCGCCGCAGCCCCGTACCATGGGGTGAGGCCGTGGCGTCGTTATGCCCGGCGGGCGCGCGTACCGGACCGTACGCGCCGCCACCCACGATTCCGGGAGAAGCGCCGCAATATGGCCGTGTCCGCAACACGTCACGACATCCGTAACGTCGCCATCGTCGCCCACGTCGACCACGGCAAGACGACCATCGTCGACGCCATGCTCAAGCAGGCCGGTGCCTTCGCCGCGCACCAGCTCGACTCCGTCGACGACCGCGTCATGGACTCGAACGACCTGGAGCGTGAGAAGGGCATCACGATCCTCGCCAAGAACACCGCGGTGAAGTATCACCCGAAGGACGGCGGGGACCCCATCACGATCAACATCATCGACACCCCCGGCCACGCCGACTTCGGTGGCGAGGTCGAGCGCGGTCTGTCGATGGTGGACGCGGTCGTGCTGCTGGTCGACGCCTCCGAGGGCCCGCTCCCGCAGACCCGCTTCGTGCTCCGCAAGGCCCTCCAGGCCCGGATGCCGGTCATCCTGTGCATCAACAAGACCGACCGCCCGGACTCCCGGATCGACGAGGTCGTCAACGAGACCTACGACCTCTTCCTCGACCTGGACGCAGACGAGGACCAGATCGAGTTCCCGATCGTCTACGCCTGCGGCCGTGACGGCATCGCCTCGCTGACCAAGCCGGAGGACGGCACCGTCCCGGCGGACTCCACCAACCTGGAGCCGTTCTTCTCCACGATCCTGGAGCACGTCCCGGCCCCGAGGTACGAGGAGGACGCGCCGCTCCAGGCCCACGTCACCAACCTCGACGCGGACAACTTCCTCGGCCGTATCGCGCTGCTCCGCGTCGAGCAGGGCGAGCTCCAGAAGGGCCAGACCGTCGCCTGGATCAAGCGCGACGGCACCACCTCCAACGTCCGCATCACCGAGCTGATGATGACCGAGGCGCTCACCCGCAAGCCCGCCGAGAAGGCCGGCCCCGGCGACATCTGCGCGGTCGCCGGTATCCCGGACATCATGATCGGCGAGACGCTGGCCGACCCGGAGAACCCGATCGCGCTGCCGCTGATCACCGTCGACGAGCCGGCGATCTCCATGACCATCGGCACCAACACCTCGCCGCTGGTCGGCCGTGGCGGTACCGGCAAGGGCGCGGAGGCCAAGGCCGCGGTCAAGGACCGCAAGGTCACCGCCCGCCAGGTCAAGGACCGCCTGGAGCGCGAGCTGATCGGTAACGTCTCGCTGCGCGTCCTGGACACCGAGCGCCCCGACGCCTGGGAGGTGCAGGGCCGCGGTGAGCTGGCGCTGGCCATCCTGGTCGAGCAGATGCGCCGCGAGGGCTTCGAGATGACCATCGGCAAGCCGCAGGTCGTCACCAAGGAGGTCGACGGCAAGACCTACGAGCCGGTCGAGCGCATCACGATCGACGTGCCCGAGGAGCACATGGGCGCCGTCACCCAGCTGATGGGCACCCGCAAGGGCCGGATGGACAACATGTCCAACCACGGCTCCGGCTGGGTCCGCATGGAGTTCGTCGTGCCGTCCCGCGGTCTGATCGGCTTCCGTACGGAGTTCCTGACCAACACCCGCGGCACGGGCATCGCGCACTCCATCCACGAGGGCCACGAGCCGTGGTTCGGCCAGCTCCAGACCCGTAACAACGGCTCGCTGGTCGCCGACCGCTCCGGTTCCGTCACCGCCTTCGCGATGACCAACCTCCAGGAGCGCGGTGTGCTCTTCACCGACCCGGGCACCGAGGTGTACGAGGGCATGATCGTCGGTGAGAACTCCCGCTCCGACGACATGGACGTCAACATCACCAAGGAGAAGAAGCTCACCAACATGCGCTCCTCCTCGGCCGACTCGTTCGAGGCGATCGTCCCGCCGCGCAAGCTCTCCCTGGAGCAGTCGCTGGAGTTCTGCCGCGACGACGAGTGCGTCGAGGTCACCCCGGAGGCGGTCCGCATCCGCAAGGTCGTCCTCGACCAGAAGGAGCGCGGTCGCGCGGCGTCCCGCGCCAAGCGGTAATCGCCACTGACGCGTTGAAGCGCCCCGCCGGACTTCGGTCCGGCGGGGCGCTTCCGTCATCCGGGCGGTTTCTCGGGATTTCGGAGCAGCGGCGGTCGGCTCCGGAGTGCGATACGTGCTGGTTTGGGCTCTGATGTGGGCTACGTGTGGTCCCTGTGGCTACGTGTGACCCCGGAGTCCGGACCAAAGGAGACGCCATGCGCAGAGCCGTGCGCGCGAAGTGGGCCGTATGCGCTGGAGCCGTCGCCCTGGCGGCCACGGGCTGCGGGGGCGGGGGCGGGGGCACGGACACCTCCGGGGTGGTGAGCTCCTCCTGGGGGGACCCGCAGAACCCGCTGGAGCCGGCGAACACCAATGAGGTGCAGGGCGGCAAGGTCCTGGAAATGCTGATGCGCGGGCTCAAGCGCTACAACCCGAAGACCGGGGCCGCGGAGAACGTCATCGCCGACCGGATCGAGACGAAGGACGCACAGAACTACACGGTGACGCTGAAGCCCGGCTGGACCTTCAGCAACGGCGAGAAGGTCACCGCGAAGTCGTTCGTGGACGCCTGGAATTACGGGGCGCTGCTGGACAACAAGCAGAAGAACGCGGCGTTCTTCCAGTACATCGACGGCTACGACCGGGTCCATCCGGACCATGGCACGGCCACCGCCAAGACCCTGTCCGGGCTGGCGGTGAAGGACGACAAGACCTTCACCGTCAAGCTCAACCAGAAGTTCTCCAGCTGGCCGGACACCCTGGGCTATTCGGCGTTCATGCCGCTGCCGCAGGCGTTCTTCCAGCAGCACGACGCATGGCTGAAGAAGCCGATCGGCAACGGCCCGTACCTGGTGGATTCGTACACCAAGGGCACCGTGCTGAAGATGCGGAAGTGGAAGAAGTACCCGGGTTCGGACCCGGCGCGGAACGGCGGGATCGATCTGCGGGTCTACACCGACAACAACACCGCCTACACCGATCTCCAGGCGGGCAATCTCGACCTGGTGGACGACATTCCCGCCGCACAGCTCAAGAACGTGAAGAAGGACCTGGGGAACCGGTACATCAATCAGCCGGCCGGGATCATCCAGACCATCACCTTCCCCATGTACGACCCGAAATGGGGCCGGCCGGGGATGGAGAAGGTGCGCCGCGGCATCTCGATGGCGATCGACCGGCAGCAGATCACCAAGGAGATCTTCCAGAACACCCGGACACCGGCGAGCGACTGGACCTCACCGGTGCTGGGCGTCCAAGGCGGCTTCAAGGAAGGGCTGTGCGGCGACGCCTGCGTGTTCGACGCGGTCAAGGCACGGCAGCTCATCCAGGAGGGCGGCGGCCTGCCCGGCGGCCGGATGACCATCACGTACAACGCGGACACCGGCTCGCACAAGGACTGGGTCGACGCGGTGTGCAACAGCATCAACAAGACGTTGGGGAACGACAAGGCGTGCGTCGGGGACCCGGTCGGGACCTTCGCGGACTTCCGGAACAAGATCAGCGCGAGAGCGCTGACCGGGCCGTTCCGGGCCGGCTGGCAGATGGACTACCCGCTGATCCAGAACTTCCTCCAGCCGCTGTACTACACCAACGCCTCGTCCAACGACGGGAAGTTCAGCGACCCCGGATTCGACAAACTCGTCAACGAGGCCAATGCGGCACCGGACACCCGCCAGGCCGTGCTCACGTTCCAGCAAGCGGAGAAGATCCTGGCCGAGCAGATGCCGGCCATTCCGCTGTGGTACCAGAACGGCAGCGGCGGCTATTCGGAGCGCATCAGCAATGTGTCGTTGAATCCCTTCAGCGTGCCGGTCTACAACGAGATCAAGGCCGGCTGAGCCGGTTGACCGTGAAGTGAGGCTCGCTCATGGGACGTTATGTGATCCGGCGGCTGCTCCAGATGATCCCGGTCTTCATCGGCAGTACGTTTCTGATCTTCTTCATGGTCTATGCGCTGGGCGACCCGGTCGCCGCGATGTTCGGCGACCGGGCGCCGGACCCGGCCACCGCCGCGCAGATCCGCCACGACCTCTATCTCGACCAGCCGTTGTGGAGGCAGTATCCGCACTACATGGGGCAGATCTTCCAGGGGAATTTCGGCACCGCGTTCAACGGTCAGTCGGTCACCGAGCTGATGTCCACGGCCTTTCCGGTCACCCTCCGGCTGACCATCGTCGCGATTGTGATCGAGATGATCGTGGGCATTGTGCTGGGGGTGTTCAGCGGGCTGCGGCGCGGCCGGGGGGTGGACACCAGCGTGCTGGTCCTCACCCTCGTCGTCGTCTCGATCCCGACGTTCGTCAGCGGATATCTGCTCCAGTTCGTGTTCGGCGTGAAATGGGAATGGGCCGCGCCGACCGTTGCGACCGAGGCGCCGCTCAACCAACTCCTGCTTCCCGGGCTGGTCCTGGCGCTGGTCTCGCTGGCCTATGTCACCCGGCTGACCCGGACCTCGATCGCGGAGAACGCCCGCGCCGACTACGTCCGCACGGCCATCGCCAAGGGCCTGCCCCGGCGCCGGGTCATCACCCGCCATCTGCTGCGGAATTCGCTGATCCCGGTCGTCACCTTCATCGGCACCGACATCGGCGCGCTGATGGGCGGCGCCATCGTCACCGAGCGCATCTTCAACATCCACGGCGTCGGCTACCAGCTCTACCAGGGCATCCTCCGGCAGAACTCGCCGACGGTGGTGGGCTTCGTGACGATCCTGGTGCTGGTGTTCCTGATCGCCAACCTGCTGGTCGACCTGCTGTACGCCGTCCTCGACCCGAGGATCCGCTATGCCTGAGAGCTACGTCCCCAAGGAAGCCATCGGCCACGGCGACGGCGGGACCGCCGCCCTGGCCATGGGCGAGGCGGAATCGCTGGAGCGCGCGCCCGCCGCCGGCCGGCCACCCGGCGGCGAACCCACCGGCAAGCCCCGCAGCCTGTGGAGCGACGCCTGGCACGACCTGCGCCGCAACCCGGTCTTCGTGGTCTCCGCGCTGGTCATCGTCTTCCTCGTGGTCATCGCCATCTGGCCGCAGCTGATCGCCACCGGCAACCCGTACCGCGCCGACCTGGCCAAGGCGCAGGAGGGCGCCGCGCCCGGCCACCCCTTCGGCTACGACACCCAGGGCCGGGACGTCTACACCCGGGTCGTCTACGGCGCCCGCGCCTCCATCACCGTCGGCACCTGCGCCACCGCCGGCGCCGCCCTGCTGGGCAGCCTGCTCGGCGGGCTGGCCGGCTTCTTCGGCGGCTGGTGGGACACCTTGCTCTCCCGCCTCGCCGACATCTTCTTCGGCATCCCGGTGCTGCTCGGCGGCCTGGTCTTCCTGTCCGTCGTCACCAGCACCACCGTCTGGCCGGTGGTCGGCTTCATCGTGCTGCTCGGCTGGCCGCAGATCGGCCGGATCGCCCGCGGCTCCGTCGTCACCGCCAAGCAGAACGACTACGTGCAGGCCGCACGGGCGCTGGGCGCGGGCAACGGGCGGATGCTGCTGCGGCACATCGCGCCGAACGCCGTCGCCCCGGTGATCGTCGTCGCCACCATCGCGCTCGGTACGTACATCGCGCTGGAGGCCACCCTGTCCTACCTCGGCGCGGGCCTCAAACCCCCCACCGTCTCCTGGGGCATCGACATCTCCACCGCCTCGACCTACATCCGCAACGCACCGCACATGCTGCTGTGGCCCGCGGGCGCGCTGAGCATCACGGTGCTGGCGTTCATCATGCTCGGCGACGCGGTGCGCGACGCCCTCGACCCCAAGTTGCGCTGAGGAGGCGGCAGATGACGAACGGCGGTGTGCGGCACGGCGAGCCCCTGCTGGACGTCCGGGACCTGCGGGTGGAGTTCCGCACCCGGGACGGGGTGGCCAGGGCCGTCAACGGCGTCAGCTACACCGTGGCGGCCGGGCAGACGCTGGCGGTGCTCGGCGAGTCCGGTTCCGGAAAGTCCGTCACCGCCCAGGCCGTGATGGGCATCCTCGACTCCCCGCCGGGCTTCGTGACCGGCGGCGAGATCCTCTTCCAGGGACGCGATCTGCTCAAGCTGGGCAAGGAGGAGCGGCGCAAGGTCCGCGGCGCCAGGATGGCGATGATCTTCCAGGACGCGCTGTCCTCGCTGAACCCGGTCCTCACCGTCGGCGCGCAGCTGGGGGAGATGTTCGAGGTCCACGAGGGGATGTCCCGCAAGAAGGCCCGCGGCCGGGCCGTGGAGCTGATGGAGCGGGTCGGAATCCCGGCGGCGCGGGAGCGGGTGGGGGACTATCCGCACCAGTTCTCGGGCGGGATGCGCCAGCGCATCATGATCGCGATGGCGCTGGCGCTGCGCCCCGACCTGATCATCGCCGACGAGCCGACCACGGCCCTGGACGTCACCGTGCAGGCGCAGGTGATGGATCTGCTCGCCGAGCTCCAGCGCGAGTTCACCATGGGACTCATCCTGATCACCCACGACCTGGGCGTGGTCGCCGATGTCGCCGACACCATCGCCGTGATGTACGCGGGCCGGATCGTCGAGACCGCCCCCGTCCACCAGCTCTACAAGGCGCCCGCGCACCCGTACACCCGCGGCCTGCTGGAGTCCATCCCGCGCCTGGGCCACAAGGGCCGGGAACTCTACGCGATCAAGGGCCTGCCCCCGAACCTGACCGCCATCCCACCGGGCTGCGCCTTCCACCCCCGCTGCCCGCTGGCCCGCGACATCTGCCGTACGGATCCGCCGCCGCTCTACGAGGCGGGCCCGGACCGGGCCAGCGCCTGCCACTTCTGGAGAGAGACCCTCGACGGCGGAAAGGAGATCTTCGATGGCGCCCGGTGACCCCGCATCCGTTCCCGCACCCGAACCCCTCCTCGAAGTCCGCGACCTGGTCAAGCACTTCCCGCTCACCCAGGGCGTGCTGTTCAAGAAGCAGGTGGGCGCCGTCAAGGCGGTCGACGGGATCTCCTTCGACCTCCACCGGGGCGAAACCCTCGGCATCGTCGGCGAATCGGGCTGCGGGAAGTCCACCGTCGCCCGGATGCTGGTGGGGCTGGAGCGGCCGACGGCGGGTCAGATCCGGTACCGCGGGCAGGACATCACCCGGCTCTCCGGGCGCGCGCTGAAGGCCGTGCGCCGCAACATCCAGATGGTGTTCCAGGACCCCTACACCTCCCTGAACCCCCGGATGACGGTCGGCGACATCATCGGCGAGCCCTACGAGATCCACCCCGAGGTCGCACCCAGGGGAGACCGCCGGCGCAAGGTCCAGGAACTCCTCGAAGTCGTCGGGCTCAACCCCGAGTTCATCAACCGCTATCCGCACCAGTTCTCCGGCGGCCAGCGCCAGCGCATCGGCATCGCCCGGGGCCTGGCCCTCCGCCCGGAGATCATCGTCGCCGACGAGCCGGTCTCCGCCCTCGACGTCTCCGTACAGGCCCAGGTCGTCAACCTCCTGGCGCGCCTCCAGAGCGACTTCGACATCTCCTACGTCTTCATCGCGCACGACCTCTCCGTCGTCCGCCACATCTCCGACCGGGTCGCGGTGATGTACCTGGGCCGGATCGCCGAGACCGGCACCGGCGAGCAGATCTACGACCACCCGACCCACCCGTACACCCAGGCGCTGCTCTCCGCCGTCCCGGTCCCCGACCCCGAGGCCCGCGAGCACCGCGAGCGCATCCTGCTGACCGGCGACGTCCCCTCCCCGGCGCACCCGCCGTCCGGCTGCCGCTTCCGCACCCGCTGCTGGAAGGCCCAGGAGCTGTGCGCACAGGTCGAGCCGCCGCTCGAAGTCCCCACGGAATTCCGGGAGTCGACGGGACCGGCGCACCATCCCTCGGCCTGCCACTTCGCGGAGGAGCGGCGGGTGGTGCCGGACGCGTAGGCGGCCGGCGAACGCCGCGGAGCCCGCCTCCCCGACGGGGAAGCGGGCTCCGGTACGTGCGCAGCGCGGCGGGCTCAGTCGTCCGCGCCGTCCTCCCCGGCCGGTGCCGCACCCTCCTCGATCGCCGCCAGCGCCGGGTCCAGGACGATGTCCTCGCCCCGGGACACGGTCGTCGGCTCCTCCGGGAAGTGGCAGGCGGTCAGGTGGCCGGCCGCGTTGCCGCCGAGCTGCACCAGCGGCGGCTCCTCCGTCGCGCACTTCTCCTGCGCCTTCCAGCAGCGGGTGCGGAACCGGCAGCCGGACGGCGGGTTGACGGGGGAGGGGACGTCGCCGGCGAGCCGGATCCGCTCGCGGTCCTCCTCGCCGTCCTCCGCGAGCTTCGCCTCGGGGACGGCCGAGAGCAGCGCGTGGGTGTACGGGTGGCGCGGCCGGTTGTAGATCTCGTCGCGGGTGCCCACCTCGACGATCTTGCCGAGGTACATCACCGCGACCCGCTCGCTGAAGTGCCGCACGATCGCCAGGTCGTGGGCGATGAACACGAACGCGATGCCCAGCTCGCGCTGGAGGTCCTGGAGCAGGTTGACGACCTGCGCCTGGATGGAGACGTCCAGCGCCGAGACCGGCTCGTCCGCGACGATCAGCTTGGGCTCCAGGGCGAGCGCGCGGGCCACGCCGATGCGCTGCCGCTGGCCGCCGGAGAACTCGTGCGGGAAGCGGTTGTAGTGCTCGGGGTTGAGGCCTACGGTTTCGAGGAGTTCGCGGACCCGCTTCTCCCGGCCGCCGGGCGGGTTGATCCCGTTGATCTCCATCGGGCCGCCGATGATGGTGCCCACCGTCTGCCGCGGGTTGAGCGAGGCATACGGGTCCTGGAAGATCATCTGGATCTCGGAGCGGATCGGCGCCAGTTCCTTGCGGTTGGCGTGTGTGATGTCCTGACCCCGGTACGTGATCTTGCCGGCGGTGGGCTCCGTGAGCCGGGTGAGCAGCCGCCCGGTGGTGGACTTGCCGCAGCCGGATTCGCCGACCAGGCCGAAGCTCTCGCTCGCGTGCACGGTGAGGTCGACCCCGTCGACCGCCTGCACCGCACCGACCTTCCGCCTGAACGGGAAGCCGCCGTAGATCGGGAAGTGCATGGTGAGACCCTCTGCGGTGAGCAGCGGCTCGCCGGGGGAGGGCGCGGTGGCGCGGGGCGCGGGGAGGGTGACGTTGTCTGTCATGGTGGTGGCTCCCTAGCCCAGCCGGGGCTTGATCTGCTCGGTGAAGAGGGTCTGCTTCTGCTCGCTGCCGAGGTGGCACGCCGCGGCCCGGCCCGGCGCCAGCGCCGGCCGCTCGTCGCCGCAGCGGGTGCCGCCGACCTCGCCGGTGAAGCCGCAGCGCGGGTTGAACGCGCAGCCCGACGGCGGGTTGAGCAGGCTCGGCGGCGAGCCCGGGATCGGGTGCAGCGCCTCGCTGACGTCCGAGGAGAGCCGCGGCATGGAGCTCAACAGGCCCCAGGTGTACGGGTGCTGGGGTTCGGTCAGGATCTCCTTGACCGAACCGCGCTCCACCGCCCGGCCCGCGTACATCACCAGGAGGTCGTCCGCGGTGTTGGCGACCACCCCGAGGTCGTGGGTGATCAGGATGATCGCGGAGCCGAACTCCTGCTGGAGGTCCTTGAGAAGGTCCAGGATCTGCGCCTGGACGGTGACGTCCAGGGCGGTGGTCGGCTCGTCGGCGATCAGCAGCTCCGGGTTGCAGACCAGCGCCATGGCGATCATGGCGCGCTGGCGCATACCGCCCGAGAACTGGTGCGGGTAGTCGTCCACCCGCAGAGTGGGCTGCGGGATGCCGACCTTGGTGAGCATCTCGATCGCGCGCTGCCGGCCCTCGCGCTTGCTCGCGCCGGTGTGCTTGATGAACGGCTCGGCGATCTGCCGGCCGACGGTGTAGTACGGCGACAGGGCGGTCAGCGCGTCCTGGAAGATCATCGCCATCTTGTTGCCCCGGAGCTTCTCCAGGGTCTTCTCCTTGGCGCCGGTCAGCTCCTGGCCTTCCAGGTGGATCTCACCGGTGATCTCGGTGGACTTGGGGTTGTGCAGCCCCAGCACCGCGAGGTTGGTGACGGACTTGCCGGAGCCCGACTCGCCGACGATGCCCAGGGTCTGGCCGCGCTCCAGGTCGAAGGAGAGGCCGTCGACCGCCTTGACGATGCCGTCCTCGGTGGAGAACCGGATGTGCAGGTCGCGGACGGAGAGGAAGGGGTCCGAACCGGATCCGTTCGGGGCCGGCTTCTCCTCGGTCTTGGGGGGTGTGGTCACGTCAGGCTCTCCTAGGACAGGCGCACGCGCGGGTCGATGAACGCGTACGTCGCATCCACGATGATGTTGAACACCAGGATCAGGGCGGCGCTGAAGATCAGCACGCCCATCACCATGGGCAGGTCGAGGGTTTTGACGGAGTCGATCGCGAGCCTGCCAAGCCCCGCCAGCTGGAAGGTGTATTCGGTGATCATCGCGCCGCCGAACAGCGAGCTCAGATCGATGCCGAGGATGGTGACGATCGGGATCAGCGAACCGCGCCAGGCGTACCGCAGGAAGACGTAACGCGCCGGCATGCCCTTCGCCTTGGCCGTGCGGACGTGCTCTTCCTGGAGCTGCTCGATCATCGTCGAGCGTGCCATACGGGTGTACTGCGCGGTGAAGATCGTCGACATCACCAGCCACGGGATCAGCAGGCCCATGAACCAGCTGGCCGGATTGCTGGTCAGGTTCACGTACTTGGGCGCGGCCATGATCCCGCTGTAGACGAAGATGCCCAGCACGATCGGCCCGAGGATGTAGATCTGCACCGAGCTGAGGACCATCGACGCGCCGGTGACGGTCTTGTCCAGCAGCGTGCCGCGCTTCCAGGCGGCGAGCAGACCGGCGCCCAGGCCGATGACCAGGAACGCGACCGCACCGCCGATGGCCAGCGACGCCGTGGTGGGCAGCCGGTCGATCATCGTCGACCAGACGTCCTGCTTGGTGGCGAACGAGTAGCCGAAGCAGGGAGCGGAGCAGTGGCCGAGGGTGAAGTCCCGGCCGGCGAAGATGCCGACGAGGAAGTGCCAGTACTGGACCGGCACGGGCTGGTCGAGGCCCAGGTTCTGGTGGATCAGCGCGATGTTGTCGGCGGTGCAGTTCTTGCCGCAGGCCAGCGTCGCGGGATCACCTACGGAGAAGAAGATGAAGAACGTGAAGGCGCTCAGCAGGACGAGGGTGATGATCGCGCCGAACGTCCGGCGAAGGAGAAAAGGAAGCATGACAGTTCGCTGCTCTCAGGACGGCGGCTGCTGTGGGGTGAGGGGTGGCGGGAAGGCCCCGGAGGGCGCGCGCCCCGCCGTGCGCGCGCGCTCCGGTGTGCCTTCGTGCGGTGTTCGCTTCGCTTACTTCTTGACGAACAGCGTGTTCACGTCGAGGTAGCCGGCCTCGATGTTGTAGCGGATGCCACCGATCTTCGAGCCGTACAGCTGGAGCACCTTGGTGTAGTAGATCGGGCTGGCCGGGTCGACCTTCTCCACGATGTAGTGGTGCAGCTGCTGCCACGCCTCGGTCTGCTTCTTCGCGTCCGTCATCTGCTTGATCTTGTCGATCTCGTCGCTGATGTGCTGGTCGCGGACGTGCGAGTAGTTGGACGAGCCGTCCTGGATGGTGCGGCCGTCGTAGGACGGCGGGATCACCGTGGAGGCGTCCGCCCAGTCCTGGCCCCAGCCGGTCATGTAGATGTCGAAGCCGTTGTCGACCTTGCCCATCTGCTGGTACCAGGAGGCCGCGTCGACCTCCTTCTTCTGCACGTTGAAGCCGGCCTTGCCCAGTGCGTCGGCGATGGCGACGGCTTCCTGCTGCCGGATCTCGGTGTTGGCGTAGGCGTAGACGAGCTTCATGCCCGTCTTGCCGGCTTCCTTGAGGAGCTGCTTGGCCTTCTCCGGGTCGCCGTTGGGCTTCTTCAGCTTCCCGTAGGGGTCGTAGCCCTTCTCGTAGCCCGCGACGGTCGGGGAGAACAGACCGCCGGCGTTCTCACCGCCGTAGCTGCCGCCGTTGATCCGGACGATCTGGGCGTTCGGCATGGCGTAGGTGATGGCGTCACGGATCCGCTTGTCCTTGATGCGGTCCATGTTCATGTTCATCTGCCAGACGTAGACCGCGTAGCCCTGCACCAGACGCTTGCTGGCGCTGGCATCGGTCAGGACCTGCCGGGTCAGCGACGGCTCCACGAGGTTGGAGAAGCCGATCGCGGTCTTGTCGCCGCCCTGATCGGCCATCAGCCGCTTGGTGTAGTCCGAGTACTGGTGGTTGAAGCTGATGCTGAAGCCGTCGGGGTACTGCTGGCGCACCGGGTCGGTCTTCGGGTCCCAGTTGGTGTTCCTCACCAGCTGCATGGACTTGCCGGACTTGAAGTCCGCGATCTTGTACGGGCCGGCGCAGACCGGCGCGACGTCGTACTTGTCCTTGGTGTCCTTGTCGCTGTCCGGAACGGCGCTGTAGCCCGCCTCTGCCAGGGCGTAGGGCAGCTGCGTCTGCGGGTCCTTGAAGTGGAAGACGATGGTCTTGTCGTCCGGGGTGTCCAGGACGGACTTGGGCAGGTGGTCGCCCTTGTACGGACCGTCCGGCAGCGCCTTGCGGTAGGTCGTGCCCGCACCTGACAGCCACTGCTGGACGTAGGTCGGGCCCTCGGTGATGAACGACGCGTACTGGCGCTCGATGGTGTGCCGGATGTCCTTCGAGGTTATCGGCTTGCCGTCCTCGAACTTGATGCCGTCCTTGAGCGTGTACTTCCAGGTCTTGCCGCCGTCGGACATCTGGCCGGCATCGGTGGCGAGGTCGCCGACGAGCGTCTGGTTGCCCTTGTCGTCCTGCTTGTACGTGGTCAGGCCGCGGAAGATCAGCTTGGCCAGCTGGCGCATGTCGCTGACGTACATCTGGGCGGGGTCGAGGTGGTTGAAACTGTCCCGCTGGTAGACGGTGATCGTGCCGCCGGTCTGCGCGCCTGCAACGGGGGCGGCGGGGCCCTTGGACTGGTCGGAGGTGCCGAGCGGCACCACCTTCGCCTGGCCTGCGGCGTCCTTGTCCGTCTGCGACTTGTCCTTGCCGGTACCGCCGCCGCTGCTGCAACCGGTGAGCGCGAGCGAACCGGCCGCCAGGGCGGCGATCACCGCGCCGGCTCTACGCGTGGAGAGTGCGTTCATGAGGATTCAAGCACCTGCCTGTCAGTTGTTGTCCAGATGTGCTGTCGGACGCTTCCGGTGAGAACCGGGCGTGGTGGGGGTGACAGCAGGCCCCCTCAAATGGACGATCAGCGCCCGGACTTGGGGTCGAAGGCGTCCCGGACCGAGTCTCCGAGCAGGTTGAAGCACAGCACGAAGATGACCATCGCGGCGCCGGGGAAGAGCAAGAAGGTCGGGTCGTTCTCGTAGACCATGCCGGCCGTGTGGAACAGCCGCCCCCAGTCCGGGGTCGGCTCCATGATGCCGACCCCCAGGTAGGACAGGCCGGCCTCCGCCGTGACGAACAGCGGGAGCATGTAGGTGCTTTGCACGAGGATCGGGGTCACCACGTTGGGGAGCAGTTCCTTGGTGATGATCCGCCAGGGGGAGGCGCCGGTGATCCTCGCGGCCTCGACGAAGTCCCGTTCGCGCAGGGACAACACCTGGCCGCGCAGCAGGCGGGCCAGACCCATCCAGCCGAGTGCCCACTGCACGAGGATCAGTGCGATGGCGCGGATGTAGGTGGGGGTTTCGTCGCCAGGCGCCACGAACACCGCAACCACCACAGGCATGAACGCCACGAACGTCAGCTGGCTGGGAAAGGCGAGCAGAAAGTCGATGACCCGGCCGACCCAGTAGTCGGTCTTGCCGCCGATATATCCCGCAGTGACACCGAGGACGGTTCCGGTGATCACCACAAGGATGGTCACCGCCAGTGAGATGCCCAGCGAGGTCCGCAGACCGTAGAGGAGTTGTGTGAACAGATCGCGGCCCAGTGACGGTTCAATGCCGAACCAGAAATCGCCGGAGATTCCGCCGTTGGCGCCCATGGGGTAACCGAACTCATCGAGCAGGCCCGGGTTATCACTGCCGTAGAGCGTGTACGGATCTTTCCCATACAGCGAAGCGATCACCGGAGCCAGCGCCGCGATGACGAAGAAGGCGAGCACGATGATCCCGCAGATCATGCCGGTGCGGTCGCGCCGGAAGCGCGCCCACATGAGCTGGCCGGGGGAACGGCCGACCAACTCACCGCCCTTGCCCTTCTTTTCCTTCTTCAGGCCTTTGGGCGCCAGTCCTGGGGTGGCGGACGTGGCCGCCGAGGTCTGGGATGGACTAGTCATCGCGAAGTGCCCCCGCGCCGAGTTCTCTTGGAACGTGAAGCGGCACCGATTGCACCGCTGGATGAGCGCGACTTTCGCAAGTTGTTTACGGCGCAGTCAAGGGTATGCGGTGTGCTTCTGCGCAGGACGTCTGCTTCTTGAGCGAAGATTGCGCAGATTGACGCTAAGGCGTGCTTGACATGCGGCTGCCATGTACGGCATAGCAGGGCAAATCACCCAACACCACTTAACGTGGTGGCAACTTGACTGTCGCAACTCCGATATACGGACGCGTCATGCTGGGCAACGTACGGCCGTGCGGGTGCCGTAAAACCGGCCGGGGACGCCGATGGCTCCCCGGCCGGCCACTGTTTTGTCCACCTTTCGGTTACCGCTTCCACCGTGCCTGTTGTCCGCCTGCCGAGTCCGGAGTAGACCTGCGGTAGCGCCTTCGTGTATGCGAGGGCGCCGTGGGCGGGGCGGGGCATCGACGCGGATGAGGGGTGGGTTGTGTCCACAGTGCGGGAACGCCATCTCGCCCGCGGCGCGCGCGGCATGGGTGGCCTGGTCCGTCTGCAGTTCGCGCTGCTCGGCGCGGCCCGGATCGCGCGGGGCGCCGCCGCCCGGCGCCCAGTGGACCTGCGGTGGGGCTGGCCGGGCGCGTCGCCCGGACCGCGGGTGTCCACGATCCGGGCGACGTTCCGGTGCGACCCGCTGCCGGTCCTCGGCGGGCCGGCCGCCGCAATCGCCGTACGGTGCAAAAGGGCGGTTGCCGCCGCGGGGGCGCGCTGCTGTCGCCGGCCGCCGCCACCGCGCTGCTGCGGATACGGATCCCGCTGCTGCGGAATCGGATCCCGCTGCTCCGCTTGCCGGGCGCGCGGTCGCCCCAGATGGTCGCCCCAGGGCGGCGGAGGGGTGCTCGCGGGCCGGGTCGAGGCCGCCGTGGTCGCTGTGGTCGCCTTGATCGTCGTGATCGCCGAACCGGCGCTGTCCGCCGCGCTGTTCACCGCGGTCGCGGCCGGCGGGCGGCCGGTCCGGGGCGAGGTCTCCGCGGCGAGGTCTCCGGGGCCCCGCCGGCCCGCGTACGGAGTGGTCCACAAGGCGCCGCCGTACGGCGCGCCCCCGGCACGCCCCGCCGCTGCCCTAGGCGCGCCCCGCCGCCCCCGGCGCTCCCGCCGGGCCGGTAACCGCGCCGCGCCGGTCAGGCCATCCCCAACGACCGCTTGAGGAAGTCCACTTGGAGCAGCAGGAGGTTCTCCGCCACCTGCTCCTGGGACGCCATGTGCGTCACCCCCGACAGCGGCAGCACCTCGTGCGGGCGGCCCGCCGCGAGCAGCGCCGAGGACAGCCGCAGCGAGTGCGCCACCACCACGTTGTCGTCCGCGAGGCCGTGCACGATCAGCATCGGGCGGTGCGGCTCCCTCGCTCCGGACAGCCCCTCGTCCGTGATCAGCGAGTTGGCGGCGTAGACCTCCGGCTCTTCGTCGGGGTGACCGAGGTACCGCTCCTGGTAATGCGTGTCATACAGGCGCAGATCGGTCACCGGCGCCCCCACCACGGCGGCGTGGAAGACATCGGGCCGGCGCAGCGCGGCGAGCGCCGCGAGGTAGCCGCCGAACGACCAGCCGCGGATCGCCACCCGGGTCGGATCGAGGGGGAAGGATCCGGCCAGCGCCTGGAGCGCGTGCACCTGGTCGTCCAGCGCGATCTCCGCGAGCTTCCGGGAGACCGCCTTCTCCCACGCGGGGGAGCGGCCCGGGGTGCCCCGGCCGTCCGCGACGATCACCGCGAACCCCTGGTCGGCGAACCACTGGGAGGTCAGATGGGCGTTGTGCGCGGCGACCACCCGCTGACCGTGCGGACCGCCGTACGGATCGAGCAGCACCGGCAGCGGACCGTCACCCTCCGTATAGCCCTCCGGCAGCAGCACCGCACACGGGATCTTCCGCTCGCCGGCGAGCACCAGCTGCGGGCGGGCGGTGAGCGCTGGCCGCTCGGCGTGCGACCCGATGGCGGCGAGCACCTTCTCGCCGCCGTCCGGATCCAGCCGCACCACCTCCACCTGCGCCCCCGGCCGCTCCAGCGACGCCTGGGACAGCACGGTCACCTCGCCGCCGCGCACCGCCGACGACACCGTCGGATACGGCCGCTCGCCGACCCGCTCCCAGCCGCCCTGGTCGCCGCTGCCGCGGAACCACGCGCGGTAGACGCCGATGTCGTGCACGTCCGGCCCGCTGGCGGAGAACAGGACGTCGTCCGCGCCGATGTCCAGCACCGCCCGGACGTGCAGCGGCGCCCCGGTCAGCGGCCGGTCGCCGACGAACAGCTTCCGTACCCCGCCCTCGTCGGCGATCCGCACCAGCCGCCCGTCCGGCGTCCAGGCCGGTGCCCCGGGGAACGGTTCGACCCACGTCTCGTCCTCGTCCTCGTGCACCGTGGTGGTCGCACCGGTTCGGGTGTCCACGGTCAGATAGCGCTGGTCGCGCTGGTCCCGGGCCTGGACGAGCAGCAGCGGCGGCCCGGCCGCCGACCAGTGGACGCGGGCCAGATACGGATAGCGCTCGGTGTCCCAGTCGACGTCCGTCCGCGTCCCGTCCAGCCCGAACAGGGTCAGCGTGACCCGGGCGTTGCGGCTGCCGGCCACCGGATACGCGACCTGCGCCGGCTCCCGGTCCGGATGCGCGGGGTCGGAGATCCACCAGCGCGTCACCGGCGCCTCGTCGACCCGCGCGGCGAGGATCCGGTCGCTCTCCGGGGACCACCAGAAGCCCCGGTGGCGGTCCATCTCCTCGGCCGCGATGAACTCGGCGAGCCCCCAGGTGACATCGGATCCGTCGGGCTCCGCCAGCGCGCGGTCCGCGCCCGCTGCGCCGTCCCCTCCGCCGTCCGCCGCGACCACCCGCAGCGCACCGTTCGCGACATAGGCGACATGGCGGCCGTCGGGCGCCGGCCGGGGGTCCACCACCGGCCCCGCCACGGGGAGTTCGCGGGTGGTCCCGGCGCGCAGCTCCGAGACGAACAGCCGCCCCGAGAGTGCGAACGCGGCCAACTCGACGGCGGCGTCCACGGCATAGCCGACGATGCCCGCCGACCCCTCGCGGCTGCGCTCCCGCCGCGCCCGCTCCTCCGGCGGGAGCTGCTCGTCCGCGCCGGCCAGTATGGCGTGCGGGTCGGCGGCGACGAACTCCCGTCCGTCCGCCAGGTCGAGGACCCAGAGCTGCTGGCTGCGGTCGGTGCCGGTACGGGAGCGGAGGAAGGTGACGCGCGTGCCGTCGGGGGCGATGGCGTAGTCGCGCGGCGCGCCCAGGGTGAAGCGCTGGGTGCGCGCGTAGTGCCGGGGGAAGGGCAACTGTCCGGTCATGCGGCCGAGCCTACGGGGGAAGCGGCTCACTGTGACCGGGCTTGCGACGACGGCGTGCGCCCCCGCTGTGCTCCGGTGCACCGACTTATGCGCAAGGACGGAAAGTTATGATCCCTTGCGCGTAGTGGGTACGGGGTAAAGAGCCCTTGGCATACCCGGTGCGCGGGACCGACCCGTCGGTTCGCGCACCATCAACTCTGTCCGGACCATGTGTACTTGGAGGTGAGCCGCCGTGGCACTCTCGATTTCGGCGGTGGTGCTGCTGGCGATCATCGTCTTCTTGCTGATCAGGAAGTCCGGGCTGAAAGCCGTGCATGCTTTCGTCTGCATGCTGCTGGGCTTCTATCTGGCCAGCTCGTCCATCGCCCCGACGATCAAGACCCTGACGACCAATGTCGCGGGGATGCTGGGGGGCATCAAGTTCTGACCCGTCCCCGGCCGGGTACGGCCGCCCCGCTCCCGTGGCCCTGCGGGGCGCGGCGGCCACCGGGATCACCTGCGGACGGCGGTCCGGCCGGCTCGTAGGCTGTCCGCATGACCGCCGAGCCTTCCCCGGCCACCGCCGGGGCGTACCCCGAGCCGCCCGCCGCCCCCGCCCGCCGCCTCCTGCTGGTGCACGCGCACCCGGACGACGAGTCGATCAACAACGGCGTGACCATGGCCAAGTACGCGGCCGAAGGCGCGCTGGTCACGCTGGTGACCTGCACCCGCGGTGAAGAGGGCGAGGTCATCCCGTCCGGGCTCGCCCATCTCGCGCCGGACCGCGACGACACCCTGGGCCCCCACCGCGTCGGCGAGCTGGCCGACGCGATGGCCGTCCTCGGGGTCGCCGACCACCGCTTCCTCGGCGGCGCGGGCCGCTACCGCGACTCCGGGATGATGGGCGCGCCCCAGAACGACCGGCCGGACGCCTTCTGGCAGGCCCCCGTGGACGAGGCCGCCGCCCACCTGGTGGCCGTCATCCGCGAGATCCGCCCCCAGGTTCTGGTCACCTATGACCCGAACGGCGGATACGGCCACCCCGACCACATCCAGGCCCACCGCGTGGCGATGCGCGGCGCGGAGCTGGCCGCGCGGGCGGACTTCCGGCCGGACCTCGGAAGCGCGTACGCGATCGGGAAGATTTACTGGAACTGCAACCCCCGCTCGGTGGTCGAGGCGGGCTTCGCGCGGCTTCGCGCGGCCGGCCACGGCTTCCCCGGGATCGCCGCGGTGGACGACGTACCGGGAGTGGTGCCGGACGCCGAGGTCACGGCGGCGATCGTGGGCGCGGCCGGCCATGCGCACGCGAAGTCCGAGGCCATGCGCGCGCACCGCACCCAGATCGCGGTCGACGGACCGTTCTTCGCGCTCTCCAACGACCTGGGCCAGCCGCTGTTCGGCACCGAGTACTACCGCCTGGTGCGCGGGGTGCCCGGCGCCGCGGACGGAGAACGTGAGGACGATCTCTTCGCCGGGTTGGAGGAATCGGACGGTTTGGCGGGTATGGAGGCTAGTGCCCGGATTGAGGAGGCGGCGGAATGAGTACGTCCAAGGGCGGCGGATCCGCGGGCAGGAGCGGTGCCGGCGGTAACAAGGGCAGCGGCAGCGGCAAGAGCAGCGGCAAGAGCAACGGCGAAGACCGCGCCAACGGCGGCCCCAAGGGGGGTAACGCCCGCGCGGCTGCCGGCAAGGGGAGCGCGGGTGCGCCCAACGGGCAGCGGCCCCGGGCGGGCGGCGGTGCGGCCGGATCCCGGCCCGGAGTGTCCGCGGTGCCGCGTGCCGGTGCCGCGCCGATCGCTCCGCTCACGCCCGGCAGGGTGGGCATATACGTCCTCCTGCTCGTCACGGGCGTGCTGGTCGCGCTCGCCGGAACGCTTCTTCAAGCGGCCTGGTTCCCGGGCGGGTTGGCGCTGGCGCTGGCCGGTCTCGGCGGCCTCTTCTACGGGGGCGGGCGGGCGACCGGCACCACGGCCGGCGTGCTGGTGCCCGGCGCCGCCTGGCTCGTGACGGTGTTCCTGTTGCTCAGCGACACCCGCCCGGAGGGTGACTTCCTCTTCGGTCCCGGGCTCGGTTCGTACCTCTTCCTGTTGGGCGGCATCGCGATCGCTGTGATCTGCGCCACCGGTGCCCAGATGCGGGCGATGACCGCACCGCGGGGCCGAGTTGGCGGATGACGCGGCCCATACCAGGACGGATGCCGCGGGGTTACGGGTGACCGGCCGCGGAACGGGGGTGTCGCCCGGCGCGGCGGTGTTGCCGCGCACCTCGGGTGCCGGCCGGCGGCGGACAGTATGGTGGTGCGCGCCGCCGCGCCGCCCTGGGGGCACCCTCCGGCCCGAGGCCGGGGATCATCTCTGACGAGCGGCGGAGCCAACCGGGAGAACCTGCTTTGAGTCGTGAATCTGACAGTTCGTCCTCCGGCCCCCAGGGTCGTGGCGGAGCCGCGTACCCCTCGGGGACGCCTCCGTACGGCTCGCCCAGGGGAGAAGCCGGCGAGGGGCTGGCGCCCGGTGCCGCGGCGCAGCCGGAGGAACCCAAGACCGAGACCACGCTGACGACGCGGATCAAGATCAATATTCCGGGGTCCCGCCCCATCCCGCCGGTCGTCGTGCGCAAGCCCGTCGGTGAGGAGTCCGGCATGAACGCATCGGCTGCATCCGGCGGTTCCGCCGGCCCGTCCGGACCCCCGGGCGGTTCGCGCCCGGCCTTCGGCGGCGAGCGGAACGCCGAGCGTACGGGGAACACCCCGCGTCCGGAGGCGGCGGACAAGGCTCCCGGTGGCGCTCCCGGGGACAAGACCAGCGACTGGTTCGCGCCGCGCAAGCCGCAGAGCGGGCCCGGCGGGCAGTCGTCGACCACCGGTACGCATGCCGCACCGCCGGCGCCGGAGAGCCCGGCAGCCCCGGGCAGTGCGTCCGGTGCGAAGCAGCCGCAGCGGCCGGATCTCCCGTACTTCTCGGATGTGCCGACCGCCCCCCGCGGCGGCGCCACGCCGTTCGACGGCGGCCGGGAGCGCGGCGGCTCGCCGTACGAGCCGGACCCGCTCGCCGGCAACCCCCTGGGCGGCGACCCGCTGGGGAGCGACCCGCTCGGCGGCGACCCGCTTCGCAGCGATCCGCTGGGCGGCAATCCGTTCGACGGCGGTTCGCGCGGCGGGGCCTCGCCCTTCGACGGTGGTTCGCCGTTCGACGCCCCGGCGAAGCCCGCGCGCGACCGCAGCCCGTTCGACTCCCCGCTGGGCGGTCCTGCGGGCCCCAGCGGACCGACGACCGGCCCGGCGCGCGGCGACTCGGCGCTCAACCTCCCGCCCGGTTTCAGCGACCCCAGCGCCGGCAAGAGCGCCGCCGCCCACCGCACCGACGACACCGCCGAGCTCACCCCGCAGCCCCCGGCCCCGCTCGCCGGACCCGGCGGCGGCCTCGGCGTCAGCGGCGGCCTCACGGGCGGGCGGCCCAACGGGGCGCCCGGCGGCCCGAAAGGCACGGGCCCCGGCAAGGGCGGCGGTCCCGGCGGCCGGGTGTCCGGCGACACCCTGGTCAGCGGCATCCCGAAGGTGCCCGGCGGGCAGGGCCCGAAGACGCCCTCGCCGTTCGCGGCGGGTGCAGCGGCCGGCGGCGAGGACGAGAGCGCCGCCCCGAAGCCGCGGCCCAAGATCCCCGAGCCGATCAACTCCAAGAAGGGCCGCAGCAAGCTGGTCCTCGCGGGCGCCGGCGTCGTCGTCCTGGCGGCCGTCGCCTACGGTGCCGGTCTGCTGCTGGACCACGCCGACGTGCCCAACAACACCACCGCGCTCGGCGTCGACATCGGCGGCACCAGCAAGGAGGACGCCGTCAAGCGGCTGGAGTCCGGGCTCAAGGGGCGCCGGACCGCGCCGCTCAAGCTCACCGTCGACGGCAAGCCGGAGACCCTGCTGCCCGCGACGGCGGGTCTGGACATCGACCTCCAGGCGACGGTCCGCAACGCGGCCGGCCGCGACTACAACCCGGTCTCCGTGATCGGCTCGCTCTTCGGTGTGAAGCGCACGGCCCAGCCGGCGATGATCACCGACAAGGAGAAGCTCCAGGTCGCGCTGGAGAACGTGGCGGGGCCCGCGGGCGCCTCCAAGGACGGCGGGATCACCTTCGAGAACGGCAAGGCGGTGCCGCACTACGGCGCGCCCTACAAGGCGATCGACGTCGCGGCCTCGCAGGACAAGATCGTCAGTGCCTATCTCGACCGGGCCGGGACCGGCACCGACACCCCCGTGGTGCTCGCCGCGACCACTCAGCAGCCCAAGGTCAGCAAGGACGCGGTGGACAAGGCGCTGAAGGAGTTCGCCGAGCCGGCGATGTCCGGACTCGTCACGATCCGCGCCGACGCCCGGCACGCGGTCTCCTTCAGCCCGCAGAAGTCCATCCCGAAGTTCCTCTCGTTCAAGATCATCAACGGCCAGCTGGTGCCGTACTACGACCGGCCGGCCCTCAAGGAGCTCTACGGCACCACCTTCGAGGGCGTCCTGGTGGCCAAGGGCGACGGCACCAAGCATCCGGTCAGCGTCGAGGAGGTGGCGAACGCGGTGGGCAAGGCGCTGGTCGGCAAGACTCCGGCCGAGCGGGTGCAGACCATCGCGACGAACGGCTCCTGACGCCATGACGGGTGTCACCCGGCAGGTGTGACGCACGGCGGCCGACGCCCGTCAGCCGCCGTCGTCCGATCGCCGTACGGAACGGAACCGCAGGTCACAGGCCCCCGTGGGCGAGTCCTCAGGGATTCCCCTAGGGGGCCTCCCCCCATGACATCTGTCACGCGGCCTTGCGTACATGTGACACTGCCGGGCGGTCCGCGGATCCGCGAAGCTGGACGGCATGAAGACGACAACTACGACCGCAGCCCGCGCCGAGCGACGCGCGGCACGGACACCGGTGGTCAGCTTCCAGGGGGTCAGCAAGAGCTATGGCGCGGTGCGCGCGGTGGCCGATCTGCACCTGGAGCTGCACCCCGGCGAGACCGTCGCCCTCCTCGGGCCCAACGGCGCCGGCAAGTCCTCCACCCTGGACCTGCTCCTCGGCCTGCGCACCGCCGACACCGGGACGGTGAGCCTCTTCGGCACCACCCCGCAGCGCGCCATAGAGCAGGGCAAGGTCGGCGCCATGCTCCAGAGCGGCGGCCTGATGGAAGGCGTCAAGGTCAAGGAGCTGGTCGGGCTCGCCCGTGACCTGCACCCGCGCGGCTATCCGCTCGACCGGATCCTGGCCACCGCCGGCATCACGGAGATCGCCGACCGGATGGTCGGCAAGCTCTCCGGCGGCCAGGAGCAGCGGGTGCGGTTCGCTCTCGCCACCGCCGGCGCCAACGACCTGATCGTGCTGGACGAACCCACGACCGGGATGGACGTCTCGGCCCGCCAGACCTTCTGGGGCGCCATGCGCCGGCAGGCCCAGGAGGGCCGTACGGTCCTCTTCGCGACGCACTACCTCGAAGAGGCCGACGAGATCGCCGACCGGGTCATCGTGCTGCATCGCGGCCGGGTGCTCGCCGACGGCACCTCCGCCGAGATCAAGGCCCGGGCCGGCGCCCGCCGGGTCACCTTCGACCTGGACGAGCCGATCGACCGCGGTGCGCTGGAGGCCCTGCCGCTCCTGACCTCCCTGGAGGTTTCCGGCCGTACGGTGCGCATCCAGTCGCAGGACGCCGACGCGACCGTGCACGCGCTCTACGGCCTCGGTCTCTACCCCCGCAACCTCGAAGTCGCCGGCCTCGGCCTGGAGCAGGCATTCATCGCCATCACCACGGCGTCCGACGCGACCCCCGCCACCGCCGAGGAGGCGGCACGATGACCACCCTGATCAAGCTGGAGATCGTCCGCGCGCTGCGGAACAAGAAGTTCATGTTCTTCTCGGTGATCTATCCGCCGGCGCTGTACCTGATCATCGCGGGCGGCGCGGACAGCAAGCCGATCCCCGGGATGAAGCTCGACATGGGCCTCTACTACATGGTCTCCATGGCAGCATTCGGTGCCATGACCGCCGTCCTGCTGGGCAACAGCGAGCGCATCGCCAAGGAGCGCGAGCAGGGCTGGGTGCGCCAGCTGCGGCTGACCGCGCTGCCCGGCCGGGGCTACGTCGCCGCCAAGATAGGCGCCGCCGCGACCGTCAGCCTGCCCTCGATCCTGCTGGTCATGATCGCCGCCGCGGCCGTCAAGGGCGTCCGCCTCGAAGCCTGGCAGTGGCTCTCCATCGCCGCCGGCACCTGGCTCGGCAGCTTCGTCTTCGCCGCCCTGGGCGTCGCCATCGGCTACCTGGCCACCGGTGACGCGGTCCGCCCGATCTCGATGCTGTGCTTCTTCGCGCTGGCGTTCCTCGGCGGCCTGTGGATGCCGCTGACGATCCTCCCGCAGTGGGTGCAGAACATCGCCGAGTGGCTCCCGACGCACGCGTACGCGGCGCTCGGCACCGCCGTCGAGGGCGGCAGCGCCCCGCACGTCAAGGACATGGGCATCCTGCTCGGCTACCTCATCCTCTTCGCGGGTGGCGCGGCCTGGCTGTATCGCAAGGACACCCGGAAGGCATGAGGCCGGTGGGGACGAAGAGCGCATCCGACGACCGGAACCCGGTGATGATCGGCCAGCCGCCGCGCACCCGCCGCCAGGCGGTCACCAAGACGATGTGGATCAGCCTCTGGCTGTTCTACCTCGCGGGCCCGGCCGGCTCGCTGTTCAGCCCCGGGACCTCCACCGGCGCGCGCCTGTGGGGAGCGGGCGGTCTGGCGCTCTTCGTCCTCGCCTACTTCTACCTGGTGTTCGGCCACATGTGGCGGGAGATCAACCGCCCCCATAGGTACGGCGTCCTGGCCCTCATGCTGGTGCTGGCCGTCGCCCTCACCTGGACCCTCGGCTTCGAGTGGCTGGTGCTGTTCATCTTCGTCAGCGTCGGCTCCGCCGTCGTCCTGCCCGCGCAGCACTCCCGCTGGACCATCCCGCTGATCACCGCGGTGCTGCTCGCCGTCGGCGCACGCTATCCGGAGGTCCGCGACTACTACGTCTTCGCCTATGCCCTGCCCGCCCTGGGCAGCGGCTTCATGATGATCGGCGTGCAGTACCTGATCCATACGACCCAGGAACTGCGCGCGGCCAGGGAGGAGGTCGCCCGGCTCGCCGCCAGCGAGGAGCGGCTGCGACTCGCCCGCGATCTGCACGATCTCCTCGGGCACTCCCTCTCCCTGATCACCCTCAAGAGCGAACTGGCCGGGCGGATGCTGCCCGGCAGCCCCGAGGACGCCGCGAAGCAGGTCGCCGACATCGAGCAGGTCAGCCGCCAGGCGCTGGTCGACGTCCGCGAGGCGGTCACCGGCTACCGCCGCCCCCGCCTGGCCGTCGAACTGGCCGGCGCCCGGGCCGCGCTCCGTACCGCCGCCGTCGACGTCACCGTCGCCCCCGCCCTGGAGAGCGAGCACCCGGCGCTGACCGCCGACACGGAAGGCGCGCTGGCCTGGGCGCTGCGCGAGGCCACCACCAACGTGGTCCGCCACAGCGGCGCCCGCCGCTGCGAGATGCTGCTCACCGAGGAAGGGGAGTCCGACGACCGCCGCTACCTCTGCCTGGCCGTCATCGACGACGGCGAAGGACCGCCGCGCGGCCGGCACGACGGCAACGGCCTCACCGGCCTCCGCGAGCGCCTCGCCCTGACCGACGGCCGTCTGGAAACCGGCCCCGCCCCCCGCGGCCACGGCTTCGCGCTGCGCGCCTACGTCCCCATGAGCACCCCGGCCGCCGCACCGGGCGGCGCCGTACCGATACCGGACATCTCGCCGGAGCCGGCGCCCGGCCCGGTGTAGCGGCCCCCGGCCCGGGGCGTCGCCCGCCGCGCCGCGGGCGGCATCCGGGCCCGCACACAGGCTCTAAGCTGGCCCGCATGATCAGACTGCTGCTGGCGGAGGACCAGTCGATGGTCCGCGAGGCGCTGGCGGCGCTGCTCTCGCTGGAGGACGACCTGGAGGTCGTGGCCCAGGCCGCACGCGGCGACGACGTGCTCGCGGCGGCGCGGGCGCACGAGGTCGATGTCGCGCTGCTGGACATCGAGATGCCCGGCATGACCGGACTGGACGCCGCGGCCGTGCTGCGCGACGAACTGCCCGGGGTGAAGGTCGTCATCCTCACCACCTTCGGACGCCCCGGCTATCTGCGCCGGGCGATGGAGGCCGGGGCGCACGCCTTCCTGGTCAAGGACGCCCCGGCGGCCCGGCTCGCGGACGCGGTGCGCCGGGTGCTGGCGGGTGAGCGGGTCATCGACCCGGTACTGGCCGCCGCGGCGCTCGCCGACGGCGCCAGCCCGCTGACCGACCGCGAGCGCGACGTGCTCCGGGCGGCGGCCGGCGGCTCCACCAACGCCGAGATCGCCGCGGCACTGCACCTGTCCCAGGGCACCGTCCGCAACTACCTCTCCCTCGCCATCCAGAAGACCGGCGCCCGCAACCGCGCCGAGGCGGTCCGCACCGCCCGCGACAAGGGCTGGCTCTAGGGTCTGCCCGGTGGGCCCCGGCCGGGCCCGTACCGCACCGGACGCCGCTGCCTCTCCGACCCCGACCCACCGGACGGACCCCGGGCCCCGGCCCGGCGGAGGGGCCCCGGCCCCGCCCGGGACCTTCGGCCGTGCCCGGTGCCGGACCTTCGCCCCTGTGCGCGGTCGCGGGACGTCCCGCAGGCTTGAAGTGTTATGCCTGCCCACCGCCCACCGGAGGACAGCCTGCTCACTCCGGTGCTGCTGATCCTCGCCGTCCTCGCCGTCGCGACCGTGGATGCGACGACCGGCCCGGAGCTGCACATCTCGGCCTTCCTGGGGATCGCCCCGCTGGTCGCCGCACTGCGCTGCTCGTACCACCGGACGCTGCTCGTCGCGGTCGTCTACGTCGTCTGCCTCACCTACGTCGATCTGCTGACGGTGCCGGACTGGGCCCCGGCCAGCCGGGTCGTCGGCGTCTTCGGGGCGTTCCTGGTGGGCGTCTTCGCCCTGGTGCTGTGCCGTACCCGCCTGGAGCGCGAGGCGCTGCACGCCCGGACGACCCTCGTGGCCGACACCGTGCAGCGGGCGATGCTCCGCGAACTGCCGCTGCGCGCCGGAGCCCTGGAGGCGTACGGCTTCTATGTGTCCGCCCAGGAGGGCGCCCGGGTCGGCGGCGACATCTACGAGGCCATCGACACCCCGTTCGGGCTGCGGCTGATGATCGGCGACGTGCAGGGCAAGGGCATGCCGGCGATCGGCGCGGGCCTGGAGGTGCTGGCGTCGTTCCGCGAGGGGGCGCAGTACCAGGAGTCGCTGGAGGGGGTCGCCGGCCGCATGGAGCAGGCGCTGACCCGCTACAACGCCCGCTCCGCCGAGGAGGGCACCGACGAGCGCTTCGCCACCGCGCTGCTGATGGAGGTCCGCGGCACGGACCGGGTCCGGGTGCTGTCGTGCGGCCACATCCCGTACTACCTGGTGCGCGGCGGCCGGGTCCACGAGCGCTGCGACGGCGAGGGCGGGCTGCCCCTGGGCCTGGGCGCGCTCGGCCGCGAGCCGCGGCGGAGCGTCCGCGTCCGCCCGGAGCCCGGCGACTGGGCGGTGCTGTGCACGGACGGCGTCACCGAGGCCCGCGGCGCCGGCGGCGACTTCTACCCGCTGGCCGACCGCCTCGCCCGGTGGATCCACCTGGCGCCCGCCGACCTGGCCCGCAGGCTCCGCACGGACCTGGAGGAGTTCACCGGCGGCGAGCTGAAGGACGACGCGACGGTGCTGGTCGTCCGCCGGACCTCCGCGGAGGAGGCCCAGGAGGCGGTGTCCCGGTCCGCGGCGGCCTGACCCCCGAGCCTGCGGCCGTACGGTGCCGCCGGGCGCCCGCGTCCCTCAGTTGAGCCGGGCCCGGGCCGCCGCCGCCTCCCGCCGCAGCGCGGTTGCGGCGGGCGGNGGTTGCGGCGGCCGGCTGCACCGGCTCCAGCACCCGCGCGTACTCCTCCAGCTCGGCCGCACCGGCCAGGAACTCGCCCCGCTGGACCAGTAGTTGGGCGCGCTCGTGGCGCAGCCGCGCCGGATGGCTGGGCAGCAGCAGGGACAGGTCCAGCGCCCACAGGTGGACCGCGCTGTACTCGGGACGGGCCTGGGCCCAGGCCCGGATGTTGTTGAGGATGCGCTGGACGATCTCCAGCGGGCCGGCGGGGCTGAGCATTCCCGGCGACAGCGCCTCGCCGGTCGCCCCCGCGACGATCATGGCGGCGTCCTGGTCGGTGAGCAGCCGCCCGCCCTCGAACGGGTCGGCGAGGACGTGCCGGCCGCCCGGGTCCCCGAAGCCGACGACGAAGTGGCCGGGCAGCGCCACCCCGTACACCGGCGCCCCGGCCCGCCGCGCGACCTCCGTCCACACCACGGACAGCAGGATCGGCAGCCCCCGGCGCCGCCGCAGCACCTCGTGGAGCAGCGACGACTCCAGCCGCCGGTAGTCGCCGGCCGAGCCGCCGAAGCCGTGCCGGGTGCCGAGCAGCTCGGCGAGGTTGCGGACCCAGGCGCCGGGGCCGCCGGCCGGGTGGTAGGGGAGCAGGCCGGCCAGCCGGTCCAGCTCGATCTGCGCGGCGTCGATGCCCGCCTGGTCCAGGGACGGATCGGCCTCGGCGGCGATCAGCAGGCACAGCAGCGCGAGGTCGGGCCGCTCGTCGCGCGCCGCCGCCGCGAACTGGCGCCGCCGCTCCTCGCGCGCCGCCTCCCGCTCGGGCTCCGGTTCCCGGCCCCGCTCCGCTTGCTCACCCATACGGGACGGATACCTCCTCAGCCCGCGTCGGCCGCCGGGCCGCGCCGGTAGTGGTAGCGGTGGTGCTCGGCGAACCCGAGCCCGTCGTACAGCGCGAGGGCGTCCGCGTTGTCCGCCTCGACCTGGAGGTACGCCGCCGACGCACCCTCCTGGAGGGCACGTTCGGCGAGTGCCGCCATCACCAGTGTGGCCAGCCCCCGGCGACGCTGCGCGGGCACCGCCTCGACGGCCGCGAAGCCCGCCCATCGGCCGTCGACCACCAGCCGCCCGATCGCCGCCGTGCCGCCGTCCGCGGCGGGCACGGCGGCGAACCACACCGACGGCCCACCGGTGAGCACCCGCAGCGCCGCCGCCGAGGGCTTCCCGGTCCGGTTGTAGACCCCGAGCCATCCGGCGTCCGGCTCCCGGGAGAGCACCACCCGGGAGGTGTCCGCCCCGGTGTCCGCGAGCGGTGCCAGGGCCGCGATCCGTACGGAGGTGTGCGCCTCGTCGCGCCAGCCGCGCGCCGCCAGCTCCGCCGCCAGCCGGTCGTCGGCGTCCGCCCGGCC
>NZ_BMRP01000001.1:138954-172342 GCF_014648695.1 Streptomyces albospinus
CAGCCCGCGGGCCCCGTACCACCGCCCGGTCCGGGCCAGCGCCTCGTCCAGCGGGACGCCGGGGCCGCCGAGCGCCAGCACCGAGTTGGCCCGGCGGGTGAATCCCTCGGACGCCCGCAGCGTCCACTCACCGAGACGTTCTGTCTCGATGGCCGGCCAACCCCGGGCGGCGACCTCCTGGAGCTCCCGGACGGTGGCCGCCGGGACCCTCCTGCGGGCCGGCGCCGCGGGCACAACCTTGGCCGCTACCAGCGTGGACTCCTCGATCCGTACGCATTCGCCGCTGCGCCGTGTGATGCTCAGCACACCCTCATCCCAGGATGTGAGAACGCCGACCGCGTCCGTGAACGCCGGCTCCCTTGCGCGGGCCCCGGTCAAGCGCCGCACGGATACCCTTTTGCCCACATCGGCCGGGGTGATCCGTACTTCCGCGCGACCACCGGCGAGGAATCCCATCGCTCTCCAACCGCCCCTCTTGTTCGTCTCCTGCCCGGGAACGGAGATACTAGGTGGTGGGCATCGACGACGCCGCGCTCCCGCGCGCCCAACGGCGGTCCTGACAATCCGGTCCGCCGGCCCTACCGAGGAGGAACGACAGCGTGACCTACGTCATCGCGCAGCCTTGTGTCGACGTCAAGGACAAGGCATGCATCGAGGAGTGCCCCGTCGACTGCATCTACGAGGGCTCCCGGTCTCTGTACATCCACCCGGACGAATGTGTCGACTGTGGTGCGTGTGAGCCGGTCTGCCCGGTGGAGGCGATCTTCTACGAGGACGACACTCCGGAAGAGTGGAAGGACTACTACAAGGCGAACGTCGAGTTCTTCGACGAGCTCGGCTCGCCGGGTGGTGCCAGCAAGCTCGGCCTGATCGAGCGCGACCACCCGTTCATCGCTGCACTGCCGCCGCAGAACCAGTAGCACCCCGGGGGACCGAGGGGGAGCCCGCCCGCTCCCTCTTGCCTCCGAGGCCGCTGGGGTGGCCCCCAGCGCCGGCCGGGAAGGTCGCACGGCGCCGCGCGGTCCCGTTCGGCCTGCCCGCCGTACGGGACCGAGGCGTTTTCGTGCGCCGACGTCCGCCGCGTCAGCCCGTACGAGAAAGAGAGCACCGTGGGCGCAGTCTCATCCCGCCACCTGTCAGGGGAACCGCTCAGCGACCGCCTGCCGGTCTTCCCCTGGGACCGCCTGGAGCCCTACAAGGCCACCGCCGCCGCGCACGCCGACGGCATCGTGGACCTGTCCGTCGGCACCCCGGTCGACCCGGTGCCCGCGCTGGTCCGGCAGGCGCTGACCGACGCGGCCGACAGCCCCGGCTATCCGACGGTGTGGGGGACAGCCGCGCTCCGCGACGCGCTCACCGGCTGGGCCGCCGAGCGTCTCGGCGCCCGCGGCCTGGCGCACACCAACGTGCTGCCGGTGGTCGGCTCCAAGGAACTGGTCGCCTGGCTGCCGACCCAGCTGGGCCTGGGCGCCGGCGACAAGGTCGCCTACCCGCGGCTGGCCTACCCGACGTACGAGGTCGGCGCCCGCCTCGCCGGCGCCGAGCCGGTCGTCTACGACGAGCCTACGGAGCTGGACCCGGCCGGCCTGAAGCTGCTCTGGCTCAACTCGCCGTCCAACCCCACCGGCCGGGTGCTGAGCGTCGACGAGCTGCGCCGCACGGTGGCCTGGGCGCGCGAGCACGGCGTGCTGCTCTTCAGCGACGAGTGCTACGTCGAACTGGGCTGGGAGGCCGACCCGGTCTCCGTCCTGCACCCGGACGTCTGCGGGGGCTCGTACGACGGCATCGTCGCCGTGCACTCCCTGTCCAAGCGCTCCAACCTCGCCGGCTACCGCTCCGCGTTCCTGGTGGGCGACGCGACGGTCCTCGGCGATCTGCTCCAGATCCGCAAGCACGGCGGAATGATGGTCGCCGCGCCGGTCCAGGCCGCCACCGTCGCGGCGCTGGGCGACACCGCCCATGTCGCCGAGCAGCGCGCGCGGTACGCCCGCCGCCGGACCGCGCTGCGCACCGCCTTCGAGGCCGCGGGCTTCCGCATCGAGCACAGCGAGGCGTCGCTCTACCTCTGGGCGACCCGCGACGAACCGTGCTGGGACACCGTCGGCGACCTCGCCAAGCGCGGCATCCTGGTCGCCCCCGGCGAGTTCTACGGCGCGGCGGGGGAGCGGTTCGTACGGATCGCGTTCACCGCCACCGACGAGCGGGTGGAGGCCGCGGTACGCCGCCTCCAGGACTGAAGCCGCACAGCGCGCGGGGCCCGGGGAGAGCACACTCCCCGGGCCCCGCGCGCCGTTCGGCGCCAGGCGGTCAGCGGTTGCTGATCGGCATCCCACCGATCAGGGCGTGGGTCGGCCGGTTCAGCAGCCCGTCCGGACCGGCGACCAGGGTCGCGGCTGCCTCCAGCGGCGTCGACTCGGTCGAGATGCCCTTCTCGGCGATCGGACGGGCCACGCCCTCCGCCCTGCGGGCGGCGTCCTGGGTCAGCGGGGCGGCCTCCCCGACGACCGGGCTGAGGGTCCTCGCCAGCGCCGGAGCAAGGGTGCGCGAGGCCTCGCTGCCGGTCGCGTTGGCCATGCCGACGCCGGCCTGCGCCGTCCTGTCCACGGTCTTGCCGGTGTTCGCGGAGTCCAGCGTGGTCAGTCCGCCCATCTCGTTGGCCTGGGCGGGCAGGTTCACGGCGCTCGCGGAACCGGCCGCAGCGACCACGGGAGCGGCGCCCGCTGCGACCAGCAGGGCGGCTCGGGCGATCCGACGCGTAACGGGGAGGGACATGGTGCTCCTTTTACGGAGAAGGACTTCGTACTTCTGACAGATGTGCCATGTCCGCCGGGCGGACGCACTGACTACCGCGTCAAGTGCCCACAGGTTGCGGTGAACTCCGGTAAAAAATTGGCAACGTGTCGCATAATCTGCCCTCGATAACGCAGAGCGGTATGCATACGTCCCGAAGTCGTGCGGAAAGGTCACAGCCCCTTAAACGCAAGGCAATTGGCGGAGGATACGGCGGCAACCAGGTGAAATCCCTGACAGGAAAGGGAAATTGACGCCGCGCACCCCTTCCGGGGGACCCGGCAAACTACTGCGCGGTGATGATACGAACGTCGCCCGCGGTCGCTTCGGGGGCGGACGCCTTGCGCTGCCAGCCCTTCCCGGAATCGGCCGCCGTCCACGTGCGGTCCGCGTAAGAGATCTGTTCGATGTGCAGCTCCGTCGAGTGCGCCAGCGCCCAGGTCGCCAACTGCCAGCCGCGCTGCCGGGCGTTGTCCTCCGTCGCCGTGCCGTACTGGTACCGCTCCACCGGCACCGTCAGACCGCGCCCGCCGGCCGCGCCGCGCCCCGCGCCGCCGTCCGCCTGCGGCAGCACGTCGGCGCCGAATTCCCGCACCAGTTTCTCCCGCACCTTCGCCGCGCCGTCCGCCCCGGCGCTGTCCACCGGGTGGCTGGCCGTGCAGCTCATCGCGTCCCCGTTGCGGCCGGTCAGCGCGCCGGTCAGCAGCGCGGCATTCGCCTCGTGCTTGGCGTATGCCTGCGGATAGCCGCTGCGCTGCACCTTCTGCGCGGCGACGGTCAGCGGCAGCCGGGAATAGCCGGGAACTTTCGCCAGATGCCGGTAGAACTCCCCGGCCGAATAGACCGGATCCATGATCTGTTTCACGGTGCCCCAGTCCTGGGACGGCCGCTGCTGGAAAAGGCCGACCGAATCCCGGTCGCCGAAATTGATGTTGCGCAGCCCCGACTCCTGCATCGCGGTGGCCAGCGCAATGGTCACCGCCCGCTCCGGGAGCCCCCGCGAGGACGCCACCGCGGAGATCGTCGCGGCGTTCGCGGCCTGCTCCGGGGTCAGCTCGTACGGGTCGCCGCCGCCCTGGACGCGCACCGTGCACCGCGGTGCCCCGGGGCCGCTGGTGACGTACTGCACCAGGAGATAGCCGGCCACCCCGAGGAGGACGGCGAAGGCCGCGAACGTACGCCACAGGCGCTTGCGGCGGGTGCGGGATACGGGCTGGGCGGACACGGAGCCCAACGTACCGGAGGGCTGCCGATAGGGTCGGATCCATGGAGCGCTCCGCACACCCCCGCCTCGACCTGTCGCTCGATTCGGCCGCGCTCACCGCGCAGCTGGTCGACTTCCCGTCCGAGAGCGGCAACGAGCAGGACCTCGCCGACGCCGTCGAGCAGGCCCTGCGCGCACTGCCGCACCTGACCGTCGACCGGCACGGCAACAACGTCGTGGCCCGGACGAACCTCGGCCGCGCCGAGCGGGTGGTGCTCGCCGGGCACCTGGACACCGTGCCGATCGCGGACAACGTGCCGTCCCGGCTCGACGAGAACGGCGTCCTGTGGGGCTGCGGCACCTGCGACATGAAGTCCGGGGTCGCCGTCCAGCTGCGGATGGCCGCCACCGTCCCCGCCCCCAACCGCGACCTGACCTTCGTCTTCTACGACAACGAAGAGGTCGCCGCGCACCTCAACGGCCTCGGCCATGTCGCCGACGCCCACCCCGACTGGCTCGCGGGCGACTTCGCCGTCCTGCTGGAGCCCTCCGACGGGCAGGTGGAGGGCGGCTGCCAGGGCACCCTCCGGGTCCTGCTGCGCACCAGTGGGGAGCGCGCGCACTCCGCGCGCAGCTGGATGGGCGCCAACGCGATCCACGCCGCCGCCCCCATCCTGGCGAAGCTCGCCGCCTACGAGCCGCGCCGCCCGGTCATCGACGGCCTGGAATACCACGAGGGCCTCAACGCGGTACGGATCGAGGGCGGGGTGGCCAACAACGTCATCCCGGACGCCTGCACCGTCACCGTCAACTTCCGCTACGCGCCCGACCGCAGCCCCGACGAGGCGGTGGCCCACGTCCGCGAGGTCTTCGCCGACTGCCCCGTGGACGAGTTCGTCGTGGACGACCACTCCCCGGGCGCGCTGCCCGGACTGGCCCACCCGGCGGCCAAGGCGTTCATGGAGGCCGTCGGCGGCACCGCGATGCCCAAGTTCGGCTGGACCGACGTCTCCCGCTTCAGCGCGCTGGGCGTCCCGGCCGTCAACTACGGCCCCGGCTACTCCCTTCTCGCGCACAAGAAGGACGAGCGGGTCGAGGTCGACCGCATCCTGCACTGCGAGGAGCGGCTGCGCGCCTGGCTGACCGACCGGCCCCAGGTGGACTGACCGCCGCCGCACCCCATCGCGGGACCGGCCGCCGGCGACCCGGCGGACCGGTGGCCGACCGATCGCATACCGGCGGAATTCCCCTGCGCTTCACGCGGGCGGATCTACGCTGAAGTGGCAAACGATCTGTCTGCGGAGGGAGCACGTCATGGCCAACCCCGAGGGAGCACCCGTCCCGGAGGAGCAGCGGCTGGGCCCCGTACTGCGCCGTCACGACCAGGTGCAGGCCGGCACGACGGACCAGCGGCTGCTGGATTCCGAAGGCCCCTCCGAGTGGGTGCACACCGACCCCTGGCGCGTGATGCGCATCCAGTCGGAGTTCGTGGAGGGCTTCGGCGCGCTGGCCGAGCTGGGCCCGGCCGTGAGCGTCTTCGGCTCGGCCCGTACGCCGCGCGATTCGGCGGAGTACGACGCCGCGGTGCGGATCGGCGCGGCGCTGGTCAAGGCCGGCTTCTCCGTGATCACCGGCGGCGGTCCGGGGGCCATGGAGGCCGTCAACAAGGGCGCCAGTGAGGCCGGCGGGACCTCCGTCGGGCTCGGCATCGAGCTCCCCTTCGAGCAGGGGATGAACGACTATGTGAACCTCGGGGTCGACTTCCGCTACTTCTTCGTCCGCAAGACCTGCTTCGTGAAGTACGCGCGCGGGTTCGTCGTCCTCCCCGGCGGGCTCGGCACCCTGGACGAGCTCTTCGAGGCGCTGACCCTCGTCCAGACCCGCAAGGTCACCCGCTTCCCGATCGTGCTGTTCGGCACGGACTACTGGAGCGGGCTGGTCGCCTGGCTGCGCGAGACCCTGGTCGCCCAGGGGAAGGCGTCGCCGCGCGACCTGGAGCTGTTCCACATCAGCGACGACGTGGACGAGGCGATCGCGCTGGTGACCAAGGAGGTCGGGATCTAGGCCCCGTCCGGCGGGCAGGGGGCGGCAGGCACCAGGTCACCCCGACCACGGGAATACCGCCCCCGCCCACCCCGTTGTGGCCCCGCAGGGGGCGCGGGCATCCCCTAGGGGATCTGTGCTCACGCCCCCAGGGCCGTCCCCCGGCGGTCTCCTCAGGCCAGGCCGCGGCGGGCGACCGCCGGTGGCCGGTGGCCGGCGATCGAGGCGACCATGTCGAGCACCTGCCGGGTCTCGGCGACCTCGTGGACGCGGTAGACCCGGGCGCCGAGCCAGGCGGACACCGCGGTGGTCGCCAGGGTGCCCAGCACCCGCTCCTTGACCGGCTTGTCGAGGGTCTCGCCGACGAAGTCCTTGTTGGACAGCGAGACCAGCACCGGCAAGGGGGTGTCCCCTGCCCGAGCGAAGCCGAGAGCTCGGGGAACGGTCTCCGCCATCTCGCCGAGCCGCCGGGTCGCCTCCAGGCTGTGCCGGGTGTTCTTCCCGAAGTCGTGCCCCGGGTCGATCATGATCCCGTCCCGCCGTACGCCCAACTCCACGGCCCGCTCCGCCAGTCCGAGCGTCACCCGCAGGATGTCGGCCATCACGTCGTCGTACGTCACCCGGTGCGGCCGGGTACGCGGCTCGACGCCGCCCGCGTGGGTGCACACCAGGCCGGCGCCGTACCGGGCGGCGACCTCGGCGAGCCGCGGATCGACGCCGCCCCAGGCGTCGTTGAGCACATCCGCGCCGGCCTCGCAGACCGCCTCGCCGACCTCGTGCCGCCAGGTGTCGACGCTGATCACCACATCGGGGTGGCGGCGGCGCACCTCGGCGACGAACCCGACCGTACGGCGGGCCTCCTCCTCGGCGCTCACCTCCTCGCCGGGGCCGGCCTTGACGCCGCCGATGTCGATGATCGCGGCGCCCTCGGCGACCGCCTGCTCCACGCGGTGCAGCGCGGGTTCGTCGCGGAAGGTCGCGCCCTGGTCGTAGAAGGAGTCCGGGGTCCTGTTGACGATGGCCATGATCACCGGCTCATGCGTCCCGAACTCGCGTTTTCCCAGCCGCAGCATTCCGTTGACTCCCTCTCCGTGGTCCGGGAGCGACCCTAACTGTCAGACCTGCATGGCACGATCAGGGGAGACACAGAGTCCGGGGAGTTGGTCGTGTTCTGGTTCATGCTGATCGCGATGGTCGTGGTGGTCGCCGCGGTCACGCTTGTCGTCGTCGGCGGAGGTGACGCCGGAGGGGACGGCGGCGGGCTTCAGGACACCGAGCCGGACCAGCTGCACGACCCGCTGCCGCAGGACCGCCCGGTGGCCCGCGCCGATGTGGAGGCCGTCCGGCTGCCCGTGGTCGTCCGCGGCTACCGCATGGACGACGTCGACGACGTCCTGGACCGCCTCGGCGCCGAGCTGGCCGAGCGGGACGCCCGGATCGCCGAGCTGGAGGCGGCGCTGGCGGGTGCGCATGCCGCGGCCATGGGCGGCCCCGGCCTGATCCAGGACACCAGAGCCCCGCACGCCCCGGCCCAGGAGGGCCCGGTGCAGGACGTCCGGCCCGCGGGCGGACCGGCCGGGAAGGACGAGCGGCCCGGGGCCCCGGACGCGCCCGGCGGCCCGGCGGCGCCGGGCGGCCCGGAAGCCGGTGGAGACGGAAATGAAGAAGGGGAGGGTCGGGCATGAGCGGTGTGGTGACGGCTCCGGACGGCATTCCGCGCTGCCCGTGGGGCATGGAGTCCGAGCAGATGGCGGACTACCGCGCGTACCACGACACGGAGTGGGGCCTGCCGGTCCACGGCGATGACGCGCTCTTCGAGCGGATGAGCCTGGAGGCGTTCCAGTCCGGGCTGTCGTGGATCACGATCCTGCGGCGCCGCACCGGGTTCCGCACCGCGTTCGCGGGCTTCAGGATCGCGGCGGTGGCGCGGTTCACGGACGCGGACGCCGAGCGGCTGCTCGCCGATCCCGGCATCATCCGCAATCGCGCCAAGATCGCCGCGACGATCGACAACGCCAGGATCGCCGCCGAGCTGGCCCCCGGCGAGCTCGACGCCCTCATCTGGTCCTACGCTCCCGACCGGGCCTGCCGCCCCGCGCCGCGCACCGTGGGCGATGTGCAGCCCACCACCTCCGAGTCCATAGCTCTCGCAAAGGATCTGAAGAAGCGCGGTTTCCGCTTCGTCGGCCCCACCACCGCGTACGCCATGATGCAGGCGTGCGGCCTGGTCAACGACCATCTCGCGGACTGCCATGTGCGCGCGGCGGTGGAGGCGGCGGCCGGCTGAGCCGCCGGGGCCGTCCCGGGGTCAGCGCCCCAGGAAGGTCGGCTTCTCCTTCTTCACGAACGCCTCGACCGCGATGTGGTGGTCCTCCGAGGCGCCGGCCCGGACCTGGAGCTCGTCCTCCTTGCCCAGGGTCTCGGCGAGCGAGTGCCCGGCGCCGAAGGCCAGCGATTCCTTGATCGCGGCGTAGGCGGCGGTCGGGCCCTCGGCCAGCCGGCGGGCGATGGCCGCGGCCTCGTCGGCCAGCGTGTCCGCCGGGACGACCTTGTTGGCGATGCCCAGGTCGTACGCCTCCTGGGCGCTGACCGAGCGCGGGAAGAGCAGCAGATCGGTGGCCCGGCCGTGGCCGATCAGCCGCGGCAGCGTCCAGGACATCCCGGAGTCGGCGGTCAGCGCGACGCCCGCGAACGAGGTGTTGAAGGAGGCGGAGTCGGCGACCACGCGGTAGTCGGCGGCCAGCGCGAAGCCCGCCCCGGCGCCCGCGGCGACCCCGTTGACGCCCGCCACGACCGGCTTGGGCATCTCGGTCAGCGCCGTGACGATGGGGTTGTAGTGGTCACGCACGGTGTTCATGGTGCCGCCGGTGCCGGTCGCCCGGTCCTCGGCCAGCAGGCCGATGTGCTCCTTGAGGTCCTGCCCGACGCAGAAGGCGCGCCCGGTGGCGGTCAGCAGCACCGCCCGTACGGCCCGGTCGGCGGCGGCTTCCTGGAGGATGTCCCGGAGCAGGACCTTCGCCTCCGTGTTCATCGCGTTCATCGCGTCGGGGCGGTTGAGTGTGACCGTCGCGAGTCCGTCGGTCACGTCGTAGAGCACGGTGTCGGCCATAGTGGAGTGTCCCCTCCGTCGCGGCTCTGGACTGCCCGGTAACGGCAGCCAGCGCTCAGGATGCCGGAGATCATCCGCCGTCGGCATGTGACGTACGTCAAAGATTGCGGGCGCGTCGGGTGGCGAGGAGAGGCGAAGTATGGCAGCCCCCTCCCCGAATTGGGTGGGTTTGCGGGAGCGCGTTGCAAAAGGGATGCCCCCTGATGTTGGTCATCGGGTCGTTCGATGCGGGATAATGGCCTGGAAGCAATGTGTTCGATGCCGGTGACACGCGCCTATCAAGGCCGTCGGCTGAGATGAGCTGGTTTCAGGAAGGGGAACGAGCATGGCGGCCATGAAGCCGCGGACGGGCGACGGCCCGCTCGAGGTGACCAAGGAGGGGCGGGGCATCGTCATGCGCGTTCCGCTCGAAGGCGGCGGTCGGCTCGTCGTCGAGCTGACCCCCGACGAGGCCAAGGCCCTGGGTGAGGCCCTGGAGAAGGTCACCGTCTGACGAGGGCGGAGAAACCGCTGCGGTTTTTCGGGGGCTGGCCCCCGGTACCTCCAGCCGAATACCCCGGCCCCGGCAGGCTGCGCGCCACGAACGCGTGCGGCCTGCCGGGGCCGAGTCGTCTCCGCGCTGCGCGGTGTCCGTTCTCCGCGGACCTCCCGGTGCTTCTCGGCGGACCTCCCGGTGCTCCGCCGCAGCTCAGCCGCGCTTGACCGCGCAGAGCAGCCCGTCGCCCACCGGCAGCAGGGACGGGATCAGCGCGGTGCTCTCCCGTATGGCCCGCAGCAGCTCGCGCAGCCGCAGCACCTCCGCCGGCTGCTCCGCGGAATCGACGGTACGGCCCTCCGCGAAGACGCCCTGGAAGCAGACCAGGCCCCCGGGGCGCAGCAGCCGCAACGATTCAGCGAGGTATTCGAGGCACTCCATGAGGTCGCCGTCGCAGAAGACGAGGTCGTAGCCGCCGTCCGCGAGGCGCGGCAGGACGTCGAGGGCCCGGCCGGGGATGAAGCGGGCGCGGTTGCCGGCGAAGCCCGCCGCGCGGAACGCCTGCTTGGCGAACGCCTGCCGCTCCGGTTCGAGATCCACGGTGGTCAGCACGCCGTCGGGGCGCATGCCGTGCAGGAGATAGATGCCGGACACCCCCGTGCCGGTGCCGATCTCGGCGACCGCCTTGGCGTCCGCGGTGGCGGCGAGCAGCCGAAGGGCCGCGCCGGTGCCGGTCGTCACCGCGCGGATCCCGGCCTCCCGGGCGCGGGCGCGGGACCAGCGCAGAGCGTCGTCGGCGGCCTCGTCGATGGTCCCGGCGCCGTACGCCTCGGCGAATGCCAAGTTCGTCTGCCGGTTGCCGGTAATGGCCCTCTCCTGTCCCCGTAGTTGACGCAACCGTGACTGTATCCGCTGTGTGCGGGAACCCGCAGATGGGACCGGGCGTTAGGAAGGGGCAGGGGGAGAGACGGGGGGACGCACCGGTGAATACCGCGCACGACACCAGGCGAGAAACACGGCAGGAACAGAAGCAGCACCAAATGCTGGTCAAAACTGCTTATCCGGAGCTAACGGGCGAGGTGGATATGGTAGGGGCTCTACTGGACACCACCAGAGCCACCAGGGGAGGTGCGGCTGCGGCGGGTGACCGAAAAGTGCGCAGGCGCTTGCGACGGTCGTTCGCCGAGCCGAAATCCGTGACCGACACCGCTGACCGTTTCCGCCCCCACGGCCCCAAGGCCATGGGAGGGGCCCCCATCGCCGACGCACCCACCGCGACCTTCGCCGACATCTCGGATGCCCAGGCGTGGACTCCGCCCACGTGGGAGGAGATCGTCAGCACCCACAGCGCCCGGGTCTACCGCCTCGCATACCGCCTCACCGGCAATCAGCACGACGCCGAGGACCTGACCCAGGAGGTGTTCGTCCGCGTCTTCCGCTCGCTGTCGACGTACACCCCCGGCACGTTCGAGGGCTGGCTGCACCGCATCACCACCAACCTCTTCCTCGACATGGTCCGCCGCCGCCAGCGCATCCGCTTCGACGCGCTCGGTGACGACGCCGCCGAGCGGCTCCCCAGCCGCGAGCCCTCCCCGCAGCAGCACTTCAACGACACCCACTTCGACGCCGATGTGCAGCAGGCGCTGGACACCCTCGCGCCCGAGTTCCGCGCCGCCGTGGTGCTCTGCGACATCGAGGGCCTGTCGTACGAGGAGATCGCCGCGACCCTCGGCGTCAAGCTCGGCACGGTCCGCAGCCGGATCCACCGTGGCCGCTCCCACCTGCGCAAGGCGCTCAAGCACCGCTCCCCGGCGGCGCGTGCCGAGGAGCGCGAAGAGCAGCGGTCGCTGGCCGTGGTGCCCACAAGGGAGGTCGGAATCGCGTGAGCGTCAGTGGCGGTCCGTCCCCCGCCGAGCAGCATCTCGGCGACCGCCTCGCGGCCCTGGTCGACGGCGAATTGGGGCATGACGCGCGCGAGCGGGTGCTGGCGCACCTCGCGACGTGCGGTAAGTGCAAGGCGGAAGCCGACGCCCAGCGTCGGCTGAAAAGCGTGTTCGCGCAGACCGCGCCCCCCGGCCCGTCCGAGGGGCTGCTGGCGCGCCTTCAGCAGTTGCCCGGCGGCGACGCCAGCGGCCCCGGCAGCCGGCTCGGCAGCGGCAGCCGACTCGGCGACGGCATGTTCGGGCGCGGTGAATTCGCCCGCGGCGGCGGCTCGTTCCGCTATGTCCCGTCGGAGAACCACCTCGGCCCTGCCATGGCCGCCGTCCCCCCGCAGCCGCGGGTGCGCGGCTTCCGGGTGCAGGAGCCGGAGCGCAGCGGCCCGCAGCGGCGCCGGTTCGCCTTCGCGGCGGCCGGTGCGGTCTCGCTCGCGGCCTTCGCGCTCGGCGGCGCCCTCCCGCTGGAGGCGGCCGTGGACGCCCCCGGCCCCCGTGCCGAGGGCAGCGGCAGCGCCGTCACCCCGCTCACCGCTGGCCCCGCGGCCGGTGCCGTCCCGCTGTCCCGCGACGAGTTCCTGACGACCAGGGATCCCCGTCCCGGCTCCTGGCCCGCCGTGGCCGACCCCACCACCGCCCCGGCCCCCAGCGCCATGACGCTCTACGCCCCGGGCGAGGCCCGGCCCTCGGATGCCGTCCCGGCCGCCGGCCCGGCGCCCGGACGCTTCGGCCTCTCGCCCCTGATAGCCGCCACCGGTCCGGCATCGGCGTTCCGCTTCGCGCCGCTGACCGTCACGACCGGCACCGTCTTCGCCGGCCGGAGCGCGCTCCCGCCGCTGGAGCCGATGCGGCCCCTGCTCGGCTCGGCGGCCTCCGCCGCACCCACCGCCCGCGGTTCGCACTGACCGGGATCTGCGCAGTTCCGCGCGGAGCTGGTTGAATCGCTGTCGGGTGGCGCGCCCTTGTGCGGGCGCGTGCCCCTGGGGCGTGTCGCCGGACGGCCCCGGGTGGCGCTGGCCCGCGCGTGACCGCGGGCGAATCGTTGGGGAGAGCATGGACGAGGCTAGGGCCGCCGGGTCGAAGCTGAAGTGGTGGAGCCGCCCGGGACACACCCCGAGCCCGCAACCGCCCGCCGAGGCCGGCCGGCCCGGGGCGGCGCGGAGCGCCCATCCCGCGGCCGGAGCGGCCGCAACGGCGGACGCGGTGGATCCGGCGGACCCGGCGGTATCCGCCGAGGCGGCCGAACGGACCGCTGTCACGGCGGAGTTGGCCGCCGTGCCGGGGGCGATACCGGGCGCGGCAGCGGACCCGGCACCTGCCGCGACGGGTACGGACCAGGAGGCCGCGGCGCCCCGTGAGGAGCGTGCAGCCGCCACCGTGACGCTCGGTCAGGTGCCCGCCGGGGCCCCGGACGAGGCGCAGCCCCACCCCCGTACGGAGCCCGCACCGCGCGGTGCGGCCCCGGACAGCGGCGCGCCCGCGGCGGACCCGGTGCCGTCCCCCGCCACCGCCAGCGCCGAGGCCGACGGCGGTGCGCCCCGGCGCCCGCAGCCGCTGCATGCCGAGGACCCGTACGGCACGCCCCCGTACGGCGGTCCCGGCCCGTGGGCGCCCGCACCGCTGGTGCAGCGGCCGATGGCGACCCCCGCGCACGGCACGGTGCTCCCGCCGGAGGCGGGGGCCGCGGCGGCCGACGCCCCGCACCCCCGCCCGGCCGCGCCGGCCGGTGCCCCCGGGCCGCAGCTCCTCAAGGCCGGGGGCCCGGTACCGCGCCCCGCCGCCCCGCAGGACGCCGAACCGCACCCCGGAGGCCCGCACCCGCCCGCCCCGCAGGCCCCGGCCGCCCCCGCGTCCGCGCCCTCGGGCCCGCAGCTGACGCACGAGCCCGCGGCGGGCGGCTTCGTCCCGCACCCCGGCGACGGCGGCCCCCGCCCCGCGCCCCCGGCCGCCCCGTATGCCGCCCCGCACCGGCTCCCCGTCGCCCCGGGCGCCTGGCAGCAGTACGACCCCTGGAGCGCGCCCCTGCACGGCGGCCCGGCCGTCCCGCCGCCACCGGTCCGGAGCGGCAGGCGCCTCCCGATGGCGGTCGGCGCCGTGGTTCTCGCGCTGCTCGCGGGCGGGGTCGGCGGCGGGGTCGGCGCGTACATCGAGCGGAACGGCGGGATCGACGACATCAAGCTGCCGCAGGCGAGGGGGGAGCAGGTCAGCCGCAGCCCGGAGAGCGTCGCCGGGATCGCGCAGGCGGCGCTGCCCGGCGTGGTGACCCTGCATGTCCGCGGCAACGCCGAACAGGGCACCGGCACCGGGTTCGTCCTCGACCGGCAGGGCCACATCCTGACCAACAACCATGTCGTCGAACCGGCCGGGTCCGGCGGCGAGATATCGGTGACGTTCAGCGGCGGGCAGACCGCCAAGGCGCGGGTCGTCGGAAAGGACGGCGGCTACGACCTCGCCGTCGTGCAGGTGGACGGTGTCACCGGACTGCATCCGCTGACGCTGGGCGACTCGGACGCGGCGCAGGTCGGCGATCCGGTGGTGGCGATCGGGGCGCCGTACGACCTCGCCAACACCGTCACCTCCGGGATCATCAGCGCCAAGCAGCGGCCGATCACCGCGGGCGGGCAGAAGGGCGACGGGAGCGAGGTGTCGTATGTCGACGCGCTCCAGACCGACGCACCCATCAACCCGGGCAATTCGGGCGGTCCGCTGGTCGACGGCAAGGCGCGGGTGATCGGCATCAACAGCGCGATCCGGGCCGCGGACAGCAGCACCGGCGGGCTGGACGGCGGCGGTGGCCAGGGCGGCAGCATCGGCCTGGGCTTCGCCATACCCATCAATCAGGCCAAGCGGGTCGCCGAGGAGCTGATCAACACCGGCCGGGCCACCCATCCGGTGATCGGGGTGACCCTGGAGATGGAGTACGCCGGGGACGGCGCCCGGGTCAGCGACCGCACCAAGGACGGCAAACCGCCGGTCGTCCCCGGTGGGCCGGGCGCGAAGGCCGGCATCAAGGTGGGGGATGTGATCACGCAGGTGGACGGCGCCCCGATACACAGCGGCCAGGAGCTGATCGTCAAGGTCCGCAGCCACCGGCCCGGTGACATGCTCACCCTGACGCTCCAACGGGGCGGCACGGAGCGGTCGGTTCGGCTCACACTGGGTTCGTCGAGCCAGGGCTGATCGTTTGGACGGTGTTGGCGCGGGCGACTCCCGCCCGACGCGTCGGGCCAGGTACCGTGAGAGGTGGCCTGGCCCATAGGCCCTCGAAGGCCGCGGATTACCCAAGGAGTCGCAAGGTGTTCTTCGACATAGGACCCCTGGAGCTGATTGCGATCGTGGTCCTCGCGGTGCTGATCTTCGGGCCGGACAAGCTGCCCAAGGTCATCCAGGACGTGACCGGCTTCATCCGCAAGGTCCGGGCGTTCTCCGACAGCGCCAAGGAAGACATCCGCAGCGAGCTGGGCCCGGAGTTCAAGGACTTCGAGTTCGAGGACCTCAAGCCCAGGAACTTCGTGCGCAAGCACGTCCTGGAGAAGGACGAGTACGGCCTCAAGGAGCTTCACGAACTGCGCGACGGCTTCGACCTGAAGAAGGAGATGGCCGAGGTCACCGACGTCGTCCGGGAGAGCACCGCGACGGTCTCCGCGGCGGCCTCGACGGCTTCCGCCGCTCCCTCGAACGGCTCCCGCCCGAACCTCTCCAAGGAGCCCCCGGCCGGTTCCTCCGGAGGCCCCGACCTGCTCAAGAAGCGCGCGGACCCGGCCCACCGCGAGTCTCCGCCGTTCGACGCCGACGCCACCTGATACTTCTGTATGCCCGGCTGTGTTGACCGCACTGGCTATGCTCCCGGAGTCCGGGGTGAGGTCGCCTGAGGGGGGCGGGCCGCCCACGACGAAGGGCAACAAGGAGGCTCCGCGCAGATGGAGACGACGAGTCGGACAGTCACCCAAGAGGTGTCCGCCGATGCCGGCCGCAAGGCCGACGGCTATCTGCTGGCCGCATTCCCGTGGTACGGCCTCGACGAGGCCTTCACCGGACCACGGTGGCTGATGCAGGTCGGCTCGGCCGCGGACGGCACCGTGGAGCACGGCGCGACGGGGCACGGCGCGGAGCCGACCATCAAGGTGGAGACCCAGGAGTCCGAGCGGTTCGCGGTGGTGGTGACGGTCGCCAGCCGGCCCGTACGGCGCAGCGCCGACGGCACCGGCGTCCTGGACGCCACCTCGGTCTCCACGGCCGCCTGGCTCGCCGGGTCCGGGCTGCTCGCGCACACCTGGCCGACCCAGATGGACCGGTCGCTGCGCCAGGACTGGCTGGACCAGCAGACGATGATCGCCTGGGAGCTGGCCGACGACCTCGAAGGCGAGAGCTGGAACGAGCTGATGCTCCCGGTGGACGGGGAGCCGACGCCGTTCTGCTACCGGGAGTCCGAGTACGGCTGGGTGCTGGCCGGCACGTCCGGCGCGGACGGAGCGGAGGGCGTGCACCTCGGCGCGTACGGGCGGGGGATGAGCGCGTACGGCCTCGGCTTCTCGGTGATCGAGGACCTGGGCGCGTACAAGGGCTGAGCAGGCGCAGCGGATAGGGCGGACCCGCCGGCGGGTCCGCCCTATCGGCGTCGTGGGGGAGTCGGCTCGTACGGGAGGCGAGCGGCCGGCTCCCGGGGCGTCAGAACTTGTTGCGGGGGGTGATCCCCAGCGACATGCCCGCCAGGCCGCGCTGCCGGCCGCCCAGCTTGCCGGCGATGGCGCGGATCGCCGAGCCGGCGGGGGAGTCGGGGTCGGTGAGCACCACCGGCTTGCCCTCGTCGCCGCCCTCGCGCAGCCGGACGTCGATCGGGATGGAGCCGAGCACCGGGACCTGGGCGCCGGTCGTCTTCGTCAGGCCCTCGGCGACCCGCTCGCCGCCGCCGGTGCCGAAGACGTCGACCATCTCGTCGCAGTGCGGGCAGGGCAGCCCGGACATGTTCTCCACCACGCCGACGATCTTCTGGTGGGTCTGCACGGCGATCGAACCGGCGCGCTCGGCGACCTCGGCGGCGGCCTGCTGCGGGGTGGTGACCACCAGGATCTCGGCGTTCGGCACCAGCTGGGCCACCGAGATGGCGATGTCGCCGGTGCCCGGGGGCAGGTCCAGCAGGAGGACGTCCAGGTCGCCCCAGTAGACGTCGGCGAGGAACTGCTGGAGGGCGCGGTGCAGCATCGGGCCGCGCCAGACGACGGGGGCGTTGCCGGGGGTGAACATGCCGATCGAGATGACCTTCACGCCGTTCGCCGACGGCGGCATGATCATGTTCTCGACCTGGGTGGGCCGCCCGTCGGCGCCCAGCATCCGCGGGACGGAGTGGCCGTAGATGTCGGCGTCCACGACACCGACCTTGAGCCCGTCGGCGGCCATCGCCGCGGCGAGGTTGACGGTCACCGAGGACTTGCCGACGCCGCCCTTGCCGGAGGCCACGGCGTAGACCCGGGTCAGCGAGCCGGGCTGGGCGAAGGGCACCTCGCGCTCGGCGGTGCCGCCGCGCAGCGAAGCCGCCAGTTCGCGCCGCTGCTCGTCGCTCATCACCTCCAGCTCGACGCTCGCGCCGGTGACGCCCGGTACCCGCTCGACGGCCCCGCGCACGCTGCTGATGATCGTCTCGCGCATCGGGCAGCCGGAGACGGTGAGGTAGACCACGACCGCCACCGCGCCGTCCGCCGCGATGTCCACCGATTTGACCATCCCCAGCTCGGTGATGGGGCGGTGGATCTCGGGGTCGTTCACCGTCGCGAGCGCGTCGCGGATCGCGTCCTCGCTCGGTGTGCCGGTGGAGGGGGCAGTGTCGTTGGCCATGCCCCGATGGTACGGCGCCCGAGGGGGCCTCCGGAAAGCCCCGTCAGCGGTCGCGTTCGTCACTCTCCGCGTCGACCAGCTGCCGCAGTTCCAGCTCCCGCAGCAGGTCCTCCAGCTCGGAGCGGATCCAGTCGCGGGTGGCGACCTCGCCCAGGCCCAGCCGGAGCGCCGCGATCTCCCGGGTCAGGTACTCGGTGTCGGCGATGGAGCGCTCGTTCTGCTTGCGGTCCTGCTCGTGGGTGACCCGGTCGCGGTTGTCCTGCCGGTTCTGCGCCAGCAGGATCAGCGGCGCCGCGTACGACGCCTGGAGGGACAGCGCCAGGGTCAGGAAGATGAACGGGTAGTTGTCGAACCGCAGACTGCCCGGCACGGTGACGTTCCAGCCGATCCACAGGATGATGGCGACCGTCATCCAGACGATGAACCGGCCGGTCCCCAGGAAGCGGGCGATCTTCTCGGACATCCGCCCGAACGCCTCCGGGTCGTACTCCGGGAAGAACGTACGGCGCGGCACCCGAGGCTGGTCCAGCCGCACCCGGCGGCGCTCCGCGTGCCGCTCGCCGGCGCCGCCCCGGCGCAGCGCCGAGGCGCCGTTCGCCCGCCGCTCCCGGGCGCTCTCCCGCTCCTCAGCGCCCATCGCCGGCCTCCTCGTGCGCCCGTACGCCGGCCAGCCCGGGCGGCGGGGCGCGGTGCAGTTCGGCCTCCCGCCAGTCCTCCGGCAGCAGATGGTCCAGGACGTCGTCGACGGTGACCGCGCCCAGCAGCGCCCCGCTCTCGTCCACCACCGGCGCCGCGACCATGTTGTACGCCGCCAGATAGCTGGTCACCTCGGGCAGCGGGGTGTCCGGCGGCAGGGCCGGCAGATCGGTGTCCACGATGGAGCTGACGAGGGTGAACGGCGGGTCGCGCAGCAGCCGTTGGAAGTGCACCAGACCCAGGTACTTGCCGGTGGGCGTCTCGTCCGGCGGCCGGCAGACGTACACCTGGGCGGCGAGCGCCGGGGAGAGGTCCGGGTCGCGCACCCGGGCCAGCGCGTCCGCGACGGTCGCGTCCGGGCGCAGCACGATCGGCTCGGTGGTCATCAGCCCGCCCGCGGTGCGCTCCTCATAGGCCATCAGCCGCCGGACGTCCGCCGCCTCCTCCGGGCGCATCAGGGTCAGCAGCCGCTCCTTCTCCTCCTCGGGCAGCTCGGAGAGCAGGTCGGCGGCGTCGTCGGGGTCCATCGCCTCCAGGACGTCGGCGGCCCGCTCGTCCTTCAGCTTGCCGATGATCTCGATCTGGTCGTCCTCCGGGAGCTCCTCCAGGACGTCGGCCAGCCGGTCGTCGTCGAGGGCGGCGGCGACCTCGGCGCGCCGCTTGGGGGAGAGGTGGTGCAGCACCCCGGCGAGGTCGGCGGGCCGCAGCTGCTCGAAGGTGGCCAGCAGGTTCTCCGCGCCCTGCCCGTGCTCCTCCCGCGAGAACCCGGTCACCGCCGACCACTCCACGGTCAGCGTCTCTCCCTTGCGGCGCAGCGGCCCGCCCTTGCCGCGCCGTACGAAGACCTTGTCGATCTCCCAGTCGCGGCGGGCCGGAAGCTGGGTGATGCCGATGTCGAGGACGGTGACCTCCTCGCCGGTGTCGACCAGCCGCACTCGCCGGTCCAGCAGCTCGCCGAAGACCAGCGTCTCGGACGCCCGCTGCTCGAAGCGCCGCATGTTGATGACGCCGGTGGTGATGACCTGGCCGGACTCGACGCCGGTCACCCGGGTCATGGGCAGGAAGATCCGGCGCCGGCTGATCACCTCGACGACGAGCCCCAGCAGCCGCGGCGGCCGGGCGCCGACCCGGAGCAGCGCGACCAGGTCCCGCAGCCGGCCGACCTGGTCGCCGTTGGGGTCGAACACGGCGATGCCGGAGAGATGGGAGACGAAGACCCGGGGGGTGACCACCGCCATGCAGAGCGCCGCCCTTCTCCCTTTCGTTCAGTTCAACCGGTCCGTTTCGTGCGGTTCATCCGGTCCGTTCGGATCGTTTGGAACAGCGCGCTGTTGAGCCGGAATACAGCATTGGTTCGGGTTCAGGCTAGCGCGCTCCGATTGCCCCCGGCCCGGCGGGAACGGCCGTATGGTGGCCGCCACGTATCCGGCGGAACCGCGTGTACGTCCCAGGTACGCTGCGGTTTGCTGTCGAGGTCACCCGCATCAGGAGGCAGAGCCGACGTGACTGCATTCCCCCCGGCCGCGACCCCCCGGCCGCCGGCCGCACCCCGCCGTACGGGGCGGGCGGCGCGGGTGGCGGCGGTGTGCGCGGCGCTGACCGGGGTGCTGGCGGGCTGCGGCGCGGGGGACCCGGACGCCGGCACCAACGGGGTGGGCAAGCTGCCGGCGGCGACCATCGAGTCCAAGGCGCAGGCCGCGGCCAAGGGCGCGGACTCGGTCCACCTCTCCGGGAACGTCGTCAGCCAGGGCGGCACCTACAAGCTGGACATGCGCCTCGCGAAGAACGGCGCACGCGGCGAACTGTCCACGAAGGCCGCCGGGTTCCAGCTGCTGCGGATCGGCGACGCGCTCTACCTGAAGGCGGACGCGGCGTTCTGGGCCGGTGAGAAGGGCGGTTCGGGGTCCGCGTCCGCGACCGCCGCCAAGCTCGGCGGCAAGTACGTCAAGGTGCCCGCCGCCGACCCCGTCTACCAGCGCTTCAGCGGCTTCACCGACAAGGACACACTGCTCGCCGGCCTCCTCGGCCTGCACGGCGCACTGACCGTCGGCGAGCACGGCAGCGTCAGCGGCGTCCGCACCGTCCGGCTCACCGCCGGCGCCGGCTCCGGCGGCAACCTGGACGTCTCCCTGGAGGGCGCCCCGTACCCGCTGCGGCTCCAGCGCGCGGGCGGCGCGGGGGAGGTCCGGCTCGACGACTGGGGCAAGAGCGTCGACCTGAAGACCCCGGACGACAGCCAGGTCGTCGACTACGGCAAGCAGATCCCGGGGGCCGGCTGACGGCGGCGGGCCGTCGGGTCAGCCCCTGCGGCCCCGGCGCAGCAGCTTCGGCAGCGCGGCGGGGATCGGCCGCCGGGTGGTCGCGGGCGACGCCAGCGGCGGCGCGGCCTGCGCGTCGTCGGGCATCAGCCCGGGGCGCTGCACCGCCCCGCCGGCCGGCTCCAACCGCAGCACCCGGCACTCGCGCGCCCAGCGCTCCGTAAGGGTGTCCGCGTCCGGCGCGTTGAGCCGCTTGCCCTTCAGCTCCTCGACGGTGGCCTGCCACGCCTCGCTCCGCGGCGCCGGCTCGTGGACCCGGGCCTGCCAGGCGACCAGCCGGCCGCCCTTGTCCTTGCTGCGTACGGTGACCGTCGCCGGCCCGCCGTCGGCGAGCCCCAGATCGTCCAGCGGCTGCTCGCCGGGGCCGCCGACGAGGCAGGCGGCCCCGTCGTGCCACACGTGCCACAGCGCCCGCGCCGGCCCGGCCGTCCCCCGCACCCAGATGAGGCCGGACTTCTTCGTGGCCTCTTCGATGAGCGCCCGATCGTGCAGGGCCTGTGACACGGTCTCCGTCATACGGCTCAGCCTAATGGGCGGCGCGGCAGCCGCCCCCGGGCGCCCAGGAGCTGGGACGCCGCGGCCTCACAGCCACCGTCACAGCCACCCGTTGCGCTTGCGGTGTCCCTCGGGGGCGACCCCCGGACCCCCGGCCGGAGCGGTGGCCGGCCGTCTCACGGTCACCTGCCCGTCACAGCCACCCGTTGCGCTTGAACCCGCGGTGGATCCCGGTGCAGATGGCGACGGTGACCAGCATCATCGCCGGGTACCCGTACTTCCAGTGCAGCTCCGGCATGTACTGGAAGTTCATGCCGTAGATGCCGGCGATCATCGTCGGGACGGCGAAGATCGCGGCCCAGGCGGTGATCTTGCGCATGTCCTCGTTCTGCGCGACCGCCGCCTGTGCCAGGTTGGCCTGGAGGATGGAGTTGAGCAGGTCGTCGAAGGACAGCACCTGCTCGTTGACCCGTGCCAGGTGGTCGGCGACGTCCCGGAAGTACTTCTGGATGTCGGCGTCGACCAGCCGCATCGGGCGCTCGCTCAGCAACTGCATCGGCCGCAGCAGCGGCGACACCGCGCGCTTGAACTCCAGCACCTCGCGCTTGAGTTGGTAGATCCGCCCGGCGTCGCCGCCCTTGCCGCCCGCGCCCTTGCCGGTGGTGCCCGAGCTGAAGACGTCGATCTCCACCTCGTCGATGTCGTCCTGCACCGCGCCGGCCACCGCGATGTAGCCGTCGACGACCTGGTCGGCGATGGCGTGCAGCACGGCGGACGGGCCCTTGGCGAGGAGTTCGGGGTCGTCCTGGAGGCGGTGCCGCAGCGCCCGCAGCGAGCCCTGGCCGCCGTGCCGCACGGTGACGATGAAGTCCCGCCCGATGAAGCACATCACCTCGCCGGTCTCCACGACCTCGCTGGTCGCGGTCAACTCGGCGTGCTCGACGTAGTGGACCGTCTTGAAGACCGTGAACAGGGTGTCGTCGTAGCGCTCCAGCTTGGGCCGCTGGTGAGCGTGGACCGCGTCCTCGACGGCGAGCGGGTGCAGCCCGAACTCCTGGGCGATACCGGCGAATTCGGCCTCGGTCGGCTCGTGCAGCCCGATCCACGCGAAGCCGCCGTCGGCCCGCACGCTGGCCATCGCCTCGGCCGGGGAGAGGTGCTTGCGCACCCGGTGGCCCTCGCGGTAGACGCCGCAGTCCACGATCGCGCTGTTGGCACAGGCGGGCGCGGCGGGCTCGGAGTCGTCGCGGCGCCGGGACGGGCGGACGGCGGCGCGCAGGTCGCGGATCATCGACAAGGCAGGCTCCTTCGGGCCGGCCGTCAGCGGCGGGCGCGGGGCGCAACGCTGCCCGGAACGTGGACGTACGAGGCGTCATCGGCCGTACGTCCGCAAAGCGGACGGCGCTCCGTGCGGGGACTGCTGACGGCAGTTCGAGGACATCACGGAAGTAAGAGTCGAAGGCGCTCTTCCGTCATCTGCATCCGGCGCAAAGGCACTTCGCGGGTTTCGCCGCTGAACGGCGGGGTACGGAAGCTCTCGGATTCAGGAGATTCGCTGCGCGGGCGGGATGACAGGAGAACTATCGGTACTGCACGGTCGACTCGGATCCACCGCAGCCCCACCTCCTCCGGCCGGTCCCCGTTGGGGGACGACGTCATTCCCTGACCAGACGGCAAGGCTATCAGCCGCCCGCTGCGCCATGGCTCGCCTTTGCTCGTTCCATACGATTGCCGCAGAGCCCGTGAACCCGTGACGCCGCCGGAGCCGGCGCGCGGGGCTCCGCCTATGCTCGCGGCATGTCTGACGTTCTTGCGCTGGTCGAGGCCCGGTTGCGTACGGCCCTGGGCGAACCGGACGCCCGCGCCGCCATCACCTTCCTCGGCACCGACCGCATCGAGGTGCTCCGCTTCGTGGACGGCGACGTGCTCCGCTACGCGACGCTCGGGATGTCCGCCCAGCCGATGGCCGACCCCACCGCCGCGGTCGCCGACCCGCTGCGCGGCCCCCGCGCCGAACTCGTGCTGTCCGTACGGGCCGGCCGCGCCGACACCGACAAGGTCCTCCGCCCGCTGGCCGTGCTCGCCGCCTCCCCGCAGGTCGAGGGCGTGATCGTGGCGCCGGGGGCCTCGCTGGACGTGGGCGAGCCGCTGTGGCCGGGGGCGCCGTTCAGCTCCGTCCTGGTGAGCGCGCCCGGCGGGCTGGTCGGGGATCTGGAGCTGGACGAGCCGCTGGAGCCGGTGCGGTTCCTGCCGCTGCTGCCGATGACGCCGAACGAGGCCGCCTGGAAGCGGGTGCACGGCGCCGAGGCGCTGGAGGGGCGCTGGCTCCAGCAGGGGACGGATCTGCGGGATCCGCTGCGCAGGAGCGTGCCGCTGGACTGACCCGGCCGCGGTGCACCCCGCCCGCGCTGTTGCACTGCGGACCGGACGTCAGATCGCTTACTGCACAAGGGAGTTGGCAAACGCCGTCACGCCGTCACGCCGTCACGCCGTCGCTCCGTCACGCCGTCGCTCCGTCACGCCGTCACGCCGGCTCACCATCACGCGGTCCTCGGTCGCGTGCCGGGGCGCCGACTCCTCGGCCCGCAGGCCATCCCCGGCCCGAGCGCGGACTCGTGGAGCAGGATCGCCGCCGCGCCGACTCCGGCGGCTGCTCGCGTGATCACCACCGGCGACGTCGAGACGAACAGTGCGTCGCCCGGCCCCCGGCCGGCCCGGAGCCGACCGGTTCGCCGACCGAGGGTGAGGTGCTGGACGGCGCCCGCGAAGACGACGGCCGTGCCGCCCCGGTCGAAGGGGTCGTCGGGTGCGCTGTCGCCGGGGCCGCTGCTGTACGTGCCGGGGTTCCCCTTCCCGTGATCGTTGACGTATGCACGTAATGCGTTGGCCGCCCTGATGGATGTACTCCGCAACTGGTTTTTCGGCGAGTGGGAGGCAGGGCGGAAAATCCGGCCAAGTGTGCGACCGGGTACGTGATTCGGGGCACACCGGTCGGGTGATCGTCCTTGACGGGACGGCAGCCCTGGAGGACCGTTGGTCCTTATGAGGGGCGAACCCAGTTGCCCGAAGTGCGGAGGTCGGGTGCGGGCACCCGGTCTCTTTTCCGACACCTGGCAGTGCGCCCTGCACGGCGCCGTGCACCCGCTCCAGCCGGTCGTCCCGCCGAGCGTCGAGGCGCTCGGCGTTGTCGTGCACCGGGCGCAGGTGCCCGTGTGGATGCCCTGGCCGCTGCCCGTCGGCTGGCTGTTCACGGGCGTGGCCTGCGCCGGCGACGACCGCAGCGGCGGCCGGGCCACCGCCGTGGCCTGCTCGGGGCCCGGCCCGCTCGGCGGCCCCGGTGAACTCCTGCTGGTCGCCGAGGAACTGGGCGTCGGGCTCGGCGCCCGCTACGCCGGCATCGACGGCCTGGACCCCGGCTCCCGTATGTGCGTGGAGAAGTCGCCGCACGCCAAGGTGCTGGCCGCCGGCCGGCCCACCCCGATGTGGCACGTCGACGGCGCCCCCACGGACCGTGCGGTCTTCGCGGGGGAGGCGCGCGGACTGTGGTTGTGGGCCATCGCCTGGCCCGAGCGGTCGGGGGTGCTGATGTACGACGAGCTGGTGCTGACCGATCTGCGCGAGGCGGGCGCCGAAGTGGATCTGCTGCCGTGCGGGGCGCTGTCGCCGCGCATCCTGAGCTGAGCGGCGGTCCCGGGGCCCGGATGGCCGGCCGACGGGGGCATGTCCGGCCGCCCGGTATCCTTCTGTAGTCCCCGGTGGTCCCGAGTAGTCCTTACGGTGCCCCGCGGCCCGGCGTCCGTTCGCCGGCCCCGCCCCCGTATCCGTCCCGCAGCAGTCTGGAGTCCGTGCCGTGCGTATCGACCTGCACACCCACTCCACGGCCTCCGACGGTACGGACACCCCCGCCGAGCTGGTGCGCCATGCCGCGGACGCCGGTCTGGACGTCGTCGCGCTGACCGACCACGACACCGTAGCCGGCCACGCCGAGGCGCGGGCCGCGCTGCCCGAGGGGCTGACGCTGGTCACCGGCGCCGAGCTCTCCTGCCGGCTGGACGGGGTCAGCCTGCACATGCTCGCCTACCTCTTCGACCCCGAGGAGCCGGAGCTCGCCCGCGAGCGGGAGCTCGTCCGGGACGACCGGGTGCCGCGCGCCCGGGCCATGGTCGGCAAGCTGCGCGACCTCGGGGTGCCGGTCACTTGGGAGCAGGTCGCGCGGATCGCCGGCGACGGCGCCGTGGGGCGCCCGCACATCGCCACCGCGCTCGTCGAGCTCGGCGTCGTCGGCTCGGTGTCGGATGCCTTCACCTCGCAGTGGCTGGCCAACGACGGCCGGGCCTACGTGGAGAAGCACGAGCTCGACCCGTTCGACGCCATCCGGCTGGTCAAGGCCGCCGGCGGGGTCACCGTCTTCGCGCACCCGCTGGCCGTCAAGCGCGGCAGCTGCGTACCGGAGAGCGCGATGGCCGACCTGGCCGCGGCCGGCCTCGACGGCATCGAGGTCGACCACATGGACCACGACGCCCCGACGCGCGCCCGGCTGCGCGGGCTGGCCGCCGAGCTCGGGCTGTTGACCACCGGCTCCAGCGACTACCACGGCAGCCGCAAGACCTGTCGCCTCGGCGACTACACCACCGACCCCGAGATCTACGGCGAGATCGTGCGCCGGGCCACCGGCGCCTTCCCCGTTCCCGGCACGGGCGGCTGAGCCCGCGGGCGCCGGCCGGACCGGCCGGCCGCCGTTCGGCGCCCCGTGCCTTCCGGCCGGGCGCCGCTTGTGAACATCCTCAACTCCCCGCGGGTGGCGGGCCGTTGCCGTCCGCCACACCGTGTCCCGATCATCCTGTTCATCCCGTACGTCCCGTACGACTCCCGCAAGGCCAGCACCGTGTTCGACGTCGCCGTCTTCAGTACCCTCTTTGTCACACTGTTCGTGATCATGGACCCGCCGGGTATCACCCCGATCTTCCTCGCCCTGACCTCCGGCCGCCCGGCCAAGGTGCAGCGGCGGATGGCCTGGCAGGCCGCCGCCGTCGCCTTCGGCGTCATCGCCGTCTTCGGCCTCTTCGGCCAGCAGATCCTGGGGCGGCTGCACATCTCCACACCCGCGCTGATGATCGCCGGCGGGCTGCTGCTCCTGCTGGTGGCGCTCGACCTGCTGACCGGCAAGTCGGAGGAGCCCACCCAGACCAAGGACGTCAACGTGGCGCTGGTGCCGCTCGGCATGCCGCTGCTGGCCGGGCCGGGTGCGATCGTGTCGGTGATCCTCGCGGTGCAGCACGCGCACGGCGTCGCCGCGCAGATCTCGGTCTGGGCGGCGATCGCGGCGATCCACGTGGTGCTGTACCTGGTGATGCGGTTCTCGCTGGTGATCATCCGTGTGATCAAGGACGGCGGGGTGGTGCTGGTGACGCGGCTCGCCGGAATGATGCTCTCCGCGCTCGCCGTGCAGCAGATCATCAACGGCGTGACCCAGGTGATCCAGGGGACCTGAGGGCCCCGGACGCGGCGGCGCCCCCGTACGACCTGTGCGTACGGGGGCGCTCGTGCGTCTTTCGGCGGGCGCGCCGGCCGGGGTCAGCGGGCGGCGGCGTCGGCCGGGCGGATGTAGATGCGCTGGCCTATGGCGGCGGCCTGCTGCACGATCTGGTTGACGGAGGCGGCGTCCACGACGGTGCTGTCCACGGCGGTGCCGTCCGCATCGTCCAGGCGCATGATCTCGAAGCGCATACGGCTTCTCCCTTCGTCTGATCCTCCTGCGGAGAACTGATTGACACGACTTGCCCGCCTTCGTTGCCGGGCATTCCGTATGGGTACAACGAGCCTACAGCTGAAATGATTCCCTACGCTAAGGAAATTTTTTCCTCGTCTAAGGATTGCTGGTGCGGACCGCGTTCCGGCAGCGCGGTTGTGCCCGCCGAGCGCGCGCCAGGACAATGGGTCCCGGTATGAACGACGTCCAGCCCACGGGCAGCACCGACCGCACCGCACTCGACGCCCTTGCCGCCGGAGTCGAGCGCACCAACGAGCTGCTCACCCGGGTCCTCGCCGAGGTCGCCACCACCCCGTCGACCCATGCCGCCTTCGTCGACGCGGGCTATGTCTACGCCGCTACCGGGCGCCTGGTCGCCGGCACGGAGGACCGCAAGGCGTTCGAGCTGGACGCGGAGGGGCTGATCGAGGCGTTCATCGACAAGGCGCGGATGATCTTCCCGGACAGCCGGCTGCTGCGCGTGTACTGGTACGACGGCGCCCGCCGCCGGATCCACACCCAGGAGCAGCAGCGGATCGCCGAGCTGCCCGACGTCAAGGTCCGGCTCGGCAACCTCAACGCCAACAACCAGCAGAAGGGCGTCGACTCCCTGATCCGCACGGACCTGGAGACGCTGGCCCGGCACCGCGCGATCAGCGACGCGGTGCTCGTCGGGGGCGACGAGGACCTGGTCTCCGCGGTGGAGGCGGCGCAGGGCTACGGCGCACGGGTCCACCTCTGGGGCATCGAGGCCCCCGGCGGGCGGAACCAGGCCGAGCCGCTCATGTGGGAGGTCGACAGTGCGCGCACCTTCGACCTGGACTTCTGCAAGCCGTACGTCACCCGGCGGACGGCCGGCGAGTTCCCGGAGGCGGGGGTGGGCGAGGGACCGGCGCCGTCCCGCGAGGAGGTCCGGTTCGTGGGGGCGCGGGTCGCCGCCCAGTGGCTTGCGGAACGCGGCCGGGCGTGGGCCGCCGAGCTGCTGCCCGGCCATCCCTATCTGCCCGGCACCGTCGACCAGGAACTGCTCACCGCCGCCGAGGCGCTGCTCCGGCACTCCCTGCGCAGCCACGCCGACCTGCGGCGGGTGCTGCGCGACGGGTTCTGGGACCACGTGCAGGGGCAGTACTGACCGGCGGCGCGAGCCGTCCGGTGTCAGGCCTTCGCGAGGAGTTCGGCGAGCCGGTCGAAGAACCCCGACCAGCCCGCCTCCGCCTGCTGGTACTGCTCGGCGGTGAGGTTGCCGCCGTCCTGGCGGAACGCCATCTCCGTACCGTCCCCGCGGGAGCTGAGGGCGACCCGTACGGTCTCGCCCGCGGCGTCCTTCGGCGCGAAGGCGTCCTTGAGGGTGAACACCAGCCGCTCCGGGGCGGCGACCTCCTCGTAGACGCCCGAGAACGGCAGCTCACCGCCGTCCGGTGTGTGCATCACCAGACTCCATACGCCGCCCTGCCGGACATCCATCGTCATCCGCTCGACCGGCACCGCCAGCTCCCCGCCGAACCAGTACGCGAAGTGCTCCGGTGTCGTCCAGGCCGCGAACACCCGCTCCGGGCGCGCCTCGAAGGTGCGGCTGAGGGCGAAGCCCTGGGATGGCTGCTGGGTCATGGGTGTCCTGCCCTTCGTACGAAGCCGGCGGCCGGCGGCCGGCAGCGGGAAACCGGGAGCCGGTGGTGCCGGGGATTCCCGGTGGTGCCGGGCGGCGACGGTGGCGCCGCTTCTCGATGCTGGCGGAGCCGCCCGGCGCTGTCCTGCCGGACACCGGCCGGGCGGCGGTACGAGGGCCCCGTTCGGGCCCCGGCTAGCCGACCTCGCTCCAGAACCCGGCCAGCGCCTCGGCGGTCTTCGCCGGGCGTTCGGCGTTGGGGGAGTGCTCGGCACCCTCGATGACCGTGCGACGGGCGGCCAGCCGCCGGGCCATCTCGTCCATCAGCGGTACCGGCCAGGCGTAGTCGACGGCCCCGGAGACGACATGGGTGGCCAGTCCGGTGCGGGCCAGCTCGGCGACCCGGTCGGGCTCCGCCAGCATCTGCCGGCCGGTCGCGATCAGTTGCTCGGGGACGGTGTTCAGCCAGCGTTCCCGCAGGAACGCGCCGATCTCCGGCGGCGTCGCCTCGTCCGCGGATTCCGGAGGGTCCAGCGCGCGCATCGCCTCCCAGACCCGCTCCATGTCCATCGTGCCGAGCGCCTCGATCAGCATCCGCACCCGGGTCTGCTGGGACGCGTCGATGGCGGCGGGCCCGGAGCTGAGCACGGTCAGCGAACGGAACGGCGCCGGGTCGCGCAGCACCGCGGCGCGGGTGATCAGCCCGCCGAGCGAGTGCCCGAGCAGATGCAGCGGACCGCCGCCGTCCCGTACGGCATCCGCCTGTGCGAGGACGTCGAGGGCCAACTCCTCTTGTGCATAAGCCGGTTCATCGCGCGGCCCGGGGGATTCGTGCTGCCCCCGGCCGTCCACCGCGACCGCCCGGAAACCGGATGCGGCGAGCGGGGCCAGCAGGGCGATGAAGTCCTCCTTGCTGCCGGTGAATCCGGGCACCAGGAGGGCGGTGCCGATCGGCGCGCCATCGGGGCGGGCGTCGTGCACGGCGAACGCCCCGCGCCCGGTGTCGAGCCGGTACGCGCGGGCGCATGCGGGGAGGGCGAGGGTGGGCGGCCTGCTCATGGGGTCGAGGCTATCGGGGCGGGCGGGGAAAACCCCCCGGGACGCCGACGACCCGGCGCCCGCGGGATGCGGGGCCGGGTCGTGCGTCGTGGAACCGTGCCGGGTCAGCTCGCGGGAGCGGCCTCCGCGGCCTCCGCGGGCTTGGCCGCGGCGCGCTTCCGGGTCCGCTTCGGCTTGGCCTCCGCGGCTTCCGGGGCGTCCGCGGCAGGGGCGTCCGCGGCCGGGGCGGCGGCGGCCTTCCGGGTGCGGGTCCGCTTGGGCTTCGCCGGGGCCTCCTCGGCGGTGCCGGCCTCGGCGGCCTTGGCGGCGGCGGTCTTCCGCGTCCGCTTCGGCTTGGCCGGGGCCGCCACCTCGACGGCGGTGCCCTCCGCGGTGTCCACGGCGGCCTCGGCCTTCGCGGCGGCCGTCTTGCGGGTGCGGGTCCGCTTCGGCTTGGCGGGCGCCTCCGCCTCCGCGGCCTCGGTGACCTCCGCGGTGTCCACGGCGGCCTCGGCCTTCGCGGCGGCGGTCTTCCGGGTGCGGGTCCGCTTCGGCTTGGCCGGCGCGGCGTCCGCAGCCGCTTCCTGGACCGTCTCCACCGTCTCGGTCGCCGCCTCGCTCACCGCGTCCACGGCGGCCTTGGCGGCGCTGCGGGTACGGCGCCGGCGCGGCGCGGCGGCCGGGGCCTCCTCGGCGGCCGGGGCTGCGGGCTCCACCGCGGCCGTGACCGTCGCGGCCTCCGCGACCGCGGCGGCGGCCGTGGTCTCGCGGGCCTCGGCAGTGGCGGTGGCGGTCACCGCACCGCGGGTACGGCGGCGGCGCCGGGGCGTCCGCGGCCCGGCGGCAGCGGCCTCGGTGCCCTCGGCGGTCTCGACCGCCTCGCCGGCCTGCGCCTCCGGAGCGGCCGTGTCGTCCACCAGGGAGCCGCCGCGGGTACGGCGCCGCTGCCGCGGCGTACGCGTCCGACGGGGACGCTCCTCCTCGGCGGCCGGCGCCCCGCCCCGGCGGCCCCGCCCGCGGCCACCGGTCTCGCCGAGGTCCTCGACCTCTTCGGCGGCCAGCCCGGCGCGGGTGCGCTCGGCGCGCGGCAGGATGCCCTTGGTGCCCTCGGGGATGTCGAGCTGCTCGTAGAGGTGCGGCGAGGTGGAGTAGGTCTCCTCCGGCTCGTCGAAGGGCAGCTCCAGCGCCTTGTTGATCAGCTTCCAGCGCGGGATGTCGTCCCAGTCGACGAGGGTGACCGCGGTGCCCTTGGCACCCGCGCGGCCGGTCCGGCCGATGCGGTGCAGATAGGTCTTCTCGTCCTCGGGGGACTGGTAGTTGATGACGTGCGTCACGCCCTCGACGTCGATACCGCGGGCCGCGACGTCGGTGCAGACCAGGACGTCGACCTTGCCGTTGCGGAAGGCGCGCAGCGCCTGCTCGCGGGCGCCCTGGCCGAGGTCGCCGTGCACCGCGCCGGACGCGAAGCCGCGCCGGGCGAGCTGGTCGGCGATATCGGCGGCGGTCCGCTTCGTACGGCAGAACACCATCGCCAGGCCGCGGCCCTCCGCCTGGAGGATGCGCGCGACCATCTCCGGCTTGTCCATGGAGTGCGCGCGGTAGACGTGCTGGGTGATGTTGGCGACCGTCGCGCCCTCGTCGTCCGGCGCGGTGGCGCGGATGTGCGTGGGCTGCGACATGTAGCGGCGGGCCAGGGAGATGACCTGGCCGGGCATGGTCGCCGAGAACAGCATGGTCTGGCGCTTGGCCGGCAGCAGCTGGATGATCTTCTCGACGTCGGGCAGGAAGCCCAGGTCGAGCATCTCGTCGGCCTCGTCCAGGACGAGGGTGCGCACCTGCGACAGGCTGAGCTTCTTCTGGCCCGCCAGGTCGAGCAGCCGGCCCGGCGTGCCGACGACCACGTCGACGCCCTTCTTCAGCGCTTCGACCTGCGGCTCGTACGCCCGGCCGCCGTAGATCGCGAGCACCCGGACGTTGCGCACCTTGCCGGCGGTCAGCAGGTCGTTGGTGACCTGCTGGCACAGCTCACGGGTCGGTACGACCACGAGGGCCTGCGGCGCGTCGGTCAGCTGCTCGGGCTTCGCGCGCCCGGCCTCGACGTCGGCGGGGACGGTGACCCGCTCCAGCAGCGGCAGGCCGAAGCCCAGCGTCTTGCCGGTGCCGGTCTTGGCCTGGCCGATGACGTCGTTGCCGGAAAGGGCGACGGGGAGTGTCATCTCCTGGATGGGAAAGGGGGAAACGATGCCGACGGCTTCCAGGGCCTCGGCGGTCTCGGGGAAAATCCCGAGCTCTCGGAACGTAGACAGAATCTTGCCTCTTCTGTGAGACGCGGTGGGAGGCGGCGAAGGGGGTCGTACCGCGCCTTCGTACGGGTTCGTACGGCGCCGGCCTGACGGGCCGGACGGGCGCGGGACCACTGCCATCGCTCAGGCACTCCCGCCGCGAGCGGTGTCCCTCCTGCTGTGCGTATGTCTCGTACGCGCCGCGGGGGAGGGCGGTCGGTTGGAGCCGATCGGGCCACCGACCGGGCATCCGCTTTCGTGGAACGACCCACCGATACTCGGCGGGTCCTTTAGCACTGTACCCCGGATGTCGCGTGTGAATCCGAAGGCTTGTATGAGTGAGGAATTCATCACGGCACGCCGCACCGGTCCGGACCCCCGCTCGTACGGGTGATCGGGAGGTGGCTGACCAGGGCCTTCCCCGGGCCGTCGGGCGGGCTATTGTGCCGGTCATGGAGACGCCTGACAACGCCGCTGCCGACGCGCAGGAACACACCGGGATCGCCGCCCAGGACTGGGACCAGGCATCCGCCGACCCGCAGTACCGGGCCGCTGTGATCGATCTGCTGGGCGCGCTCGCGTACGGCGAGCTGTCCGCCTTCGAGCGCCTGGCCGAGGACGCCAAGCTCGCGCCCACGATGGACGACAAGGCCGAACTGGCCAAAATGGCCTCGGCCGAATTCCACCACTTCGAGCGGCTGCGGGACCGGCTCGCGGGGATCGAGGCGGAGCCGAACGAGGCGATGGAGCCGTTCGCCGCCGCGCTGGACGAGTTCCACCGCCAGACCGCGCCCTCGGACTGGCTGGAGGGCCTGGTCAAGGCGTACGTCGGTGACTCGATCGCCAGCGACTTCTACCGCGAGGTCGCGGCCCGGCTGGACTCGGACACCCGCGATCTGGTGCTGGCGGTGCTGGACGACACCGGGCACGCCACCTTCGCCGTGGAGAAGGTCCGGGCGGCCATCGAGGCCGAGCCGCGGGTCGGCGGCCGGCTTGCGCTGTGGGCGCGGCGCCTGATGGGCGAGGCGCTCTCGCAGGCCCAGCGGGTGGTCGCGGACCGCGATGCGCTCTCGACGATGCTGGTGGGCGGGGTCGCCGACGGCTTCGACCTGGCCGAGGTGGGCCGGATGTTCTCGCGGATCACCGAGGCGCACACCAAGCGGATGGCGGCGCTGGGCCTGGCGGCCTGACCTCCGCCCGACGCGGGTCCAGGGGACACCGGGCTGCCCGGCGGGCCGTCCGGTGGGCCTCAGGCCGTCCGGTGGCCCTTCAGCGCCGGTGCCGGGCGGCGGACCCGGCGGCGCGGCGGACGCGCCAGGACCGACAGCAGCGCCGCGCCCACGGCGACCGCCGCCACCATCACCTGGACGGGGTGGCCGGGCCCCAGGATCGAGCGGGTCAGCAGCGCTCCGAGCAGCGCGGCGACCGGCCCGGTGGCCAGGGTGAGGGCGTGCGCGGGGAACCGTTCGGGCAGCCAGCGCCGGGCGGACAGGGCGATGGCGAGTCCGACGATCACGGCGCCGAGCGCTTCCCAGATCATGCTGTTCCCTCCCGCGTGACAAGGCCGATCGGACGAACAAATCGGTCGTAGGCGGTCGTACCCAAGGGGCGCCGGCAGCAACCCTCCGGGATGGGGCGGCTGTTCTGCTCAGCGTGCGCTCTCGTCCGGTCGGCGGGCAAGGGATTTCCGCCGGAAATCCGAAAAAACGGAGCAGGAAGCAAAAAGAGAGAAAAAGGGATACCTGGGCGACCGGGACGACCAGGGCGCCCGGGTCCGAAACGGCTCGCGGGGCCCGGAAGAGGGCATCCGGTGGTCG
>NZ_BMRP01000001.1:172405-186706 GCF_014648695.1 Streptomyces albospinus
TGTCCTCTACGTGCCTGCTACGGCGCCCCTGCTGCTCAGGGGGCGCCGAACCCGACCTTGCGGGCGGTCGGCTCGCCGAGCTCGACGTAGGCCACCCGGGCCGCCGCGACCAGGACCTTGCGACCGTGGTCGTCCGTAAGGCTCAGCAGCTCCGACTTGCCGCTCAGCGCGTCGCTCACCGCGCGCTCGACCTCTTCGGCAGACTGCCCGCTCTCCAGAACGATCTCGCGGGGCGCGTGCTGCACGCCGATCTTGACCTCCACGGCTTATGTCCCTCCGACGGTCAGTTGGGGTGCGCGGCCATCCGCGCTGTACGCAGCACACATTAGCCCGGCACGGGGACGGACAGGACGTCACCGAGCACGCCAGCAGCGAACACGGTCAGTGTGTGTCGCTGCCGTGCAGGGGGAATCCGGCGATGCCCTTCCAGGCGAGCGAGGTCAGCAGCTGCACCGCGGTGTCCCGCGGGACCTGGCTCTCCGAGGACAGCCAGTAGCGGGCCACCACCTGGGAGACCCCGCCCAGCCCCACGGCCAGCAGCATCGACTCGTCCTGCGACAGCCCGGTGTCCTCCGCGATCACGGCGCAGATCGCCTCGGCGCACTCCAGGGACACCTTGTCCACCCGCTCGCGGACGGCCGGCTCGTTGGTCAGGTCCGACTCGAAGACCAGCCGGAAGGCGCCGCCCGGGTCCTCCACGTAGGCGAAGTAGGCGTCCATCGTGGCGGCCACGCGCTGCTTGTTGTCGGTCGTCGACGCCAGGGCCGTCCGCACCGAGTGCAGCAGCGCCTCGCAGTGCTGGTCCAGCAGTGCCAGGTAGAGCTCCAGCTTGCCGGGGAAGTGCTGGTAGAGCACCGGCTTGCTGACGCCCGCCCGCTCGGCGATGTCGTCCATCGCGGCGGCGTGGTAGCCCTGCGCGACGAAGACCTCCTGCGCGGCGCCCAGAAGCTGGTTCCGCCTCGCGCGGCGTGGCAGGCGTGTGCCCCGCGGGCGTGCCGCCTCGGTCTGCTCGATGGCGCTCACGCTGCCTCCCAGGAATCGTTCCGTTCGCGGCCCGTACAAGATGGTGCGCCGCGCCCGTCATCGTACTTTTGGGTAACGGGGCTGTGTGCGGTCCGCGACGAGAAATTCTGTCCGGCACCGCTCCCGGAAGCCGACATAACGTCCCAGGTCATCGGTATTCGTCTTCGTTCAGCTCGACGACCCGGGCCTGTTCGGCGCGGTCCGCCTCGTTCGCGGTGTCCGGGTCGCCGCCGGTGAGGGTGTCGTCACGGTGCGGCGCGAGGTCGGTGTGCTGCTCGGCGGCGTCGGCTTCCGGTGCTTCCACGTCGATGTCCGCGAAGTTCGCAGTGGTGGCCTCGTCCTCGAAGGTGTCCGGGTCTGTCGGGTCGACGCGCATGGTGGTTCCCTTTCCGGTGCTTTCCGGGGCGGCGGCCCGCGGCGGGCGGCTGCCCTTGATACGAGCCTAGGAGAGCGGTTGCGGCAGCGCGATGCGGTGTGTGACCGCGAACACACAATCGGGGGCGTGATCGTCTCGTAACATCGACAGCATGTCTTCGACGGAGCCACCGGACACCGCGACAGCAGCCGCCCTCCCGGTGCCGCCGGCCGGACCCGGCATCACCGGTGCCGGGGGCGAGACGGTGCGGTGGGTGACGCTGCCGGGCCTGACGCTGAACGTACGGACCCCGGCCGCGCCGCCGAAGGCGGATGCCGCCGACCGGGCGAACGCCGCCGTTTCGGACCGCGAGCCCGCGCTCTGCGTCCACGGCCTGGGCGGCTCCTCGCTGAACTGGTCCGCCCTGATGCCGCTGCTCGCCGACCGGGTGGCCGCCGAGGCGATCGACCTTCCCGGCTTCGGGGATTCGCCGCCGCCGGACGACGGCAACTACTCGGTCCACGCCCAGGCCCGCACGGTCATCCGCTATCTCGACGCGGCCGGCCGCGGCCCCGTGCACCTGATCGGCAACTCCCTCGGCGGCGCCGTCGTGACCCGGGTCGCGGCGGCGCGCCCCGATCTGGTCCGCACCCTGACGCTGATCTCGCCCGCGCTGCCGGAGATCCCGCCGCAGGTGACCGCGCTGCCGACCGCGCTGCTCGCGATCCCCGCCGTCGCCCGGCTGTTCCGCCGGCTCACCCGCGAGTGGACGCCCGAGCAGCGCACCCGCGAGGTCCTGGCGCTCTGCTACGGCGATCCCGCCCGGGTCACCCCCGAGGGGTTCAACGCCGCGGTCGACGAATACGTACGGCGGCACGAACTCCCGTATTTCTGGGAGGCGATGGAGCGCACCGCGCGCGGTGTGGTGAACGCCTACACCCTCGGCGGGCAGCACGGACTGTGGCGTCAGGCCGAACGGGTCCTGGCGCCCACCCTTCTCGTCTACGGTGGACGCGATCGCCTCGTCTCCCACCGGATGGCGCGGCGGGCAGCCGCGGCGTTCCGTGGTTCGCGGCTGGTGACGCTGCCGGAGGCGGGACACGTGGCGATGATGGAGTATCCGGAGGCGGTGGCGCGGGAATTCCGCGAGCTGCTCGATTCCGTTACGAGGGTGACCGGCGCGGCGGTGACCGGCGCGACGGCCGACACGGGCAGGAGCTGACAGGCCCAGTGGGACGCCATAGCCGCCGGGACCGGCAGGACAACGCAGCCGACAGGTCTGTTCCGCCAGGGGCGGCGGGGCCGCCGGCGAGCCCGGGGCCGGGGCGGCGCCGGCGGATGGCGGCCGGGCCGCCGGAGAGCGGCGACGGGGTCCGCGGCGGCCATCCCGAGCAGCGTGAACCGGGCGGCGGCTGGGGCGCGTTCCCCGGCTCGGCCGGACCGGGCGCCCCCGCCGCGGGGACGCCGAGGATTCCCAGGCCGCGGGCCGCCGAACCGGAGGCGTCGGTGTTCGGTACGCCGCTCGCGGCGCCGGGCAGCGGGCCGGGTCCGCGGCCCGAGTACCTGGCCGCGTTCCGGGGCGATGCCGGGGGATTCCCGGCGGGTGCGGACGGCGCAGACGATGCGGACGACGCCGCCGACGACGTGTTCCGGGCTGGGGCGCCCGGCGCCCGGCCGTACGGCCCGGAGGGCGGCGGTGCGGACGGCCGGCTGCCGCGGGACGGGCACTTCACCGGGCGGTCGGTGGTCTTCGACCGGGAGCGGATCGCGGAGCTGGACCGGCAGGAGGAACTCGCCGCGGAGAGCGCCGGGCCGGACGGGCCGGACGGGCCGGACGGGCCGGACGACACCACCGGGACCCGCTCCGGCGGTGCCGGGAAGGGCGCCAAGGGGCGGACGTTCACCGGCGCGGCGGCAGCGGCGGTGACCACCGTGCTCGCCGTGGTCGTCGCGGGCCAGGTCGCCGACCAGCAGAAGCACGGCGACGGCGGGCAGTCCCACAGCGGGGACGACCGTGCCGACGGCGGCACCGAGGCGTCCCGGTCGCAGACCCGGACCGGCCAGGACGCCAAACCCGCCGGCTACGCCGCCCAGATGGCCCGGGTCTTCCCGCTGGACCCGAAGCTGACCGCCAGCGGCCACTTCACGCCGGTCGGCGGTGACGCCGAGGCGCCCGGCCACGGCAAGGTGCTGCGCTACCGCGTGGACATCGAGGACGGACTCCCGCTGGACGGCGCGCTGTTCGCCGAAGCGGTGCACAAGACGCTGAACGACGACCGGAGTTGGGCGCACGGCGGGCAGCGGACCTTCCAGCGGGTGGCGTCCGGCGACGCGGACTTCGTGATCTCGCTGGCGAGCCCGGGGACCACCGCGAAGTGGTGCGCCAAGTCCGGTCTGGACACCAGCGAGGACAACGTCTCCTGCGACTCCGCGGCCACCGACCGGGTCATGATCAACGCCTACCGCTGGGCACAGGGCGCCAAGACCTACGGGCCCGACAAGATGCTGGCGTACCGCCAGATGCTGATCAACCACGAGGTCGGGCACCGGCTCGGGCGCAACCACGAGGCCTGCCCCCGGCAGGGCGCGCTGGCGCCGGTGATGATGCAGCAGACGAAGTTCCTGACGACGGACGGCGTGACCTGTCGGCCCAACTCCTGGCCGTATCCGACCGGTCGGTGAGCCGGCGGGGGCCGCGATGCGGCGGGGCGCGTCGCGTGCGCGGGCACCCGTCGGGGGAGGACCGCTCGACAGGGTGTGCGACACCCTGTGCGTAGGGACGGTGCGGCGGCCGTCGCGGTGCCGGATCCGCAGGTGGCGGCCGGCCGCCGGGAGGCGCGGGCCGCGTCCTGATCCCGGACGCGCCCGCCCAACGGCCCCATAGGGCACGGAAACGCCCTGAGGGGTGGAAAGTTACGTGTGTTCACCCCTTCCGGTGGCGCGATGGACAACCGTCCATCGCGCCACCGGCCCCTTTGCGTAGCTTCTTCCTGCGGTGACGGGGAGACCGTCGCGCGAGGACGCCGATATGGGAGGGCGGGGGTGCAGCCGTGCGCATTGGACTGCTCACCGAGGGTGGCTATCCGTATGCGTCGGGTGAGTCGCACGAGTGGTGCGACCGACTCGTGCGCGGGCTCACCGGCCATGACTTCGAGATCTACGCGCTGACCGCCGACGCCCGCCAGGAGACCGGGGGCCACCGGGGGCACCGCGAACTGCCGGACCACGTACGGCTGGTGGGGCATGCGCCGCTGTCCGGCGACTTCCCGGTGGCGTGCCGGCGCCCCGCCGAGGACCGCCGGGGCCGCGCCGCCGGGCGCCGCGCACGGCGCCGCTTCGCCGGGCACTTCGGCGACCTGGTGGCCGCCTTCGCCACCCCGCCCGCGGTGGAGCACACCGCCGTGGGCGGGGAGGCGGACCGTTTCGCCAGTGGCCTCTACGGGCTTGCCGAACTGGCCCGGTCCGGCGCCGCGCTGCCCGCGCTGCTCCGCTCCGAGGACGCCGTCCGCATCCTCGAAGGCATCTGCCGCGGCCCCGGTGCCCTGCCCGCCGCCCGGGGCGGGCAGCTCACCGACCTGCTCGCGGTCGCCGACGCGCTGGAATCGGCGCTCCGCCCGCTGTCCCTGGACTGGTACGGCGAGACCGGGCTGGCCCGGGTGGATCTGTGCCATGCCGCCTCGGGCGGCGCCGCCGCGCTCCCGGGACTGCTGGCCACGCACTTCTTCGGTACCCCGCTCCTGGTCACCGAGCACGGCGTACGGCTGCGCGAGCACTACCTCGCGGGCGCCGCGGAGCCGCTGAACGCACCGGTGCGCGCCCTGCTCGCCGCCTTCCGGCGCGCGCTCGCCGCCGAGACCTACGCGCAGGCCGCGCTGATCACCCCCGGCAACACCCACGCCCGCCGCTGGCAGGAGCACTGCGGCGCGGACCCGGCCCGGCTGCGGACGGTCTACCCGGGCATGGACGCGGGCCGGTTCGCGGAGGTCGCGGACGCCGCGGCGGACGACTCCCGGGCCCTGGTGTGGGTCGGTGACATCGAGCCCGCCAAGGACCTCATCGGGCTGCTGCACGCCTTCGCGGAGGTCCGCAGGGCCGAACCGGCCGCCACACTGCGGATCATCGGCGGCCTGGGCGGCGACCCGGAGGCGGCCGGCTACCGCGCCCAGTGCCGGGCGTTGGCCGCCCAGCTCTTCCCCGACGAGGCGGCCGACGCCCGTACGGCCGGCGAGAACCCGGTCAGCTTCGAGGAGATCGGCAGCCCCGACGCGCCCACCCTGGAGGACGCCTACGCCTCCGGGACGGTGCTGGTGCTCTCCAGCGTCGTCGAGGGCTTTCCGCGCTCCCTGGTGGAGGCGATGTTCTGCGGCCGGGCCACGGTCTCGACCGACACCGGCGCGGTCTGCGAAATCATCGGTGGCACCGGCCTGGTGGTCCCGCCGCGCAATCCCCGTGCGCTGGCCGACGCCTGCCGGGCGCTGCTCGCCGACCCGGACCGGCGGGCCCGCCTCGGCGCCGCGGCCCGCGCGAGGGCCCTCGAACTGTTCACCGTCGAGCAGAACATCGCGGCGTTCCGCGGCATCTACCTGGACCTGATCTCGCACGCCCCGGCCGGCCCGGCGGCGTACGGCGCGACGGCCCGGGACGGCGTACCGCGGCCCTTCGAGCGCCCCGCCGAGTCCCATGTGCCCGGCCGCTGGGCCGCCGCCGGCCCCGCCGCCCGCACGCCCAGCTGGGCGCTGGCGGAGGGGGAGTGCAGGCGGAGCCGGTGCAAGCGGTACGGCGCGGCCGGCGAGCCGGCGGTGCGGCAGGCGTGGTGAGCGTGCCGGACATGGCAGGGGCGGCGGGCGTGCCGGACGCGGTCCGCGCGCCCGGCCCAGGGAGAGGAGACGGCGTATGACCGCCGACCCGGTAAAGGTCCTGATGTACCGTCACCGCGCCCTGTGCGAAAGGGCGGTCGACCCGCTGGAGATCGCCGCCGGCCTGGAGGCGCACGGCGTCACCGACCGGACGGCCGCGCGCTTCCGGCACCGCGATGTCTTCTCGCTGGCCGAGGAGCTGTACGCGCGGGTGCCGCGCGTACAGCAGGACGCCGCCGCGGAGGAACCGCTCCCGGCGGAGCCCGGGCCGGTGCCCGGGGAGCTCCCGCCGTACCGGTCCGTGCGCGGGGCGGTACAGCTGCTGCCGGGCGCGGTGTGCGCCGCGGCGGTCGCCGCCCATGAGTCCACCGCCGGCTCAACGTCTCTCGTACGGACCGGAGTTGACGCCGCCGGGCTGCTGCTGGCCGTGCTCGCCGTGCGGCTGGCCGTCCGGTCCGGTCCGCTGCGGCTGCGGCGCGGCGCCGCCGGGTCCCGTACGGCGGTGCTGTGGGTCGGCTGGACGGCGGCGTACGCGGTCTACGGGGACTGGCTGCTCGGGCAGCTGCTGGCCGGCGGGCCCGCTCTGCCGGCCGCCCACCCGCGGGCGGCCGTCGCGAGCGCGGTGGGGCTGGCCTGTGCGGTCGCCCCCGCGGCCTGGTGCGCCCACTGGTTCGCGGTGCGCGGCCGGCGCGGGCTCGCCGCCAGTCGAGGGCTCACCGAACTCGCCGCCCGGGTACGGCCGTTGCTGGCCGGGGTCACCCTGGTCTTCCTGGGGGCGGTGGCGGCGCTGCTGGCCGCGGCCCGGCTCGCCTTCGGGGGCGCGGCGGACGGCTGGACCGCCGGCGCCGCCGCGACCTCCCTCGGCGTCCTGCTCTTCCTCGCCCGGCTGCTCGCCGTCCACGGCTTCCCGCGGGCCGCCGCCGCGGGTATCGGCGCCGCCGCCGCCCTGGAGGCGCTGGCGCCGGCGCTCGTACTGGCCGCCCGGCTGCCCGGTCTGGCGCCGCTCGGCGCCCCGGTGGCGGCACTGGCCGGCGCCGCCGGACCGGCCGCCGTCCCGGCCGCCGCCTGCACGGCCGCCGCGCTCGGCCTCCTCGTCCACGGCCTGCGGGCGCTCACCGGCGCCTGCGCCCACCCGCCCGCGCCCCTCGCGCCGGCAGAGGCGGGCCGGCCGTGACCGCAGACCACGCACCACCCCCGGGGAGGCGCCCCGATGCCGTCTCCCAGGAATCCCCGGTCCCCGTCGCCGCGGACCCCACCCGCACGTGGCCCCCGCCCCCATGGGCGGACGCCGAACCCGCGGCCGGAGCCGGCGGAATTCCCCCGCTTCCCTCGATACGCATGAGGAGTCGACACATGAACGTCCACCCGACCACACGCCACGGGCACCGGGGGGCCGCACGATGAGGGTGCTGCTCATCGGCGCCAACGGGTACCTCGGCCGCTATGTCGCCGACCGCCTGCTCGCCGACCCCGCCGTCCAGCTCACCGCCCTCGGCCGGGGAGATGACGCCGACGTACGCTTCGACCTGGCCACCGGCAGCCCCGGGGCGCTCACCCGCTTCCTCGACGCGGTGCACCCCGGCGTGGTCGTCAACTGCGCGGGCGCCACCCGCGGCGGCGCCCGGGAGCTGACCCGGCACAACACCGTCGCGGTCGCCACCATCTGCGAATCGCTGCGCCGCAGCGGCTGCGGCGCCCGCCTCGTCCACCTGGGCTGCGCCTCCGAGTACGGGCCCTCGCAGCCCGGCTCGTCCACCGCCGAGGACGCGGTGCCGCGCCCCGGAGGGCCGTACGGGGTCAGCAAGCTGGCCGCCACCGAACTGGTCCTGGGCTCCGGGCTCGACGCCGTCGTGCTGCGGGTCTTCTCTCCGGTCGGCCCCGGCACCCCGGCCGGGTCCCCGCTGGGCCGGCTCGCCGAGGCGATGCGCCGGGCGATGCAGTCCGGCGACAACGAACTCAAGCTCGGCGGGCTGGGCGTGCAGCGCGACTTCGTCGACGTACGGGACGTGGCGCGGGCGGTGCACGCGGCCTCGCTGTCCGCCGCGCAGGGCGTGGTCAACATCGGGACCGGCCGCGCGGTACGGCTGCGGGAGGCCGCGGCGGTGCTCGCCCGGGTCGCCGGATTCGGCGGCTCGCTGCACGAACTCGACTCCCCGCCGGCCCGGTTGGTGATCCCCGGCCCGGGACCCGAGGGGCATCCGGTGGGCTCGCCGCCCGCCACCTACCCGTATCCGGACGGCTGCGGCACCTGGCAGCAGGCCGATGTGCGCACCGCCCGCGACCGGCTCGGCTGGCGCCCCCGGATCGGACTGGAGGAGTCCCTGGCCGACATCTGGATGGAGGCGGCGTGTCGTATCTGAGCACCCCCCTGGACACCAGCCGCGCCCCTACGGGGGCCGGGCCGCTGGGCGTCGGGGTGCCGGGCTTCGCGCATCCGCTGCTGGCGCCGGGGGAGTGGGCCGAGCTGCTGCGCTGCGCCCGCGGGCCGGTGCGGATGCCGGAGCGTGGAGGAGGGGGTTCCGGTGCCGGCCGCCGGCCGCCGGCGCGGCTGCACTGGGCGGTGCTGAACGTCGCGGACGGGCCCGGGGTCCGTCCGGACCCGCACTGCACACCTGCCGCCGCACGCATTCGTGAGACGGGTGTCCGCCTGCTGGGACACCTGGACCTGGGGTGGGGCGCCCGCCCCTTCGCGGAGCTGGTCTCCGACGCCCACCGCTATCTGGAGTGGTACCGGGTCGACGGCTTCTGGCTGGACCGCTGCCCCACGGACCGGACGATGGTGCCCTTCGTCCGGCGGCTCGCCGGCACCCTGCGCGCGCTCCGGGACGGCGCCTATCTGGTCTTCGGGCACGGCACCCATCCGCACCCCGGTTACGCCGAATCCGCCGACCAGCTCGTCACGTTCGCCGGGGCCTGGGCCGACTACCGCTGGTCCCAGGTGGCCGAGTGGACCGCGGACCACCCGCCGCACCGGTTCTGCCATCTCGTCCACGGCGTACCGCGGACGCATCTGGACGAGGCACTGCGGATCGCGCGCTGGCAGGGGGCGGGCACGGTGTACTTCACCGACCGCCGGGCCACCGGGGCGGGTACCGCCGCCGGTGCCTGGGAGTCGCTGCCCGGCTACTGGGACAGATTTGTCTCGCGCATCGGACCGGGTGTCTCGGAATGAAGAAGGGCGTGGCAGTGTTACGGGAAGAACCATCTCCGCCGTTTCCGGCTCCGGCCGGGCGGGGGAACCCCATCGAGACCGACCAACGGAGTCCCCGTGTCGCTGCCACCCCTGGTCGAGCCCGCTCCGGAGCTCACCGTCGACGAGGTCCGCAGGTACTCCCGCCACCTGATCATTCCCGATGTCGGAATGGACGGGCAGAAGCGGCTGAAGAACGCCAAGGTGCTGTGTGTCGGCGCCGGTGGCCTGGGCTCACCCGCGCTGATGTACCTGGCCGCGGCCGGTGTCGGCACTCTGGGCATCGTCGAGTTCGACGAGGTCGACGAGTCGAATCTGCAGCGCCAGATCATCCACAGCCAGGCGGACATCGGCCGCTCCAAGGCCGCGTCCGCCAAGGACACGGTGCTGGGCATCAACCCGTATGTCACGGTCAACCTGCACGAAGAGCGCCTCGACTCCACCAACGTCATGGAGCTCTTCGCCCAGTACGACCTGATCGTGGACGGCACCGACAACTTCGCCACCCGCTATCTCGTCAACGACGCCTGCGTGCTGCTGAACAAGCCGTACGTCTGGGGCTCGATCTACCGCTTCGACGGCCAGGCGTCGGTGTTCTGGAGCGAGCACGGCCCCTGCTACCGCTGCCTGTACCCGGAGCCCCCGCCGCCCGGCATGGTGCCCTCGTGCGCCGAGGGCGGCGTGCTCGGCGTGCTCTGCGCCTCCATCGGCTCGATCCAGGTCAACGAGGCCATCAAGCTGCTCGCCGGTATCGGTGAGCCGCTGGTCGGCCGCCTGATGATCTACGACGCGCTGGAGATGACGTACCGCCAGGTCAAGGTCCGCAAGGACCCCAACTGCGCGGTCTGCGGCGAGAACCCGACCGTCACCGAGCTCATCGACTACGAGGCCTTCTGCGGTGTCGTGTCCGAGGAGGCCCAGGAGGCGGCGGCCGGCTCGACGATCACTCCGAAGCAGCTCAAGGAGTGGATCGACGCCGACGAGAAGATCGAGATCATCGACGTCCGCGAGCCGAACGAGTTCGAGATCGTGTCGATCCCGGGCGCCAAGCTGATCCCGAAGAACGAGTTCCTGATGGGCACCGCCCTCCAGGACATGCCGCAGGACAGGAAGATCGTCCTGCACTGCAAGACGGGCGTCCGGTCCGCCGAGGTCCTCGCGGTCCTGAAGTCCGCGGGGTTCGCCGACGCGGTCCACGTCGGCGGCGGCGTCATCGGCTGGGTCAACACCGTCGAGCCGGAGAAGCCCGTCTACTGAGCGGTGTGCGCGACGCGCAAGGCGCCGGTCCGGGCGATCCGGACCGGCGCCTTCGTGCGTGCCGGCGGACAGACCCTAGATCTCGCCCTTGCGGGTCAGGAAGGTGAAGGCCATCCAGCCCGGCAGCACCGGCAGCCAGAAGACCATCAGCCGGAAGAGCAGCACCGCCGGGAGCGCCGTGTCGGCGGGCAGCCCGCCGAAGGTCAGCGCACCGACCAGCGCGGCTTCCACGGCGCCCACCCCGCCCGGCGTCGGAGCCGCGGAGCCCAGCGCGTTGCCCGCCAGGAAGGCCACCGCGATACCGGCATAGCTGATCTTGTCGCCGCCGCCGAACGCCCGGATCGAGGCGTCCAGACACATCACGTTCGCCACCGTCAGCAGCAGCATCCCGCCGATGCCGGTGACCAGCTTCCGGGGACGCTGGAGGATGTCCAGCATCCGCGGCACCACACCGGCGAACAGCGACCGCAGCCGGGTCACCACGAACTTCCGCAGCGCCGGGACCGCCGTGACGACCAGGATCAGCACCGCCACCGTCAGCAGACCGGCGATGACCGTCCGGGACGGCGAGATCTGCGGCGCGTGCTCGGTGCCCGTCAGATAGCCGAACGCCAGCAGCAGCACGATGTGGCTGCCCAGTCCGAACAGCTGGGACGCGCCGACGCTCGCCACCGCCAGGCCGGGGCGCACCCCGGCCCGCTGGAGGAAGCGGGTGTTGAGCGCCACCCCGCCGATCGCCGTGGGCGCCACCAGCTTCACGAAGTCGCCCGCGACCTGCGCGAGCAGCGTCCGGACGAAAGAGACCTTCTCGGTGACGAACCCCAGCAGGCTCATCGCGGCAGCGACGTACGTCAGCGCCGAGAAGAACGCCGCCACCAGCACCCACACCCAGCGGGCCTGGTTGATCACGTCGCCCAGGTTGAAGTTGGTGAGCTGCGACAGCAGCACGTACACCGCGAACGCACCGGCGATCCAGCTGATCAGGATGCGCGGGCTCAGCCGCTCCAGCTTCGCCGGCTCGATCACCGCGGTCGGCCGGATCAGCAGCACCTGCCGGCGGATCTGGGCGAGCAGATCCTCCTCCAGGGCCTCTTCCGACGCCTCTTCCAGGGCCCGCTTCTCGGCGGTCTTCTCCGCGTTCCGCACGGCCCGCAGCGCCTTGCGGTCCTGGGGGCCGTGGGCCTCCCGGGCCTCGCGCGCCTCCTTGGCGGCCTGCGAGGCGGCCAGCACCGCCTCGCGCTCCCGCTTGGCGCGCTCGCGGGCCAGTTGGCGCAGCGTGGCGCGGGTGGTCCGGCTGAGCGCGATCGGCTGGAGCAGCGGCAGGCTGTCGGCGACCGCGTCCGGGCCGAGCACCGCGACGGCCGCGGCGACCGCCCGTTCGGCGCCGACCCGGAGTCCGCAGGTGGCGAGCAACTGGGCGATGTCCATCCGCAGCACGACGTCTCCGGCGGCGATCTCACCGCCCCGCAGCTCGGTCAGCACGATGTCGCCGGAACGATCCACCAGCAGGGCGTCGCCGACCAGCCGCCGGTGCGCGATCCGCCGCGACTGGAGCGCGGCGACCTGTCGCCAGGCGCTGTGCATCAGCGCGTCGGTGATCTCCTCGTCCGCCAGCGAGTCGAAGCTGCGGCCCCCGATGTGCTCGTAGACCAGCATCACCGCGTCCGGGCCCAGCTCGGAGGTGGCGATCAGCTTGGGCGCGTTGGCCCCCGCGGCGATCGCGGCATACGCCAGCAGCGCCTCCTGCTCCAGGGCCTGGCGCAGCGACTGGAGGCTGCGGCGCTGGTTGATGCCGCGCAGCGAAAGCCGCCGCCACACCCGGTAGAAGAAGCCCTGCGCCTGCTGCTCGCGGTCGACGACGGTGACGTCGATCGGCGGGCCGTCCTCCAGGCTGACGATGTAGCGGCGGCCCCGGTCGCTGTGCTCGGGGTGGTCCGGGTTGGCGATGTCCTCCGCACGGATCGCGCTGACCGGCCGGAAGCCGACCCGGCGCAGTCCGGCGAGGAGGTTCTGGCCCGTGGGGCGGACGTTGGGGGAGCCGACGGCGTAGAGGGTGCCGAAGGCGACGGTCCAGCCGATCAGCACCGTGACAACGATGGCGAACGGGGTGGTGTACCGCCCGATGAGCACCGCGAACGCGTCCAGCAGCAGGACGCACCACATCGCGACCCGCCAGCGGGGCCGCCGGGACATCCCGACCGCCGTCATATAGGCGATCACCGGCGCCAGATAGCTGTGCACCGGCGCGGACAGCGACCCGTTGGCCAGCGGCTGGGTGAGCGCGCTGCGGATCGAGGCGGGAGCCGCCTCGGCGACCCACAGATCGGTGGCCAGCGACACCCCGTGCGCCAGTACGGCGGCCAGGACGCCGTCCGCGATCCGCAGCCCGTCCCGCTTGATCAGCCGCTCCACCGCGAAGGCCACCGGCACGATCAGCACCGCGACGCTGGACGTCAGCCCCGCCAGGTTGATCAGCAGCTGGGGCGCGGCCCCCGCGCTCTGCCCGATGTCGTTCTTCAGCCCCTGGGTGGTGCCGTGGGCGAACGTCGCCAGCGCGAGGACGAGCGCGATCCCGGCGATGCCGAGCAGCAGCCGCAGCAGGTCGGCGGGCCGGTGCACCCGGGCGGGCAGCAGCGGCTCGTCCACCGCGAGCCGGTCGGCCGGGAAGTCGCGGCAGCCCTCGGCGCCCGGCTCGTCGCGGTGCGAGCCCGTCCGGGGCGCGCCTCCGGGTGCGCTGTCCGCGGCCTTGTGGTGCTCCGGCTGCTCGTCCGGCTGCTTCTCCCCCGTGTGCCGCTCGGGTGGCTCGGGCGCCGTGGGCCGTCTCGGCCTCTCGGACGCCTCGGGTCGTTCGGCCTTCTCGATCGTGCTCGCCTTTTCGGTCGCGGAAGCCGTGGCCGGCTTCCGTTGGTGCTTCCCCTGTTCCGCCGCCCGCGGCCCCTGCTGCCGCTCGGTCACTGCGGTCGGTTCCGGGGCGGTGCCGGCGTCGGTCAGCGCATCAGGGGCGCCCGCCTCCCGTGGAGGCGCCGCACCCTGCTGCTCGGCCGTCTCTTCTTGATCTCGTATCACCAGTCACCGTCCGGAAGATGGTGGCACGGCCGTCCGGTCCGGGGAGGCATCAGGGTGCGTTTGGGGGCCGCGGGAAGCGGAAGCACAGCCCCCGCACAGCCGCTCGACCGCTTCCCGGACCTGCCCCGGCGAGCGCGGGACCGGGCGTCCAAGGCCATTGTCGGTGCTGTACGGCAGGATGGACCGAATGAGTGGGACCGGAGATACGGACGCGCCCGCGGAGTTGCCCGCGTACGCGGAACGGGTCCTCGGCGTCGCCGAGCTGATCCCGGCGGGCAAGGTCATGACGTACGGCGATGTCGCGGAGTGGTTGGACGAGGGAGGCCCGCGCCAGGTGGGGCGGGTGATGGCCCTCTACGGCGGGGCGGTGCCCTGGTGGCGGGTGGTGCGCGCGGACGGCGTGCTGCTGCCCGGGAGCGAGCTGCGGGCGCTGGCGCACTACCGCGACGAGGGGACGCCGCTGAAGGCGGCGTCGGCCGCCGCCGAGGGCCACATACCGCGCCTCGACATGCGGCGGGCCCGCTGGGACGGCGACGGGGGCGGCCGGTAACGGC
>NZ_BMRP01000001.1:186721-202855 GCF_014648695.1 Streptomyces albospinus
GCGCCGGACCCTGCCGGCCGGCGCCCGCCCGGCCACCCGTGGGACGCGCTGCGCCGCGGGAGCCGCCTGGCGTAGCGTCGGGCACTGCGGTCACGGCCGCCGCCGCCCGCGGCGGCCTGTCGCAGCGGCCTCCCGCGGCTGACGCACCACGACCACCAGCACCTCCTTCGCACCTCCCAGGACCGGCGATCCACGTGAGTTCCTCCTTCTCGGCAGTCCCGCCGACGCTGCCCCACCGGGCGGCGCGGCGGGACGCCTCCGGCGCGTACCGGCTGGTGCGCACCCCGCCGGGGCGGACCGAGCCGCCCGTCCTGGACGCCGCCCAGCACGCGGTGGCCGACCACCGGGCCGGACCGCTGCTGGTGCTCGCCGGGCCCGGTACGGGCAAGACCACGACGCTGGTGGAGTCCGTGGCGCGCCGGGTGCGGGCCGGCGCCGACCCGGAGCGGATCCTCGTCCTCACCTTCAGCCGGAAGGCCGCCGTCGCCCTCCGCGACCGGCTCGCCGCCCGCCTGGCCGGCCCGGACGGGCCGCCGGCGGGGCATCCAGGCCGGGCGGGCGTCCCCCAGGCCACCACCTTCCACTCCTTCTGCTACGCGCTGGTCCGCGCCCACCAGGACGCGGACCTCTTCGCCGACCCGCTGCGGCTGCTGTCCGGCCCGGAACAGGACCTGGTCGTCCGCGAACTCCTCGAAGGGCAGGCGGAGCTGGCCGGTGCCGGCCGCGCCCGGGTGAGCTGGCCGGACGAGCTGCGCGCCTGCCTGACCACCCGCGGCTTCGCCGACGAGGTCCGCGCGGTACTGGCCCGCAGTCGCGAACTGGGCCTGGGTGCCGGCGCGTTGGACGCCTTCGCCCGGCGCACCGGCCGCCCCGACTGGCGCGCCGCGGCCGGCTTCCTGGCCGAATACCTCGACGTCCTGGACGCCCAAGGGGTGCTGGACTACGCGGAACTGGTGCACCGCGCGGTGCTGCTCGCCGAGGAGCCGGACGTCGCCGCCGAACTGGCCGGCGCCTACGACGCGGTCTACGTCGACGAGTACCAGGACACCGACGCCGCCCAGGTACGGCTGCTGCGCGCGCTCGCCGGCCATCAGGGCGCGCCCGCCGCACCGGGCTCCCCGGGCCGTACGCTCATCGCGTTCGGCGACCCCGACCAGTCGATCTACGCCTTCCGCGGCGCCGACGTGAACGGCATCCTCGACTTCCCCGAGACCTTCCGGCGCGCCGACGGGACCCCCGCACCGGTGGCCGTCCTCGGCACGTCCCGGCGCTCGGGCGCCGGCCTCCTGGCGGCCACCCGCCTGCTGACCCGCCGGATGCCGCTCACCCGCCTCCCGGCCCGGAAGGTGCGCGCCCACCGGGAACCGTCGGCCGTACGGGACGGCGGCCGGGTCGAGGTGTACACCTACCCGACCGCCGGTGCCGAGCTGGACAACATCGCGGACGTCCTGCGCCGCGCCCACCTGGAGGAGGGGGTCCCCTGGAGCGACATGGCGGTCCTCGTACGCGCCGGGGGGCGCTCGATCCCCGCCGTACGCCGTGCGCTCACCTCTGCCGGCGTCCCGCTCGACATCGACGGCGACGACCTCCCGCTGCGCCACGAACCGGCGGTCGCGCCGCTGTTGGCCGCGCTCCGGGTCGCGGCCTCGGGTCAGCCGGCCCAGCTCTCGATCGGCCCGGAGACCGCCGTCGACCTGCTGACCTCCCCCCTGGGCGGGATGGACTCCGCCGACCTGCGGCGGCTGGGCCGGGCGCTCCGCGAGGAGGAGCGGGCCGCGGGCCGGGCCCTGCCGCCGCCCTCCGACGAGCTGATCGTCCGCGCGCTGGCCGAGCCCGAGCGCCTGGTGGCGCACGATCCCGGCTACGCCCGGGGCGCCCAGCGGCTCGGCCTGCTGCTGCGCAAGGCCCGCGAACTGCTCGCCGGCGGCGGCACCGCCGAACAGGCGCTGTGGGAGCTGTGGGACGGCACGCCCTGGCCGGGGCGCCTGGAGCGGGCCGCCCGGCGCGGCGGCGCCGCGGGCCGCAACGCGGACCGGGACCTGGACGCGGTGGTCGCCCTGTTCGAGACCGCGGCCCGCGCCGAGGAGCGCACCGGTGGCCGCGGCGCCCTGAACTTCCTGGAGGAGCTGGACGCCCAGGACATCGCCGCGGACACCCTCACCCGCCGCGCGGTCCGCCCCGACGCGGTCCGGCTGATGACCGCGCACCGCTCCAAGGGCCTGGAATGGCGGCTGGTGGTGATCGCCGGCGTCCAGGAGGGCCTCTGGCCCGACCTGCGGCGGCGCGGTTCGCTCCTGGAGGCCGACCGGATCGGCCGGGACGGCCTGGCCGCACCGCTCACCCCGGGCGCCCTGCTCGCCGAGGAGCGCCGGCTGTTCTACGTGGCGGCGACCCGGGCCCGGGAGCGCCTGGTGGTCACCGCCGTCAAGGCCGCGGCCGACGACGGCGACCAGCCGTCCCGTTTCCTGACCGAACTGGGCGTCACCCCGCAGGACGTGACCGGGCGCCCCCGCCGGCCCCTCACGGTGGCCGCCCTGGTCGCCGAACTGCGCGCCACCACCGTCGACCCGGACGCCACCCCGGCGCTGCGCACGGCCGCCGCCCGGCGGCTGGCCGAACTCGCCGCGCTGACCGACGACGACGGCCACCCCCTGGTGCCGGCCGCGCACCCGGACAGCTGGTGGGGCCTGCACGAACCCACCCACAACGGCGTCCCGCTGCGCGACCGCGACCGTCCGGTGGTCCTCTCCGGCAGCGCCCTCGACCAACTGGCCAACACCTGCTCCCTCCAGTGGTTCCTGGGTCGCGAGGTCAAGGCGGACCCCCCGTCCACCGCCGCCCAGGGCTTCGGCAACGTGGTCCACGTGCTCGCCGACGAGGTCGCCTCCGGCCGCACCCCCGCCGATCTGGCCGTCCTGATGGAGCGCCTGGACTCCGTATGGGACGCACTCGCCTTCGACGCCCCCTGGAAGTCGCGCCAGGAGAAGGACAACGCCCGCGCCGCCCTGGAGCGCTTTCTGCGCTGGCACGTGATGGAGCGGGAGACCCGCGGCCGGGACACCGTCGCCACCGAGCACGGCTTCGACGTCACCCTGGAAGCCGGCGCCTACGAGGTCCGGATCCGCGGCAGCATGGACCATGTCGCCCGCGACGACCGGGGCCGGGCCTATGTCGTCGACTTCAAGACCGGCAAGCAGAAGCCGACCGGCCCCGAGGTGGCCCGCCATCCGCAGCTCGCGGTCTACCAGCTCGCGGTCCGCGAAGGCGCCCTCGACGACGCCTTCGGCGGCCGTACGCCGGAGTCCGGCGGCGCCGAGCTGGTCCATCTGCGGCTGGGCGCGCCCCAGAAGGAGGGCGGCGACGCGCTGCCCGCCGTCCAGGCGCAGCAGCCGCTGGACGGCGAGTGGGTCGGCGAACTGCTCGCCACCGCCGCGGGCCGCGTCCTGGAGGAGCGGTTCACGCCCACCGCCGGGACGCACTGCGCGCACTGCGCCTTCCGCGCCTCGTGCAGCGCGCAGCCGGAGGGCCGGCAGATCGTCGAGTGAGTGCGGCGCGAGTGCGGCATGATCGTGGGCGGTGGCCGGCCGGTGCCTGCCGGTGCGGCGCTGACCTGCACGGATGCCGGCCGGGGAAGGATTGTCGGTGGCGGCCGTTACGGTTTGTGAGGTGTCCGCTCGCATCACCGACCCCGATCAGCTGAAAGAGCTCCTCGGCATCCCGTTCACTCCGGAGCAGACGGCGTGCATCACCGCGCCGCCCGCCCCGCAGGTCATCGTGGCCGGAGCCGGTTCCGGCAAGACCACGGTCATGGCCGCCCGCGTGGTGTGGCTGGTCGGCACCGGCCAGGTCGCCCCCGAGCAGGTCCTCGGGCTGACGTTCACGAACAAGGCCGCCGGCGAGCTGGCCGAGCGCGTCCGGGCGGCCCTCCTGGCGGCCGGGGTCACCGACCCCGACGCCCTCCCCGACGGCGCCGCGGGCCCCGACACGCCCCCCGGAGAGCCCCGGATCTCCACGTACCACGCCTTCGCCGGCCAGCTCCTCAAGGACCACGGCCTGCGCATCGGACTGGAGCCCAGCGCCCGGCTGCTCGCCGACGCCACCCGCTTCCAGCTCGCCGCCCGGACGCTGCGCGCCGCCCCCGGCCCCTACCCGTCGCTGACGACCTCGCTCCCCTCCCTCGTGGAGGACCTGCTCGCCCTCGACGGCGAGCTGGCCGAGCACCTCGTGGATCCGGCCGCGCTCCGCACGTACGACACCGGGCTGCTCGCCACCCTGGACGGTGCCCGGCTCACCAACGCCGATCTGCGCAAGGCCCCCGAGACGGTCCGCGGCCGGCTGGAGCTCCTCGACCTCGTCGGCGCCTATCGCAGCGAGAAGCGCCGCCGCGATCTCCTCGACTTCGGCGACCAGATCGCGCTGTCCGCGACCCTCGCCACCACCCGCCCCGAGGTCGGCCGGATCCTCCGCGAGGAATTCCGGGTCGTCCTCCTCGACGAGTACCAGGACACCTCCGTCGCCCAGCGGCTGCTGCTGTCCGGGCTCTTCGGGGCCGGCACCGAGGCCCCCACGGGGCATGCCGTCACCGCCGTGGGCGACCCCTGCCAGGCCATCTACGGCTGGCGCGGCGCCTCCGTGGCCAACCTCGACGACTTCCCCGCCCACTTCCCGTTCGCCGACGGGACCCCGGCCCGCCGCTTCTCCCTCAGCGAGAACCGCCGCAGCGGCGGCCGTCTCCTGGACCTCGCCAACGGCCTCGCCGCCCCCCTGCGCGCGATGCACGCCGGTGTCGAGGCGCTGCGTCCCGCCCCGGGCGCCGAGCGGGACGGTGTGGTGCGCTGCGCCCTGCTGCCCACCCACGCCGAAGAGCTCACCTGGCTCGCCGACTCCCTCGCCCACCTGGTCCGCACCGGCACCCCGCCCGGCGAGATCGCGGTGCTCTGCCGCACCGCCGCCGACTTCGCCCGCATCCAGGGCGAACTGGTCGCGAGGGACATCCCGGTGGAGGTCGTCGGTCTCTCCGGGCTGCTGCATCTGCCCGAGATCGCCGACCTGGTCGCCGTCTGCGACGTCCTCCAGGACCCGACCGCCAACGCCTCCCTGGTCCGCCTGCTGATCGGCCCCCGCTGGCGGATCGGCCCCCGCGACCTGGCGCTGCTGGGCCGCCGCGCCCGCACCCTCGCCCACAGCTCCGGCCACCGGGGAGCCTCGGACGACGACCCCGAACAGCGCCTGGCCGAGGCCGTGGAGGGCGTCGACCCCGCCGAGACCGTCTCGCTCGCCGACGCCCTGGACACGTTCCTGGAGGCCGACGGCCCCGGCGACGGCCTGCCGTTCTCCCCGGAGGCGCGGGTCCGCTTCGCCCGCCTGGCCACCGAACTCCGCGATCTGCGGCGCTCGTTGAGCGATCCCCTGATGGACGTCCTGCACCGGGTGCTCGCCACCACCGGTCTGGAGGTCGAGCTGTCCGCCTCCCCCCACGCCCTCGCCGCCCGCCGCCGCGAGACGCTGGGCACCTTCCTCGACATCGCCGCCGGCTTCGCCGCCAAGGAGGGCGGCGCCGCCCTCGATGGCGAGGCGACGCTCCTCGCCTTCCTCGGCTTCCTGCGCACCGCCGTCCAGTACGAGAAGGGCCTGGACAGTTCGCTCCCCGGCGGCGACAACACCGTCAAGGTGCTCACCGCGCACAAGTCCAAGGGCCTGGAATGGGACGTCGTCGCGGTGCCCGGCCTGGTTGCCAAGCAGTTCCCCGGTGAGCAGGCCCGGGAGTCGTGGATCAGCCGCCCCAAGGTCCTGCCGCACGCCCTCCGGGGCGATGCCGCCACCCTCCCCGATGTGGCGGAGTGGACCGCCCGTGGCCTGAAGGACTTCAAGGAGGCGATGAAGCACCACCAGGCGACCGAGGAACTCCGCCTCGGCTATGTCACCTTCACCCGCCCGCGCTCCCTGCTCCTCGGTTCCGGCCACTGGTGGGGCCCCAACCAGAAGCGCTCCCGGGGCCCGTCCGCCTTCCTGGATGCCCTCCGCGCGCACTGCGAGGCCGGCCACGGCGAGATCGAGTTCTGGGCCGACCCCCCGGAGGAGGGCGCCGAGAACCCGGCCCTCGCGGAGGCCGCCGCCGACCAGCCCTGGCCGCTCCCGCTGGACCCCACGGCCATGGCCCGCCGCCGCGCAGCCGCCGCCGAGGTCCACGGCCATCTGGAGCGCCGCCGGCCGGCCGCGCCCGCCCCGCCCGCCCACGACCCGGAGTGGCCGCCCCCGCCGGCGGACGAGGAGTGGCCGGACGCCCCCGAGGACGCCGCGTACGAGCCCGACCCCTTCGACCCCGACGCGTACGAGCCCGCTCCCTACGAGCCCGACCCCTGCGAGGGCCCGTATGCGGACCCGTACGGGGGCGACCCGTCCGGTCCCCCCGAGGCCGACCCGTTCGACGCCGGGAGCGTTCCGCCGCCGCCCGCCGCTGCCGCGGGCACCGCGCAGGACACCGGCGCCGCCACGCCCCCGCACCCTCATATCGGCGCCCAGCGCTCCGCCGAGCCCGGTCTCCCCGGTCTCCCCGATCTTCCCGGTCTCCCCGCCCCCGCCGCGGCCGACGGCGGCCCGCCCGCGCTGCTCCCCGAGGAGCGCCGCACGGTGGGCTCCTGGGACCGCGATCTGGCCGCGCTCGCCGCCGAGCTGCGGCGTTCCCGCGCCCGCGTCCGCGACGTCCCCCTGCCGACCTCGCTCACCGCCACCCAGCTGCTCCAGCTCGCCGCCGACCCGGACGGCTTCGCCCGCGAGCTGGCCCGCCCGATGCCGCGCGCGCCGCAGCCCGCCGCCCGTCGAGGCACCCGCTTCCACGCCTGGGTCCAGTCCCGCTTCGAGGAGCTGACCCTCCCGCTCCTCGGCCCGGACGAGCTCCCGGGCGCCGGTCCCGGCGAGGAGGCGGACATCGCCGACGAGCAGGACCTCGACGCCCTCAAGGAGGCATTCGCCCGCACCCCGTATGCCCGGCGGACCCCCTTCCGGGTGGAGGTCCCGTTCCGGGTGACGCTCGCGGGACGGGTGATCCGCGGCCGGATCGACGCCGTCTACAAGGAGCGCGGTCCGGACGGCGACCGCTTCGAGATCGTCGACTGGAAGACCGGCCGGACCCTGCCGAACGGCCCCCGGAGCACCGGTGCCGCCGACCCGCTCCAGCTGGCCGTCTACCGTCTGGCCTGGGCCGAGCGGTACGGCCTGCCGCCGTCTGAGGTCGGCGCCGCCTTCCTCTTCGTCCGCACCGGCGAGGTGGTCAGACCCGCCGGCCTGCCGGACCGGGCCGGCCTCGAACGGATCCTGCTGGGCGATACCGCCGACCGGTATCCCCCGGAAGGCCGATAGGCTCGCCGTATGAGCACCACCCCGGACAGCGCCGTCCGCGCGTATCTCGCCGACCACCGCGAAGCCTTCCTCGACGACCTCGCGGAGTGGCTGCGCATCCCGTCCGTGTCCGCCGACCCCGAGCGGGCCGCCGACGTGCGCCGCAGCGCCGAATGGCTCGCCGCCAAGCTCTCCGGGACGGGCTTTTTGACCACCGAGATCTGGGAGACCGAGGGCCTGCCCGCGGTCTTCGCCGAGTGGCCCTCCGGGGACCCGGCCGCGCCGACCGTGCTGGTCTACGGCCACCACGACGTCCAGCCCGCCGCCCGCGAGGACGGCTGGCACACCGACCCCTTCGAGCCGCACACGGTCGACGGCAAGCTGTACGCCCGCGGCGCCGCCGACGACAAGGGCCAGGTCTTCTTCCACACCCTGGGCGTCCGCGCGCACCTCGCCGCCACCGGCCGCAGCGCCCCCGCGGTCAACCTCAAGCTGCTCATCGAGGGCGAGGAGGAGTCCGGCTCGCCGAATTTCCCGGCCCTGATCGAGAAGCACGCCGACCGCCTCGCCTGCGACGCGGTGATCGTCTCCGACACCGGCATGTGGTCCAGGGACACCCCCACGGTCTGCACCGGCATGCGGGGCCTGACGGACTGTCAGGTCGATTTGTACGGCCCGGACCAGGACATCCACTCCGGTTCGTTCGGCGGCGCGGTCCCGAACCCCGCCACCGAGGCCGCCCGCCTCGCCGCCGCGCTCCACGACGCCGACCGCAGGGTCGCCGTCCCCGGCTTCTACGACGGCGTGATCGAGCTCACCGACCGCGAGCGCGAGCTCTTCGCCGAGCTGCCCTTCGACGAGGAGCAGTGGCTGCGCACCGCGCACTCCCACGCCACCCTCGGCGAGGCCGGCAGTACGACCCTGGAGCGCATCTGGGCCCGCCCCACCGCCGAGGTCAACGGCATCGGCGGCGGCTATCAGGGCCCCGGCGGCAAGACCATCGTCCCGGCCGCCGCCCAGCTGAAGCTCTCGTTCCGACTGGTCGCCGGCCAGGACGCCGCCGCCGTCCAGCAGTCCGTGCGCGACTGGGTCGCCGACCGCCTCCCGGCGGGCATCCGCCACGACATCACGTTCTGGGGCGCCACCCGCCCCTGCCTCACCCCGCTCGACCACCCCGCGCTCCAGTCCGTCGTCCGCGCCATGGAGCGGGCCTTCGAAACGAAGATCCGCTTCACCCGCGAGGGCGGTTCGGGCCCGGCGGCCGACCTCCAGGACGTCCTCGGTGTCCCGGTCCTCTTCCTCGGCATCTCCGTCCCGTCCGACGGCTGGCACGCACCGAACGAGAAGGTCGAGCTCGACCTGCTGATGAAGGGCGTCGAGACCGCCGCCTACCTGTGGGGCGACCTGGCGGACACCTGGCGCACCGCTTGACCCGCGCGCGTACCGCCGTACCGTTCCGCGCCCGTACGCAGCAATCACCCACGCCATAGGGGGAGTTGGAAACAGCAGTGACCACCTGGACCGACCAGACGGCCGACCGGCCGATCACCTTCAGCGCGCCGAGCGGAATCGACCGCTCCGCCCATCACCGTCTCGACGAGGCATGGCTGGCGGCGGCCTGGAGCCACCCGACGACGCGCGTCTTCGTGGTGTCCGGGGGCCAGGCGCTGATCGACGACACCCCCGACGGCCGCACCGAGCTGATCATGACGCCGTCCTTCGAGGCGCCGCTGACCGAGGCGCACCGCTACTACCTCGGCACCGACGAGGACGGCGTCAGCTACTTCGCGCTCCAGAAGGACGCGCTCCCCGGCCGTATGGACCAGTCCGCGCGCCCGGCGGGCCTGCGCGAGGCGGGCCTGCTGCTCTCCCCGCGCGACGCCGGGCTGCTCGTCCACGCCGTGGCCCTGGAGAACTGGCAGCGCCTGCACCGCTTCTGCTCCCGCTGCGGTGAGCGCACGGTCATCGCCGCCGCCGGCCACATCCGCCGCTGCCCGGCCTGTGGCGCCGAGCACTACCCGCGCACCGACCCGGCCGTGATCATGCTCGTCACCGACGAGGAGGACCGCGCCCTCCTCGGCCGCCAGGTCCACTGGCCCGAGGGCCGCTTCTCGACCCTGGCGGGCTTCGTCGAGCCGGGCGAGTCCATCGAGCAGTCCGTCGCCCGGGAGGTCTTCGAGGAGGCCGGTGTCGTCGTCGGCGACGTCGAATACATCGCCAGCCAGCCCTGGCCCTTCCCGTCCAGCCTGATGCTGGGCTTCATGGCCCGCGCCACCTCGTCCGAGATCCAGGTGGACGGTGAGGAGATCGAGGAGGCCCGGTGGTTCTCGCGGGAGGACCTGCGCGCCGCCTTCGAATCCGGCGAGGTCCTGCCGCCCTACGGCATCTCCATCGCCGCCCGGCTCATCGAGATGTGGTACGGCAAGCCGCTGCCCAAGCCGTGACGCACGGGCCGTCGGCCGGCTCCCTCACCGGACCGGCCGACGGCCGTCTCACACGGTGCGCCCGGCCCTCAGGCCGCGCCCACCTTCTGCTTGACCTGCGCCAGGGACGGGTTGGTCAGCGTCGTGCCGTCGGGGAAGAGGACGGTCGGCACCGTCTGGTTGCCGCCGTTCGCCTTCTCCACGAACGCCGCGGACTCCGGGTCCTGCTCGATGTTGATCTCGGTGTAGGCGATGCCCTCGCGGTCCATCTGCCCCTTCAGCCGACGGCAGTAGCCGCACCAGGTCGTGCTGTACATCGTCACAGTGCCCGCCATGTGCCCCGCGCTCCTTTTGCTCGGTCTCGATCGTGATCAGGTGCCGCCGACGCCGCACGGACGACGGGGCACCGAGCAGAAGAACGCTCACCGGCCCCGGACCATTCCCGGCCCCGCCCCGGCGCCCGCGCTCCGTCCCCAGCGGCCCCGTCCGGTACGTCCGGCCGCCGGCGCTGTGGACAACTTTCCCGGACGCCCCGCGGGACCTGGCAGCATGGCGGGGTGACAGCAGCAACGGACTCCCCTCTCTTCCCGCAGGTTCCGGAGACGGCCGACGCGGTGCTCGACGGGCTCGACCCCGAGCAGCGCGCGGTCGCGACGGCGCTGCACGGTCCGGTGTGTGTGCTGGCCGGCGCGGGCACGGGCAAGACCCGCGCGATCACTCACCGGATCGCGTACGGGGTCCGGGCCGGCATCCTCCAGCCCGCCAGTGTGCTCGCGGTCACCTTCACCGCCCGCGCGGCCGGGGAGATGCGCGGCCGGCTGCGGCAGCTCGGCGCCGGCGGGGTGCAGGCGCGGACGTTCCACTCCGCGGCCCTGCGCCAGCTCCAGTTCTTCTGGCCGAAGGCGGTCGGCGGCGAGGTGCCCCGGCTGCTGGAGCGCAAGGTCCAGCTGGTCGCCGACGCCGCGGCCCGCTGCCGCATCCGGCTCGACCGGACCGAGCTGCGCGATGTCACCGGCGAGATCGAGTGGTCCAAGGTCACCCAGACCGTGCCCGCCGACTACCCGGCGGCCGTCGTCAAGGCCGGCCGCGAGGCGCCGCGCGACCCCGCCGAGATCGGGCAGATCTACGCGACGTACGAGCAGCTCAAGCGCGAACGCGGCAGCATCGACTTCGAGGACGTGCTGCTGCTCACCGTCGGCGTGCTCCAGGACCGGCACGACATCGCCGAGCAGGTCCGCGCCCAGTACCAGCACTTCGTCGTCGACGAGTACCAGGACGTCAGCCCGCTCCAGCAGCGGCTGCTGGAGCTGTGGCTGGGCGACCGCGACAGCCTGTGCGTGGTCGGTGACGCCGGCCAGACGATCTACAGCTTCACCGGCGCCACCCCCGACCACCTCCTCAACTTCCGCACCCGCCACCCGCACGCCACGGTCGTCAGACTCGTCCGCGACTACCGCTCCACCCCCCAGGTCGTCCACCTCGCCAACGGCCTGCTCGCCCAGGCCAGGGGCCGCGCCGCCGAGCAGCGCCTGGAACTGGTCTCGCAGCGTCCGGCCGGCGCCGAGCCGGTGTTCACCGAGTACGCCGACGAGCCCGCCGAGGCCGAGGGCACCGCCCGCCGGATCCGCGATCTGATCGCGTCCGGGGTCCCGGCCAGCGAGATCGCCGTGCTGTTCCGGATCAACGCCCAGTCCGAGGTCTACGAACAGGCCCTCGCCGACGTCGGGGTGCCCTACCAGCTCCGCGGCGCCGAGCGGTTCTTCGAACGGCCCGAGGTGCGCGAGGCCGGGATCAAGCTGCGCGGCGCGGCCCGCTTCGGCGCCAACGACACCCTGCTCGACGGTGCCGTCGACCTGCCGTCCGAGGTGCGCGCGGTGCTCAGCGACATGGGCTGGACCGGGCAGCCGCCGGCCGGCTCCGGTGCGGTGCGCGACCGCTGGGAGTCCCTGGCGGCCCTCGTCCGCCTCGCCGAGGACTTCGCCGGGGCCCGCCCCGAGGCCACCCTCGCCGACCTCGTCGCCGAGCTGGACGAGCGGGCCAACGCCCAGCACGCCCCGACGGTGGAGGGCGTGACCCTCGCCTCACTGCACGCCGCCAAGGGCCTGGAGTGGGACGCGGTGTTCCTGGTCGGCCTCACCGAGGGCATGCTGCCGATCCACTACGCCAGGACCGACGAGCAGATCGAGGAGGAGCGCCGGCTGCTCTACGTGGGCATCACCCGCGCCCGGCTGCGGCTGACGCTGTCCTGGTCGCTGGCGCGCTCTCCCGGAGGGCGCGCCTCGCGCACCGCCAGCCGGTTCCTCCACGGCCTCCGGCCGGGCTCCGGCGCGGCCGGCCGTCGTACGACGGGCGCGGCCACGGGCGGAGTCGAGCGCGGCACCGGCACGGCCCCGGGCCGCAGCCTCCGTGCGCACCGCACCCCCGCCCGCTGCCGCGTCTGCAACAAGACGCTGACGGACGCCGGCGAGATGAAGCTGATGCGCTGTGAGGAATGCCCCTCGGAACTCGACGAGGCGCTGTACGAGCGGCTGCGGGACTGGCGCGCCGGGCAGGCCGCCCGGTCGAAGCAGCCCGCCTACTGCGTCTTCACCGACAAAACGCTGATGGCCATCGCCGAGGCCGTCCCGGCAACGGCCGCGGAGCTCGCGGTCATCTCCGGTGTGGGCCGCCGCAAGCTCGACCGCTACGGCGCCGACGTGCTGGCCCTCTGCGCCGGTGAGGAGCTCGCCGGGGCCTGTGAGGAGGGGGCGGAGGACGCCGGAGAAAACTCGTCGGAAAAATAGTTTGCGCGCGTGGAGCGCATCCCCATAGCCTTCGGGAGCAACGGAGACAACGGAACTTCCGAGATCCGATGGATCCGTGCTGTACTTGAACACCCTGGACCGGGTTTCCCGGTCCACCGAGACGCCGAGAGGAGGCGAGCCCAGTGATCAGCATTATCGAGACCAACAAAATGACCGATCTCTCGGTCGTCGCCCCCTGCGCTCTCGGCTTCTCGCTCCTTGGCACCGGTCTGTCCGGCTCCCGCCGTCCGTCCGGTACCGAGGTCGCGCGTCCCGCCGCCGTCGCTGTCCTGACGGGCAGTGAGCGCACCGCGCGACCGACCGAGGCACCTGAGGCAGCAGTAGCGACGGCGTCGGCGAATGCCTTTGCCTTCGCGGCGGCGGCCAACGGTGCCGAATCCCGGCAGCAGTACCAGACGCAGCATGAAATGTGGGCCTACCGCGGCCTCGAACCCTGGAGAGATCCAGCCTGATCGGCGCGATCAGGTCGGCACCTTCCAGGGCCGCGGAACCCACACCGGGATCCGCGGCCCTTTTGTTTTGCCCAACGCGCCCGCCACCAGCCGGGCCGGAACAGACGAGGAACACACCACAGTGCAACTCCAGACGCACACCCCGTCCGTAGCCACCGACCTGATCCCTCCGCCCGACCCCCAGGAGAACTCCTTGCTGCCCCTCACCGAGCTCGACGACGAGATCGACCGCCTCGGCGCCGCTGTTCCGTGCCGCACCTATGACCCCGAGGTCTTCTTCGCGGAGTCCCCGGCCGACGTCGAGTACGCCAAGACGCTGTGCCAGACCTGCCCGGTCCGCGAGGCGTGTCTCGCCGGCGCCAAGGACCGCCGTGAGCCGTGGGGTGTCTGGGGCGGTGAGCTCTTCGTCCAGGGCGTCGTGGTGCCGCGGAAGCGTCCGCGTGGCCGTCCGCGCAAGAACCCGGTTGCGGCATGAACACCACCGGCACAGGAACGATCGACCGTCCCGTCACACGGGATCCCCAGAAGCAGGACCCCACGATGAACCCGTCTTTCACCGACACCCCCGCCCCCGCGAACTCCGGCGCGATCGCGCCGCGCCAGAACAGGAACCTCGAAATGCAACTCATCCCAGAAGCCCTGGCGAGGGCTCATATGGACCAACGCCTCCAAGAGGCGGAGTCCGAACGCAGGGCCTACCGGATCGCCGCCGCGCGGCGTATGCAGCGGCGCGCCGAGCGCGCGTCGCTACGGGCCCGCCGGGCGCTCGCCATGGCCGTGATGCAGTAACCGGGCGCACCGGCACTGCCTCCTGAGGCCACCATCCACGGGGTCCGTCCGACAGGGCGGGCCCCGTGGTGCGTTGCGCCCCGGTTCGTGAGGTTGACGGGGATATCGTCGGATGGTGGACCAGAAGACGCGTCGACAAGCGGAGTTGGACTCCGAGGGCATCGTGTGCGCCCGCTGCGGAGCGGTCGCCGAGGGCGCACCGCCGACCTGGACCTGCTCGGTCGAGAACGGCGAGCGCCGCTACTTCTGCGACAACTGCGCCAGGGACAACATCCGCGCCATCGAAGGACGCCTGGACTCGACCTGGTGGTGAGGGTCAGGCCGGGCTCTCCTCGACGGCCGCCTCCTCCCGGTCCGTACGGGCCTCCGGGCCGTCGGCGGCACCGATGACCGCGGCGAGCTCCGCCACGTCCGGACCCGCGGGCTCCTCCTCGGGTACGAACCCGGGCATCCATGCCGCCAGCTCGTCACGCAGCCGCACCGTGGCCCCCAGCTGGCACAGCACGCCGATCGTGCTCAAGGTCACCCGGTGTATCAGCAGATACGCCGGCGGCAGATTGAGCTGCTTGCCCAACTGGTGCGCGGGGGACCGCGGATCGCCGATCCGGGCCGCCTGATTGCGCATCCAGCCCCGGGTGAAGGTGAACGCGTCCACCTGGGCCGGCTCGATGATCGGCAGCAGGTACTCCAGCACCGCGTCCGGGTCCAGCTCGATGGACTCCTTGACGAAGCCCTCCTCGCAGAGCAGCCCGTAGACCGCGTCCGCCTCGCCGTCCAGCGCCATCCGCAGCGAGGTGCCGATCGTCGGCGGCAGCCCGTCGGGGAGCCGGTCGACGGTGCCGAAGTCCAGCACGCCCAGCCGCCACTCCTCGACCGGCCCGTCCGGCGAGTCGCCGGGCAGCAGCCGGAAGTTGCCAGGATGCGGGTCGGCGTGCAGCAGGCCCGTACGGGCCGGGCCGGAGAAGAGGAAGCGGGCCAGCAACTGCCCGGCGCGGTCGCGCTGCTCCTCGGTGCCGCCGGCGATCACCTCGGACAGCGGCACCCCCTCCATCCACTCCGTCACCAGCACCTGGTCGCTCTGGTGCACCACGGCCGGCACGACGACGTCCGGGTCCTCGGCGAACTCCTCGGCATGGGCCTGCTGGGCCTGTGCCTCAAGGGAGTAGTCCAGCTCCTCGGAGACCCGGTCGCGCAACTCGGTGATCAGCGGCTTGATGTCCATGCCGGGGATCAGCGGCCCCAGCAGCCGCGCGAACCGGCTCAGCTGCGCCAGATCCGACAGCAGTGCCTTGCCCGCTCCCGGGTACTGCACCTTGACGGCCACCTCACGGCCGTCGTGCCACACCCCCCGGTGCACCTGGCCGATCGACGCCGCCGCGGCCGGCTTGTCCTCGAACTCCTCGAACAGCTCCCGCCAGTCCTCGCCGAGCCGCTCCGCCAGCACGGTGTGCACCGTGCTCGTCGGCATCGGCGGCGCCGCCTCCTGAAGCTTCGTCAGCGCCGCGCGGTAAGGACCGGCGATCTCCTCGGGCAGCGCCGACTCGAAGACGGACAGCGCCTGCCCGAACTTCATGGCGCCGCCCTTCAGCTCACCGAGCACCTTGAAGAGCTGTTCCGCGGTGCGCTGTTGGAGCTCCCGGCCGACGATCTCGGCGGATCTGCCGCCGATCCGTTTGCCCAGGCCCCAGGTGGCACGGCCGGCGAACCCCAGCGGCAGCGCGGCCAGCTTGGCGGTGCGGGTGACCGCCTTGCGGGGAAGATCAGACATGCGCCCCTCCAACTCACACTGTCCCCTACCGGGGTTACTCCGTCATTGTGGCGTGTCGCGCCCCAGGAACCGAGGCGTCTGCCGTCCCCCGTGAAGCGGCGGCGCCGCACCCGCAGTCGGGATGCGGCGCGATTCGCACCGTCCGCACGCTCGCGCAGGGCAGTGGGAGTTCCATCCGCGCCCCCGTGCACGGCGGCGGCTCGCCGTCCAGGAACGTCAGCGCCTGGACGGTGGCGAGCCCCGCGACCGCCGTCGCCAGTGCCGCGTCGCAGGCCGGCATCGCCGGTGAACCGCGCCCCGAGCGCCACTGCGAGAGCAGCCGCGGCCAGGCCGGCTCCGCGTCCGTCCGTCGCAGCTCGTCACAGCCGGCGCAGGCCGAGACGCCGGGCACCACCAACGGCCCCACCACACCTGTGCCCTCGACCACGCCCGCGTAAAGATGCGGAATGCCGGCGGTCATCAGCGGCTCGGCCCGCACGGGATCCGGGGCGTACGCGCCGAGACCGTCGCGCGGGGCGATGACCACGAGGGAGATACCGGGCTCTCCGGACTCGGTGACC
>NZ_BMRP01000001.1:202904-214943 GCF_014648695.1 Streptomyces albospinus
CCGGCGAGCCGCCGCATCACGCCGCTCGCCGACCTGCCCGGCCGCCGGCCCGCCCGGCACCACGTCCCACGGCTCGACCGTGCCGCCGTCCACCACGTCCACCCGGCCGATGCCCGAGGCCGCCAGCAGCGCCGAGATCTGGGCGCCGACCCGGCCCGCGCCCTTCACCTTGGCCCGGACCGTCCGGCGCGCGCCCATCCGCCCGAGCGGCCCTCCGGCCTCCCGGTGCCGCACCGACAGCGAGGCCAGATCCGGCCGCAGCCGCGCGAAGGCCGCGCCGTCCGCCCGCACCGCGTCGGCCGTCGGACCGCCCGCGGCCGGTGCCTCCAGCAGCCCGGCCGCGCCGAGCCGGTCCACCACACCTCGCGCGCGCTCGGGTGTCACGTCCAGTAACGCGCCCTCCTCGACCAGCTGCCGCATCGTGCGCGTGCCGTCGATCAGCTCGATGAAGCTGCCCGTCGCGATGTCGACCGGGCCGAGCACCACCGAGTGGGCCGGCGCCACGCCGAACCGCACCGTCTCCCGGTCCCGCCAGCCGCGCCGCAGCGCGGGCTTGAGCATCGGATACATCTCGTCCGCCCCCGTCGTTCGTCGTCCGGCTCCCAGCATGCGCCAGGCGCGAGACCGGCGCGGAAGTTATCCACAGGCAGCGGGTATTAGTCATACAAGCCGTGCGCGCCGGGGGCGTTCAGGTGGCGAACCGTCCGTGGGGCGGGACTTCCCGCAGTGCCAGCGGGTAACGTCGGGCGCGTGCCCGCCGACCCTTCCCCCCGCGGTTCCGGGGAGACGCCCCTCCGCCGCGCCGCAGACACATCGCGCCGGGCTGAACCGAGCCCGAAGGCCCGCAGGTCAGGGACGAGCGCTGTCGAGGTGCGCCGCAGCTCCCGGCGGCGCCGGACGGTCTCCGCGTACCGCGAGGGCGACCGCACGGTGGTGCTGATCCCGGCCCGGATGTCGGAGGCCGAGGAGCAGCGCTGGGTCGGCGTGATGCTGGACAAGCTCGCCGCCCAGGAGAGCAAGCGGATACTGGGCGACGGAGAGCTGGCCGAACGGGCCGAGCGGCTGTCCGGCCAGTTCCTGGACGGGCGGGCCCGCCCCGCATCGGTGCGCTGGGTCACCAACCAGAACACCCGCTGGGGATCGTGCACCCCGGCCGAGGGCAGCATCCGCCTCTCGCACCGCCTCCAGGGCATGCCGGAGTACGTCATCGACTACGTCCTGCTGCACGAGCTCGCGCATCTGCTCGTCCCCGGCCACGGCCCGGAATTCTGGTGCCTGTTGGAGTCCTATCCGCGCACGGAGCGGGCTCGCGGCTACCTCGAAGGCGTGGTGGCCGCCGACCGGCTGCCCCATCTGCCCGCGGCCCGGCGCCGGTGACCGCGGCCCCGCCCCGCCGAGCCCCGGCATCACTGACTGTCAGCGCCAGCGGTTAGCCTGGCACGGGTACGGACTCAACGCGGGAGCGGGGGAGGGGCGTTACGCATGGCGAGAGAATTCCAGCGCGGCCACAAGGCCAGGATCGGTGATCTGACGGCCGGGCGGGATCTGTATGTGGGGGTGCGGATCGCCGGACCGGGCCTGACCTTCGACATCAGCTGCTTCGGCCTGGACGCCGACGAGCAGCTGTCCGACGACCGCTACTTCGTCTTCTACAACCAGCCCAAGTCGCCCGAGGAGTCGATCCGGCTGCTCGGCGCGCAGGCCGGCGACACCGAGTCCTTCCGGGTCGCCCTGGACACCGTCCCGCCGCACATCCGGAAGCTGACCTTCACCGCCACGCTCGACGGCGCGGGCCAGATATCGCAGATCGGCCCCGGCTACCTCCGGATCGTGGCCGGCGGTGAAGAGGTGGCCCGCTATCCCTTCACCGGCAGCGAGTTCAGCACCGAACGCGCCGTGATGCTCGGTGACATCTACCTGAAGGACGTCTGGCGGTTCGCCGCGGTCGGCCAGGGGTTCGACGGCGGCCTGGAGGCGCTGCTGAAGAACTTCGGCGGCGAGGTCGTGGAGGAGGAGGCGGCCGAGGCGGCGCCGGCGCCTCCGGTGACCGCGCAGGGTGTGCCCGGCTTCGCGCCGCCACCGTCCCCGGAGCCCGCCCCGTCGGTCTCGCCGCCCGCGTCCGCAGCGCCCGCGCCGGTGCCGGCGGCCCCTGACCCGCGCGAGCCCGCACCGTACCCCCCGCCGCAGGCCGTTCCGCAGTCCCCGCAGCCGTCCGCCGCGCAGATCCACAGCGCGCCGACGGTCGTCGCGCAGCTGGTCCCGCCCGGCGCTCCCGTGCCGCCCCGGGGCATGCAAGGGCCGCCCCCGCCGCCTCCTCCGCCCCCGGCGGCCGGTGTGCAGGGGCCGCCTCCGCCGCCCCCGCCTCCGCCCGGCCAGGCGTCCGCTGGATTCCCGGGCAGCCGGCAGCCTCCACCGCTGCCTCCCTACGGCCAGCAGGCCCCGCCGCCGCCCCCGTACGGTCAGCAGCCCCCTCCGCCGCCTCTGTACGGTCAGCAGCCTCCGCCGCCCGGCGGTTACGGCGCCCCCCAGGGGCAGGCCGCGCCGCCGCCTCCGCCGCCGCCCGGTATGTACGGGCAGCCGGGCCAGCAGCCCCCGGGGGTCCCGCACGCGCCCTATCCGGGGCAGGGCGTGCCCGCCCCCGGGGACGGCGGTATCGGACCGTGGCCGCAGCCCGGAGAAGAATCGCACGGCCCCGACACCGCAGGGCCGCTCCGTGGGGAACAGCAGGGCGACCCGCGCCGGGGCCGCTGACCGGTGCGGAGGCGGCCGGCCGTCACCCGCCGGCCCCGCGCACACGCGCGTCCGGCGCCCGCCCCGGTGAGGGCGGACGCCGGACGTGAGGGGATGTCAGAAGGCCCGGGGCGCTGTCAGGATGCCGCGGGCAGCAGTGCCCGGGTGCTCTCCACCAGGCGCACCACCGACGCGTCCGCGACACCGGGCACCTCGTCGTAGCGGAACCAGCGCAGGTCCAGCGACTCGTCACTGATCGCCGCCACCGCGTCCGCGGGCGCCAGCGCGGCGTACTGGACGTCCAAGTGCTCGGCGCACGGCGTCCGGTGGCGGTCCAGCCGCACCGGTGTGCCGCCCAGCAGGGTCAGCCCCGAGGCGATCCCGGACTCCTCGCGCGCCTCCCGGAGCGCCGCGGCGGCCAGCGAGGTGTCCTCCGGTTCGCAGTGGCCGCCCATCTGGAGCCACATCTCCAGCTTGCGGTGCAGGGTGAGCAGCACCCGGCCGCCCGCCGGGTCGATCACCAGCGCGCTGGCCGTGATGTGCCCGTCCTTGCAGGGCTTCCACATGCCGTCCTGGTGGGCGGCGAGATGGTCCAGATAGGCCAGCCGCAGGTGCTCCTGGTCGGCCGAAGGCGCGGGCCACTCCTTGAGCACCCGCGCCGCGTCCTCACGCAGACTCACTCGGCGCCGTCACCCCTGCCGTCCTCGGGGGCCGGCGAGCCGTCGTCACCCTTGCCGTCCTCGGCGGGCTTGGACGGATCGGGCCTGGTCGGATCAGGCTTGGTCAGACGGGGGTTGCCGTTGCTCGCGGCCTCGCCCAGCATCTTGTCGATCTCGGAGAAGTCCAGCTGCTCGTGGTGCACAAACCCGTCCGGGTCGTCCAGATCCGCCGCCGTCGGCAGCATGTCCGGGTGCTCCCACAGGCCGTCCCGGCCCTCCAGGCCGCGCGCGTCCGTCAGGGAGGCCCACAGCCGTGAGGCGTCCCGCAGGCGCCGCGGGCGCAGCTGAAGGCCGATCAGGGTGGAGAACGTCTGCTCGGCCGGGCCGCCGCTCGCCCGGCGCCGCCGCAGCGTCTCGCGGAGCTTGTCCGCCGACGGCAGATGCGGTTTGGCGGCGGCGTGCACCACCGCGTCCACCCAGCCCTCGACGAGCGCCAGCGCGGTCTCCAGACGGGCCAGCGCGGCCTTCTGCTCCGGGGTGTCCTCGGGCTGGAACATGCCCTGCTGGAGGGCGTTCTGCAACTCCTCGGGGTGCTGCGGATCGATCTGGCCGACCACGTCCTCCAGCTTGGTCGTGTCGACCTTGATGCCGCGTGCATAGCCCTCGACGGCACCGAAGAGATGCGAGCGCAGCCACGGCACATGGGCGAAGAGCCGCTGGTGGGCCGCCTCGCGCAGAGCCAGATACAGCCGCACCTCCTCCTCCGGGACGCCCAGGCCGGCGCCGAACGCCGCCACGTTCCCGGGCAGCAGCGCGGCCTTGCCGGCCGGCCCCAGGGGCAGCCCGATGTCCGTCGAACCGACGACCTCGGAGGCCAGTACGCCCAGCGCCTGGCCGATCTGGGTGCCGAACATCGCGCCACCCATGGAGCGCATCATCCCGAGCAGCGGGCCCGCCATGGCCTGCATCTCCCCGGGCAGCACATCGCCCATCGCCGACCCGACGCGCTCGGCGAGCGGATTGACCAGGTCCTTCCACACCGGCAGGGTCTCCTCGACCCACTCGGCGCGGCTCCAGGCCACCACCGAGCCGGAGCCCGACGGCAGCGACGTCACCCCGTCCAGCCACAGGTCCGCCAGCCGCACGGCCTCTTCGACGGCGGTCCGCTCACCCGGCGAGAGGCTGGCGTCCTTGCTGCCGTCCTCGGCGCCCTGCGCGACGGTCTGCCGGGCGATGTCCTTGGCCATGTCCCAGTTCACCGGGCCGCCCTCGTAGGAGAGCATCTGGCCGAGCCGCTGGAACGCGGCTCCCAGATCGCCAGGGTTCATCTGGCCGCCGGGTCCGCCCATGCCGCCGAAGAGCGCCGCGAACGGATTGTCCGCGCCGCCGCTCCCGCCGCCGAACCCGAAGGGGTCCGCGGGGCCCTGGCTACCTCCCTGGCCGCCCTTCTTCTTGCCGTTGTCGCCGTCCTCCGGCTCCTCCGGCGGAAGGCCGAATCCAAATGGGGTGTCACTCACGGGTTTCCTCGGCTCGTAGGGCCGCCGACCCCACCGGTCGACGGCGACTGCCCGACATCACCTCCAGCGTAGACACCCGGACCGCATCGGGGCTCGGTGCTTCGCTGTCCCGGTGGCTGCGGCAGGATGGACGCCACCTGGTGCGGACGCGTCCGACGCGCCCGTACTGAAGACAACCGCTGGAGACGCCCGGTGAGTTCCCCAGATCCGACCGTTCGCGCAGCGCGAAACGCTGCGGCCCAGACCGAAAAGGCGGACCATGCCCCAGGTGAGGCCGCCGGCCGGCCGCTGCGCCGCCCCGTCGTCGCCGTCACCGGCGCCGCCTCCGGGGTCGGCGCGCTGCTCACCCGTGCCCTGGTCGCCTCCGACGAGGTCAAGCAGGTGGTGGCCATCGACGAGCGGCACGGTGACGTCGCCGAGGCGCACTGGCACGTCCTGGACGTACGCGACCCCGCCATCGCCGACAAGCTGCGCGGAACGGACGTCGTGGTCCACCTCGCGCTCGACCTCGACCTGGAGACCGACGACGCGGCGCGCACCGCCTACAACGTGCGCGGCACCCAGACCGTGCTGACCGCCGCCGCGGCGGCGGGCGTCCACCGGGTCGTGCTGTGCACCTCCGCCATGGTCTACGGGGCGCTGCCCGACAACGATGTTCCGCTCTCCGAGGACGCCGAACTGCGTGCCACCGCAGATGCCACCGGTGTCGGCGACCTCCTGGAGATCGAGCACCTGGCACACCGCGCGCCCCGCGCCCACCCCGGCCTGAACGTCACCGTGCTGCGCCCCGCCGTCCTCGTGGGCGGCACCGACACCGCGCTGACCCGCTACTTCGAGTCGCCGCGCCTCCTGGTCGTCGCCGGATCCCGCCCCGCCTGGCAGTTCTGCCACGTGGAAGACCTGGTCAGCGCCCTGGAGTACGCGGCCCTGGAAAAGGTCGAGGGCGAATTGGCGGTGGGCTGCGACGGCTGGCTGGAGCAGGAGGAGGTCGAGGAGCTCTCCGGCATCCGCCGCATGGAGCTGCCCTCCTCGGTGGCGCTGGGCGCCGCCGCCCGGCTGCACCGCATCGGCCTCACCCCGTCGCCCGCCGGGGACCTCGCGTACACGATGCACCCCTGGGTGGTCAGCGGCAGCCGGCTGCACGACGCGGGCTGGCGTCCCAAGTGGACGAACGAGGAGGTGCTCGCCGAGCTCCTCGAAGAGGTCGCGGGCCGGCACACCGTCGCCGGCCGCCGGCTCGGCCGCAAGGACGCCACCGCCGCGGGTGCCGCCGGCGCCACCGTCGCCCTGCTGGGCACCGCGGCCCTGGTCCGCCGCGCCCGCAAGGCCCGCCGCCGCATCTGACGCCGCCACCGGGGCCGCCGGGCTGTACGAGCCTCCATACGGGAGGCCGTACGCCCGGTGGAAACGGCCATTCCCCGGCGTGCCTCCGGTACGGCACGATGGTGGTATGTCTGGTACGCACTCCCGCCCCGTCCCCGGCCGCGACCACCCCGGTGAGCAGGCCGCCGAGGACCCGATCCGGCTCCTTGAGATCCGCGACACCCCGCTGTCCGTGGACGAGGTCTTCGCGGCCGTCGGGGACGCGGCGGCGGGTGGTACGGCCCTGTTCGTCGGCACCGTCCGCTCGCACGACGGCGGCGCCGACGTCGACGGGCTCGGCTACTCCGCGCACCCCAGCGCGGAGGCGGAGATGCGCCGCATCGCCGAGAAGGTCGTCGCCGACCACCCCGTCCGCGCGCTGGCCGCCGTCCACCGCGTCGGCGATCTGGCCATCGGCGACCTGGCCGTGGTCGTCGCGGTCTCCTGCCCGCACCGGGGCGAGGCGTTCGCCGCCTGCCGCAAGCTGATCGACGACCTCAAGCACGAGGTCCCCATCTGGAAGCACCAGACGTTCTCCGACGGCACCGAGGAGTGGGTCGGCGCGTAGCGCCGTCTTCTGGGGGTGGAGGTCGGGTGACGGGTGGGAGGGTCGGCGCGTAGCGCGGTCTTCCGGGGACACGAGATCCTCCCTGGCCGCGGGCGTGGTCGTAGCTGTGCGTGCCGCTCCGGTTGCGTAACCGGCTTCCTGGCATGAGCGTTGACCTGTCAGCTGGTTAATCGGCTTATTGGTCGATCGTGGTCCCGCTAGGTTTTGGGAGGTCGCCATGGGAGCGCTCCTCTGGCTGCTGATTCCGGTTCTGGCCGGTCTGGCCGCCGCCTTGTGGAGCAGCTGGGCCATGCGCAACCGCAAGTCCGGGGACGTCGCGGAGCTGGCCGGCTATGCCCGGTTCCGTGCCGCGATGGAGAGGCAGGAGCCCGCTCCCACCGTCCCCGACCCGGCCTCGGACCCGGTCTGACGCTGCCGTCCGTCCCCGTACGGATGGCCCCGCGGGCCGGTTGTCATACCCGTCCCGTACTGTCGTTCCATGCCACGCCGCACCGCGACGCTGCTCGCCTCGACCCTGATGCTGATCGCGCTGCTCTGCGGCGGGGTGCTGATTCCTGTGCCGTACGCGGCCATGTCACCCGGGCCGACGGTCAACACTCTTGGCGATCACGACGGCAAGCCGGTGCTCCAGATCACCGGCCGGACGACGTATCCGACGAGCGGCCATCTGAACATGACCACCGTCCAGGTCACCGGCCCCGACTACCGGATGAACCTCTTCGAGGCGGTCTACGGCTGGCTGGACCCCAACCGGGCCGTGGTGCCGCACAAGACGCTCTACCCGGAAGGGCAGACGGCCCAGCAGGCCGACCAGCAGAACGCCGAGGAGTTCACCCAGTCCCAGGAGAGCGCCAAGGTCGCCGCGCTCAAGCAGCTGAACATCCCGGTCGCCACCCAGACCGTCGTCGGAGCCGTCGTCAAGGACAAGCCGGCCGACGGGCTGCTGCACGCCGGCGATGTGATCAAGGCGGTGGACGGCAAGGCGGTCACGCAGACCGGCGACGTCGCCAAGTTCGTCACCCGGCACAAGCCGGGTGAAAAGGTGGTCTTCACGGTCATTCCGGCCAAGGATGCCGCCGCGGCGAAGCAGCAGGGCAAGCGGCCCGAGGGGCCGGGCAAGGACGTCACGCTCACGACCGCGGCGGACAGCGGCCGTGCCGTGGTGGGCATCCAGGCCCAGGCGGACCACATCTTCCCGTTCCACATCGATGTGAAGCTCGCCGACGTCGGCGGCCCGAGCGCCGGGCTGATGTTCGCGCTCGGCATCGTGGACAAGCTCTCGCCGGGCGGCAACCTGACCGGCGGCAAGTTCGTGGCCGGTACGGGCACGATCGACGACCAGGGCAACGTCGGCCCGATCGGCGGCATTTCGATGAAGACGATCGGTGCGCGGGAGAAGGGCGCGGAGTTCTTCCTGACGCCCAAGGAGAACTGCGCTTCCGCCGCCAAGGACACCCCGAGCGGCCTCCGGCTCGTCAAGGTCGGCACCATAGGTGACGCGGTGAAGGCGCTGGAGAAGATCCGTGCGAACGACACGGCGGGCCTGCCGAGCTGTAGCCCGGCAGGCCGCGCGTAGGTCAGGCCGGCGCGCTCACGCCTCGAAGGTCGCGGCCAGCGCGTCCGCGAGTCCGGGGACGAGCGCCGAGCCGGTGAGCACCTCGGAGGTGGAGTCCTTCTCGCGCAGCCGCAGCGCGGATTCCCGGGAGCCGTCCCGCAGCACGGCCACCGTCATCCGGACCTCCTGGCGGTCCGGGTGCTTGGCGACCCACTTGGCGAGCTGTGCCTCGTTCATGTCGGCCGGCTGGGACTTCTCGGCGGACGGCGGCAGCATCAGCCGCTCCACGGTCAGCGCGCAGCCGGCGACGGCGTCGGGCCAGGCGATGGTGGCGAGGAACTCGTCCAGCGGCGCATCGGCCGGGATCTCGTCCTGCTCCACGGGGGTCAGGGACGCGCTGGTGGCGTCGTCGATGCCCAGCTGGGCGGCGAGCGAGGGCTCCTGTTCCCGCAGCTTGGCGGTGTCTACGAGGGCGAACAGTCGGGCGGGCTGGTCCCAGCCGAGCCCGGCGGCGTACTCGTCGATTTCGAGCACCGCGCGGGTCAGTGGGTCGGCGGCAAGGGGGGTGCCGTCAACGGGGAGGTTGGTCATGCCCCACATCGTGCCTTGTGGACCCCGGAAATCGGGAACCGAGTAAAGCCGTCGTAAGTTGCATCACTGGGTCCTACTATCGCCGGGCCTGTTCACCACCACAGCGAACTTCGAGGTGCGCACCTTGGCTTTCCAGATGCCGGACCGCGGCGGAGGCCCGACAGGGCCACGGATCAGAGTCGGCCGACCGTCGCGGCGGTTCCGGACCCTGCTCATGACGTTGGGCGTACTGGCCGTATTGGCCATGCTCTTCGTGATGTTCTCGGGCTTCTGGACGGACTGGCTCTGGTATCGCTCGGTCAAGTTCTCCTCGGTCTTCACCACCACCCTGTCGACCAAGATCATCCTGTTCTTCGCCTTCGGCGTCGTGATGGCGGTGGCCGTCGGCGTCAACATCTGGCTGGCGCACCGGCTGCGGCCACCGCTCAGCGCGATGTCCGTAGAGCAGCAGAGCCTGGACCGCTACCGGATGGGCATCGCCCCGTTCAAGAAGTGGGCACTGCTCGCGGTGACGTCCGTGATCGGCCTGATCGCCGGGGCCTCCGCCTCCGGTGAGTGGCGTACGTGGCTCCAGTGGGTCAACGGCGTCCCGTTCGGCACGACGGACCCGCAGTTCGGCAAGGACGTCTCGTTCTACGCCTTCGATCTCCCCTGGTACCGCTTCCTGTTGAGCTTCGGCTTCGCCTGCGCGGTGCTGTGCCTGGTGGCCGCCGCGCTGACGCACTACCTGTACGGCGGGCTGCGGCTGACCAGTCCCGGCTCCCGGGCGACCGCCGCCGCAACCGGTCATCTCTCGGTGCTGCTGGGCATCTTCGTCTCCCTGAAGGCGGTCGCGTACTGGCTCGACCGGTACGGTCTCGCGGTGAAGTCCAGCGGCCTGAAGTCGGCCGACAACTGGACCGGGCTGCGCTACGTCGACGCCAACGCCTATCTCCCGGCGAAGACCATCCTGTTCTTCATCGCGGCGATCTGCGCGCTCCTCTTCTTCGCCACCCTCTGGCGGCGCACATGGCAGCTGCCGGTGATCGGCTTCGGCCTGATGGTGCTCTCCGCGGTCCTGATCGGCGGCCTGTATCCGGCCATCGTCCAGAAGTTCCAGGTCCAGCCGAACGAGCAGGCCAAGGAAGCGCCGTACATCAAGCAGAACATCAAGGCGACCCGGGACGCGTACGGCATCCAGGACTCCGAGGTCACGTCCTACAAGGGCAACTACAAGCCCACCGGCAAGGACGACAGCCAGCGGCTGCGGGACGACGCCGACACCACGGCCAGCATGCGGCTGCTCGACCCGAACGTGGTCTCGCCGGCCTTCCAGCAACAGCAGCAGGTGCGGTCCTACTACCAGTTCCCGTCCACCCTGGACGTCGACCGGTACAAGGACAAGGACGGCAAGGAGCAGGACACCGTCATCGGCCTGCGCGAGCTGAACCTCGCCGGTATCCCCGAGCGCAACTGGATCAACGACCACTTCAAGTACACCCACGGCTACGGCGCGGTCACGGCCAGGGGGACGGAGACCGCCGACGGCGGCGGCCCCGACTACACCGAGGCGAACCTGCCGTCCAGGGGACAGCTCCCCCCGTACGAACAGCGCGTCTACTACGGCGAGAAGACCACCCAGTACTCCATCGTGGGCGGTCCGCAGAAGGAGCTGGACTACTCCGACGACAGCGGTGAGAAGAGCTACCGCTACCAGGGCAAGAGCGGGGTCAGCCTGTCCAACCCGGTCAACCGCGCCGCGTACGCGGTGGCGTTCGGGGAGCCGCAGATCCTGTACTCCGGTGCGATCGGCGACGGTTCGCGGGTCCTGTACAACCGCACGCCCAAGGAGCGCGTCGAATCCGTCGCGCCCTGGCTGACCATCGACGGCGACGCCTACCCGGCGGTGATCGACGGCCGGATCCAGTGGATCGTGGACGCCTACACCACCAGCAACGGCTACCCCTACGCCTCGCGCACCACCCTCGGGGACAGCACCGCCGACTCGCTCACCGACGGTCAGCGGGCGGTCGTGGCCCAGCAGAACCAGGTCAACTACATCCGCAACTCGGTCAAGGCGACGGTCGACGCGTACGACGGCACCGTCAAGCTCTACCAGTGGGACGACAAGGACCCGGTCCTCAAGACCTGGATGAAGTCGTTCCCCGGCACGGTCGAGAAGAAGAGCGCCATCAGCCCGGATCTGCTGGCCCACCTGCGCTACCCGCAGGACCTCTTCAAGGTGCAGCGCCAGCTGCTGACCACGTACCACGTCACCGACCCGGGCACCTTCTACACCGGTTCGGAGCGCTGGCAGATCCCCGGCGACCCGACCACCAAGTCGGGCAACGCGGTTCCGCCGTACTACCTGAGCATGAAGATGCCCGACCAGAAGCAGCAGGCGTTCTCGCTGACGACGACCTTCACGCCCAACAAGAAGGACAACCTCGGTGCCTTCATGGCGGTCGACGCCAATGCGACGAGCAGCGACTACGGCAGGATCAGACTGCTGAAGCTGCCCGCGCAGACACCGGTGCCCGGCCCGCAGCTGGCACAGTCGAAGTTCAATTCCGATCCCACGATCGCCAACGAGCTCAACATTCTGAAGAAGTTCGGCGACTCGGAGATCGAATACGGCAATCTGCTGACCGTTCCCCTGGACGGCGGGTTGCTCTACGTCGAACCGGTCTATCTGCGCGGCGCCAACACCAACTACCCGCTGCTGAAGAAGGTGTTGGTCAGCTACGGCGACAGCAAGCCCGTCCTGGAGAACTCCCTCAAGGACGCGCTGGACGTCGTCTTCGGCAAGAAGGCGCCGAGCGCCGGCACGGAGAATCCGCCCGGCGGCGGTGAGACCGGCCAGCAGCCGCCGCCGTCCGACCAGACCGTGCAGCAGGCGCTGGGCGACGCCGAAAAGGCGTACGACGAGGGCGAGAAGGCGCGCGTCGCGGGCGACTGGGCCGCTTACGGCGAGGCCCAGAAGAAGCTCAAGGCCGCGCTCGACCGGGCCGCCAAGGCGTCCGAGAAGGGCGGCAAGTCGGGCGGCTGAGCCGCTGCGGCAGTGCGCGGGCCCGTTGG
>NZ_BMRP01000001.1:214988-255691 GCF_014648695.1 Streptomyces albospinus
AACTCCCGTACCGGCCCCGTGGTACGTTGGGGGCACAACGACGCGGGGTGGAGCAGCTCGGTAGCTCGCTGGGCTCATAACCCAGAGGTCGCAGGTTCAAATCCTGTCCCCGCTACTGAAGACCAAGGCCCGGATTCCTTGAGAATCCGGGCCTTCGTCATGCGTTCGGGTCAAAGCTGGTCGGAGGCGGGTCGGAAGACCCATGTGGGAAAGCTGTGTGCTTGAGTTTGGCATGTCGCCGTGTCGGGAAGTCGACAAACCGCTGAAGTGACCTCACTGGCTGCGGTATACCAGGTGTACGCGGGTTACAGGTGATGCGACGATGGCTCTTATGGGGGACAAGGCAAGGTTGTTGGAGACGGACCGGTTTGTGCATGCGCCCGACGACGGGCGCGAATCCGAGATGCCGATGGACGCGATGGAGGCCGTCGAGGCCGCCGAGGCGTCGGACGCGGTGACCGAGACCGGTCACCGCCGGGCCGCGGAGGCGGGCGACACCGCCGCCATGAGCGCACTGGGCGCGATGCTGCTGCGCCGCGCCGACCTCGACGGGGCCGAGCCGTACCTGCGCTCCGCAGCAGCCGCAGGAGACCGCGCCGCGGCCAACAACCTCGGCGTCCTGCTGCACCAGCGGGGCTACGCCGACGAGGCCGCCGGATGGTGGCGGATCGCCGCCGTCGCGGGCTCCGCCGCCGCCGCGCACGCCCTCGGCCGCCACTACCGCGAGCGCGGCGACGAACCGGCCGCCGAGTACTGGCTGCGCCAGTCCGCCGAGTCCGGCCACTGCCTGGGCGCGTACGCCCTCGCCGACCTGCTGGAGCACCGCGGCGACATCGGCGCCGAGCGCTGGTTCCGGGCCGCCGCCGAGCGGGGCCACCGCGAGGCCGCGTACCGCCTCGCCCGCGTCATCGAGGACGGCCGCGACACGGACCGCCGCGCGGTGCCCGCGTACGGCGAGTTGACGCAGCAGGCCGAGGCCGAGCAGTGGTACCGCCAGGCCGCCGCGCGCGGCCACCGGCGGGCCGCGCTCCAGTTGGGCGCGCTGCTGGAGGACCGCGGTGACGTCCAGGAGGCGGGCCGCTGGTACCTGTCCGCCGCCAAGGACGGTGAGGCGCGGGCCGCCTGTGCGCTGGGGTTCCTGCTGCGCGACGCGGGGGACGAGGAGAGCGCCGCGGAGTGGTGGCGGCGCGCGGCCCAGGACGGCGACGGCAATGCCGCCAACGCGCTGGGCGCGCTGCACGCCGACCGCGGCGAACTCCAGACCGCCGAGCGCTGGTACCGCGCCGCGCTGGATGCCGGAGACGTCAACGGCGCCTACAACCTGGGCCTGTTGTGCGCCGAGCAGGGCTCGCCCGGCCGCAGCGAGCAGTGGTACCGCCGGGCCGCCTACGCGGGCCACTGCGAGGCCGCCAACGCGCTGGCCATCCTGCTGCTCCAGCGCGGCGACGCCTCCGGGGCGGAGCCGTGGTTCTCCAAGGCGGCCGAAGCGGGCAGCGTGGACGCCGCGTTCAACCTCGGCATCCTGTTCGCCGGCCGCGGCGAGGAGCGGCTGGCGCACTCCTGGTACGAACGGGCGGCGGCGGCCGGGCACACCGAGGCGGCGCTCCAGGTCGCCATCGTGCAGCTGCGGGACGGCGAACTCCCGGACGCGGAGCGGAATCTGCGCTGCGCGGCGGGCGGCGGCAGCGCCGAGGCCGCCTTCCGGCTCGCCGACCTCCTGGACCGCAAGGCCGCGGAGGCGGGCGGCGCCGGGCTCGCGGACGGCGACCGGACCGGGGACGACGAGAGCACGCAGTGGTACGAGCGGGCCGCGCGGCAGGGGCACCGGCGTGCCCAGGTGCGGGTTGGCATGTTCGCCGCGGCCCGCGGCGACGCTGTCGAGGCGGCGACCTGGTACCGCGCGGCGGCCGAGGCCGGCAGCCGCAACGGCGCCTTCAACCTCGGGCTGCTGCTGGCCCGCGAAGGCAGCCTCCCCGAGGCCGCCATGTGGTGGCAGCGCGCCGCCGAGGACGGCCACGGCCGGGCGGCGCTCCGGCTGGCGCTGATCGCCGCCCGGCGCGGTGCGCTGGCGGAGGCGCAGAAGTGGTGCGGGCGCGCAGTGGAGCTGGGGCCGCCGGAGGTCGCGGAGCGGGCGGCGCGGCTGCGGACGGCGCTCCAGGAGGAGCTGAGCGCCTAGCGTCCCGCCGGGCCCGCCGTACGGCGGGCCCGGCGCGCCCGGGGCCCAGTGGTGGGCCGGGGGGCCGGGCCCTGCGCTCCGGAAGGGATTTGCGCTGGTCGTCGGGCTGGGGTTAGAGTTGAGCCACAACGACGCGGGGTGGAGCAGCTCGGTAGCTCGCTGGGCTCATAACCCAGAGGTCGCAGGTTCAAATCCTGTCCCCGCTACTGAAGACCAAGGCCCGGATCCTTCGAGGATCCGGGCCTTCGTCGTTTCCCGTTGCCGTCGTCCGGGGCCGCCGCACGGACGCTGGCCGGCCGCCTCCGCGCACCGGGCGCGGTCGGCGAGTTCGCTCTCCGGCCGCGGCGCCTCCTTCGCGGTACCGGCATCGCCGTACGCCTTCCGCAGCCGCTCGACGGCGCCCTCCCGATCTCCCGATCTCCCGGTCCGTCCGGCCGGTCTCCCGGTCCGTCGGGAGCGACGCCACCGAGGTCGGGATCTTCACCGAGGTCAGGATCTTCCGGGGCGGCCTTCAGTGGCTTCGCCGGTTCGGCGACGCACGCCGTGCCGGGCTTGATGCCGCGGTCCTGGAAGATCACCGCGGCCGGCGGTCGATGCTCGTCCGGGGCTCCAACTCGCCCGCGCCCGGCCGCAGTAGTTCCGCGCGGTGCACCGACGGCGATGTGACGGGGCGTCGGTTCCGGGCGGCCGGGGGCGGCCCGGACGGGGGCCGGTTGCCCTCGGCGTCAGGAGCCGGAGGTGCAGTCGGGGCAGATGCCCCGGTACGTCACGGTGACCTCGGAGACCTGGAAGCCGTAGCGCTCCGGCTCGGGGAGGGCGGAGAGCGGGTCGCCGTGGACGTGGACGTCGCGGATCGTGCCGCAGCGTGAGCAGACCAGGTGCTGGTGGTCGTGATGGGCGTTGGGGTCGTAGCGCTTGGCGCGGCCGTCGGTGCTCACTTCGAGCACCTCGCCGAGCGAGACCAGCTCGCCGAGGGTGTTGTAGACCGTGGCGCGAGAGATCTCGGGGAGGTGCTCGGACGCCCTGGCGTGCACTTCGTCGGCGGTGTAGTGGACGTGCTCCCCGTCCAGGACCTCGGCGACGACGCGGCGCTGTGCGGTCAGCCGCCAGCCGCGTCCTCGGAGTCGTTCCAGCAGGTCACTCATGCCAATCACCTATCAGTCAGATAGACACCAGAGTAGCAGTGACCGGTCCATCGCCGGATCAGGTACGAGTTTCGGATACTTCTTGACTTGGACAATGTCCAATGTAGGATCGTGTTCGGCGCAAGCCAAGGGCAGGTGTACGGAAACATCAGGAGGCGCATGTGTCGGTAGAGACCACCACCGGACCGCTGACCACGGAGTCCGGCGCTCCCGTCGGGGACAACCAGAACAGCGAGACGGCGGGCGTCGGCGGCCCCGGTCTCATCCAGGACCAGCTCCTGATCGAGAAGCTCGCGCACTTCAACCGTGAGCGCATTCCGGAGCGCATCGTGCACGCCCGCGGCGCCGGTGCGTACGGCACGTTCACCGTGACCGCGGATGTGAGCAAGTACACCCGCGCGAAGTTCCTCTCCGAGGTCGGCAAGCAGACCGAGACGTTCCTGCGCTTCTCGACGGTCGCAGGCAACCTCGGCGCGGCGGACGCCGTGCGCGACCCCCGCGGCTTCGCGCTGAAGTTCTACACCGAAGAGGGCAACTACGACCTCGTCGGCAACAACACCCCGGTGTTCTTCATCAAGGACGCCATCAAGTTCCCCGACTTCATCCACACCCAGAAGCGCGACCCGTACACCGGCTCCCAGGAGGCGGACAACGTCTGGGACTTCTGGGGCCTGTCGCCCGAGTCCACCCACCAGGTGACCTGGCTGTTCGGCGACCGCGGCATCCCCGCGTCGTACCGTCACCTCAACGGCTACGGCTCGCACACCTTCCAGTGGAACAACGAGGCGGGCGAGGTCTTCTGGGTCAAGTACCACTTCAAGACCGACCAGGGCATCGAGAACCTCACCCAGGACGAGGCCAACAAGCTCGCCGGTGAGGACCCGGACAGCCACCAGCGCGACCTGCGCGAGGCCATCGAGCGCGGCGACTTCCCGACCTGGACCGTGCAGGTGCAGATCATGCCGGCGGCCGACGCGGCCGACTACCGCTTCAACCCGTTCGACCTGACCAAGGTCTGGCCGCACGAGGACTACCCGCCGATCGAGATCGGCAAGCTGGAGCTCAACCGCAACCCGCAGAACATCTTCGCCGAGGTCGAGCAGTCGATCTTCTCCCCGCACCACTTCGTGCCGGGCATAGGCCCGTCCCCGGACAAGATGCTCCAGGGCCGGCTCTTCGCGTACGGCGACGCCCACCGCTACCGCGTCGGCATCAACGCCGACCACCTCCCGGTCAACCGCCCGCACGCCACCGAGGCGCGCAGCCACGGTCGCGACGGCGCGCTCTACGACGGCCGTCACGGCGGTCGGAAGAACTACGAGCCGAACAGCTTCGGCGGCCCGGCCGAGACCGGCCGGCCGCTGTGGCAGCCGGTCGCGGTGACCGGCGAGTCCGGCGAGAGCGCGGCGCCCTCGCACGCCGAGGACGACGACTTCGTGCAGGCGGGCAATCTCTACCGCCTGATGTCGGAGGCCGAGAAGGAGCGCCTGATCGACAACCTGGCGGGCTTCATCGCCAAGGTCTCCCGCGACGACATCGCACAGCGCGCGATCGAGAACTTCCGCAAGGCGGACGCGGACTACGGCAAGCGGCTGGAAGCCGAGGTCCAGGCCCTGCGCGGCTAGCAGGAGCGCTCCACGGCCGGATCGCCGCCGCTGACGCGGGGGCGGTCCGCGCCGCGGGGCCGCTCAACTGCCGCTTGCCGTAAGAGCCGAAGAGGCCGGATGCCATGGGGCTCCGGCCTCTTCGTGCGCCCGGGGGCGGCGCGTGCGGCGCCGGCCCGGCCTGCGGCTGTGCTGGCGGCCTGCGGTTGTGCCGGTCCGGCCGCAGGCCGTTGTGCTGGCCCGGCCTGCGGCCTCAGGCGGGAATCGGGGCCGCCCGCACCGGGACGTCCGACCAGCAGCGGATGATGTCGCGGACCGAGACGACGCCGACCGGTTCGCGGTCGTCGAGGACGATGAGATGGCGGAAGCCGCCGCGCACCATGGCTTCCGCGGCCTCGTCCAGGGTCCAGTCCGGTGTCGCGAAGACCACGTCGGGGGTGGTGTGGCTCTGTGCCGTCTCCCGGTCGGGGTTCTCGCCCGCGCCGAGGGAGTTGAGGATGTCGCGCTCGGTGAGGATGCCGATGCCGCAGGTGTCGTTGTCGAGGACCACGGCCGAGCCGATGCGGCGGGCCGCCATCAGCCGTGCCGCCTGGCGGAGGGTGTGAGCCGGCCCGATGGTGAGGACCACCGTGCTCATGGCGTCTTTGACGAGCATGGGCATGGAGTGGAGCCACCTCCTTGGTGCATGTGACATTGCGAAGTGATTCACAAGTTCACAAACTGGGGGATTCTCATGTTCACATGCTCCGGTTGATGCAACAAGGGGCAAATGTTGGACACCAGTCCGAACATCTGCCCCTTCGCAGGTCAGCGCCTGGATCCGGGCGACGGCGGGCCGCGGACCGGTCGCCGGGCGTCAGCCCCGGGTGTCGCCGAGGTAGCTCAGCAGGTCCTCGTGGAGCAGCCCGTTGGAGGCCGCGGCGTTCCCGCTGTGCGGGCCGGGCCGGCCGTCCAGTCCCGTGAACCGGCCGCCCGCCTCCTGGACGACGACCGCGCAGGCCGCCATGTCCCACAGCGACAGCTCGGGCTCCGCGCAGATGTCCACCGAGCCCTCGGCGACCATCATGTACGGCCAGAAGTCCCCGTAGGCCCGGGTGCGCCAGCAGTCCCGGGACAGGTCGAGGAAGCCGGACAGCTTGCCGCGCTCCTCCCAGCCGGTCAGCGAGGAGTACGCGAACGAGGCGTCCTGGATGCGGCCGACCCGCGAGGCGGTGAGCCGGGTCGCGGAGGTCAGGCTGCGGCCGGTGAAGGCGCCCAGGCCCTCGGCGGCCCACCAGCGGCGGTTGAGGGCCGGGGCGGAGACGATGCCGACGACCGGGCGGTCGCCGCCCTCGCCGCGCTCCATCAGGGCGATCAGTGTCGCCCACACCGGCACCCCGCGGACGTAGTTCTTGGTGCCGTCGATCGGGTCGATGATCCAGCGGCGCGGCCCCGAGCCCTCGCTGCCGAACTCCTCACCGAGCACCGCGTCCCGCGGCCGGGCGCGCTGGAGCTGGCTGCGGATCAGCTCCTCGGCGGATTTGTCCGCCTCGCTCACCGGCGTCATGTCCGGTTTGGTCTCGACCTTGAGGTCGAGGGCCTTGAACCGCTCCATCGTCGCGGCGTCCGCGGCGTCCGCGAGGACATGACCGAGGCGAAGATCATCGTGATAGTCGGGCATGTGCGAACAGTATCTACTGGTATACGCGGGATCCACACGGCCATGCCGGGCCCTACGGGTGGTATCCGCGGGTGCGGCGCGCAAGCTCCCCCGGACGGTCCCCGCAGCGGCCCTTGACAGTTCCTGACGTCGCGTCAATTCTGTGCGGGAGCAGCTGCTTCAGGCCCCGGACCGGGGAGGTGACGGATGCCCTCGGCACGTGAATCCCTCCTGGACGCCGCCTATGCGGCGCTGCTGGCCCGCGCCTGGTCGGCGGTGCGGATGGTGGACGTGGCAGCCGCGGCCGGGGTGTCCCGGCAGACGCTCTACAACGAGTTCGGCAGCAAGGAGGGGCTCGCGCGCGCCCTCGTGCGCCGGGAGACCGACACCTACCTGGCCGGGGTGGAGCGGGCGCTCGCCCCGGATGGGCCGGTGGCCGCCGGGCCGCCGGGTGACGCGGCCGGGCGGGTGGTCGCCGCGGCGGCCTGGACGCTGCGGACGGCGCGGGTGAACCCGCTGGTCAGGGCCGTGCTGACCGGGTGCTGGGCGGACCGGCTGCCGACCCTGCCGGACGGTCCCGCCGAGCTCGTCGGCTGCTTCCGGGACCGGGCGGTCGCGGCGCTGGAGCCCGGCTGGCCGCGCGAGGAACTGCCCGCCCTGGGTGCCGCCTGCGAGACCGCGGCCCGGCTGACGCTGTCCTGCGTGGTCGCCCCGGCGGACGGCGCGGACCCGCGGCCGGGTTCCGCCGGGCAGGCGCCGGGCCGCGTACCCCTGCCCTGGCAGTGGCCGCCCCGGGAGCCGGGGAACGAGGCGGTGAACCGGCTCGTGCGGGGTGCGTTCGCGGGGCTGCCGGGGCGCGGCGCGGGGGCCGGACCAGGACGGTCGGGTGGCCGTCCGGCGTCAGTGGGCCGACCCCGACAGCTGGAGCCCGATGACCCCGACGATGACCAGGGTGATGGAGACGATCTTCAGGGTGGAGACCAGGTCGCCGAGGAAGACCATGCCGTAGATCGCGGTGCCGGCCGCGCCGATGCCGGTCCAGACCGCGTACGCCGGGCCCACGTCGAGCTTGCGCAGCGCCAGCGTCAGCAGGCCGAAGCTGCCGAGTGCGAACGCGGCGAAGGCGGTGGTCGGGAAGAGGCGGGTGAAGCCGTGCGAGAGCTTGAGGCAGACCGCGAAGCCGGTCTCCAGGATCCCCGCCACCACGACCAGCAGCCACGCCATGTCCCGTTGCCTCCGTCAGCTCGATGACCGCTTCAGCCAGGTGACCACTCCGCCGGGTACGGGCCCGGCCTCGGTGTGATTATGCCCGCGGCCCGGAGGGGTGGCAGCGGATTGCGGCGATCAGTCGCCCTCGCGTCGCTCCCGCGTGGCCAGCAGGCGGCGCAGCGAGTAGAGCCGGGCCGGTTCGGCGTGCCCGTCTGCCACCCACCCGTCCAGCGCGCAGTCCTGCTCGTCGTGGCTGCACGCGCGCGGGCAGCCGTCGGTACCCGGTTCCAGGTCGGGGAAGGCGTGGATGACTCGGGACGGGTCGACGTGGTGCAGCCCGAAGGACCGTACGCCCGGGGTGTCGATGACCCAGCCGGAGTCGCCGGGCAGCGGCAGCGCGAGCGCGGAGGTGGTGGTGTGCCGGCCGCGGCCGGTGACCGCGTTGACATGGCCGGTGGCCCGGCGGCGCTCCGGGACCAGGGCGTTGACCAGGGTCGTCTTGCCCACGCCGGAGTGCCCGACGAACGCCGTCATCCGCCCGGTCAGCTTCTCCCGGACGCGGTCGGCGGCGGTGCCGTCGGTGAGTTCGTCGCGGTTGGTGACGACGTACGGGACGCCGAGCGCGCCGTAGGACTCCAGCAGGGCGTCCGCGGAGGCCAGATCGGACTTGGTCAGCACCAGGAGCGGGTCCAGGCCCGCGTCGTAGGCGGCTACCAGGCAGCGGTCGATGAGCCGCGGGCGCGGCTCGGGGTCGGCGAGCGCGGTGACTATGGCGAGCTGGTCGGCGTTGGCGACCACCACCCGCTCGTACGGGTCGTCGTCGTCGGCCGTACGGCGCAGCGTCGAGGTGCGCGGTTCGACGCGGACTATCCGGGCGAGGGTGTCCTTGGCGCCGGTCAGGTCGCCGACCACCGCGACCCGGTCGCCGACCACCGCGCTCTTGCGGCCCAGTTCGCGGGCCTTCATCGCGGTGACCGTACGGCCTTCGATGAGGCAGGTGAGGCGGCCCCGGTCGACGGTCAGGACCAGGCCCTCGCAGGCGTCCTCGTGCTTGGGGCGGATGTTCGTACGGGGACGGTTGCCCTTGCGGTTGGGGCGTACGCGGACGTCGTCCTCATCGGGGTTCTTGCCGTAGCGGCGCATGGCGGCGGCTGTCCTCAGGCTCTCCGGGCGGGGGCCGCCGGATCGAGCATGTCCGTCCACAGGGCGGGGAAGTCGGGCAGGGTCTTGCCGGTGGTGGCGACGTTCTCCACCTCCACGCCCTCGACGGCGAGGCCGATGACCGCGGCGGCGGTGGCCAGCCGGTGGTCATCGTAGGTGTGGAAGATCCCGCCGTGCAGCGGGCGCGGCCGGATGTGCAGCCCGTCGGCGGTCTCGGTGACATCGCCGCCGAGTTCGTTGAGCTCCTTGGTGAGCGCGGCCAGCCGGTCGGTCTCGTGCAGCCGCAGGTGGGCGACGCCGCGGAGCGTGGAGGGGGAGTCGGCGAGCGCGGCGACCGCGGCGATGCCCGGGGTCAGCTCGCCGACCTCGCCGAGGTCGACGTCGATGCCGTGGATCCGGCCGCTGCCGGTGAAGGTCAGCCCCTGGTCGGTCAGCTCGCAGGAACCGCCCATCGCGGTGAAGATCTCGCGCAGCGCGTCGCCGGGCTGGGTGGTGCGCTCGGGCCAGTCCGGGATGGTGACCCGGCCGCCGGTGACCAGCGCCGCGGCCAGGAAGGGCTGGGCGTTGGAGAGGTCCGGCTCGACGACCAGGTCGCGGCCGAGCAGGGCGCCGGGGGTGACCCGCCAGACGTTCGGCTCGCCGCCCGCCTCCGGGGTGTCCACCTGGGCGCCGACGCTGCGCAGCATGTCGACGGTCATCCGGATGTGCGGCATCGAGGGCAGCGCCGCGCCGACGTGGCGGACCTCGACGCCCTGGTTGAACCGCGGCGCGGACAGCAGCAGGGCGCTGACGAACTGGGACGACGAGGAGGCGTCGATCTCCACCCTGCCGCCCTCCAGGGCGCCGCCGCCGAACACCGTCATCGGCAGCGCACCGCGGTTGTCGTCGTCGATCCGGGCGCCGAGGGCGCGCAGCGCGTCGATGACGCCGCCCAGCGGGCGCTCGTAGGAGCGGGGGTCGCCGTCGAAGCGGATGGGGCCGTCGGCGAGCGCGGCGACCGGTGGCAGGAAGCGCATGACCGTGCCGGCGTTGCCGACGTCGACGGTGGCCGGGCCGTGCAGACCGGCGGGGATGATCCGCCAGGCCTCGCCGCCGGCCGCGTCGGCGGAGCCGGAAGAGCTGGAGGAGCTGGACGAGGCGGTCTCCTCGATGCCGACGCCCATGGTGCGCAGCGCCTCGGCCATCAGGAGCGTGTCGCGGGAGCGCAGCGGGCGGCGCAGCCAGCCGGGCTCGGAGGAGAGGGCGGCCAGGACCAGACCGCGGTTCGTGACCGATTTCGAGCCGGGCACAGTGACGGTTGCATCGACCGCCCCCGAGGCGAGGGGGGCGGGCCACAGGGCGGGGAGTGCGGGGCTCTCGGTCATGCCCTTACTTTAATGGCTGGGCAAGGGTGCCGATCTTGATCAAAAGCGGCGCAACCTGTACGAAACATGGCGCTGGTAGTGCACCCACAGGCCAGAGGCATATACGGGGCACCACCGCCGTACGGAAGCCGTACGGAAACCGTACGGAATACGGGTTACCGGCGGCCGGACGGCGCCGCCCGCCGCGGGGCGCCGTCCGGTCACAGGCCGAGCAGCCAGCGCCCGCCGCCCATCAGGGAGCACAGCGTCACCACGTGGAAGAACCCGAGCCAGACGGCCGCCGGGACATGCGTCAGGCGGGCGAGCTGGTCCGGGTCGGAGTCCACGGCGCCGCCGCGCCGCCGCTTGCCCTGGAGCTCGAAGGGCGGCCGTACACCGCCCAGCAGGAGGAACCACACCACCGCGTACGCGAACGCCGCCTGCACCTGCGGTGTCGTCAGCCAGGAGACCAGGAGGAAGGTGCCGCCCGCGAGGACGACGGTGAGCACGCCGTACGCGTTGCGGATCATCACCAGCATCGCCAGGAGCAGCGCGGTGGCGCCCCACAGGAGGGCCGTGATGTGCCCGGAGGCGAGCAGCGCGGCGCCCGCCAGGCCGAGCAGGGACGGGGCTATGTAGCCGGCCGCGGCGGTCAGCACCATGCCCAGGCCGTGCGGCTTGCCCCGGGAGACGGTCAGTCCCGAGGTGTCCGAGTGCAGCCGGATGCCGTCCAGGCGGCGGCCGGTGACCAGGGCGATCAGCCCGTGGCCGCCCTCGTGGGCGATGGTGACGGCGTTCCGCGAGAGCAGCCAGGCGGTGCGCGGGACGACGGCGCCGAGGGCCAGCACGCCCGTGACGATCACCAGCCAGAAGGACGGATCGGGCTGGGCCCCGAAGACCCGGTCCCAGACGTCGGTGATGTGGTGGGTGTCCATGTCTCCCCTTCGTGTGGCATGGCAGTGTGGCATGCATGTGCGGTAGGTATGCAGCGAGTCGTCGCCCCGAGGACCTGGCGGGGATCTTCGACGTACAGCAGTGGGACCCGAAGGAGACCCTGGCGCCCAGTTGGAACATCGCTCCGACGGACAACGTGCAGGCGGTACTGGAACGTCCCCTCAAGGGCGAGGCGGCCACCGACTTCCCGCCGGGCCCGGTGCGCCAGCTGCGCACGCTCAAGTGGGGCCTGGTCCCGTCGTGGTCGAAATCACCCGAGGCCGCGGCGAAGATGATCAATGCACGGGCCGAGACGGTGCACGAGAAGCCGTCCTTCCGGCAGGCGTTCGCCACCCGCCGCTGCCTGCTCCCCGGAGACGGCTATTTCGAGTGGGTCACCGCCGCCGCGGAGCGGCAGCTGGAGGAGCAGGGCAGGAAGAAGCGGCCCCGCAAGCAGCCGTACTTCGTGACGCCCGCGGACGGGTCCGTGATGGCGATGGCCGGGCTGTACGAGTTCTGGCGGGACCGCACGCTGCCCGGCGACCACCCTCTGGCGTGGTGGGTGACCTGCACGGTCGTCACCACCGAGGCCGAGACCACGCCGCTCGCCGGGGCCACCGGCGGCGAGGGCCCGCAGTCGCTCGCCGAGATCCACCCCCGGATGCCGCTGGTCCTGCCCCCGGACCGCTGGGACGCCTGGCTCGACCCGGCCCGCACCGACCCCGACGAGGTGCGCGAGCTGCTGGCGCCCCCGCCGGCCGGGCTGATGCGGGCCCATCCCGTCCCGACCGACGTCAGCAACGTCCGCAACAACGGGCCGGAGCTGGTCACCGAGCTCGACGGCCCCGAGGTCGGCACGCTGTTCTGAGGGGCCCGGGGCGCGCTGCGCTGCCCTTACCGGCACGCCGCGGGCAGGATGGGCGTATGAGCACAGGGGCGAACGAGAGCGAGACGGTCGGCACGCCGGCCGGCGACGCGCGGATCACCTGGTACCGGGACGCCGAGCCGTCCCGGGCCGTGGTCGCCGTCGGCCACGGCGCGGGCGGCGGCATCGAGGCCCGCGACCTGCGGGCCCTGGCGGCGGCGCTGCCGGCCCGCGGGTACACGGTCGCGCTGGTCGAGCAGCCGTGGCGGGTGGCCGGCAAGAAGCTGGCGCCCGCGCCGAAGACGCTGGACACCGGGTGGACCGCGCTCTGGCCGGCGCTGGAGAAGCCGGGGCTGCCGGTGGTCGCCGGCGGTCGCAGCGCGGGCGCCCGGGTGGCCTGCCGTACGGCGCGCGAGCTGGGCGCCCATGCCGTACTGGCGCTGAGCTTCCCGCTGCACCCGCCGGGGAAGCCGGAGAAGTCGCGGGCCGACGAGCTGACGGGCGCCGGGGTGCCGACGCTGGTCGTCCAGGGCGGCCGGGACCCGTTCGGACGGCCGGCGGAGTTCCCCGCGGGCACCGAGATCACCGAGGTGGCCCACGGCGACCACGGCTTCGCGGTGGCGAAGTCGGCGGGGGTGACCGAGGCGGAGTCGATGGCACAGCTCACCGACGCGGTGGTGGCGTGGCTGGACGGCATGTTCGGCTGACCGGCCCGGGGCGCGCTCCCAGAGGGCCGGACCCCGCCGGACCTGCGCGGAAATCCCGCGGCGGACCGGGAATGATCCGGGCCGCGACCGCTGTTGTGCCTGGCGTAGGCAGTGGAGTACGTCCAGCGCAGCACGAGGAATGGGAGTCCGCCGCATGGGAATCGCTTGCCCGGCCCGCCCGGCCGCCGACCTGAAGTGGTCGCCGATGCAGGTGGCACAGCCCGCCCTCGCTGGAACGGCGGCGGCACCGGATCGTCGTCTATTCTCCGAATCGAGTGGGTCCGCGGCAGGATCCGCCACGGGGTTGGAGGAGGTGGGTCCGGTCACCGGAACCGACGCAGGGACCGACGGCACGGCGGGAGAGCAGACCGCTGGTCGGAAGGAGAGCGACGCCGAGCGCAATGCGCGCTTCGAGCGGGACGCCCTCGGCTTCCTCGACCAGATGTACTCCGCCGCGCTGCGCATGACGCGCAATCCGGCCGACGCGGAGGACCTGGTGCAGGAGACGTACGCGAAGGCGTATGCATCCTTCCATCAGTTCCGGGAGGGGACCAACCTCAAAGCCTGGCTGTACCGCATCCTCACGAACACCTTCATCAACTCCTACCGCAAGAAGCAGCGGGAGCCGCAGCGCAGCGCCGCCGACGAGATCGAGGACTGGCAGCTGGCGCGCGCCGAGTCGCACATGTCGACGGGTCTGCGCTCCGCCGAGTCGCAGGCGCTCGACCACCTTCCGGACTCGGACGTGAAGGCCGCGCTCCAGGCGATCCCCGAGGAATTCCGCATCGCGGTCTATCTCGCGGATGTCGAGGGCTTTGCGTACAAGGAGATCGCGGACATCATGGGGACACCTATCGGCACGGTGATGTCCCGTCTGCACCGCGGCCGTCGCCAACTGCGCGGCATGCTGGAGGATTACGCCCGCGAGCGCGGGCTGGTCCCGGCGGGGGCGACGGCTGCGGAGACGCAGTCCGCGCCGGCGTCGGAGCCGCACGACCGGAAAGGCTCGGGATCATGAGCTGCGGAGAGCCGCACGAGAAGGACTGCTCAGAGGTCCTTGACCACCTCTACGAATATCTCGACCGCGAGATGCCGGCGGGGGAGTGCGCGGAGTTCCAGGTCCATCTCGACGAATGCTCGCCGTGCCTGGAGAAGTACGGCTTGGAGCAGGCCGTCAAGAAGCTCGTCAAGCGCTGCTGCGGCCACGATGACGTCCCCTCCGACCTGCGCTCCAAGGTCATGGGCCGGATCGATCTGATCCGGGCCGGGGAGGCCGTGCCCGAGGTCAGCGTGCTCGACCAGGCCCGGCACGAACAGGCCCGGCGGGAGCAGGCGGCGGAGGCGTCGGGAGGCTCCGACGCGGACGCGGCCGAGCCCGCCGCGAAGACCGAAGCACGCACCAGGTCCGCGCGCGCCGAATAACGCCGCGCATCACCCTATGGGGTGAGGGGCGGGGCGATTCGTCCCGCCCGATCCGCTGATGCGCCCTCTCCGGCGTCCCAGCCCCTCTATTCTCGCCGAACCCCCGCGTACCGCGGTCGCGGCCGTGGCGGGGCGTGCGCTGGGCAGGGTGAGGAGGGCGCGATGCGGGAACTTCCGGTGACCGCGCGGGTGTATATCGGCTGCGCCGCCCTGGCCGCTGCACTGTGCGCGGCCCCCGCGCCGCGGCTCGGCGCCGCCGCCCCCTGGACCGGCGCCCTGGCGCTCGCCGCGCTGTACGGGCTCTGCGAACGCCTCCGCCGCTGCCCGCTGGCGGACGGCCTGCGGCGCCGTGCCGGCGGCGCAGGCGAGGAGTCCGGCACCTTTCCCCCGGGGTGGGCGACTCCCGTCCTGCTGGCCGGAGCCCTGCTGCTGCCCCCGCCGCTGGCCGCGCTGACCGCCGTCCCGGGCGCCCTGCTCGCCCCGGCCGCCGCACCCTGGCCAGCCACCCGCCGGCTCTGGCACGCCGCCGAACTCGCCCTCGCCTGCTGGACGGCCGCCCAGGTCTTCCGGGCCCTCGGCCCCCACCCGCTGTCCGCGCCGCGCTTCCCGCTCCTGCTGCTGCCCGCCGTGGCCGCCTCCGTGGCGTTCTGCGGGGTGCTCGCGGCCCTGGACGGCGGGGTGCTCGCGGTCGCCGAGCGGCACCCCGTAGGCAGCGCCTGGCGCGGGCTGCTGACCCGCTCGCTGGGGCCGCATCTGGTGCACGGACTGGCCGGGTTGATGATGGCGGTGCTCTGGCGCAGCGTGTACGGGCCGCCGGCGGCGCTGCTGGTGCTGCTGCCGGTGTACCTGTCCTGCTGGGTGTTCGCCCAGTACCACCGCGAACGCGCCGCCCACCAGGCCACCATCCGCGCCCTCGTCCAGGCTGTCGACATCAAGGACCGCTACACCCGGGGGCACAGCGAGCGGGTCGGCCGGGCGTCGGTGATGATCGCCCGGGAGCTGGGCATGGCGCAGAGCCGGCTGGAGGTGCTGCGGTTCGCCGGGATCCTGCACGACGTCGGCAAACTCGGCGTGCCCACGCGGCTGTTGCGCAAGGACGGGCCGCTGACCCCCGAGGAGCGGCGGATCATCGAGCTGCATCCCGAATACGGGCACGAGATCGTGCGCGGCATCGGCTTCCTTGGCGAGGCGCGGGCGGCGATCCTGCACCACCACGAGCGGGTGGACGGCCGTGGCTACCCCTACGGACTGACGGGCCGTCAAATCCCGGAGTTCGCCCGGGTGGTGGCGGTCGCGGACGCCTTCGACGCGATGACCTCCACCCGCTCCTACCGCCGCGCCCGCCCGGTGCCGGCCGCCGTCGCGGAGCTGCGCAGGTGCGCCGGGGCGCAGTTCGACCCGCGGATGGTCCGGGCGCTGGCGGCGGCGCTCGACCGGCACGGCTGGCGCCCGGACGAGGTGGCGGCACAGGAGCCGGACCCGGCGCTCCCGGTGGCCGGCGGACACGTCCCGCCGGCGCGGGCGCCCCGGCCGGGCGCCGGGCAGGGCGGCGTCCGGTGACCGGCCGCCGCACCGTCGCCTGCGTCTACGTACCCGCCGCCGCGCTGGCCTGCTGGGGCCTCGCCCGGACCCTCTGGGGCGGGGTCGCCGAGCCCGGGAACGCGCTGGCCTTCGGTGTGCTGATCGCGGTGGGCGAGGTGGTGCGCCGCCACCCCGCGGAGCGGGCCGGCCCCTCGCCCGACCACCGCCCCTCAACGAGCCGCTTCGCGGCGCCCCTTCTCCCCGGCCAGCGGGAGGGCGCACCGCTCGGCGCCGCCGGGGCGCTGGCGTACGCGCTGCTCGGTGAGGCGGGCGGGCGGCCGACGGGCCATGGCGTACCGCAGACCGTGGCGGTGGTGGTGGCGGCCGGTCTGGTAGGACTCGTCCCGTATGTCGTACGGGGCGGCAGCCCGGCGCTCGATCCGCTCGCCCGCCGGGTGCTGACCGTCGGCTTCGCCGCCACCTGCTTCCAACCCCTCTACAACACCGGCACCTTGCGCACCTGGGGTGCGACCGGTCCGCTCTGCCCGCTGTTCCTGGTCGGGCTGCTGGCGCTGACCGCACTGTGCGACGCGGTGCTGGCGGCGGCGCTGGCCCGGGCCCGTACCGGCTGGCCGTACGGGCCGCTGCTGCGCGACGAGTTGCGCGCGCTGCCCGGGATCGGATCGGCCATCTGCGCCACGGGCGTGGTCATGGCGCTGGCCACCGCGGTCGCCGGGCTGTGGGCGCTGCCGGTGTTCTGCCTGCCGCTGCTGCTCACCCAGTTCGCGTTCCGCCGGTACGCGAACGTGCGCGCCACCTACCGCCAGACCATCGCCTCGCTGGCCCGCGCGACCGAGATCGCCGGCTACACCCCGCACGGCCACGCCCGCCGGGTCGCCGCGCTGAGCCGCGCGGTCGGCCGTGAACTGGGGCTGAGCGCACCGGACTTGGACGTCCTCGAATACGCCGCGCTGATGCACGACATCGGCCAGCTCTCGCTCGTCGACCCGGTGCCGGGCGGTGCCACCGCTCCGCTGCCGCCCGCCGAACAGCGCCGGATCGCGCTGCTGGGCGGCGCCGTCGTGCGGCAGACCGGGGTTCCCTCGGAGGTCGCGGTGATCGTCGAGCGGCAGGCGGATCCGTTCCGGGAGCAGCCGGTCACCGCCCGTATCGTCCGTACCGTCAACGCCTACGACGATCTCGCCGCGCGCTCCGCCGGGCCGGGGGCGCCGCTGCGCGCCCTGGAGGGGCTGCGGCTGGCCACCGCGCAGGACCACGAGCCGCGGGTCGTGGAGGCGCTGTCCCGGGTCCTGGCGCGCGGCGGCCGGGCGGGCTGAGCCCGAACCCGTGCGCGGGGCGCGGAACGGGGCGTTCGCGGCGCCCCGCCGCGGAGCGTTCGCGGCCCGTCCACCGTCACGGAACCCATGGGTAATGAGCGGCCTGCGAGATGGGCATGGTTGGATGCGAAGGAAGCCCCCCGAAGGGGGATTCAGGGGGTCGGCGAAGGGCAAGGAGCCGCTAGGGGGGCGCAGCACACCGGGCTGAGCCCGACGGCAATCTGTGGCAGGTTGTCGAGTGGGCCCCCAGAAGGCCCCGGGCACCGCCCGGGACGCCTCCGGAGCGGCACAAGAGCAACCAGCAGGCGGGAATCGTGAGGATCTTCGGCAAGGTACGGCACCGGCCCTCCGCCTCGTGGCGGCAGGCGACCGACCGCGCTTTCACGCTGATCGGCGACGGCCGTTACGAGGACGCGGGGGCGCTGCTGACGCGCGCGGCGGACATGGAGCCCTGGCTGTCGGAGTCCTGGTTCAATCTCGCGCTGCTGCACAAGTTCCGGCACGACTGGGAGCAGGCGCGGGCCGCCGGGCTGCGCGCGGTCGCCCTGCTGGACCGCGAGACCGGGGCGCCCGACTGGTGGAACGTGGGCATCGCCGCCACCGCCCTCCAGGACTGGCCGCTGGCCCGCCGCGCCTGGCAGGCGTACGGCCTGAAGGTCCCCGGCGAGGGCTCCCCGACCGGTGAGCCGCTGGGGATGGCGCTGGGCAGCGCCGCGGTCCGGCTGTCACCCGAGGGCGAGGCCGAGGTGGTCTGGGGGCGCCGGCTGGACCCGGCCCGTATCGAGGTGCTCTCCATCCCGCTGCCGTCCTCCGGGCGCCGCTGGGGCGAGGTCGTGCTGCACGACGGCGTCCCGCACGGCGAGCGGATCACCGCGGCCGGCGGCGCCGGCCGGGCGTATCCGGTCTTCGACGAGATCGAGCTGTGGGCGCCCTCCCCGGTGCCCACCTGGGTGGTGCTCCTGGAGGCCGCCACGGAGGCCGACCGGGACGCGCTGGAGCGGCTGGCGGCCGACGCCGGGTTCGCCGCCGAGGACTGGTCGTCGTCGGTGCGGCTGCTGTGCCGTACGTGCTCGGAGAGCCGGATGCCCAGCGACGAGGGAGACGGCGAGCACCTGGACCCGCACGACCACAGCGAACCGGGCCACCCCGGGCCGCTGGGGCACCGCACGGCCGGCTCCGGCTCGCTGTGGGTGCCGGAGCGCGAGTGCGGGATCGCGGCGCCCGCCGCCCTGGTGCGCGGCCTGCTGGACGGCTGGGTCGCGGACAGCCCGGACAGCCGGGAATGGCGCGATCTTGAAGAGGTCTGCTGAGAGCCGGAGCGTGTCGCCGTAGGCTGTACGGCGACTATCGGGGTTTTCAGGAAGGCGTACGGCGGAGATGGCTCAGCAGGACAGTGATCAGCAGGTGAGCGACGAGTTCGTCGACGACGTCACGGATGCGAACGAGCGCGAGGAGGCCCACCGCGAGCGCGGCACCTCGCGCCCGATCACCGTGGTCGGCAACCCGGTGCTCCACAAGGAGTGCAAGGACGTCACCGAGTTCGATGACGCGCTCGCGCAGCTCATCGACGACATGTTCGCCAGCCAGCGCACCGCCGAGGGCGTCGGCCTGGCCGCCAACCAGATCGGTGTGGACCTGAAGGTCTTCGTCTACGACTGCATGGACGACGAGGGCGTGCGGCACGTCGGCGCGGTCTGCAACCCCGTCCTGGACGAGCTGCCCGCCGGGCGCCGGGTGCTGGACGACTCCAACGAGGGCTGCCTGTCCGTGCCCGGCGCATACGCCGAGCTGGCGCGCCCCGACTACGCGGTGGTCCGGGGCCAGGACGCCAAGGGCGACCCGATCGTGGTCCAGGGCACCGGCTACTTCGCGCGCTGCCTCCAGCACGAGACCGACCACCTCTACGGCTACCTCTACATCGACCGGCTCTCCAAGCGCGACCGCAAGGACGCGCTGAAGCAGATGGCCGAGCGGGAGCCGCGCTACCCCGTGGTCGCCAACGACTGAACGGGGCGCGCGGGGCCCTGGGGGCGATCCGACGGGTCAGGGCCGGGAGGCCATGACCCGTCGGACCGGCCCTACGAGCCGCCCTGGTAGGCGGTCCAGACCTGGGGCGGGAGGGATGTGCCCAGCCCGGTGCCGGGGCCGCCCACGCCGTTCAGCGGCAGCAGCTGGGGCGCTCCCGGCTTGTTGCGGAAGAGGGTGATGGCGGTGGTGGCATCGTCGCCGTCACCGGCGTCCTTGCCGGCAGCGGGGACGCGGCCGGTGCGGACGCGGGAACCGGCGTCCCAGAGGGGGCCGGCGTACGACGGGGGGCTGCCCACGAACCACGCCGACTTCATCCGGTCCCCGGGCTCGGTGACCCCCGCCGCGGCCGGCGGGCCGTCCGGTTCGGCGCCCGGTGAGACGAGGGCGCGCCAGCCCACCCCCTCCAGCGTCGACGTCACCTGCTGGGCCACCTCGGGGGTGAGCACCCGCTGGGGGTCGGTGCGGTCGAAGCCCGGCACGCGCTGCCCGCCGTAGGTCATCTTCGAGACCGCGTACGGCTCGGCGTGCAGCCCGCTGTTGGCGAACGTGGTGTACGCGCTGGCCAGCCGGATCGCGCTGGGGGCGGAGGTGCCCAGCGGGAAGGTCTGCTCCAGCTGCGCCAGGCTCTCCTTGCGCAGTCCGGCGTCCATCGCCAGATCCCGGATCCGCTCCAGCCCGAGGCGCTGCCCGGCCTGCACGAACGGTGCGTTCTCGGCCCGCATCAGGGCGCCGCGCAGATCCCTGGACCGCTTCTCCACGGCTGCCGGGTGCGGCTGGTCGCCGAACTCGTCGGCGTCCTGCTGGAGGGACGCCGCCAGCACGAACGGTTTGAAGGCGGAGCCGGCCGGGACCGCGCTGGTGTCCGCGTTGTTGCTGAAGTGCCGGGTGGCGTCGGCGCCGCCGTAGAGCGCGACGATCGCTCCGTCCTTGGGGCGTACCGAAGCCGCGCCGAATTCCACGTACGTGTCCTCGGGGCGCTTCTTCGGGTCGATGTTCCTGTCGCGGACGTCGTCGACCGCTTTCTCCAGCCGGCGGGTGCGCGCCTTGTCGAACGTGGTGTGGATGCGGTAGCCGCCGCGCGCCAGGTCCTTGTCGGTCAGCCCGGTGGCGCTCTTGACGAACTTGTTGGCGATATCGACGAGATAGCCGATCTGGCCGGCCTGGCTGGTGGGCTTGGTCACCGGGCGCGGCTCCGGGAATTCCTGGTACCCGGCCCGTTCTTCCTTGCTCATCTTCCCGGTGGCGACCAGCCGGTCGAGTATCCACTTCCAGCGCGCCACCGCCCGCTGGTGGTTGGCCTTTCCCAGCCCCGGGTCGTACTGCTCGGCACCCTTCAACAGGGATGCGAGCAAAGCTCCCTGACTGGGATTCAGGTCCTTGGCGTCGATGCCGTAATACGCGTGCGCCGCCGCCTGTATGCCGTTCGAACCGCGGCCGAACCAGCTGGTGTTGAGATATCCGCGCAGTATCTCCCGTTTGGACTTCTGATTGCTGACCTTCAGCGCGATGATGAATTCCTTCACCTTGCGCGTGGCGGTCTGGTCCGGGGAGAGATAGGTGTTCTTCACATACTGCTGGGTGATGGTGGAGCCGCCCTGGGTGTCCCCGCCGGAGAGCATGTTCACCACGGCGCGGCCGATACCGGTGAAGGAGACGCCGGAATCGCTGTAGAAGGTGGCGTTCTCGGCCGCTATCACCGCGTCCTGGACGTGTTCCGGAACCTTGTCGAGGGTGATGTTCTGGCGGTTGACCGCGCCCACGCTGACCATCTGGCTGCCGTCCGCCCAGTAATAGACGGTGGCTTCCTTCCCGGCCAGCGCATTCTCGTTGGGGATGTCGACCTTGGCGTAGACGATCGCGAAAAGCCCTGCCAGGCAGGCGATCCCGAACGCGCAGCAGCCCAGCCACAGCCGCCATGACGGCAGCCAGCGGCGCAGGCCCTGCTTCCCCTGGCGCGGATAGTCGATGTACCGGCGACGTTTTTTCGTGCCCTCCATACTTGCGTAGATGCGGTGGGGGTGGCACAGGTTGCCGCTCCGGCCACCCGCTAATCGAACGCTCACAATTGGCGGATGGCCCGAACACGGCGGTGGTCACGGCGCGGAGAGGCGCCGGATCAGAACTCGTCGTCGAACGAGACCGAGCCCTCGACGGCGACCTGGTAGGCCGAGGCCCGCCGCTCGAAGAAGTTGGTCAGCTCCTGGACGTTCTGCAACTCCATGAAGGAGAACGGGTTCTCCGAACCGTAGACCGGCGGGAAGCCCAGCCGCTGGAGCCGCTGGTCGGCGACGCACTGGAGGTACTCGCGCATCGACTCGGTGTTCATGCCGGGCAGCCCGTCGCCGCACAGGTCGCGGCCGAACTGGAGCTCCGCCTCGACGGCCTCCTTGAGCATGTCCGTGACCTGCTGCCGGAGCGCGTCGTCGAAGAGGTCCGGCTCCTCCTCGCGGACCGTGTCCACCACCGAGAAGGCGAACTCCATGTGCATCGACTCGTCGCGGAACACCCAGTTGGTGCCGGTGGCGAGACCGTGCAGCAGACCGCGCGACCGGAACCAGTAGACGTACGCGAACGCGCCGTAGAAGAACAGCCCCTCGATGCAGGCCGCGAAGCAGATGAGGTTGAGCAGGAAGCGGCGGCGGTCGGCCTTGGTCTCCAGCCGCTCCGTCTCCCCGATGCTGTCCATCCACGTGAAGCAGAACTGCGCCTTCTCCCGGATGGACGGGATGTTCTCCACGGCCGCGAAGGCGGCGGCGCGGTCGTCCGGGTCGGGGAGGTAGGTGTCCAGCAGCGTCAGATAGAACTGGACGTGCACCGCCTCCTCGAAGAGCTGACGGCTCAAGTACAGCCGCGCCTCGGGGGAGTTGATGTGCTTGTAGAGGGTCAGCACCAGGTTGTTGGCGACGATCGAGTCACCGGTGGCGAAGAACGCGACCAGCCGGCCGATCATGTGCTGCTCGCCGGGGGACAGCTTGGCGAGGTCGGCGACGTCGGAGTGGAGGTCGACCTCCTCGACGGTCCAGGTGTTCTTGATCGCGTCCCGGTAGCGGTCGTAGAAGTCCGGGTACCGCATGGGGCGCAGGGTCAGTTCGAACCCGGGGTCGAGGAGGTTCTTGGGACGGGCGGGGGTGGACATTACTGGCATGCCTCGCAGGACTCGGGGTTTTCCAGGGAGCAGGCGACCGCCTCGGGGTCGGTCACCGGCAGCTGTGCGGGGACGGTCGCGGCGCGGGCGACTGTGACATTGGCGCCTGACGCCGCGCGGGCGATCCGGGTCGCCGGCCGCGAGCGCAGGTAGTAGGTCGTCTTGATGCCGCGCTTCCAGGCGTAGGCGTACATCGAGCTGAGCTTGCCGATGGTCGGCTGTGCCATGAAGAGGTTCAGCGACTGGCTCTGGTCCAGATACGGCGTGCGGTCCGCGGCCATGTCGATCAGCGCGCGCTGCGGGATCTCCCAGGCGGTGCGGTAGCGGTGCCGGACGTCCTCGGGGATCCAGCTCACGTCCTGTACGGAGCCGTTGGTGTCCCGGAGCGCGTCGCGGGTCCGCGCGTCCCACAGGCCCAGGGCCTTGAGCTCCTCGATCAGATAGGCGTTGACCTGGAGGAACTCACCGGACAGCGTCTCGCGCTTGAAGAGGTTGGAGACCTGCGGCTCGATGCACTCGTAGACGCCGGCGATGGAGGCGATGGTGGCGGTCGGCGCGATGGCCAGCAGGAGGGAGTTGCGCATCCCGGTCGCGGCGATCCGGGTGCGCAGCGCCGCCCAGCGGTCCGCCCAGCGGGGCTCGGCGTTCGGGTAGTGGTCCGGGTGCAGCACGCCGCGGGCCGTACGGGTCGCGGACCAGGCCGGGTGCGCGCCGTGCCGCTCCGCGAGGTCGGCGGACGCCTCGTAGGCGGCGAGCATGATCCGCTCGGAGATGCGGGTCGACAGCTCCCGCGCCTCGGCCGAGTCGAACGGCAGCCGCAGCCGGAAGAACACGTCCTGGAGGCCCATCAGGCCCAGACCGACCGGGCGCCAGCGGGAGTTGGAGGCGGCGGCCTGCCCGGTCGGGTAGAAGTTGATGTCCACCACCCGGTCGAGGAAGGTGACCGCCGTACGGACCGTGGCGTCCAGCCGCTCCCAGTCCATCCGGCCGTCCGCACCGAGGTGTGCGGCGAGGTTGACCGACCCCAGGTTGCAGACCGCGGTCTCCCCGTCGTCGGTCACCTCCAGGATCTCCGTGCAGAGGTTGGAGGAGTGCACGACGCTGCCCGGCTCGGCGGTCTGGTTGGCCGTGCGGTTGGCGGCGTCCTTGAACGTCATCCAGCCGTTGCCGGTCTGCGCCAGGGTCCGCATCATCCGGGAGTACAGCACCCGCGCCGGGATCTGCTTGAGGGCCTTGCCCGCGGCCTCCGCCGCCCGGTACGCGGCGTCGAACTCCGCGCCCCACAGGTCGACCAGCTCCGGCACGTCGGCCGGCGAGAACAGCGACCAGTCGGTGTCCGCCTCGACCCGGCGCATGAACTCGTCCGGGATCCAGTGCGCGATGTTGAGGTTGTGGGTGCGCCGGGCCTCCTCGCCCGTGTTGTCGCGCAGCTCCAGGAACTCCTCGATGTCGGCGTGCCAGGTCTCCAGGTAGACGCAGGCCGCGCCCTTGCGCCGGCCGCCCTGATTGACCGCCGCCACCGAGGCGTCCAGGGTGCGCAGGAACGGCACGATGCCGTTGGAGTGCCCGTTGGTGCCGCGGATCAGCGAACCGCGGGCGCGGATGCGGGAGTACGAGAGGCCGATGCCGCCCGCGTGCTTGGAGAGCCGTGCCACCTGGTGGTAGCGGTCGTAGATGGAGTCCAGCTCGTCCAGCGGGGAGTCCAGCAGATAGCAGGAGGACATCTGCGGGTGGCGGGTGCCGGAGTTGAAGAGCGTGGGGGAGGAGGGGAGGTAGGAGAGCGTGCTGGTGAGCCGGTACAGCTCGGCGACGTCCGCCAGGGCCCGCTCGCTGCCGTCCTCGGCCAGACCGCAGGCCACCCGCAGCAGGAAGTGCTGGGGTGTCTCGATGACCTGGCGCGAGGTGGGGTGGCGCAGCAGGTAGCGCGAGTGCAGCGTCCGCAGCCCGAAGTACCCGAAGCGGTCGTCGGCGCCGTCCGCCAGGGCGCCGTGCACCAGCGCGTCCAGCCGCTCGGCGTGCGTCCGCACGAACTCCGCGGTCTCGTCCGCGATCAGCCCTTCCCGGTGGCCGGTCGCGATCGAGGCGGCGAACCCGGTGGCGCCCTGGCCCGCGGCCTCCTCGGCGATGGCGCGGGTGAGCAGGCGCGCGGCGAGCTTGGAGTACTGCGGCTCGTCGCCGATCAGGCCGGCCGCGGCGTCGATCGCCAGTGACCGCAACCCGGCCTCGTCGGAGCCCGGGTGCCGGCCGCGCAGGGCGGCGGCGGCCACCTTGCCGGGGTCGGTCTCGGGCAGATCGGCGGTCAGTTCGGTCAGCGTGCGCAGCAGGGCGACGCCCGGCGCGTCCGCGCCGGGGGGAGGCGTGGCCACCGCAGGCTGCCCGACCTCGGTGTCTGACGCGGGTTCCGTTGGCGCGATGCTCACGTGATGCTCTCCCTCACTCGGCGGGGGCCAGGAGGGGCGGCGGCGCGACGGGCGCACGCGGGCAGGCGGCACCCCGTGACGGTCGGGGGTGCGCGGGCAGGCCGCACGGCGTCCATCGGCCCAACCCTCGGGGCCCGGACGTGTCGACGCCGCACCGATGGCGGTGCGGACGTACCGTCGGCAGGTCCTCGGACTCAGGACGCACGACCGGGCCGTACGGAACGACCGGTGGCGCGTGCGCATACCGTTGCGGGACAGTTCCGGATTCCCACCGGATTCCCCTGCGGCGACAGCGAGGACGAGCATACATGTGGTGGTGGCCGCTCGCGTGCACCCCCACATCTAGTGTGGCGTGAGTGATCAAGCGGTGTCTGTCAGTGGCCTCGGCTATCGTCGGTTCCACGTTCTCGGCCCTGCTGAGAGAAGAAGGAGGAGGCTCCATGACCGCGCTCGTCGACCGGCCGCACAGCACGTTCACCGACTACTTCGAAGAGGCGGCTCGGATAATCGACCGGGCGGAGGAAGGCGCGCGGTTGGAACTCATCGGCGGAAAAATCTGGAGCAAGGCTGTGCCGGACGGGGGCCACGGTCGGATCATCGAGTGGCTGACGCGCATCTGCATCCAGTCACGCCCTGAGCTGTGGCTCTATCCGGACCAGGGACTCAAGGTAGAGGCGTACCACAGCGGCCGGGCCCGGCCGGACGGGGCACTCGCAGCCAGTGGCGCCTTTGTCGGCCAAGGCGAATGGGTGGATCCTGACCCGGTGCTGATGGTCGTCGAGGTCACGTCCTCCGACTCCGACACCCACAAGCGCGACCGTGTGGAGAAGCCACGCGCCTACGCGGAAGCTGACATTCCGCTCTATCTGCTGATCGATCGGCAGGAATGCCAGGTATCGCTCTACAGTGAACCCGATGGCTCGCGCTACGAGGACGTCCACACCGTTCCGTTCGGCAAGTCCCTCCACCTACCGGACCCGGTTGGCGTCACACTCGAAACCGAGCCACTGAAGGACTGGGTCCACTGATCCTGCGCGGTTGCCGTGCTGCACGCGAGAGGGCCGCCGCGTCCCTGGTGAACGCGGCGGCCCTCCGCCGTGGTTGACGACCGTCAGTGCCCCGCCGGTGCCCCCGCCGTGGCGGGCGGGAGGTCGGCGGTGACGCCCTCGTCGCCGAGGTCCGCGGTGTAGTCGGCGGGACGGGTCTCGTCCACGCCGTCGGGGGCCTTGACGGCCTTGAGGGCGAACGTCAGGACGACCGCCACCACCACGTTCAGCACGAAGGCGGTCAGGCCGATGTAGCCGATCTCGCCGATGCCGGGGATCTCCGCGCTGGAGCCGCCGAAGTGCTTCTGGGTCGGGCTGGCCACCCCGTACGCGGCGAGGGTGCCGTAGACCATGCCGACCGCCCAGCCGGCCAGCAGCGCCCAGCGGTGGAACCACCGGGTGAAGAGGCCGCCCACCAGCGCCGGCATGGTTTGCAGGATCCAGATGCCGCCCAGCAGCTGGAAGTTGATCGCCACGGTCTTGTCCATGGTGAGGACGAAGGCCAGCGCGCCGACCTTGACCAGGAGGGAGACCAGCTTGGCGACCCGGTGCTCCTGCTCGGGCGTGGCGCCGGGCCGCAGGAAGTCCTTGTAGACGTTGCGGGTGAAGAGGTTGGCGGCGGCGATCGACATGATCGCCGCGGGCACCAGCGCGCCGATGCCGATCGCGGCGAAGGCGACCCCGGCGAACCAGCTGGGGAACATGTCGGCGAAGAGCTGCGGGATCGCCAGCTGCGGGTTGCCCTTGATGTCCGTACCGGCCTTGACCGCCATGAAGCCGAGCAGCGCCAGCAGCCCCAGCATGAGCGAGTACAGCGGCAGGATCGTGGTGTTGCGACGGATCACGTTGCGGCTGCGCGAGGACAGCGTCGCGGTGATCGAGTGCGGGTACATGAACAGCGCCAGCGCCGAGCCGAGCGCCAGAGTGGCGTACGCCCACTGGGCGTTGGGACCGCTGGTCAGTTCACCGCGTGGCTTGCCGGTCGGTCCGGTCTGGGCCAGCGCCTGGTGCGCCGAGTTGAAGATGGCGTCGAACCCGCCCAGTTTGATCGGGATGTAGACGATCGCCACCCCGATGACGAGGTAGATCAGCCCGTCCTTGACGAACGCGATCAGTGCGGGCGCGCGCAGGCCCGAGGAGTAGGTGTACGCGGCCAGCACGGCGAACGCGATCAGCAGCGGCAGGTCCTTGACGAACCCGTTGGTGTGCTCCCCGCCGCCGACGCCCATCACGTCCAGGACGGCCTGGATGCCGACCAGTTGGAGCGCGATGTACGGCATCGTGGCCAGGATGCCGGTCAGTGCCACGGCCAGCGACAGCCCCTTGGAGCCGAACCGCCCGCGCACGAAGTCCGAGGTGGTGACGTACCCGTGCTTGTGCGAGACCGACCACAGGCGGGGCAGGAAGGTGAAGATCAGCGGGTAGACCAGGATGGTGTACGGGACGGCGAAGAACCCGGACGCGCCCGCGGCGTAGATCGCCGCCGGGACGGCCACGAAGGTGTACGCGGTGTACAGGTCGCCGCCGAGCAGGAACCACGTGATCCAGGTGCCGAAGCTGCGTCCGCCCAGGCCCCATTCGTCGAGGTTCTCGGACTGGTCGGCCCGGCGCCAGCGGGCGGCCAGGAAGCCCATGACCGTGACGGCCAGGAAGAAGAAGACGAAGACGGCCAGCGTGACGCCGTTGATGCCCTTGGTGGCGGCGGCGAGCTGCGCGGTGGCGAGGCCCGTGGAGGTGAACGTCACTGGTCCGCACCGTCCTTGCGGGCGCGCTGCTCACGCTGGACGAGCTTGTAGGCGAGGGTGGTGAGCGCGGTCGAGATCAGCACCCACGCCATCTGGTACCAGTAGAAGAACGGGATCCCGATCAGCCTCGGCTCGATCCTGGCGTACGAACTCACCCACAGCATCGCCACGAACGGAGCGAGCAGGCACAATCCGGCCACCACGCGTGCGGGGGTGACGACCGGTCTGCGGTCCGGTGAATCGGCTTTCTCGGTCATGACCGTGGCTCCGTCCCTGGCGAACTCCTGTGTAATCGGCACGAATTTAAGCCAGGCACGTGGCGCGCGTCACCAGGTGTCCGCATATCGGTATGGCGTCGATGTGTCGGGCGGGGCGGCGGGCGGGCGTGCCCGGGGTTCTGCTGTGTCCGGATTGCGAGTGCTCCGGGGCGCGCCCGCGGGTGTGTGCGGGGGCGCGCCCGCGGCCCCGGCTCAGACCGCCGGTCGCTTGAGGCGGGCCACGAACTTGTAGCGGTCGCCGCGGTAGACCGAGCGCACCCACTCCACCGGCCGGCCCTGCGCGTCGAGGGAGTGCCGGGAGAGCATCAGCATCGGCAGACCGACGTCGGTGCCCAGGAGTCCGGCCTCGCGCGGGGTGGCGAGCGAGGTCTCGATGGTCTCCTCGGCCTCCGCGAGCCGGACGTCGTAGACCTCGGCGAGCGCGGTGTACAGGGAGGTGTACTTGACGAGGTTGCGGCGCAGCGCGGGGAACCGCCGGGCGGACAGGTGGGTGGTCTCGATGGCCATCGGCTCGCCGCTGGCCAGCCGCAGCCGCTCGATGCGCAGCACCCGGCCGCCGGCGGCGATGTCGAGCAGCCCGGCCAGCCGGTCGTCGGCGGTGACGTAGCCGATGTCCAGCAGCTGGGAGGTCGGCTCCAGACCCTGGGCCCGCATGTCCTCCGTGTAGGACGTCAGTTGCAGCGCCTGCGAGACCTTGGGCTTGGCGACGAAGGTGCCCTTGCCCTGGATGCGCTCCAGGCGGCCCTCGACGACCAGTTCCTGGAGGGCCTGGCGGACCGTGGTGCGGGAGGTGTCGAACTCCGCGGCGAGGGTGCGCTCGGGCGGGACCGGGGTGCCGGGCGGCAGGGTCTCGGTGATCTCCAGCAAGTGCCGCTTGAGGCGGTAGTACTTGGGCACCCGGGCGGTGCGCGTGCCGCCACCGCCGCTCTCGGCACCGCCCGCGTCGGTCTCCATGACCTGCCTCTCCGACTCCTGTCGTGCTGCCGTCACCGGCTCCTCCGTACGTAGCGGCTCACATCGTGGCACGGGTGGGATGCGGCTGCTCCCGCGCGGGTCCCGGCCCGGCAGATGTCGGTCCGGTAACGGACCTGACAGCGACTCTTATACACCCTTGACACCCCAAAAGGTCTAGGCCAAGCTGCGGGCACTGGTCTAAACCATTAAAGACCACACCCGTCCTTGAGGGGGAGAACGCAATGAAGCGTGGACTCATAGCGGCGACGGCGGTCGCGGGAATGCTGATGGGCGTCGCCGCCTGTGGGTCGGGCGGCGGCAAGAGCGCGGACGGCTTCAAGGGCCACAAGCTGACCGTTTGGGTGATGGACGGTTCCAATCCGGCGCAGTGGACCAAACAGGTCTCCGAGCAATTCGAGAAGAAGACCGGAGCCACCGTCGAATTCAAGGTCCAGCAGTGGAACGGTATTCAGCAGAAGCTGAGCACCGCCCTTTCCGAGGACACCCCGCCGGACGTCGTGGAGATCGGCAACACCCAGACCGCCGCCTACGCCAAGGCCGGCGCGCTGGCCGACCTCGGCGATCTGAAGAAGGAAATCGGCGCGGACTGGAGCGACGCCTTCAACAAGGCCGCGACGGTGGACGGGAAGCAGTACGCGCTGCCGTGGTACGCCGGCAACCGCGTGGTGATGTACAACAAGAAGATCTGGGCCCAGGCCGGGATCACGTCCCTGCCCACCACACGCGCCGAACTCTTCAAGGCGTTCGACACCATCAAGAGCAAGACCGACGCCGAACCGCTCTATCTCCCGGGCCAGAACTGGTACTTCTTCGACGGCCTGACCATCGGCACCGGCGCCGACCTGGTGAAGCAGGCGGGCGGTAAATGGGTGTCCAACCTCGGTGACCCCAAGGTCGCCAAGGCGATGGACGTCTACAAGCAGTACCAGGCGTTCAGCACCGCCCCGAAGAACAAGGACGAGGCCACCCCGCAGCAGTCCGAGATCTTCGCCAAGGGGAAGACCGGCGCCATCATCGCCATGGGATACGAGGCGGCCGAGGCCATCAAGGCCAACCCGAAGATCAAGGACGACATCGGGTTCTTCACCATCCCGGGGGAGACCGCCGCCAAGCCCGAGGGCGTGTTCCTCGGCGGTTCCAACTTCGCGGTCGCCGGAATGGGCAAGAACCAGGAACTCGCCAAGGAATTCCTCAAGGTGGCGCTCTCCAAGGACAATGACGCGCAGATGGTCCGGGAAGCCGGCTGGACGCCCAAGTCCCCGGCGCTGGCCGGCGCCGCCAAGGAGAACCCGGCCGCCGCGGCTGCCGCACCCGCCGCCGCGAAGTCCGGCGGCACCACCCCGCTGATCCCCCAGTGGGCCGCGGTCGAGAACGTGCCGAACCCGATCAAGAGCTACATGACCGCCGTCCTCGGCGGCAAGGCCCCGGCGGACGCCGCCAAGGACATCGAGTCCGAGATCAACGCGCGGCTCGCCAAGCAGTAGCCGCCCACCGGCCGCGTACGGGCGGCCTTTCCGGACCCCGCCCGTACGCACCGCACCGCCGCAACCACGGGAACGACCGCCGCATCCACGGCAACGAGGGGACCAGACGCTCATGGCAGTGCAGCTCGACGGCGCGGCGGGCAGGACCGCGCCGCGGACCGGCAAGGGGGGCCCGCCGCCCGTCCGGCGCGGCCGGGCGGCCCGCGGCGCGCCGTACCTCCTGCTGCTCCCGGCCCTGCTGGCGACCGCGGTCTTCCTCGGCTGGCCGATGGTCCGCAACCTGGTGCTCTCCTTCCAGAAGCTCAACATGAAGGAGCTGATCCAGCACCTCACCGACTGGCGCGGCATCGGCAACTACCAGGAAATCCTGGGCAGTTCGCAGTTCTGGCGGGTCACCCTGCGCACCATCGTCTTCACCGGCGCCAATGTCGTACTGATCATGCTGTTCGGGACGCTGATCGGGCTGCTGCTGGCCCGGCTCGGCAAGAAGATGCGGCTGGTGCTGTCCGTCGCACTGGTGCTGGCCTGGGCGATGCCGGTGATCGCCGCCACCACCGTCTTCCAGTGGCTCTTCGACTCCCGCTACGGCGTCGTCAACTGGGTCCTGGACAGGCTCGGCTGGCACTCCATGGCCGCCTACGACTGGGTCGGCACCCAGCTGTCCACCTTCTTCGTCATCACCGTCCTGATCGTCTGGCAGTCGCTGCCCTTCGTGGCCCTCAACCTCTACGCCGCGACCACGACCATCCCCAAGGAGCTCTACGAGGCCGCCCGGATGGACGGGGCCGGCACGTGGAAGGTCTTCACCTCGGTCACCTTCCCCTTCCTCAAGCCCTTCTTCCTCGCCACGACATTCCTCGAAGTCATCTGGGTCTTCAAGGCGTTTCCGCAGATCTTCGCGATCAACCAGGGCGGCCCGGACCGGCTCACCGAGACGCTGCCGATCTACGCCTTCACCGAGGGCGTCGGCAATCTCCACTTCGGGATGGGTGCCGCGATCTCGCTGCTGACGATCGCCGTGCTGCTGGCCATGACCGCGTACTACCTGCGCCTGACGCTCAAGCAAGAGGAGGACGCGCTGTGAGGCGCTCACTCGCCGGCCGGATCTGGCCCAACGCGACGGCGGTGGTCCTCGCGCTCGGCTTCGTCTTCCCCGTCTACTGGATGTTCAGCACGGCCTTCAAGCCGACCCGGGACATCATCAGCAAGGACCCCGTGTGGTTCCCGCTCCACGGCACCGTCGAGCACTTCGCGACGGCGGTGAACGCCCCGAACTTCTGGCAGCTGGCCGGGAATTCCGTCGTCGTGACCGTGCTCGCCGTCGGGCTCTCGCTGCTGATCGCGCTCTGCGGTGCCTTTGCCGTTGCGCGGATGCGCTTCAAGGGCCGCAGGGGAATCCTGCTGACCTTCATGGTCGCCCAGATGGCGCCCTGGGAGGTCATGGTGATCTCGATCTACCTCATCGTCCGGGACGCGGACCTGCTCAACAGCCTGCTGCCGCTCACCTTCTTCTACATGCTGATGGTGCTGCCCTTCACCCTCCTCACACTGCGCGGCTATGTCGCCGCGGTGCCCAGGGAACTGGAGGAGTCCGCGATGGTCGACGGCTGCTCGCGCCGGCAGGCGTTCGCCAAGGTCGTCCTCCCGCTGCTGGCCCCCGGCCTGATGGCCACCTCCCTCTTCGGCTTCATCACCGCCTGGAACGAGTTCCCGCTCGTGCTCGTACTCAACAAGGAGCCCGGCGCCGGCACCCTGCCGCTGTGGCTCTCCCAGTTCCAGACCCAGTTCGGCAACGACTGGGGCGCCACCATGGCCGCTGCCACACTCTTCGCCATCCCGATCCTGATCCTCTTCCTGATCCTGCAACGCAAGGCGGTCGGCGGTCTCACCTCCGGCGCAGTGAAGGGATAACCATGGCAACCGTCATCCGCTCCGCCGACACCCTCACCCGGGACGCCCTCGCCGTCCTCCAGCCCGGCTTCACCGGCACCACCGCCCCCGACTGGGTGCTGCGCCGCCTGGACGAGGGCCTGGTGTCCGTCGGCCTCTTCGGCCGCAACGTGCACAGCCCCGAACAACTCTCCACGCTCACCGGCCAGTTGAGGGGCATCCGCGAGGACCTCCTGGTCGCCGTCGACGAGGAGGGCGGCGACGTCACCCGCCTCGAAGTGCGCGGTGGCTCCTCCTTCCCCGGCAACCTCGCACTCGGCGCCGTCGACGACACCGCGCTGACCCGCGACGTCGCCCGCGAACTCGGCCGCCGGCTGGCCGGTTGCGGGATCAACCTCAACTGGGCCCCCTCCGCCGACGTCAACTCCAACCCCGCCAACCCCGTCATCGGCGTCCGCTCCTTCGGCGCCGACCCGCTGCGCGTCGCCCGGCACACCGCCGCCTACATCGAGGGCCTGCAATCCGCCGGCGTCGCCGCCTGCACCAAGCACTTCCCCGGCCACGGCGACACCGCCGTCGACTCGCATCACGACCTGCCGCGCATCACCGCCGACCTGGACACCCTCCAGGAACGCGAACTGGTGCCGTTCCGCGCCGCGATCGCCGCCGGCACCCGGGCCGTGATGAGCGCGCACATCCTGCTGCCCGCACTGGACGCCGAGCACCCGGCCACACTCAGCCCGGCCGCCCTGCACGGCCTGCTGCGCGCCCCCGCCACCGAGGGCGGCCTCGGCTTCGACGGCCTGATCGTCACCGACGGCATGGAGATGCGCGCCATCTCCGCCACCTACGGCATCGAACGCGGCAGCATCCTGGCCATTGCGGCCGGCGCCGACGCGATCTGCGTGGGCGGCGGACTGGCCGACGAGGACACCGTGCGGCGGCTGTGCGACGCCCTCGTACGGGCGGTGCGCGACGGCGAACTGCCGGAGGAGCGGCTCGCCGACGCCGCGGCACGGGTGCGCGCGCTGGCGCACTGGACCCGGAGTGCGGGCGCGGGGGAGGGGGCCGCGCCCGCACCCGGAATCGGCCTCATCGCGGCCCGCCGCGCCCTCCGCCTGACGTCCGTCACCCCGTACGAACCGCTGACCACCCCCGCCTATGTCGCGGCCTTCACCCCCCTCGCCAACATCGCCGTCGGGGACGACACCCCCTGGGGCGTCGCCGCCGAACTGTCCCGGCTCCTCCCCGGCACCCGGACCGCCACCTACACCGCAGAGGCCGCCGCCCGGACCGGCACCGCCGCCCTCGTCGACGCCCTGCTCGCCGACGCCGAGGACCGCCCCGTGGTGGCCGTGGTCCGCGACGTCCACCGCCACCCCTGGATGGCCGACGCCCTGCACACCCTTCTGACCGCACGCCCCCGCACCGCGGTCGTCGAGATGGGCGTCCCCCAGTCCCCACCCCAGGGCACTCCCCACATCGCCACCCACGGCGCCGCCCGGGTCTGCGGCCAGGCAGCAGCCGAGGCACTGACATCCGTGAGCATGCCCCTGGCGGCGGGGGCTGAGGGGCGCTGCTGATCTGCGCCCCGCTCAACCTGATCGGCGACCGGCTCAACCTGATCCGCGACCCGGTGAATCCGATCGGCGCCCGGCCAAGAGGCCGACATACGCGGCGACTTGGTCGGCGCGATCGGCTACCTGGCAGGGTGCCCCCGTCAGGCGCCCTGGCCGCAACCCCGCCGGGGACCGGTACGAGACCACCTTCCGCGGACCGCCGCCCCCTGGCCAGGCGCCCGACTCCCCACCTGCACGGCCCCTACAGCCCCTACAGCGCCGTCAACCCCTACAACTCCCTACAGCCCCCTACAACCCCTGCCACTTCGGCTTGGCCGCGTACGTCGCGCGGAAGTACTCGCCGAGCTTCAGCTTGGACGCCGCCGCCTCGTCGACGACCACCGTCGCATGCCGGTGGAGCTGGAGCGCCGAGGCGGGGACCAGCGCGGCCACCGGGCCCTCGACGCACTGGGCGACGGCGTCCGCCTTGCCCTCGCCCGTGGCGAGCAGCACCACATGGCGGGCCTCCAGGATGGTGCCGATGCCCTGGGTGATGACGTGGTGCGGCACCTCGTCGAGGCTGTCGAAGAAGCGGGCGTTGTCCTCCCGGGTCTGCCGGGTCAGGGTCTTGATGCGGGTACGCGAAGCGAGCGACGAACACGGCTCGTTGAAGCCGATGTGCCCGTCGGTACCGATACCGAGCAGCTGGAGATCCACCCCGCCGGCCTCGCTCAGCGCCTTGTCATACGCCTCGCACGCGGCCTGGACGTCCTCGGCCGTGCCGTCGGGGCCCATGAACGCGGCCTCGTCGAGCCCGAGCGGCTCCACTACCTCGCGCAGCACCACCGAGCGGTACGACTCCGGATGCCCGGCCGGCAGGCCCACATACTCGTCGAGCTGGCAGATCCGCGTCCGCGAGGCGTCCACCTCGCCGGCCCGGACCTTCGTGGCCAGCGCCTCGTAGATGGGCAACGGGGTCGAGCCGGTGGCCACGCCGAGCAGCGCGTCGGGCTTGCGGCGCACCAGGGTGGCGATGGCCTCCGCGATGAGCTCGCCGCCTGCCGCGGCATTCGGGACGATGACAACTTCCACGCTTGGCCTGCCGTTCTGGAGAGTGGTCTCATGTGGTATAGACCAATCTAGCAGAGGTGGGCGCACCTGACCGGTCGGCGCGGCTGAACGAATCGGCACGATTTGCCGTCCGCTTCCCGTCGCCCCGGTGGCCGGAGCGTCGGCTCGTCAGTCGCCCGGCGTCAGCCCCTCCTTTCCCCGACGCCACCCCTCAGAGCAGTGCGCCGCCCGTGGCGTCGATCCACTGGCCCGTCACCCACCGGCTGTCGTTCGAGGCCAGGAAGGCCATGATGTCGCCGATGTCGGTGGCGTCCGCGACCCGGCCCAGCGGGGATATCGCCCCGGTCGCCGCACGCGCCGCCTGACTCCCCTCGCCGCGCAGCCAGGCGGCGTTCATATCCGTGTCGGTCGCCCCGGGGGCCACGGCGTTGACCGTGATCCCGCGCGGGCCGAGGTCCTTCGCCAGCGTGCGGGTGAACACGTCCAGCGCGCCCTTGGTCATCGCATAGGCGATCAGCTCGGGCTTGGCCGCGCCGTGCGTCAGCCCCGTCGAGGTGTTGATGATCCGTCCGCCGTCCCGCAGCCGGCTCAGCCCCAGCTGCGTGACGAAGAACGGCGCCTTGGTGTTGACCGCGAAGAGCTGGTCGTAGTCCTCCTCCGTCACCGTGGCGATCCTCTTGAGCGTCCCGTCCACCGCCTTGTTGATCCCGGCGTTGTTGACCAGGATGTCCAGCCCGTCGGCCTGCGCGTCGAACGCCGTCCACAGCGCCTCGGCGTCTCCGGGCACCCCCAACTCCGCGCGGACCGTGAACGCCTGGCCGCCCGCCGCCTCGATCGCCGCGACCGTTTCCTTGGCCGCCGCCTCGTCCCGGCCGTAGTGCACGCCGATCCGTGCGCCGTCCTTCCCCAGCCGCTCCGAGATCGCCCGGCCGATCCCCCTGCTGCCGCCCGTCACCAGTGCCGTCTTACCGCTGAGTGCACCCATGGCAGTACCCCTCCCCTTCGTTCGCGCGTCCGCACGACTGGTCCGTGCGCACGTCTCATCGCGTCGCGAGCGCTTTCTGTAGCGCTCGCTATATAAAAACCGTAGCACCATTTTCGTACCGGCCGCTATAGAATTCACTCCATGGTGGCCAAGGAGACGAAGCAGCGCGGCCGGCCCCGGTCCTTCGACCGGGAGACGGCGCTGGAGAAGGCGATGCGGTCCTTCTGGGAGTGCGGCTACGAGGCCACGTCGATCTCCGACCTCACCCGCGTGATGGGCATCAGCGCCCCCAGCCTCTACGCCGCCTTCGGCGACAAGCGCGCGCTGTTCGACGAGGCGGTGGCCGCGTACGGGCGGCTGTACGGCGGCTTCATCTCCCGCGCCGTCGCCGAGGAGCCGACCGCCCGCCGCGGCATCGAACGCGCTTTGCGCGAGGCCGCGGTCGAGTACACCGTGCCCGGCCGCCCCCGCGGCTGCCTGGTGATCAGCGCCGCTCTGAACACCACCCCCGCGTCCGCCGAAGTCGCCGCATCCCTGCGGGAGATGCGTCAGCGCAACGTCCGGGAGATGGAGCGAGCGATCCGGGCGGACGTCGCGGCCGGCGAGCTCCCTGCCGGGACGGACGCACGCGGCCTGGCGGAGTACGTGAGCGTCGTCGTCGCCGGGATGTCGCAGTCCGCCCGCGACGGCGCCGACCGTACGACCCTGGAAGCGGTCGCCGAGCTGGCGATGCGCGCCCTGCCGCAGTAGCGGTCCGGGGGGCGTCCGGCGCGGGAGGGGGCCGGGCGGTGAGGGAAGTGGCGGCGGAAACCGAGGCCGCGGCCCGGAGCTGGAAGGGTGATCAGCTGCCGGGGCCTGCGCCGCCGGCCCCGAAAACACCCGCGGGCCGCGGCGCCGGGACAGGACCCTCAACCTGTCCGGCACCGCAGCCCGGAGCTGACATCGGCCGGCCCCGTACTACGGGCGGGAGGTGCCCCTGTGTGCGGTAGGGGCACGGCCCCGTCCCGGGACCGGTCGATCAGAGGCCGCGGCGCAGTCAGGGCAGAGAGCGCTGCGGGCCTCGATCCGCCCTCCTGTGCGGGGAGAGCGGAGGTTCGTGGGGCTGGGGTCTCCCCCAGGGGTGGTGCGCCTCACATTGTGGACTAGACCATTCTTCTCTGTCCACGGTCGTGCACGCACTACAGATACACCGTACGCCGGTAGTCTCCAAGACGTGCCCTCCATGAACGATCTCGTACGCCAGCACACCGCTCTGAGCGACTCCGACCTAGAGTGGCTGCATCTGCTGGTCTCGGAGTGGCAGCTGCTCTCCGACCTGTCCTTCGCCGACCTCGTCCTGTGGGTGCCCACCCTCGACGGCACCCGTTACGTCTCCGTCGCCCAGATGCGGCCGAACACCGGCCCCACCTCCTATCAGGACGACATGGTCGGCCACCTGGTCCCCCGGGGCCGCCGCCCGATGCTGGACTCCGCCCTGGACGAGGGCCGCATCGTGCGCGAGGGTGATCCGGAGTGGCGCGAGGAGGTGCCGGTCCGCGTCGAGTCCATCCCGGTCCGCCGCGAGGGCCGGGTGCTCGGGGTGATCGCCCGGAACACCAACCTGCTGACCGTACGGACCCCCAGCCGGCTGGAGCTCACCTACCTCCAGAGCGCGTCCGACCTTGCCCAGATGATCGCCGCCGGAACGTTTCCCTTCCCCGGCCAGCAGGTCGACATGGACGCCTCGCCGCGCGCCGGCGACGGGCTGATCCGGCTCGACGCGGACGGTGTGGTCCAGTACGCCAGCCCCAACGCGCTCTCCGCCTACCACCGGCTCGGCCTCGCCGCTGACCTGGTGGGCCACCACCTCGGCCAGGCCACCGCCGAACTGGCGCCCGCCCGGGGCCCGGTGGACGAGGCCCTGGTCAAACTGGCCAGCGGCTGGGCCCCGCGGGAATTCGAGGTCGAGGGCAACGACGGCGTGATCCAATTGCGCGCCATTCCACTCAAGCCCAAGGGCACCCATATCGGGTCGCTGGTTCTGCTGCGTGATGTGACCGAACTGAGACGTCGCGAGCGGGAACTGATCACCAAGGACGCCACCATCCGGGAAATCCACCACCGGGTGAAGAACAATCTCCAGACCGTTGCCGCACTGCTGCGGTTGCAGTCCCGCCGGATGGATTCCGAACAGGGCCGGGAGGCCCTCAACGAGGCGGTGCGCAGGGTCGGTTCGATCGCGATCGTGCACGAGACGCTGTCCCAGAACCTCGACGAACGGGTCGAATTCGACGAGATCGCCGACCGGGTGCTGGCCATGGTCGCGGAGATCGCGCCGGGCAAGGTGACCACCCGCCGCACCGGGCGCTTCGGCATCCTGGACGCCGAGGTGGCCACGCCGCTGTCGATGGTGCTCACGGAGGTGCTCCAGAACGCCCTGGAGCACGCCTTCGGCCAGCTGGAACACGGCACCGTCGAGGTCGGCGCGGTCCGCGGCGGCAGCCGCACGGAGCCCCGGCTGCTGGTCACCGTCCAGGACAACGGCCGCGGCCTGCCGGAGGGTTTCGATCCGCAGCGCGCCGGGAACCTTGGGCTCCAGATCGTACGGACCCTGGTGGAGGGCGAGTTGGGCGGCACGTTCGACATGGTCCGCGGGCCCGAAGGCGGCACCCAGGTCCTTCTCGACGTCCCCGTGCGGCCCGAGAAGCAGCACTGAGAAGCCGCGCCGCGGGGCGGTGCGGCGGAGTGCGGGGCCCCCGAACAGCAGCAAGCCCCGGACCGATCGGTCCGGGGCTCAAAGCTGTTGCGATGCGATAACGACCGGGTTTCAGCTCCGGGCGGGCATCGAAGGTACTGCGCGCTGCGGCTCGGGGGCCACGGGGCGGCTGGCTCAGGCGCTGGCGTTGCGCGCCCGGTTGCGAGCTGCACGGCGCTTCATCGCGCGGCGCTCGTCCTCGCTCAGACCACCCCAGACGCCGGAGTCCTGGCCGGACTCAAGCGCCCACTGCAGGCACTGCTCCATGACGGGGCAGCGGCGGCAGACGGCCTTGGCTTCCTCGATCTGCAGCAGCGCAGGACCGGTGTTGCCGATAGGGAAGAAGAGCTCGGGGTCTTCTTCGCGGCAAACGGCGCGGTGACGCCAGTCCATGGCTGCTCCATCTCCTCGTGTGACGGGATCGTTGCTTGTGAATGTGAACGCTTTCACGAATCCCTCCACAAGGGAAGGGCCGAAAGCCAGTCAAGAACTGGTGCGGTCCTGTGGAATGAGGAGGAGGATTCGGGCTCTCAAGGGGGCCGGTAAAGCGGCCGTCCCGATCGCCATGAAGAGACTCGCAAACCTCGGCGGCGGATACAACCCCTTCCGGAAACTTTTTTTTGATTCCTTGGTGTCGCCTAGCTCACAGCCGTCATTCCAGGGGGTGGAGGCCAGCCTAAACGTTCGAGTGAAAGGACTTTAGGCCCTACTGCTCACACAATCACACGCAGTGCACGGCGAACGCCTGTGAACGTCACACTCGTACGCAGTCCCAGGTGGTCACCATCCATCTGGAACGGCAGCGGAACCTGCGAATGCAAGGTGAAGTCCGTGAGGTCGTGGAGTGAGAGGACGTGCTTGCCCTGGGGGCCGCGATCCGGTGTGGACGTGAGGAGTTGGGAGCCGTAGCGGGTCACCGCGGGCACCGAGAACTTGTCCAGCGCGAAGAGGTCCAGGGCGGTGTCGAAGGAGGCGTCGGGGGAGGGGTAGATGGGGCGGTTGCCCAGGTATGACCAGGGGGCGGTGTTGCAGATTATGGACATCGCGAGGTTCTCGACGATCTCCGTGCTGCCCGGCTTCTCGCCCGGTCGTTCGAGGGTGATGGTGCCGCGGCGGCGGTTGGCCTCGCCGAGGAACTGCCGTACGACCTGTCGCACGTAGAGGGCGTGGGTCGACCGCTTACCGCGTTCGCGCTGCTGTTCGACCCGGCCCACGACGCCGGCGTCGAAGCCGAAGCCCGCGCAGAAGGTGAACCAGCGGGCCGGCACCCCCTCGTCCACGCTGCCCGGAGTGCCCGAGGCCAGGCCCAGGCCCACCGTGCGCTCGCTGCGGTCGCGCAGCGCGTCCAGCAGGGCGCCGGTCGCCTCCACGACGTCGTTGGGCAGCCCGAGGGCGCGCGCGAAGACATTGGTGGAGCCGCCGGGGACCACGGCCAGCCGCGGGTGCGAGTCCGGGTCGGGGCCGGTCGTCAGCAGGCCGTTGACGACTTCGTTGACCGTGCCGTCGCCGCCGAGCGCCACCACCAGCTCGGTCTCCCCGCCCTCGGCGGCCTCCCGGGCCAGGTCGCGGGCGTGCCCGCGGTACCGCGTCTCGGCGACCTCCAACTTGAGGTCGCTGGCCAGTGCGTGGGCGAGTACCTCACGGGTACGGGCACTCGTGGTGGTTGCTGCGGGATTGACCACGAGAAGTGCGCGCATATGGAGCAGCGTACCTACCTGCCGGTACTCGCCTCACGCCTGTCCGGGGTGCGGGCGGGCCCGGCCGCGCGGTCGCCCGGCGCTACCCTGCTGGGGTGACCAGTCAGCAGAAACAGTCCGTGAAGCGCGCCGCAGGAGCCCCTGCCGTACCGGAGCCGGCCGGTCCGCGGCCCGCCCGGCTGAGTGCCGCCGCGGCGCTCACCGCCGTCGAGGGGCTGGCACTGGCCGTCCTCGGTGCGTACATGCTGGTCAACGGGCTGGTCGGGTCGCCGGACAGCCCGCAGCAGGCGGAGATGGGCGGGCTGACGATCCTGGCGCTGGCCGTGCTGCCGCTGGTCGCCGCGCGGGGGCTGTGGCTGCGCCGCCGCTGGAGCCGGGGGCCCTCGCTGATCACCCAGATTGTGGCGCTGCCGGTGGCCTGGACGCTGGTCAAGGGCGGCGGCGCGCTGATCGCCGCCGGGGCCGGGCTCGCCGTGGCGGCGCTGGTCGTGCTCGTCCTGCTGGTCAATCCGACGGCCACCGAGGCGCTGGGCATCGGGCCGCGGGAGTAGCGGGAGACAGGCGAGAAGCGGGGAACGACGCGG
>NZ_BMRP01000001.1:255751-287945 GCF_014648695.1 Streptomyces albospinus
GGTGCCGGCTACTCCTCGACCAGGAGCTTGTCGCGCAGCTGGGCCAGGGTGCGGGCCAGGAGGCGCGAGACGTGCATCTGGGAGATGCCGACCTCCTGGGCGATCTGCGATTGGGTCATGTTGCCGAAGAACCGCAGCAGCAGGATCTTCTTCTCGCGCGGCGGGAGGTCCTCCAGCAGCGGTTTGAGGGACTCGCGGTACTCCACGCCCTCCAGCGCCTCGTCCTCGGCGCCGAGGGTGTCCGCGACGGCCGGGGACTCGTCGTCCGTGTCCGGGACGTCCAGCGACAGCGTGCTGTACGCGTTGGCCGACTCCAGGCCCTCCAGGACCTCCTCCTCGGAGATCCCCAGATGCTCCGCCAGCTCATGGACCGTGGGCGCCCGGCCGTGCCGCTGGGAGAGCTCCGCGGTCGCGGTGGTCAGCGACAGCCGCAGCTCCTGGAGGCGCCGCGGGACGCGGACCGCCCAGCCCTTGTCGCGGAAGTGCCGCTTGATCTCGCCGACGACGGTGGGGGTGGCGTACGTGGAGAACTCCACGCCGCGCTCCGGGTCGAAGCGGTCCACCGACTTGATCAGGCCGATGGTGGCGACCTGGGTCAGATCGTCCAGCGGCTCGCCGCGGTTGCGGAACCGCCGGGCCAGGTGCTCGACGAGCGGCAGATGCATCCGCACGAGGGTGTTGCGCAGCTCCGCGCGCTCCGGGGAGCCCTCGGGCAGCTTGCGCAGCTCGTAGAACATCGCCCGGGCGCCGCTGCGCTCGTGATGACCGTGCTGCGGCTCCGGGGAATGCTGATCCTGGGGCTTGTCGTCGGGGCCCGGCGGCCCGTGCCGATCCGCCTGCCGACCCTGCTGCTCGCTCTGGTCCATGTGGTCCGCCCGCTCTGCCTGCTCCGCCGCGTCCAACCGGCCGCCGTGGTCGTCCGCTCCCACCGGGTGCGGCCGGGCATGCTGCCCGGGGATGGTCGCGCCCGCCGCCATCCTCGCGCCGCGTTCGAGATCTTTCACGGGGCCCCCTGTTCGGTCATGACGGTCCGGGACCGGCGCCGCGCTCCTTGTACAGACTGATGGTGACCGTGCGGTCCTCGGCGACGGTGGAGTCGACCTTGCCGGCCAGTGCGGAGAGCACCGTCCAGGCGAAGGTGTCGCGCTCGGGAGCGCGGCCGTCGGTCGTCGGGGCCGACACCGTCACCTGGAGTGCGTCGTCGATGAGGCGGAAGACGCAGCTCAGCACACTGCCGGGGACGGCCTGTTGCAGCAGGATCGCGCAGGCTTCGTCGACCGCGATGCGCAGATCCTCGATCTCGTCGAGGGTGAAGTCCAAGCGGGCTGCGAGCCCGGCCGTGGCGGTACGCAGCACTGACAGGTAGGCACCCGCAGCGGGCAGTCGGACTTCCACGAAGTCCTGAGTCCCGGGCTCGCCTGCGATCTGGGACACCCTCACCTCCAAGGTGGCACAAGCTGGTTGAGCTGGAATGCGTGATGAATGCTCTTGGTGTTCGCGTTCTTCGGGGTATCCGTGCCGGGTGGATCTCCCTTCGGGTGAAAGGAGAACGATCCGGCGCGGCACATGGTTCGGCTGTGACGCTATCGCGATCCACGGGCCGGTGTCGCCCGGAAGGAGCAGGGCAGCCATCCGGACGGGGACGGCTCGGGCTCGCCCGGCGTCGCGTCTGTTACTGAGTGTAAAACCTCGGGCACGGACGGTGGTAGGGGTCGGAGTCGTCGAATCAAGGCCGATTACGCTCCGTTGGCCTCTGCCGTGTCGGCGAGGTGGTGCAGCTCCTCTCCAGTGAGCCGGAAGATGGTCCATTCGTCCATGGGCCGGGCGCCGATGGATCGGTAAAAACCGATGGACGGCTCGTTCCAATCGAGGACTGACCACTCGAAACGCTCGTAGGCGCGGTCCGTGCAGATCTTCGCGAGGGCCGCCAGCAGGGCCTTGCCGTGGCCGCCGCCGCGCGCCTCGGGGCGCACGTACAGGTCCTCCAGATAGATACCGTGCGTGCCCGTCCACGTCGAGAAGTTCCGGAACCACAGGGCAAAGCCCACAGGGGCGCCGTCGGCCTCGGCCAGTAGCGCGAAGGCGGCCGGCTGGGGGCCGAACAGGGCCTCCCTGAGCTGCGGTTCGGTGGCCCGGGCGGCCTCCGGGACGCGTTCGTACGCGGCCAGTTCGCCGATCATGGCCAGGATGACCGGTATGTCGTCGGGGGTCGCTTCGCGGATCATGCGCCAAGGCTAAACGGGCGCCCGGGGACGCCTCGCGGCGGAATGCGGCTCGCGGAAGGCGCCGGGGGCCGCCTCACACCAGCATCTGGTCCGTGAAGCACCAGCGCCACGAGTCGCCGGGCTCGAACGACCGCATCACCGGGTGGCCGGTCTCCTCGTAGTGCCCGGTCGCGTGCCGGTACGGGGAGGAGTCGCAGCAGCCGACATGGCCGCAGACCAGGCAGAGCCGCAGCTGCACGGGGTGGCTGCCGACGGCCAGACACTCCCGGCAGGTGTCGCTCAGCGGTGCCGGTTCGGCGCGCGGGAGTCCGAGAACATGCGTGCACTCGCTCATGATGGCCAGGTTAGATCGCCGGGAAGATCGACGGAGGATACCGGGACGGGACGGGACGGGCCGATGGACGTGATGCCGCTGCTGTTGCTGGTCGCGGGGAGCGCGGGGGTCGCCGGGATGGCGCGGCGGACGCCGGTGCCGGCGCCGCTGCTGCTGGTCGCCGCGGGGATCGGCGCCGCGTACATCCCGGGCATCCCCGACTACACCCTCGACCCGCACATCGTGCTGCCGCTGCTGCTGCCCCCGCTGCTGCACACCGCCGCCCTCGACAGCTCCTATCTGGACCTGCGGGCCAATCTGCGGCCGGTGGCGCTGCTGTCGTTCGGCTATGTGCTGTTCGCGACGCTGGCCGTCGGCTACGCCGCATACCTGCTGATCCCGGACCTGCCGCTGACCGCCGCGCTCGTCCTGGGTGCCGTGGTCGCGCCGCCGGATGCCGTCGCGGCCACCGCGATCGCCCGCAGACTGGGGCTGCCGCACCGGATCACGACGATCCTCCAGGGCGAATCGCTGGTCAACGACGCCACCGCGATCACCGCGTACAAGGTGGCGCTGGCCGCCGCGCTCGGGGTGGGCGCCACCTGGGGCGACGGCATCAGGGAGTTCGCCGTCGCGTCCGTGGGCGGCATCGGCATCGGTGTCGTGCTGATGGTGCCGCTGCACTGGCTGCGCTGCCGGCTGCGGGAGTCGGCGCTCCTGGAGAACACCCTCTCGCTGCTGATCCCCTTCACCGCCTACGCGGCTGCCGAGCAGGTCGGGGCCTCCGGGGTGCTCGCCGTCGTCGTGGTCGGCCTCTACCTGGGGCACCGCTCCTGGCAGGTGGACTTCGAGACCCGGCTCCAGGAGGGCGCCGTCTGGAAGATGGTCTCCTTCGTGCTGGAGTCCGCGGTCTTCGCGCTGATCGGGCTCCAGCTGCCGGTCGTGCTGCACGGCCTGGGGGAGTTCAGTACGGCACAGGCCCTCGGGTACGCGGCCGTGCTGTTCGCCGTGGTGGTGCTGGCGCGGTTCGTGTGGGTGTTCCCGGCGACGTATCTGCCGCGCTTCCTGTCGGCCCGGATCCGCGCCCGGGAGCCGGACACGACCTGGACCGCGCCGGTCATCGTCGGCTGGGCCGGGATGCGCGGGGTGGTCTCGTTGGCCATCGCCTTCTCCATTCCGCCGGTGGTGCACGGGGGCGGCCCCTTCCCCGCCCGCAACCTCGTGCTCTTCCTGACCTTCACCACGGTCATCGGCACCCTGGTCATCCAGGGACTGACGCTGCCCCCGCTGATCCGCGCCCTGAAGCTGCCCGGCCGGGACGCCCAGGCCGAGACGCTCGCCGAGGCGCAGGCGCAGAACGAGGCGTCGCGGGCCGCCGCGGCCCGGCTGGACGAACTCCTCCAGGACGAGCGCAACGCGCTTCCCGGACCCCTCTCCGACCGGCTGCGCACGGTCATGGAGCGGCGCCGCAACTCCGTGTGGGAGCGGCTGGGCGCGGTGAACGAGGTGACCGGGGAGTCGGCCGACGAGACCTACCGGCGGCTGGCCCGGGAGATGATCGGCGTCGAGCGGCGGGTGTTCGTCGAGCTGCGGGACGCCCGGCGGATCGACGACGAGATGATGCGGACGCTGCTGCGGCGGCTGGACCTGGAAGAGGCCGCGGCCTACCGGGAGTCGGCGGGCTAGGCCCTGTCGTCACACTCCTGCCTGCCTGCCTGCCTGCCTGCCGACGCGCTCTGCACGCGCTCTCGCCGCACCGGACAACGACCCCGGTACTCCAAGTACAGGGGCCGTCGCCCGGCGCGCCGAGAGCGCGCAGCGGACGCCGCCCGGCCCGCCCTTCGGGCGGACGACGGGAGTGTGACGACAGGACCTGGCGGGCGCGCGCGGGGCCCGTCGTCACGGCGTACCCGTGATGACCGCGGCGACCGCGGTGCCGGGGGCGAAGGCGCCCTCCCCGGCCAGCGCCGTCAGCGCGAACAGCAGCTTGGCGACGTAGACCCGTTCCACGGGCAGGCCGTGGCGCTCCTCGAAGGCGTCGGCGAAGGCGTCCAGCTCGGGGGTGCGGCGGGCGTAGCCGCCGAAGTGGAAGTCCTCCGCCAGCCGCCAGTCGCCGCGCGGGCCGCCGAAGGCCGCGCGCTGGAGCCCGGTGACCGTCTCGTGGAGGAAGTGCGGCCGGCCGCCCTTCAGGACCGGGACGCCGATGGCGCGCTGGCCCGGGGCGAGGCCGGCGGCGAGTCCGGCGAGGGTGCCGCCCGTGCCGCAGGCCACCGCGACCGTGTCCGCCGCACCGCGCAGCTCCCGGCCCAGTTCCGTACAGCCCTGCGCGGCAAGGGAGTTGCTGCCGCCTTCCGGTATGACGCGGAACGCGCCGAAGCGGTCGTGCAGCGCGGCGAGGAATTCCGGGTCGGCCTTGCGGCGGTAGCCGGCGCGGTCGATGAAGTGCAGCCGCATGCCGTCGGCGGCGCAGCGGGCCAGCGAGGGGTTGAGCGGGGCGCCGGCCAGCTCGTCGCCGCGGACCACGCCTATGGTGGCGAAGCCGAGGAGCCGGCCGGCGGCGGCCGTGGCCCGCAGATGGTTGGAGTACGCGCCGCCGAAGGTGAGCAGCGCGCGGTCGCCCGCCTCGGCCGCGGCCCGCAGATTGGGCGCCAGCTTGCGCCACTTGTTGCCCGGGAGAGCGGGATGGATGAGGTCGTCCCGCTTGAGGAGCAGGCGTATGCCCCGGCGGGAGAACGGCTCGTCGTCGATCTCCTGGAGGGGGGAGGGGAGGCGGGGCCGGAGGGCCTGGGGGTCGGGGCTGGTCACAGGGAGGGGAGGGTGAGGGTGAGGGTGGGGACGGGGTGCGGGTGGCGGTCAGCTGTGGAGGAAGCCGTCGCCGTGGGCGCTGATGTGGGCTTCGAGGGCGGTCAGGGCGCTCTGGGTGGCCTCCGGGGTGCCGCTGCCGCGGCGCTCGGCGTAGTAGGCGGCGCCCAGCTTCTTCAGCAGCTCGCCGCCGGCCCGCTGCTGCTGGATCTCGTCGACCTTCTGCTTGCCCTGGGCCAGTCCCTGCTTGGCCTGCTCCTTGGCGCGGTCGAGGAACCCGGTCATTGCTGCCTCCAAGAACATGGGTGAAGTCGGTGCGGTCGGCCGGGGCCGGCCCTCATGGATCGGGCGGGACCGACCAGTTGGCCTCGTCGGTCTCGTAAGGGATCAACGGCGCGGGCGGCCGTACGGTTCCCGTGCCAGGCTCGGGGATGCCGGCGAAGGGCGCGACACGGGTGAGCCGGTTGGCGCACCACGCGGCACAGGCGGGGGCTCCGACGGGGGCGCTCCGTGCGGCGGGTTAGCGTGTCCCCCATGGACTACCAGGCCGTTCTCGAGGAGGTAGCGGCCTTTGCGAGGCCGTTCGTGGGGCGCGGGCACGTCGCCGATTACATTCCGGCGCTGGAGCGGGTGTCCGCGGACCGCTTCGGGATCGCGGTGGCGGACATCAACGGCGCCGTGTACGGGACCGGTGACTGGGAGGTCCCGTTTTCCGTGCAGTCGATTTCCAAGGCGTTCTCGCTGGCGCTGGTGATGGCGCAGTCGCACGGTGACGACGACATCTGGAAGCGGGTCGGGCGGGAGCCTTCCGGGACGCCGTTCAATTCGCTGGTGCAGCTGGAATGGGAGAATGGGATCCCGCGCAATCCGTTCATCAATGCGGGGGCGTTGGTGGTGACCGACCGGTTGCAGACGCTGACCGGTGACGCGAGTACGTCGATGCTGGAATTCCTGCGCGAGGAGAGCGGCAACGCGGAGCTGGCGTTCGACCCGGCGGTGGCCGGTTCCGAGGCGGATCACGGCGACCGGAACGCGGCGCTGGCGCACTTCATGGCGTCGTTCGGGAATCTGGAGAATCCCGTGCCGAGCGTGATCGAGCACTATTTCTGGCAGTGCTCGATCGAGATGAGCTGCCGGGATCTGGCGGTCGCCGGGGGCTTTCTGGCGCGGCACGGGCTGCGGGCCGACGGGAGCCGGCTGCTGGAGGCGCGCGAGGCCAAGCGCATCAATGCGGTGATGCTGACGTGCGGGACATACGACGCGGCGGGGGAATTCGCGTATCGCGTGGGGCTGCCGGCAAAGAGCGGTGTGGGCGGTGGAATTGTGGCGGTGGTGCCGGGGCGGTGCACGCTGTGCGTGTGGAGTCCCGGACTGGACGCGCGCGGGAATTCCGTCGCGGGCATGGCCGCACTGGACCAGTTCACGACGCTCACCGGGTGGTCGGTGTTCTAGCGGCGGGTACGGCCGGGCCGCCGCCCGGCCGTACGCCCTGGCGTTGTGGCCTTCCCGGGAGCAGCGCATTGTGGGCGGTAGGAGGTGCACCTGCCATGGAGCACGAGATGCGCGCTGAGTATGCGGAGGGCGTGCTGCCGCACGAGGACACGCCGGTCAAGCAGTGGCACATGGCCCGGCTGGGCGCGACCACGGCGATGTGCGGCCGGGCGCTGGCGCCCGCTGCCGCCACCCAGTCGGTCGAGAGGTGGGGGACGCCCGATGCGCTGCCGTTCTGCCGTACCTGCGGCGTGATGTACATGGAGGAGCACCCGCAGGACATCCCGCTGGACGTCCGCTGAGCGGGCCTGCGGGCAGGGGGCCTACGGGCAGCGGATGACCTGGCCGGCGTACGAGAGGTTGCCGCCGAAGGCGAAGAGCAGGACGGGGGCGCCGGAGGGGATTTCCCGCCGCTCGACCAGTTTGGCGAGGGCCAGGGGGACCGAGGCGGCGGAGGTGTTGCCGGAGTCGACGACGTCGCGGGCGACCACCGCGTTGACCGCGCCGATGCGTTCGGCGACCGGCTCGATGATCCGGAGGTTGGCCTGGTGGAGGACGACGCCGGCCAGGTCCTCGGGGTGGATGCCGGCGCGGTCGCAGACCTTGCGGGCGATGGCCGGGAGCTGGGTGGTGGCCCAGCGGTAGACGGTCTGGCCCTCCTGGGAGAAGCGGGCCGGGTCGCCTTCGATGCGCACCGCGCTGCCCATCTCGGGCACCGAGCCCCACAGCACGGGGCTGATGTGCGGTTCCGGTGAGGCGGTGACGACGGCCGCGGCGGCGCCGTCCCCTACGAGGACGCAGGTGGAGCGGTCCGTCCAGTCGACCACGTCGGTGAACTTCTCCGCGCCGATGACCAGGGCGTTCGTCGCCGAGCCGGCCTGGATGGCGTGGTCGGCGGTGGCCAGGGCGTGGGTGAAGCCGGAGCAGACCACGTTGATGTCCATCGTGGCGGGGGCGGCCATGCCGAGGCGGGCGGCGACCCGCGCCGCGGTGTTCGGGCTGCGGTCGCCGGCGGTGCAGGTGGCGACCAGGACGAGGTCGATGTCCCGGGCGGCGAGCCCGGCGGCGGCCAGGGCCTTGGCGCCGGCTGCGGCGGCCATCGCGTCCACGGTCTCGTCCGGCGCGGCGACATGCCGGGTGCGGATGCCGACGCGGCTGCGGATCCAGGCGTCGTCGGTCTCCACCATCGTGGCGAGGTCGTCGTTGGTGAGCACGCGGGAGGGCTGGTAATGGCCGAGGGCCAGGACACGCGACCCGGTCATGAGGTCCCCCTGCTGGGCTTGGGCGGGCGGTACCCGACCAGTGTGGCCGCTGGGCGGCGGCGGACGGTTGCGTGATCTGCCAATGTTCGGCGGCCAGAACTGGAGAGATTTGACCGCCGTGAGCGTGTATGGGCGGTCGGTGTCGAGGGGCGCAGCGGCGGGCCCCGGCGGCGCGTGTCCGTACGTGCCGCCGGGGCCCTGTGGAGCGGTGTGCGCTCAGGTCAGGGCGCGGAAGCGGCGGAGCCGGAGGCTGTTGCCGACGACGAAGACCGAGGAGAAGGCCATCGCGGCGCCGGCGATCATCGGGTTGAGCAGGCCGGCGGCGGCCAGCGGCAGGGCGGCGACGTTGTAGCCGAAGGCCCAGAAGAGGTTGGTGCGGATGGTGCCAAGGGTGGCGCGGGCGAGGCGGATGGCGTCCGCCGCGGCGCGCAGGTCGCCCCGTACGAGGGTGAGGTCGCCGGCCTCGATGGCGGCGTCGGTGCCGGTGCCCATCGCCAGGCCGAGGTCGGCGCGGGCCAGCGCCGCGGCGTCGTTGACGCCGTCGCCGACCATGGCGACCGAGCGGCCCTCGGACTGGAGGCGCTCGATGACCGCGACCTTGTCCTCGGGGAGGACCTCGGCGATCACCTCGTCGATGCCCACCTCCGCGGCGACGGTCTCGGCGACCGCCGTGTTGTCGCCGGTGAGCAGCACCGGGGTCAGGCCCAGGGCGCGCAGCCGGCGGACGGCCTCGGCGCTGGTGGGCTTGACCGCGTCGGAGACGATCAGCACGGCGCGGGCGGCGCCGTCCCAGCCGACGGCGACCGCGGTGCCGCCGGCCGCCTCGGCCTCGTTCTTGGCGGCGGCCAGCTCGGGCGGCAGGTGCAGGCTCCAGTCGTTGAGCAGCCGCTCCCGGCCGACCAGGACGGCGTGCCCGTCGACGATGCCCTGGACGCCGAGGCCGGGGACGTTGGCGAAGTCCTCGGGGACCGGCAGGGCGCCGGACGGCTCGGCGGCCTCGGCGGCGGTGGCGACGGCGCGGGCGATGGGGTGCTCGGAGGAGTGCTCCAGCGCCCCGGCCAGCCGCAGTGCCTGCTCCCGGGTCACGCCGTCGGCGAGGTGGACGCCGGTGAGGGTCATCACGCCGGTGGTGACGGTGCCGGTCTTGTCCAGGACGATGGTGTCGACGGCGCGGGTGGACTCCAGGACCTCGGGGCCCTTGAGGAGGATGCCGAGCTGGGCGCCGCGGCCGGTGCCGACCATGAGCGCGGTCGGGGTCGCCAGGCCCAGGGCGCACGGGCAGGCGATGATCAGTACGGCGACGGCGGCGGTGAACGCGGCCACCGCGCCCTGTCCGGTGCCGAGCCAGTAGCCGAGGGTGCCGACGGCGAGCGCGATGACGACCGGCACGAAGACCGCGGAGATCCGGTCGGCGAGCCGCTGGGCGGCGGCCTTGCCGTTCTGGGCGTCCTCGACGAGCCGCGCCATGCGGGCGAGCTGGGTGTCGGCGCCGACCCGGGTGGCTTCGACGACCAGCCGGCCGCCGGCGTTGACGGTGGCTCCGGTGACGGTGTCGCCGGGGGAGACCTCCACGGGGACGGACTCACCGGTGAGCATCGACGCGTCCACGGCGGAGGCGCCCTCGACGACCCGGCCGTCGGTGGCGATCTTCTCCCCGGGCCGTACGACGAATCGGTCGCCGACGTGCAACTCGCCCACGGGAAGGCGCACTTCCCGGCCGTCGCGGAGCACCGCGACGTCCTTGGCGCCCAGTTCGAGCAGGGCCCGCAGTGCCGCGCCGGCCTTCCTCTTGGCGCGGGCCTCGAAGTAGCGGCCGGCCAGGATGAAGGTGGTGACGCCGGCCGCGGCTTCCAGGTAGATCGAGCCGCTGCCGTCGGTGCGGGCGATGGTCAGCTCGAACGGGTGGGTCATGCCGGGCATGCCGGCGGTGCCGAAGAACAGCGCCCAGAGGGACCAGCCGAAGGCGGCGAGGGTGCCGAGGGAGATCAGGGTGTCCATCGTGGCCGCGCCGTGCCGCAGATTGGTCCAGGCGGCCTTGTGGAACGGCCAGGCCGCGTGGACCACCACCGGGGCGGCCAGGGTCAGCGACAGCCACTGCCAGTTGGTGAACTGGAGCGCCGGGACCATCGCCATCAGGATCACCGGGACGGAGAGCGCGAGGGCGGTGAACAGGCGCCGGCGGAGCGCGTCGAGGGCGTCCGGGGCGCGGTCGCCGCCGGCTTCCCCGGCGGCCGGCTCCGGGGCGGGCGGCTCGGGGACCGCGGCGGTGTAGCCGGTCTTCTCCACGGTGGCGATCAGGTCCGCGGTCGCCACGCCGCTGCCCTCGGTGACCGCCACCTGCGCCTTCTCGGTGGCGTAGTTGACGGTGGCGGTCACCCCCGTCATGCGGTTGAGCTTCTTCTCGATGCGGGCGGCGCACGAGGCGCAGGTCATGCCGCCGATCTCCAGCTCGATGTGCTCGGTGATCGCGGTGGTCATGACTGCTCCTTGGTGTGCTGCGAGTGGTCCACGGTACGGGTGTGCTGCGCGGGCGGCACGTGGGCGGGGGCGTCCCGGCCGCCGGGGGCGACCGCGCGGCCGAGGCCGAATCCGGCGGCGAGGACGGCGAGCAGGATCAGTGCGTAGCCACCGAGCTTGACCGGAGTGGTCAGGGCCGTCATGGCGTCTCCTCATCGCGAGGCCGAGGGGCGCCGACGGCTGCCGGCGTCCTGTTCACTACGCGGAACCATATACCCCCCAGGGGTATTCCGTCACTCCGACCCGGACGTGTCCGCCGTCTCGTCCGGAGCCACCGCGCGGTTCACCCGGCCGGCCATCGCCCGCAGATACCCGACCAGCTCCGGCGGCTCGTGCACCGTGAACTCATGGCCCACCATGGCCAGCCGCACCGCCAGCCACGGCAGCGCATCGGGCGCGCTGCGCCAGCGGCAGGACGCCTCGCCGAGCGGCTCGACCGCGCCCGCCGCCGGCCCGCCGAGCCGGGCGGCCACCTCGTCGGCGGGCCCCTGGATCGTCGCCACCGCCCGGTGCCCGGCCGCGGCCGTCATCCCGCGCATCCGCTCCCGGACGTACGCCCCGGCATCGGCGGCGGGCAGCTCGCGCGGCGCGGTCCGCACGCCGGTGGGGAACGGCTCGGACAGCCGGTCCACGCGGAAGATCCGCCAGTCGTCGCGGTCGTTGTCGTACGCGACGAGGTACCAGCGCCGTCCCGCGGCGACCAGCCGGTGCGGTTCCACCAGGCGCCTGCTGCGGGCGCCCGCGCCCGCCAGGTAGCGAAAGCGCACCCGCTCGTGGTTGGTGATGGCCGCGGCCAGCACCGTCAGATGCTCCGGGTCGACGGTCGGGCCGTCGCCGGCCGGCATCGGGACGGTGGCCGTGCCCAGTGTGCCCACCCGCCGCCGCAGCCGGGACGGCAGCACCTGCTCCAGTTTCGCCAGCGCCCGTACGGACGCCTCCTCGATGCCCTCGATGGTGTGCCCGGCGGTGGAGCGCAGGCCGACCGCGATGGCCACCGCCTCCTCGTCGTCCAGGAGCAGCGGCGGCATCGCGGTGCCCGCGGCCAGCCGGTAGCCGCCCTCCGCGCCCATCGTGGCGTGCACCGGGTACCCCAGCTCGCGGAGCCGCTCGATGTCGCGGCGGATGGTCCGGGGGGTGACCCGCAGCCGCTCGGCCAGCTCGCTGCCGGGCCATTCGCGGGGGGTCTGGAGCAGGGACAGCAGATTCAGCAGTCGTGCCGATGTCTCACTCATGGACCGATGATGCGGGAGGAAGTAGGTCGGGAACTGTCCTAGATGGGCCCTAGTGTCGAGGACGTCGAGACGGCGCCGGAGTGCGGCGCCGCCGGCACGGCTCCCTCCGTCCCCTCCCGGCTCCCTAGGAGATACGCCCATGACCGCGCCCGACCCGATCGCGCCCGACGCGGCAGCGGCGGCCCCCGCGCCGGCCGACCGCAGACGCTGGCTCGCCCTCGCCGTGGTGCTCACCGCGAGCTTCATGGACCTGGTCGACGCCACCATCGTCAACATCGCCATCCCGAGCATCCAGAAGGACACCGGCGCGAGCTTCAGCGCCGTCCAGTGGGTCACCGCCGGATACGCCCTCGCCTTCGCCGTCGGCCTGATCACCGGCGGCCGGCTCGGCGACATCCACGGCCGCAAGCGGCTCTTCCTCCTCGGGATGGCCGGCTTCACCGCCGCCTCCGCGCTGTGCGGTCTCGCCGCGGACCCGGGGATGCTGGTCGCCGCGCGGGTGCTCCAGGGCGCGATGGCCGCGCTGATGGTGCCGCAGGTGCTGGCGATCATCCACGTCAGCTTCCCGGCCCACGAACGCGGCAAGGTCTTCGGGATGTTCGGCGCGGTCATCGGGCTGGGCGCGGTCTGCGGTCCGCTGATCGGCGCGCTGCTCACCCAGGGCGACCTCTTCGGCCTGGAATGGCGCCCGATATTCCTGATCAACCTGCCCGTGGGGCTCGCCGGCATCGTCCTCGGCCGCCGCTTCATCGGCGAGTCCAAGGCGGCCACCGCGCTCCGCCTCGACCTGGTCGGCACGGCCCTGGCCACCCTCGGCCTGCTGATGGTGCTCTACCCGCTCACCCAGGGCCGCGAGGCCGGCTGGCCGGTATGGGGCTTTGTGTCCATGGCCGCCGCCCCGCTCGTCTTCGCGGTGTTCGTCCGCTACGAGCGCGCCAAGGCCCGCAAGGACGGCTCGCCGCTCGTCGAGCTCTCCCTCTTCCGGATCAGGACGTTCGCGGCGGGCGTCGGCGTGCAGCTGACCTTCGGGGCGGTCAGCGGGCTCTTCTTCCTCATCTGGACGCTCTACATGCAGCTCGGGCTGGGCTGGGGCCCGCTGCACGCCGGGCTGACCGGGGTCCCGTTCTCCCTCGCCTGCTCGGCCGCGGCCGGGATGTCCGTCCAGAAGCTGGTGCCCCGCTTCGGCCGCAAGGTGCTCCAGGCCGGTGCGCTGATCATGCTCTCCGGCGCCCTCCTCTACCTCTGGGAGGCCGGCCGCTACGGCACCGCCATGCAGTCCTGGCAGATGGCCCCGGCGATGCTGCTGATGGGCGCCGGTATGGGCCTGATCGTCGCGCCGATCACCGACGCGGTGCTCTCCGAGGTGCCCACCGAGCACTCCGGCTCGGCCTCCGGCATCTTCAACACCACCTCCCAGGTGGGCATGGCGCTGGGGCTGGCCCTGTCGTCGGTGGCGTTCTTCGGGGTCGTGGGTGACGGCGCGGGCGGCGGCCCGGCCTTCATCCCGGCCACCACCCGCGCCCTGTGGTGGATAGCCGGCGGGCTGGTGCTGGTCTTCGGGCTGCTGTTCCTGCTGCCGCGGCGGGCGCGGCAGCACGGCGCGCCCGAGGCGGCACCGGCGGACCCGGCCGCGGCGCGGGACGAGCGCGTCCTGGCCTCCTGACCGGTTCCGGCCGGGCGGGCGGTGTGCGGGAACGCACGCCCGGGGGTGCACAAGGGCAAAGGGAAGGGACGGTTCCGACCACCTCCCGGTGCGGACTGCGCAAAATCGCCCCGTACGCCGTACCCCTTGTGCACCCCCGGGCGATACTGGCCCGGTGTCGATGATCAGCAATCTCCGCAAAGCCGTCCGGCTGCCGCAGCCGCGCCACGGCGGGGTCGACCTCAGCCACCCCGCCCGCTCGCCGCTCGGCACCGCCGTGGTGAACTGCGCGGTGTACGCCTCCGGTGTGCGCCAGGACGGCCACCGGTCGGCCGAGGCGGCGCTCCAGCAGGTCCGCGGGGCCGGCGACGGATTCGTCTGGATCGGCCTGCACGAGCCGTCCGAGGTGGAATTCGCCGAAATCGTCGAGCTGTTCGGGCTGCACCCGCTCGCGGTGGAGGACGCGGTCCACGCCCATCAGCGACCCAAGCTGGAGCGCTACGACGACTCGCTGTTCACCGTCTTCAAGACCTGCCGCTACGTCGAGCACGACCAGCTCACCGACACCAGCGAGGTCGTGGACACCGGCGAGATCATGGTCTTCACCGGCGCCGACTTCGTGATCACGGTACGGCACGGCGGGCACGGCTCGCTGGGCCCGCTGCGCGAACAACTGGAGCGCGACCCCGACCAGTTGGCGCTCGGCCCGTCCGCCGTACTGCACGCCATCGCCGACCTCGTGGTGGACGACTACCTGGATGTCGCCGCCGCCGTCCAGGACGACATCGACGACGTCGAGAGCGAGGTCTTCTCCGTACGGGGCAGCGGCGGCGCCGGCCGCATCTACCAGCTCAAGCGCGAACTCCTGGAACTGAAGCGGGCGGTGACCCCGCTGGACCGCCCCCTCCAGGAGCTCGCCAACAAGTCGATCCCGTACATCGACCCCCGCATCAAGACCTACTTCCGGGACGTCTCCGACCACCTGGACCGGGTCCGGGAGCAGATCACCGGTTTCGACGAACTGCTCAACTCCATACTTCAGGCGCATCTCGCCCAGGTCGCCAACGCCCAGAACGAGGCGATGCGCCGGATGTCCGCCTGGGCCGCGATCCTGGCCGTCCCCACCATGGTCACCGGCATCTACGGCATGAACTTCGAGCACATGCCGGAGAAGAGCTGGACGTTCGGCTATCCGCTGGTGATGGCGCTGATGGTGGGGGTCTGCTGGGTGATGCACCGCGGCTTCAAGCGGAACGGCTGGCTCTAGCCGTTGCCGCGGGCCCGCCGTCAGCCGTTACCGCGGGCCCGTCACCGCGGCCCGCGCGCTCACCGGCCGGCCACGTGCCGCGGGCGGGCCGCGCCCAGGCCGGCCGCGATCTGCGGGAGCAGCAGCGCCAGCAGGACGGCCAGCGGGACGGTCCAGGTGCCCGAGGCATCGTGCACGGCGCCCAGCACGGCCGGGCCGGTGGCGGCGAGGATGTAGCCGAAGCACTGGGCCATGCTGGAGAGTTGGGCGGTGTGCCGGGCGTCCGGGGCGCGCTGCACGATGAACAGCAGCGCAAGGCTGATCGCCGCGCCCTGGCCCAGCCCGAGCAGCGCCATCCACAGGTACGCACCGCCGACCGGCGCCACCAGCACGCCGGTGAAGCCGGCCGCGCACAGCACCGTGCCGAGGGCCGCCAGCACCCCGGCCCGCAGCCGCCGGCCGACGGCGACCGGCGCCAGGAACGACCCCGCGATGCCCAGCAGCGAGGAGAACGACAGCATCCAGCCGGCGTCGCCCGTGCCCATCCCGGCGTCCTTGAGCATCGTCGGCAGCCAGGCGGCGGCTGCGTAGTAGCTCAGCGACTGGAGGCCCATGAAGCCGGTGACCTGCCAGGCCAGCGGGTCGCGCCACAGCCCGCGTACGGGATGGGCGGCCTCCCGGGCCGCGGCGGCCGGCACCCGGGTGCGGCTGCGGAGCTGCGGCAGCCAGACGAGCAGTGCGACGACCGCGAGCGCGCCCCAACAGGCCAGCGTCGCCTGCCAGTTCAGCCCGGAGGCCCGCTGCACGGGCACCGTGACACCGGCCGCCAGCGCCGCGCCGCCGAACAGCGACATGGAGTACAGCCCGGTCATCAGGCCGGCCTTCGCCGGGAAGTCCCGCTTGATCAGGCCGGGCAGCAGGACGTTGGCGACGGCGATCCCGGCGCCGATCACGACGGTGCCGGCGAACAGCGCGACGACCGAGTCCAGCAGCCGCAGCCCGGTGCCCAGACAGATCAGCACCATCGTGCCGAGCAGCGACCGCTCCATGCCGAAGCGCCGGCCCAGCCGCGGCGCGAGGGGCGCCAGCAGGCCGAAGCAGAGCAGCGGCAGCGCGGTGAGCAGGCTGGTGGCGGCGGCCGACATCCCGCTCTCGGCGCGGATGGTGCCGGCCAGCGGGGAGACCGCGACGAGCGCCGGGCGCAGGTTCAGCGCCAGCAGGATCACGCCGATGCCGAGGGAGAGGGCGCGGCGCCCGGCGGCACCGGCGGGGGCGGGCGCGTCCGGCGGCGCCGCGGCCAGGTCAACGGGCCGTTCCGGCGCCGCCGTTATGCCTGTCGGTCCTTCCGTCATCGATGATGGCCTTCCCTCGTGGCGTGGTGACGCGCGTGCGTCGGTGATGTGCGGTCGGTGTGGCGGGTGCGGGGCGGCGCGGCGCCGCCGGCCGGCTACGCGGTCCCCGCGGGCGGTTCGCGCAGTGCGTCGGCGGCCTCGGTGAGATGCGCCAGCGCCGCGCGCTCGGCGGCGTCCGGGTCCTGTGCCTCGATGGCGTCGACGATGGCGGTGTGCGCGTCGAGCTGGTGGCGCACCGCGTCGGGCAGCAGCGGAATGGCCACCACCGCCTCCAGCGTGCCGCGCAGCGCGTCGCTCAGGTGCTCGTAGAGCTCGGCCAGCACGCTGTTGTGCGCGGCGGCGGCGACGGCCCGGTGGAACCGCATGTCCGCCTCCACGAACCGGGCCGCATCGCCGGACTCCCAGGCCCGGCCGCGCACCGCCAGCGCCTCGCGCAGCGCGGCCAGGCCCTCGTCGGTACGGCGCCGGGCGGCATGGCGGGCCGCGTCGCGCTCCAGGCAGGCACGCACCTCGTACGCCTCCAGGTGCGCGGCGCGACGCAGCCGCCGCTGCACCGCGGCGCCGAAGTCGCTGCGCGCGCGGACGTAGGTCCCGTCGCCCTGCCGCGGCTCCAGCATCCCGGTGTGCACCAGTGCGCGGACCGCCTCCCGGACGGTGTTCCGGCCGACGTCCAGCTGCTCCACCAGGACCGGCTCGGCCGGGATCTTGCTCCCCACCGGCCACTCGCCCTCGGTGATCAGCCGCTCCATCTGCTCGATGACCAGGTCGACCAGGCTGGTACGGGCGGTGCTGCGCAGCGGCATCGGGCCGTCCTCTCGTCTCGCGGTTCCCCTCACAGGATTCCACCGGTGATGGGAACATCCCATGTTTAGCCGTGTCAACCGGCCGGGCTTAGCCTGAGGGCGTCGGCGATCTCGGCGAACGCGATGATCCCGGCGGACCCGATCCCGTCAGCCATGGAGACACATGGACGAGCGAGCCCGACGGGCCGCGCCCTGGCAGGGCGAGTGGCCGGTGATCGGCGCGGTGGCCGTGGGCGGTGCCATCGGCGCCGTGGCCCGTTACGGCGCCGCCCTGATCTGGCCCACCGGCACCGGCGCCTTCCCCTGGACGACGCTCGCCGTCAATGTGTCCGGATGTGCGGTGATGGGCGTCCTGATGGTGCTGATCACCGAGGTGTGGACGGCGCACCGGCTGCTCCGCCCGTTCCTCGGCACCGGCATCCTCGGCGGCTTCACCACCTTCTCGACCTATGTCGTGGACATCGAGCGCCTGGTGGAGGCCCACCGGGTGGCGGCGGCACTGGCGTACCTCGCGGCCACCCTGTTCGCCGCGCTCGCGGCCGTGACGGTCGGGATGGCCGCGAGCCGGGCGCTCTTCGGACTGAGGCGGCGGACGGCATGACGGACGACATGAGGGGCGCTACGGCGCACCGCGGGGTTCCGGCGCTGCGGCTGACGGTGGTCGTCGGCGAGCAGGAGGTGTGGCACCACAGGCCCCTCTACGCGGAGATCGTGCACCGGGCCCGCGCGGCGGGGCTGGCCGGGGCCAGCGTCTTCCGCGGTGTCGAGGGCTTCGGGACCACCTCGGTGATCCACACCCAGCGGCTGCTGTCGCTCAGCGAGGAACTGCCGGTCGCGGTCGTCGCCGTCGACGCCGAGGACCGGATCCGCGGGTTCCTGCCGCAGCTGGACGAACTCCTGGCGGGCGGGGGCCTGGTGACGCTCGATCCATGCGAGATGATCGCTTACCAGGGGCGGCCGGAGAGGGCCGCGGGCGGGGAGGACGGACGCGGGTGAACTGGCTGCTGGTGGTGGCCGGTGCCATGGTCGGGGCACCGCTGCGCTTTCTCACCGACCGCTTCGTCCAGGCCCGGCACGACAGCGTCTTCCCCTGGGGGACGTTCGCCGTCAACGTGTCCGGCAGCCTGATCCTCGGCACGCTGACCGGCGCGGTCGCCGCCGGTGCGGCCACCTCACACGCCCAACTGCTGGTCGGTACGGGCCTGTGCGGGGCGCTGACGACCTACTCGACCTTCTCGTACGAGACCCTGCGGCTGACGACCGACGGGGCGCGCCTGTACGCGGCGGCCAATGTCGTCCTGAGCCTGATCGCCGGACTCGCCGCCGCCTTCGCCGGAGCGGCCCTCGCACGGGCCCTCTGGGGCTGACCTCGGCGGGGCCGCTCCCGGCGCCGCCCGCCGACCGGCCGGACATGCGCGAGCGGTGGGGCTCAGGGAAGAGCCCCACCGCAAGGGCGGACGCACGGAACACCTCGGCCGGTGGGGATACGAGGGCCGGCCGCCAGGTAACGGTCCTCGTCGGCCGCGGGCCGCCGGCCGTTCCCCGGCCACCGTCAGCCCGGCCGGGGAGCGGCCGGCCACCGCCGTACCGCGTCGTCGGGCGGCCGTACGGGCCACCCGGCCACCTGAAGGGTCAGGCGGCCGTGCCGAAGCGGATGCCCGCCAGGCCGTTCGCCCAGAGCTGGTCCACCTTGGCGCGCTCGTTCGCGTCCGGCTGGGTGTTCTGGCAGGACGGGCCGGGGCCGCCGCCGGACATCAGCTCGCTGCACGGACCCTCGTAGTGGTCCGGCAGGCCCAGCACATGGCCGGTCTCGTGGGCGACCACGCGCGTGGAGTTGTACTCCTCGGACTGCTTGTGGTCGATGAAGACGAAGCCCTTGCCGTGGCCGTCGGTGCTGGCGTACGAACCGCGCGGGTCGTCGCCCTCCTTGTACTGGAAGTCGCCGCCGCTGCCTTCCTGGAGCTTGACGTTCTTGACCGCGCCGTTCCATATCGACGCGGCCTGGGATATCTGGCTCTGGTACGTCGGGGCGGCGCTGGCGTCGTAGGTGACGGTGACCGCAGCCGCGTCCGGGTGTGCCTTCATCTTGGCGCGGGCCGACTTCATGACGGCCTCGAAGAACGCCTTGGTGTCCGCCTTCTCGGCCGCCGATCCGGTGTACGCGGCGATCGAAGCGGCGGTGCTGCGGTGGGAGTTGGCATGAGTCGAGGGGGAAGCTGCCGAGACCGGCGCTGCGGCTGCGAGCGCGGCGGCGAGGCCCAGTCCGAGCGCTGCCGACAGCGCCGTCTTGGGAGATTTCATGTGGGGGGCTCCTTAATCTCCGAGGGCCGTACGGCCGCCGTGTGGGGCGGCGGCCGGGGCCCTGCGGATTTCTTGGTGCCGTTGAGTCTGAACGGAGTTCACCCGGAAGGCGGAGATGCCAGGTGGCGATAGCGCCAGGCAATACCCCTGTGAAAAAGCGGGTGTTCAGGCAGGTTTAAGAGTCTGGTGTGAGCTGCGCCTGCGCGTTTATGCTCCGGACGTGGAGCTAGAGGTAAGGCATCTTCGCGCTTTGTGCGCCATCGCCGACACCGGCAGCGTACGCAAGGCGGCGCGGCAGTTGGGTATGACCCAGCCTTCCTTGACGACCCAGTTGCGCCGTATCGAGAAAGCCCTCGGCGGCCAGCTCTTCTTCCGTGAACCGAGCGGCAGCCGGCCGACACCCCTCGGGCACTCGGTGCTGTGCCGGGCCCGGCCGATAGTGGCCGAAATGCGCGCGCTTGTCGAGGAGATCGCGTCGGCTTCCGTCCGCGAGGAGGGTGCCCGGCTGCACATCGGCAGTACGAACAGCCCCGCCGTGGCCGGCTGGCTGCGGCGGCTGCGGGTGCGGCTGCCGGAGACCGACACCACGATACGGACCGATGTGTCCGCCAATGCCCTGCTGCACATGGTCGCGATGGGGCAGCTCGACGCCGCCTTCGTCCACGAGGTCGAGGGCGCCCCGCTGCGCGTGCCCGAGGGCCTGGTGGAGCACGAACTCCTCGCCAGGGAGCCCCAGTTCATCGCTCTCGCGGACACCCACCCGGCCACCGCCCGGTCCGTCGTCCGGGTCGCCGACCTCGCCGACGACCAGTGGATGGTCGACCCGACCGTCGACGGCGAATGGGCCGGACTGCGCCGCATCTGGGCCGCCGCCGGGATCAACCCCCGTGTGGTGCACGGCGACTACCTCACCGCCGTGGACCTCGTCACGGCCGGCGAGGTCGTCACCCCCTGCCAGCCCACCGCCCGCTCCCGCCCCGGCATGGCGATCCGCCCGCTGCACGGCGACCCGCTGGCCGTCCGCCTCTTCATGGCCTGCCGCCCGGACGGCGCCCCGGCCGCCGCCGCCGACGACCTGTTCGCCGATCTGACCGCCTCGTACATGGAGATCGCCTGGGCGAGCGAGGCGTATCGCGACTGGCTGGTCCGGCACGACGGCCCGCTGAGGGCGGGCAGGTAGCGCGGGGGACGGCCGCGGACGGTCGCCGGACGCCCCGGTACGGCACGGTGCCCGCGGCGGCCGGAATCAGCCCTCCCGCTCCGCCTCCGCCGCCCGTTCCTCCAACAGGGCCCGCTCCCGGGCGTTACGGGTCATCGAGGCCGCCCGCAGGAACTCCTCCCGGGCCTCCGCGGCCCGCCCCAGCCGGGCCAGCAGATCGCCGCGGACGCTCGGCAGCAGGTGGTAGCCCGCCAGCGCCGGCTCCGCCGCCAGCCCGTCCGCCACCGCCAGGCCCTGCACGGGCCCGTACGCCATCCCCACCGCCACCGCGCGGTTCAGCTCCACGACCGGGGACGGCGCGACCCGGCCCAGCGCCTCGTACAGCACCGCGATCCGCGGCCAGTCGGTCTCCTGCGCGGTCCGCGCCCGCGCGTGACAGGCGGCGATGGCGGCCTGGAGGGCGTACGGGCCGACCGTGCCACCCAGTTCCTCGGCGCGGGCCAGGGCGGCCAGCCCGCGCCGGATCAGCAGCCGGTCCCAGCGCGCGCGGTTCTGCTCCAGCAGCAGCACCGGCTCGCCCGCCGGGCCGGTCCGCGCGGCCGACCGGGACGCCTGGATCTCCATCAGCGCCACCAGCCCGTGCGCCTCCGGCTCGTCCGGGAGCAGCCCGGCCACCATCCGGCCCAGCCGCAGTGCGTCCTCGCACAGCGCCGGACGCATCCAGTCGTCGCCGGCCGTCGCCGCGTACCCCTCGTTGAAGACCAGGTAGACGACCTCCAGCACCGACGACAGCCGGCCGGCCAGCTCCCCGGCGGCCGGCACCTCGAACGGCACCCCGGCCGCGGCGAGCTTCTTCTTGGCCCGGACGATCCGCTGCTGCACGGTCGTCTCCGACACCAGGAAGGCGCGGGCGATCTCGTCCGTCCGCAGCCCGCCGAGCAGCCGCAGGGTCAGCGCCACCCGTGCCTGGGTGGAGAGCACCGGATGGCAGGCGACGAACACCAGCCGCAGCAGGTCGTCCTCGATCACCCGGGGGTCGAGGACCCGCGCGAAGTCGGCCTCGGACGGGCCCGGTCGGCGCTCCGCCTCGCGCCCCAGCGCCTCGACCTTCTGCGCCAGCCGCTCCCGGCGGCGCAGCAGGTCGATCGCCCGGTTCCTGGCGGTGGCCATCAGCCAGGCCCCCGGATTGTCCGGGACGCCGGTTTCCGGCCACCGCTCCAGGGCGGCCACCAGCGCGTCCTGCGACAGCTCCTCGGCGAGCCCGACATCGCGGACGATCCGGGTCAGCCCGGCGATCAGCCGCGGCGACTCGATCCGGAACACCGCCTCGACCGCCCGCCGCGCCTCGCCCGCCGTCGTCTCTCCCGCTGCCACGGCCACATCAGAACACCCCCGCCGCGGCGCGGCAAACCGCACCGCGGCGGGGCCCGGCACCGCCGCTCAGACCCCCGACGGCGCCTCGTCCACCTGCCGGATCTCGGTCGTGAGCTCCCACGCGTCGCCGTGCACCCGCAGGAACCGCTTCGCCCACTCGGCGGCCTCCTCCTTCGAGGCGGCCTGGATCAGCGCATATCCGCCGATGACCTCCTTCGCCTCGGCGAACGGCCCGTCCGTCACGCTCAGCCTCCCGCCCGACAGTCGCACCCGGGTGCCCTCCGCGCTCGGCCGCAGCCCGGCGGTGTCCAGCAGCACCCCGGCCTTGGTCATCTCGTCCATCAGCCTGCCCATCTCGGCCATCAGCTCCGGGCTCGGCCCGCCGGCGGGCGCGGTGGTCTCGTCGATCCGGACCAGCATCATGAAGCGCATCACGGTCTCCTCTGCGTATGAGGTGTCTTGTGCAACGCGCCCCGGTGCGCGGTGCGCGGATACCCACTCGACGAACCGGGGACGCCGGGATCGACATCCGCGGGGAGGTTTTCCGGCGCCTCTCCCCGGGGGCCGTAAGACGCCCACAGCACTCGGCTCCGCGCGGATGCCGGGTGCTGTGGGAGGTGCTGCGACGTGCGGCGGGGTTACGCCTTCTTCGTCTCCAAGTAATCGGCCAGGTCGGTGACCTGCTGCGATCCTTGCTGTAGGTCTCTGACCTGGCATTTTCTTGATTGCTGGCGACGGGGTGCGACGGTCCTGATCGGGTGTCCTGCGGACTGTGTGCGGACTGCTGCGGCGCTCGCCGGACAACAAAACCCCTGGCCATCCAGGTCCGGGACTGAGAGCTCATCAGGCATGTTCGTATGCTCCTCACCCGGCGACGGGGTGTCCAGGATGACTCGCAGTGCCTGCGGGTTGACGAAGGGTGTCGCCTCGCGGTGGGGCTACGGGGACAGAGGGCGCTCAGAGGCTGTCCCGTGTCAGCGATTCCTTGACCGCTTGCCACTGAAGGTTGACCGCGCAGGTCAACGCGTGGAAGGGCGCATTCGATACAGTAGCCGGACGGGTCCGCTCGGACCCCCCTCCCCGCGATGGTGCGCGACGACGACGTCGGCTGCCCCTCAACGCCGCGGGCCACCCCTTAACCGCTCTCCCCAACGCCCGACATTCGTCGAGGGACGACGCCGGCCCGACGCTGTTGCCTGTGGCCGACGCGACCTCCCGTAGGAATAAGGACGCCCACGTGAATGACCACATAGCGCCGCCCGCTCTGCGCCCGATCCGGGGAACGGCCCGCTGCGCCGTCGCCACCCTTGTCCTCGCCGGCGCAGCCTGGGCGGCCGTGGCCGTGTGGCAGATCCAGCTCGCCGCGGCTGGACAGCCGCCGTCCGGGCCGCCGGACCAGGGCGGTGGCCGGCACCGCACGCTGACCGCGCTGGAAAACGGATACCACCTCGTCAGTGCCCTGGGAGAAGCGGCCACGGTGCTGTGCGCCATCGCCTTCCTGGCCTGGCTGTGGCGCGTCCGCGACAACGCGCGCACCCTCTCGGGACAGCGCCCGCGCTACTCCTGGCCATGGGTCTACGCCGGCTGGATCCTCCCCATCGCCAACCTGTGGATACCCCGCGGGATCGTCGCGGACATCCACCGCGCCAGCGCTCCCGGCGAGCGCCTGCCGCGCGCCGTGAACTGGTGGTGGGGCCTGTGGCTGGTCGGCTCCCTGGGCGGGGCGGGCCTGTACGCCGGCACCACGGACGCCGTCATCGCCCGTGCCTACACAGACGCCCCCCTGCTGCTGGTGGCCGACGCAGCCGTCGTCGGCGCGGCCGTGGCCGGCACCTTTGTCGTCCGCGCCCTCACCGCGGTACAGCAGAAGCACATGAACTAGACCAATACCTGTGAAATAGGGGCCAGTTCTGGGCGCGCCCGCGGATGCCGTGGTGTCGTAGCCGGTGTCAGGGGTGTGCTTGGAAGTGGGCGTTGGCGCCCATGGCGGCGAGGGCGCGCTGCGAAGCAGGGTCCTTGTCGAGGGCGTAGTCGCAGGAGTCTTTGTGGGCGTGGTCGTTCCAGTACATGACGGCGCCGATCTGGGGGTGGGCGATCACGTACTTGGTCATGGCGTTGATGTACGAGGGCCGGACGTCGGGGTGGGTGAAAGGGACGCTGCCCCACTCCGGGATGAATACCGGCTTGCCTTTGGCGTGGGTGGTGCTCCAGGTCAGTGCCGGGCCGAATATGGCGTCGGGTTTCGTGGCGGTCTTGGCCGGGTCGACGTAGTTGCCGCTCTGCTGCTTCGTGCAGCCGCCGGATACGTAGCCGTCGGCCCCGACCACGTCCACGTACGGGGCGCCGGGCCAGAAGCTGTTGGCGACGGTGTCCTGATGGAAGCCGCTCGCGGTGAGGATCCACACCCAGTGCAGGTGGCCGCCGGTCTGGGCGTTCAGGTGTGCGTGGGCTGCCAGTTGGTACACGTGGCGCCAGGCGGCGACGAACTGGGCCGGTTTCCCCTTCCCGGCGTCGATCTTCGCGTTCGGTTCGTGATTGAACGACACGTAGATCGAGTTCAGGTGGTGGGTTGTGGCGGCGGCGTTGACCGCACGCAGGAATTTCAGCACGGCGGCGTCCGAGGTGCCTGCGGCGATCGACGCCCAGTCCCGGTTCTTTCCCGTGCCGAGGCTGGTGAGCAATGTGGCCCCGGAGCGCAGGGCGCTGGTCTCGTCCGCGGAGGGAAACGCGCCGGCGGTGTCGATGGTGTCGTAGGTGCGCACGATCGCCGGCGACCGGCCGAGATGCGTCAGACCGGACAGCGCAGCGTCGCCGCCGAACAGTACGCCTGACGACGCCCCGGTCGAAGAGGAAGGCCCCGGCGTGGACGAACCCGAAGTGGTCGGCGCCGCTGCGGCGACCGGTGCTGCCCCGGAGGCGTTCGGGGTCTTATGGCCTGAACAGCCGGTAACTGCCGCTGTGATCACGGCGAGAGATGCGGCGGCGGACGCCACACGGCGACGGCTGCCGAACACCCGGGACACACGCATGACTTTCTTCACCTCGTCCGGAAGCTTCCGCAGCCGCACTATCCAGGCCACGGGAGAACGCAGGCTGACAGCCTTCTTTGTGGATTCCTTGTGGATCTTGAAACCGCTTCCACGCTCTGGGCAGCCGCACCGTCGGTGAGACCGGACGACGTGGAGCGAGATGGGGGTTAGGGGCAATACCACTGACATGGAGTGCAGTTCGACCGCCTGATCTGCGGAGACGTTTCCATCCGGTGGACTCGACAGCCTCGAAGTCACTGGTATTCGCATTAGACCCTGCAGCGCGGCGCTGGTCCGGCCGCTTGGGGCCGATGTGGGTGAACTGCGAGGTCGGTGTCCGCTGCCGCTCCTGCCCTGCTGGAGCAGGAGCGGCCGACGGGGTTGTCAGCGGAGGGCGTCGGCGACGCGGCGTCGCAGACGTTCGTTGCTGAGTGTGTCGAGGACTCGCCAGGAGGCGTCGGTGACCTCCTCGGTTTGCAACTGACCGACGTCGGTCGTGGTGCGGAAGAGGAACCTGAAGTCGATGTGCTGGTGTGCGGCTTCCCCCTTGGCTTCGTTGGCGGGAATGGGGTGGATGTCGATGTGGACGGGCCGGTGGCTGACGGTGGTGACGGCACTGGCGGGGATGCCGGTCTCCTCGGTGAGTTCGCGCAGGGCCGCTTGCAGCAGCGCGTCGTCCGCGGGCTCCAGGTGACCGCCGGGCAGGAGCCACTTGTCCAGGGCGAGATGGTGGATGTGCAGGATGCGCCCGACCGGGTCGGCGAGGACGGCGCCGGCTGTCGCGTGGCCGCGGAACTCCTTGCGGGAGGTGAGGTCGGCTCCGGCGTCGAGAAGATCGAGGGCTGGGGCCAGCGTGGCCTTCTCGTCAGGGTGTTCGTCGAGGTAGGCGGTCAGGGTGGTGCGGATGTGGGCTTCTGTGATGGCCAAGTCGATCACCTGTTGAAGTAGGAGAGCCATGTCGCCGCGATGGCGGCGCGGTCGTCCGCGGTGGCCTCGTGCATGCCAGGGGCGAGGTCGGTGCGGGTGAGCATCCTGATCCCGGCGAGGATTTCGGCCTGGACCAGGAAGACGAACGGCCCAACGCTGGCACCATGAAGGAAGTTGACGGCGTTGCCGCCGTTCGCGAGATAGAAGTAGTGGCCGGTGGTCTGGTAGCGGGTGACGTGGTCGCCGACCATGGTGCGGGTGTAGACGTCCGGTAGGCCGCTGAGCTCCAGTTCGTCCTCGCTTGAGGTGACGGTGGCGACGTAGGCGCCGTTGCACAGGTGCGGGAAGTCTTCGCCATGGAGCGAGACGGCGCCGGTCGCGCAGAGCACGAGCCCGGCGCCCCGCAGTGCGTCCTCCCGGTCGCGGGCGACGGTGAAGCCCTGGGAAAGGGCCTGGGTGCGGCGGACCGGGTCGATGTCATGGACGGTGACCTGGACTCCCTTGGCGTGCAGGAGGCGGGCGATGGAGCTGCCCAGTTTGCCGAAACCGATCACCAGGGCGGGGCGGCCGTGGAGGATGTCGCCCCGGCCGCGCATGACGGCCTCGGTGGAGAAGACCACGGACTGGCCGACCAGGAAGTCCTCGGGGTCCTTCAGTGGTGAGCGGGCAACCGAGATGATCGGGCAGGGCAGCTTGTCGAGGTCCTCGTAGCGGCGGTGGCCGTTCTCGGTGTCCTCGATCACTCCGAGGATCTGTCCGGAGAAGCGGGCGTGCAGCTCGGCGAGGGTGGGAGCGAAGTAGCCGCCGACGTCCAGCAGCACGACGGGCTCGCCTGCGGCGCGGGACTCGAAGTAGTCCAGCGCGGCGTCGGGTTCGGCGAACAGCTCACGGGAGAGCGTGTCGACCGGGATGGTCTGCTCGACCTCGCGCTGGGCGGCGGGGGTGATGGACTTCGGCTTGGGCAGGACCGTCCGCAGGCGGCTCATCGCGGCGACCGCGCGGACGAAGCCGGGACGCTCGGGCAGGAGGTGGGTCACCAGGAAGGAGGTGACCTCGTCGGTGGAGGTGAACTGGGTGGCGATCTTGGTGAAGTAGGCGTCCAGCCGGGCGCGTTCGAAGGATTCCATGGCCGTTCCCTCTCGTCGGGAGTCAGGGCAGTGCATGGGTGGCCGGGGCGTTCAGGCGGCAGGGTGGGCGAGACCGAACAGGAGGCGGCCGGAGGCGAGGCCGGCATCGAGGTAGGCGTCGACGCGGGGGAGGTCGGCGCTTCGCGGCAGCGGGTCCGAGCCGATCACTATGAGAGCCTGACGGTGGTCGCGGACGTGCCGGGTCCAGCCGGATCGGACCGGCAGCCGGGTGCCGAAACGGCTGCCGTGGAACCGCAGCAGCACCGTGCTGGTGTCCACGATCAGCAGGCGTTCCCCAAGGTCAGGGACCGGGTCCTGCGGTTCGGCCAGGCCGCCCAAGGATGCGGAGCGGCGCCGCATGCGAGCCTCGATGGCGGCGGCGGTGTCGTGTTCGGTGCGGCCGGGCGGGTGGGCCAGGAGGAGGTGCGCGAGGTCGGTGTCGGCCGGGTCGACGCCGAGCCAGGTCCAGGCGCCCAAGGCGGCCAGCAGGCCGGGCCCGGGACCTGCGGCGGGTGTCAGGGGGCGGGCGGTCAGCATGGTGCCCCCTGGGGGGCCGGGGCGGTCTTGAAGCGTGACCAGACGGCCTTGCCCGCCAGTCCGCGCTCCTCGACGCCCCACTCGTCGGAGAGTATGGCGACGATGTGCAGGCCGCGGCCGGAGACGTCGTCGCTGGTGGGGCGTTGGAGCTTGGGCCGGCGGGGGCCGGAGTCGTGGACCTCGACGCGGACGATGCCGTCCTCGGCGCTCATCGCGACGTGGAAGCCACGGCCGCGGCGTGTGCCGTGCGCGATGGCGTTGGTGGCCAGCTCGGAGACACAGAGGCGGACGTCATCGGCCCGCCCCTCCAGGTTCCAGGCGGCCAGGGTGCGAACGACGAAGTCACGGGCCTGGCCCACGGATTCGGGGGCAGGGGCGAAGAAGCGTTTGATGGCATCGGGCATGGCGAGCCTCATGTCTCGGCGTCCAGGGCAGGGGCAGAGCTGGAAGTGCGGCGGCGAGAGCGGGGCGGCGTCCGGCGGGCCGTGGCGTTGTCGCGGACGAGCATCAGCCGGACGCCGGATCGGGCGATCTCCCGCTGCCGCTCGGCGGCTATCGACTTGGGCCCCAGGTGGGAGGCGGAAGGCAGGACCACTCCGTAGACATCCGGCAGATCGAGCACGTCCAGCAGCCCGGTGAACGCAGCCCCCACTGGCCCGTACTCGCCCAAGCGCTGGAACCAATCCAGGCCGCTTTCGACACCGGCCGGACCGCGGCCGTCGCCGAGACCTCTGCCCGAGTCCTGCTCGACCTGCTCGGCTGGCAGGGCCAGATCCTGGCCAGCAGCCGACTGGCGGCCCGGCCCGGACGCTCGCAGCGGCTTGCGGACCTGGCCGCCATCACCGGTGCACGCTCGTATCTGTGCGGGACCGGAGGCATGACATACCTGGACACGAACCTCTTCACGGCCCAGGCGATCACCGTTACCCCGTTCCTGACCCCCACCGCCGGCATCTGGACCATCGGCCGACGAGGCCCTGGCCTTCAGCAGAGTCTTCGAGCTGCCCCTCGAAGAACTCATGTCTCCGCCGCTCGAAGGCATCGACCTCGAAGGGCGGCGCCTCGTCCAGGAAGCCGTTGAGGCGTTCTACGAGTCCCGCGACGCCCAGGACCGCCTCCACCGGGCCGTGACCGCCACCGCCGAGTACATCGAGGCGCACCCCGACGGCTCACGGGCCATCCACGAGCAGTGCCTTCGCCTCACGGGCGACGAGCGCGACGCCCGCACCCTCACCGAGTACATCGAGAGCGGGGACTACTACCACTAACCAACCCAAAGGAGAGCGAACTTGGCGAACATCCAGAAGCGCCCCAACGGCAAGTGGCGTGCCCGCTACCGCGACCTCGACGGCAGGGAGCACGCGCGCCACTTCGACCGCAAGGTCGACGCCCAGCGCTGGCTCGACGAGGTCACGACCAGCATGGTCACCGGCCTGTACGTCGACCCGCGCGCGGGAAAGATCTCTTTCGAGAAGTACGCGACCCAATGGGAGGCTGAGCAGATAGCCGGTGAGGCGGGCACCCGCATCACGGACAACGCCCTGCGGGTCCACCTGATACCCGCGCTCGGCTCGTACGCGATGGCTTCCCTGCGGCGGACCCACATCCAGGCCCTCTTCAAGAAGCTCTCCGAGCAGCTTGGCCCCGGCAGCGTGCGCAACGTCTACGACGTCCTCGTCCGCGTCATGACGGCCGCCGTCTAGGACAAGGTCATCGCCACGAGCCCGTGCAAGCGGATCACGCTTCCGGCCACGCCGGACGAGGAGGTCATGCCGCCAACCGTCGCGCAGGTTGAGGCGATGGCCGGCGCCATGCCGCCGTACATCCGCGCGGCGATCGTCGTGCTGGCCGGATCGGGCTTGCGCATCGGCGAGTTGCTCGGCCTGAAGGTCTCGGACGTCGACTTCAAGCACGGCACCATCCGCGTCGAGCGTCAGCGCTTGCAGTCCGGCTTGATCGGACCGCCGAAGACCGGCGGCGCACCGTCCCGGTCGGTGAGGTCGTCACCGACGCCCTTCTCACGCATCTCGCCGCACGCCCCTCGAAGGAGTGGCTGTTCACGATGGAGGAGGGCGAGCCCCTCAGCTACCGCCGATGGAAGACCGAATGGAACTGCGCTCGTAAGGCGCTCCAGGCGGCGGAGAACGCGGCGGCCGAGCGCGAGGGCCGCAAGCCCGTCGAGCTGCCGCACATGGTGACCCACGACCTGCGTCACTTCTTCGCCCCCGCGCTCATCGCGGGCGGGGCGAGCGTCAAGCAGGTCCAGCTGGTGCTCGGTCACGCGTCCGCGGTCATCACGCTGCGGATCTACGCGCACCTGTGGCCGGGCGAAGAAGACCGCACCCGCTCCGTCATGGACGCCGTTCTCGGCGGCTTGCGGACCGGGTGCGGACAGGTAGGCGATAGGACCCGCGAAATCGCAGGTCAGACGGCCTAGCCAAAGATCAAGCCTTCTTCGTCTCCCAGAAGATCTTGTCGATCTCGGCGATGAGCTCCAGGGCCTTCTCGCCCGTCTTCGGGTCGTTCGAACCCTTGGCGGCGCTGAGGGCCTTGAGGGTGTCGTTGACCAGCTGGTGGAGCTGCGGGTACTTCTCGAAGTGCGGGGGCTTGAAGTAGTCGCTCCACAGCACCGAGACGTGGTGCTTGGCCAGCTCGGCGCGCTGCTCCTTGATCAGGATGGCGCGGGCGCGGAAGTCCGCGTCCTCGTTGGCCTGGTACTTCTCCTGGACGGCCTTGACCGACTCGGCCTCGATGCGGGCCTGGGCGGGGTCGTACACGCCGCAGGGCAGGTCGCAGTGCGCGCTGACCTTGACCTTGGGGGCGAACAGGCGGGAAAGCATGTTCAGTCCTTCCTCGTGATCGTCTTCTCAGGTGCGAGATTACTCGGTGGGGGAAGGCTTTTCTCGGGTGGCCCGGGGGTCTTAGGGCAAAAGTCCAGTGGCAGATTGGGACTGATGGAGGATGGACCGGTGAACGGGTCGGACCGGGGCGGGACCGGGAGGTACGGGATGCCGGAGCGGGTGCAGGAGCCGGAGCGGGAGCGCGGCGGCGCGGAGCCGGTGCACGGCGGGCTGCTGCGGTCGTTCGGGCTGGCCGAGGTGTACAACCCGTCGATGGTGCCGACGCTCCAGCCGGGGGACCAGCTGGTGGTGCAGTACGGGGCCGCGGTGCGGCCCGGCGACGTCATCGTGCTGCGGCACCCGTTCCGGCAGGACCTGCTGATCGTCAAGCGGGCGGTGGAGCGCCGGGACGGCGGCTGGTGGGTGCGCGGCGACAACCCGTACGTCGAGAACGACAGCCGGGAGTTCGGGGCGGTGCCCGACGAGCTGGTGGTCGCCCGCGCCTGGGTGCGGGTCCGGCCGCCGCGCGGGGTTCAGCGCTCGCCGAGGGCGGTGGCCGCCTGGGCCTGGTCGGCGGTGCGGCCGGTGCGCTCGCTCTCCAGGCGCTTGCGGGCGCGGTAGGCGGCGACGTTGGCGCGGGTGGCGCAGCGGTCGGAGCAGTAGCGCCGGGACCGGTTGGTCGAGGTGTCGAGGTAGGCATTGCGGCACGGCCGCGCCTCGCAGATGCCCAGCCGGTCCACGCCCAGTTCGGTGAGGTGGAAGGCCAGGCCCATGCAGGCGGTCGCGGTGTAGCCGGCGGTGGCGTTGGCCGCGTGGTCGGCGATGTGCATGTGCCACTTGGGGCGGCCGTCGTCGTCGCGGTATTCGTGGCCGGAGATCTGCGGGCTGACCGGGAACTCCATCATCAGCGCGTTGAGCAGGTCCACCGCCAGTACCTCCTCGCCGCGGTCGGCGGCCTCGAAGACGGCGCGCAGCCGGGCGCGTACCGTGCGCAGCCGGGTCACGTCGCTGTCGGTGGCGCGCCGGGCGGCCTGCTGGGCGGGGCCGAAGAGTTCGCGGACCGCCTCGACCGAGGTGAGGGTGTCGCCGCCGCGCTCGGGCTGCTCGGTGTTGACCAGCCGCACGGCGTAGTCCGAGTAATAGGCCAGTTCCACTTGTAGTCCTTACGTGGCGCGTCTAAGGTGCGAGCACGAGCTTTCGTAATGGGTGTTGTCAGTACGAGGGTATTACGGGCCGAAGGGGTTGTGATGACCGAGACCGCTATGGGCAGCGACTGGCAGGCGTGGCAGGACAGTTGGGACCGGCAGCAGGAGTGGTACATGCCCGACCGCGAGGAGCGGTTCCGGGTGATGCTCGACATGGTCGAGGCGCTGGTGGGCCCCGAGCCCAGGGTGCTCGATCTGGCATGCGGTACCGGCAGTATCTCCGACCGGCTGCTGAAGAGGTTCCCGAAGGCCGAGAGCGTGGGCGTCGATCTGGACCCGGCGCTGCTGGCCATAGCGCAGGGCTACTTCGAGGGCGAGGACCGGATCCGCTTCGTCCGGGCCGACCTGAAGGACCCGCACTGGACCGCGCGGCTGCCGCACGACTCCTACGACGCGGTGCTGACCGCGACGGCGCTGCACTGGCTGCACACGGAGGACCTGCGGGGGCTGTACGGGCAGCTGGGCGGGCTCGTCCGGGACGGCGGGGTGTTCCTCAACGCCGACCGCATGCCCGACGATTCCACACCGCGGATCAACGCCGCCGAGCGGGCGTTCCGGCACGCGCAGATGGACCGGGCCAAGGAAGCCGGCACGGTCGACTGGGCCGAGTGGTGGCAGCTGGCCGCCGCCGACCCGCGGCTGGCCGGGCCGACCGCCGAGCGTTTCGCGATCTACGGCGAGCACGCGGACGGCGACACACCCTCCGCGCAGTGGCACGCGCAGGTGCTGCGCGATGCGGGCTTCGCGGAGGCGCGCCCCGTCTGGACGTCGCCGACGGACAGCCTCGTCCTGGCGCTGAAGTAGCGGCGG
>NZ_BMRP01000001.1:288007-295029 GCF_014648695.1 Streptomyces albospinus
AGGGCCGTGGGGACTCAGAGGACCTTGGACAGGAACGACTGGGTCCGCTCGTGCTGCGGGTTGGTCAGGACCTCGCGCGGGTGGCCGGACTCGACCACCACGCCGTCGTCCATGAAGACCAGCGAGTCGCCGACCTCGCGGGCGAAGCCCATCTCATGGGTCACCACGACCATCGTCATACCGTCCGCGGCCAGGTCCTTCATGACGTCCAGGACGTCGCCGACCAGCTCCGGGTCGAGGGCCGAGGTCGGCTCGTCGAAGAGCATCAGCTTGGGCTCCATGGCCAGCGCGCGGGCGATCGCCACCCGCTGCTGCTGTCCGCCGGAGAGCTGCGACGGGTAGTTGCCGGCCTTGTCGGCCAGGCCGACCCGGTCCAGCAGCTTGGTCGCGCGCTCCCGCGCGGACGCCTTGGACTCGCCCTTGACCTGGACCGGCGCCTCCATGATGTTCTCCACCGCGGTCATGTGCGGGAAGAGGTTGAAGCGCTGGAAGACCATGCCGATGTCGCGGCGCCGGGCGGCGACCTCGCGGTCGCGCAGCTCGTAGAGCTTGCCGTTGTGCTCGCGGTAGCCGACCAGTTCGCCGTCGACCGACAGCCGGCCGGCGTTGATCTTCTCCAGGTGGTTGATGCACCGCAGGAACGTCGACTTGCCGGAGCCGGACGGGCCGATCAGGCAGAAGACCTCCCGGGGCGCCACCTCCAGGTCGATGCCCTTGAGGATGTGGGCCGAGCCGAAGGACTTGTGGACGCCCTCGGCCTTGACCATCGGGGTACCGGACTTGCTACTGCTCATGCCGCACCTCCGGCGCGGTTCGGACCGGCCAGCTTCGCCTTGAGGCGCTGGAACGGGGTGGGCGGAAGCTGGCGGCTGGAGCCGCGGGCGTAGTAGCGCTCCAGGTAGAACTGGCCGATGCTCAGCACCGTCGTGGCGATCAGGTACCAGGCGGCGGCCAGGATCAGCATCTCGACCACGACACCGGAGTCCCGGCCGACGTTCTGCGCGGCCTGGAGCAGGTCGTAATACTGGACGGCGATGACCAGGGACGAGGTCTTGAGCATGTTGATGACCTCGTTGCCGGTCGGCGGCACGATCACCCGCATCGCCTGCGGCACGACGATCCGGCGCAGCGTCTTGCCGTGGCTCATGCCCAGCGCGTGCGCCGCCTCGGTCTGCCCCTCGTCGACGGCGTTCAGACCGGCCCGGCAGATCTCGGCCATGTACGCGGCCTCGTTGAGGCCCAGGCCCAGCAGCGCGCACAGGAACGGGGTCATGAAGTCCGACCACTCGTCCTTGTAGATCGGCATGATGTCGATGTACTGGAAGACCAGGCCGAGGTTGAACCAGAGGAACAGCTGGACGTAGACCGGGGTGCCGCGGAAGAACCAGATGTAGAACCACGCGACCGTCGAGGTCACCGGGTTCTTCGACTGCCGCATGACCGCGAGGATCACGCCCAGCACGATGCCGATGACCATGGCCAGCAGCGTGATCCACAGGGTGTTCCGCAGACCCTTGAGGATGTCCGGGTTGAACATGTAGTCGGGTATCGCGCCCCAGTTGACCTTCCCGGCGGCGAATGCCTTGACGAGCAGCGCCAGCAGCCCGATGACGACGAGCGCGGCGACCCAACGCCCGTAGTGGCGGACCGGAATGGCTTTGATGGGCTCGGGCTGGGCCGGCGGAGGGGCCGCCGGCGGCTCGGCCGGCTTGTCGACGTCAACTGACACGGATGTTGCCTTTCAGCATTCGGCGGGAGTTGCGCGGAGCGGATGGTGCGGGGCTGCGGACGGTGCCGACGGCGGGCTCAGGAGCCGCCGTTGAGCTGCACGTCCTTGACCGCGGCATCCTTGACGTCCCACTTCTGGAGGACCTTGGCGTACGAGCCGTTCTTGATCGCGAGCTCCACGGCCGCCTTGAGCGCGTCGCGCAGCTGCTGTTGGTCCTTGGGGACGGCGATGCCGTACGGCGCCGCCTTGAGCGGGGCACCGCCGACCATCTGGAAGTCGTTGCCGCCGCCGGAGACCTTCACCGCGTACGCCGCGACCGGGTAGTCGCTGGAGACCGCGTCCACACCGCCGGTACGCAGCCGGGTCTGGGCCTCGGAGTCGTTGTCGAACGCCTCGATGGAGATGGGCTGCTGGCCGTTGGTCTCACAGGCCTTGGACTTGTCCTTGGCCAGGTCGTGGGAGACCGTGCCGCGCTGCACGGCGAGCTTCTTGCCGCACAGCGTCTCCCAGCTGTCGATGCCGTTGGTCTTGCCCTTCTGGGCGTAGAGCGAGACGCCGACGTTCAGGTAGTCGACGAAATCGACGCCCTCACCGATCTTCTTCCCGGTGCTGCTGTCGATGCCCTGCTGGCGGTCCTTGGTGTCCGTCATCGCCGACATCGCGATGTCGTAGCGCTTGGACTTCAGACCGCCCATGAGGGTGTCGAAGGTGGCGTTGTTGAAATTGAGCTTGATGCCCAGTTCCTTGCCCATCGCCTCCGCGAGGTCCGGGTCGATGCCCTCGACCGCGCCGTTCGAGCGGTACTCCACCGGCTTGTACGTGATGTCCGAACCGACCTGGAGCATGGCCTTGTCCTGGACATCTTTCGGCAGCATCTTGAACAGCGGCGCACTGGTGTCGCGGTTCTTCTGCGCCGCCCGCCGGGCCTTCGCCTCCTGGGTCTGGTCACCACACGCGCTGACCAGCAGCAGCGAGGCGGTGACCGTGGCTATCGCGGCAGTGGCCCTCGCGGACTTACCGAACCTGCCGGCCGCCGCGCGACGGGTGGTGTCTGCGGTCATGCTGATCCTCCTGCGGATGGTTAACCGACGTGCCAGTGTGAGCAGCCGATGAGCTGGTGAAAAGGGGGCGGGCACACACCTTTGGGCACCTTTGAGCGTCGCGACCTCGATCGGTGACGGAATCTTGCCATCTGGACTCCGGTATTCGGACTGTCACTCAGGTCAAAATCGCATAACGGACGAGCGATGCGCGGCGACGGCCTTGTGGCGCAAGGGGAGGCCGGTGCGGCCGGGGCGCGGGGAAGTGCAGCAAAGGCCGGTGATGTCTCGATATCCGGACAGTCGTGCGGGATTTTCGATGATTTCGGGTATTCCGCCGCTATTGTCGGAGCCTTGTACCGGCAGGTAATGAATCTAACTCGTCGGCTTCCGCGCCCGTCCGGTAGAAAGGGTCGTTACACCCCTCATCCGGGGCTCAGGGCGCGTGTGCGGCGCGCCCGGCGTCCGTACCTCCCCCCGCGCGGTGGCTATCCGCCGAGCAGGGCGCGGACGCGGTGCCCGCCCACCCCCCATCCAGGGAGTGGCCACCCTCAACAGATTTATGACAAAGGGGTCAGACAAAGTGGCAGCGGAGATCGTCAATCCTCGCAGCGACAGCGAAACGGGCGCGGAAGGTCCGGGCACCACGTCCGGCGAGTTCTTCGACCCGGCCTTCGCGCTGCATCGCGGCGGAAAAATGGCCATCCAGGCGACCGTGCCGGTGCGCGACAAGGACGACCTGTCCCTCGCGTACACGCCGGGTGTCGCCAAGGTGTGCAGCGCCATCGCCGAGCAGCCAGAGCTCGTGCACGACTACACATGGAAGTCCCAGGTCGTGGCCGTGGTCACGGACGGCACCGCCGTTCTGGGCCTGGGCGACATCGGCCCGGAAGCCTCGCTCCCCGTGATGGAGGGCAAGGCCATCCTCTTCAAGCAGTTCGGCGGCGTGGACGCGGTCCCGATCGCGCTCGCCACCACCGACACCGACGAGATCGTGGAGACCGTCGCGCGGCTCGCGCCGTCCTTCGGCGGCGTCAACCTGGAGGACATCTCGGCACCGCGGTGCTTCGAGATCGAGCGCAGGCTCCAGGAGCGGCTGGACATCCCGGTCTTCCACGACGACCAGCACGGCACCGCGGTGGTCACCCTCGCCGCGCTGCGCAACGCCGCCAAGCTCACCCGGCGCGAGCTCGGCGAGCTGCGGGCGGTCATCTCGGGCGCCGGTGCGGCCGGTGTCGCCATCGCCAAGATCCTGATCAACGCGGGCATCGGCGATGTGGCGGTCTGCGACCGCAAGGGCATCGTCTCGGCGGACCGCGAGGACCTCACGGACGTCAAGCGCGAGCTCGCCGGCTTCACCAACAAGGCGGGCCTGACCGGCACGCTGGAGGCCGCGCTCGACGGCGCCGACGTCTTCATCGGGGTCTCCGGCGGCACCGTGCCGGAGGAGGCGGTGGCGAAGATGGCGAAGGACTCGCTGATCTTCGCGATGGCCAACCCCAACCCGGAGATCCACCCGGACGTCGCCCACAAGTACGCGGCCGTCGTCGCCACCGGCCGCAGCGACTTCCCGAACCAGATCAACAACGTGCTGGCCTTCCCCGGCATCTTCGCCGGGGCGATGCAGGTGCGCGCCTCGCAGATCACCGAGGGCATGAAGCTCGCCGCCGCCGAGGCGCTGGCCGCCGTCGTCGCCGATGAGCTCAGCGCCGACTGCGTCATCCCCTCGCCGTTCGACGAGCGGGTCGCCCCGGCCGTCACCGCGGCCGTGGCCGCCGCCGCCCGTGCGGAGGGTGTCGCCCGCCGCTGACCGCGGCACCGGGCGGATACGCCGACGGGCCGGGCCCGCACCCGAGGAGGGAGCGGGCCCGGCCTTCGCCGTGCACCGGCCGGCGGCCCGGACGCCGCGGCACGGCTCCGGCCACCCGCCACGGCCCGGCCGTACGCGGTGCGTGTCACACCCGTACGCGCTGTTGCGGCGCGCGGACGCGGCCTACGTTGGGATCATGTTTGCTGCCTACGCCGCCCGCATCGACCGCGACCAGCCCCTGAACGGCCTCGAATTGGGGGAGCGCCCGGCCCCCGGGGCCCGTCCCGGCTGGACGACCGTCAACGTCAAGGCCGCCTCCCTCAACCACCACGACCTGTGGACGCTGCGCGGCGTCGGGATCACCGAGGACGCGCTCCCGATGATCCTCGGCTGCGACGCCGCCGGAGTCGACCAGGACGGCAACGAGGTCGTCCTGCACTCCGTCATCGGGCAGACCGGCCACGGCGTCGGCCCCGCCGAGAAGCCCTCCATCCTCACCGAGCGCTACCAGGGCAGCTTCGCCGAGCAGGTCACCGTCCCCACCTGGAACGTCCTCCCCAAGCCGAAGGAGCTCTCCTTCGAGGAGGCCGCCTGCCTGCCCACCGCCTGGCTGACCGCGTACCGGATGCTGTTCACCAACGCGGGCGTACGGCCCGGGGACAGTGTGCTGGTCCAGGGCGCGGGGGGCGGTGTGGCGACCGCCGCCATCGTGCTCGGCGCCGCCGCGGGCCTGCGGGTCTTCGCCACCAGCCGGGACGAGACCAAGCGCAAGCGGGCCGTGGAGCTGGGCGCCGAGGCGGCGTTCGCGACCGGCGAGCGGCTGCCGCGGCGGGTGGACGCGGTGATCGAGACGGTCGGAGCGGCGACGTGGTCCCACTCCGTGAAGTCGCTCAGGCCCGGCGGCACTCTGGTGATCTCGGGCGCCACCAGCGGCTTCACCCCCAAGAGCGGTGAACTCAACCGGATCTTCTTCCTGGAGCTGAGGATCGTCGGTTCCACGATGGGCAGCAAGGAGGAGCTGGCCGGCCTGCTCAGCTTCTGCGCCGCCAAGGGCATCCGCCCGGTCATCGACTCCACCCTGCCGCTGGACCGGGCGCGCGAGGGCTTCGCGAAGATGGCGGAGGGCGAGCTGTTCGGGAAGATCGTGCTGACGGTGTGATGCCTCGTCACATCCGGGGAGGGAGCGGGGACGTGCGGATCCTGCGCGCGGACGGGCGGGCGGCCGTGCCGTGGAGCAACGGCGGCGGGCTCACCCGCGAGGTCGCGGCCCACCCGCCGGGCGCCGGCTGGGACGCCTTCGCCTGGCGGGTGAGCCTGGCCGACGTCACCCGGGACGGCCCGTACTCCCCGCTGCCCGGCGTCCGGCGGATCCTCACCGTCGTCGACGGCGCCGGGCTGGAACTGACCGTGGACGGCGCCGTGCACCGACTGCCCGGCCGGTTCCGCCCGTTCGCCTTCCCTGGTGCCGCAGTCACCGGCTCCCGGTTGCTCGGCGGCCCGGTCGTCAACCTGAACGTGATGTGCCGGGAGGGACGGGCGACGGCGGCCGTCACGGTGGTGCGTGGGAGCCGAGAGATGGCGCCGGGGCCGCGCACCACGGCTCTGGTGGTCGCGGTGGCGGGCGACACCTGGCTCGGTGCCGCGGCGGCGGGGGAGCCGGGCGTGCGGCTGGGGCGGTTCGACGCGGCGGTGCGGGAGCCGCCGGGGGACGCGGCGGCGCCGGTGGTGGTACGGACGGACGGGGCCGCGGTGCTGATCGAGCTGTCCGACGTCAACGGGGCCGCGGCGACGGGACGTTGACCACGGTTCCGTGCAGTCGGTAGCGGGCGACGGAGGGCGCGTAGTTGAGGACATGGCCGCCGTCGGTGCTCAGGAAGGCGCTCAGCGCCAGCATCGCGTCCGGGCGCCGCCAGCGCTCCCAGCCGGCGAGCACCGCGTCCGCCGCCGGGCGCTGGCTGCCGGCGTCCGGTACGAGCCAGGCGCTGACGAGGACGGTGGCGGCGTCGGGGCGCCGGAAATCCGGGAAGTCGGTGGCGGGCGGCATGGGGGCTCCGTGGTGATCCGTGGTGATCCGTGGTGGCGTACGGGAGCCTGGTGCCTCAAGTGCGGTTGAGGTCAAGGAGGATGGGGCGGAGGCGGCGGGGGCCGCGGGCCGCCGCGGCGGTGCGGGCAGCCGGCACCGCCCTCCCCCCCCCGCGTCCCTAGTCGTCGCCCTGCGTGCCCGAGGAGTACTCCTCGGGGTGGCGCAGCAGGGCGCCGATGTGTGCGGCGGCGGTGGACAGCCGGCGGCGGGATTCCCGCAGTTGCTCGGCCGTGATGCCGTGGTCGCGGGCCGCGTCCCGCAGGTCGTCGCGGAAGCGGTCCAGCAGCCGGTCGAAGTCGCGGGCCGGGTCGCCGCTGTCCGGTTCGGCCGCCCACGCCGGGGCGGGCGGGGCCGCGGCGG
>NZ_BMRP01000001.1:295065-309775 GCF_014648695.1 Streptomyces albospinus
CGGGGGCTCCTTGGACAGGTCCGTCCGCTCGACCGTGATGCGGACCTCGTCCGCCGCCCCCGTGTGCTCGCCGGTCTCTCCGGGGCCGGACGGGGCGCCCGTATAGCGCCCGACCTCACGGGACACCTCGGACAGCGCCTCGCGCACCGCGCCCGACCAGTCGCCGGAGCGGACCGCCCCCTGGGTGCTCTCCTGCACCCGCTTGATGACCCGCTGGACCTCCTCACGCGCGAACACCTGGGCGTCCCTGGCCTGTTTGCGGGCCCGCTGGGCGTCCTGCTTGGCGCGCCGGCTCTCTTCCTTGGCGCGCCGGGCCTGCTCCTTCCACTCCTCCTTGGCGCGCCGGAACTCCTCCTTCGCCTGCCGCCAGGAGTCCTTGTCCCCGAACGCGGCGTCGAAGTAGTCGGAGGCTTCCGGGAACGGCCTCTCGCCCGCGCCCCTGGCGCCCGTGCGCCCGCCGTTGCCCGGCGTCCCGGCCCTGCCCTTCCTGGCCTGCTGGGCGGCCTCCCGGATCTCCCGGCGCAGATCGCGCGCCGAACCGCTCACGTCCTCCCGGATGTCCGAGGCGAGCGCCGCGACCGACTCCCGGATCTCCAGCTCCAGATCGGCCAACTCGCCTCCCCGGTCGGCGAGTTCGGAGCGGCCGGCGCCGGTGATCGAGTAGACCTTGCGGCCCCCTTCGGTCGCGTGCGTCACCAGGCCCTCGGCCTCCAGCTTGGCCAGCCGGGGGTAGACCGTGCCGGCGGAGGGGGCGTACAGCCCCTGGAAGCGCTCCTCCAGGAGGCGGATGATCTCGTAGCCGTGCCGCGGGGCCTCGTCCAGCAGCTTGAGGAGGTACAGCCGGAGGCGGCCATGGGCGAAGACGGGGGGCATGCTCAGAGCACCTTCTTCCCTGCGGACGGGGCGGACGGGTCGGGGCCGCCGGACGGGGCGGGGGCCGGGCCTTCGCCGGCCGCACCGCCGCCCTCCGGCTCCTCGAAGGCGGGGCGGCGCAGCAGGGAGAGCGCCCCGGAGACGGTGGTGGCCCTGAGATGGCCGGTGCCGGCGCCCAGTGAGCCGGTGATCTTCTTGGCGCCCCACTGGCCGCTGACCCGCAGATCGTCGAAGGCGTTGGCGACCGCGCCGCTCGCGGTGTTGGCCTCCACCCGGGCGTCGGCCGGGTCGGGCAGCCGGATGGCGATCTCTCCGGAGACCGTCGTCAGATTGATGTCGGTGACGGCCGCCGGGTCCAGGTCGATGACCATGTCGCCGCTGACGGAGTCGGCGCGCACCATGCCGCCGGTGCCGTCGATGACCGTCAGGTCCCCCGAGACCGAGTTGAACCGGAGGTCGCCGGTCAGGCTCTGGGCCACGACATTGCCGTTGACCGTCTCGGCCTTCACCGGGCCGGACAGGCCGACGAGGGTGCCCTCGCCGCTGACGCCGCGCAGCTCCGTGCGTCCCGAGACGCCGGAGACGACCGCGGCGGCGCCGACCACGGCGACCTCGACGCGGGTGGCGGCCGGCACGGCGACCGAGACCACCGCGCTGTGGCGCCACCCCTTGCGGTCGAGGTACTTCAGGAAGCCCTTCAGGGGAAGGTCCTCGTATCCGATGGAGAGGGTGCCGTCCTTGCAGGACACCGTCACCGGCGGGCCGTCCAGCTCGCTGATCTCCAGGCGGGCCGGGCTGCCGTCGCAGGTGCCGACGACGTTGACGGTGCCGCCGGCCAGCCGCACCTCCAGCGCGCTGACGGGCTCCTCGATCTCCAGCTTGCGGGGTACGGAGATCGACCACTCGCTCCGGGCTGACATTCCTGACCTCCCCTGGGTAGGCGGGCAACGCAACATATCGTGTCTTCGCTAGACACGATATATCGCAGCCTGCGGGAGTCAAGCGGGTCCGCCCCTGACGTTCCCCCGGTTCGCCTCGGTCTTTCCCCTAGGGCCTGCCCGGATTCCCTTGGGAGGCCTGCCCGGCGGTCCCGTTCGGGCCCGGCCCGGAGCTCGCGATACGCGTCACACCGGCGTATGACGCGACAGCCCCCGACAGCCCCCGACAGCCCCCGGCGCCCCCGTCGGGCCGCTCGGCCAGCTGGGGCGCCGGGGCCGGTGACTCGGCCTGCTCGGCCTGCTCGGTCTGCTCGGCCTGCTCGGTCTACTCCTCGTCCTCGTCGTCGAGCCGGGCCAGCCACGTGGCCAGGCGCTCCACCGGCACCTCGAAGTCCGGGTTGAGGTCGACGAACGTCCGCAGCTGGTCGGCAACCCAGCCGAGGGTGACCTCCTCCTCGCCGCGCCGGTTCTCCAGCTCCTCGATGCCGCGGTCAGTGAAATACACGTGCTCTCCACCAGGGGTCATGGGACATTCCGGCCAGGATAGGCAGGCTCACGGACCTCTCGCGCCACAAGCGGCCGGGAGTTGGCCTGATCACCTGCCAACGGCCCTGCGGCAAGGGGGAATTGCCGCTCAGGGGGAGGGGGAAACGCCGCTCAGGGGGGCAGGAGGCCGTGATGCACGAGCGTGTGCGGCGCATCGAGCTGCCGGACGGTACGGAGGTCTGGGCGCGCGTGTCCGGGCTGGACGCCGCCGGCACGCTGGGCTGGTACGGGCCGAGTTCGGTGAGCTGTCGGAGGCGCTGGAGACCGCCGAGCGGTCGCTGAGCGGGATGAACCGGGCCGTCGGCCCGGACCGCCCCTGGACGCCGGGCTGCGCGCTGAACGCCGCAGCCGCCCGCAGCCGGGTCGCCGACGAGGACGGCGCGGTGGAGCCGGGCCGCGACACCCTGGAGCGGGCCAAGATCATGCTGGGGCAGCCCCATCCGCTGACGCTCTTGGCCAAGACGGGGCTTGCCGAGGACCTGCGCGCCCGGCGCCGCGGCCAGGAGGCGGCGAAGCCGGAGCGGGAGGCGATCCGCAGCTGGCTGAGAGGCCGGGCGCCGAGCCGTCCGCACACCCTGTCCGCCCGGTGCCGCCGGCGCCCCTACTGGGGCTGCGCACCGCAGCCGGTGTGCGGCCCGCCCGCGGCTCGACCTCCACCCCCAGAAGGCAGCGCTCCGCGCCGACCGCCTTCACCACAGCCCGAAGGGCCCGTCCCCACCTCGGTGGGAACGGGCCCTTCGGGCTGTGCCTCAGCTAAGCGTTACCGCTCAGGCGTCGAACACCTCGGCAACCAGCTGAGCCTGCTCGGCCTGGTGGCGCTTGGCCGAACCGACCGCCGGGGAGGAGCTGTGCGGCCGGGAGATCCGGCGCAGGCGCTCACCGTGCGGGACGTCGGCGCCGACGGCCAGGTCCAGCGCGTCGATCAGGTTGAGGCCGAGGAACGGCCAGGCACCCTGGTTCGCCGGCTCCTCCTGCGCCCAGAGGTACTTCTCGGCGTTCGGGAACTTGGCGATCTCCGCCTGGAGTTCCTTGCCGGGAAGCGGGTACAGGCGCTCGATGCGGACGATCGCCGTGTCGTTGGCGCCACGCTTGGCGCGCTCCGCCTCCAGGTCGTAGTAGACCTTGCCGGAGCAGAAGACGACCTTGCGGACGTCCTCGGCCTTGACCGTGCTGTCGCCGATGACCGGCCGGAAGCCGCCCGTGGTGAACTCTTCCGTCTTCGACGCCGCGGCCTTCAGACGCAGCATCGACTTCGGGGTGAAGACGATCAGCGGCTTGTGGTGCGGGTTGTGGACCTGCCAGCGCAGCAGGTGGAAGTAGTTCGACGGGAGCGTCGGCATCGCGACCGTCATGTTGTTCTGCGCGCACAGCTGGAGGAAGCGCTCGATCCGGGCCGAGGAGTGGTCCGGGCCCTGGCCCTCGTAGCCGTGCGGGAGGAGCAGGGTGACGCCGGAGGTCTGGCCCCACTTCTGCTCCGCCGACGAGATGAACTCGTCGACGATCGTCTGGGCGCCGTTGGTGAAGTCACCGAACTGGGCCTCCCACATGACCAGCGACTCCGGGCGGGCGAGCGAGTAGCCGTACTCGAAGCCCATCGCCGCGTACTCGCTCAGCAGCGAGTCGTAGACGTTGTAGCGCGCCTGGTCCTCGGACAGGTAGAGCAGCGGGGTGAAGTCGTCGCCGGTCCGCCGGTCGATGAGCACCGCGTGCCGCTGGCCGAACGTGCCGCGGCGGGAGTCCTGGCCGGCGAGCCGGACCGGGGTGCCCTCCATCAGCAGCGAACCGATGGCCAGGGTCTCGCCCATGCCCCAGTCGATCGCGTCGTCCTCGACCATCGCCGCGCGGCGCTGCAACTGGGGCAGCAGGCGCGGGTGGACGGTGACCCGCTCGGGGATGTTGACCTGGGACTCGGCGATCCGCTTGACGACCTCCTGGGAGATCGCGGTGTCCACGAAGACCGGGAACTCGGCCTTGGGCTGCGGCACCTCGGGGGCGACCGGGGCCGTCGTGGCGTCGCGGACCTCGGTGAAGACCTTCTCCAGCTGGCCCTGGAAGTCCTGGAGCGCCTGCTCCGCCTCTTCGAGGGTGATGTCGCCCCGGCCGATCAGCGACTCGGTGTAGAGCTTGCGCACCGAGCGCTTCTTGTCGATCAGGTCGTACATCAGCGGCTGGGTGAAGGCCGGGTTGTCCGACTCGTTGTGGCCGCGGCGGCGGTAGCAGATCAGGTCGATGACCACGTCCTTGTTGAACGCCTGGCGGAACTCGAAGGCGAGCCGGGCGACGCGGACGACGGCCTCGGGGTCGTCACCGTTGACGTGGAAGATCGGCGCCTCGATCATGCGGGCCACGTCCGTGGCGTACATGGAGGAGCGCGAGGACTCCGGCGCGGCGGTGAAGCCGACCTGGTTGTTGATGACGACGTGGACCGTGCCGCCGGTGCGGTAGCCGCGCAGCTGCGACATGTTCAGCGTCTCGGCGACCACGCCCTGGCCGGCGAACGCGGCGTCACCGTGCAGCTGGATCGGCAGGACCGTGAAGTCCGTGCCGCCCTTGTTGATGATGTCCTGCTTGGCGCGGGCGACACCCTCGACGACCGGGTCCACGGCCTCCAGGTGGGAGGGGTTGGCGGTCAGCGAGACCGTGATCTGCTCGCCGTCCAGGCCGGTGAAGGTGCCCTCGGCGCCCAGGTGGTACTTCACGTCGCCGGAGCCGTGCATCGACTTCGGGTCGAGGTTGCCCTCGAACTCCCGGAAGATCTGCGCGTACGACTTGCCGACGATGTTCGCCAGGACGTTGAGCCGGCCGCGGTGGGCCATGCCGATGACGACCTCGTCCAGCCGCGACTCGGCCGCGGAGTCGATGACCGCGTCCAGCAGCGGGATGACGGACTCGCCGCCCTCCAGCGAGAAGCGCTTCTGGCCGACGTACTTGGTCTGGAGGAACGTCTCGAACGCCTCGGCGGAGTTCAGCCGGCGCAGGATGCGCAGCTGCTCGTCGCGCTCCGGCGACTTGTGCGGACGCTCGACCCGGTCCTGGATCCACTTGCGCTGCTTGGGGTCCTGGATGTGCATGAACTCGATGCCGGTGGTGCGGCAGTACGAGTCGCGCAGCACGCCCAGGATGTCCCGCAGCTTCATCATGGACTTGCCGGAGAAGCCGCCGACCGCGAACTCGCGCTCCAGGTCCCACAGGGTGAGGCCGTGCTCGGTGATGTCGAGGTCGGGGTGCTTGCGCTGGTGGTACTCCAGCGGGTCGGTGTCGGCCATGACGTGGCCGCGGACCCGGTAGGAGTGGATCAGCTCGAAGACCCGGGCGGCCTTGGTGACGTCGTCGTCGTGCGAGGCGTCGATGTCCCGCAGCCAGCGGACCGGCTCGTACGGGATCCGCAGCGACTTGAAGATGTCGTCGAAGAAATCGTTCTCGCCGAGCAGCAGCTGGCTCATGATGCGCAGGAACTCGCCGGAGGCGGCGCCCTGGATCACCCGGTGGTCGTAGGTGCTGGTCAGCGTCATGACCTTGGAGACACCCAGCTTGTTCAGGGCGTCCTGGGAGGTGCCCTGGAACTCGGCCGGGTAGTCCATCGAGCCGACGCCCATGATCATGGACTGGCCGGGCATCAGGCGGGGCACCGAGTGGACGGTGCCGATGCCGCCGGGGTTCGTCAGCGACGCGGTGACCCCGGTGAAGTCGTCCATCGTCAGCTTGTTGTCCCGGGCCCGGCGGACGATGTCCTCGTACGCCTGCCAGAACTCGAAGAAGCTCAGCGTCTCGGCCTTCTTGATGGCCGCGACGACCAGCTGGCGCTCGCCCTTCGGCTTGACCAGGTCGATGGCCAGGCCGAGGTTGATGTGCGGCGGCTTGACCAGCGTGGGCTTGCCGTCCTTCTCCGCGAAGTGGCTGTTCATCGACGGCATGGCCTTGAGGGCCTGCACCATCGCGTAGCCGATGAGGTGGGTGAAGGAGACCTTCCCGCCCCGGGCGCGCTTGAGGTGGTTGTTGATGACGATGCGGTTGTCGAAGAGCAGCTTCACCGGGACCGCGCGGACGGACGTGGCCGTCGGCAGCTCCAGGGAGGCGTTCATGTTCTTCGCAACGGCGGCCGACGGGCCGCGCAGGGTGACGTACTCCGGGCCCTCGGGGGCCTCGCCGTCAGCGGCCTGCTTCGCGGCGGGCTTGGCCGGGGCGGCCTTCGCCGGCGCGGGCTTCGCGGCGGGGGCGGCCTTCGCGGGGGCCGGAGCGCTCGCGGCGGGCTTCGCCGGGGTGGCCGGCTGGGCCGCGGCCTGCACGGCCGGCTTCGGCGCCTCCGCGGCGGGCGCCGCCGGAGCCGACGGGGCCGGTGCGGCCGCAGAGGGCAGCGCGGCGTCGGCCGTTCCGGTGGAGCCGGTGCTCGCACCGGAGGCCTCCGCCGGCTGGCTCGGCGCGGTGGCGCCGCCCGGCTTGTAGTCGGCAAAGAAGTCCCACCAGGCTCGGTCTACCGAGTTCGGGTCCTGGAGGTACTGCTGGTAGATCTCGTCGACGAGCCACTCATTGGGACCGAACGCAGCGGCAGGGTTCTTCCCCTGCCCCGCTTGGTCCGTCGAGACACTCGCACTGTTGGGGGACTGTAGCGACACGGCGGCAACCGCCCTCTTCCGCTTCCTAAGGTGGTGGACAGCGGGAATAAAGGCTACGCCTCTTGTGACCTTTGGTGCAGTCCGGGAGGGTCACTCGTCGCGCACGTCACATTCACCGAAGGGTTTCAGGGCATGACTTGGCGGGAAATACCCGGGGTTTGCCCGCGTGCGGGTAGCACTCATCGCCGTTGCACCGTCGGAACGAGTGCTCCCACCACCGACCCTACGTCAGCGGCCGTCAGCTCCGGGTTGACTCCAGCCCCGGAAGGGTGACACGGATCCGGCAACCCCGGGGTGATTCGGCCACCCCGATGCGCCCGCCGTGCAGATCCACCGCCCACCGCGCGATCGCCAGGCCCAGGCCCGTACCGCCGTCGGTGCCCGGGCCCGAGGTGCCCGGCCCGCCGCGGTTGAACCGCTCGAAGACCCGGTGGCGCTCCGACGCGGGGATGCCGGGGCCCTCGTCCTGCACCTCCAGCTCCAGGCTCTCCGGCCGCTCACCGCGCCGTGCGCGCACCGTGACCCGGCCGTGCCGCGGGCTGTGCTTGATCGCGTTGTCGATGAGATTCGCCACGACCTGGTGGAGCCGCTCGGCGTCCGCGTACGCGGTCAGCTCCGGGGGCGACACATCGAGGTGGAGGTGGACGTCGGTCCGCGTATGGGTGCCGGTGCCGGAGAGCGTGGAGGCGCCGCGGCTCATGTTGGCCTCCTTGAGCACCCCGGACAGGTACGGCCAGACCTCGAAGCGGCGGGCGTGCAGCGGCACCACGCCGTTGTCCAGCCGCGACAGGTCCAGCAGGTGCTCCACCAGCCGGCCCAGCCGCTCGGTCTGCTTCAGCGCCGTCCGCATGGTCTCCGGATCGGGTTCGCAGACGCCGTCGACGACGTTCTCCAGGACCGCGCGCAGCGCCGCGATGGGGGTGCGCAGCTCGTGCGAGACGTTGGCGACCAGCTCCTTGCGGTGGGTGTCCACCGCCTCCAGGTCGGCCGCCATGCGGTTGAAGGCGTCCGCCAGGTCCCCGAACTCGTCGCGGCGGTCCGAGCGCACCCGTCGGGTGTAGTCACCGTGCGCCATCGCCCGGGTCACATCGGTCATCTCGCCGAGCGGCGCGGTCAGGTTGTTCGCCACGAACTGGGTGATCAGCAGCGAGGCGATGATCGAGAAGACCGTGATCACCCGCAGCTCGGTCGCCGAGTGCATGGCGACGAACACCAGGAGTGTGGTGATGATCACCGAGACGATGACCAGTGCGCCGAGCGCCGCCTTGACGGAGCGGTACGGATCGAGGGGCCGCAGCCCCTCCCAGACCCGCTCCCACAGGCCGCGCACGCCCGCCCACCAGCGCCGCGTCATGCGGGCGGGGTCTCCAGGGCGTACCCGACGCCGTGGACGGTGCGGATGCGCTCGGCACCGATCTTCCGGCGCAGCGCCTTGATGTGGCTGTCGACCGTACGCGTCCCGGAGGCGTCCGCCCAGTCCCAGACCTCGGCGAGCAGCTGCTCGCGGGAGAGCACCGCGCGCGGGGTGTTCGCCAGGCAGACCAGCAGATCGAACTCGGTGGGGGTCAGGTGCACATCGGCGCCGCGCACCCGGACCCGGCGCTGCGCGTGGTCGATCTCCAGCTCGCCCAGCCGCAGGATGCCGCTGCGCGGGGTGTGCGCGGCCAGCGCGGCGCGCTCGACCCGGCGCAGCAGCACATGCACCCGGGCGGCCAGCTCCCGCATGGAGAACGGCTTGGTCATGTAGTCGTCGGCGCCGACCCCGAGGCCGACCAGCATGTCGGTCTCGTCGTCCCGGGCGGTGAGCATCATCACCGGCACCGGACGCTGCGCCTGCACCCGGCGGCACACCTCCAGGCCGTCGAAGCCCGGCAGCATCACGTCGAGGACGAGCAGATCGGGCTGCCACGCCTCGGCGGTGTCCACCGCGGCCGGGCCGTCGGTGGCCGTCTGCACCTGGAAGCCCTCGGCGCGCAGCCGGGCCGCGATGGCGTCGACGATCGTCGGATCGTCCTCCACGACCAGCACCCGGCGCTGGGCGCCCGGCGTGGCCGCGGTGGTGCCGCCCTGGGTTGTCTGAGTCTGGTCCATCGCCCGCCCCTGCATGTGCCCTGCGTGGTCGCGTCTTGACTGCGTGGTCGCGTCTTGCTGGGCAGCAGCGTAAGGGCATGGTGTGACCGTCGGCTACGCGCCCTACGCGGACCGGAGCGCCAGGTGGACGACGTCGGGGACGCCTCGGGCAACGGGGATCTCTTCCGTCTCTACCCCATCGAATCCGGCATTTCGCAGGGCCTGTTCGAACTCCGGGGAAGGCTGCGCCGACCAGACGGCGAGCACCCCGCCGGGCGTCAGCCGGTCCCGGCAGGCGGCCAGGCCGGCGGGGGAGTAGAGGCTGTCGTTGTCCTCGGTGACGGTCCAGTCGGGGCCGTTGTCGATGTCCAAGCACAGGGCGTCGTAGGCGAGTTGGCCCGCGCCTTCGTGGAGGTACGCCACCAGGTCGGTGTGCAGGATCTCGGTGCGCGGATCGGCCAGCGCCTCCCCGGAGACGGCCGAGAGCGGACCCGTGCGGTGCCAGTCGATCACCGCCGCCTCCCGCTCGGCCACCGCGATCCGGCCCCAGCGCGGCTCGGCGGCGGCGCGCGCCAGCGAGAAGCCGACGCCCAGCCCGCCGATGAGGACGGACGGCCGGGCGCGATCGGCCGGCAGGGCGGCGAGTGCGGCGTCGATCAGCAGCCGCTCGGAGCGCCCGTCGGAGGTGTCCATCAGGAAGCAGCCATTGGCGATGATCTCGTAGACCGGCCCGCCGGCCCCGGGCGCCGCAAGGGTTTCGGGGCCCTCGGCGGCCGGGCCCCGCTGCCGCAGCGCCACCTCCCCGTACGGGCCCTCGCGGCGGTCGAGGGTGCGTGCGGCCGGCTCGGGACCGGCGGTCGGATGCCAGGGGGGAACGGGAGCCATACGGCCATCTTGGCCAACGCCGGGTGCGCCGGTCCAACGGCGGGCGGATGGTGGCGGAAGGGCACTTCCCGGCAACGCAATGTGCCCCGAAGGGGTTGAGCGACGTGACCGATCTCACGTACACAGCTGGCTCATGGGTTGAACGGGCACAGTGGTGGCGGACGTTGTGCAGGGCGGTGGAGCGGCGGGGCTGCCGGGAACGGCAAAACCGCGGGAATCCGCGGGAAAGGGGCCTTGGGCAGTGAGCACACTGGAGACGGCCGAGGGCGCGCCGGTCGATGACGGGTCGGGCCCCGGCCCGCGGGCCGGCCGCGCGCCGGTGATCCTTGCCGGCATGCCGCGGCAGCGCGGCGACGCGGCGGTGGCGCCGGACGCGGCGGGCGCGGGCGCCGCGGCCGGCGCGGCACCGGACGCCGGCACCCGGCGCCCCTGGACGAGCCTGCGGCCCTGGCGGCTGCTCCCCACCCCGACCGGCACCCCCTTCACCTTCTGCTACGCGCTGCTGCTCGTCGCCACCTCGTTCTTCGCCGACCACGGCGACCCGGCCCTGGTCTCCTCGCTGCTCCAGGGCTCCAGTACGGACGTGACCCATCTCGCGCAGGACCCGCTGCTGGTGCTGGTCGCCAGCGCCCTGTGGATAGCCGGCGGGCTCACCTCCGCCTTCGCGCTCGTCTTCCTCGTCGTGGTGACGGCCCTGGAGCGGCGGATCGGCGGACTGCGCACCGCCGCGGTCTTCTTCGGCGGGCATGCGCTGGCCACCCTCGCCACCGAAATGCCGGTCGGCTTCTCGGTGGCCGCGGGAGGGCTGCCGGACAGTGCGCTGCACCGCCTCGACTACGGCATCAGCTTCGGCGTGATGACCTGTACGGGAGCCCTGGCGGGCCTGCTGCCCGGCTGGCTGCGCTGGCCCCTGCTGGCCGCCGTCGGCTATCAGGCCGTCACCGACCTCCTCACCTCCCTCGACCCGATGACCGACTGGGGCCATCTGCTCTCGCTGGCCCTGGGCATGGCCGCCTGGCCGCTGCTCCGCCGATGGCGCGACCAGCACGCCGGGCCCGCGCCGCTCCTGGGGGACCTGGGGCACCCGGCGCTGCGCGCCTCGCGCACGTACTGAAGCGGCTCGTCCGGCCCGCGCGCCCGGCACCGCCGCTCTTCGCGGAGAATGGGGTCCTTCGCGGGCGCCGCAACCGAGCGCGCCCGCCGGCCGCAGGAGCAGAGAAGAGCCGTGTCGCACGAGCGCCGCCCGTCGCAGGACCGCGAACCCTCCCCTCCGCAGGCCCCGGACACCGCTCGGCTCCCGCTGCTCTCCGACTGCGGAAGCTGCTTCGGGCTGTGCTGTGTGGCGCTGCCGTTCGCCGCCTCGGCGGACTTCGCGGTCGACAAGGAGGCCGGGCGGCCCTGCCGGAACCTGCGGGCCGACTTCCGTTGCGGGATCCACACCGAGCTGCGGCAGCGCGGCTTCTCCGGCTGCACCGTCTTCGAGTGCTTCGGCGCCGGCCAGAAGGTCTCCCAGGTCACCTTCGAGGGGAAGGACTGGCGACAGGCGCCGGGGACCGCACGGGCCATGTTCGACGCGTTCGGCGTGATGCGGCAGCTGCACGAACTGCTCTGGTACCTGGCCGAGGCGCTGACGCTGCCGGCGGCGAGTGGGGTCCACCGTGAGCTGCGGGCCGTGCAGGAGAAGACCGAGCGGCTGACGCTCGGCAGCGCCGAGCAGCTGGCCGGCGTGGACGTGGCCGCCCACCGGGGCGAGGCCAACGGCCTGCTGCTGCGGGTCAGCGAGCTCGTACGGGCGCAGGTCCCCGGCCGCAAGAAGGATCGGCGGGGGGCCGACCTCATGGGCGCGCGGCTCAAGGGCGCGAACCTGCGGGGGGCCGACCTCCGCGGCGCCTACCTCATCGCCGCCGACCTCCAGGGCGCCGACCTGCGGACCGCCGACCTGATCGGGGCCGATCTGCGGGACGCCGATCTGCGCGGTGCGGATCTGACGGGCAGCATCTTCCTGACCCAGGCCCAGGTGAACGCCGCCCGGGGCGATGCGGCCACCAAACTGCCGCTGGGGCTCCACCGCCCCGCCCACTGGTAGCCCTCCCTCTGCCTCCTCTTCCTCCCCTACCTCCTTCTTCCTCTTCCTTGTCCCTTCTTTCCTCTTTTAGGTCGTCTCCCTTCCCTTCCCGGGCCTGTCCGATCCGTCGGGCGGGCCCTCCGTGCGTGCGCCCGCGCCGAGTTGCCCTCGTTGATCGCTCACAGCGAACGCGCGGCGGGGAACATCCGCGGGCAGTTCGGCATTGAGTGGGTAAAGCTCAACTTGCTTGCCGAAGGGGAGATCATGACTGCTGAGTCGCCGGCATCCGCATCGCTGACCCTGCCCGTGCTGCCCCTCGATGACGAGGTCGTCCTGCCCGGCATGGTGGTGCCGCTGGACCTGTCCGACGCCGATGTACGGGCGGCGGTGGAAGCCGCGCAGGCCGTGGCGTCCTCGGGTAACAAGCCGAGGGTGCTGCTTGTGCCCCGGGTCGACGGGACGTACGCGGCAATTGGCACGCTCGGGCGGATCGAGCAGGTCGGGCGGCTGTCCGACGGCGACCCCGGGGCGCTGATCCGGGGCCTGGGCCGGGTGCGGATCGGCTCCGGCACGACCGGTCCGGGGGCCGCGCTGTGGGTGGAGGGGACCACCGTCGAGGAGAAGGCGCCCGAGCCCCTCCCGGGTGCGGTCGCCGAACTCGTCACGGAATACAAGGCGCTGGCCACCAGCTGGCTGCGCAAGCGCGGGGCCTGGCAGGTCGTCGACCGGGTCGCCGGGATCGACGATGTGCCCACGCTCGCCGACAACTCCGGATACCTGCCGTTCCTGACGACCGAGCAGAAGCTCCGGCTGCTGGAGACCACCGACCCGGTCGCCCGGCTGAAGTACGCCACCGAGGTGCTGCGTTCCCATCTGGCCGAGCAGGACGTGGCCGAGTCCATCGCCAAGGACGTCCAGGAGGGCGTCGACAAGCAGCAGCGGGAGTTCCTGCTGCGGCGGCAGCTGGAGGCGGTCCGCAAGGAACTGGCCGAGCTGAACGGCGATCCCGAGGACGAGGGCGGCGACTACCGCGCCCGGGTCGAGGCCGCCGACCTGCCGGAGGAGGTCCGCAAGGCCGCCCTCAAGGAGGTCGACAAGCTGGAGCGGGCGAGCGACCAGAGCCCCGAGGGCTCCTGGATCCGCACCTGGCTGGACACCGTCCTCGAACTGCCGTGGAACGAACGGACCGAGGACGCCTACGACATCGCCGGCGCCAGGCGGGTGCTGGACGCGGACCACTCCGGGCTGGAGGACGTCAAGGAGCGGATCACCGAATATCTGGCGGTGCGCAAGCGGCGCTCGGAGCGCGGGCTGGGGCTCGTCGGGGGCCGCCGCGGCGGGGCCGTGCTGGCCCTGGTGGGGCCGCCGGGCGTCGGGAAGACCTCGCTCGGCGAATCCGTCGCGCGGGCCATGGGACGGAAGTTCGTCCGGGTCGCGCTCGGCGGCGTACGGGACGAGGCGGAGATCCGCGGCCACCGCAGGACGTATGTGGGCGCGTTGCCGGGGCGCATCGTCCGGGCCATCAAGGAGGCCGGTTCGATGAACCCGGTCGTCCTCCTCGACGAGATCGACAAGGTGGGCTCGGACTTCCGGGGCGACCCGGCCGCCGCCCTCCTGGAGGTGCTGGACCCGGCGCAGAACCACACCTTCCGGGACCACTACCTGGAGGTCGAACTGGACCTGTCCGACGTGGTGTTCCTGGCCACCGCCAACGTCCTGGAGTCCATTCCGGAGCCGCTGCTGGACCGGATGGAGCTGGTCCGGCTCGACGGCTACACCGAGGACGAGAAGGTCGTCATCGCCCGGGAGCACCTGCTGCCGCGCCAGCTGGAGCGGGCCGGCCTGGAGCCCGGTGAGGTGACCCTGGAGGACGCGGCGCTGCGCAGGCTGGCGGGCGAGTACACCCGCGAGGCCGGCGTACGGAATCTGGAGCGGTCGGTCGCCAGGCTGCTGCGCAAGGTGGCGGCCCACCATGAACTGGGCGAGCAGGAGCTGCCGTTCACGGTCGGCGTGGAGCAGCTGCGCGCGCTGATCGGGCGCCCGCACCACACCCCGGAGTCGGCCCAGGACCCGGCCGAGCGGCGGACCGCGGTGCCCGGCGTGGTCACCGGTCTCGCGGTCACCGGCGCCGGCGGCGACGTGCTCTACGTGGAGGCGTCGCTGGCGGATCCGGAGACCGGCGGGTCGGGTCTCCAACTGACCGGCCAGCTGGGCGATGTGATGAAGGAGTCGGCGCATATCGCGCTGTCGTTCCTGCGCTCGCACGGCGCCGAGCTGGAGCTCCCGGTCGGCGACCTCAAGGAGCGCGGTGTGCATCTGCACGTACCGGCCGGCGCCGTCCCCAAGGACGGCCCCAGCGCGGGCATCACGATGACCACCGCGCTGGCCTCGCTGCTCTCGGGCCGCCAGGTGCGGCCGGACGTCGCGATGACCGGCGAGGTCTCGCTCACCGGGCGGGTGCTGCCGATCGGCGGCGTCAAGCAGAAGCTGCTGGCGGCCCATCGGGCGGGCATCACGACCGTGATCATCCCCAAGCGGAACGAACCGGATCTGGACGAGGTGCCCGCGGAGGTCCTTGAATCGCTGGAGGTGCACCCGGTCGCCGATGTCCGGCAGGTGCTGGCACTGGCCCTGACCCCGGCGGCGCACGGGGCCGAGACGGGGGTCCCGCTCGCGGCGTGACGACCACGGATTACGCCACCTACATCGCCGGCCTGCCC
>NZ_BMRP01000001.1:309907-396679 GCF_014648695.1 Streptomyces albospinus
CACCGACCGCCGGGCCGGTCGAGGTGTACTGCCAGATGGTGTGGAAGCCCCAGCCGGCCGGGAGCTCGCCGACCGAGGAGCCGTAGCGCGGCACCCACAGCGGGTTGCTGCTGCCGAAGGCCGCGGAGTTGCCGGTGCACTGCTTCCACCAGCCGGTGGAGGTGTAGAGGACGGCGTCCCGGCCGGTGCGCGCCTTGTAGGTGGCGAACCAGTCCTTCATCCAGTTGACCAGACCGGCCGCGCTGAGCCCGTAGCAGGTCGCGCCGTACGGGTTGTACTCCATGTCCAGCGCGCCGGGCAGCGTCTTCCCGTCCTTGGACCAGCCGCCGCCGTGGGCGACGAAGTAGTTGGCCTGGGCGGCGCCGCTGGAGGTGTCGGGGGTGGCGAAGTGGTAGGCGCCGCGGATCATGCCGGAGTTGTAGGAGCCGTTGTACTGCTGCGCGAAGTACGCGTTGGTGTAGCTGGTGGACTCCGTCGCCTTGACGTAGGCGAACCGGACGCCGCTGTTCCAGAGGGTGGACCAGGCGACATTCCCGTTGTGGCTGCTGACGTCGACGCCCTCGACGGATGCGGTGAGCGAGGGCGGCGGCGGCAGGAGCCCGGTCGTGGCGCCCTCGTGCCGGGCGACCTGGGAGCCGGCCCAGTCCTGGTCGGGGTGGGTGGGTTCGGGTGCGTGCCGGCCGGCCGCCGCGTCGGCCGTACCGGGCAGGCCGAGGAGGAGCGCGACGGTCGCCAGGAGGGCCGCGATCGCGGTCGCGAGGGAGCGCGCGGGGCGGTGGGGGGTTCCGGATCTGAGCACGGGCATACGTGCCTCCGTAGATCTCGGTGGATCTCGCTGCGGTGACGGTGCGAAGAAGTGACCTTGAGGAGGGAGGAACTGGCGCCATTGAGTGGTGTGGCCATGCCAGAGCTGACGGTACGCGCGTAGACCCCCGTGGTAAAAGGGGGTCGCGGGGCTTCCGTTGGTCTACTCCTGCGAAATACTGGCCCAACTGCGGTTTCGGCGGCCCGGGAAAGAAATTTTCAGGCAGCGAAACGCGGGAATTGCTGGAAATAGAGGAAAACGCGGGAAAGGGCGCTGACGTGCACAACACCGGAGCCGGCGGTACGGCGGACGGCGAACCGATGGGCGTGGACCACGTATTCCTGGCCCTGGAACGCGAGTTGGCCGTATTCCTCCGCCGGGCCCGCGCCTCGTCCGGCGAAATGTCCCGCGAGGTGCACCCCGACCTCGAATCGGCCGCCTACGGCCTGCTGGTCCGGCTGGCCGACGCCGGCGCCCAGCGCGCCACCGACCTCGCCGGCTTCTTCGGCGTCGGCAAGGCCACCATAAGCCGCCAGCTGCACGCCCTGGAGCGGCTCGGGCTGGTCACCCGCGAACCGGACCCGGCCGACGGCCGCGCGGTCCTGGTGCGGATCACCGACGAGGGCCGGGCGCGCTTCGGCCGCGTCCGCACCGCCCGCCGCGCCCGCTACGCCCGCCGGCTCGCCTCCTGGGACCGTGCCGAGGTCGCCGAACTCGCCCGCCTGCTGCACCGGCTGAACGCCGAGCAGGAACAGGAGGGGGAGCACGAGGGGCAACACGAGGGAGAAGGGGCGGGCGCACCCGGCGAGGGCGGCCGGGGGCGGTGGCAGTAGCCGGCGCCGACCGGCCGCGGCGGTCCGGTCACGGGGCCACGTGGACCACCGCCGCGTCGTCCCGGGCCTTCCCCCGGGGGTGCGCCGTGCCCTCCGGGTCGGCGGCCTCGGCCGCCCGTACCCGGTCGATCAGCGCCTGCGGGCCGGACGCGGCCACCAGCGCCACGCAGTCCGCCCAGGAGCCCTCCCGGAAGACCTCGACCCAGCGGCTCGCGCCGTCGCTGAGCGCGGTCAGCGAGCGGAGCTCCGCACGCGGGGTGCTGCCGGTGACCGCGCGGGCGGCGACGGCCGGGTCGGCGGCGGCGGTGAAGAAGCCGCCCTCGGCGTTGCGCAGCGCCTCGACCGCGCGGACGTAGGCGCCGGCCGCGGCGGCGCGTTCGGCGGAGCCGCGCGGCAGGGCCCGTACGGCGGCGCGCTGTTCGCGGACCGCGGGCGGGAGTTCACCGAGCCGGGCGTCCTGCACGGGATGCACCGAGCCGTCCGCCTTCTCCAGAAGCAGTACGGAATCGGAGAGCACCAGGTGCTCGACGGCGCGGTCGGACCAGCGTGCGGCGACCACCGTTGCCTGCGGAGTGCGGGGGTGAGAAAGGTCACAGGCGCCCCGATGATTCTCGGCCGCCCTGGAGATGGCCGCTGCCAGCACCTCAGTCAGCGTCATATCCGGGTGTGAAACCGACAGTTCGAGCATTGCGCCGCCGAGCCGCGCGGTGAACCACGGCACGGAGTGGACGCACCCGTAGTCCCCTTCCGGCGGTGTCACGCCGTCCAGCAGGATCAGGACGCCGCCCTGGCCGGAGGCCGGCACGGCGACGGACGCGTAGTCCTCGTTTGGGCGTTGGGGATCACCGGGCTCGGTGGCGAGTTCGATGCGCATGGCGGAAAGTCTGCCGGAGGCGGCCGGATCCCGACGGTGGCCGGGCAGCCCGCGGGTGGTGACGTACCGGCAGGTCAGCGGGGCACGGACGGGCCCGAGGGGAGGGGCTGCGGGCTGCGGGCGCGCATCCTTCCAGGGCGGGCACGCATCTCCAAACCCGTCCGGGGGTTGCGCGAGGTTGCGGCCAGAATTGGTACCGCGCGGAAGTTGATGGTCAAACTCCGTTTGATGTTCACTCGTTCAGGTGGCCGGGCATGTGTTGCCGAGCCACTGCGCGGCGCCGATGGAATGGTCTCTTCCCGGATCAAATGGGGTGGTCCAGGACGTTCGTCGCGACGCGCACAGCCGGGCTGTTCCCCTTCGCGGAATTGTGCGCTGCCGCGGTCTTCGCGCAGGTCCGCCCCGCGAGCGGAGAGAGAGCCGGGTCCGCGACGCCGGCACGGCGTGGGCAGGCGAGACAGGAATGCGAGCAGCGGTGCGGAAGATGCGGCTTCGAGGCGGCGCAGGGAAGCCGGGATCACCGGCCGGTTCGGTCTCGGTACCGAATACGGCTCCCGGCGCGACGGGCAGTGGCGCGGACGGTACGGAGCGGCGCCCCGCGAGAGTGCGCAACCGGCTCATGGGAGCCGTGGCCGTGGTCGCCGTCGCCGTCCTCGGAGCCGGTGCCCCCGGCCTCGCGACCGTCGCCGACAACGCCGACACCAGCCAGCAACTGGTCGATCTCGCCCAGCTCAACTCGCACGCCATCACCCTGGCGCACTCCCTCGCCGACGAGCGCGACGCGATGACCGCGTACGTCGCCGCCGGGCGCACCGGCATCAACCTCAGCACGGCCCCGACCTCGTCCCAGCGCGCCCAAGTGGACCGGCAGATAGACGAACTGCGCTCCGACGCCCAGGGCACGGCCGGCGGCACCACCGCGTTCGCCGCCGCCGACAAGCTCCTCAAGGAGCTGCCGCAGACCCGGCAGAAGGCGCTCGCCGGGCCCGCCACCGCCGAGCAGGTCCACGACGCCTACAGCCAGGTCGTCCAGGCGCTCGGCGCGATCGGCGACGACATCGCCCGCGGGCTGCCCGGCCGGGCCGACCCCGCTGACGCCGACACCCGCGCGCTGCCCGCCCTGGGCCGGGCCGCCGACCAGGCCGCCAGTACCCGCGCGCTGCTGATGGCCGGGCTCAAGGCGGGCGGTACGCAGCCCCGGCTGACCGCCGCCGCCCAGGTCGCCAACGTCCGGGAGCAGGGCGCGCTGGACGACTTCAGCCAGGCCGCCAGCCAGGGCGGCCGGGACCGCTACCAGCGCACCGTCAACGGCCCCGACGCCGATGCCGCCGAGCGCTATCTGACCCAGCTGACCGGCCGTCCCTATCTGGACTCCGCCGCCATCGCGCTCAGCCGGAGCCGGGTGCAGGCCGCGCTCACCGCCCGGATCGGGCTGATGCGGGGCGTCGAGTCCGCGATGGCCACCGCCGACGTCCACCGCCTCGGCGCGCTGCGCGACGACGACGTGGACCAGTTGGAGATCCGCATCGCGCTGGCCGGAGCCTGCCTGCTGCTGGCCGTCGGTGCAGGCGTCTGGGCCGCCCGCACGATGACCCAGCCGCTGGCCGCGCTGCGGCTCGGCGCCAAGCGGGTGGCCGCGGACCCCGCGCACGAGGAGCCCATCGGCTACAAGGGCCGCAACGACGAGTTCGCCGCCGCCGTACGGTCCGTCAACGCGCTGCACGCGCAGGTCGGCGAGACGGCCCGGCGCACCGCCGAACTGGAGGGCGAGCGCAAGCGGCTGGTCGGCGGCCGGCAGCGGCTGGTGGCCGAGCGCGAGGTCCTCCAGGACCAGGCGGAGGCGCTCAGGGAGGAGGCCGCGGAGCTCCAGGAGCGGCTGGCCGCGCTGCGCTCGGGCGTACACGGCCGGTTCGTCAACCTCGCGCTGCGCACCCTCGGCCTGGTGGAGCGCCAGCTCGCGGTCATCGAGTCGCTGGAGGAGAGCGAGCAGGACCCGGAGCGGCTGGAAACCCTCTTCAAGCTGGACCACTTCGCCGCCCGGATGCGCCGCAACAGCGAGAATCTGCTGGTCCTGGCGGGCGCCGAGCAGCACGGCGGCAACCACCCCGGGCCGGTCCCGCTGCTGGACGTGCTGCGCGCCGCGGTCAGCGAGATCGAGCGGTACGAGCGGGTGCGCATCCAGTCGCTGCCGCCGCACTCCCAGGTCGCCGGGTTCGCCGCCGACGACGTCAGCCACCTGGTCGCCGAACTCCTGGAGAACGCCACCGCGTTCTCACCGCCGGACGCCCATGTCGAGCTGTCCGGCTGGCTGCTGGAGAGCGGCGAGCTGATGCTCTCGGTCCAGGACGAGGGCATAGGGATGACCCCCGACCGGCTGGCGGAGCTCAACGAGCGGCTGTCGGACGCCGAGGCCGCCTCGACCTCCGAGACCGTCGACGAGGCGCTGGGCCTGGGCCTGTACGTGGTCGTGCGGCTGGCCGCCCGGCACGGCGTACAGGTCCAGCTGCGCGCCCAGAAGGAGGGCGGCGTCGCCGCCGTCGTCGTGCTGCCCGGCTCGATCCTGCCGACCCGTCCGGCGCCCGGGACCACCGCCGCGCCCGGCCGGGGCGGCGCGGGTCCCGCGCCGAGCCTGCCGGGCTCGGTCGCGGAGGCGAACTCCAACACCCTCCAGACGCGGCTGAACCGGCCGGATCCCGCGGCTGCCGCCCAGGACGGGCCCGCGCCCGCCGCCGCGCCCGCCGCCCAGGACGCGCCGCCGCCCGAGCGGCAGGACGCGCAGGACGCACCGGCCGAACCGGCCCGCGTCGAGGACCCGTTCGTGGCCGCGGCGGAGCGCGCCATCGACGCGGCCGGGCTCGGCACCCCGGCGGAGCCGGAGCCGGAGGCAGAACCGGAGCCGGAGCCGGAGGCAGAACCGGAGGCAGAACCGGAGGCAGAACCGGCCCGAACGGCCGCCGCCGTGCCGCCGGCCGCCCCGGAGGAGCCCGCTCCCGCCGCCGGGCCCGAACCGAGCCCGTACGGCCCGCAGTCGTCCGGCCCGTACGCCACGGCCGCGCCGGCCGGCACCGGCAGCACCACCAGCAGCAGCACCACCGGCGAGCACACGCGCCCCGAGGACACCGCGTCCCCGGCCGAGGGCGCCCCGGCATCCCGGAAGGGCCGCCGTACCGCGCCGGCCGCGGCTGCCGAGGACGTGGTCCCCGACGGCCCGTACGCCATCGGCCCGGACGAGCACAGCCGTCCGGAGCCCGGCCCGGCGCAGGCCGATGCCCCGGAGCAGGCCGATGCCCCGGAGCCGAGCGAGGCCCCGGCCGCACCGGTTCCGGCGCCGCGCCGGACCACCGCGACCGGGCTGCCCAAGCGCACGCCCAGGGCCGTGGCGCAGCAGCAGGCGCCCGCCGCGCCGCGCAGGACGGGCACGTCCCATGCCGAGGCGCTGCGCCGCCGGCTCGGCGGATTCCAGCAGGGGGCGCGGGACGGCCGGCGCGATGTGGCGGCCGAGATCGCGGAACGTACAGCGGAGCAGACCATCCCACAGACGGAGACCGACGGAGCGGGGGCCCCGGGAGATCGCCACGTTGTCGAGGAGGCACGCGATTGAAGGCGCAAGCACCCACTGCGCACGGACAGGGCCTGAGCAGTCAGGCCCGGAATCTGCACTGGCTGTTGACCAACCTGGTCGACGAGGTCCCCGGGATCCGTTCGGTCGCGGTGGTCTCCTCCGACGGTCTGCTGCTGCTGTCCTCCGACCCCGAGCGGGTGGCCGGCCCGCCGGCCCGCCCTGGTGACAGCGACGGGCCCAAGGGCTCCAGCGCCGACCTGGCCACGATCGTGTCCGGGCTCGGCAGCCTCACCAGCGGGGCGGCGAAGCTGATGGACGGCGGGGCCGTCAAGCAGACGATGGTGGCGATGGAGGAGGGCAGCCTGTTCGTCATGTCGATCAGTGACGGTTCGCTGCTCGGAGTGCACGCCACCCCGGACTGCGACATGAGCGTCATCGCCTACCACATGGCGCTGTTCGTCGGCCGCGCCGGCCACGTCCTGACCCCCGAACTCCGCACCGAACTGCGCAAGTCGATGGAGAACGTCCAGTGAGCGAGCGAAGCGAGCGAGCCGTCGTGAGGTGCGCGCCGAGCGGATGCGAGGCCGAGCGAAGCGAGGGATCGGCATGAGCAGAGCCCCCAAACTCCCTGTGCGCGGCGGGGACCGCAAACCCGCGCGGGTCCGCCCGTACTCGCTCACCGGAGGCCGGACGCGGTTCGGCCATGTGCTGCTCGTCGAGACGTTCGTGGCGGCGCTGGACGCCCCCGAGGAGCGCCGCGAGCTCACCTCGGGCGGCTGGGGGGACCGCGTGATGCCGGAGATGCGGGCGATCGTCGAGCTGTGCCGCCGGATGCGCTCGGTCGCGGAGATCTCCGCGCTGCTCAAGATGCCGCTGGGCGTGGTCCGCGTCCTGCTCAGCGACCTCGCCGACCAGGGAAGGATTCGCGTCTACGGCACCGGGCACGGCACCGGCCGGCCCGAGCGCGCGCTGCTGGAAAGGGTGCTGAGTGGACTTCACAGGCTCTGACACGATATCGGCCGGAACGAACCCGACCGCCGGTTCCGTGGGAGCGTCCGACACGGCGGTCACCGCCGCCGACGCGGGGCTTCAGAGCTGGCAGACGGACCGCTCGCGGGCGCCGGTCGCCACCAAGATCGTGGTGGCGGGCGGCTTCGGCGTCGGCAAGACCACCTTCGTCGGCTCGGTCTCGGAGATCACCCCGCTCCAGACCGAGGCGGTGATGACCCAGGCCAGCGCCGAGACGGACGATCTGTCCGCGACCCCGGAGAAGACCACGACCACGGTCGCGATGGACTTCGGGCGGATCACCCTCGACCAGGACCTGGTGCTGTACCTGTTCGGCACGCCCGGCCAGCAGCGCTTCTGGTTCATGTGGGACGACCTGGTGCGCGGCGCGATCGGCGCGATCGTGATGGCGGACACCCGGCGGCTGGACGACTGCTTCCCGGCCCTGGACTACTTCGAGAGCTGCGGGCTGCCGTACGTCGTCGCGGTCAACCACTTCGAGGGGACCGAGTCGTACGAGGTGGACGACGTCCGCGACGCGCTGACCGTACCGCCCGAGGTGCCGGTCGTGATCATGGACGCGCGACGCCGGGCCACGGTGATCGAGTCGCTGCTCGCGCTCGTCGGCCACGCACTGGCGACCACGCCCGAATAGCCTGCCCTTCCCCCCTGCCACCCCTCACCCCCGTACAGCAGCAGTAGCAGAGAAGAGCCCCGTCATGCGGAAGATACTCATCGTCGGAGCCGGCCAGTCCGGTCTCCAACTCGCCCTCGGCCTCCAGTCCCAGGGCTACGAGGTCACCCTCATGTCCAACCGCACCGCCGACGAGATCCGCTCCGGCCGGGTCATGTCGACGCAGTGCATGTTCCACACCGCCCTCCAGCACGAGCGCGACCTCCAGCTCAACTTCTGGGAGAACCAGGCCCCGCGCATCGAGGGCCTGGGCGTCTCGGTCGCCGCCCCCGGCAGCCACGAGGCGCCCGGCGGCTCGCAGCGCGCCATCGACTGGGTCGGCAGGCTCGACGGCCACGCCCAGTCCGTCGACCAGCGGGTCAAGATGGCCGGCTGGATGGAGACGTTCGCGCAGCGCGGCGGTCAGCTGGTCATCCACGGCGCGGCCGTCTCCGACCTGGACTTCTTCGCGAGCCGCTACGACCTGACGCTGGTCTCGGCCGGCAAGGGCGAGCTGGTGTCCATGTTCGGCCGGGACGCCGCCCGTTCGCCGTACGACGCCCCCCAGCGGGCGCTCGCGGTCTCCTACGTCCACGGCCTGGGCCCGCGCCCCGAGCACCCCGAGTCCGAGGCGGTGCGCTGCAACCTCGTCCCCGGCGTCGGCGAGCTCTTCGTCATGCCGACCCTGACCACCTCCGGCCGCGCCGACATCCTCTTCTGGGAGGGCATCCCCGGCGGCCCGCTGGACGCGTTCCAGGGCATCAAGGACCCCGGCGAGCACCTGGCGAAGACCCTGGAGCTCATGCGGACGTTCCTGCCCTGGGAGTACGCCCGCGCCACCGAGGTCGAACTGACCGACGCCAACGGCACGCTGGCCGGCCGCTACGCCCCGACCGTGCGCAACCCCATCGGCAAGCTGCCCTCCGGCGGCCTGGTGCTGGGCGTCGCGGACGTCGTGGTCGCCAACGACCCGATCACCGGCCAGGGCTCCAACTCGGCCGCCAAGTGCGCGGCGTCCTACCTCGCCTCCATCGTGGAGCACGGCGAGGCGCCGTTCGACGCGGACTGGATGCAGGAGACCTTCGACCGCTACTGGAACACCGCGCAGCACGTCACCAAGTGGACCAACGCGATGCTGGCCCCGCCGCCGGAGCACGTGCTGAACCTCATCGGCGCGGCCGGCCAGCTCCAGCCGGTCGCCGACCGGTTCGCCAACGGCTTCGACGACCCGTCCGACTTCGAGAACTTCTTCTTCGAGCCCGAGAAGACCGGCGCCTACCTCGCCTCGCTCACGGCCTGACGCCGCGCCCCGACTCCGGCCGGCGGACCCGGGGACGGTCCGCCGGCCGGTTCTGGCCTCTGCTCAACTACGCTTCGTCCAGGGCCACTTGGGGCCGCCGCTGACGGTGCCCTCCGGGTCGTACTCGTACTTCCAGCCGCGCGGCAGGCCCAGCCGCCCCACCCGGCCGGGAACCCGGCGGTAGACGTGCAGCGTCGGCGGCCGGCCGTCGTCGTTCGGCACCGGGATCTCGTACGTCTTCGGCGGCTGGCCGGTCGGGCCGACCAGGACCGGGAGGACCCGGCCGTCCAGGGGCCCGCCGACAAACAGGGTGTTCTCGCTTCGCACCGACCCAGTGTCACACCGCGAGGCGCCGGGCGGGGCGGTGGCCCGCCCGGGCGCGTCAACCGGCCGGTGTGATAAAGCCGCAGGTCACAGTAGGTGACCGGCCTCGCTGACGAGAGGCAGGACGCGGCGCGCCAGATCGCCGGCCGGGCCCTGGGCGGTCTCCAGCCGCAGCGCCGCCCGGGTCACTCGCGCGCTCTGCGGGTCGCGGGCCGCGGTCGCCGTCAGCAGGGCGACGAAGTGGTCCACCAGCCAGTCGCGCAACTCGTCGAGCGCGGGCTGCTTGTCCTCGTCGAGCCAGATCAGCGAGGCGGCTTCCACGGCGGTGATCCACATCCGGACGGTCATCCGCAGCCGCGGGCCCGGCTCCGGCTCGCCCAGATGCCGCAGGATCTGCCCGGCCGCGGCGCGCCGCACCTCGTCCACGATCGCGGACGTCCGCGAGGTCTCCACGACGCTGCCGCCCTGGAGGAGTGCGCTGAACCCGGCGTCGTGCTGGTCGACGAAGGCCAGGTAGCGGTCCAGCGCATGGCCCAGCCGCTGGGTGAGCGGGCCGGTCTTCGGCTCCGCGAAGCACTGCTCCAGCTCGTCCGCGGCGCTGCGCAGCGCCGCTTCGTACAACTGCTGCTTGCCACCCGGGAAGTAGCGGTAGACCAGCGGCCGGGAGACCTCGGCGGCGGTGGCGACGTCGTCCAGCGAGACGTCCTCGGGCGCGCGCTGGGCGAACAGGCCGAGCGCCGCGGCCAGCAGCTGGCTGCGGCGCTGTTCCACGCTGAGCCTGCGGTAGGCGGGTCGGGGTACTGCTGGGGCGGTGCCGCTGCCGTTCATGAACAGCAGCGTAACCGCCGAGGATTCCGGTTCGTACAGGTGCTCGGGACAGATGTGAGGTATTCGCCTCCTTCACGCCAGCAGGCCCGAGCTGCGCCACAGCCGGCGGCCGACACCGCGCAGTACGCCGATCTCGTCGAGGAAGTCGGTCAGTCGCCGGGCGCCGTTCTGCATCACCTCGCGGCGGTGGCCGCTGGCCTTGACCTGGGCTATCGCCTCGCGCCTGTCCAGGCCGACGTTGGTGTAGACGTCCGGGTTGACGAAGGCGACGGAGAAGACCCGGGCCGCCTCGCCGGAGCTGATCCGGGTCAGCTCCTGCTCCCAGCGCGGAGCGGTGACCATCTGGCGGCGCAGCTCCTCGCGGGCGTACCGGACGTGCCGGGCCTCCTCGACGACATGGATCCGGGTCACCCCGCGCACCAGCGTCTGCACCCGCTCGTCCGGGAAGGTCAGCCGCTGCATCCAGTCCAGGATCTCCTCGCCGAGCAGGGTGCAGGCGAACGAACCGGGCGTGGTGGAGACGGTCTTGAGGATCCGGGCGAGGTTGTGGTTGAGCCGGGAGACCGGGTACGCCGGCGCGCCGCCCTTCTGGATCATGCGGGCGAACATCTTGGAGTGCCGGCACTCGTCGGCGATCTCGGTGAGTGCGTAGCGGACATGGGCGCTGGTCACCGGCTTGTCGTAGATGTGCCGTACCAGCAGCTGCATCAGGATGATCTCGAACCAGATGCCCAGGGACGCGAGCGAGGCGGCCTCGTGCCGGGAGAGGTCCTGCTGCTGCTCCGGCGACATCCGCCTCCACAGCGGGGTGTCGTAGAGCGAGACCAGTTCCGGCGGCCAGAACCACTTGCCCTCTTCGAGGGGCGCGTCCCAGTCGAGTTCGGTGTCGGGGTCGAAGGAGTGCCTGGCGGAGGAGTCGAGAAGGCGCTCGGCGACCTGCTCCCGGTCCTTGAGCAGCCCGAGGGCGTCCCGCAGGACTTCGGTATCCGTCAGGGTCATTGCGGTGGGCGCACTCGTCATGGCTCCGGCTACACCTCGCTCGTGGGTTACCCGCGGTCACATGCGACTCCCCCTTATGAGACTGCTTGTCAGCAAGGGCGTCAATCCCTCGCGCACGACTTATTGACCCGCGAGTAAGAAGCGTGTGAGCCTGCCAACCATCCGGCCGCGACACGGTGTTCGGCGGGGTGGGAGGAGGCGTCGGTGTCGACCCGAGAGCTGTACGCACAGGACCCAGGCGACCCCCTGTGGGCTGTGCCCGCCGCCGGCGCGGCCCGGTTCAGCTGGGAATACGGCGCCGGCCGCGACCGGCTGCTCGCCCTCTACCAGAAGGGCAAGGACAAGCAGTGGGACGCCACCCTGCGGATCGACTGGGACCTGGAGGTCGACCCCAAGGATCCGCTCGGCACCCCCGACGAGGCCATGTCGCTGTACGGCACCAAGTACTGGGACCGGATGACGGAGAAGGACCGCGGCGAGCTCCGCCAGCACTACGCCGCCTGGCAGTTCAGCCAGTTCCTGCACGGTGAGCAGGGTGCGATGGTGTGCGCCGCGCGGATCGTGGAATCCGTACCGGACCTCGACGCGAAGTTCTACTCCGCGACCCAGACCATGGACGAGGCCCGGCACGCCGAGATCTACAGCCGCTTCCTCCAGGAGAAGATCGGGATGCTCTACCCGATCAACGACAACCTCCAGGCACTGCTCGCCGACACCCTCAAGGACTCCCGCTGGGACATGCCCTACCTGGGCATGCAGGTGCTGATAGAGGGGCTGGCACTGGCCGCCTTCGGAATGATCCGCGACACCACCGACAAGCCGCTGCCGAAGCAGATCCTGGCCTACGTCATGCAGGACGAGGCCCGCCATGTCGCCTTCGGCCGGATGGCGCTGCGCGACTACTACAAGCAGCTCACCGACGCCGAGCTCCGCGAACGCGAGGAATTCGTCATCGAGGGCTGCTACTTGATGCGCGACCGGCTGCGCGGTGTGGAGGTCCTGGAGAACTACGGCATACCGAGCAAGGAGGCCGCCGAGTTCACCGAGCGCTCCGAATTCCTGCACCTCTTCCGGAAGCTGCTGTTCAGCCGGATCGTGCCGTGCGTCAAGGACATCGGCCTGTGGGGCGAACGCCTCCAGCGCGCCTATCTGGACATGGGCGTCTTCGAGTTGGGCGACGCCAACCTGGATCTGTTGATGACCCAGGACGAGGAGGTGGCGGAGAAGCTGGACGCCGAGCGGTTCGCCGCCGAGGAGGCGGCCCGTACGGCGGAGGTCGCGGACGCGATAGCCCAGGGGGAGGCCGCGGACTGACCACGCTTCTTCTCCCTCTTCCGCCCCGAGGACGAGGCCCGGGAGCTGATCGCGGGCCTGGGCGTGCGCCATCACGGGCAGGGTGGTGGCGGCCCGTACGGGAGTGACGGCGCTGGGGGAGGAGTGGGCGCGGAGACCCGAGGAACCGCCCGACTGGGTCGCCGCGTTGTGAGGTGTCGGCTCACTCCGCCAGGAACCCGGTGACGAGGCGGTCGAGCTCCGCCACCTCGCTCTCCGGCATCGCGTGGTGCCCGACGCCCGCCAGAGTCTCGATCCGCGCGCCGGCCAGCGTCCGCTGTGCCTGCTCGGCGACCCGCCGCGGATCGTGCGCCTTGCTCCGCCCCGCCAGCAGCACCAGCGCCGGCGGGGCGGCGGTGCCCAGCCGCGCCACGTCCGGCCGCGGACCGGTGACCGTCCTCGCGCCCCGGAAGTCCCGGGCGCCCAGCCCCATCAGCCGCACCAGCTCGGGCGCGACCGGTCGGCCGCCCCGGGTCTCCCACGCCAGGAACCGCCGGGTGGTCGCCTCACCGGGCCGCAGGAACAGCGGCGCCGCCCGCAGCAGATACGACGCCCGGTAGCCGGCGAAGCACTGCGTCGGGTCGAGCAGCACCAGCCGCGCCACCCGCTCCGGTGCGTGCACCGCGTACCGCAGCGCGATCCAGCCCCCGTACGAATGCCCCAGCAGCGCCGTCGCGTCCAGCCCGAGCCCGTCCAGCACGGTGTCCAGCCAGGCCATCAGGTCGTCCGGGGTGCGCAGCGCCCGACCCGCGGGCACGCTCAGCCCCGGCGCGCCCATCAGGTCCACGGCGTACACCCGGTGCGTCCGCCCGAACCCGGCGGCATGCGCGTACCAGGAGGCCGAGGTGGCGCCGCCGCCGGAGAGCAGCACCAGCGGCGGTGCGCCGGCCGGCCCGCAGGCGTTGACGCGGGTGGTGCCGAACTCCCCGCCCAGGTCCAGCCGTTCGACCGGGACCGGCCAGCGTGCCATGGTCTGCCCGTATGCGGCGCGGAATGCGGATGTTGCGGTGGATGTCGCGGTCATCGGTGGCCCCCGTGGCGAGGAGAAGAGAGGAAGGGTCTCGCGCGCCACGTATCCTGCCGGACCCCGCCGACGGCGCCACCGCGACCCCCTGGGCCCGGTCGTCACACTCCCGTCCGTCTGCCGTCGCCCGGCACGCCGAGAGCACGCACCGGACGCCGCCCGGCTCGCCCTTCGGGCGGACGACGGGAGTGTGACGACCGGGCCTAGCTCCTCCCCGACCGTGCCAGCCAGCGCCCCTCGTGCCGGGACACCTCGATCGGCCGCCCGAAGCAGGCCGTCATCCGCGCACCCGTCAGCACCTCCGCCACCAGGCCGCGCGCCTGCACCCGCCCGTCGCGCAGCAGTACGGCGTGGCCGATGGCCGGGGACAGCTCCTCCAGGTGGTGGGTGACGGTCACCGTCGCCAACTCCGGCCGGGCCAGGGCCAGTCGGTGCAGCGCGTCGATCAGGTCTTCGCGGGAGGGCAGGTCGAGCGCGTTGAAGGGCTCGTCGAGCAGTAGCAGAGAAGGGTCGGCCATCAGCGCGCGGGCGATCAGGATCCGGGCCCGCTGGCCGCCCGAGCAGACGCCGAACGGGCGGTCCGTCAGCTCCTTGCAGTCCAGTTCGGCGAGCAGCTCGTGGGCGCGCTCGCGGGTCGCCGCGTCGTACGCGCGCCACAGCGGCTGGACCGTACCGGTCGCGCCGGTCAGCACCACGGTGTGCCCGGTGGCGTCCTGGGGGACCTTCTGCGCGGCGGAGACCAGTCCGATGACGGCCCGCAGTTCGCGGACGTCCACCGAGCCGAGCCGGTGGCCGAGCACCTCGACGGTGCCCACGGTCGGGAACATCAGGGCACCGATGAGGCGCAGAACGGTGGTCTTGCCGGCACCGTTGGCGCCGAGCAGCGCCCAGTGCTCACCGGACCGCACGATCCAGTCGATGCCGTCGAGGATGACCCGGCCGGTGGTGTAGCGGCGGACGCCGACGCCGTCCAGCGCGGCGATCACCCGGGCCGCGGGCGGTTCCGGGGACTGCGGCTGCGAAGTCTGCGGGGGAGTCATCGCGGCAGACTAGCTGTGTACGACACCTTTCCGTGCGGGCGTCCGGTGGGTGACATCCGGTGCGTGAAATCCGGTGGAGTACTTCCGGTGGGCCGGCTCAGGACAGGCCCAGCAGGGCCCGCACCCGGGCGTACTTGGCCGTCAGCCGCTCCCGGGTCGGCGCGTCCAGGACGGCCAGCCGCGCCGGATCGGCGTTGTGGGCGAGGTCGGACTCCTTGACCAGCAGCGCGCCGGGCGTGGCCAGGATCCGTGCGGTGTACTCCTCGACGGGCTCGCCCGCACGCTTGGTGACGGCCCGCACCATCGCCTTGGTCGCCGGGGCGAGCGCCGCCTGTGCGAGCCACGCCTCGCTCAGCGCGGCGTCCTCGACCGCGTCGTGCAGCCAGGCCGCCGCGATCTGCTCCGGGCTGCCGCCGCGCTCCCGTACGCCCGCCGCGACCGCGGCCAGATGCTCGGCGTACGGGCGGCCCGCCTTGTCGGTCTGCCCCGCGTGCGCGCGCCGGGCCAGCGCCTCGACCTCGGCGAGCGACAGCAGCGGGCGCGCCGCGGGGGGCGCGGACGGGATCTCCTCGGAAGCCATACGGCCATTGTGGACCTGGAGTTGAGGAGTCCGGCAGCCGGGGAGCCGGGGAGTCCGTGGGGCCGGGCCGGGCGGCTGCGCTTCCGGACTTGCGTCACCGCAGCTCCCTCACCGCAGCCCGGCCGCCATCACCGCCCGCGCGATCGGCCCGGCGCTGCCGCCCCCGCTGATGTCCTCGCGCTCGGCCTCCGCGTCCTCCACGACCACCGCCACCGCCACCACCGGCTCGTGGTTGTCCTTCTTCCGCACCCAGGAGATGAACCAGGCATACGGCGTGCCCTCGTTGCGCACCCCGTGCTGCGCCGTCCCCGTCTTGCCGCCCACCGTGAACCCGTCGATCGCCGCCGGCCGGCCGCTGCCGTGCGCCACGACCTCGGTCATCATCTCCTGGAGCTGCTCGGCGGTGGCCGGGTTCATCACCTGCTGGGTGGGGCCCCGCGCCCCGGCGGCGACCAGCACCCCGCCCGCGTCGGTCACCTTGTCGACGAGGTACGGCGGGGTCAGCTGGCCGTCGTTGGCGACCGCCGACGCGACCATCGCCATCTGGAGCGGGGTGGCGGCGGTGTCGTACTGCCCGATGGAGGAGAGCGCCAGCTGCGCCGGATCCATGCGGGTGTCGAAGGTGCTCGGCGCGACGGGGGAGGGGATGCGCAGCCCGCGGTCGTTGAACCCGAACCGCTCCGCCGTGGCGGCCATCTCGCGCAGCCCGACGTCCACGCCCAGCCGCGCGAAGACGGTGTTGCAGGAGAGCCGGAACGCCTCCTTGAGGCCCGCGTCCTCGCAGCCCGGCGCCGGGTTGCCGAGGGAGGTGCGGGTGCCCGGCAGGGTGTACGGGTCGCGGATGTCCAGCGGGGCGTCGAGGTCCCGCACCCGGCCGCTCTCCAGCGCGGCCGTCGCGGTGACGACCTTGAAGACGGAGCCGGGCGGATAGGTCTGCCGCAGCGCCCGGTTGAGCATCGGCTGCTGCGCCGCCCGGTTCAGCCGCCGCCAGGCGTCGGAGACCGAAGCCCCGTTGCCTGAAAGCTCGTTGGGGTCGTACGAGGGGCTGCTCACCAGCGCCAGCACCCGCCCGGAGCGCGGTTCGATCGCCGCCACGGCGCCCTTCCTGCCGTCCAGCCCCCGGTACGCCGCGCGCTGCATCGCCGGGTTGATGGTGGTCTCGACCCGGCCGCCCGGCCGGTGCGTACCGGTCAGCCGGTCCCACCAGGGGAAGAGTTCGAGCCGGTAGTCGGTGCCGGCGAGGATGCCGTCCTCGGCGTGCTCGATCAGGGACGTGCCGTAGAGCTGCGAGGAGAAGCCGGTGACCGGTGCGTACAGCGGCCCCTCGGTGTAGGTGCGCTCGTACCGCAGCCGCCCGCCGCTGTCCCGGGAGCCGGTGACCGGCCTGCCGCCGACCTCCACGGTGCCCCGCGGCTGGGCGTAACGGACGATGCTGGCCCGCCGGTTGGCCGGGTTGGCGTTGTAGCCGTCCGCTTCGAGGACCTGCACCCGGACGGCGTTGACCAGCAGCGCCACCAGCAGCAGGAAGGAGAAGGCGGCGGTGTGCCGGATGGCGCGGGTCACCGGGCGCCTCCCGGGGCGCCGGGCGCCGCCGGGTCCGGGGCGGGCCGCGGCGCGCGCGCCCGGTCGCTGATCCGCACCAGCAGCGCGACGATGATCCAGTTGGTCACCACGGACGACCCGCCCTGGGCCAGGAACGGCAGCGCCATCCCCGTCAGCGGGATCAGCCCGGTCACCCCGCCCGCGATCACGAAGACCTGGAGGGCGGGCAGCGCCGCGAGCCCGACGGCCAGCAGACTGCCGAACGGATCGCGCAGCCCGAGCGCCGCCTGGTACCCGCGGCCCACCAGCAGCGCGTACAGCACCAGCAGCGCGGTGAGCCCGGCCAGCCCCAACTCCTCGCCCCAGGTGGCCAGGATGAAGTCCGACTTCTGCGCGAACCCGATCAGATACGAGTGCCCCTGCCCGAGGCCGGTCCCGAACACCCCGCCCGCGGCGAACGCGAACAGCGACTGCGCCAGCTGCCCCGGCCCCCGGCCCGCCGCGATCCCGGCGAACGGATGCAGCCAGTCCCGCACGCGCCCGTTCACATGCGGCTCCACCGCGCTGACGGCCGCCGAGCCCGCCGCCGCCAGCAGCACCCCGACCGCGAGCCACCCGGTCCGCCCGGTGGCCGCGTACAGCAGCACCACGAAAATCCCGAAGAAAAGCAGCGAGGTTCCCAAATCCCGTTCCAGTACCAGCACCCCGACACTGATCAGCCAAATCGTGACCACCGGCCCCAGTACCCGCCCGGCCGGCAGCCGCAATCGACCCACGGACTGTCCCGTATACGCCAGCGCATTACGGTTCGCCGCGAGATATGCGGCGAAGAAAACCGTGATCAGCACCTTGGCGAACTCGCCCGGCTGAATGGAAAATCCGGCCGCTCGGATCCAGATCCGGGCGCCATTGACCGCGGGAAAGAAAATCGGCACCACCATCAGCAGCAGCCCCACCGCGGCACTCGCATTGGCATACCGCTGGAGCGTTTGGTGGTCGCGGAGCAGCACCACCACCGCGATGAACAGCCCGATGCCGACGGTGGACCAGACGAGCTGCGCGGGCGCGGCCGGGTCGGCGGGCGTCTCCAGGTCGAGCCGGAAGATCAGCACCAGCCCGAGCCCGTTGAGCAGGACGGCGGTCGGCAGCAGCAGCGGATCGGCGTACGGGGCGCGCAGCCGCACCGCCAGGTGAGCCAGCAGCGCCAGCCCGCCCAGCCCCGCCCCGTAGCCGGCTGCCCCGCTCGGCACCGGATGCGCCCGGGCGAAGCCGACCACCACATATCCGCAGACGCTGAGGAACACGGCGCCCATGAGGAGGGCCAGTTCGATGCCCCGCCTTTTGGGGAGCGGCGGCCAGGACGGGGGAGCACCCGCGGCGCGCGCGCCGGCGGCCCTTTTTGCCGCTGGCGCCGTCATATCTGCCATATCCGGCAACGTAGCAAGCGGAAGCCTATATTTCCGTTATGTCGCATACGGCGTTCCGGGCAGAGGTCGGCGCGCACACGGGACTTGACCGGGATGCGGAGCGGTGCGGGCAACCCGTCGCGGTCCGTCCCGCGTCCTTGGGGAAGAGCCAGGGGCCCCGCAGGGGCATCCCGGGGTTGTTCCGTGAACGAGCTCAACGGCAGTTTGTAAACTCGGTCGCAACGAATAGCAGAAGGCCGAGCTCGTCACGCTGATGCGGACGACCGAACGCACCGGTCGACGCCATGGACCTGTGCCATGGCGCCGCACGCGAGGGGCTATGGCGTACGTCACATCCGTGCACGCCGAGTGGAGGTCCCGCGCCGTTTCGGCCCCCGGGGGCGGCTGAGCGCGGGCGACCGTCCCCCGCGACGAAAGGCAGTAGTAGCGTCATGACGACCCTCCGTTCCCGGATCATCGCCTGGGCCGGCCGTATGTATCTGGTGAGAACGAGCAAGAAGGGCTTCGACCTGTCTCGAATGTCTTTCTTGCCCGAACCTGTCCTGATGCCCTTGCGGCGCGAGGGGCTGGATCCGGTGAACGATCTGGCGGCCGTCCGCGAAAAGGAGCCCATCAGCAAGCTCCCGGTGCCGATCGCCGCCAATGTCTGGCTCGTCACGGGCTATGACGAGGTCAAGGCGGTACTGGGCAAGGCCAACGCCTTCAGCTCCGACTTCACCAACCTCGTGGGCAAGGCCGGCGCCGGCGCCGAACAGAATCCCGGCGGCCTGGGATTCGCCGACCCGCCCGTCCACACCCGCCTCCGCCGCCTGCTCACCCCCGAATTCACCATGCGCCGGCTGAGCCGGCTCACCCCCCGTATCCACGAAATCGTCGAAGAGCGCCTCGACGCCATGGAAGCGGCCGGCCGGGACGGTACACCGGTCGATATCGTCCACTCCTTCGCGCTGCCCATTCCCTCCCTGGTCATCTGCGAACTCCTCGGCGTCCCTTACGAGGACCGGGCCGATTTCGAGCGGCTGAGCGCCGCCCGTTTCGACCTCTTCAGCGGGGCGAACGCGTCATTCGGCGCCATATCCGAATCCCTTTCCTACTTCCGGGACATCGTCAAGAAGCAGCGCGAAAACCCCGGTGACGGCCTGCTCGGCATGATCGTGAAGGAGCACGGCGACTCGGTCTCCGACGAGGAGCTGGCCGGCCTCGCCGACGGCGTGCTGACCGGCGGCTTCGAAACCACCGCCAGCATGCTGGCGCTCGGCGCGCTGGTCCTCCTCCAGGACCCGGAGCACTTCGCCGCCCTCAAGGACGGCGACGAGGCGGTCGACCGCTATGTCGAGGAACTCCTCCGCTACCTCACCGTCGTCCAGGTCGCCTTCCCCCGCTTCGCCCGCGAGGACATGGAGATCGGCGGCGTGCAGATCGCTGCCGGCGACGTCGTCCTGTGCTCCCTCAGCGGCGCCGACCGCGACGGCGAACTCGGCCCCGACATGGAGCGGTTCGACCCCTCCCGCAACGTTCCCTCCCACCTCGCGTTCGGCTACGGAATCCACCGCTGCGTAGGCGCCGAACTCGCCCGCATGGAACTCCGGGCCGCCTACCCCGCCCTCGTCCGCCGCTTCCCCTCGATGCGCCTCGCCGCCGCCCCGGAGGAGCTCGCCTTCCGCAAACTCTCCATCGTCTACGGCATCGAGTCGCTGCCGGTGCGGCTGGACGGCTGAGCACGCCCGTACCGCCCACCCCGTCCGTTCCTCCGCCGCGGGCTGGCACAATCCCCCCGTGACCATTCGCCTACTGATCGCCGACGACCAGGAGATGGTCCGCCGGGGAATGCGGCGCATCCTGGAGAACCAGCCGGACATGGAGGTCGTCGGCGAGGCGGCCGACGGCGTGGCCGCGGTGGACGCGGCACGGCGGCTGATGCCGGACGTGGCACTGGTGGACATCCGGATGCCGCGGCGGGACGGCCTGGAGGTGACCCGGATGCTGGCCGGTCCCGAGGCGCCGCATCCGGTGCGGGTGGTGGTCGTCACGACCTTCAACCTCGATGAATACGTCTATCCCGCACTGCGGTTCGGCGCCTCCGGGTTCCTGCTGAAGCGGTCGGGACCGGCGCTGCTGGTCGAGGGGGTCCGGGCGGCGATGGCGGGTGACAGCCTGATCAGCCCGTCGGTCACCGTCCGGCTGCTCCAGCACGTCACCGGCGCCCCGGCCGGAGCGCAGGGCCGGCACAACCGGCAGCGGCGGCGGGCCGACGAGGCGCTGACGGAGCGGGAGATCGAGATCGCCGGGAAGGTCGCCGAAGGCAGGACGAACGCCGATATCGCCGGTGAGCTGTTCATCTCGGCGGGCACGGTGAAGACCCATGTCGCCAGCATCCAGCGGAAGCTGGGCGTCCGTAACCGCGTCGGCATCGCGGTCCGGGCCTGGGAGATGGGGTACGCGACGGGCCGGATGCCGTAGGGCGACGTCGCGCGGATCCCGGTGACCGGCGCTCCCCGTCGCGGGGCGGTCTCCTAGCCTTTCCCGTATGGATCACGGAGCTGTGTCACGGCGTCCGCGGCGCCGCCGGTGGTGGTGCGGCGCGGCCGTGGCATCGGTGCTCGCCCCGGCCGCGGTGGCGCCGCCGGCCGGCTCGGTGTTGGCGGTCATGGCGGCGCTCGCCCTCGTCGTCGCGATCTCGGCCTGGCCGCAGGGGCGGATCTCCCTCGCGCAGGCGGCGGGCGGCACCGCACTCGCCTCCCTGGCCGCGGACCTGGCCTACGCGGGCACGCCGGGGCTGGTCCTCCTCTGGGCGCCGTTCGAGTCGGTCGCGCTGCTCGTCCTCCTCTACCGGGCGATACGGCGGCTGCCCCGATCCCGGGCAGCCGCGCTCGGCGCGCTCGTGGGGGCGGCGGCGGTCGCGCTCCCGCTGCGCTTCACCCTGCACGCGGTGCAGACCGGGCCGAAGGAATCGGTCGTCATGGTGGCGCTGGCCCTCTTCCCCGCCGCGGGCGCGACCGGCGTCGGGCTCTATCTGCGCTCGCTGGACACCCGGCGTGTGCACGCCGTCGCGCTGGCCCGGCGCGAGCAGCGTCTCGAACTGGCCCGGGATCTCCATGACTTCGTCGCGCATGAGGTGACCGGGATCGTCCTGGAGGCGCAGGCCGCCCAACTGGACGGCGACGGGCCCGGGAACGACCGCGCCCTCCTGGAACGGATCGAGCAGGCGGGGCTGCGGGCGCTGGATTCCATGGACCGCACCGTGCAGACCCTGCGCGAGGCCGGCGACCGCGCACCGCTGGAGCCGCCGCCCACCCGCCACCACGGCCTGGCCGACCTCCCCGAACTGGTCGCGCGGTTCGCCGCCATGACCCCGGCACGGGTCGATGTACGGATCGGGGCGGGGGAGGGGGCCGAGCCGGCGGGCGCCCTGTCCCGGGAGGCCGAGGACACCGCGTACCGGGTCGTGCTGGAGGCCCTGACCAACGTGCGGCGGCATGCACCGGGGGCGACCCGGGTGATGGTGACGGCGGGACGGTCCCCGGACGGCGGGCTGCGGATCTCCGTGGCCGACGACGCCGGTGGACCGCAGGGGGCGCCCGCGGCCACCCGGCGGGGCGGCGGCACCGGCCTCGTCGCCCTCGCCGAGCGCGTCCGCGCCCTCGGCGGCGCACTGGAGGCGGGCCCGGCGGTGGCGGAGGAGACCGGCGAGCGGGGACCGGGCTGGCGGGTGAACTGCCTGCTGCCGCCGGCCGCACGGCAGTAGGGTGTCCCGGCACCGAGAGGGCGGGAAACCAGGGTCCCGATATCTGCCGATCGGCAGATGTGCCCGCCACCCCCGCCCCGGAATCCTTTCCGGCGTCAGCCGCCGGGCGTTCCTGCGCCCGGCGACACCGCGCCCCAGGAGACTCCGATGCCCCGCCCGTACCGGCCCGCCGGCCGCCGCACCCGCCGTCCCGCCGCCCTCGTCGCGCTCGCCGCCGCGGCCGTCCTGCCGCTCACCGCCTGCTCCGTGGACGCCGCCAAGGCCACCCCCGTCACCAAGACCTTCCCCTACACGGGCAGGACCCTGAAGCTCACCACCCATGAGGTCGCCACCGAGCTGATCGCCGGTGACCGGCACGACATCAAGGTGACCCGCTGGTTCGCCGCGGCGGCCGGCACCGAGCACCTCAGGTGGGTCCTCAAGGGCGACACCCTCGACATCGACGCGGGGTGCAGCGGTCTCGCCCTCTGCGACGCCAGGTTCCGGGTCGAGGTCCCGCGAGGCACCGCCGTCATCAAGGACGGCCGGCCGGTCTCCCCCACCGGCGCCGCCGCAACCGCCGGGGAGCGCGGCTGACATGCTCGACCTCCGCGCCGTCACCAAGCGCTACAAAGGCCGCGCACAGCCCGCCGTGGACGATCTGACGCTCCGCCTCACGCCCGGCCTGTGCGGGCTCCTCGGCCCCAACGGGGCGGGGAAGTCCACCCTCTTGCGGATCGCCGCCACCGTCACCCGCCCCACCGCCGGCACCGTCCTCTTCCACGGCGCCGACGCGGTCGCCGGGCCGCAGCCGCTGCGCCGGGCACTCGGCTACCTCCCGCAGGACTTCGGCGTCTACCCGAACCTCACCGCACGCGAGTTCCTGCGCTACCTGGCCGCCGCCAAGGGCGTACCGCGCGCGGCGGCCCGTGCGCGTATCGACGACCTCCTGGAACTCGTCAACCTCACCGACGCCGTCAAGCGCCCCCTCGGCACCTACTCGGGCGGCATGCTGCGCCGGATCGGCATCGCGCAGGTCCTGCTCGCCGACCCGCAGGTGATCATCGTCGACGAGCCGACGGCCGGCCTCGACCCCGAGGAGCGGGTCCGGTTCCGCAACCTGCTCGGCGAGCTGGCGGCGGAGCGGGTGGTGCTGCTCTCCACCCATATCGTCTCCGACGTCGAGTCGGTCGCGTCCGACATCGCGGTCCTCACCGCCGGCCGCCTCCGGGCCCGCGGCACCCCCGAAGAACTGCTCCGCACGGTGGCCGGCCAGGTCTGGGAAGTCCTCGTCGATCCTGCCTCCGTCCCGGCGGTACAGGCCCGGTACACCGTCAGCCGCCTGGCCCGCACCCCCGAGGGCGTACGCATCCGCCTGCTGTCGCCGCACCAGCCGTACGAGGGCGCGGCCCCGCTGCCCCCCGACCTCGAAGACGCCTACCTCGCCCTCGTCCACGGCCCGCCCACCGCCCGAGCACCCGAGGGAGCCTGACCGCCATGCACCACCAACCCTCCCTCCTTTCAAGGGAATTGACGCGCGGTGTCACCGCTGCCGCCCTCGCCGACTTCCGGGACCGCGTCCGCCGCCCCGCCTACCTCGCCACCCTGGCCGCCGCGGTGCTCCTCGGCTACGTGGCCGTTCCCGACTCGGGCGCCCACTGGGTGATCCTCCAGCTCGGCGACTACCGGGGCCGCTACAACAGCGCCTACGTCGGCACGGCCACGGCCCTGGCGGGCGGCCTGTGGATCAGCCTCGGCGGCTTCTACCTCACCCGCAACTCCCTCGAACGCGACCGGAGTTCGGGGGTGGGCAGGCTGCTCGCCGCGACCCCGCTCCGCACCCCCGCGTACCTGGCCGGCAAGTTCCTCGGCAACCTCCTGCTCCTCACGTCCATGCTGGTCGCCCTCGCCGCCACCGCGCTCGTCATGCAACTCGCCCGCGGCGAGTCCGCCACCGTCGACCCGCTGGCGCTCTGCCGCCCCTATGCCCTCCTGGCGCTGCCCATGGTCGCGCTGACCGCCGCCCTCGCGCTGCTCTTCGAGTCCCTGCCGCTGCTGCGGACGGGGCTGGGCAACGTCGTCTGGTTCGGCAGCTGGCTGGCCCTGGCGACCGGCGGCCAGGGCCCCGGCCTGCCCCTCGGGGGCACCGGCGTCAACGCCGTGGTCGAGTCCCTGCGCGACGCAGCCGTGGCCCAACACCTGCCGGTCTCCGGCGAGTTCAGCCTGGGACTGACCCTTCTCGACGCACCGTTGACCCCGTTTCCCTGGCCCGGGTTCACCCCCACCCCCGCCTACACGCTCGGCCGCCTGGCCGTGCTCCTCCTCGCCCTCGCCCTCGCCGTGCTCCCCGCCCTCTGGTTCCCCCGCTTCGACCCGGCCCGTCGTCGAGCGGACCCGTCCGGACCGGCCCCGCAGGCGCCCTCTCCTGAACCCCGGACTCCGGAGCTGCGCACCATCTTGACTCCTCATCAGCAACAGCTGTGCGCTCCGCCGCGGCGCCGGCCCGGACCGTCGCCCCACCCCCCGGCCGCGGCCGGTTTCCCGCCGCTCGGCCGGCTCTACGCGGGCGAACTCGGCATCCTCCTCCAGGGCACCCCCTGGTGGTGGTACGCCGGTGCCGCTCTCCTCGCCCTCGCCGGGTTCGCCGCCCCGCTGCCCGGCACTCTGCGCGTGCTGCTCCCGCTGGCCTGGATCTGGCCGATCCTGCTGTGGTCCCGGCTCGGCACCCAGGGCCACGAACACCGTGCCGACACCCTGCTCGCCGCCTGCCCGGCCCCCGGTCTCCGGCTGCTCGCCGAGTGGGCCGCGGGTGCGACGCTCGCCGCCCTGGCCGGCGCCGCCCCGCTGGTCCGTATGCTCGCCGCCGCCGACCTGCCCGGGGCCGCAGCCTGGACCGCCGGAGCCCTCTTCATCCCCTCCCTGGCTCTGGCGCTGGGCACGCTGAGCCGCACCCACCGGCTCTTCCAGGCGCTCTATCTGCCCCTCTGGTACACCGTCGCGACCGGCCTTCCCCTCTTCGACTACATGGGCGCGCTGCACACCGCCGCCCACTTCCCGGGCCCGCACCCGGCGTTGACGCTCGCGGTCGCGGCGGCGCTGCTGGGAGTGGCGGCGGTGGCGCGCCGGCGGCCGTCGGCGTAGGAGTGGCGGGAGGAACGGTGGCCGGCCCCGGCCTCCCCGGGCCCGGCCCTTCGGTGCAGGCAGGAGCGGAACCGGCAATTCCGTGCGCCCCGCTCGCCCACTCACGTGCGGACTCGCCGGCGGACTCACTCGGTCAAGAACTTCCTGAGGGTGAAACCCAGAGTGGCCACACCGATGAATGTGGCACCTCCCGCACCCAGCGACGTATAGGCGGGTGCCCCCACGGTCCAGAGAGCGACCGTGCCGAGCATCGCGGCGATGAGCGCACCGAGCATGATGATCGCTGCCCAGAGTCCCCGGAGTGCTGGCTCGTAGGTGGACAATGCGCATCATTCCCCTCATCTGTGAATGCGCAGCTCTGCCGAAACGGGCTGCCCGACGATGCTGCGTCCGGCGGATGGCGATGCTGACAGGGAGGAAATCGCAGACCCAAAAGGGCAACCATCACTTGCACAGGAGAAGATCCCTGCTTTTCCAGGAATCACGTCTCCTTTGTACTGCACTGGCACCACGGTTCCGCTGTAATGCCCCGACCGCCGCAGCGGAATCCCCCATCCCGTCAAGAACCCCCATATGCCCTACATTCCCGTACCTCGGTTACCCCATAAGCCCGGAAACCCCCGTGTCCGGCAGCAAGTTCGGGTACGTGCGCCCCCTCCGCCGGCCCCGGCCGCCTCGGCTCTGCCGACCCGGCTCGACTACGGGCGGACCCGACGAAGCCACTGACCGCGCGGGCGCACTGCACAGGCCCTGCTGAGCCGCCACGCCGAGTCCGTCGACGGACGGGCGGCACATCGCCACCCGCACGACGAACTCAAAGAGCGGTCACGCGAGCACGAGTAATCAGCACCTCGACTCGTTCGCCCCTCGGCCCGAAAAGGCCGGAGGGGGACTTCGCGGTGTCTCGGCCGCGTGCCGCTGGTCAGCAGTGGCCGCTTGCACCTGCCGCGTCGAGTTTCGTTTCACCGATGGACGACCGCATCCTGTGACCCGTCCGATTCACGCTCTTCGCACAGCGGCCCGATCCGTCGACCCTCACTGTATGGGGGTTTCCGGAGAGGGACCGCGTCGGCTGGAGGGCGGGCAGTCGCGCTGCCCGGACTGCGGCCTGCCGGCGGACCGCGTGGCCACGTTGGAACACGCCTCGGTGCTGTTGGAGCCGGACATGATGCCGTTGGCTCACACGGTGCCGGCGGACCACCGGTGGATAGTGCTGTCCGACGGGCGGGTGGCCCTCTACGGTGTGTGCCCGCCGGATCCGTCCCAGCGGTGCCGTATCGAGCACCGGCTCGCCTGCCCTGCCCGACCGCTGCCGGATCTGTGGCCGTGGTTGACGACGCGGCGAGGCGAGAACGGTCGGCAGGCGGAACGCCGGGCGGCCCCGGAGCCTCCGGAGGATTGACCACACGCCGGGTAGGAGCCGGCGCGGTGCCGGTGACCGGCCGCCACCACTCCTGGATTCGACCTGAGCAGATGCCGCCTCAAGATCCCGTCCCCGAACAGCCCGCAGCCCCCGTCCTGGGACCGCTCAGCACGCATCCGCCCCCGGCACATACGCAACGACCCCGCTGAACAGCGCCAGGGATGTGGGGCTGTCGTGCGATGAAGGATGCGGGGCCCGCCGGCGCTCCGGCAGCCAGTCAGCGCAGGACCGAAAGGGATGGCAACCAGTCCGACAGGAAACAGTCTTGGCCAGTGCCGAGCAATTCCAGGCGAAGCGCACCCGTCGGCTCCTACCGTGATCACGCCGCGCCCGTCGGTGCGGCGTGACGGAACGGCAGACGAGGGGCAGCAGGCATGCAGCGGCGGTTCGGCATTCTGGCGATGGTGTGCGTCATGGCGTCGGCGGCGATGGGCACGAGTACTGCCCGGGCAGCCCCCATCTCCCTCTCCGCTCACCCCACCACCCAGGCGGAGATCTTCGCCACCAACAACAGGGCCCTGATCACCGATCCGGCCGATCCGCGACTCAAGACACGGCTGGCCAGGTTCGACCGGGAGGTGCGGCACGTCATCCGCGCCAACGCCGCCCGGGCCGGCAAGTCCCGTCTCCTGAACGGGGTTTACTGGTCCTCGGAGCTGAAGAAGACGACGTACGAGCGGTCGCGGGAGTTCGACGTGAACCGTGTCTCCGCCGCCGGTCTGCACCACATCGCCGGCCTGCTGGCCAAGCAGTACCACCAGGAGTCGGTACTGACCTTCCGCTGTCTGCCACGGACGGCACCGGACGCCAAGGCGGTCGACATCGAGGCCCCGGGTGTCGACACCCGCCGCGTCCACGATGCGTTGGTGGCGGACCCCGTCGCTCGCGAAAAGCTGGGCGGCGGCTCCGTCACCACCGGCGGGCGACTGATCCTGATCGCCCCGCGCGCCGACCTCGCCCTGGCACGGAAGTTCGTCACCAAGCTCGGCGTCAACTGGACCACGGCGCGGGTGCGTTACGGGGCTGAGGAGTTCGTCCGCTAGGAGCCTTCCCGTTCTGGAGACACGGGCGTGCCGACACGGCTGGAGTCACGCCGGGGCTCGCCCCACAGGGGCTATGGAGAAGGCGGCCGGCTCCCGCAATCCTTGAGCAGGCGTGGACGTACGGGATTGATCTTGGGGGACGGTGGGAAGTGCCGGACAAGCACGGTGTCATTGACGTCAAGGTGAGCCGACGGGTCCTGTGGGTAGGCGCGGACGCCTATCCACTGCACAACATCACTCGCGCTCGGAGAACGGTGATCGTGCCCAGGGTGGAGCAGTACGGTGACCACAACACGGGCATCATCAAGAACCAGGGCCCGACCGACCCTCGCTCGGCCTTCAGGGACATGATCGCCACGATTCAGGTACTGCGGAACCAGGTGCCGCCCGAGGACCGCGAGGTCATCGACGAATCTCTCCGCGCGATCGGAACCGGTCAGGACGTGCCGCACAGCACCATGCGCCGCGCTCTCACCAACATCTCCGGCGTGGCGACCATGATCGGCGCCGCGGGTGTGCCTGTCATCGAGTCGGTTCGTCGCGTCATCGAAGCACTGGGCAGTTAGCTCACCGCGGACAGGGCCGCGCCCCTTCGCCGGCGTGCCGTGGTCGTTCCGGCACGCCGGGATCTCCCAACAGATCCATACCGGCATGAGAGCGTGGCAATCGTCTCGCCCCACGGTGAGATCGTCTCGCCCCACGGTGAGTCTGCCTCCCCCTGTCTCCCCCCCCGCTTTACACGTTCGATCCACCGTGGCCTCAGCCGCCAGGAGTTGCGGAGCCATCGGTCATGAGCGGTACCTCAAGGCTGCCTACGGCCACTGCCGTTGACGTCAGGCGCAGGGACTGAGGGTCAGGGGCGGCTCAGCCCCCACGTTTGCAGAGCGAAGGGCCGCCCTTTCTCCTCACCCGTGATCAACGGCACGTCGAGCAGCCTGAAGCCCGCCTTGTTGGCCACGCCGACGCTGGCGGCGTTCTCGGCCTCCAGCTCCAGGATCACCTGCCCCGCACCCAGCTGCTCGAAGGCGTACGCAGCCATCACCCGCACCGCCCGCGCCGCCAGCCCCTGGCCGCGGTGCGCCGGGCCGACCGCGTAGCCGATCTCTGTGCCCTCGGGGGCACGCCGCAGCATCACCTCGCCGAGCGGTGCGCCGCCGTCGACGGTGATGGCGAGCAGGACGGCAGTGCCCTCCGCCCGCAGCCGCCGGTCCCGGTCCAGCCGTGCGCGGGCGGCAGCTTCGTCGAAGGGGGAGACGATCGGTGTCCAGTACGCGATGTCGGGGTGGTCAAACAGCTCCGGCATCGCGGCCAGGTCCTCCTCCGTCCAGTCGCGGAGGACGAGACCCTCCCCCGAGAGCTCGATCCGCTCGGGAAAGGACGACGTGGTGCTGCTCATGGTGGGGGACCTCCCTGGCCTGTTCAGGACGAGGCAGGATAACCGGGGGCAGGCAATGGCCCACCCGCATTTTCCGGGGACTCTCAATCCCCGGCCGCCCCCCCCCGCCTCGGTCCGAGGCGGTGACGGCCATGGCGCATGGGAGGGCGGAACTGCTCACGTTCCGCCAGATGCTCGAAGAGCTGAGCGGCATCTCCAAGCGCACCTTCTACCGCTGGCGCGAATTGCGGATCGCGCCACGCTGAATCCGGCTGCCGAACGGTGAACTCCGGGTGCGGCGGGACGTGTTCAATTCCTGGCTGGAGGAGCGGGCCGAGCGGACTGCGTGAAGTCCTCCACGGTGTCGGTCTGGCCGATCACCGTCAACGGAATCACTAAGAAGCCCACTTGAGTAGTGCACTGGTCAGCCGACGGATATCCGTTCGGTGAGTCACACAAGACTGAACCGCCGGCAGACCGGTTCCGGGCCAAGCTCGTCGGGGCCGTCGACAAGGGCGAGTCGTTCGACACTGTGACTGGTCTGCCGGATTCGCGCGGTTGTCTTCAACTTCCTCGAAAAAGCCATGGAATTGGATATGTTGCCTACCAATCCGCTGAGCAAGATCAAGTGAAAGCGGAAGAACGGGCGGCGGCCGGTGCAGGCGGTTGACCGCCGTGTCCTGATCAACCCGCGGCAGGCGCGTGAACTCCTCACCGCAGTCACCTCCGTGGGCGGTTATGAGCGGTCCGGCGGGCAACGGCTGCGGGCCTTCTGCGGGGTCTTGTACCACGCGGCGGCTCGGCCTGGTGAAGCGTTGGGACTGCGCCTCTCGGACTGCGTACTTCCTGAGAAGGGGTGGGGTCGGATCGACCTACGGGAAACGCGTCCGACCGCGGGCAAAGCATGGACTGATTCGGGAGAGGTGCACGACCGCCGGGGCCTCAAGCAACGGGATGAGGGAGAGGTCCGGCAGGTGCCGATCCCGCCGCCGCTGGTCCGGCTGCTCCAGGAGCATGTGAAGGAGTTCGGCACGGGGGAGGACGGGCGGCTGTTCAACAGTGAGCGGGGGCACGTCGTGGCGGCGTCGTCGTACTCGCGAGCCTGGAAGCGCGCCCGGGAGCTGGCGCTCCAGCCGGCACAGGTCTCGTCGGTCCTGGCCGCTCGGCCGTACGACCTGCGGCATGCCGGAGTCTCCCAGTGGCTCAACTCCGGGGGTTCCTGCCGCGGAAGTGGCCGCGCGGGCCGGGCACTCGGTGGAGGTGCTTTTGAAGATCTACGCCAAGTGCATCGACGGCCAGGAAGCCGAGATGAACGAACGGATCATGAACGGTCCGGGAGAGGAGGAGCTGGGAGAGGGCGGCTGAGCCTGTCCAGGCACTGTCCACAGGCCGACGTGAGCCCCGGAGAGATCCGGGGCTTCGTCGTGTTCGAGTGGTATGACGAGGGGCGGAGAAAGCAGCGCTGACCTGGAAAGAAGCCCATCAAGATCATTACGTCGTCATTACGTGATCACTGTCATGAGGCTGCGTTCGGCGGCATCCGCCTGCACATACACAAAGACCCCGCTGACCGCTTGTCTGCTGGTCACGGGGTCTTCCGGCACTTCGGTCGAAGTGCCCCCGGCAGGATTCGAACCTGCGCACACGGCTCCGGAGGCCGTTGCTCTATCCCCTGAGCTACGGGGGCGTTGCCGCTGTTCTTGCGGCGACGGGTAGAACCCTACCAGCTCTGATGGGGTGTTCATGAACAGGGATTTGGGAGGGGTGCGGGAGGCGAGGGAAGGTCGTCCTTACCGCATGGGGCGGGTGTGCCGGCAGTGCTCGTGGAAAGGTCCCCCGCATGGGGGCGGAAGTGGGCAAAACCGGGACGCAGCCGCAGGTCGGCCCCTAGTCTCATGGTGTGCCTGGCTTGTCCGGTCGGATCCTTGTCGTGGACGACAACAAGGTGATCCGGCAGTTGATCAGGGTCAACCTTGAGCTGGAGGGCTTCGAGGTCGTGACCGCGGCTGATGGTGCCGAATGTCTGGACGTCGTGCACCACGTAAGACCGGATGTGGTGACCCTCGACGTCGTGATGCCGCGGCTCAGCGGTCTGCACACCGCCGCGCGGCTGCGTTCCGACCCGCGGACCTGGGACATCCCGATCGCCATCGTCAGCGCCTGTACCCAGGGCGAAGTGGACAACGGCGAGACGGTGGGCATCGATGCTTTTCTGGCGAAGCCGTTCGAGCCGACGGAGCTGGTGCGTACGGTCGGGATGCTGGTCCGGGAAGGGCGGCAGCGGGAGCGCGGGCCCGAGGGCGGGGGTTGCGAGGGCGGGTGCGAGGCGTCGGGGGGCGGCTTGACGGCCGCGGACGGAGGCCAGGGGAACGGCGTGGGGGACGGGGTCGAGAGCGGCGTGGAGAGCGGTGGGGAATCCGGGGCCGGGGGGCGGCCGGCGGGCTGAAGCGGCGGGTCGTCGGGCCGGGGCGGAGCCGGGTGGACCGTGCCGGGTGTCCACAGGGCGAAACCGGGTCGCATGGACGCCCCCCTTCTCCCATACGCTTGTCCTGTGACACCCGCCGAGCTCTCCCGTACCGTCCTGCGTTCCGTGCGCGGTGCCGTTGAGGAACGGGAGCTCTCCGTGGCCGTACCGGCGCGGATCGTGGTGCAGCCGCCTCCGCGGCCCGGGTGTGGGGACTACGCCTCCAACATCGCGTTGCAGCTGGCCAAGCCCGCCGGGCGGCCGGCCCGGGAGGTGGCCGAGATTCTGCGGAAGCGGCTGGCCGGCAGCGCGGGGATCGCCCGGGTCGAGATCGCGGGACCCGGGTTCCTGAATTTCACGCTGGGCGACGGTGCGCTGGCCGGGCTCGTAAGGGAAGTACTGGCGCGGGGCGCGGCGTACGGGGAGTTGGGCGCTTCCGGGGAGCTGAGGGTTTCCGGGGACATGGATCGGAAGGGGGACGGGGCGTCGGCCCCGGTGGCGGCCTCGGCAGCGGCTTCGGTGGGGAGTGGCGCGCGCGGGCTGGTCGTGGCCGAGGTGCTGGCGCGGATCGGAGCGGCTGGTGGGCAGCCGGCTGGGCCCGGTGAGCAGGTCGCCGGCTCGGGTGACGGCTCCGACGGCGGTCCGATCGAGTGGCCGGGTGAGGGTGCGGTTTCCACCAACTGCCCTTCTGTTTCCGGCTTCAGCCCCGTTTCCACTTCTCCATCCGTATCCAGCTCCGGCCCCGTTTCCACTTCTCCATCCGTATCCGCCTCCGGCCCCGTTTCCACTTCCGCATCCAGCTCCGGCCCTGCTTCCAGCTCCCGCTCTGTTTCCACCCCCGGCCCTGCTTCCACCCCCACCTTCACGTCCACACCGGCCCCCGCCCCGGCCTCCCCCTCCGCTCTCGTCGAGCTTGCCGGGCTCGTGGCGCGGCTCGGTTCGGACGAGGCGCGCTGGGTGCTGCTGCGGCCGGCGGCGCAGGATCCGGTGCGGGTGCCGGAGCGGCCGGCGCAGCGGGAGGAGAATCCTCGGTTCCGGGTGCAGTACGCGTATGCCCGGACCCGGGCGATGGTGCGCAATGCGGGGGAGCTGGGGTTCGCGGGCGAGCCGGGCGAGGTGATGGCGGCCGGGAACGGCCCGGCCGCGTCCGGGCGTCCGCATGATCCGGAAGGGTCGGCGGGCGGGCAGCCGTCGCGGACCCTCCAGGCGCTTCGGACGTGCTTGGCGACCTACCCTTCCGCCACGGAGAGTGCTCTGCGGCTGGGGGCGCCGGACCGGCTGGTGCGGCATCTGGAGGCGACGGCGGACGCCTGGCTGCGGTGCCAGGAGGAGTTCCCGCCGCTGCCCGTCGGCGAGGAGAAACCCTTGGCCGTGCACCGTGCCCGGCTGGCCCTTGCCGAGGCCGCGGGGACGGTGCTGGGGAACGGCCTGCGCCTGCTCGGCATCTCTGCTCCTGAATACGTCTGATGTGTGTGAGGCGCCTGATGTATCCGTCCCACTGCCGTCGCGCACCCCTGATGACTGCCTCTGATGACTACCTCTGAAAGATTTTGAGGGGATCGTTTCCGCTATGAGTCGTTCCGCGCATCCTGCTGGGCCCCGCCACGGCGACGTCCTGCCCGAGGGGCACTACGCCGGGCCGCCCGCCGACCTCAACACCCTTGACCCGCACGTCTGGTCCCGTACCGTCCGGCGCGACGCCGACGGTGTGGTCACCGTCGGCGGGCTGGCCGTGACCGCGCTCGCCGAGGAGTTCGGTACGCCGGCGTACTTCCTGGACGAGGAGGACTTCCGGGCGCGCTGCCGGGCCTGGAAGGACGCGTTCGGGGCGGACGCCGACGTGTTCTACGCGGGGAAGGCGTTTCTCTCCCGGGCCATCGTGCGATGGCTGAACGAAGAAGGGCTGAATCTCGACGTCTGCTCCGGCGGTGAGCTGGCCACGGCGCTGGCCGCGGGGATGCCCGCCGAGCGGATCGCGCTGCACGGCAACAACAAGAGCACCGAGGAGATCACCCGGGCCGTCGAGGTGGGGGTGGGACGGATCGTGCTCGACTCCTTCCAGGAGATCGTGCGGGTCGCGCACATCGCCGAGAAGCTCGGCAAGCGGCAGCCGGTGCAGATCCGTGTGACCGTCGGCGTCGAGGCGCACACGCACGAGTTCATCGCCACCGCGCACGAGGACCAGAAGTTCGGGATCGCGCTCGCCGGCGGGCAGGCCGCCGAGGCGGTGCGCCGCGCGCTGAAGCTGGACGGCCTCGAACTCATCGGGATCCACAGCCACATCGGGTCGCAGATCTTCGACATGGCCGGTTTCGAGGTTTCCGCGCGCCGTGTGGTGCAGCTGCTCGCCGAGGTCCGGGACGAGCACGGGGTCGAGCTGCCGGAGATCGACCTCGGCGGCGGGCTCGGGATCGCGTACACCTCCGACGACGACCCCCGCGAGCCGCACGAGATCGCCAAGGCGCTGGGCGACATCGTGACCCGCGAGTGCGAGGCCGCCGGGCTGCGGGTGCCGCGGCTGTCGGTCGAGCCGGGGCGGGCGATCGTCGGGCCGACGGCGTTCACGCTCTACGAGGTCGGCACCGTCAAGGAGCTCGAAGGGCTGCGGACGTATGTGTCCGTGGACGGCGGGATGTCCGACAACATCCGTACGGCGCTCTACGACGCGGAGTACAGCGTGGCGCTGGTGTCGCGCGCGTCGGACGCCGAGCCGATGCTGTCCCGGGTCGTCGGCAAGCACTGCGAGAGCGGCGACATCGTCGTGCGCGACGCCTTCCTGCCCGGTGACGTGGCGCCGGGGGACCTGCTCGCGGTACCGGCCACGGGTGCGTACTGCCGCTCCATGGCGAACAACTACAACCACGCGCTGCGGCCCCCGGTCGTGGCCGTCAAGGACGGTGCGGCGCGGGTGATCGTCCGGCGGGAGACGGAGGAAGATCTCCTGCGGTTGGATGTCGGGTAGGGGCGGATCGCCGGGACCGGGCCCCGGATGAAATAAATGTCTCGGTATCCGGACCGACGACGGAAAGAGCCGTCCGGTGCGTGAGACTGGTGCATGACCAAGCATGAAAACCGCTGGATCGAAGAAAAGACGAGGTCGAATGATGCGTACGCGTCCGCTGAAGGTGGCGCTGCTGGGCTGTGGTGTGGTCGGCTCAGAGGTGACGCGCATCATGACGACGCACGCCGACGACCTCGCGGCCCGCATCGGGGCGCCCGTGGAGCTCGCCGGGATCGCCGTCCGCCGCCCCGAGAAGGTGCGCGACGGCGTCCCGGCCGAGCTGATCACCACCGATGCGACCGCGCTCGTCAAACGGGGCGACATCGACGTCGTCATCGAGGTGATCGGCGGGATCGAGCCCGCCAGGGGTCTGATCACCACCGCTTTCGAGCACGGCGCCAGTGTGGTTTCGGCCAACAAGGCGCTGGTGGCGGCCGACGGTGCCGCGCTGCACGCGGCGGCCGAGAAGCACAACGCCGACCTGTATTACGAGGCGGCGGTCGCCGGTGCGATCCCGCTGGTGCGCCCGCTGCGCGAATCGCTGGCCGGTGACAAGGTCAACCGGGTGCTCGGCATCGTCAACGGCACCACCAACTTCATCCTCGACAAGATGGATTCGACCGGCGCCGGGTACAGCGAGGCGCTGGACGAGGCGACCGCGCTGGGCTACGCCGAGGCCGACCCGACCGCCGACGTCGAGGGCTTCGACGCCGCCGCCAAGGCCGCGATCCTCGCCGGGATCGCCTTCCACACCCGGGTCACCATCGACGATGTGCACCGCGAGGGCCTGACCGAGGTCACCGCGGCCGACATCGCCTCCGCCAAGCGCATGGGCTGCACGGTCAAGCTGCTGGCCATCTGCGAGCGGGCCGCGGACGGCGCGTCGGTGACCGCGCGGGTCCACCCGGCGATGATCCCGCTGACGCATCCGCTGGCCTCCGTGCGCGAGGCGTACAACGCGGTCTTCGTGGAGGCCGACGCGGCCGGGCGGCTGATGTTCTACGGGCCGGGCGCGGGCGGCTCGCCGACCGCCTCCGCGGTCCTCGGCGACCTCGTCGCGGTCTGCCGCAACAAGCTCGCCGGTGCCACCGGGCCGGGGGAGTCCGCGTACACCGCGCTGCCGGTGAGCCCCATGGGTGAGGTCGTCACCCGCTACCACATCAGTCTCGACGTGGCCGACAAACCCGGCGTTCTCGCGCAGGTCGCGACGGTTTTCGCCGAACACGGCGTATCGATCGATACGGTCCGTCAGCAGGGTAAGGACGGCGAAGCGGACCTCGTCGTCGTCACCCACCGAGCGACCGACGCGGCCCTGTCGTCGACGGTCGGGGCACTGCGCGAGCTGGACACCGTCCGCGGTGTCGTCAGCATCATGCGGGTCGAAGGGGAGTAAAGGAACCCATGTCTGCCAATTCCACCGTGACCACCACCAGTCGTCAGTGGCGCGGAATCATCGAGGAATACCGCGACCGGCTTCCGGTCAGCGACACGACCGAGATCGTCACCCTCCGGGAGGGCGGTACGCCTCTCGTGCCGGCCCAGGTGCTGTCCGAGCGCACCGGCTGCGAGGTGCACCTCAAGGTCGAGGGTGCCAACCCCACGGGCTCGTTCAAGGACCGCGGGATGACGATGGCCATCACCCGCGCCAAGGAGGAGGGCGCCAAGGCGGTCATCTGCGCCTCCACCGGCAACACCTCCGCCTCGGCCGCCGCCTACGCGGTCCGGGCCGGCATGGTCTGCGCGGTGCTGGTCCCGCAGGGCAAGATCGCGCTCGGCAAGATGGGCCAGGCGCTGGTCCACGGCGCCAAGATCCTCCAGGTCGACGGAAATTTCGACGACTGCCTGACGCTGGCCCGGAGCCTCTCCGAGAAGTACCCGGTCGCACTTGTGAACTCCGTCAACCCGGTACGCATCGAGGGCCAGAAGACCGCCGCCTTCGAAATCGTCGACATGCTCGACGACGCCCCGGACATCCATGTGCTGCCCGTCGGCAACGCCGGCAACATCACGGCCTACTGGAAGGGCTATCGGGAGTACGCGGCCGACGGCATCGCCTCGCACACCCCGCGGATGTGGGGCTTCCAGGCGTCCGGCAGTGCCCCGATCGTGCGCGGTGAGGTCGTCAAGGACCCGCACACCATCGCCACCGCGATCCGCATCGGCAACCCCGCCTCGTGGGAGTTCGCGGAGCGCGCCCGGGACGAGTCCGGCGGCCTCATCGACGCTGTGACGGACCGTCAAATCCTCGCTGCCTACCGCCTGTTGGCCGCGCAGGAGGGTGTTTTCGTGGAGCCCGCGTCGGCCGCCTCGGTCGCCGGTCTGCTCAAGGCCGCCGAGGAGGGCAAGGTCGACCCCGGCCAGCGGATCGTCTGCACGGTCACCGGCAACGGCCTCAAGGACCCGGACTGGGCGGTGGCCGGAGCGCCGCAGCCGCTCACCGTCCCGATCGACGCGGACGCCGCCGCCGAGCGGCTCGGCCTCGGCTGACCGGACGTTCGTGACCTGCGCGTACGGCAGGGGATGACGGGGCGGCCGGCCCCCCGTCATCCGCCGTACAGCAAATTGCGCAAAGCCTGCAAAGCCAGGCCAGGGGCACAGGAAAGCGCGCGACACGCATCGTGCGCCTCCTGTGCGCCCTATGTCGCGACAGAACCTTCCTTCGATAGGCTGGCACCCAACTCCCCTCCCCACGGCATAACGCAGTGGTGTGCAGGGCAGGTCAGAACAGACCCCACGAGCCGTCCGGGCACCTCGGTGCCGCGGCGCCGTGCTCCGGGTCAGTACCGCAGCATCAATCAAGGAGAGTCATCGAGCGATGGCCGGTCCCGCGTTCCGCGCCGCCGCCGTCCGGGTGCGCACCCCCGCTACCAGCGCCAATCTCGGTCCCGGCTTCGATGCCCTGGGTCTTTCCCTGGGCCTGTACGACGATGTCGTCGTACGTGTCGCCGACTCCGGGCTGCACGTCGACATCGCCGGTGAGGGGGCCGACACCCTTCCGCGCGACGAGAGCCACCTGCTCGTACGGTCCATGCGCACCGCCTTCGACCTGCTCGGCGGGCAGCCGCGCGGACTGGAAATCGTCTGCGCCAACCGCATTCCGCACGGCCGCGGCCTCGGCTCCTCCTCGGCCGCCATCTGCGCCGGTATCGTCGCCGCCCGCGCCGTGACCATAGGCGGCGAGCAGAAGCTCGACGACGCCGCGCTGCTGGAACTGGCCAACGAGATCGAGGGCCACCCCGACAACGTCGCCGCGTGCCTGCTCGGCGGCTTCACACTCGCCTGGATGGACACCGGAACCGCCCGTGCGATCCGGATGGATCCCGCCGATTCCATCGTTCCGGTGGTCTTCGTGCCCGGCAAGCCGGTGCTCACCGAGACCGCCCGCGGACTGCTGCCGCGCACCGTCCCGCATGTGGACGCCGCGGCGAACGCCGGCCGCGCCGCACTGCTCGTCGAGGCCCTGACCAGGCGCCCCGAGCTGCTGCTGGCCGCGACCGAGGACCGACTTCACCAGGAATACCGCGCCCCCGCGATGCCGGAGAGCGTGGCCCTGGTGAACCGACTGCGCGCGGACGGCGTCCCCGCAGTCATCTCCGGTGCGGGCCCGACGGTGCTCGCGCTGGTCGAGGACGCGGCGGCCGACAAGGTCGCGGCACTGGCGGGAGAGGGGTGGGCGGCCAACCGGCTGACCCTCGACGCGGCCGGTACGTGTGTGCTGCCGCTCGCCGGGTGATCACGACCAGTGATCGACGATTGCCGGTCTTTGAGAGGGGGAATGTTTGTTGGATCCGGTAGTGTTAACCTCAAGTCAGTACTCGACGCCAGTGTGGCGCGGTGCTTCGTGTCCCCCTTCGGGACCACTTTCTTCCGGGAGCCTCCCAAACTGCTTGGAGCAATGGCCTGAGCAGAAGTGAGCACGCTCCGGAATCGGCGTGACGAAACAGAGCCACACCGCATATCTTCACGCCGGAGCCATGAACTGATCTTTCCGCCGTATCCGGCGGGACCACCGCCCCGGCCCGGTCCGCAAGACCTAAGGACCCAGCCGGACAGCACAACCGGTCGCCGAGCCAGACAGGCCGACGCCCGCTCCAGGGAAGGACCCTTCGTGAGCGACACCACCGATCTGATGGGCGCGCGCACCGATGGCAGTGCCACCACGCCCGCCACGGACGCTCCCGCCGCGCCTGCTACCACGCGGCGCCGCCGTTCCGGCACCGGCCTCGACGGCATGGTCCTGGCTGAGCTTCAGCAGGTTGCCTCCGGCCTCGGCATCAAGGGCACCGCGCGGATGCGCAAGAGCCAGCTGATCGAGGTCATCAAGGAGAGGCAGGCCGGCGGCACGGGAACCGCCGCCAAGGCCGACGCGCCCGCCGCCGACACCGAGACCAAGCCCAAGCGCCGTACGACCTCCAAGGCGCGCACCGGCGAGGACGGTGCCGAGCCGGCCGCCAAGGCCGAGAAGCCCGCCAGGGCGGACAAGGCCGCGGACAAGGCCGGGGCCCAGCAGCAGATCGACATCCCGGGCCAGCCTGTCAGCGACGAGCAGCCGGCCGGCGAGCGCCGCCGGCGCCGCGCCACCGCCGCCGCGGGCAGCCCGGAGACCGCCCTCGCGGGCGACGTCAAGACCGAGGTCAAGGCCGAGGTCAGGACCGAGACCGCGACGGTCCCGCAGGAGGCCGGCGAGGGCCGGCCCGCCAAGAGCGGCGAGCGGCAGGACCGCGGCGACCGCCAGGACCGCGGGCAGAAGGGCGACCGCCGTCAGCGTGACCGCGACCGCGGGGAGCGCCGCAAGACCGACGCCGGCGACGGCGGCCAGGGCCAGGGCGGTGGCCGCCAGCGCGACCGCCGGCCCGACGAGGACGACGACTTCGAGGGCGGCCGGCGCGGTCGCCGCGGCCGTTACCGTGACCGCCGTGGCCGCCGTGGCCGCGACGACTTCGGCAACGAGCCGCAGGTGTCCGAGGACGACGTGCTCATCCCGGTCGCGGGCATCCTCGACATCCTCGACAACTACGCGTTCATCCGGACCTCCGGCTACCTGCCCGGCCCGAACGACGTGTACGTCTCGCTCGCCCAGGTCCGCAAGAACGGCCTGCGCAAGGGCGACCACGTCACCGGTGCGGTCCGCCAGCCCAAGGACGGCGAGCGGCGTGAGAAGTTCAACGCGCTGGTGCGGCTCGACACGGTCAACAGCATGGCGCCCGAACAGGGCCGCCAGCGGCCGGAGTTCGGCAAGCTGACGCCCCTTTACCCGCAGGAGCGGCTGCGCCTGGAGGGCGAGTCGGGCGGGCTGACGACCCGGATCATCGACCTGGTCACCCCGATCGGCAAGGGCCAGCGAGGGCTGATCGTGGCCCCGCCGAAGACCGGCAAGACCATGATCATGCAGGCGATCGCCAACTCGATCACCCGCAACAACCCCGAGTGCCACCTGATGGTCGTCCTCGTCGACGAGCGTCCCGAAGAGGTCACCGACATGCAGCGGTCGGTCAAGGGCGAGGTCATCTCCTCGACCTTCGACCGCCCGGCCGAGGACCACACCACCGTCGCCGAGCTGGCCATCGAGCGCGCCAAGCGACTCGTCGAGCTGGGCCACGACGTGGTCGTCCTGCTGGACTCCATCACCCGCCTGGGCCGCGCGTACAACCTCGCGGCGCCCGCCTCCGGCCGCATCCTGTCCGGTGGTGTCGACTCGACCGCGCTCTACCCGCCGAAGCGCTTCTTCGGTGCCGCGCGCAACATCGAGGACGGCGGTTCGCTGACCATCCTGGCCACCGCGCTGGTCGAGACCGGCTCGCGGATGGACGAGGTGATCTTCGAGGAGTTCAAGGGCACCGGCAACCTGGAGCTCAAGCTCGACCGCAAGCTCTCCGACAAGCGCATCTTCCCGGCGGTGGACGTGGACGCGTCCAGCACCCGCAAGGAGGAGATCCTGATGGGCAGCGACGAGCTGGCCATCGTCTGGAAGCTGCGCCGGGTGCTGCACGCGCTGGACCAGCAGCAGGCCATCGAGCTGCTGCTGGACAAGATGAAGCAGACCAAGTCCAACGCGGAGTTCCTGCTCCAGATCCAGAAGACGACGCCGACCGCGGGCAACGGCAACGACTGACGCCCGCCGGCCGTAGGCGCCGCAAGTACGACAGACACCAGCCCCCCTCGCCGCACCGGTGAGGGGGGCTGGTGTTTTTTACGGCGTCCCCGCGGTGCGGTGCGGCGTGTGAGCCGTGCCGCACGGCGAGCTGTCCCCCTTGAGACCTTCCGCACAGGTTCGTACCGCGCACACAGTTCGGGCAAAGCTGGATCACAGGACGAAAGTGCAGGTGAGAGGGGCGAAAGTCCCATGACGCACGTCGGCGCAGGGCGATTTTCTAAGAAGGAGCTCATAACGCCCTGTGCAACCCTTCCGGTCAACCTCCCGTCTGAATAGGCACTCACCCGTGACCACGGGTTGACGGCGAGGGGCAGCCGAGGGAAACAAGGACTGAGGAGCAGATGGCGGACAGCAACGGGAGCGCGCAGGCGGCCGAGGGCCGCGGACGCGGCATACGTGCCACCGGCCGCCGGCGCAAGGGTCCGACCCGGCGCCGCCGGGCCCTGACGATCACGCTGTGCGCGCTGGTCGGCGCGGTCCTGCTCGGCGGCGCCGGGCTGGGCTACGTCTACTTCAAGCTCAACGGCAACCTCAAGGGCGTCGACATCAACGCGGCCCTCGGCCAGGACCGGCCGAAGAACGTCGACAACGGCTCGATGGACATCCTGGTCATGGGCTCCGACTCACGGGCCGGCAAGAACGGCGAGTACGGCAAGGACGAGGGCGGCGCCCGCTCGGACACCGCGATGGTCGTGCACGTCTTCAAGGGCCACCAGAAGGCCAGCGTCGTCAGCATCCCCCGGGACACCCTGGTCACCCGGCCCAGCTGCACCAAGGACGGCAAGACCGTCCCCGAGGAGCGGCGGGCGATGTTCAACACCGCCTTCGAGGTCGGCGGCCCGGCCTGCGCCGTCAAGACCGTCGAGTCGATGAGCGGGATCCGCATGGACCACTTCATCGAGGTCGACTTCACCGGCTTCAAGAAACTGATCGACGCGCTGGGCGGGGTGGACATCACCACCACCAAGCCCATCAACGACCGCTACAGCCATCTGCACCTCCAGCCCGGCAAGCACACCCTCAACGGCGAGGACGCGCTCGGCCTGGTCCGCACCCGGCACGGCGTCCCCGGGGGCGACGGCAGCGACCTGGGTCGCATCCAGCTCCAGCAGACCTTCATCAAGGCCCTGATGAACCAGGTCAGGAACGTCGGCGTGCTGTCCAACCCGACCAAGCTCTACAACATCGCCGACACCGCCACCAAGGCCATCACCACCGACACCGACCTCAACTCGGTCCCCCAGCTCACCGGGCTCGCCAAGACCCTCGGCGGGATCACCTCCGACCGCATCGACATGGTGACGCTGCCGGTGGAGTACGACCCGATCAACCCCTCCCGGGTGCTGCCGCTGACCAAGCAGGGGCAGCTGGTCTGGGACGCGCTGCGGCGCGACCAGGACATCCCGAAGTCGGCGATCAAGGGCTCGGCGGGTGACAAGGGCGGTACGAGCAACTACGTGAAGTAGCCGCCCGACCCGCGTCCCGACCGCCGTACCACCGGGGGAATAGTTGCGTCCGCACCCCGGTTTTGGGAGATACGGCCAGTCCTGGCAGACTGGACCGTCGGCCCCGGTTCACGTGACGCAATTCCGCAACACGACCCGGTGCACTCCCGAACCTAGGAGAATCCCTTGAAGCGCGACATCCACCCGGAGTACGTCGAGACCCAGGTCAGCTGCACCTGTGGCGCGTCGTTCACCACCCGTAGCACCGTCGCCGGCGGCAGCATCCGCGCCGACATCTGCTCCGAGTGCCACCCGTTCTACACGGGCAAGCAGAAGATCATGGACACGGGCGGCCGTGTGGCCCGCTTCGAGGCCCGCTTCGGCAAGTCCGCCGCGGCCGCCAAGAAGTAGCGACCCGCAAGGCGCCGGTCTCCGGTCGCCCCCGGACAGGGGGGACCGGACCGGCGTCTTTGTCGTCCGTACCCTCCGCCTCCCCGGCGGGGAACGGTCCGCCGCGCAGCGGCAGCGGGGCGCAGCGGCCCCGGGAAGCCACATCAGCAGTCAGCAGAGGAACACACGATGTTCGAGGCGGTCGAGGAACTGGTCGGCGAGCACGCCGATCTCGAAAAGCGGCTGGCCGACCCGGCGGTCCACGCGGACCAGCGCGAGGCCATGCGGCTCAACAAGCGCTACTCCGAGCTGACCCCGATCATCACGACGTACCGCGTCTGGAAGCAGACCGGCGACGACATCGAGACCGCTCGGGAACTGGCCGCGGACGACCCGGACTTCGCCGACGAGGTCAAGGAGCTGGACGTCCGCCGCGAGGAGCTCACCGAGAAGCTGCGGCTGCTGCTCGTCCCGCGCGACCCCAGCGACGACAAGGACGTCATCCTGGAGGTCAAGGCGGGTGAGGGCGGCGAGGAGTCCGCGCTGTTCGCCGGCGACCTGCTGCGGATGTACCTGCGGTACGCGGAGCGGGTCGGCTGGAAGACCGAGATCCTGGACGCCAACGAGTCCGACCTCGGCGGCTACAAGGACGTCCAGGTCGCGGTGAAGACCAAGGGCGGCGGCGGTGCCACCGAGCCGGGGCAGGGCGTCTGGGCGCGGCTGAAGTACGAGGGCGGGGTGCACCGCGTCCAGCGGGTGCCGGCCACCGAGTCGCAGGGCCGGATCCACACCTCCGCTGCCGGTGTGCTGGTGACGCCCGAGGCCGAGGAGGTCGAGGTCGAGATCCAGGCCAACGACCTGCGGATCGACGTCTACCGCTCCTCCGGGCCCGGCGGCCAGTCCGTCAACACCACCGACTCCGCGGTCCGGATCACGCACCTGCCCACCGGCATCGTCGTCTCCTGCCAGAACGAGAAGAGCCAGCTCCAGAACAAGGAGCAGGCGATGCGCATCCTGCGTTCGCGGCTGCTGGCCGCGGCCCAGGAAGCGGCCGAGCGGGAGGCGTCGGACGCCCGGCGCAGCCAGGTGCGCACGGTCGACCGCTCGGAGCGCATCCGGACGTACAACTTCCCGGAGAACCGCATTTCGGACCACCGGGTGGGGTTCAAGGCGTACAACTTGGACCAGGTGCTCGACGGCGAGCTCGACCCGGTCATCCAGGCGTGCGTGGACGCCGACTCGGCGGCCAAGCTCGCCGCCGCCCAGTAAGACCGCAAGACCAGTACATACCGGCTGGAGGACCAGTGCCGCACGATTCCGGGGGGCGCCCCCCGAGCTCCCGATCGTTGCTGCTCGCGGAGGTGGCCCAGGCCACCCAGCGGCTGGCCGACGCCGGTGTGCCCTCACCGCGCTTCGACGCCGAGGAACTGGCCGCGCATGTGCACGGCGTCAAGCGCAGCCAGCTGCACACCGTCCCCGACGCGGACTTCGACGCCCGCTACTGGGAGGCGATCGCCCGCCGCGAGGCGCGTGAACCGCTCCAGCACATCACCGGCCGGGCCTTCTTCCGCTACCTCGAACTCGCCGTCGGGCCAGGGGTGTTCGTCCCCCGCCCGGAGACCGAGTCGGTGGTCGGCTGGGCCATAGACGCGGTGCGCGCCATGGACGTCGTCGAGCCGCTGATCGTCGATCTGTGCACCGGCTCGGGCGCCATCGCCCTGGCCCTCGCGCAGGAGGTGCCGCGGTCCCGGGTGCACGCCGTGGAGCTGTCCGAGGAGGCGCTGCACTACGCCCGCAAGAACGTCGAGGGGTCCCGCGTCGTTCTGCATCACGGCGACGCGCTGACCGCGCTTCCCGAACTCGACGGGCAGGTCGACCTGGTCGTCTCCAACCCGCCGTACATCCCGCTGACCGAGTGGGAGTACGTCGCCCCCGAGGCCCGCGACCACGACCCGGAGCTGGCGCTGTTCTCGGGCGAGGACGGCCTCGACACCATCCGCGGCATCGAGCGGACCGCCCACCGGCTGCTGCGGCCCGGCGGCGTCGTCGTCATCGAGCATGCCGACACCCAGGGCGGGCAGGTGCCGTGGATCTTCACCGAGGAGCGGGGCTGGGCCGACGCGGCCGACCACCCCGACCTCAACAACAGGCCCCGATTCGCCACCGCGCGCCGGGCGACGCCATGACGCGCCCCGTCACCGCGCCTGATGCATCCGATGCATCCGAAGTATTCGTTCCGCACGAGGAGGTCCCGTAATGGCACGGCGATACGACTGCAGCGACGCGACCGACCGCGCGACCGGTCTGCGTGAGGCCGCCTCGGCCGTCCGCCGCGGCGAGCTGGTCGTGCTGCCGACCGACACCGTCTACGGTGTCGGCGCGGACGCCTTCAGTGCCGAGGCCGTCGGTGATCTGCTGGAGGCCAAGGGCCGCGGTCGGGGGATGCCCTCGCCGGTCCTGGTCGGGTCGCCCAACACCCTGCACGGGCTCGTCACCGAGTTCTCCGAGCAGGCGTGGGAACTGGTCGACGCCTTCTGGCCGGGCGCGCTCACCCTCGTCGCCAAGCACCAGCCGTCGCTGACCTGGGACCTGGGCGAGACCCGCGGCACGGTCGCGGTGCGGATGCCGCTGCACCCCGTCGCCATCGAGCTGCTCAACGAATTCGGCCCGATGGCGGTCTCCAGCGCCAACCTCACCGGCCACCCCTCCCCGCAGGACTGCGACGCCGCCCAGGAGATGCTGGGCGACTCGGTCTCCGTCTACCTGGACGGCGGCCCGACGCCCGCCGCGGTGCCGTCCTCGATCGTGGACGTCACCGGCCCGGTCCCGGTGCTGCTGCGCGCAGGCGCGATCAGCGCGGAGGAGCTGCGCAAGGTGGTACCCGAGCTCGAGGTGGCGAATTGATGCCGCCCCTGGGGCGTGGCATAGCGGGACCAGGCGACGACACCTTCCCCTCCCCGGCCCTCTCGTCCCCCTCGCCCGGATCCACCACGTTCCGGATCCTCCACGTCAGCACCGGCAACGTCTGCCGCTCGCCGATCACCGAGCGGCTGCACCGGCACGCCCTGGAGGAGCGGCTCGGCGACGGCCGGGGCTGCGGGCTGCTCGTGGAGAGCGCGGGCACCTGGGGCCATGAAGGCGCCCCCATGGAGGCGCACGCCGCGACCGTGCTCGCCGACTACGGCGCGGACCCGGCCGGCTTCATCGGCCGCGAGCTGCTCGACGAGCACGTCATCCGGGCCGACCTGGTGCTGACCGCGACCCGCGACCATCGCGCCCAGGTCATCTCCATGGGCCACTCCGCCGGGCTGCGGACCTTCACGCTCAAGGAGTTCAACCGGCTGGTACGGGCCATAGACCCCGCCACGCTCCCGGCGACCGACCCGGAGCTCCCCGATGGAGGGCTGGTCGAGCGCGCCCGCGCGCTGGTGGGCGCCGCCGCCGCGCTGCGCGGCTGGCTGCTGGCGCCCAACCCGGAGTCCGACGAGGTCTACGACCCCTACGGCGCCCCCATCACCTTCTTCCGCTCCATCGGCGACGAGATCAACCAGGCCCTCGACCCGGTCGTCACCGCCCTCACCGGGGTCCCGGCACCCGCCTAGAACGCCCCTGGAAGCCCCTTGGCGGGCCCGGGGCCGGGGCCGGGCCCCCGATGGCCTGCACACCGCGCCCGATCGCTGAGCCGCGCCTACATTGGGATTAGGGCCTGCCCGGTGGATCAGGGCCGGACCGGCCCAGGGGCACGTGAGGCGTGCCCTGGTCCCCGTACGAGGCCCGGAGTCAGCGATGCCCGCGACCACCGCGTCACCCCGCAGCCAGTCCCCGGCCGGCCGTGCCCAGGCCGCCGGACCGGCCGAGACCATCGAGGACCGGGCGCGGGCCGCGGCCCGGGACGCGGTCACCCGGCCGCCCGGCTCGCCGGACTTCGCGGCGCTGCTGCGGCAGGACCCGGAGATCGCCGGCGTGCTGCTGGGGGAGAGCGCCCGACAGCGCGACGGGCTCCAGCTGATCGCCGCGGAGAACTTCACGTCGACCGCCGTACTCGCCGCCCTCGGCTCCCCGTTGGGCAACAAATACGCCGAGGGCTATCCGGGCGCCCGGCACCACGGCGGCTGCGAGATCGTCGACCTCGCCGAGCGGATCGCGGTGGAACGCGCCAAGGCCCTTTTCGGCGCCGAACACGCCAACGTCCAGGCCCACTCCGGGTCTTCGGCCGTACTGGCCGCCTACGCCGCCCTGCTGCGCCCCGGAGACACCGTCCTGGCCATGTCCCTGCCGCACGGCGGGCACCTCACCCACGGATCGCCCGCCAACTTCTCCGGCCGGTGGTTCGACTTCGCCGGTTACGGCGTCGACGAGGAGACCGGACTGCTCGATTACGACGCGATCCGCGCGCTGGCCCGCGAGCGGCGGCCCAAAGCCATTGTCTGCGGCTCGATTTCCTATCCCCGGCACATCGACTACGCCGCGTTCCGCGACATCGCCGACGAGACCGGCGCGTATCTGATCGCCGATGTGGCGCACCCGATGGGGCTCGTCGCGGGCGGCGCGGCGCCCAGCCCGGTCCCGTACGCCGATGTGGTGTGCGCCACCACCCACAAGGTGCTGCGCGGACCGCGCGGCGGAATGATCCTGTGCGGGGCGCGGCTGGCCGAGCGGATCGACCGCGCGGTGTTCCCGTTCACCCAAGGGGGTGCACAGATGAACGCGGTCGCAGCCAAGGCCGTCGCCTTCGCCGAGGCGGCCACGCCCGCGTTCGGCGCGTACGCCCATCAGGTGACCGCCAACGCCCGCACACTCGCCGCCGCGCTGGCCGGCCAGGGCCTGGCGATCACCACCGGCGGCACCGACACCCACCTGATCACCGCGGACTCCGCCCCGCTCGGGGTGGACGCGCGCACCGCCCGGGGCCGGCTGGCCGCCGCCGGGATCGTGCTGGACACCTGCGCGCTGCCGTGCGCCGAGGCTCCCGGGAAGCGCGGGGCGCGCCCGACCGGGATCCGGCTGGGCACCGCCGCGGTGACGACCCAGGGGATGGGCGAGCCCGAGATGCACCGGATCGCGGAGCTGATCGGGGCGGCGCTGCGGGAGGACCGCGAGGCCCGCGCCGGGACCGCCTCTCTGGTGCACCGCTTCCCGCCTTATCCGGATCAGGACTGACTCGGGAACCATTCGCGGGCCGGGTGCGTCCTTGCCTGTATTCACGGCCAGGGGGCTGACACGCATAAGGTGTGTGGCTGTGATGGCCAGCTATCTCTATGGGGCAGCCCGTGCGTGAATACCTGCTGACGCTGTGCGTCACGGCCGCGGTGACCTACCTGCTGACCGGGCCGGTACGGAAGTTCGCGATCGCGGCCGGTGCGATGCCGGAGATCCGCGCGCGCGATGTGCACCGCGAGCCGACACCGCGGCTCGGCGGTATCGCGATGTTCGGCGGGCTGTGCGCGGGGCTGCTGGTCGCCGCGCATCTGGCCAACCTCAAGAGCGTCTTCGAGACCAATGAGCCGCAGGCGCTGCTGTCGGGCGCCGCGCTGATCTGGATCCTCGGCGTGCTGGACGACAAGTGGGGCGTGGACGCCCTGGTCAAGCTCGGCGGCCAGATGATCGCCGCGGGTGTGATGGTCCTCCAGGGCCTGACGATCCTGTACCTCCCGATCCCCGGCATCGGCACGGTCGCGCTGACGCCCATGCAGGGCACCCTGCTGACCGTCGCGCTGGTCGTCATCACCATCAACGCGGTGAACTTCGTGGACGGCCTGGACGGCCTGGCGTCCGGCATGGTCTGCATCGCCGCGGCCGCGTTCTTCATGTACACGTACCGGCTCTGGTTCGGTTACGGCATCGAGGCGGCGGCGCCCGCCACCCTGTTCTCGGTCGTCCTGATGGGCATGTGCCTGGGCTTCCTGCCGCACAACATGCACCCGGCGCGGATCTTCATGGGCGACTCCGGCTCGATGCTGATCGGCCTGGTGATGGCCGCCGGCGCGGTCTCGGTGACCGGCCAGGTCGACCCGGACCTGCTCAACCAGAAGGCGGGCGGTCTGCGTGAGGCGACCCACGCGATGGTGCCGGTCTACATCCCGCTGCTGCTCCCGCTGACGATCATCGCGGTGCCGGTCGCGGATCTGATTCTGGCCATTGTGCGGCGGACCTGGAAGGGCCAGTCGCCGTTCGCCGCGGACCGCGGGCACCTGCACCACCGGCTGCTGGAGATCGGTCATTCGCACAGCCGCGCGGTGCTGATCATGTACTTCTGGTCGGCGCTGATCGCGTTCGGTGCGGTGGCCTACTCGGCGAACGACGCCAGCATGTGGATCGTCCTGGGCATCGTGCTGCTCAGCGCGGTCGGCCTGGTGCTCCTCCTGCTCCCGCGCTTCACGCCGCGCGCCCCGCGCTGGGCGGAGCGGATGGTTCCGCCGCGCTACCGCCGGGTCGTGAGCGAGCCGGCGGCGGCCCTCGCGACGGCCGGCGGGGAGTCCGCGGAGGCGCCGTCGGAGGAGCGGCGGCCGGTGATTCCGCCGGGCATCAACGGCGCCACCGCGATCGGCGACCGGTCACGCTTCGTGGACCGCCGGAAGGCGGGGAGTCATCGCTGAGTGGCGCTCCATCGCCTGAACGTGCGGAGGAAATCGGGGCGGTTGACCCCATACCAGGCATTCCGTCGGCCGTCAGTGCACCAACGCGCAGGTTCACGCTCAGGTGTGACAGGGTCCACACGAACCAGGTAAAGACCTCATCAAATAGTTTGTGATACCGTTCACGAAACCCGGCGACAGAGCCGAAGGACCGTAGTGCGACGGCCCTTTGGCCTCAGGTTCTCCCTCAGGCCGGGTCTACGCTCGTCCCTGACGACACCACCCCCACCCTTTGCCGGAGCGCCGCCATGCAGTCGAATGACGCCCGACTTCTCCTTCACGCCGTTGTGCCGACCCTCGCCACCGGCGCGATCGCCGCTGCCGTGAGCGGTGCGGTCGCGGGCGCGACGGGAGCGATCGGCGCCGTCGTCGGCACCGTGCTGGTGGTGCTGGTGATGGGCGCCGGACTCGTTGTCCTGCAACAGACCGCGAAGAAGCTTCCGCAGCTGTTCCAGATGATGGGCCTGCTGCTGTACACGGTGCAGATCCTGTTCGTGGCGGTGTTCCTCATCGCCTTCAAGGACACAACGCTCTTCGACACCAAGGCATTTGCGTTCACCCTGCTCGCAGCCACCCTCGTATGGATCGCGGCGCAGACCCGCGGCCATATGAAGGCGAAGATTCTGTACGTGGACCCCGACTCCGCAGACGCCAAGAAGGCGGAGACGGCGGGGTCGCCGACGTGACCCGTAGGGCCGAGATAAATGGCCTCATGCGGGCCTGCTATCGTCCGGTGCCAACTGCGGCGCAGATGGCGCAGGCGGCTGAGCTCCCAGATTCCACGCGATGGAACGGGCAGTTCTCGCGGCCGATGCCTGTGATCCGGTCCGGCCCCGCGCCGACCAGCCGCCCCCAAATCCGTAAGACCAGTCCAGTGCCGCTCCGTGGCTCAACGCCGCGCCGACACAACGAGGTTGCCGTACCCATGCGCCACGCTGAAGGAGCTCGCGGTGAGTGCTGAAACGATGCTCGCCGTCGAGACCGATTGCCACATCTTTTCCGGGTGCGGCTTTGATGCTCCCGGGCTTCATAACTTCGTCTTCGAGCCGCTCTTCACCGTCGGCGGCTTCGAGTTCAACAAGCCGATGCTGCTGGCCCTGCTCAGCACGGTCGTTGTGGTGTGGTTCTTCTGGGCTGCATTCGGCCGGGCGAAGGTGGTTCCCGGAAAGCTCCAGATGATCGGCGAGGCGGGCTACGACTTCGTGCGCCGCGGGCTCGTTTACGACGCGCTGGGGAAGAAGGAGGGCGACAAGTACGTCCCCTTCATGGTCTCGCTGTTCTTCTTCGTGTGGATGATGAACATCTGGTCGATCATCCCCGTCGCCTCCTTCCCGGTGACGTCGGTGATCGCCTTCCCCGCCGGACTGGCGGCGATCGTCTACATCCTGTGGGTCTTCCTCACCTTCAAGAAGCACGGCTTCGTCGGCGCCTTCAAGAACTTCACCGGCTACGACAAGTCGCTCGGCTGGGTCCTGCCGCTGCTCATGGTCATCGAGCTCTTCTCGAACCTGATCATCCGGCCCTTCACCCACGCGGTCCGGCTCTTCGCCAACATGTTCGCCGGCCACCTGCTGATCCTGATGTTCACCATCGCCAGCTGGTACCTGCTGAACGGGATCGGCTTCGTCTACGCCGGCGCCTCGTTCATCATGACCCTTCTGATGACGGCGTTCGAGCTGTTCATCCAGGCCGTCCAGGCGTACGTCTTCGTCCTTCTGGCCTGCAACTACGTCCAGGGCGCGCTCGCCGAGCACCACTGAGCACCCCGCCTCCCGCCCAACAGCTGTCCGGTGGCCAACCCCCACCGGTACGTGAAACGAGAAGGAAGTAACGGCATGTCCGCTGCTCTCGAGATGGTCAACCACCTCGCCGCCGCCGGTGACAACGCGAAGACCACGGTCGTCGGCAACGTCGCCTCGATCGGTTACGGCCTCGCCGCCATCGGCCCCGGCGTCGGCGTCGGCATCATCTTCGGTAACGGCACCCAGGCCCTGGCCCGCCAGCCCGAGGCCGCCGGCCTGATCCGCACCAACCAGATCATGGGTTTCGCCTTCTGTGAGGCTCTCGCCCTGATCGGCATCGTCATGGGCTTCGTTTACAAGTAAACGAAACTCATCGACTATCCATTCAGACGGAAGGCACTGATGTGAACGCCCTGCACTTGGCGGTGGAGGTTCCTGAGAACCCCCTGGTCCCGCCGATTCCAGAGCTGGTCATCGGCCTGATCGCTTTCTTCATCGTCTTCGGCTTCCTCGCCAAGAAGCTCCTCCCGAACATCAACAAGGTTCTGGACGAGCGCCGGGCGCAGATCGAGGGCCGGATCGAGGACGCGGAGGCGACGCAGGCCGAGGCCCAGCAGGTGCTCGCGGACTACCGAGCACAGCTCGCCGACGCCCGCCACGAGGCCGCGCGACTCCGCCAGGAGGCGCAGGAGCAGGGCGCGACGCTCATCGCCGAGATGCGCGCCGAGGGCCAGCGGCAGCGTGAGGAGATCATCGCCGCCGGTCACGCCCAGATCGAGGCGGACCGCAAGGCGGCGGCGCAGGCGCTGCGCCAGGACGTGGGCACGCTCGCCACCGAACTGGCCGGCAAGCTCGTCGGGGAGTCCCTTGAGGACCACGCCCGCCAGAGCCGGACCATCGACCGCTTCCTCGACGAGCTCGAGGCGAAGGCGGCGTCGGACACGACGAAGGCTGAGGCCGGCCGATGAACGGAGCGAGCCGCGAGGCACTGGCCTCCGCACGCGAGCGGTTCAACGCGCTGACGGACCACACCTCCGTCGACGCGGTGAAGCTCGCCGAGGAGCTGGCTGCCGTCACCGCTCTGCTCGACCGCGAGGTGTCGCTGCGTCGGGTCCTGACCGACCCGGCGCAGGGCGGCGAGGCGCGCGCCCAGCTGGCCGAGCGGCTGCTCGGCGGCCAGGTCGGCGAGGCGACTCTCGACCTGGTGACCGGAATGGTCCGCTCCCGCTGGTCGCGCTCGCGCGACCTGCCCGACGCGATCGAGGAACTGGCCTTCAGCGCCGACCTCGTCGCGGCGCAGCGGGACGACCGGCTCGACGACGTCGAGGACGAGCTGTTCCGGTTCGGCCGCATCGTCGCGTCCAGCGCCGAGCTGCGTCGTGCGCTGACGGACCGCAACGCGTCAGCCGCTGCCAAGACGGAGCTGCTGCGCACGCTGCTGGGCGGCCGGGTCAACCCGGTCACCGAGCGCCTGGTGATCCGTCTTGTCGCACAGCCGCGGGGCCGTAGCCTGGAGGCAGGGCTCGATGCCCTCTCCAAGCTGGCGGCGGCCCGCCGGGACCGGATGGTCGCGGTGGTCACCTCGGCGGTGCCGCTCAGCGAAGGGCAGCGGCAGCGTCTCGGCGCCGCACTGGCCGAGCTGTACGGACGGCAGATCCACCTGAACCTCGACGTGGACCCCGAGGTCTGCGGCGGCGTCCGGGTACGGATCGGCGACGAGGTCATCAACGGGACCATCGCGGACCGCCTCGAAGAGGCGGCCCGGCGGATGGCCGGCTGATCCAGCCACCAACTCAAGAGCTGCACAACCGGCGGCCAGGCACCGGACCGGTCGGCCGGACCGAGAGGTCCGGCTGCGGTCCGGAAGACGCCCCGGGAGAACAGCACAAGCATGACGGCGGCCCGAGTTGGGCCGTAAGCGGAAACCCCCTGGGGGGACGAGCCCCCCGGAACCGCAAGTAACTTCGGGCCCAACAAGGAGAGCAGGGAACCCAGATGGCGGAGCTCACGATCCGGCCGGAGGAGATCCGGGACGCGCTGGAGAACTTCGTCCAGGCGTACAAGCCGGACGCGGCCTCGCGCGAAGAGGTCGGCACGGTCAGCGATGCCGGTGACGGTATCGCGCACGTCGAGGGCCTGCCCTCGGCGATGGCGAACGAACTGCTGAAGTTCGAGGACGGCACGCTCGGTCTTGCGCTGAACCTGGAAGAGCGCGAGATCGGTGCGGTCATCCTCGGTGAGTTCAGCGGCATCGAGCAGGGCCAGCCGGTGCAGCGCACCGGTGAGGTGCTCTCGGTCGCCGTGGGCGAGGGCTACCTCGGCCGCGTCGTCGACCCGCTGGGCAACCCGATCGACGGCCTCGGCGAGATCGAGACCGAGGGCCGCCGCGCCCTGGAGCTCCAGGCTCCCACGGTCATGCAGCGCAAGTCCGTCCACGAGCCGATGGCCACCGGCTACAAGGGCGTGGACGCGATGACGCCGATCGGCCGCGGCCAGCGTCAGCTGATCATCGGTGACCGCCAGACCGGCAAGACCGCCCTGGCCGTCGACACGATCATCAACCAGCGCGACAACTGGCGCTCGGGCGACCCGAAGAAGCAGGTCCGCTGCATCTACGTCGCCATCGGCCAGAAGGGTTCCACCATCGCGTCGGTCCGCCGCGCGCTGGAGGAGAACGGCGCGCTGGAGTACACCACCATCGTCGCCGCCCCGGCGTCCGACCCGGCGGGCTTCAAGTACCTGGCGCCCTACACCGGCTCGGCCATCGGTCAGCACTGGATGTACCAGGGCAAGCACGTCCTGATCGTCTTCGACGACCTCTCGAAGCAGGCCGACGCCTACCGCGCCGTGTCCCTGCTGCTGCGCCGCCCGCCGGGCCGTGAGGCGTACCCGGGCGACGTCTTCTACCTGCACTCGCGTCTGCTGGAGCGCTGCGCCAAGCTCTCCGACGAGATGGGCGCCGGCTCGATGACCGGCCTCCCGATCGTCGAGACCAAGGCCAACGACGTGTCGGCGTTCATCCCGACCAACGTCATCTCCATCACCGACGGCCAGTGCTTCCTGGAGTCGGACCTGTTCAACGCCAACCAGCGTCCGGCACTGAACGTCGGTATCTCCGTCTCCCGTGTCGGTGGTTCCGCCCAGCACAAGGCCATGCGCCAGGTCTCCGGCCGGCTCCGCGTGGACCTCGCCCAGTACCGCGAGCTGGAGGCGTTCGCCGCCTTCGGTTCCGACCTGGACGCGGCCTCCAAGGCGCAGCTGGAGCGCGGCAAGCGCATGACCGAGCTGCTCAAGCAGGGTCAGTACGCCCCGTACCCGGTCGAGGACCAGGTCGTCTCCATCTGGTCCGGCACCAACGGCAAGATGGACGACGTTCCGGTCGAGGACATCCGCCGCTTCGAGCGGGAGCTCCTCGACTACCTCCGCCGGGAGAAGAAGGAGCTGCTGATCAGCATCCGCGAGGGCGCCAAGATGTCCGACGACACCATCGGCGCGATCTCCGAGGCCGTCGACGGCTTCAAGCGGCAGTTCGAGACCTCGGACGGCAAGCTGCTCGGCGAGGACGCCCCGGCCGGCACCGGCAAGTGACGACGGAAGGGACCTGATCCATGGGAGCCAAGCTCCGGGTCTACAAGCGTCGCATCCGCTCCGTCACCGCGACCAAGAAGATCACCAAGGCGATGGAGATGATCGCCGCCTCGCGCGTCGTCAAGGCGCAGCGCCAGGTGGCGGCATCGACGCCGTACGCGAGTGAACTGACCCGCGCGGTGACGGCGGTTGCCACGGGCTCGAACACCCAGCACCCGCTGACGACCGAGACGGAGAAGCCGACCCGGGCCGCGTTGCTGCTCATCACGAGCGACCGCGGTCTGGCCGGCGGCTACTCCTCCAACGTCGTCAAGGCCGCGGACCAGCTCACCGAGCGGCTCAAGGCCGAGGGCAAGGAGGTCGACGTCTACATCGTCGGCCGCAAGGGTGTGGCGTACTACAACTTCCGCGAGCGCAAGGTCGTGGAGTCGTGGACCGGCTTCACCGACAGCCCGACGTACGCGGACGCGAAGGCGGTCGCCGCACCGCTCATCACGGCCGTCCAGCAGGACACCGCCGAGGGTGGCGTGGACGAACTCCACATCGTCTACACCGAGTTCGTCTCGATGATGACGCAGTCGGCGATCGACAACCGCCTGCTGCCGCTCAGCCTCGACGAGACGGCGGAGTCGGAGGACACGTCCAAGGGCGAGATCCTCCCGCTGTTCGACTTCGAGCCGTCGGCCGAGGACGTCCTGGACGCCCTGCTGCCGCGGTACGTCGAGTCGCGGATCTACAACGCGCTCCTGCAGGCCGCCGCCTCCAAGCACGCCGCCACGCGGCGCGCGATGAAGTCGGCGACCGACAACGCAGAAGAGATCATCAAGTCGCTCTCGCGGCTTGCCAACGCGGCCCGCCAGGCCGAAATTACCCAGGAAATCAGCGAGATCGTCGGTGGCAGTGCCGCACTGGCCGACGCGACCGCGGGGAGTGACTGACACTATGACCACCACTGTTGAGACGGCCGTTGCCACGGGCCGCGTCGCCCGGGTGATCGGCCCGGTCGTCGACGTGGAGTTCCCCGTCGACGCGATGCCGGAGATCTACAACGCTCTGCACGTCCAGGTCGACGACCCGGCCAGCCCGGGCGCGAAGCGGACGCTGACCCTTGAGGTCGCCCAGCACCTGGGTGAAGGCCAGGTCCGCGCGATCTCCATGCAGCCCACCGACGGTCTGGTCCGCCAGGCCCCGGTGGTCGACACCGGCGCGGGCATCACCGTCCCGGTCGGCGACATCACCCAGGGCAAGGTCTTCAACACCCTCGGCGAGATCCTGAACGAGCCGGAGGCCGAGTCCCAGGTCACCGAGCGGTGGGCGATCCACCGCAAGGCCCCTGCGTTCGACCAGCTCGAGTCGAAGACCGAGATGTTCGAGACCGGCCTGAAGGTCGTCGACCTGCTGACCCCGTACGTCAAGGGCGGCAAGATCGGTCTGTTCGGTGGTGCCGGTGTCGGCAAGACCGTTCTGATCCAGGAAATGATCATGCGTGTGGCGAAGCTGCACGAGGGTGTTTCCGTCTTCGCCGGCGTCGGTGAGCGCACCCGTGAGGGCAACGACCTCATGGACGAGATGGCGGAGGCCGGCGTTCTGGACAAGACCGCGCTGGTCTTCGGCCAGATGGACGAGCCCCCGGGCACCCGTCTGCGCGTGGCCCTGGCCGGTCTGACCATGGCGGAGTACTTCCGCGATGTGAAGAAGCAGGACGTGCTGTTCTTCATCGACAACATCTTCCGCTTCACCCAGGCCGGTTCCGAGGTCTCGACCCTGCTGGGTCGCATGCCCTCGGCCGTGGGTTACCAGCCGAACCTGGCCGACGAGATGGGCATCCTTCAGGAGCGCATCACCTCGACCCGTGGTCACTCGATCACCTCGATGCAGGCGATCTACGTCCCCGCGGACGACCTGACCGACCCGGCGCCGGCCACCACGTTCGCGCACCTGGACGCCACCACCGTTCTGTCGCGTCCGATCTCGGAGAAGGGCATCTACCCGGCGGTGGACCCGCTGGACTCGACGTCCCGCATCCTGGACCCGCGGTACATCGCGCAGGACCACTACGACTGCGCCTCGCGCGTGAAGTCGATTCTGCAGAAGTACAAGGACCTTCAGGACATCATCGCGATCCTGGGTATCGACGAGCTCGGCGAGGAGGACAAGCTCATCGTCTACCGCGCCCGTCGCATCGAGCGCTTCCTGTCGCAGAACACCCACGCTGCCAAGCAGTTCACGGGTGTCGACGGCTCGGACGTCTCGCTCGACGAGTCGATCGCCGCGTTCAACGCGATCGCCGACGGTGAGTACGACCACTTCCCCGAGCAGGCCTTCTTCATGTGCGGTGGTCTCGACGACCTGAAGAAGAACGCCAAGGAGCTGGGCGTCTCCTGACTCCCGCCGGTCCCGGAGGCGGCCCTGGCCGCCTCCGGCCCGGACGACCACTAGTATTTGACCCAACATCTGCCACACCAGGCAGGTGGAGACCCGAGGAGCCATCGTGGCTGAGCTGCACGTCGAGTTGGTCGCCGCGGACCGGCAGGTCTGGTCCGGCGAGGCCAGCCTGGTCGTCGCGCGCACCTCGTCGGGCGACATCGGCGTCATGCCCGGACACCAGCCGCTGCTCGGCGTGCTGCAGTCGGGCCCGGTGACGATTCGTACGACGGGTGAGAGCGGGGACGGCACCGTCGTCGCCGCGGTGCACGGCGGCTTCATCTCGTTCGCCGACAACAAGCTGTCTCTGCTCGCGGAGATCGCCGAGCTGTCGGACGAGATCGATGTCCAGCGCGCGGAGCGGGCCCTGGAGCGGGCGAAGTCGGATGCTGACGCAGCCGCCGAGCGCCGCGCCGATGTCCGGCTGCGTGCGGTGACGGGCGTTCACTGAGCCCCGTCACCGACGAGATCGACCTCAGCCGCGGGCCGCCCGGAGTTCCGGAGCGGGCCGCGGCTGAGGCAATACAGGTGCGTTTCCCGAATACACGGCGAGGAGGTCGGTCGAGATGGTCCTCGCTCTGCTTGTGAGCGGCGCGGTCGTGGTGCTGGTGCTGCTGGGACTGTTCGTCTTCGGACTGAGGCGGCGGCTCATCCAGCGGTCCGGAGGCACGTTCGACTGCAGCCTCCGGTGGAACGTGTCGGAGGAGAGCGGCGATCCCAGCGGCAAGGGCTGGATCTACGGGGTCGCCCGCTACAACGGTGACCGGATCGAGTGGTTCCGGGTCTTTTCGTATGCGCCCCGGCCGCGGCGGCTGCTGGAGCGGTCCGTCATCGAGGTGCTGGAGCGGCGCACGCCGCAGGGCGAGGAGGAACTCGCACTGCTCTCCGATTCCGTCGTGCTGGCCTGTGAGCTGAGCGGCACCCGCGTCGAACTGGCGATGAGCGAGGACGCCCTCACCGGTTTCCTGGCCTGGTTGGAGGCGGCGCCCCCCGGGCAGCGAGTCAATGTGGCTTAGAACAGGCGCCGCGTTGCATGGGGGTGCCCCGGACGAAGTCCGGGGGAGGGGCGACGTGGCCTGACTGCGGGGCTGCGCCTGAGCGGTGCGGTGGTCGTCGGCCGTTCGCGCCGCCGCCGGACGGGCGGCGACGCGAACGCGGTCCGGCTCCTCCGGTCAGTGCCCGCCGGGCACCCAGGGGGTCAGGTCGCGCGAGGCGCTGAACAGCCGGGGTGCGACGACCTTGAGATGGGATGGCGGATCCTGCCGGGTGGGTTCCAGGCAGAGGGTCTGGGTGCCCTCCGCATCGGGCAGTGGCTCGGCGGCCTCGTGCTCGGCCTCCTGGAACCCCGCGAAGCGGTAGGCGACTTCCATCATCCGGTTGCGCTCGGTTCGCCGGAAGTCGGCCGTCAGGGACTGGCCGGCCCGCGCGGCCTCGTCGGCGAGCCAGCGCAGCAGCGCCGCTCCCACACCGAAGGACACCACCCGGCACGAGGTGGCGAGCAGTTTGATGTGCCAGGCACCGGGACGCCGGTCGAGCAGGATCACGCCGATCGCGCCGTGCGGGCCGAACCGGTCGGTGAGCGAGGCGACCAGCACCTCGTGCTGCTCGTCCGCCACGAGGGAGCGCAGGGTCTGCTCCGAGTAGTGCACCCCGGTGGCATTCATCTGGCTGGTACGCAGGGTCAGTTCGTCGACCCGGGAGATGTCCTCGGCACCGGCTCGGCCGATGGTGAGCTCCAGGGCGAGGGAGCGCAGGAACTCCTCGTCGGTGCCCGCGTGTTCGGCGCGTTCGGTCTCCCGGCGGAGACCCGCCTGGTACATCTGCCGGCGGCGGCGGGCGTCGCCGGTCACCACGGCCGGGGTGAACTCCGGCCGGTCCGGTAGCGACAGGGCGTCCTCCGCCGGGTAGCACCGCACCTCGGGGTGGTGGAACTCCACCTCCGCGCGTTCGGCGGGCTGGTCGTCGATGAAGGCGATGGTGGACAGCGCGAAGTTGAGCTCGTCGGCGACGGCACGGACGGCGGCGGACTTCGCGCCCCAGCCGATGTGCGGCAGGAGGAAGTACTCGGCCAGCCCGAGCTTCTCCAGGCGCTCCCATGCCTGGTCGTGGTCGTTGCGGCTGGCGATCGACTGAAGGATGCCCCGCGCGTCGAGTGCGGTGATCACGTCGCGCAGGGCGTCGGGGACCTCGACGTCGTCGTTCTCCAGCAGCGTGCCGCGCCACAGGGTGTTGTCCAGGTCCCAGACCAGGCACTTGACGGTGACAGGCGGTTCCGTCACTTGCTCGTTCTCCTTTGCCGGGGCGGGTTTCATACTTCCCACAGCGTCACGGTCCAGGCCGCGACGGGGCTGTTGCTGAGCACCAGGACGTGCTGGCCGGGGTCCACCTCACCGCGGGCCAGCAGGCGGTCCAGGTTGAGGACGACGTCCATCGGGCCGAGGTGGCCGAACTCGGCCAGGTGCGTCGCGCACACCGGGTGGATCGGCAGGCCCAGGGAGATCCGGTAGAAGTCGTAGGCGCTGGCGGTGACGTTCTGCATCAGTGCGGCGGCCACGTCGTCCTGGCCCAGGCCCGCGTCGGCGAGGACCCGGTCGACCAGGTTGCCGAGCCGGTTGCGGCTCTGCATGGCGAGTTCGAAGGAGTAGCGGTCGTTGTCGGTGCACTCCTCGCGCCACTGCGACCAGGGCCGGTGCTTGTAGTCCACCTCGAACAGGTCGTGGAAGGAGCTGTCGACCTCCATCCGGTGTGCCTTCAGCACCGGTCGGCCGCCCCGGACCAGGGTCATCGCGAAGGCGCCGTCCCCGATCACGGTGACCGGTCGGCGGACCCGGTCGGCGGCGGTCGGGCGGCTGCCGTAGGTGATGAGGACACTCTTGCGGGTGGGGTCGCCCAGGAGCAGGTCCCGGCCCAGGCCCCAGGCCGCCGAGGAGCCGGCGCAGCCCAGTCCGTCGACCGTGAACGGGAACGTGCCGTCCAGCCCGGCGAGATGGGCGATCTTCCCGGCGTCCGAACCGATCAGTACGTCCGGTGCCCGTGATCCGATGTGCAGGAGGAGGTCGGGCACCTCCTCCTGCGTGGCCATGAGCTCCCGGCAGGCCCGGGCGGCGAGTTCGGTCGGTTCGGTGTCCGGGAAGATCCCGACCGTTTCGACCCCCGCCTGCTCGGCGAACTTCAGCTCCTCGTCGCTCAGCCGGGCCAGTTCGGGCAGGTCCGCGACCGGAACCCGTTCGTCCGGCAGCAGACAGTGCACCGACCCGATTCCGATGGCGTTCATACGGCCCCTTCCAGCGCTCGCTCCGCGAGGATGAGCTGGCAGATCTCCTCGCTGCCCTCGATGATCTGCATCAACTTGGCGTCCCGGTACGCCCGTGCCACCGGCTCGCCGTCCACCGAACCCGCCGAGGCCAGTACCTGTACCGCGGTGGCGGCGGACCGGGCCGCGTGGCCCGCGGCGACGTGCTTGGCGAGCACCGCGGCGGTGCTCAGCTCGGGGGACCGGTCGTCCCAACAGCCGGCGGCGTGCTCGCACACCCGGGTCGCGGTCTGCTCGGCGACCAGCAGCTCGGCCAGGTGCCGGGCGATCAACTGGTGCTCGGCCAGCGGCTTGCCGAACTGCTCCCGGTCGCGGGCATGGGCCGCGGCGGCGCGCAGACAGCTGCGGATGATGCCGACGCACCCCCAGGCGACCGACATCCGTCCGTACGTGAGCGCGAGGGTGGTGAGCAGCGGGAGCGACTGGCCGGTGCCCGAGAGCACCTGAGCGGCCGGCAGGCGTACGTCCTCAAGGAGCACGTCGGCGTGGCCGGCTGCGCGGCACCCCAACGGCTGGGGGACCGGGCGCACGGTGACGCCGGGCGTCGTGGTCGGTACCAGTACCGCGGCGGCGCCGTCCTGGTAGCGGCCGAACACCACCAGCAGATCGGCGTATCCGGCCGCGGTGGACCAGACCTTGTGCCCGTTCAGGACCACCGTGTCGCCGTCGTCCTTGACCGTGGTGGCGATGGCCGAGAGGTCGCTGCCGGCCTGCGGTTCGCTGAACGCCACGGCGGCGAGGTCGCCCCGGGTGAGGCGGGGCAGCGCCTCGGCGCGCTGCCGGCGGGTGCCGAACCGCTGGATGGTCCACGCCGCCATGCCCTGGGAGGTCATCACGCTCCGCAGCGAACTGCACAGCGTCCCTGCGTGGGCGGTGAGTTCGCCGTTCCGTCGGCTCGACAGGCCGGGGCCGCCGTACTCGGCGGGGACCTCGGCGCACAGCGCGCCCGCCGCGCCGAGCCTGCGGAGCACCTCCACCGGTATGGTGCCGGCCAGGTCCCAGGCGGCGGCCCGGTCGCCGACCTCCGCGCTGATCAGGCCCGGCAGGTCGTCACTCACCGGCGTCGGACCCGGTGAGTCGGAGCACGAGAGCGGTCATGTCGTTCACCGTGCGGAAGTTGTCGATCCTGAGGTCCGGTCCTTCGATGGCGAGGCCGAAGGACCGCTCGATGTGCACCACCAGTTCCATCGCGAACATCGATGAGACGCCGCCGTCGGCGAACAGGTCGGTGTCCGACTCCCAGCTGGTCTTGGTGCTCTTCTCCAGGAACTGCTTCAGCTCGGTCTCGACGTCTTCCGCCACGAACCGGCGCTCTGTGGTCGACTCGCTCATCTCGGCTTCCTCTCGGGCTTCTTGTGGATGAGGGTGAGGCCGTCCGCCACGGCGAGCATGGAGATGTCCACGCGTGCGTCGTCGCGCAGCCGGGTGTTGAGTTCGCGGATGGCCAGGGTGTCCGGGTCCTGTACGGCGGGATCGACGACCCTGCCGAAGAACAGGGTGTTGTCGAGCACCAGCAGCCCGCCCGGCCGCACCAGCGCCAGGGACTGCTCGTAGTACCGGGAGTAGTTGGCCTTGTCGGCGTCGATGAAGGCCAGGTCGAAGCTGTCGGGGCCGTTGTCCGCGAGGAGGCGGTCGAGGGTCTCGGCGGCGTCGCCGAGCCGCAGGTCGATCCGGTCGGCGACCTCGGCCCGCTGCCAGTAGCGTGCGGCGATCCGGGTCCAGCGCTCGCTGTTGTCGCAGGTGACCACCGTGCCGTGGGGAGGCAGGGCACGCGCCATGCACAGGCTGCTGTAGCCGGTGAAGGTGCCCACCTCCAGCACCTTCGCGGCCCCGGTCAGCCGGACCAGCAGGGCGAGGAACTGCGCCTCCTCCGGCAGCACCAGCATCGCCTGGAGCATCGGCATGCCTGCCGTCTCGGCGCGCAGGTCGCGCAGGACGTCGTCGTCGCGCAACGACATCTGCCGGACGTAGTCCCGGAGCCGGTCGTCGAGGATGAGCTGATCGGCCATCAGGCCACCGCGCCCGGGTAGGTGTAGAAGCCGCGCCCGTTCTTGCGGCCGTGCTCGCCGTCGCGCACCTTCTGGAGCAGCAGGTCGCAGGGGCGGCACCCCTCGTCGCCGGTGCGCCGGTGCAGGACCCACAGGGAGTCCACGAGGTTGTCCAGGCCGATCAGGTCGGCGGTGCGCAGCGGCCCGGTGCGGTGTCCGAGGCAGTCCTGCATCAGGGTGTCCACGTCCTCGGCCGTTGCCCGGCCCTCCTGCACGACCCGTGCCGCGTCGTTGATCATCCGATGCAGCACCCGGCTGGTGACGAAGCCGGGGCCGTCGCCGACGAAGACCGGGCGCCGGTCGAGCGCCGCGAGCACCCGGCCGACCGCCTCGACGGTCTGTTCGCCGGTGCGTGCGCCGCGGATGACCTCGACCGTCCGGATCAGGTACGAGGGGTTCATGAAGTGGACGCCGACCAGCCGTTCGGGGTGCGGCAGTCGGGAGGCGAGTTCGTCGACCGGTATGGAGGAGGTGTTGGTCACCAGCGCGGTGCCGGCACCGGTCGCCGCAGCGGCGTCGGCCAGTGCCTTGGACTTCAGCTCGGCGTCCTCGGTGACCGCTTCGATCACCGCATCGACGTCGTGAGCCTCGACGAGCGAGTCGCTGATCGTCAGATGCCCCTGCGGAACGTCCGGACGGGCTCCCATGAGCTGTGCCGTCCGCAACTCGTGATCGATCCTGGCGCGGGCCCCCGCCCGCTTCTGCGGGTCGGTCTCGACGAGGAGCACCGGAACGCCCTGGCCGAGGGCGAGTGTCGTGATGCTGACGCCCATGACACCGGCTCCCAGAACGGCCAGTCGCGCGGCCGGGTCTTCCATTGTCACCGCATACCTCCGTTACCTAGCGGTTGACAGCATGACTAATTGCATTGCTCAGGCATTAGGTTGAGGTTTTTGCTTTGCTCGGCACGTGACGATCCGGGAGCGGACCGAATTCTGCAAGGGGTCGACGGGGGCGTCGCCCGTAGCGGAGCGGTTGTGGTCTGGTGGGCGGGGCGGAAGGGGTGCCCCTGGACCGCCCCGGCGGTCGAGTCCGGAGCGTGGCGGTGCCGGTTCAGAGATCCGGAATGTTTCGTTCCATGAATCGCCGCACCGGTGGAATGCATGGGGGTCTGCGATGCGAACCCATATCCCTCCAGTGACATCCGCCAGCGTCTGGACCGTAGCATGATTGTTCTGGTGCGGCGGCGGAATCCATTGTTCCGGAAAGCTTCGACCGGTTCCCCGGCGGACTTCCTGGTCAGGTCAAAGGAGGTTGCCGTCGCAGTGGCCGTGACCTGCGACACCTTGGTGGCAATGCCCCAGGTGGGGCCTGGGGTTGTCCGAGCTGTCCCTTGATCGAATCGCTTGCCACGTCTTGAGAATCGATGTTACGTTCCCGTCCAGAGGAGCAAACGGGCGGTTTCTGCCTGAGTTGCCGACATCGGCGTGCCAACGGGGGTTTGACGATGCTGAGTTGCCGTAGTCCGCTCGTCCCTGCCCTGTTGGTGAAGAAGCCCGAAGGCAGTTCTCCGCATACCAATGACAGCGCCGTGTAGCCGGCCTGACACATCGCGTTCCACGATCGAAGTCACATAGCGTTCCGCGATCGAAGTACTGAAGTTTTCATTGGTGTTCATTTGTCGAACGTCTACTGAGCGCTGCCGTGCTTGACGGTGCGGCGCGGTGCGGTGGCCGGTCGCGATATCCGTTCAGCTATGTCACCCGGGCGAGACGAAGGTCAATGGACGACAAGCGTGCTCTTCTCTTGAAATTGCTGACCGCCGTACAGCAGCAGGCAGTTCCCGCCGCTCCGGATACTCCGGAAACCGCGGATATCGCGGTCGTCGGACTGGCCGGGCGTTACCCCTCGGCGCGCACACCGGATGAGCTGTGGCGCAATGTCGTCGACGGTGAGAACTGCATCAGTGAGGTACCCGCCGACCGCTGGGACGTGGCGGCGCACTTCCACCCCGAGGCGAAGGACGGGCGCAGCTACAGCAAGTGGGGCGGCTGGCTCTCCGACGTCGACAAGTTCGATCCGCTGCTCTTCCAGATCTCGCCGTCCGACGCCGAGGAAATGGACCCGCAGGAGCGGCTGTTCCTGGAGACGGCCTGGGCGACCATCGAGGACGCGGGATACCGGCCGCGCGGACTGACCGACGCCCATCCGGTGGGTGTCTTCGCCGGGGTGATGAACAACGACTACGAGCTGCTGGCCGGGGAGAGCAGTGCGTACGGGGTGCACACCCATGCGCGCTCCGCCCACTGGTCCATCGCGAACCGGGTCTCCTACGCCCTCGACCTGCGCGGACCGAGCCTCACCGTGGACAGCGCCTGCTCGGCCTCGCTCACCGCCATCCACCTGGCCTGCGAAAGCCTGCGGCGCGGCGAGTGCCGGATGGCGATCGCCGGCGGGGTCAACCTCATCCTGCACCCGCTCCACCTGGGGATGCTCGCCGACCGCCAGATGATCTCCCGCGGTGACCGGTGCCGGAGCTTCGGTGCCGGCGCGGACGGATTCGTCGACGGCGAAGGCGTGGGCGCCGTCCTCCTCAAACCGCTGGCCGAGGCGGAGGCCGACGGCGACCGCATCTACGCCGTCCTGAAGGGCTCCGCGCTCAACGCCGGTGGCCGGACCAGCGGTTACACCGTGCCCAACCCCTCGGCACAAGCGGAGGTGATCGGAGCCGCGCTGCGCCGGGCCCGGGTCGACCCCCGCACCGTCACCTACATCGAGGCGCACGGCACCGGCACCCCGCTCGGTGACCCGATCGAGATCGCCGGGCTGCGCGAGGCGTTCCGCGCCGGCGGCGCGGAGCGGGGCAGCTGCGCCCTCGGCTCGCTGAAGTCCAACATCGGCCACCTGGAGTCGGCCGCCGGCATCGCCGGCCTGACCAAGGTGCTGATGCAGCTCAAGCACGGTGTCCTGCCGCCCTCGCTGCACTCCGCCGAACTGAACCCGGACATCGACCTGTCCGGCACCCCCTTCCGGGTGCAGCAGGAAGCCGCGCCCTGGACCCGTCAGGTGGTGCGCGACGCGGACGGCCGGGAGCGGGAGCTGCCGCGCCGGGCCGGGATCAGCTCCTTCGGCGGCGGCGGGGCGAACGCGCATCTCGTCGTCGAGGAGTACCGGGGGAAGCGGGCGGCCACCACGGACCGCACGGGACCCGAGCTGATCGTCCTGTCCGCCCTCAGCGAGGAACGGCTGCGGGCCTACGCGGGCGAGCTCGCCGACTTCCTGGAGCGGCAGCCCGCCGACGCCGGGGCCCTCGACGCCTGCCTCACGGTGGCCGCCGAGGTCCTGCGGGTCCGGCCGGAGGACCTGGACCCGGACGCGGAACTCACCGACCACGGCTGCTCGGCCGCCGAACTGACCGCGCTGAGCGAGCGCCTGGGACGGGACACGACCGTGCTCGGCACGGCCACGCTGCGCGAACTGGCCGGCGGGAAGCCGGCGATCTCCCTCGCCGACTTCGCGCACACCCTGCGCGTCGGGCGGGAGCAGTTGGACGTCCGGCTCGCGTTCCCGGCGACCGGCCCGGACCGGGTGCGCGACGTGCTGCGGGCGGTGGCCTCCGGCGCGGAGACCGGCATCGAGCTGAACGACAGCAGCCGCACCCGCCGCGGGCTGGGCGGCGACGCGCCGGACCGCTTCGCACAGGCCCTGGTCCACGGCGATCTGGGGACCGCCGCCCGGCTGTGGACCGAGGGGGTCCAGGCGGACTGGCCCGACACCGGCGCCCGCCGGATCGGCCTGCCGACCTACCCCTTCGCCCGCAAGCGCTACTGGATCCCGCTTCCCGCACGGGAGGCGCTGCCCGCGCCGGGGACGCCGCGCGCTCCCCGGGCGGCGGGGGCCGAGCCGAGCGCCGTGGCCGAGCCCGCCCTCGCGCCGGTGGCGCCGGACGACCGGGCGCTCGGCTACTACCAGCCGGTCTGGTGCCCCGAGGAACTCGCCGCGCCGCACCCGGCGCCACCGGAGAACGGCCGGGTGGTGGTGCTCACCGCCGGCGAACCCGACGCCTTCGCCCAGGCGTTACTCCGCCACCACCCCGGAGCCGAGCTGGTCCGACTCGACCGGGACGACCCGGCGGAGGTGCTCACCGCGCCGGTGCGGCACCTCTACCACCTCGGCGGGCTGCGGCGGCCGGACGGGGTGACCGAGGGACTGCGCGACGGCGTGCTGGCGCTGTTCCGGACCCACGGTCTCGGCACCCGGCTCACCGTGGTGACCAGCGGCGCGTACGACGACAACCCGCACGCGGCGGGCATCCTGGGGTTCGCCCAGATCGTGGCCGCCGAGCGCCCGGACGCCGACGTCACCTGCATCGACGTGGCCGGCACCGATCCGCAGGCGGCACTGGCCGCGGTGCTGGTGGAGCCCCCGGACCCGGCCGGGCGGGCGGTCCTGCTGCGGGACGGCAGACGGTACGTCAGGCGTCTGATCGAGACCCCGCTGCCGGCGCCCGACCGCTCGCCCTACCGGAGCGGCGGCACCTACCTCCTGGTCGGCGGGACCGGTGGCATCGGCCGCGCGCTCTCGGAGGAGCTCGCCCGGCGGTACCGGGCCCGTCTGGTCTGGGTCAGCCGCAGCCCCCTCGGCCCCGAACAGCGGGCCACCGCCGAGCGGGTGCGCGAGGCGGGTGGACAGCTGCTGCATCTGCGCGCCGACGCCGCGGACCCGTCCGCGCTGCGTGCGGCGATGGCCGAGGCCCGGCAGCACTTCGGCGCGCTGCACGGCGTGTTCCACGCGGCCATGGCGTTCAACGCCAGCACCCTGGCCGAACTCACCGAGTCGGAGCTGCGCAGCGCGCTGGCCGCCAAGATCGACGGTTCGGTCGCGCTGACCGCCGCGCTGGCCGACGAGCCGCTGGACTTCCTGGCGTTCTTCAGCTCGGTCGGCTCCTTCGTCAGCGCCGCGGGCAACGCCGCCTACGTGGCCGCGAGCGCCTTCCAGGACTCCTACGGCCGACTGCTGTCCACCCGGCTTCCGTACCCGGTACGGGTGGTCAACTGGGGCTACTGGGGCCCGGTCGGCTCCGGAGCGCAGCCGGGCCTCCAGCAGATCTTCCGGCGCAACGGCGTCGAGTCCTTCTCGGTGCGCGAAGGGCTGGACGCCCTGGAGCGGGTGCTGGTCCACGGCCCCGTCCAGGTCATGCCGATCCGAGCGGACCGGCGGGCCCTGGAGGCACTGGGCCACCGCGCCTCGGCACTGGTCGGACGGATCGCCGAGCCGACGCCCGCAGGGCCGGGTGCCCAAGCCGTCCTCGCCGGGTACGACCGGCTCTCCGCGCTCTGCGAAACCGCGCTGCTCGACGTCTACCGGCGGATGGGCGCCTTCACCGCGCCCGGCCAGCGGGAGAGCGTGACCGGACTCGCCGACCGGCTCGGCATCGTCCCCAAGTACCGCCGGCTGCACGCGGCCCTGCTGAACATCCTCGCCGACGCCGGCCACCTGGCCGTGCGGGGAGACGCCGTCGAGGTCCTCGCGGCCGGGGCCGCCACCCCCGCGGACCGCCGGGAACGAGAGTTGGACCGGATCGCCGCCGACCACCCGGACATCACCGCCACGGTGGAGCTGACCCGGCTGTTCCTGCGGAGCTACCCGCAGGTGCTGCGGGGCGAGGTCGGTGCCACCGAGATCATGTTCCCGAACGCGTCGATGGACCTGGTGGAGGACTTCTACCGGGGCAACCCGCTCACCGACTCCTTCAACGAGCTGGTCGCCGACGCGGTCGCCGAGCACGCGCGGCGGCGGGTGCCCGAGCTCGTCGCCGACGAGCGGCTGCGCGTCGTGGAGTTCGGGGCGGGCACCGGCGCCACCACGGACCGGGTCCTGCCCGCACTGTCCCCCTGGGCCGACCGCGCCGAGTACGTCTTCACCGACATCTCGCCGCAGTTCCTGGAGGCTGCCGAGGAGCGGTTCGGCACCCGCCACCCGTTCACCCGGTTCCGCATGCTCAACCTCGAACGTCCCCTCGCCGAGCAGGGTTTCCTGCCCGGCAGTGCGGACGTCGTGGTGGCCACCAACGTCGTGCACGCCACCGGTGACCTGCGCCGCACGCTGCGCACGGCGCGGGAACTGCTGCGCCCCGGTGGGTGGCTGGTGCTCAACGAGCTGACCTCGATCCGCAGCAGCATCACCGTCACCGGCGGTGTGCTGGAGGGCTGGTGGGCGTTCACCGACCCGGAGCTGCGGCTCAAGGACGCCCCGCTGGCCACTCCGCAGACCTGGCAGCGGCTCCTGAACGAGGAGGGGTTCACCGACACCCTGGTGCTGGACCGCGGCGCGGCCCTCGGTCAGCACGTGCTCATCGGGGTCAACGCCGTACCGGCCACCGGAGCCCCGGCTGCCGCGCCGGCCGTTGCCACGGTGCCGTCACCGGCCGGGCACGCCGCCGCGGCGGGCCGGGGGCTGCTGACCCAGGTCGGCGACCTCGTCGCAGCCACCCTGAAACTGGACGAACCGGTCGACCCCGAGCGGCTGCTGTCCGACTACGGCTTCGACTCGCTCAGCGGCATGAAGATCGCGGCGGCGATCGAGGAGGAACTCGGCCTGCGGGTCCGGCTGGGCGACCTGCTCCAGCACCCCACCCTGCGCGAGTTCGCCGACCACCTCGCCGGCCTGATCGGTGACGGGCCGCTCGCCGCTCAGGGCCCGTCGCCGCAGCCCCGGCGGGAAGCGATCGCCTTCCCGCTCTCGGCGGGCCAGCGGGCGCTGAGCGTCATCGAGCGCACCGCCCCCGGCAATTACGCCTACAACCTGCCGCTGGCCTTCTGGCTCGAACCGGACACCGATGAAGCCGCCCTTCGCGCGGCGCTCCAGTCGGTGGTCGACCGGCATCCCCAGCTGCGCGCCCGGGTGACCGGTGACCAGCAGATCGTCGAACCCGCCCAGGAGCTCACCGTCGACCGGCGGCAGCTGGCCACCGGTGAGCCGGACGAGGTCCGCGAGGCGGCCCGGGCGGCGGTCCGTGAGCCCTTCGACCTGGCTCGCGGGCCGCTGCTGCGGGTCACCCTGTTCGCCCTGGCGGACGGTCGGCGGGTACTGCTTCTCACCTTCCACCACATCGTCTTCGACGGCCTGTCCATCGCCGTGTTCCTGCGCGAGCTGGCCGCGTTCTACCGGCAGTGCCCGCCCACGACCGCGCCCTCCGCGACGTTCTCCGACTTCGTCGACTGGCAGACCGGGATGCTGGGTTCGGAGCACGGTGACCGGCTGCGCGCCTACTGGCTGCGGCAGCTCTCCGGTGAGCTGCCCACGCTCCACCTGCCCCTGGACCGCCCCCGACCGGCCGTGCCGAGCTACCGGGGCGCCTCGGTCGAAGGCCGGCTGACCGTACGGCAGATCCAGGCTGCCCGCCGGCTGGCCGCCGAGGAGCGGACCTCGCTCTTCGCGGTCCTGCTCGCCGTCTACGCCGCCCTGCTGCACCGCTACTCCCAGCAGGACCGCATCCTCATCGGCACCCCCGTCGCCGGACGCCCGTCCCCGCAGTACGCCGAGGTGCTCGGCTACTTCATGAACATGGTCGTCCTCAAGCACGACATCGACCCGGAGCAGGACTTCCGGGCCCTGCTGCGCGAGGCACGGGACACCGTCCTCGCGGCACTGGAGCACAGTGACTACCCGCTCCTGACGCTCACTCAGGAACTGCGCGGGTCACGGCTCTTCGACACCGCCTTCTACTTCCAGAACTGGGTCGAGGACGACACCGACACCGCCCCGGTGTCCGGTGTGTTCCCCGGCGTCCACCAGGAAGGCGAGTTCGACGTCACGCTGGAGATCGTGGAGGAGCCCGACGGGGCCCGGTACTGCCTCAAGTACAACCCGGACCTCTTCGACGAGGACACCGTGCGGCGGCTCGGCGCGCACTTCGGCGTGCTGCTCGACTCCGCGCTGGCCGGACCGGACCAAGCCCTCGACCGCCTGCCCCTGCTGAGCGCCGACGAACGGGCCGCGGCCCAGGAGCGGCACCGGCGGGTACGGCGGGACTACCCCGAGGACCGCATCCTGCCCGCGCTGCTCGCCGAGCAGGCCCGTCGCACGCCCGAGGCGATCGCGGTGTCCGACCGGGACGGCACACTGACCTACCGGGAGCTGACGGCCCGGACCGAGGGGCTCGCCGCCCGCCTCCGGCACCGCGGAGTCGGGCCGGGGCGCCGGGTCGGCGTGCTGGTCGACCGGTCCGCGGACATGCTCGTCGCCCTGCTCGGCGTGCTCGCGGCCGGTGGCGCCTATGTGCCACTGGACCCCGACTACCCGGTCGAGCGGCTCCGGTACATGGCCGAGGACGCCGGACTTCACCTGCTACTGGTGCGCTCCCGCGGAACGCACCCCGACCTCGGCGCACCCGTGCTGCCGGTCGACGCACCGGACGACGGCACCGACGGGACCGGCGCGACCGCCGACGGACACCGGCCGGGGGAGGGCGCCGGGCCGACCGCGGACGATCCCGCGTACGTGATCTACACCTCGGGGTCGACCGGTCGCCCCAAGGGCGTCCAGGTGCCGCACCGGGCGCTGGCCAACCTCCTCCTGTCGATGGCCGAGGAGCCCGGCCTGGCGGCCGGCGACCACCTGCTGGCTCTCACCACCGTCTGCTTCGACATCGCCGCCCTGGAACTGTTCCTGCCGCTGATCACCGGCGGCCGGGTGGAGATCGTGCCCACCGAAGTCGCCCGGGACGGCGTCCTCCTGCGCCGCCTGCTCGACGCGAGCCCGGCCACCGTGGTCCAGGCCACCCCCGCCACCTGGAAGATGCTGCTCGCCGCCGGCTGGTCGGGCAGTCCCGGACTGAAGGTGCTGTGCGGGGGCGAGGCCCTCGACCAGGACACCGCCGAGCAACTGCTGGCCCGCGCCGGACAGGTGTGGAACATGTTCGGGCCGACCGAGACCACCATCTGGTCGGCCGTCTGCCGGCTCGTGCCCGGCGAGCGGGTCACCATCGGCCACCCGATCGCCAACACCCGGCTGCACGTGCTCGACACCCGGGGCCGGCCGGTGCCCGCGGGCGTGCCCGGTGAGCTGTACATCGGGGGCGCGGGCCTGGCCACCGGATATCTGGGCCGCCCGGAGCTGACCGCGGAACGGTTCGTCACCCTGGACGGCGACCGTCGCTACCGCACCGGTGACCTGGTGCGGTCACTGCCCGACGGCCGGATCGAGTACCTGGGAAGGCTCGACGCCCAGGTGAAGGTCCGTGGCTTCCGGATCGAACCGGGCGAGATCGAAGCGGTGCTGCGCACCCGGCCCGGTGTCCGCGAGGCCGTCGTGGTCGCCCGCCGCACCGCCGGTGAGAACGTCCTGCACGCCTTCCTGGTGCTCGACGACGGTGCCGCGGCACCGCACCGCGAGGCGCTGGCCGAGTGGCTGCCCGCGCACATGGTCCCGGAGGTCCTGTTCCCGGTGGCGTCGCTGCCGCAGACCCTCAACGGGAAGGTGGACCGCGGCAGGCTGACCGACGCGCCGCTGGCCGAGCTGGGCGCAGCGGCGTCGGGCGCGGCGGTCGCCCCGGAGCCCCGGGTGCGCGCGACCGGCACCGCAGAGGGCCCCGCGGTCCGTACCGCGGAGCTGACCGCACTGATCGCGGACCTCCTCGGCACGGACCCCTCGCTGGTCCCCCCGGACGTCCCGCTCGGCCAACTCGGCATGAACTCGGTCAGCTTCACCGCGCTCAGCACCCGCATCAGCGAGCGGTACGGCACCGAAGTGCTGCCGACGCTGTTCTACCGCTATCCGACGGTCGCCGCGGTGGCCGCCCACCTGGGCGCCCGCCCAGGCGACGGCCCGCGCGACGAGGCGCCGCCGGCCGGTGCCGTCCGCCCGGCTCCGGCCCGGGTGACCACCCCCGCCGAGGACTCCGCGGGTGCCGTGGCCGCGGCCGGCAGTGCCCCGGTCGGCGCCGACCGCACCGCGGCCGGTGAGATCGCGATCGTCGGCATGGCCGGCCGGCTGCCCGGCTCCGCCGATCTCACGGAGTTCTGGGAGAACTTGGAGCAGGGCAGGGACCTGGTCACCGAGATCCCCGCCGAGCGCTGGGACTGGCGCGCGCACACGGAGAGCTCCCGCTCCCGCTGGGGCGGATTCCTCTCCGGTGTGGACCGCTTCGACGCCGCCTTCTTCGGGATCTCGCCCCGCGAGGCCGAGCTGATGGACCCTCAGCAGCGCCTGCTCCTCGAAGTGGTGTGGGCGGCGTTCGAGGACGCCGGTTACCGGCCCTCGGACCTCGCGGGCAAGCGGGTCGGGGTCTTCATCGGCACCACCAACTCCGACTACACCGAGGTGCTGCGGGCCGCCGGACGGGCGGCCGAGCCGCACACCCTCACCGGCGCCGCCCAGTCGATCATTCCGAACCGCATCTCGTACCTCCTCGACCTGCGCGGCCCCAGCGTCGCGGTGGACACGGCCTGTTCCAGCTCGCTGACCGCCGTGCAGCAAGCGGTCACCGCGCTGCGCGACGGCACCTGCGACCTCGCGATCGCGGGCGGGGTCAGCCTGATCCTCGACCCGGGGCTCTACACCGCCCTCAGCCGCAACGAGATGCTCAGTGAGGACGGCCGGTGCAAGGCGTTCGACGCCTCCGCCAACGGCTATGTGCGTGGTGAGGGCGTGGGCGTGGTGGTGCTGCGGGACCACGCGGCTGCACGTCGGGACGGTGACCGGGTGGCCGCGGTGATCAAGGCGGTCGCGGTCAACCACGGTGGCCGCACCACCTCGCTCACCTCGCCCAACCCCGACGCGCAGGCCGATCTGCTCGTCGCGGCCTACCGGGCGGCGGGCATCGACCCCCGCACGGTCGGCTACATCGAGGCGCACGGCACCGGCACCGCGCTCGGCGACCCGATCGAGATCACCGGTCTGACCGAGGCGTTCGGACGGCTGCGCGGAGACACCGAGGCGACGGAGCCGAGCTGCGGCATCGGCTCGGTGAAGACCAACATCGGTCATCTGGAGGCTGCCGCGGGGATCGCCGGGCTGCTCAAGGTCGTGCTGGCCCTGCGGCACCGGACCCTCCCGGCCAGCCTGCACTTCCGCGAGCGCAACCCCTACCTCGAACTGGACGGCAGCCCGTTCGAGATCGTCGACACCACCCGGCCCTGGCCGGCACCCGCGGCCGAGGACGGCTCCCCACTGCCCCGCCGGGCGGGCGTCAGCTCCTTCGGCTTCGGCGGCGCCAACGCGCATGTGGTGGTCGAGGAGGCGCCGGCCGTGCCGCACGCTCCGCACCGCGCGGAGGAGGAGCTGTTCGTCCTGTCCGCCCGGACCGAGCGCGGTCTGCGGGAGCAGGCCCGGCGGTTGGCCGCCTTCGTCCGACGGACGAAGCCCGCGCCCGCCGACGTGGCCTTCACCCTGCGCACCGGCCGGGAGGCCATGGAGGAGCGGCTCGCCTTCGTCGCCCGTAGCCACGCCGAGCTGCTGGAACACCTTGACGCCGGAGCCGAGGGCCGGGCCGGGGCGGGGGCGTTGCGCGCCCGGGTCGCCGGTGGGCGACGCCGCACCGCGGCCTCGCGCGGCGCGGCCTGGCAGGACTTCGTCCGTGCGCTGTCGGCCGAGCGGGACCTGGTGTCGCTCGCTCAGTTGTGGACCGACGGTGCGGACGTGGACTGGTCCGCGCTGCCGCCGGCCCGCCGGCTCGGCCTGCCCACCTATCCGTTCGAGCCGACCCGGCACTGGGCCGACGCCCCGGCCCCCGCCGACGCCCCGGCCCTGACCGGTGCCCCGGCCGACGGTGCCGCGCTGTTGGACGAGAACATCTCGACGTTCGACGAAGCCGCCTTCGCCAAGCGGCTCACCGGGGCGGAGTTCTACCTCGCCGATCACCAGGTCGGCGACGAACGGGTGCTGCCCGGCGTGGTGTACCTGGAGATGGCACGGCTCGCCGGCGAGCGGGCGCACGGTGCCGCCGCGGTCCGCCGGATCGACGACGTCGTCTGGGCCGCGCCCGTCGCCCTCGCGCCCGGCCGCCACAAGGACCTGCGGGTGGTCGTGGCGCCCTCCGGAGCGTTCGAGATCGCGGGCGAGCGACCGCACGCCCGCGGCCGTGTGGTCTTCGACGCGCCCGGCACGGACGCGGCCCCGCCCCGTGAACGGATCGACCCGGCCGCGGTGCGTGACCGGTGTGCCCGGCGTCGCACCCGGCAGGAGGCCTACGCCTACTTCCGCACCCTGGGTTTCCAGTACGGTCCGGCCTTCCAGGTCATCGAGGAGCTGGCGCTCGGTGACGGCGAGGCCCTGGCCCGGCTTCGCCGCCCCGAGACCGGCGCACACCGGTTCCACCCCTCGCTCCTCGACGGAGCACTCCAGACGGCCGGCTGGCTGGTGCCGGGCTCGACACCGCACCTGCCCTACTCGATCGGGTCGGTGCAGCTCCTCGCCGAACTCCCGGCCGAGTGCCTGGTGCACGCCGAGCTGGTGGAGAGCCGCGCGGACGCCCAGCTCTTCCGCATCACCCTGGCCGCCCCCGACGGCACGGTGGTGGCACGCATCGAGCGGTTCACCCTGCGCGCCGTACCGCAGGCCGAGCCCGAGGTGCACGCCTTCGAGCCGGTGTGGCAGGAGACCGGCACCGCACCGGAGCCCGCCCCGCGGGCCGTGGCCGGTCCGCTGGCCGTCCTCGACACCGGGGACGGACGCGCCCGGGAGCTCCGGGACGAACTGGCGCGGCTCGCACCGGAATTGGCGGTGCGCGTCGGCGACGTGGGGACGGCCTCGCACGTCGTCCACCTCGCCACCGGGGACGGGCTCGACGCGGCGCTGCGCGACGGGTTCCACACGGCCCTCGATGTGTGCCGGACCCGGATCGCCGGCTCCGGCGGGCCGCTGCGCTACCTCTACGTGCACGACGACCGGGCTGGTGCCGCCGGGGCGGCACACCGCGCGCTCGACGGTTTCGCCCGATCGATCGGCCAGGAGTACCCCGAGATCCGGATGAGCGTGCTGGGCCGCACCGGCTCCGCGACCGCCTCCGTCCGGGAGCTCGCCGCACTGGTGCTCGCCGAACTCTCCGGCGGTGAACCGGAGGTGCAGACCGGTGCCGGTCGGCGCACTACCCGCGCCTGGCGCGCACTCGCCCTGCCCGAGACCGGCGCCTCGCCGCTGGCCCGGGACGGTGCCCACCTGGTCACCGGCGGCTCCGGGAAGCTGGGCCGGCTGGTCGCCGAACGGATCGCCCGGCACCCCGGCGCCCGCATCGTGCTGGTCAGCCGGTCCGCACCGGACGGGCCGCTGCCGGACGGCTGGCTGCACCTGCCGGCCGACGTCGGTGTGCGGGCCGACGTCGAGCGGGTGGTGGACGAGGCCCGGCGCCGGTTCGGGCGCATCGCCGGTGTGGTGCACGCGGCGGGCACCCTGCGGGACTCGCTGGCGCTGCACAAGAGCCGGGCGGACGCCGACGCGGTGCTCGCGCCCAAGGTGTACGGCCTGGTCCATCTCGACGAGGCGACCCGGGCGGACGACCTCGACTACTTCCTCGCGTTCGGCTCGACCGCCGCGGTGTTCGGCAACGTCGGGCAGACCGACTACGCCTTCGCCAACGGCTTCCTCGACCACTATCTGGAGCGGCGTCCCGGCCGCAGCCTGACGGTCGACTGGTCGCTCTGGCGCGACGGCGGCATGACCCTCACCGCCGAGGCCCGGCAGGGCATGTGGCGCGAGTTCGGCATGGAGCCGCTGCCCACCGGGGCCGCGCTCGACGCGCTGGAGGGCGCGCTGGCCGCCGGTGCCTCCCGGGTCCTGCTCACCGCGGGTGACCGCGGTCGGATCACCGAGGCCTTGCGCCGGCGCCCCGCCGAGCCACTGCCGCAGGCGGCGCCCGCGGCGGCCGGGCCGGACACGGACGACGGTGCGCTGCGTCCCGCCGCCGTCGCGTTCCTGCGCGAACTGCTGGCCGCCGAGTTGAAGATGCCGCTGGACGATGTCGCGGAGGACGAGCCGTTCGACCACTACGGTGTCGACTCGCTGCTGGTGCTGAGCCTCACCCGAGCCCTGGAGGAGCGCTTCGGCCCGCTGTCCAAGACGCTGTTCTTCGAGTACCTGACGGTCGCGGAGCTGGCCGGGTACCTGGTCGAGCGACACCCCGCCGAGGTGCGTGACCTGGCGGTCCCCCGGCCGGCGCCCGCATCGCCCGCCCAGGCCGCGGACGTCGAAGCCGCCGCCGATCCGGTTTCGGCGGACCCGGCCGCGAGCACGGCCGTGGTCCCCGCCGCGGCCGTGCCCGGTCCGGTCGTGCACGCCACCGTGCCGGGCCCCGACCCCGCCGACGACGAGATCGTGATCGTCGGGGTGGCCGGCCGCTACCCGCAGGCCGACGACCTGTGGCAGTTCTGGCGCAATCTGCGCGCCGGCAGGGACTGCGTCGAGGAGGTGCCGAAGGACCGCTGGGACCACGACCGGTTCTACGACCCGGACCGTGACGCCCCCGGCAAGACGTATGCCAAGTGGGGCGGTTGGCTCTCCGACGTGGCGTCGTTCGACCCGATGTTCTTCCGCATGTCCCAGGTGGAGGCGGAGCACATCGACCCGCAGGAGCGGATCTTCCTGCAAACGGTGTGGCACCTCCTTGAGGACGCGGGCACGTCCCGGGCGGCGCTGTCCACGGTCCGCACCGGCGTCTTCGTCGGCCTGATGTACGGCCACTACCAGCTGTACGGCGTCGAGGAGGCCCTGCGGGGTGACGGCGCGGCCACCTCGTCGTCGTACGCCTCGGTGGCCAACCGGGTGTCCTACTTCTTCGACTTCGACGGTCCGAGCATCGCCCTCGACACCATGTGCTCGTCCTCGCTCACCGCCCTGCACCTGGCCTGCCGGGCGATCCGGGACGGGGACTGCGAGGTGGCGGTGGCCGGCGGCGTCAACGTCTCCAGCCACCCGCTGAAGTACCTCCAACTCGCCAAGGGCGGCTTCCTGTCCACCGACGGCCGGTGCCGCAGCTTCGGTGAGGGCGGCGACGGCTACGTGCCCGCCGAGGGCGCCGGGGCGGTGCTGCTCAAGCGGCGCTCCGCGGCCGAGGCGGCCGGTGACCGCATCCTCGCCGTGGTCAGGTCCACGGCGGTGAACCACGGCGGGGCCGGAAAGGGCTTCAGCGTGCCCAACCCCCGCTCGCAGGGGGTGATGATCGGCGAGGCGCTGGCCCGGGCCGGTCTGACGCCTGCGGAACTGGACTACCTGGAGGCGCACGGCACCGGCACCTCACTCGGCGACCCGGTGGAGATCAGCGGCCTGGTCCGGGCTTTCCAGGGACACGACCTGGACGGCGTGCGCATCCCGATCGGCTCGGTGAAGTCGAACATCGGCCACGCCGAGTCGGCCGCGGGCATGGCCGCGCTGACCAAGGTCCTGCTCCAGATGCGGCACCAGGAGCTGGTGCCCTCGCTGCACTCCGAACGCCTCAACCCCCACCTCGACCTGGACGCCACCCCCTTCCGACTACAGCGCGAACCCGCCCCCTGGGCGCCGCGCGTCGACGCCGCGGGCCGCCCGCTGCCCCGCACCGCCGGCATCAGCGCGTTCGGCGCGGGCGGCAGCAATGCCCATGTGATCCTGGAGGAGTTCGTGTCACCGACGCAGTCCCCCGCGGTGGAGCCGCCGTACGTCTGCGTGCTCTCCGCGCGCGACGCGGAGCGGCTCACCGAACACACCACGCGGCTGGCGGAGTTCCTCCGCGGTGACGGGCGGGAGGCGCACCCCGCCGCGCTCGCCACGACGCTCCAGACCCGTGAGCCGATGGCCCACCGTCTCGCCGTGGTCTTCGACGGCGTGGCCGATCTCGTGGACGCGCTCGACCGGCACCTGGCCGGCGCGCCCGCACCGGAGGTCCTGACCGGCACCGCGGCCCGCTCCGCCGCACCGGCCGCGGACCACACCCCGCGGGAACTGGCCGCCGCCTGGGTCCGCGGTGCGCGGATCGACTGGCCCGACGGCGGTCCGCGGATCGCGCTGCCCGGCTACCCGTTCGCCCGTGAACGCTGCTGGCTGCCCGCCGCCGACGCGGTGCGCACCCGGCCCGTGCCGCCTTCGACACCCGAGGACGCCCCGCTGCGCGGCGAGGTGCTGCTCTCCACCGACACCCCGGTCATCGCCGGGCACCAGGTGCAGGGCCGGTTCCTGCTGCCCGCGTTGGCCTACCCCGACCTCATCGCGGGGGTGTTCCGCGACCAGGGGCACCCGGTCGGTCGGGTGGCGGTCCGCAACCTCACCGCGCTACGGCCGCTGGACGTCACCGACGGACCGGTGACCGCGGAGGTCCGCTGCACCCCGGCCGGGCCCGACCGCTGGCAGGTCGCCGTGACCGACGGCCGGCCCTATGCCACGGCCGAGGTCGAGGTGACCGGTCCGCCGGTCTTCCGGGAACGGCTGGCGCACCACCCGCACGACACCCCCCGGCCGCTGGCCGAGACGTACGACCGGGATGCCGGCAACGGCCAGCACTACCGCGGCGCGGCACGCGCCGACGGCCTGGTCCGCGTCGACCAGGAGCAGCTGACCGCCGAACTCACCGCCGGACCGGGCGACTTCCTGGTCCACCCGGCCCTGCTGCTCGGCGGGGCGGTCGCGGCCGGCGCGCTGCTCGACACCGACGGCCGGGCCTTCCTGCCGGTGCACCTGTCCTCGTTCCGCACGACCGGACCCCTGACCGGGCGCTGCACGGCCCGGGTACGCCGCTCCTCGGTGAGCCGCCGCGGCGAGGTCGTCCGGCTCTCCGTGGACTTCTTCGACCCGGAGGGCCGTCAAGTGGCCGAGTTGTCGGACCTGTCCAGCAAGGCCGTGGCGCCCGACGCCGGTGCGGCGGAACCGGGCGTGCCGGCCGCCGCCGGGGGAACGCTCCCCGACGCGTCCGCGGCCGACCGCGCGCAGGACTTCCTGCGGCGGTTGCTGGCCGAACGCCTGGGCCGCGACCCGCAGTCGATACCGGTGACCTCCGGCTACTACGAACTGGGCATCGACTCGGTGCAGGTGCTGGGCCTGGTCGAAGCGGTGCAGGACGCCGTGGGCGAGGAACTGGCCCCCACGCTGCTCTTCGAATACACCACGGTCCGCGACCTGGCGGCCCATCTGGCCGAGCGGTTCCCGCACGCGTTCGCCGCCGCCGGCGACCCGGTGCGGAACCATCCGCGGAACACGCCCGCGGACGGATTGAGCCGGCTCAGGGAGACCACCCGCATCCCCGCCGCCCCGGCCCCGGCCGCCCTGTCCGCAGACGAACTCGACCGCTTGATCGCCGGCCGTCTGCTGGAGCGGCTCCGTGCCGCCGGCGCGTTCTCGCAGGGGCGCACCGAATCCGTGGCCGGGCTGGCCCTGCGGATGTCCGTCCTGGACAAGTACCGGCGCTGGCTGGACGAGGCCGCGCGGCTGCTCACCGCCGCGGGCCTGACCCGGCTGGACGACGGCGTCCTGGAACTGGCGGCCGGGCAGTCCCCGGCGCACGACACCGCATGGCCGGCGGTCCGCGCACGCTTCGCGTCCGACCCGTACTGGAACGCGCAGCTCTCCCTGGTCGAGGAGTGCATCGAGCAGCTGCCCCGGATCCTGTCCGGCGCGGTGCCCGCGACGGACGTGTTGTTCCCCGGCGGCTCCATGGCCAAGCTCACCGCGGTCTACCAGGGCAACGCGGTCGCCGACCGGCTCAACGACGTGGTCGCCGAGGTGACCGCGGCGGCGGTGCGCGAGCGTCTCGCCGACGGCACCCGGGCCACCGTGCGCCTCGCCGAGGTCGGCGCCGGCACCGGCGGCACCACCGCCGTCGTCCTGCCCCGCCTCGACGCCCACGCGGACCGCGTCGAGTACTGGTACACCGATCTCTCCCCGGCCTTCCTGGACCAGGCGGAGCGCCGCTTCGGCCCCGGCCGCGCGTACCTGCGCTACGGCCGCTGGAACGTCGAACAGCCGGGCGCGGGCGAGCAGTTGACGGGCGGCGACTGCGACGTGATCGTGGCGACCAACGTGCTGCACGCCACCCAGGACATCCGCCTCGTCCTGCGCAACCTGGCCGCCGCGCTGCGCCCGGGCGGCGTCCTCGTCATCAACGAGGTCACCCGCAAATCCGCGGTGCTCACGCTGACCTTCGGCCTGCTGGACGGCTGGTGGCGCTACGACGACGAGGACGTCCGCATTCCCGGGGCACCGATCCTCACCGCGGCCGGATGGCAGCAGGCGCTCCAGGAAGCCGGCTACGACGAGGTGTGGCGCCCGGTCGCCGAACCGGACGCGTTCGGCGAGGTGTTCGCCGCGCACCGGCGGCCGGCCGGTGTCCCCGCACCCGAGGGCACCCGTCTGCTGACCCGGGAGTGGGCGCCCGCCGAGGTCACCCGCGGCCGGCCGCCGACTGCGGTGGCCGTACTCGGCACCGGGCCGGCCGCCCGCCGCCTCGCCGCCGCGCTGCCGGGTGCGGAACCGGTCGGGTCCGCGGCGGACCTCGACGACCGGTTCGACGCGCTGGTCGACCTCGGTGGCGTCGAGCTCGCGGACTGGCTGCCGGTGCTCCAGCGGATGACCGGACGCCCGGCGCTGCTGCTCGGCGTGGGAACAGGGGACGCCCGGGCCGGGCTCTACCGGATGCTCCAGAGCGAGTACGGCCGGGTCCGTTCCCGCTACCTGGAGGCGGACCCCGCCGACCCCGGGCTGCCCGGGCTGCTCGCCCGCGAACTGGCCGACGGCGGCGACGAATGCGAGGTCACCTACCGGGACGGCACGCGTCACCGGGCCGTGCTCGCCGAGCTCCCGGCCACCGCCGGCGCCCCGGTCCGCTTCCCGGCCGACGAGCCGCTGCTGATCACCGGCGGCACCCGGGGTATCGGCCTGGCGCTCGCCCGGCACGCCGTCGACGCCTGGGGAGCCCGCACCCTCGTCCTGACCGGGCGTGAGCAACTGCCGCCGCGCGGGGACTGGGACGCGTACGGCGCGGACACGGCGCTCGGGCGGAAGCTCGGCGGACTGCGGGCGCTGGAGCGCGACGGGGTCCGGCTGAAGGTCCTCTCGCTGCCCCTGGGGGAGGACGCCGCCGCGGTCCGGGAGGCGCTGGCCGGGATCCGGCGGGAGTACGGGCCGATCGGCGGTGTGCTGCACGCCGCGGGGCTCGTCGACCGGGACAACCTCGCCTTCGTCGGCAAGCCGACCGAGGCGGTGCGGGCGGTGCTCGCGCCGAAGGTGGCCGGAGTCGACGCCCTGGTGGACGCGCTCGCCGGGGACCCGCTGCGGTTCTGTGTGCTGTTCTCGTCGGTCGCCTCGATGGTCCCCGCCGCGGCGGTCGGGCAGAGCGACTACGCGATGGCCAACGCGCACCTGGACGCCGTCGCCCGCCGCGCGCCCCACGGGCTGCCCCTGGTGAGTGTGGCCTGGCCCAGCTGGCGGGGGGTGGGCATGGGCAGCGAGCGGCCCGGGCCCGGCTACCAGGCCACTGGTCTCGGCGAACTCTCCGAGACCGAGGGGTTGCAACTGCTCGACCACATCCTGTCCACCGGCGCCGGACCGGTGGTCCTGCCGGCGATCGTCGCCGCCGACTGGACGCCGCACACCCTGCGCCACCGCCGGCCGGACGCCCCGGCGGCGCCCCGCCCCGCCGGGGCGGCACCGGCCGCCGCGCGGGACGGCGGTGCGCCGGCAGGGGGGACCGGGGAGGAGGCGAAGGCGGCCGAGTCCTGGCTGCTCGACCTGCTCGCCGAGCAACTGGGCTTCGGCCGCGAGCGACTGGCGGCCGACGTGCCGATCGCCGACTACGGCACCGACTCGATCATGATGGTGCAGATCCTGCGCCGGGTCGGCGGGGAGCTGGGCGTCGAGCTCGACCCGTCGGTCCTCCTGGAGCACCCCACCGTGGATGCCTTCGTCGGCTGGCTGGCCACCCACCACGGCCCGGCCCTGGGACGGGCCTTCGGCACGGCACCGGCGGCGCAGGCCCCGCCGGGCCCCGCCCGCCGGGCCGTTGCCGCCACCCCCGCCGCCCCTGCCGCCGTCACGGCCGTCGCGGAGCCCGCCACCGTGCCGGCACCACGCCGGCCGGCGCCCGACGACGGGCCGTTCGACGTCGCGGTCATCGGCATGTCGGGCCGCTTCCCCGGCGCCCCCGACCTGGACGCCTACTGGCGACTGCTCAGCGAGGGACGCTCGGCGATCGCCCCGGTGCCCGCCCGGCGTTGGGGCGGTGAGACCGGATACACCGCGGGCCTGATCGACCTCGACGGATTCGACCCCGCGCACTTCCACCTCTCCGACGGCGACGCCGCCGCGATGGACCCGCAGGCGCTGCTGCTGCTGGAAGAGACCCTGTTCGCCTTCTGCGACGCCGGCTACACCCCTGCCGAGCTGAAGGGCCGGGAGATCGGCGTCTACGTGGGCGGCCGTACCCGCCACGCCCCGGACGACGTGACGTTGGGCCGCAGCCGCAACCCGATCGTCGCGATCGGCCAGAACTACCTGGCCGCCAACCTCTCCCACTACTTCGACCTGCGCGGTCCCAGCACGGTCGTGGACACCGCCTGCTCCTCCGCGCTCGTCGCCCTGCACCACGCCGTCCAGGCCATGCGCTCCGGCGACGCCGAGGCGGCCGTGGTCGCCGGCGTCACCCTGCTCCCCAACGCCGACGGGCACCGGCTGTTCGACCGGCGCGGACTGCTCAACACCGCACCGGAGTTCCACGCGTTCGACCGGCGGGCCAGCGGCTTCACGCCCGCCGAGGGCGTCGGCGTGCTCCTGCTCAAGCCGCTCGCCGCCGCCGAGGCCGACGGCGACCGGATCCACGCGGTGGTCAAGGCGGTGGCGGTCAACAACGACGGCCGGACCGCCGGACCGGCCACGCCCAACCCCGCCGCACAGCAGCGGGTGATGGCCCGTGCGCTGGCGCGGGCCGGGGTCGCCCCCGACGACGTCACCCACATCGAGACCCACGCGGCCGGATCCCAGGTCCCGGACCTGATCGAGCTGAAGGCGATCGCCGCCGTCTACCGCCCGGACTCCGACACCCCCTGCACGCTCGGCTCGGTCAAGCCCAACATCGGTCATCCGCAGTGCGCGGAGGGCATCGCCGGCGTCCTCAAGACCGTCCTGATGCTGCGCAACCGCCAGATCGTGCCGTTCCTCAGCGGCCAGCAGCCGCTTGCGCACTTCGACTTCGACGCGGTGCCGCTGCGGTTCGCGCACACGCTCACGCCCTGGCCGGACGCGCCGCGCGTCGCCGCGGTCTCCAGCTTCGCCGACGGCGGCACCAACGCCCACGCCATCCTGGCCGGCCGGAGCGACGGCGCGGGCGCGACGCGTCAACCGCTGGCCCGCCCGCGGTTGCAGCGGCGCCGGTTGCCCTCCGCGCGGACCGAGCGGTTCGCGATCGTCGGGATGGCCGGGCACTACCCCGGCGCCGCGGACCTCGCGGCCTTCTGGGAGAACCTCAAGGCGGGCCGGGACAGTGTGACCGAGGTGCCGGCCGGACGCTGGACACCCGCCGGGGGAACCGAGTCCCGCTGGGGCGGGTTCCTCGACGACGTCGACCGGTTGGACGCCGACTTCTTCCGGATCTCCCGCCCGGAGGCGGAGATCACCGACCCGCAGGAGCGCTGGTTCCTGCGGACCTGCTGGGAGGCGATCGAGGACGCCGGGTACACCCCGGCCACCCTCGCGGAGGCCAAGGGCCCGGACCGGCGCCGCGCGGTCGGCGTGTTCGCCGGGACCATGCACAAGGACTACACCCTGGTGGCGGCGGAGGCGGCCTCGCCGGTTCCGCTGAGCCTCAACCAGGGACAGATCGCCAACCGGGTCTCCTTCTTCTGCGACTTCCACGGTCCGAGTCTGACGGTGGACACCCTCTGCTCCTCGTCGCTCACCGCGCTGCACCTGGCGGTGGAGAGTCTGCGCCGCCGGGAGTGCGAGGTGGCCATCGCGGGCGGCGTCAACCTCTCGCTGCACCCCGGCAAGTACCGCACCTACGGCGCGGTCGGCATGCACTCCTCGGACGGCCGCTGCCGTTCCTTCGGCGAGGGCGGGGACGGGTACGTGTCCGCGGAAGGCGTCGGCGCGGTCGTCCTCAAGCCGCTCGCCGCCGCCGAGGCCGACGGCGACCACATCTACGCCGTGGTCGCCGGGTCCGCGGTCAACCACGCCGGCGCGGTCAGCGGGTTCAGTGTGCCCAGCCCGGTCGGCCAGGCCGCCGTGATCTCCGCCGCGCTCGCCGCGGCGGACGTCGACGCGCGGTCCATCGGCTACGTGGAGGCGCACGGCACCGGCACCTCGCTGGGCGACCCGATCGAGATCCGGGGTCTGGCCACCGCCTTCGGCAGGGATACCGAGGACACCGGGTTCTGCGCCCTGGGGTCGGTGAAGTCCAACATCGGGCACGCGGAGTCCGCGGCCGGCATCGCGGGCCTGACCAAGGCGGCCCTGCAACTGCACCACCGCACCCTGGTGCCCTCGCTGCACGCACAGACCGTCAACCCGCTGCTCGGCCTGGACGGCACGCCGTTCCGGCTTCAGCGTGCGACCGAGGCGTGGCCCGCGCCGGCCCGGGGCCCGCGGCGCGCCGGACTGAGCTCCTTCGGGGCCACCGGAGCCAATGCCCACGTCGTCCTGGAGGAGTACGTGCCGGCCACCGCGGCCCTCGCAGGTGCCACCGGCGGACCGGCTGAACCCGTCGTCGTGCCGCTCTCCGCCCGCGGCGAGGACCGACTGCGGGAGATGGCCGCCCGACTCGCCGACGCGCTCGGCACGGACGGTGGCCGGCCGCTGCGCGATGTCGCGTACACCCTCCAGAACGGCCGGGTCGAGTTCGCCGTCCGCGTCGCCTTTGTGGCGCACACCACCGAAGAACTCCGCGGCCAGCTGGCGGAGTTCGCCCGCCACGGGGTGCGTCCGACGCTGCCCGGGACCGAGCCCCACGACACGGCCCGGCGCTGGGCCGACGGCACCCCGGTGGACTGGGACGTCCTGTGGGGAGCGGACCGTCCGCGCCGGGTCGGCCTGCCCGCCTACCCGTTCGCCGGAGACCGCCACTGGGTGCCCACCGCCCCGGCGGACCGCCCGGCGGACGCGCCCGGCACCACACCGGACCGGCTGCCCACCGACCGGGCGGACCGCCCGGTGGACGCGCCCGGTACCGCGCCGGTCGTCCCGCCGGAGGGACTGCTCACCGTGCCGCGTTGGGTGGTGTCGGAGGCGGCGCCTGCCGCGGGGCCGGCACCGCGCCGGGTGCTGGTCGTCGCCGACGCGTCGGGCGCCGCGCTCGGTACGGCACTGGCCGACCACTACCGGGGCGTCCACGGAACCGCCGACGTGACCGAGCGCCCGCTCGACGACGCCTTCGCCTGGGACGGACCGGCACCCGACCGGGTCCACCTCGTCGTCGGCCCGGGCCCGCTCGGCCCGGACACCGGGTCCACCTCCGAACTCGCCCTGCTCCGCCTGGTCAAGGCCCTCCGGCGCGGCGACCCGGCGGGGCGGACGGACCTGTCCGTGGTCACCCAGGACACGCAGTCGGTCGAGGGGGAGCACAGCGCGGCGCGCGGAGCGGGCCTGGCGGGACTCGTCTACTTCCTGGCCCGCGAATCCGGCCGGTTCGCGGTGCGGAACCTCGATGTGTCGGGCGCCGATCTGGCGACGCCCGACGGCCGCGCCGCGGTGGCCGCCGCGGTGGCCACCGAGCCCCCGGCCCCGGCCGGTGACCTCATCGCGCTGCGTGCGGGACGCCGGTACCGGCAGGAGGTCGTCCCGGTGGCGCCGTCCGAGGCGGCGCAGGCCGGACTGCCGGGCATCCGCCCGGGCGGCCACTACGTCCTGGTCGGCGGCAGCGGGTTCGTGGGACGCATCGTCAGCCGCCACCTGATCGACCGGTACGACGCCAAGGTGGTCTGCGTGGGGCGCCGGCCGCAGACCGACCCCGCGGTGCGGATGGCCCTGCACGACGACCGCATCGGCTACGTCCAGGCGGACGTCACCGATCCGCGGCAGGCCCGGCAGGCCATCGCCGGGGCGAAGGCCCTGCTCGGGGAGGTCCACGGGGTGTTGTTCGCCGGCGCCACCCGGATCACCGGGGCACCGGGTGCCCTCGCCGATCTCGGCGAGGAAGAGTTCCGTGCGCACTACGAGGTGAAGGCGGCCGGCGCCCGTCACGTCTACGAGGCGGTGGCGGACGAGCAGTTGGACTTCCTCTGCTACTTCTCCTCGGCCCAGGCCTTCGCCTTCGGCGGGGCTGGCACCCACGCCGCCTACGCGGCCGGGATCACGTTCGCCGACGCGTTCGCCCGGTCCGCCGCCCGGACCGCCGCGTTCCCGGTCGGGGTCGTCAACTGGGGCGCCTGGCGGGCCTCGTTCGGCGAGGCGGCACGGGACTACCCGACGCTGGGCTTCCTCGACGACGCCGAAGGAGCCGCCTGCTTCGACACCGCGGTGCGGTTGCTGCGCGCGGACCGGTACCGCCAGGTCATCGCGATGCGCGCGCCGGCGGTCCGCGCCGCGGCACCGGCCGGGCGGCGCGCCGACGGCCCGTCCGGGAGCGCCGACCGGCGCCCGGAGCTCCGGCGGCTGCTGGTGGCGCGGCTCGCCCGGACGCTGCGGGTGCCGCAGGAGGATCTGTCGCCCTCGACGGCCTTCGCCGATCTGGGCGTCGACTCGATCACCGGCTCGACGTTCGTCACGCAGATCGCCGAGGAACTGGGCGTAGAGCTCAACGCCGCCGCCCTGTACGAGTACTCGTCCGTCGACCGGCTGGCCGACCACCTGAGCGGCCTGCTCGACCCGGTCGGCACGCAACCGGAG
>NZ_BMRP01000001.1:396738-402671 GCF_014648695.1 Streptomyces albospinus
CTGATCGTGAGGTTGGAGGCACGTTTCGCGGCCGGGGAGCTCTCCGCCGCGCAGGTGCTCGACCTGCTCGACGCCGAACTGGCCACGAGGGAGCAACGATGAACAGCGCGAACTTCCGGGACATCCTCGACGGATACGCCCGGGGCACGGTCGGCGCCGCGCAGGCCCGCGGTCTGCTGGACGCGCACCGCACGGACCCGGCAGCGGCCCCCGCGCCGCCGGCGCCCGGCCACCCGGACCGTCCGCAGATGCTGGACATCGCCGTGATCGGCATGTCGGGGCAGGTCCCGGGGGCGGCGGACGTCCGCGAGTTCTGGCACCGCCTCACCGAGGGCCACGTCACCTACGGCGAGCTGCCGGACCACTACCTCGCCCCGGACGACCCCGGCGGCTACCGCTGGGGCGGCGCACTGGCCGAACGGGACTGCTTCGACGCGGAGTTCTTCGGCATCCGTCCGCACGAGGCGGACCTGATGAGCCACCACCAGCGGCTGCTGCTCCAGGAGAGCTGGCACGCCCTGGAGGACGCCGCCCTCGACCCGAAGCACCTGGCCGGTTCCCGCACCGGCCTGTTCATCGGCGCCGAACCCACCGGCTACCCGCACGAGTCGTTCACCGGTGCCTCCGACGCGCTGGTGGCCTCCCGTCTCTCGTACTTCCTCGACCTGCGCGGCGCCGCTCTGGTGGTCAACACCGCGTGCTCGTCCGCACTCGCCGCGGTGCACCTGGCCTGCCAGAGCCTGACGACGGGGGAGTCGTCCCTCGCCCTGGTCGGCGGCGTCAACGCGGGCCTGGACGCGCGCGGTCTGGACCTGCTGGTGGAGAGCGGCGCGATGTCGCCCAGCGGGCAGTGCCGCACCTTCGACGCCGAGGCGAACGGCACCGTCTACTCCGAGGCGGTGGCCGTCGTCGTCCTCAAGCGGCTGTCCGACGCGATCGCCGACGGCGACCACGTCCACGGCGTGATCCGGGCGACCGGCATGAACCAGGACGGGGCCAGCAACGGCATCACCGCGCCGAACGGGGCCGCCCAGGAGGAGCTGGTCGTCGACGTCTACCGGCGGTTCGGGATCCCCGCCGAGCGCGTCGGCTACGTCGAGGCCCACGGGACCGGGACCGCGCTCGGCGACCCGGTGGAGGCCAACGCGCTGGTGCGGGCGTTCGGGCGGCTGACCGACGCGCGGGCGTTCTGCACCATCGGCAGCGCCAAGGCGCACATCGGCCACACCGGCGCGCCCGCGGGAGTCGTCGGACTGATCAAGGTCCTGCTGTCCATGCGGCACGGCCGGCTGGTCGGCATGCCGACCCTGCGCACCCTCAACCCGTTGATCGGCTTCGAGGGCTCGGCCTTCGTCCCGGACGAGGCGGCCCGGCCGTGGCAGAGCACCTCCGGCGCCCCGCTGATGGCCGCGGTGAACTCCTTCGGACACAGCGGGACCAACGTCCACGTGGTGGTCGAGCAGTACGTGCCCGCGGACGCGGCGGACCGTGCGGCCGACGACGGCGGACCGCACATCGTCCCGCTGTCGGCGCGCAACACCGAGCGGCTCCGCGCCTGTGCGGACGTCCTCGCCGCGCATCTGGCGGCGCCCGCCGACGGCACGCCGCCGCGGCCCGCCCCGCAGCCCGTGGCGCCCGCGCAGGTGTGCGCGGTGCTGGCGGACGTCCTGGGTGTCGCCGCCGAGGAGATCGACCCGGACGAGCGCCTGGACGCCTACGGCGTGCTTCCGGAGCAGTTCGCCCGGTTCGGTGCGGCCCTGGAGGCCGCGTTCGGCCCGCAGTTGGACGCCGACGCGCTCCACGAGGGCCGTACCGCCGGGGACGTGGCGCGCCTGCTCGCCGCGGCGGACGCCGCCGGGGACGCCGACGGCGAGTGGCCCGGCGCCGTGGACGCGCGGCCGTCGCTCGCCGACGTGGCGCGCACGCTCCAGCTCGGCCGGGCCGGGCTCGCGGCGCGCGCCGCGCTGGTCGTCCGCGACCGGGACGAACTCCTGGCCGGACTGCGGGCCCTGGCCTCGGGACAGGAGCTCCCGGAGAACTGCTGGCTGGGCGAGGCGGACGGACGGGGCGAGGTCGTCCGGCTCTTCGCCGACGACGACGAGCTGCGCGACGCCGTGGGCAAGTGGCTGGAGCGCGGCAAGTTCGCGCAGGTCGCGGAGTTGTGGGTGCGCGGCGGCCCCATCGAGTGGCGCCGGCTGCACCGCGGCGGAACGGGGCGCCGGGTTCCGCTGCCCGGCTACCCGTTCGCCAAGGACCGCCACGGCATCACCGCCGCCGTACCCGCCGTACCGCAGCCCCTTCGGCCGGTGGCCGAGCGCCGCCCCGAGCCGCCGGCCCCGGCCCAGGCCGGGCCCGTGGCCGCGTCGCGGGGCGATCAGCGCCCCGAGCGGCTGGCCCCGGCGCTGGAGGAGCGGATCGCGCGGCTGGCCACCGAGCTGATCGGTGCCGCCGAGGGCGAGGTGGACCCCACGGAGCAGCTGGACCGCTACGGGATCGACTCGATCACGCGGACGCGGCTGAACCAGCTGCTGAGCGAGGCGTTCCCGGCGGCCTCGCGGACGCTCTTCTTCGAGTTCGCGAAGGTCGAGGGCGTTGCCGGGCACCTGGTCGAGCGGTTCCCGGACGTGTGCCGGGCCTTCCTCGGGTGGGGCGACGCGGCGACCGTCCCCGCTGCCGAGCCCGTCGGGGACGTCGGCCCCGTCCCGGTCGCCGCGCCCGTCGCGAACGCCGGGGCCGCCCCAACGCCGGCTCGTGTGGCGTCGGTTGACGAGGCCGCGGCGGACACGGACGCCGCCGGGACCGCGGGCGACACCACGGAGGACGCCGGGGGCGACGTCGAGGACGGGATCGCGATCATCGGGATGAGCGGCTCCTTCCCGGACGCCCCCGACCGGGACCGCTACTGGCAGCTGCTGATGGACGGGCGCTCGGCCGTCACCGAGATCCCGCACCGGCGCTGGGACTGGCGGGAGCACTACGACCCGCGCCCCGAGGGCGCGGACGTGGTCCGCAAGAGCCCCTCCAAGTGGGGTGCCTTCCTGGACGGCTTCGACGAGTTCGACCCCGCGCTGTTCCAGTTCACCGACCAGGAGGCCCGCAACACCGACCCGCAGGTGCGGCTGTTCCTCCAGGAGTGCTGGAAGGCACTGGAGGACGCCGGCTACGCCCCGTCGAAGCTCCCCGCCGAGGTGCGCGGACGCATCGGGGTCTTCGCGGGCGGCGCGAAGCACGGCTTCACCCGCTTCGGCTCCGAGGGCCGTCTGGAGATGCCCCGCACCTCCTTCGGCGACATGGTCAACCGGGTCTCCTTCCAGTTCGACCTCGGTGGACCGAGCAAGGCCGTGGACACCGCCTGTTCCTCAGCGCATGTGGCCCTGCACGAGGCGGTCGAGAGCCTGCGCTCGGGCCGCTGCGACCTGGCCCTGGCCGGGGCCGTGAACCTCTACCTGCACCCGTCGACCTACGTCGAACTGGCCACCGTGGGGCTGCTCTCCGACCGCTCCGACTGCGCGTCGTTCGGCGCCGAGGCCAGTGGCATCGTGCCCGGCGAGGGCGTCGGCGCGGTGCTGCTCAAGCCGCTGCGGCAGGCGCTGCGCGACGGCGACCCGGTGCGCGCGGTGATCCGCGGCACCGCGGTGAACCACAACGGGCGGACCATCGGGTTCACCAGCCCCAGCGCCCAGCGGCAGGCCGAGGTGATCCGGGCGGCGCTGCGCGACGCGCGGATCGACCCGCGGACGGTCGGTTACGTGGAGGCCACCGCCAACGGTTCGGAGATCGGCGACGCCGTCGAGATGACCGCGCTCACCCAGGTCTTCGCGGACCGGCCGGGCGCCGGCGGGCAGTTCCGCATCGGCTCGGTCAAACCCAACATCGGCCACGGCGAGGCGTCCGCGGGCATGGCGCAGCTGTTCAAGGTCGTGCTGGCCATGGAGCACCGCACCCTGCCGCCCACCCGGCTGCCGGCGGAGTACAACCCGGCCATCGACCTCGACCGTCTCCCGTTCGGGCTGTCCGGCACCCCGGTGCCGTGGGACCGGGTCGTCGTGGACGGCGCCCCGGTGCCGCGCCGGGCGGGGATCACCGGCATCGGCGGCGGCGGGACCAACGCGCACATCGTGGTGGAGGAGGCTCCCGAGCCCCCGGTCCGCGCCCGCGCGACCACCCGCGGACCGGTCCTCTTCACCCTGTCGGCCCACACGGCGGAGCGGCTCGGGGCTTACGTCGACACCTGGCTGGACTTCCTCCTGGAACGGCCCGCAGTCGACCTCGCGGACCTCGCCCACACCCTCCAGGTCGGCCGGGTGGACCTGACGCACCGGCTGGCCGTCGTCGCCTCCGGCGTCGAGGAGCTCCGCGGACACCTCACCCGCTGGCGCCGGGGCCGGCCGTCCGACGCGGTGTTCACGGCCACCGCGGCCCGGATCGACACCACCGGACTCGACGCCGCCGTGCGCGAGCGGGATCTCGGCCGGGTGGCCGACCTGTGGGTGCGCGGTGCGGCGGTCGACTGGGCCGGACTGTACGGCGCGGACACCCCCGCGCGGATGTCCGGGCTCCCGACGTATCCGTTCGAGCGCCGGGTCTGCTGGATCGACGACGCCGCCCCGGTGGCCCTCCCCACCGGGGCGGCGGACCCGGCCCCCGGTCGGGAGACGGCCGGCCACCCGTTGCTGACCTCCGTGGTCCCGCTCGCCGACGGCACAACGGTGTTCAGCGGCGACGTGTCGCTCACCACGCACCCCTGGATCGCCGACCACGCGGTCTCCGGCACCGTGCTGTTCCCCGGCACCGGCTTCGTGGAGATGGCGCTGCACGCCGGAGCCGGCCTGGGCTGCGGGCGGCTGGAGGAGCTCACCCTTGAGGCGCCGCTCACCCTGGCGGAGCAGGGCGGCGCGCGGCTCCAGATCGTCGTGCGGGCACCGGACGCCACGGGGGCCCGGCCGATCGAGGTCCACTCGCGGCCCACGGAAGGCGGCTCGGGCACGGACGCGGACCAGGACCGCCCGTGGACGCGACACGCCGCCGGACTGCTCGCCCCCGGTGAGCCGGACGCCGGCTTCGACCTCGCGGTCTGGCCGCCGACCGGCGCCGAACCCGTGCCGGTGGACGACTACTACCAGGTGATGGCCGACGCCGGTTACGCCTACGGCCCGGCGTTCCGCGGACTGCGCGCGGTCTGGCGGCGCGGCGACGAGGTGTTCGCCGAGGCCGTGCTCGACGACGAGCGGGACGCGGGCCGCTACGGCCTGCACCCCGCGCTGCTCGACTCGGCCCTGCACGCCATGGGCTTCGGCGGTTTCGTGCGCGGCGGCGGCGGTCTGCTCCCGTTCTCCTGGTCCGGCATGCAGCTGTTCGGCAAGGGCGCCGCCACCGTGCGGGTGCGGCTGACGGGCGCCGGCACCGACGCGGTCTCGGCCGCGGTGGCCGACGCCGCCGGCCGCCCCGTGGCCGTCCTCGACTCCCTGGTGCTGCGCCCGGTCTCCGGCCGCCGCCCGGGCCCCGTCCGCCAGGACCTGCCCGACGACCTGCTCCACCTGGACTGGACCCCACTGCCGGTGGCCGCCACCGGCCCGGCCACGTGGAGCCTGGCGGGCCCCGACGAGCTGGGCCTGGCCGCGGAGCTGCGCCGCGCCGGCCACGACGTGTCCGACGCCGGTGCCGGCGGGACGGCGCTGCTGTCCCTGTCCACCGGGCGGCCCGACGACCTGGCCGCCGGCATCCGGGCCGCCACCGCGCGGGCGCTCGGCCTGGTGCAGGACTGGCTGGCCGACGAGGGCCAGGCGGCGGCGTGCCTGGTGGTGGTGACCCGGCGGGCGGTGTCCACCCACGTCGGCGAGGACGTCGACGACCTGGTGCACGCCCCGGTGTGGGGCCTGCTGCGGGCCGCGCAGGCGGAGAACCCCGAGCGGCTGCTCCTGGTCGACGTGGAC
>NZ_BMRP01000001.1:402687-441081 GCF_014648695.1 Streptomyces albospinus
GCCGCCGGTGAGGCGCAGCTCGCGCTGCGCGGGGGAGCGGCGACGGTGCCCCGGTTGGCCCGGCTCGGTTCGGACGGTGCGCTGGTCCCGCCCGGCGACGGCACCGCCTGGCGCCTGGACACCGCCGGCGCCGGCACCCTGGAGAACCTGGCGCTGCTGCCCTGGCCCGCGGCCGAGGCACCGCTGACGCCCGGTCAGGTGCGGGTCGAGGTGCGGGCCGCGGGGCTCAACTTCCGCGACGTCCTCGGTGCGCTCGGCATGTACCCCGGGGAGCTGACGCTCGGCGCCGAGGGGGCCGGAGTGGTCACCGAGATCGGCGCCGAGGTGTCCCACCTCGCCGTCGGGGACCGGGTGATGGGCCTGTTCCCCAGCGGTCTCGGCCCGGTCTGCGTGGCCGACGCGCACACCGTGGTCCGGATGCCGCGAGGATGGTCCTTCGAGCAGGCCGCCGCGGTCCCGGTCGCGTTCGCCACCGCCTACTACGGCCTGGTGGACATGGGGGGTCTCAAGGCCGGCGAGGCGGTCCTGGTGCACGCCGCCGCGGGCGGCGTGGGCATGGCCGCGGTACAGCTAGCCCGGCACCTGGGTGCAGAGGTCTTCGCCACCGCGAGCGAGGGCAAATGGGACGCGGTGCGGGGCCTCGGCGTGCCCGACGACCACCTGGCCTCCTCCCGCGACCTGGGCTTCGAGGAGAAGTTCCGGGCCGTCACCGGCGGCCGGGGCGTGGACGTGGTCCTCGACTCGCTGGCCCGTGAGTTCGTCGACGCGTCCCTGCGGCTGCTGCCGCGCGGCGGCCGGTTCGTGGAGATGGGCAAGACCGACATCCGCGACGCCGGGCAGGTCGCGACGGAGCACTTCGCCGTCCGCTACCGGGCGTTCGACATCGTGGACGCCGGGCCCCGGAGGATCGGCGAGATCCTCGCCGAGATCGTGGACCTCTTCGATCGGGGTGTCCTCGACCACCTGCCGCGGCGCACCTGGGACCTGCGGCGCGCCCCGGACGCCTTCCGGTTCATGAGCCAGGCCCGCCACGTCGGGAAGATCGTCCTGACGGTGCCGCGGCGGCCGGACCCGGCACACACCGTGCTGATCACCGGCGGCACCGGAACCCTCGGCGGCATGCTCGCCCGGCACCTGGTGGCCGAGCGCGGCGCCCGGCACCTGGTGCTCCTCAGCCGCCGCGGCCCGGACGCCCCAGGGGCGGCCGAGCTGACCGGCGAACTCACCGCCGCAGGGGCCCGGGTGACCGTGGTGGCCTGCGACGTAGCCGACCGCGACCGCCTCGCGGAGGTGCTCGGCGCGCTGCCCCCCGAGCACCCGCTCGGCACCGTCGTGCACACCGCCGGCGACCTCGACGACGGGGTGTTCGACGTGCTGACCCCCGACCGGCTCGCCCGGGTCCTGCGGCCCAAGGCCGAAGGGGCCTGGAACCTCCACGAGTTGACCCGCGGGACGGACCTGGCCGAGTTCGTGCTCTTCTCCGGCGCGGCCGGCGTGCTCGGCAACCCCGGCCAGTCCAACTACGCCGCGGCCAGCTCCTTCCTGGACGCCCTCGCCCAGCACCGCCGGGCGCAGGGGCTGCCGGGCACCTCCCTGGCATGGGGCTACTGGGAGCAGGCCACCGGCCTGACCAAGCACCTCAGCGAGGGCGACACCGGGCGCATGGCCCGCGGTGGCCTGCTGCCGCTGCCGTCCGCGGACGGGCTCGCGCTGTTCGACCTGGCGCGCGGAGCCGACGCGCCGCTCCAGGTGCCGATGCGCCTCGACCTGGCCGCGCTGCGCACCCAGGCCGACGCGGGCGCCGGCCATCCGCTGCACCGCGCACTGCTGGAGACCGTGCCCCGGGCGGCGTCCGCCGCCGCGCCGGACACCGGCGCCGGCGCCGGTCTCGACGGCCTGGCCGACCTCCCGGAGGACGAGCAGTACGCCGTGCTCCTGGAGTTGGTCTGCCGGCAGGTCGGCTCCGTCCTGGTCATCGACCCGGCGACGGTCGGCGCCGACGCCGGCTTCGTCGAGCTCGGCCTCGACTCCCTGACGGCGGTGGAGCTCCGCAACCGCCTCAACCGGGCCACCGGCCTGCGCCTGCCGGTCACCCTGGTCTTCGACCAGCCCGCGCCCGGTGCGCTCGCCGCCTACCTGCGGCAGCGGCTCACCACAGGAAGCGGGGGCCGCAGGCCCGCCGCCCCGGCCGCCCCCGCCGCGTCCCCGGCCGCCGCCGGCTCCGCCGCGCCGGGTCCCGACCGGGAGGCGGCCCCGGCCCCGCACCGGCTGCTGCTCGCCGGCGCGGACCCGGAACAGCTCGGCGCCGTACTGGAATTCGGCTGCCGCGATACGGACGCGCTCCTCGCCCTCGCCGCCGACCACCCGCACCTCGTCGTGCACGGCGTGACCGGCGACAAGGAACTGGCCGGCACCGCCGAGCGGGAGATCGACGCCCGCGGCCTGGCGGACCGGGCCGAGGTGTGCCACTCCGGTGGCCCGCTCGATCCCTTCCCGGGCACCTACGACCTGGCGTACGCCGTCGGCGGCTGCTACCGCGTCGAGGACAAGCAGGCACTCTTCGCGAACCTGGACGCGGCGGTCGTGGACGGCGGGCAGGTCCTCCTCGCGGACGTCCTGTGCACGCTCAGCGGCGACCTGGTCGACGCCGGCGCCGGGATCAGCGTCCCCACGGCACGCACCTGGGCCGAGGTGTTCGCCCGGAACCGGTTCGTGATCGAGCGGCTGCTCCCGCACGACCCCGCCGACACCGACACCGACCCCGACCTCGCCGGGCCGCTGCGGCACGGCTGGATCGGGCACCGCCTGTTCCAGCTGCGCAAGCAGACCTCCTCGACCGAGGAGGAGCGCCTGCGGACCAACCGGGCACACCTGGCCGAGACCACCGCGCAGCCGCGCGCCCCGCGGAGCTGAAGGAGAAACAGACTCAATGTCACCCCACGTCAAGCAGGCGCTGGCGGACCTCGTGGCCCGCGTCCTCGGCGCCGCCCCCGAGGCGGTCGACCGGACCTCCTTCCAGGACCTCGGCCTGGACCGGGCCGTCGCGCTGACCGAAGCGGTCAACGCGCACTTCGGCACGGACCTCCCGACCAGCGCGGTGACCGAGGCCGGTGACCTCGACCGGCTCGCCGAACGCGTCCGGACCCGGCTCGACCGGCAGGCCCCGCCGGAGGCCGTCGCCGTCATCGGCATGCACTGCCGCACCGCCGGCGCGCAGAACCCCGACGAACTGTGGGAGGTGATCAGCCAGGGCACGGACCGCACCACCGAGGTCGACGACCCGGTCGCCCTCGGCCTGCTGCGCGAGCACTTCCCGGACGCCGCGCCGCCGCGCTACGGCGCCATGTCCGGCAGCGAGCTCTTCGACCCGGCCTTCTTCCGGATCGCCCCGCGCGAGGCCGCGGCGATGGACGCGGCCCAGCGCGTCCTGCTCGAATCCTGCTACCACGCCCTGGAGGACGCGGCCCAGGACGCCTCGGCGCTGCGCGGGCGCTCCGTCGCCACCATCGTCGGCAGCACCGGGCTCGCGCCCCAGGCCGAGTACTCGGCGCACGCGCTGATGGGCTCCGACACCAGCATCATGGCCGCCCGCCTCGCCTACCAACTGGACCTCAGCGGCCCGGCGATGACGGTGGACACCGCCTGCTCGTCCTCGCTGGTCGCGGTCGACCTCGCCCGCCGGCTGCTGCTGTCCGGCGAGTCGGACCTCGCGCTGGCCGCCGGGGTGTACGTGGCCAACCACCCCGGGACCTTCGTCACCATGGAGGCCCTCGGCACCGTCTCGCCCGGCCGGGCCTGCCGGCCCTTCGACGCCGACGCCGACGGGATGCTCGTCGGCGAGGGCGTCGGCGTCCTCGTCCTCAAGCGGCTCTCCGACGCGATCCGGGACAACGACCGGATACTCGGTGTCATCCGGGGCAGCGCGACCAACCAGGACGGCCGGACCTCCGGCATCACCTCGCCCAGCGCCCCCGCGCAGAGCGCCCTGCTGCGCGACGTCTACCGCCGCAACGGCATCGACATGGACCGCCTGCGCTACATCGAGGCGCACGGCACCGGGACCAGCCTCGGCGACCCGATCGAGGTGCACGGACTGACCGAGGCGTTCGCGGACTTCACCGACCGCAAGCAGTTCTGCGCGATCGGCTCGATCAAGGCCAACATCGGCCACACCATGGGCGCCGCCGGCGTACTGGGCGCCATCAAGGTGCTGCTGTGCATGCGGCACGGCCAACTCCCCCCGGCCACCAACTTCCGCGACGAGAACAAGCACGCCGACTTCGAGGACAGCCCGGTCTACGTCAGCCGCGAGCTGGCCGAGTGGACCCCCGACGGCACGGCCCCCCGCCTGGCCGGGGTGAGCTCCTTCGGCTACAGCGGCACCAACGCCCACGTGATCATCGAGGAGTACACCGCTCCGGAGCGCCCCGCTCGGGCCGTGCCCCGGCGCCGGCAGCTCGTCCCGCTCTCCGCGAAGACCGAAGTCCAGCTGCGCGAGAAGGCCGGGGCGCTGGCGGCCCACCTGCGGGCGGCCGGGCCCGACGCCGCGGCGCTCCTGGACGTGGCGTACACGCTCCAGGTGGGCCGCGAGGCGTTCCCCGAACGGCTCGCCGTGGCCGCCGGCACGCTGGACGAACTGACCACCGCCCTCGACGCGTTCGCGGGCGGCGCCGCCGACGTACCCGGTGCACACCGCGGACAGGTCACCGACCGCCGCCCGGGAGCGCCGGCCCCGGCCGCCGCCGGCCGCGACGCGGACGCCCTCGCGGCGGCCTGGGTCACCGGCGCCACGGTGGACTGGCCGCGCCTGCACACCGGCAGCGCGCCCCGGCGCCTCGCGCTGCCGGGACACCCCTTCGTCCGCGACGTCTTCCCGCACGTCTGGGCCGACGGCACCGCACCGGGAGCGGCCGGCCAGGACCCCGCCCCGGCGGACCCGGAGGCCGGTGCCGTGCCGTCCGTCCTCGGCGCGCTCGACGCGGCGGCCGAGGAGCACCTGCGGTCCGACCCGTCGGCCGGGGACCTCGAAGCGGCGCTGCGCTCCGACGTGATGGTGCGCGAGCTGACCCAGGTCTGCCGCCGGATGCTGTTCGCCTCGCTGCGCCGGATGGACGTCTTCGCGACCGCGGGCGAACGCCACCGCGAGGCGGAACTGGTCCGCCGGCTCGGCGTGGTGGACGACCACGCGGCGCTGTTCCACGGGCTGCTCGGCGTCCTCACCGACGGCGGCTACCTGCGCGCCGAGGGCGAGGAACTGGTCACCACCGAACGGGTCACCGACCCCTCGGCACTGACCTGGGACGAGGACGAGCTGGCGGCCCTCAAGCGCGAGGTGACCGCCGACTACCCGGAGATGGACGGGTACTTCCACCTCCTGACGATCTGCCTGGAGGAGTTCCCCGAGGTCCTCACCGGCCGCCGCAAGGCGCACGAAGTGCTCTTCCCCGGCGGCTCGTTCGACGCCGTGGAGGCCGTGTACCACAGCGACGGCGACACCAACGGACTGGTGGCCGGGCTCGTCGCGCGGTACGTCCGGGCGCGCCGCGAGCGCGACCCGGAGGCCACCGTCTCCGTCCTGGAGATCGGCGCGGGCACCGGCGGCACCACCGCCAAGGTGCTGCCCGCACTGGACGGCACGGACGGGCGGCTGAGCTATGTGTACACCGACATCTCGCGCGGCTTCACGCAGTACGGGCGCAACCAGTACGGCAAGGACCACCCGTTCGTGACCTTCGCGCCGCTGGACATCGAGTCCTCGCCCACCGGGCAGGGCTTCGAGGCCGGCAGCCAGGACGTCGTGCTCGCCTGCAACGTGCTGCACGCGACCCGCAACATCGACGACACCCTGGCCCACGCCCGGCAACTCCTGCGCCCCGGCGGCGTGCTGATCCTCCTGGAGACCACCCGCGCGCAGGACTTCTTCACCCTCACCTTCGGCCTGATGGGCGGCTGGTGGGCCTTCGAGGACGACTGCCGGCTGGCGGGCTCCCCGCTGTTGAGCGTCGCCCTGTGGCGGCAGGCACTGGAGCGCGGCGGATTCCGTGCGGTGCGCAGCCTCTCGCCGGCGCCGGTGCGCGAGGACCAGGCCTACCAGGCGGTCGTCCTGGCCGAGAAGGAAGGAGCGCTGGAGGGCCCCGCCGAGGCGGCGCGCACGGCCTCGGCCCGGGCCGTCGTCGAGGCCCCGGCTTCGTCCCCGGCCGCTGTCGTCCCCGCGGCGGAGCCGGTCGCCGAGGTGGCCGCGGACGCCGCGGCACCCGAGGAGACGGGCGGCGGCTCGCTCCAGGAACTGGTCGTCGACGCCTGGCGCGAGGTGCTGGGCGTCACCACGGCCCGTCCCGAGGACGACTTCCAGGAGGTGGGCGGCGACTCGATCCTGGCCACCCAGATCATCTCCCGGCTGAAGAGCGGTTTCCCGTTCGAGCTCGACCTCGGTGAGCTGTTCCAGGCCCGCACCCTGGCCGACATGGTGCAGCTGCTCGAAGCCGAACTGATCGAGCGCATCGACGAGTTGCCCGAAGAGACCATCAGCACCCTGCTTGCGTGAACCGGCGAGAGCCAGGACGCCGTCTCTGAACAGAGGAGTTTGCCCGCCATGTCCAGCGAAGACCTCGCCACCTCGCGCAAGGCGCGACTGTCCCCGCAGAAGCGGGCACTGCTGGAGAAGCTGAGCGGCGCCGCCCGCGCGTCGGGGAGCACCGGCATCCCGCGCCGCCCGGCCGGCGACCGTCCGCCGCTCTCCTTCGCCCAGCGCCGCCTCTGGTTCCTCGACCAGATGGTGCCCGACAGCCCCGCCTACAACGTCCCGATGAGTTTCCGGCTCCGCGGGCCGCTGCGCCGCGAGGTCCTTGAGCGCGCCGCCGAGGAGGTGGTGCGCCGGCACGAGTCGCTGCGCACCCGCCTGCCCAGCGAGAACGGCGAACCGTGGCAGGAGATCCTCGACGACGTCCGCGTCCCCATCGACCTGGTCGACGTCACCGACGACCCGGCCCGGCTCGACGCGCTGGTCTTCGACGAGGGGCGCCGGCCGTTCGACCTGGCGACCGGCCCGCTCCTGCGGATCACCCTCTACCGGCTCGAACCCGAACTGCACGTCGTGCTGCTCAACGCCCACCACGTCGTGGTCGACGGCTGGTCGCTCGGCCTGTTCTGGCAGGAACTCTTCACCCTGTACGAAGCGTTCGCCGCGGGCCGGCCCTCCCCGCTCGCCGATCTCCGCGTGCAGTACGCGGACTTCGCCGTCTGGCAGCGCCAGTACCTCTCCGGTGACCGCCTGGAAAACCAACTCGACTATTGGCGCCGCCAGTTGGGCGACCGTACGGAGAACCTGGAGCTGCCCCTGGACCGGCCGCGTCCGCCCCTGCAGACCTTCGAGGGCGGCGACCTCAGGGACTTCTATCCCGACTCCCTGCGCACCGAACTCCAGGCGCTGTGCCGCCGCGAGGGCGTCAGCCTGTTCGTCGTGCTGCTCGGCGCGCTCAACGTGCTGCTGCACCGCTACACCGGCCAGAGCGGCATCCCGGTCGGCTCACCGGTGACCAACCGGACCCAGGTCGACATCGAGCCGCTCATCGGCATGTTCGTCAACACCCTCGTCTACAAGACGGACATGTCCGGGGACCCGGACTTCCGCGAGGTGCTGCGCCGGGTGCAGGAGGTCGTCAACGGGGCCCAGCAGCACCAGGAGGTGCCGTTCGAGGTCCTCGTCGACGCGCTGCAACCCGAGCGGTACCTGTCGCAGAACCCGCTGTTCCAGGTCTGCTTCAACTTCCTGCCCGCCCGGGAGCTCAAGCCCGGCGACGAGCTGGTCATCGAGGCGATCGAGGGCGTCCGCATCGACACCTCCAAGTTCGACCTGTGGATCAGCGTCGTCGACTGCGCCGACGAGCTCCTGGTCGAGGTGGAGTACAACCGCGACGTCTTCGAACCGGGCACCGTACGCCGCCTGATGGACGCCTTCCGCGCCGTGGTGGAAGCCGCGGTCGCCCGACCCGAGCTCGCCGTCTCCCGGCTCCCGGTGCTCCCGGAGCCCGAGCGCCGCAGGATCGTCGAGGAGTGGAACGACACCGCCCGGACCTTCGACGGCGCGGACCGCTGCCTGCCCGACCTGATCGCCGACCAGGCCCGGCGCACCCCCGACGCCCCGGCGCTCGTCTTCGACGGCGAACGGATCAGCTACGCGGAACTGGACCGCCGCGCCAACCAGCTCGCCGGCTGGCTGCGCCGCCGCGGCGCGGGCCCCGAGCGCTTCGTCGCCGTCTGCGCGGAACGCTCCGTCGAACTGGTCGTCGCGCTGCTCGGCGTGCTGAAGTCGGGTGCCGCGTACGTCCCGATCGACCCGGACTACCCCGCGCGCCGCCGAGCGTTCATGCTCGACGACGCGGCCCCGGACCTCGTCCTCACCCAGGAACACCTGGTCGCCGAACTGCCCCCGACGGACGCGGAGGTGGTCGCCCTCGACACGCGCCGGGCGGAGTTCGCCGAGGAGTCCGGCGAGCCGGTCGAGCACGGAGCCGGCCCGGACACCCTCGCCTACATGATCTACACCTCCGGCTCCACCGGGCAGCCCAAGGGCGTCCTCAACACCCACCGGGGCATCGTCAACCGGCTGCTGTGGATGCAGGACCGGTACCGCCTGGACGGCACCGACCGGGTGCTCCAGAAGACGCCGTTCAGCTTCGACGTCTCCGTGTGGGAGTTCTTCTGGCCGCTGCTGACCGGCGCGACCCTGGTCGTGGCGGGCCCCGACGAGCACAAGGACCCGGCCAGGCTCGCCGAGGTGATCGGCAGGGAGCGGGTCACCACCGCCCACTTCGTGCCCTCGATGCTCCAGGTCTTCCTCGGCCAGGACGGCCTCGTCGCGCACTGCGCCGACCTGCGCCGCGTCGTGTGCAGCGGCGAGGCCCTGCCGTTCGCCCTCCAGGAGCGGTTCTTCGCGCGGCTGCCGAAGACGGAGCTGCACAACCTCTACGGCCCCACCGAGGCGGCCGTCGACGTCACCTCCTGGCAGTGCGTGCCCGGCGACGCGCGCGGCATCGTGCCCATCGGCCGCCCCATCGCCAACACCCGCGTCCTGATCCTCGACGAGCGGCTCAACCCGGTGCCGGTCGGCGTCGTCGGCGAACTGCACATCGGCGGCGTACAGGTGGCCCGCGGCTACCACAACCGGCCCGAGCTCACCGAGGAGCGGTTCGTCCCCGACCCGTTCGGCGCCCCGGGCGAGCGGCTGTACAAGACGGGCGACCTGGCCAGGCTGCTGCCGGACGGGGCGATCGAGTACCGCGGTCGCGCCGACTTCCAGGTCAAGGTCCGCGGCATCCGCATCGAGCCCGGCGAGGTCGAGGCCGCGCTCACGCAGCACCCGGACGTGCAGGAGGCGGCCGTCGTCACCCGCGACGACGCACACGACCCCGACCACAAACAGCTCGTCGCCTATGTCGTGCCGGGCACCGGGCCCGCCGCGGCGGAGTCCGACGAGGACCCGATGGCCGAACGGGTCGCACAGTGGGCGGAGGTGTTCGACCGGGCCTACGCACAGGACACCGACCCGCGCGAGGCGGACTTCAACATCATCAGCTGGAACAGCAGCTACACCGGCGAACCGCTGCCCGCCGAGGAGATGCGGGAGTGGGTCGACGGCACCGTCGCCCGCATCCTCGCCCTCAAGCCCAGGCGTGTCCTGGAGATCGGCTGCGGCACCGGCCTGCTGCTGTCCCGCATCGCCCCGCACTGCGAGAGCTACCACGGCACCGACATCTCCTCGGCCGCCCTGGACTTCGTCCGTACCCGACTGATCGACGCGCGCCCCGAGCTCGCGGGCGTCACCCTGTCGCGCCGCGCCGCCGACGAGGTCGCCGGACTCTCCGACGAGCCCTTCGACGTGGTGATCCTCAACTCCGTCGTCCAGTACTTCCCCGACGCCGCCTACCTGCGCACCGTCCTCGGCCAGGCCCTGGACAGCCTGACCGGCGACGGCGCCGTCTTCGTGGGCGACCTGCGCAACCTCGCCCTGCTCGACACCTTCCACACCGACGTCGAACTGAGCCGCGCCACGGCGAAGCTGTCCGTCGGGCGGCTGCGCGGCCGGATCGCCCGGCAGACCCGCCAGGAGCAGGAACTGCTCGTGCACCCCGCGTTCTTCACCGCGCTGCGCGAGGAACGCCCGTCCCTCAGCGGCGTCGACGTACAGCTGCGCCGGGGCCGCCATGACAACGAACTGACCCGCTACCGCTACGACGCCGTCCTCCACGTCGGAGCGCCGGCCGCCGACCGCGACACGGACGTCGTCACCCTGGACTGGCCGGCCGGCGGCGGCCTCGCCGCGGTGCGCCGGCACCTCGACGAGGAGCAGCCCGAGGCGCTCGCGGTGCTCGGCGTGCCCAACGCCCGCCTCGCCGCCGTCAACCTCAAGCGGGACCGACTCCGCGACCGGGACGCCGAGGAGATCGTCGGCGAACTCGTCCGGGACACCGCGCTCGACCCCGGCGCCCACGCGGACCCGGAGCAGTGGTGGCAGCTCGGCGAGGACACCGGCCGCACCGTCACCGTCACCTGGATGCCGGACGCGACCGACGGCAGCTACGCGGTCCTGCTCAGCCGCGCCGGCACCGACCCGCTCGCCCTGGAGCGGGCCCTGCCGGACGGGCCGCGCGCGCCGGAGGCCCTGACGAACGACCCCGCGTTCCACCGCGCCGGCGCCGAGCTGGTGCGCGCATTGCGCCGCTACCTCAAGGAGCGGGTGCCGGACTACATGGTCCCCTCCGCGTTCCTGCCGCTGCGCGCCCTGCCGGTCGGCGTCAACGGCAAGCTCGACCGTGACGCGCTGCCGCCGGTGCTCGACCAGGGCGACGCCGACGGCGCCTCCGCGGAGCCCACGACCCCCACCGAGCACGCCCTCGCCGAGGTGTGGGCGGAGGTCCTCGGCGTGGACGACGTGGGCGTGCACACCAACTTCTTCGAGCTCGGCGGCGACTCGATCCACACCATCCACGTCGTCGCCAAGTCCCGGCAGCGCGGGCTGGAGTTCGCGCCGCAGCTGATCTTCCGGCACGGCACGGTCGCCGCCCTGGCCGCCGCCCTGGACGAGCAGGCCGCCGCAGCCGGCGCCGCCGCGCCCGCGCCGACCGCGACCACCGGGCAGGACGATGCCGGTGCCGCCCTGCGCACGCTGTCCGAGGCCCCGGGCGTCGTCGACGTCTACCCGCTCTCCCCGTTCCAGCAGTGGGCCCTGGGCGTATGGCGGGAGCGCCCCGAGCCCGGCCTCTTCCTCGTGCACCGCATGCAGCTGCTGCGGGTGTCCGAGTTCAGCGAGGACGTCTTCGTCGAGTGCTTCCGGCAGTTGATCGGCGAACACCCGCTGCTGCGCACCACCTTCGCCTGGGAAGGCCTCGCGGAACCGGTGCAGGTGGTGCACGAGGAAGCCACCCCCGAGACGACCTTCGCCGACTGGCGCGGCCGGCCCGGCGCCGAGCAGGACGCACGGCTGGAGACGTACCTCGCCGCGGACCGGGAGCGCGGCGTCGACCTGGGCAGCGCCTCCGGGCTCCGCTACCTGGTCGCCCTGCTCGACGCGGACACCGCGCTGGTCGTGGTGAGCCTGAACTACTTCTGCCTGGACGGGTGGAGCTTCGAGATCGTCACCGACCGGCTACAGGAACTGCTCGACGCCGCCGCCGCGGGCCGCGCCCCGACTCCCGCAGTGGACCGGCTGCCGTTCAAGGAGTTCGTCGACGGCGTGCGCGCCCTGCCGGACCAGCCCGCCGAGAAGTACTGGCGGCGTGCCCTCGCGGGCCTCACCCGGCCGACCGCCCTGTCCGACGGGCTCCGCAAGCAGCTGCCGGCGGGCCCCGCCGAGGACGGCTGCGCCCGCCAGATCATCACCCTGGACCGGGACACCACCCTGGGTCTGCGGCGCCTCTCCCAGCGAGGCCACCTCCCGCTCAACGCGCTGTTCCAGGGCGCCTGGGCGCTGGTGAACGCCGCATACACCGCGTCCGACGACGTGGTGCACGGCGTGCTCCTCGCCGGCCGCTCCTCGCCGGTCGCCGACCCCGAGGCGCTCTCCACGATGGTGGGTCCCGCCTTCAACATCCTGCCGTTGCGCACCCGCCTGGACCGCGGCCACGACGCGGGGGAGTTCCTCAGGGAACTCTTCGACGCCCTCGTCGAGATGGGCGGCCACGAGACCACGCCCCTGGACACCGTCCTCGGCTGGAGCGACCTGCCCGGGGGCGCCCTGCCCTGCGAGAGCTACATCGTGTTCCAGAACGTCGGCGTGGACACCATGGAGCGCTCCGGCACCGCGTTCTTCGTCTCCAAGATGGGCTTCCCGCTGCGCCTCGACGTGTTCCCCACCAACGTCGTCACCGTGCACCTCTCCTACCACCGGGACCAGGTCACCGACGCCGGCGCGACCCGGCTCCTGCTCGGGCTCCAGTCCGTCCTCGAAGCCATGCTGGACGGCCTCGACCGGCCCGTCGGCGAACTCGCCGACGCGGCCCTGGCGGACCGGCCCGTCCCACCCGGCCTCGGCGTCTTCCACGAGGGCGAGTTCCAGGTCGCGGAGATACGCCGGCAGCAGGGCGGTGAACGCGCTTGAGCCGGCCCGTCGTCTTCCAGTTCTCCGGACAGGGTTCGCAGTACAGCCGGATGGGCTGGTCCCTGTACCAGGCGGAACCGGTGTTCCGCCGTGCCCTGGACCGCCTCGACGCGGCGGCCGAGACGGAGCTCGGCGAGTCGGTGCTGGCGACCCTGTACGCCCCGGGCCGCGGACGCGGCGAACCGTTCGACGACATCGAGTTCACCCACCCGGCGATCGTCATGGTCGAACTCGCCCTGGCCGAAACCCTCATCGCGTACGGCATCGAGCCCGACCTGCTGCTCGGCGCGAGCCTCGGCGAGTTCACCGCGGCCGTCCTCGCGGGCGTGCTCGACGCCGACGTGTGCCTGCGGCTCCTGGTCCGCCAGGCCAGGGCGCTGCGCGACGCGCCGCGCGGCGGCATGCTCGCGGTCCTGGAGGACGTGGCGCTCCACCAGGACCTCCCGCTGCTGCGCGAGCGGACCGAGGTCGCCGCCCGGAACTACCCCGGCCACTTCGTGGTCTCCGGTGCCGAGGAGGACCTGGTCGCGGTCGAGGACCTGCTGCGGGCCCGCCAGGTGGTGTGCCAGCGGGTCCCGGTCGGGTACGCCTTCCACTCGCGGCTGATGGACGCCGGTGAGCCGCTGTTCCGGTCCGTCATGGCGGGGACCGGGCTGCGACCGCCGCGGATCCCCGTCGTGTCCTGTGCCAGTGCGGGCGAGGTGGCCCGGGTGACGGTCGACCACCTGTGGCGGGCGACCAGGCAGCCCATCGCGTACGCCGAGACCCTGGCGGCGCTGGAGCGGCGCGGTCCGTTCCAGTACCTGGACCTCGGACCGGCCGGCACCCTGCACAACTTCGCCCGCAAGGGCCTGGCCGCCTCCTCGCGCTCCCGGTCGTTGCCGCTGCTCAGCCCGCTGGGCGAGGACACCCGGTCGCTGGCGGCCGTGCGCGCCGCGGTGGCCCCCCGCAACCGATCCCACCCCGTATCCAAGGACGGCGTCATGAAGGTGTACGGATTCCCGGGCCAGGGCAGCCAGGCCAAGGGGATGGGCAAGGACCTCTTCGAGGAGTTTCCCGAGCAGACCGCGCTGGCGGACTCGGTGCTCGGGTACTCGATCCGCGAACTGTGTGTCGAGGACCCCCGGCGGGAGCTGGGCCGGACGCAGTTCACCCAGCCCGCGCTCTTCGTGGTCAGCGCGCTGACCTGGCTCCGCACCCGACGCGAGGACCCCGAGCCGCCGGACTACCTCGTCGGCCACAGTCTCGGCGAGTACGCCGCGCTGTTCGCCGCCGGATCCTTCGACTTCGAGACCGGGCTGCGGCTGGTCACCCGCCGGGGCGAGCTGATGAGCCGAGCCGGCGGCGGCCGGATGGCGGCCGTCATCGGCCGTGATCTGGCCACGGTGGAGCGGACGTTGGCCGACCACGGGCTGACCGGCCTGGACATCGCCAACCACAACGCGCCCACCCAGTTCGTGCTGGCCGGGCCCGCCGACGAGATCGACCTGGCCAAGCCGGTGTTCCAGGGGCTCGGTGCGCACTACGTGCCGCTGAACGTCAGCGCCCCCTTCCACTCACGCTATCTGCGGGACACGGCCGAGGAGTTCGCCGCCTACCTCGACGGGTTCACGCTGCGTGACCCGGCGGTCCCCGTCCTCGCCAACGTGCACGCCCGGCCGTACGGCCCCGGCGAGGTGAAGCAGCTGCTGGCCCGTCAGATCGCCTCGCCGGTGCGGTGGACCGACACGGTGCGGTACCTCATGGGCAAGGGCGACTTCGCGTTCGAGGAGCTCGGCCCCGGCGCGGTGCTGCGCAAGCTCGTCACCAAGATCCAGGCGGAGGCCGAGCCGCTGACCGTGGAAGAGCCCGCGCTCCAGGGGCCCGCGGTCCAGGAACCTGCGGTCCAGGAACCCGCGGTCCACGAGACCACGGTCCACGAACCCGCGGTCCACGAACCCGCGGTCCAGGCGCCCGCTGTCGAGCCCGCACCGCCGGTAGCCGTCGCGGAGGCCGTCGACGCGGCCCGGCCCGCGGCGCTCGGCTCCGACACCTTCCGCGAGCGCTACGGCCTGCGCCATGCCTGCCTCGCCGGCTCGATGTACGGCGGGGTGTCCGGCGCGGATCTCCTGGTGCGCCTCGCGAAGGCGGGCGGCATGGGCTTCTTCGGGACCGGCGGACTGACCCTGGACGAGGTCGCGGCGGGCCTCGACACGATCCGCGCCGACCTCGGCGCCGACGGGGCCTACGGCGCGAACCTGCTCCACCAACACGCCGACCCGGAGCGGGAGATGGCGCTGGTCGACCTCTTCCTGCGCACCGGCGTGCGCACCGTCGAGGCGTCCGGCTTCCTGCGCATCACCCCCGCCCTCGTCAAGTACCGGCTCAGCGGCGGCCGGGTGCTCGCCAAGGTGTCCAGCACCGACATGGCAGCAGCGTTCCTCGCGCCCGCCCCCCGCCCCCTCGTCCAGGACCTGGTCGACGCGGGAGCCCTGACCGGGCAGGACGCCGCGCGCTACGCGGACCTTCCGCTCGCCGACGACCTGTGCGTGGAGACCGGATCCGGCTGGTACGACGCCGCCGGCAGCCTCACCACCCTGCTGCCCACCGTGCTGCGACTGCGGGACGCGGCGTCCGGCACCGGACCGCGGGTGCACGTGGGCGCGGCCGGCGGCATCGGCAGCCCGGAGGCCGCAGCCGCCGCGTTCCTGCTCGGCGCGGACTTCGTGCTCACCGGCTCGATCAACCAGTGCACCCCGGAGGCGGCCACCAGCCCGGCCGTCAAGGACCTGCTCCAGGAGCTCGACGTCCACGACGTGGCCCTCGCGCCCGCCCCGGAGATGTTCGAACTGGGCGTGCGGGCGCAGGTGGTCAAGCGCGGCGTGTTCCTGCCCGCCCGCGCCGGCAAGCTGCACGAACTGTGGCGCCGCCACGACTCGCTGGCCGACCTCGACGCCCCGACCAGGGCCCGGATCGAGGAGAGGTTCCTGCGCGGACCGCTCCCCGCGGCCACCACGTCGGCCGGCGGCGACCCCAAGAGGGCGATGGCCGACGCCTTCCGGACCTACCTCGACCGCGGCTTCCGGCTCGCGCAGCGCGGCGAACCCGGCCGGACCGTCGACTACTTGATCTACTGCGGACCGGCCATGGGCGCCTTCAACTCCTGGGTGCGCGGCACCGTCCTGGAGCCCTGGCAGGCGCGTCACGCCGACACCGTCGCCGAGCACCTGATGGCCGAGACCGCCGCACTGCTGCGCGAGCGGGCGGCCCGGTTCACCGCCGTGTGATCCGCGCCCGACCGAAAAGCTCCTCGTCTGCCGAATGACCCCGGCCTCCGTGCGGAGGCCGGGCAGCAAGGGAAGAAGGAACGACCGTGAGTTCGCAGGACGGCACTGAAGTGTCCGGGACCGACGTCGCCATCGTGGGCATGGCCGGGCGCTTCCCGGGCGCCGACAGCGTGGGGGAATTCTGGGAGCTGCTGCGCGCCGGTCGCGAGGGCATCGCGCGGTTCAGCGACGACGAGCTCGCCGGGGCCGGCATACCGGCGGCGCTGCGCGCCGATCCGTCGTACGTGCCGGCGCACGGCATCCTCCCGGACGTCGACCTCTTCGACACCGGGTTCTTCGAGATGACCCCCGCGGAGGCGGAGGTCATCGACCCGCAGCAGCGGCTCTTCCTCCAGAGCTGCCACACGGCACTGGAGGACGCCGGGTACGATCCGCGCCGCTACGACGGCCTGATCAGCGTCTACGGCGGCGCGGCGATCAACACCTACCTCCAGCAGAACGTGCTGCCCCGCATCGACCAGACCGCGACCTCCGACCACTTCAAGGTGATGGTCGGCAACGACAAGGACTTCCTGGCCACGCGGGTCAGTTACAAGCTGGACCTGCGCGGCCCGAGCTACAGCGTCCAGACGGCCTGCTCGACCTCCCTGGTGGCGATCCACCTGGCCTGCCAGGGGCTGGTCAACGGCGAGTGCGACATGGCGCTGGCCGGCGGCGTGACGGTCAAGCTGCCGCAGACCCGCGGATACCTGTACGAGGAGGGCGCGATCCTCTCCTCCGACGGCCGGGTGCGCACCTTCGACGCGGACGCCAGCGGCACCGTGCTCGGCAACGGTGTCGGGATCGTGGTCCTCAAGCTCCTGGAGGACGCCGTCAACGACGGCGACACCATCCACGCCGTGATCAAGGGCACGGCGACCAACAACGACGGCTCCCTGAAGGTGAGTTACGCCGCCCCGGGCAAGGAGGGCCAGGCGGCCGTCATCGCCGAGGCGCACGCCGTGTCCGGCACCGAGCCGCGGAGCGTGACGTACGTCGAGGCGCACGGCACCGCCACCCGGCTCGGCGACCCGGTGGAGGTCTCCGCGCTCACCGACGCGTTCCGCCGCGGCACGCAGGACACCGGCTTCTGCGCGATCGGCTCGCTCAAGTCCAACGTCGGCCACCTCGACGCCGCCGCCGGCGTGGCCGGCGTGATCAAGACCGCGCTGATGCTGCGCCACCGGGTCCTGGTGCCGACGCTCAACTACGAGCGACCCAACCCGGCCATCGACTTCCCCGTGACACCGTTCTACGTCAGCACCGAGACCACGCCCTGGACCGCGGACGGACCGCTGCGGGCCGGCGTGAGCTCGTTCGGCATCGGCGGTACCAACGCGCACGCCGTCCTCCAGGAAGCCCCGCGGCAGGAGCCGTCCGGCCCCTCCGGGCACGACGCGCACCTGCTGGTGCTGTCCGCCAAGACCGGCACGGCACTGGAAACCCTCACCGACGCCCTCGCCGACCACCTCGACCGGCACCCGGACACGGACCTCGCCGACGCCGCCTACACCCTCGCCCTGGGCCGGCAGGTCCACCGGTACCGGCGGGCGGTCGTCTGCACGGACCGCGCCGAGGCCGTACGGCTCCTGCGGGAGCGGTCCGGGCCCGGCTGCGTCACCGGCGACGGCGAGGTCCGCGCCGGCCGGCGGACGTTCACCCCCGGCGGCGAGCCGTCCGGCCGGGAACTCCTCGAAGCCGTGCGCACCGCCTGGCTCGACGGGGCGGAGGTGGACTGGGCGGCGTTCTACGCCGACGAGCGCCGCCGCCGTATCCCCCTGCCCACCTACCCGTTCGAGGGCCGGCGGGTCTGGCTCGACCCCGAAGACCCAAGCGCCCCGGACGCCCCGAACGCCGCGGACCGTGCGCCGGAGCGCCTGCACCCGCTGATCGGCGCCAACGTCTCCACCCTCGCCGAGCACCGCTACGCCACCGTCCTGACGGGCCACGAGTTCTACCTCGCCGGGCACCGGGTCGGGGGCGAGGCCATCATGCCCGCCGTCGGCTACCTGGAGATGGCCCGCGCCGCCGGGGCGCTCGCCCTGCCCGAGGCCGCATCGGGCGGGCCGTCCCTGCACCGGGTCGCCTTCGAGCGGCCGTTGTCCTTCGCCCGGGGGCCACGGACGGTGCACGTCCGGCTCACCCCGCACGGCGACGGCGCGCGGTTCGCGATCGCCGACGGGGCGGGCGGGACCGACGGCGACCCCGAGGTCTTCGCCCGCGGGGAACTCACCGTCCGGCCGCCGGCGGCCCCGCCCGCCCCCGTCGACCCCGACGCCCTCATCGCGCGGTGTCCGGACCGGCTCGCCGCGCCCGAGCTCTACACCCTGCTGCGGGACCGCGGGCTCGACTACGGCCCGGCCATGCGCTCCCTGCGCGAACTGCACCGCGGCGACGCGCAGGCACTGGGCGTCCTCGAACTGCCCGAACTGCCCGACCTGGAGGCACCGGCCGATGGGTTCGGGCCGACCGGGTCGGCAGAGGGGGACGCGGCCCGGACCGCGCCCGGCGCCGCCGCCGGCTTCGTCCTGCACCCCTCGCTGCTCGACGGCGCCCTGCACGCCGTGGTCGGCCTGCTCGCCGCCGGCGAGGACGAGGGCACCACCTACCTGCCGTTGGCCCTGGGCGGGTTGGAGGTGTTCGCGCCGCTGCCCCGGCACTGCCTCGCGCACGTCACGCTGCCCGCGTCCGGCTCGGGGGAGAAGCAGACCAAGGCGCACGTCGACGTCCTGGACCCGGAGGGGCGGTTGCTGGCCCGGCTCCGCGACCTGTCCGTGCGCACCGTGCGGGACGACCGACGGCAGCCGGAGAGCGCCCTGTTCGGCAGCGCCTGGGAGCCCGCCGGGCAGCGCGCGGCGGACCCGACCGCCCCGGTCCCGACCGGCCCGCGGCTGCTGCTCGCCCACGACCCGGCCCGGCGCTCCGTACTGGCCGAGGAGCTGCGTGCCGCCGGCGACGGGGAACCCGACGTGGTCCTGGTGACCCCCGGTGCGGAGTTCGCCGCGGTGGACAGCGGCCACTACACCGTGGACCCGGGCAGCCAGGCCGACTTCGCCGCGCTCCTCGACCGGCTGGCGGAGAGCGGCCGGACCCCCACCGCCGTGCTGCACACCTGGTGCGACGCCGACGACCCCGCGCAGCCGCTCATCCCGGCCCTGCTCGACCACGGCCTGCACAGCGTCTTCGCCCTCACCAAGGCGCTCCTGGAGCGCCGCGGCGGCGACCGCACCGCCGTGCTGGTCGCCCACCGCACCGACGCGGACGGCGCGAGCCCCGCAGCCGCCGCCCTCACCGGCCTGGCCCGGAGCGTCACGCTGGAGAACCCGCGCCTGCTCCACCGCCTGGTCGGCCTGGACGCCGACGCCCCCGTGCTGCGCACGCTCGTCGAAGAACTGGCGCTCCTGGACGACGGAGAGACCGAGACGCGGTACCGCGACGGCGTCCGGCAGGTACGCCGCCACCGGCGGCTCGACACCGCCTCCGAAGCCGCCCCCGCAGCCGCGGACGGCCCGGCGCTCAGGGACGGCGGGGTCTATCTGCTCACCGGCGGCGCGGGCCGGCTCGGCCTGACGGTGGCCGAGCACCTCGCGAGCCAGGTCACCGCGACCCTGGTGCTGACCGGCCGGACCGAGCCGGGCCCGGAGGCCGAGCGGCGGATCGCGGACCTCAGGGCGGGCGGGTGCGAGGTCGTCTTCCGGCGTGTGGACGTGGCCGACGAGGAGAGCCTGGGCGCGCTGCTCGCGGCCGTCCGGGCCGACCACGGCCCGCTGCGCGGCGTGGTGCACGCGGCCGGCACGCTGCACGACGGGTTCCTGCTCCGCAAGAGCTGGGAGGAGTTCACCGAGGTCCTGCGTCCCAAGGTGCACGGCACGGTCCACCTCGACCGGCTCACCGCCGAGGACCCGCTGGACTTCTTCGTCTGCTTCTCCTCCGTCGCCGGCGTCTTCGGCAACCCGGGGCAGAGCGACTACGCCTACGCCAACGCGTTCCTCGACGCCTTCGCCGAGCGCCGCCGCGCCCGCGCGGCGGACGGCCGCCGCCCCGGCCGCACCCTCTCCCTCGCCTGGCCGCTCTGGCGGGACGGCGGCATGCGCCAGGACGAGGACGCCGCCCGGGCGCTGCGCCACCGCCTCGGCCTGGTTCCGATGCCGACGGCCGACGGCCTGGGGGCCTTCGACGCGGCGCTGCGCGAGGACGGCGGTGCGGTCCTCGTCGGATACGGGGACCCGGACCGGGTCGCGGCGGCGCTCGCGCCGGTCCCCGTGCGGTCCGTGGCACGGCCGTCCGCGGCCCCCGGGACGGCCCGGACGGAGCTGTCCGAGGCGGACCTCACCACGTGGGTGGGGACCTTCCTGCGCGAGCTGCTCGCCGAGCGGACCAAACTCGACCCGGCGGAGCTCGACCTGCGGGTCCCCTTCGACCGCTACGGCATCGACTCGCTCATCATCACCACGCTCAACGCCGAACTCGACCGGCACTTCGCCGATCTGCCCAAGACCCTGTTCTTCGAGTACGCCACCCTGGAGGAACTGGCGGGGTACTTCGTCGCGGAACACGCCGCCCGCCTGCGCGAACTGGCCGCCCCCACCGGCGTGGACGACGCGGCAGCGGAGGCCGCCGCTGCCGCTCGGGACGAAGCGCCCGTTGCCGCCCGCACCGCTCCCGCAGCGCCGGCCCCGGCCCCGGCTTCGGCTTCGGACGCGCCGTACGGCGACGACGCCGTCGCCGTCATCGGGCTCACCGGCCGCTACCCCATGGCCGACGACCTGGACGCGTTCTGGCAGAACCTCGCCGACGGCCGCGACTGCATCACCGAGATCCCCGCCGAACGCTGGGACCACGCGCGCTACTTCGACCCGGACCCGTCCGCCCGTGGCCGCGCCTCCTCCAAGTGGGGCGGCTTCCTGCGCGACATCGACCGCTTCGACCCGCTCTTCTTCGGCATCTCCCCCCGCGAGGCGGAGCTGATGGACCCGCAGGAGCGCCTGTTCCTTCAGACCTCGTGGCACGTCCTGGAGGACGCCGGATACCGCCGGGACGCACTGTCCGGGCACAGCGTGGGCGTCTTCGTCGGGGTGATGTACGGCGAGTACCAGCTCTACGGGGCGGCCGACGCGGAGCGCGGCGGCATCAGGGTCACCGGCTCCTCGTTCGCCTCGATCGCCAACCGCGTGTCCTACACCTTGGGCCTGACCGGGCCGAGCATCGCCCTCGACACCATGTGCTCGTCGTCCCTGACCGCGATCCACCTGGCCTGCGAGAGTCTGCGCAGGGCGGAGAGCGAGGTGGCCATCGCCGGCGGGGTGAACCTCTCCCTGCACCCGTACAAGTACGTCTTCCTCAGCCAGGGCAGGTTCGTCTCCGCCGACGGCCGGTGCCGGGCCTTCGGCGCCGGCGGCAGCGGCTACGTCCCCGGCGAGGGCGTCGGGGCGGTGCTGCTCAAGCCGCTGGCCGCGGCCGTGCGGGACGGCGACCACATCTACGGGGTGATCCGCGGCCACGCCGTCAACCACGGCGGGCGCACCAACGGCTACACCGTGCCCAGTCCGCACGCGCAGGCCGAGGCGGTACGCCGGGCGCTGCACGGGGCGGGACTCGAACCGTCGGACATCGGATACGTCGAAGCGCACGGCACCGGCACCTCCCTGGGCGACCCGATCGAGATCGCCGGACTCGCCAAGGTCTTCGGCACCGCGGCCCCGGACGGGCAGCGGTGGCCCATCGGCTCGGTGAAGTCGAACATCGGCCACCTGGAGTCGGCGGCCGGCATCGCCGGGCTGACCAAGGTGCTGCTGCAGTTCCGGCACCGGCAGCTCGTCCCCTCGCTGCACTCCGAGGAGCTCAACCCGAACATCGACTTCGGGCGCGCACCGTTCCGGGTGCAGCGGGAGGCCGCCGACTGGCCCGAGCCGGTCGCGGAATCCGGCCCGTCGCCCCGCCGGGCCGGGCTGAGCTCCTTCGGCGCGGGCGGCTCCAACGCGCACCTGGTCCTGGAGGAGTACCGGGACGGCCCCGTGCGCACGGACGCCCCCGTGGCCGGGCAGCGGTTCGCACGGCCGCTGGTCTTCCCGCTCTCCGCGCGGGACACGGAGCGGCTGGGCGCCTACGCGGACCGCCTCGCCGACTTCGTCGAGCGCGCCCACGTCCGCGCCGAGGACCTCGCCCACACCCTCCAACACGGCCGCGAGGTATGGGAGGAGCGCCTGGCGGTGGTCGCCGAGGACGGCGCCACGCTCGCCCGCGCGCTGCGCGCCCACCGCGACGGCACACCGGACCCGGCACTGCTGCGGGGCGGCGCCACCGGCCCCGCACCGCAGCACCGGGATGGTCCGGCCGCCGCGCTCGCCGCCAGGTGGACGCACGACGGCACGGCCGACTGGGACGCCCTCGGCCCCGGTGACGGCGTGCCGCCGCGCCGGATCCCCGCCCCGCACTACCCGTTCGCCCGCGAACGCCACTGGGTCCCCGCCGCCGACCGGAGCCAGGACGGGCCCGCGGCGGCGCCCGCCCGACCGCACCCGCTCCTCGACGCCAACGAGTCCACCCTCGACGAGGTCCGCTTCCGCCGGACCTTCCGCGCCGACGAACCCCTGGTGCGCGACCACGTCATCGACGGCCGGCCGCTGCTGGCCGGTGCCGCCTGCCTGGAGATGGCCCGGGCCGCGGCCGAACTGGCCGGACTCGCCGGCGCGCACTCCCTGCGGGACGTGCTGTGGGGGCGGCCGGTGGTGATCGAGGACGAGGCGCGTGACGTCTTCGTCACCCTCGCCCGCCCGGCCGGCCGGAGCGGCGCCGCGGACCGGGAACTGGCCTTCACCGTCTGGAGCCCGAACGGCGAGGAGCGCACCGTCCATGTGCGGGGCACGGTCCGCGCACCGTCCCCCGCCGAGCGGCCCGCCCCCGCCGCGCCCGCCGACCTCGACGCGCTGCGCGCGGCCTGCCCGCAGCACCGGGACGGCGCCGCCGTGCAACGCGCCTACCAGGCCGCGCGGTTCGCCTACGGAACCGCCTTCGACGTCATCGAGGACGTCCACTTCGGGCCCGGCGGCGCGCTGGTCCGCCTCGCCCTGCCCGAGACGGACGCCGCCCCGGCGGAGCTCCTGCCGCCGGCGCTGCTCGACGGTGCGCTCCGCGCCTGCCACTGGGCGGACCTGCCGCGACCGGAGGAGGGCCGGCCGCTCGCCGTGCCGTTCAGCCTCGGCGCGCTGGAGGTCCGGGCGCCGCGGGAACCGCTGCCCCGCACCTGCTACGCGCACGCCGTCCCCGTCGGCGACGCGGACGCGGCCTCGGGGCTGCGGCAGTTCGACGTCCGCATCCTCGACGCGTCCGGGGCCGAACTGGTCCGCATCGAGAACTTCGGTGGCCGCCACCTCGGAGCCGGCGCCGACCGGCTCCCCGCGGACCCGGCCGAAACCGCCCGGTCCGCCGCGGCCGACGACCCGTTCTTCTACCAGCAGGTGTGGCAGGACCAGGACCTCGCGCCGGCCACCCGCGCCGACGCCGACGCCGTCCTCGTCCTGGGGAACACCGGCGCCACCGCCCGGGGCCTGGCCGCGCAGGGCGGCGGGCGGCGCGTCATCGACGTCCGGGCGGCGACGGCCTTCGCCCGCACCGCCCCCGACCGGTACACCGTCGACCCCACCCGCTCCGCCGACTTCGCCCGGCTGCTGGCGGACCTGGGGCAGGAGGGCGTCCGTTCGCTGGACGTCGTCCACCTGTGGGGCCTGGCCACCGAACCGGTCCGCTACGGCACCGGCGGCGCCACCGAGCAGGCGGGCGCGGCCCTCGACGCGGCCTTCGCGCGCGGACTGCACGCGCTGCGTGCCCTCGTCCGGGCGGTGGACACCGTCCGCCCCGCCGGCCGCGTGCGCTGCGCCTACGTGCTGGCGGAGGACGAGTCCGGGCCGCGCCCCGACCAGGAGGCCGCGGCAGGGTTCGCGCGGTCCGTCGCCGGGGTGGTGCCGGGTTGTGAGATGTTCACCGTGACCTGCACGGACGGTCTGGCCGACGGGCCCGCACTGCCGGGCCTGCTGGCCGCCGAACTGGCGCAGGGCGGGCGGCCGGCCGGTGCGGAGGTGCGCCACCGCGCGCAGGGGCGCCAGGTCCGCGTCCTGCGCAGGGTGGAGACGGCCGTGTCGCCGGCCGGGGACGCACTGCCGCTCAAGCGGCACGGCACCTACCTCGTCACCGGCGGCACCGGCGGCATCGGCCTGGAGCTGGTGCGCCACCTGGCGTCGGCCTACCAGGCCCGGCTGGTGTTGGTCAGCCGCTCGGCCGACCGGCCCGCGGCGCGCGGGGCCGCCGACGAACTCGTCGCGCTGGGCGGCGAGGTGCTGCTCGTCGCCGCCGACACCGCCGACCCCGAGGGCATGCGGTCCGCGGTGACCCGCGCCACCGAGCGCTTCGGGCACCTCGACGGCGTCTTCCACCTCGCCGGAGCCGCCGACCGGGCCACCGTGCTCGAAGCGGACCGCGCCCGCTTCACCGAACTCCTCGCGACCAAGGCACACGGCGTCCGGCTGCTGGACGCGCTCACCGCCGACCAGCCGCTCGACCTGTTCGTGGTGTTCTCCTCCATCGCCTCCGTCGTCGGCGACTTCGGCACCTGCGCCTACGCCGCCGCCAACCGCTTCCTGGACTCCTACGCGGCGCAGCGCGACGCGAGGGTCCGCGCCGGGCTGGCCGCGGGCCGGACCCTGGCCCCCGCCTGGCCCCTGTGGCGGATCGGCGGCGTGGACGCCCTGATGGGCGAGGAGGAGCGCGCCGGATACCGGCGGCGCACCGGCATGCGGGAGTTCAGCGCCGAGGAGGGGCTGCGGGCACTGGAGCTCGCCGGGCGGACCGGACTCGTCCGGCCGGTCCCGGCGCTCGGTGACCCCGGGGCCGTCGACGCGGCCCTGGCACCGCGCACCGGCGGCGCGCCCGCCGGCACCCCGGCCGGCGGGCAGCCGCCCGCGGCCGGCACGGCCCCCGCCCCGGCCCTGCTCGCGCAGGTCGGCGACCACGTGCGGGGACTGCTGTCCGAGGTGCTCGGCCTGGCGGCGGAGCGCATCGACCCGCACACCCCACTGGACGCCTACGGCCTCGACTCCGTCCTGGTCATGGAGACCAACGCGCATCTCGACCGGGACTTCCCCGGCGCCCGCGCGACCCTGCTGTTCGAGTACCGGACGGTGCACGACCTCGCGCGGTACCTGCTGAGCGAACACGCCGACGCCGTCCGGAAGTTGTTCCCCGCGGCACCGCTGGCGGCGGCGGCGCCGGCCGCCCTCGCGGCAGCCGAGGAGCGACCGACCCCGACCCCGACCCCGACCGCGCCCCCGACCGCGCCCCCGACCCGGCCTGCGCCCGAACCGGCGCCGGCCGACGACGACATCGCCATCATCGGCATCAGCGGGCGCTACCCGCAGGCCCGCGACCTGACGGAGTTCTGGGAGAACCTGCGCCAGGGACGGGACGCGGTCACCGAGGTGCCCCGCGACCGCTGGGACGCCGACGCCCACTTCGACGGTGACCCCGCGACCCAGGGCGCCAGCTACGGCAAGTGGGGCGGATTCCTGTCCGACGTGGACGCCTTCGACTCGTTGTTCTTCCGGATCCCGCCGTCCCAGGCCAAGCTGATGGATCCTCAGGAGCGCCTGTTCCTGGAGGCCGCCTGGTCGGCGCTGGAGAACGCCGGGTACCCGCCGTCCCGCCTGCCGCGGCCCCGCTACGGGGGCCGGGGCCGCGACGTCGGCGTGTTCGCCGGCGTGATGTGGGGCGACTACGCCCAGCTCGCCGCCGAGGAGTCGGCCCACGGCAACCACCACACGGTGCTCGCCAACCGCTCCGCGATCGCCAACCAGGTCTCGTACGCCGGTGACTTCCGCGGGCCGAGCGTGGTGGTGGACACCGCGTGCTCGGCCTCGCTGGTCGCCCTGCACCAGGCGTGCGAGAGCGTGCGCCGGGGCGAGTGCCGCTACGCCCTCGCCGGCGGCGTCAACGTCTCCGCGCATCCGCTGAAGTACGCCCACCTCAGCCGGATGCGGATGCTCGCCACCGACGGCCGCTGCCGGTCGTTCGGCGCCGGGGGCGACGGCTATGTGCCCGGCGAGGGCGTGGGTGCGGTGCTGCTCAAGCGGCTCTCGGAGGCGGTCGCCGACGGCGACCACATCCACGCCGTGATCAAGGCGACCGCGGTGAACCACGGCGGTCGCACGGGCGGCTACACCGTGCCCAACCCGCAGGCGCAGCAGGCGCTCATCGAGGAGGCTCTGGACCGGTCGGGCATCGACCCGCGCACCATCGGCTACGTCGAGGCGCACGGCACCGGCACGGCCCTGGGCGACCCGATCGAGCACACCGCGCTGGAACTGGCCTTCGCCCGGTCTCCGCGGCCCGCGGGCAGCCACGTGCTCGGGTCCGTGAAGTCGAACATCGGGCATCTGGAGGGCGCCGCCGGCATCGCCGGGGTGACCAAGGCCGTACTCCAGCTCGTGCACGGCGAGTTGGTCCCCTCGTTGCACTCCGAGGAGCTCAACCCGAACATCGACTTCGCCCGTTCCCCGTTCCGGGTGCAGCGCACCCTCGCCCCCTGGCCCCGGCCGGTCGTCGACACGGACGACGGGCCGGTGGAGCAGCTGCGGCGGGCGAGCGTCAGCTCCTTCGGCGCGGGCGGCACCAACGCGCACGTGATCCTGGAGGAGTACCGGGCACCGGCGGACCGGTCCGCCGGTGCCACCGAAGGCCCCGAGCTGATGGTGCTCTCCGCCCGTAGCCCCGAACGGCTGCGCGCGTACGCCGCGGAGCTGGCCGCGTTCCTCCGCCGCGAGCGGCCCGCGCTCGCCGATGCCGCGCACACCCTGCGGGCCGGCCGGGAACCCCTGCCCGAACGGCTGGCCTTCCTGGCGTCCGATCTCCACGACGCCGCCGAGAAGTTCGCGGCGTGCGCCGACGGGGCCCCGGGGCCCTGGGCGATCCTCGGCAACGCCGAACAGCATGCCGCGCTCGCGGACGTCTTCGCCGGGGGAGCGGGCCCCGACTTCCTCCAGGCGCTGGCCGCCGGCGGCGACCGCACCCGGCTCGCCCGGCTCTGGGTGTCCGGAGCCTTCTCCGACTGGGCGGCGGTCGACGCGTCGGCACCGCACCGCACCGTGCCGCTGCCCGGCTACCCGTTCGAGCGCGCCCGGCACTGGCTTCCGGTCGCCCGTGGCGGGCAGCCCGCCGCCCCGGCATCCCCCCGGCCGGAGCCCCCGCACGAGGTGTCCCGCACCCTCGCACCGACCGATCCGGTCGTCCGCGACCACGTCGTCCACGGCACGCGGGTGCTGCCCGGCGTCGGCCATCTCGACCTGGTCGCCGGAGTCCTGGGCGAGGGTGCGGCGCGGGTCTTCCGGGACGTCCGCTGGCTCTCCCCGGTCCTGGTAGGGGACGGCGGCACCGCGCTCACGGTGACGCTCGGGCCCGCCCGGCCCGCCGCGGAAGGCGACGGCACCGCGTACGACTACCGGATCTCCGCCTCCCCGGGCGGCGACCCCGTCCACTCGGTCGGCCAGGTCCTCGGTACCGCCGTGGACCGCCCCGAACCACTGGCGATCGACCGGGTCACGGCGGACTGCCCGCACCGTGTCGGTCACGAGGAGCTCTACGCCGGGCTGCGCCGGCGCGGCCTGCACTACGGTCCGTACTTCCGGCGGGTGGAGCAGGCCTGGACCGGCGAGCGGACCGTCCTCGCCCGGCTGCGCGAACCCGAGCCGCGGCACCGGACCACGACCCGCCCCGGGCCGCTCGACCCGGGTGCCCTCGATGCGGCGCTGCACCCGTTGGCCCTGTTGCTCGGCGATGCGGCGGACGACGGCGGCCCGGCGCTGCTGCCGTTCGCCGCGGACCGGGTCGAACTGCACGCCCCGGTGCCCGGCGACGGCTGGACCTGCATCCGCGACCTGGGGTCCAGGCGGTTCGACGTGACCGTCGCCGACGACGCGGGCCGGGTCTGCGTGCGGATCCTGGGCCTCGTACTGCGCCCGTCGAAGGCTGCGGGCGGCATCGACTACCGGCCGCGCTGGGCGGTCGCTCCCCGGACCGGCACCGCCGAGGACGCCCCCGCTCCCCGGACGGTCCTCACGGTCGTCGCGGAGCAGGCCGCGTCCCTCGCGGACACCCTGGAGCGCGCCCACCCGGCCGCGGAGCACGTACGGTTGACCATCGGTGCGGGCGGCCTGCGCGCGCAGGAGGTGGCCGACGTGCTGGCCCGCGCCCCGCAGACCGACCTGGTGTACTTCCTCGGGATCGGGTCCCCGGATGACCTGACGGACGGTGCGAGGGAGTCGAGGGAGGCGCAGGACCGCGGTGTGTTCTCGCTCCACCGTCTGGTGCGGGGCCTGGACCGGGCCGGCCTGCTCGACCGCCCCCTGCGGCTCAAGGTGCTCACCGCCGACGGCCTCCCGCTCGGCGAAACCGACCCGGTGCACCCACCGGCCGCCGGACTCATCGGCTACTGCGAGGTCGCAACCAAGGAGTTCCCGCAGCTGCGCACCGCCTGCTTGGACGTGCGCGGCACGGAACTCGCCGACGGTGTCCGGGCGTTGGTCCACGAGCCGGTCCGGGCCATGGCCCGGCCGGTGTCCCTGCGCGGTGGCGTCCACCGGGTGCGCCGGCTCGAACGGGTGGAACTGCCCACTGTGCCGACGCGCTTCCGCGACCGTGGGGTGTACCTCGTCATCGGCGGGCTCGGCGTACTCGGCCGGGACACCGCCCGATACCTGGCCCGCACCTATCGGGCCCGGCTCGTCCTGGTCGGGCGCGGCCCGCTGGACGCGGAGCGCAGCGCCGTCCTCGCCGAGCTGGAGCAGCTGGGCGCCGAGGTGCTGTACACGCCGTGCGACGCGACCGACGCGGTGGCGCTGCGGCACGTGGTCGACGAGGCCAAGGCCCGGTTCGGTGCGCTGCACGGTGTGATCCACTCCGCGATGGTGCTGGTGGACCGCCCGGTCCGGGACCTCGACGAAGCGGAGCTGCGCAGCGCCCTGGAGGCCAAGGCGGACACCGTCCGGAGCATGTTCCACGCGCTGGACGGCGAAGTGCTGGACTTCGCGCTGCTCTACTCCTCCGCGGTCACCCTGGAAGGCAACCACGGTCAGGCCGGCTACGCGGCGGGCTGCCACATCGCCGACGCGTGGGCGCTGGCCGCGGCGCGCACCGTGCCGTACCCCGTCCGCATCGTCAACTGGGGCTACTGGCACGCCGGGGGCGACGCCCACCGGGAGCGGGTCCTGCGCCGCTTCGCCGCCGCGGGCATCCGGCCGATCGGCGCCGACGAGGGCCTGGCCGCCGTCGAGCGGGTGCTGGCCGGAGCCCTGCCGCAGCTGCTGGTGGTCAAGGCGGAGCCCGGCATCCTCGCCGGGCTCGGCGTCGACCCGGACACCGTGCTGCGGTCGCAGCCGGGCCCGACGCCGGACCCCGCCGCGCCCACCGCGGACCCGGCCGGCCCGGACGAGGACGGTGCGCGGCAGGCGACGGACGGCCCGGAGGCCTCCGCGGACACCGAGCGGCTCGCCCGGAACCTGTTGGTCGGCGCCCTGCGCACCATGGGCGTGCTGCACCGGCCCGGTGAGCGGTACACCCGCGCCGAGCTGGGCTCCCGCCTCGGCGTCGCCGCCGGTCAGGGCCGGCTGCTCGACCTGCTCGTCGACGTCCTGCTGCGCGGCGGCCATCTCCGTGCCGAGGGCGACCACCTGGTGGCCACCGACCGGCTGGAGGAGGCGGAGCTGCGCGACTGCCTCGACCGGCCCGACGCGGCGGCCGATCGACTGACCGGACGCCACCCCTCGACCGGCCCGGTGGTCACCCTGCTGCGGCGGTGCCTCGACGCGCTGCCGGCCGTCCTGACCGGAGCGCGCAGCCACCTGGAGGTGCTCTTCCCCGACGGCTCGTTCGACCTGGTCGAGGCGGTCTACGCCGGGGACCCCGCCGCCGACCTGTGCAACGACCAGGTTGCCGGCACCGTGCAGCGGTACGTTTCGGAGCGCCTGCGCAGGCGGCCCGGGGACCGCGTCCGGGTGCTGGAGGTCGGTGCGGGCACCGGTGGAACCAGCGACCGGGTGCTGCGCCGCCTCGCCGAAGCGGGCCACGGCGCACACGTCGAGTACGTCTACACCGACGTCTCCGACGGGTTCGTCAGGCACGGCCGCCGACGCTTCGGCGCCGACCACCCGTTCGCCGCGTTCCGCGTGCTGGACGTCGAGCGGGACCCGGTCGCACAGGGCTTCGACGCCGGCGGCTACGACCTGGTGCTGGGCACCAACGTCTTCCACGCGACCGGCAGGATCGACCGGACCCTGGCGCACACCAAGCAACTGTTGCGCACCAACGGCCTGTTGGTGGTCAACGAGGGGGTCGAGCTCCGGGACCAGATGTCGTTGATCTTCGGCCTGGCCACCGGCTGGTGGCTCTTCGAGGACGCGGAGTACCGGCTGCCGCGGTCCCCGCTGCTCGGCCTGACGGCCTGGCGCGACGTCCTCGCCCAGAACGGCTTCCGCCGGGTCACCGTGCGCCCCCGGCCGGGCGGCGCCGAGGGCGCCACCTACCAGCGCGTACTGGTCGCCGAGAGCGACGGCCTGGTGCCCGCCCCGAACCCGGGGACGCGCCCCGAGGCCGGGCCCGCACCCGCCGCCGACCCGGAGCCCCCGGCCCGGCCCGCGCACCGCCCGGCCGGCCCCGCGCCGGCCCCCGGCGCACCGTCCGGGCCGGACCCGGTCCGTGCCGCGGAACTCCGGGTGCGGGCGGTCTTCGCCCGCGTCCTGGAGATGCCCGAGGACCTCCTCGACGCCAAGGCCACCTTCGAGAACTACGGCGTCGACTCCCTGGTCGCCCTGACCCTCACCAAGGAACTGGAACCGGACTTCGGACCGCTCCCGACGACCCTGCTGTTCGAACACATCACCATCGAGCGACTGGCCCGCCACCTCGCCGGCCTGGGGACGGGCCCGACCGGCCCCGACGCCGGAGTCGGTGCCGTGGTCGAGCCGCCGCCCGGGACCGGAGCAGCGGCCCCCGCAGCGCCGGAGCAGGACCTTGCGCAGATCGTCGGCGGCCTCTCCGACGCGGAGGTGGACCGCCTGCTCCACCAGCTCAGCACCGTTCTCCAGGACCAGGAGGAGCAGCGATGACCACACCCTTCAGCGCCGTTCTGATCGGGGAGGAGCCGCTCCTCGCCGAATGCGGCGACCACCTGCTGTCCCGCGGCCACCAGGTGGTCGCCGTGGTCGCCGCCGACCCCGGGCTGCGCCGCTGGGCGGCCGAGCACGGCCTCACCGCCCTCGCTCCCGGCCGTGACCTGGCGGAACGGCTGCGCCCGCTGCGCTTCGCGTACCTGTTCAGCATCACCAACCTGCGGATGCTGCCCGACGAGGTCCTGGCGCTGCCCGAGCGGATGCCCGTCAACTTCCACGACGGGCCGCTGCCCCGGCACGCCGGTCTGCACGCCACCAGCTGGGCCATCCTGGAGGGCGCGGCCGAACACGGCGTGACCTGGCACGTGATGGAGCGGGAGGCGGACACCGGCGACCTGCTCAAGCAGCGGACCGTCCCGGTCGAGCCGGACGACACCGCCCACACCCTCAACCTCACCTGCTACGAGGCCGCGGCCGACTCCTTCGCCGAACTCGTCGACGAACTGGCCGCCGGCACCGAGGTGCGCACCACCCAGGACCTGACCCGGCGCACCTACCACGGCCGCCACGACGGGCCGCCCCGCGAGGGCCTGTTCTCCTGGCGGCGGCCGGCCCGGGAACTCGACGCACTGGTCCGGGCCACCGCCTTCGGGCCGCACCACAACGCGTTCGGTCTGGCCCTCCTCGCCCTGGGCGAGCGGCTGTTCGCCGTCCGCGGGGCGGAGGTCACCGCTCGGCCCTCGACCAGCCCGCCGGGCACCGTGCTGGCCGTCGAGGGCACCGCCGTGGTCGTCGCGACCGCGGACCTCGACGTGCGGTTGACCGAACTGGTGGACCTGGACCGGCCGGTGACCGCGGAGGCGGAGCCGCTCCGCCCCGGTGACCGGTTCACCCAGCTCGACGGGGAAGCGCTGGAGCGCTGGACGTCCACCATCGGGGCGGCCCGCCGGCACGAGGCACACTGGCTGCGGCGCCTCACCGAGCCGGCGCCCCTCGACGCGCCGTGGGCGGACGGGGAACCGGACGAGCACACCGGCGACGGCACGGTGTCCGGGGCCGGGGCGGCGGCGCCGTCCGTGGCACTCGACGACCTCGTCGACCCCGACGAGGAGGAGGGCAGGGCCCGGCTGCTCGCCGCACTCCTGCTGTTCCTCGGCCGGATGGCCCGGGGCGGCGCCGGCGGCTTCGACGTCGGGCTGCGCCTGCCCGCCGCTCCGGACGCCGCTGCGGGCCCCGGCCCGCTGTGGGCCGAGGTGCCCTTCCGCGCCCCCGCGCTCCCCGTCGGGCAGACCATGGCCGCGTTCACCGAAGCGGTCGCCGAGCGGCTCGCCGAGATGCGGCGTCGGCGTGCACCGCTGCGCGGGGTACAGCTGCGCGCTCCCCGGCTGCGCGCACCCGCGGCCCCGTCCGGCGCCGCGCTGCCCGTCACCGTGGACCTGACCGGCCGTCCGCCCGCCGCCCGCCCGCCGGCCGGCACCGCCCTCACCGTCCGCCTCGGACCGCCCGGGGAGCGGCCCCGACACCTCGCCTTCGAACCGGCCGACCCCGCGTGGTCCGGCGCCGCCCGACGCCTCGCCGACCGCTTCGGCCGCTTCCTCCGCCTGGCCGCCGAACAGGCCGCCGAGGACGCCGGGTTGATCCCGCTGCTGACCGAGGACGAGAGCCGTCAGGTGCTCGGCACCTGGAACGACACGGCGGCCGACTATCCCGGCGACCGGTGCGTGCACCAGCTCTTCGCGGAGTGGAGCCGCCGTCAACCGGAGGCGCCCGCCGTCCGGTTCGGCGACGCCGTCCTCACCTACGGCGAGCTCGACCGCCGTTCGGACCTGCTCGCCCACCGGCTCGCCCGCCTCGGCGCCGGCCCGGGCACCCTGGCCGGAGTGTTCCTGCACCGCTCCGTGGACCTGCTCACCGGCCTGTTGGCGGTACTCAAGACCGGGGCGGCGTATGTGCCGTTGGACCCGGTCTACCCGGCCGACCGGATCCGGGACATGCTGGCGGACTCCGGCGCCCTCCTGGTCCTCACCGAGTCCGCGCTCTCCTCCGCGCTGCCGGCGGACTGCCCTTCCCGGATCGTCGAACTCGACGCGGCGGACGAGCCCCCCGCGGACGCCGCAGGGGGCTTCCAGGACCGGGCCTCCGCGAAGGACCCGGCGTACGTCATCTACACCTCCGGATCCACCGGACGCCCCAAGGGGGTGCGGATCGGCCACCGTGCCCTGACCAACTTCCTGTGCTCCATGGCCCGCGAGCCCGGCTTCGGTCCCACCGACACCCTGCTCGCCGTCACCACCGCCTGCTTCGACATCGCGGGCCTGGAACTCTTCCTGCCGCTGGTGACGGGCGGCCAGGTCCAGGTGGCCCCGGCCGCGACGGCCGCCGACGGGTTCGCACTGCGCACACTGGTCGAGGAATGCCGGCCGACCGTCATGCAGGCCACCCCGGTCACCTGGCGCATGCTGATCGGAGCGGGCTGGCGGGGCAGCGACCGACTGACCGTCCTGTGCGGGGGCGAGGCGCTCCCCGGCGACCTCGCCGACGGCCTCGTCCGGCGCGCGCGCCGGGTCTGGAACATGTACGGGCCGACCGAGACCACCATCTGGTCCTCCCTCGATCGCGTCGTGGCCGGCGCACCGGTCACGATCGGGCGCCCCCTGGCCAACACGCGGATGTACGTGCTCGACGACCGTCTCCGACCCGTTCCGCCCGGCACCCCCGGAGAGCTCTACATCGGCGGGGACGGGGTGGCCGACGGCTACCACGAGCGGCCGGACCTCACCGTGCAGAAGTTCCTCGACGACCCCTTCGGGCCCGGCCGCGTCTACCGCACCGGCGACCTGGTGCGGCAGCTCCCCGACGGCCGCCTGGCCTACCTGCGCAGGGTGGACAGCCAGGTGAAGGTGCACGGCTTCCGGATCGAACTCGGCGAGGTGGAGACCGTGCTGCGGGACCACCCCGCGGTCGCCGAGGCGGCGGTCGTGGTGCACAACGGCGAAGACGGCGACAGCCGTCTGGTGGCCTACCTCGTCGCCGCGGGCGCACCGGCCCCCGCCCTCGGTGAACTCCGTGACCACGTCCAGGCGCGCCTGCCCGCATACATGGCCCCCGCCGTCGTCGTCCCCCTGCCGGAACTCCCGCTCACCCCGAACGGCAAGCTCGACCGCAAGGCGCTGCCGGCACCCGGGGCCGCGGTCCTGGCCGCACAGACCGGCGGGACGGAGCCGGAAGGGCTGCTGGAACGGCAGATCGCCGGGATCTGGCAGGCGGCGCTCGGTGCCCCGGCGGTCGGCGTCGACGTCAACTTCTTCGACGCCGGAGGCGATTCGCTGCGGCTGACCCGCGTGGTGGCGCGGCTCCGGGCGGAGCTGAACCCGGCGGTGAGCCGCCTGGACATGTTCCGCCATCCGACGATCCGGGCGATGGCCCGGCACCTCGCCGGTGACCGGGCGGCGACGCCCCCGCAGCCGCCCGTCCGCCCGGCGGGTCGGGACCGCGCCCTGCTCGGGGCACGCCGCCGCCGGACCCGTACCTGACGCCGGCCCCGCACCGGGACGGACAGCCGAACCCCTTCCAAGGAGAGCTCATGCAAACCACCGATGTGCGCTGCCGGATCTGCGCGCTCAAAGCCGGGCACCCCGGAGTGGTCCTCGACGACGACCAGGTGTGCAACCTGTGCAACCTGGACGTCGCGGGCGACCTGTTGGAGAACTACAAGTACACGAACGAGGTGTTCGCCGAGTTCCAGCAGGCACCGCCCAACCCGCGCGGCGACTTCGACTGCCTCTTCATGTACAGCGGCGGCAAGGACAGCACCTACATGCTGGACAAGTTCGTCAACGAATACGGCAAGCGGACCCTCGCCTACACCTTCGACGTCCCCTTCGAGAGCACGCACGCGGCCCAGAACATCCGGCTCGCACAGGAGAAGCTGCCGGCCACGTTCGTCGTCGACTCGGACGACGACAACATCAAGAAGATGATGCGGGACGTCTTCAACAGGCCGCGCCCCAAGGGGTCGGGAAAGTACCTCGACGAAAAGCTGCCGTGCGTCTCCTGCCGGACGTTCTTCGTCATCAGGGCGATCCTCTACGCCTTCCGTGAACGCATCCCGTACATCGCCCTGTGCGCCGACCCCCAGCAGATCCTGACGATGGAGTCGAACGTCCGCGAGGTCGTGCGGGACTTCTACCGCACCTTCGGCCCCGAACTCGTCGGCGAACTGTTCAACGGCGCGGTGGAGGACGTCCTGTTCGCCGAGGACGACGAACTGCCCAAGATCGTCTTTCCGTTCATCGCCATGCGGCACGACTACGACCCGGACCGGATGGTGGCCGAACTCAAGGAGAAGGGCCTGTACCAGTCCTCTCCCCTGGAGACCCACTGCACCCTCTTCCCGCTGCTGAACTACTACTCCTTCAGCAACTGGGGCTGCATGTTCTACAAGCTCAACGCATCGAGCTACGTCCGCTCGGTGCGCCGCAGCAAGGATTACGACCGGTCCACCTTCAGCATCAAGTTCCCCCGCTCCCTCGACCTGCCCGAGGTCGAGGACCGGCTGGGGCGCGTCGTGCTGGAGATCGCCGCGGGCACCGGCGACCGCGAGGAGCACCGGGAGACCCTGGTGGAGCTCTTCCAGCAGATGGACGCCACCGAGGACGGGGCGCGGTTCGTCGCGGAGACCTTCCTGGATATGCGGAAGGTCGCGGCGGACCTCGGGATCAAGGTCGGTTGAGGGAGAGAGAATGAACGAGCAGGCGACACAGGCCGAGCAGGACCGCCGGCAGCCCGAGGCCCGGGACTCGGACATCGCGATCATCGGCCTCGCGTGCCGGTTCCCCGGCGCGGACGGTCCGGACGCGTTCTGGGAGGTGCTGAAGGAGGGCAGGGAGACCCTGACCCACTTCACCGAGGACCAACTGCGCGCGGCCGGGGTGGGCGACCGGACGCTCAGCGACCCCCGCTATGTGCGGGCCGGCCAGGTCCTGCCGCACGCCGACCGGTTCGACGCCGGTCTGTTCGGCGTCACCCGGGACGAGGCGGAACTGATCGACCCGCAGCAGCGGCAGTTCCTGGAGTGCGCGCTCCAGGCCCTGGAGCAGGCGGGCTACGACCCCGAGCGCACCGGCGAGCCGATCGGTGTCTACGCCGGCGTCGGGATGAACACCTATCTGCTGCACAACCTCGCCGAGCGCTACCGGACCGCGTCGTCCGTGGACCGCTACCGGATGATGATCACCAATGACAAGGACTTCGCCGCCACCCGGACCTCGTACAAGCTGAACCTGCGCGGACCGAGCGTCAGCGTCAACACCGCCTGCTCCACCTCGCTGGTGGCCGTGCACCAGGCATGCCTCGCGCTGCTGTCCGGCGACTGCACCATGGCCCTGGCCGGCGCGGCCCACGTCCAGGCCGAGCAGCAGGAGGGCTACCTCCACCAGGAAGGCATGATCTTCTCGCCCGACGGCCACTGCCGGGCCTTCGACGCCAAGGCCCAGGGCACGGTGATCGGCAACGGTGTCGGCGTCGTCGTGCTCAAGCGGCTCACCGACGCGCTGGCCGACGGCGACACCGTCCACGCCGTGATCAAGGGCACCGCGGTGAACAACGACGGGGCGGGCAAGACCGGCTACACCGCCCCCAGCGTGGACGGCCAGGCCGCCGTCGTCGCGGACGCCCAGGAGATCGCCGACTGCCCGCCGCGGACCATTTCCTACGTGGAGGCGCACGGCACCGCCACCCCGCTCGGCGATCCGATCGAGATCGCCGCCCTGAACCAGGCGTTCGGCCGCACCGGCGAGGGGCTCGACCGCACGTCCTGCGTGATCGGCTCGGTCAAGACCAACGTCGGCCACCTGGACACCGCCGCGGGCATGGCCGGTCTGATCAAGACGGTGCTGATGCTCCGCCACCGCACCCTGGTGCCCAGCCTCCACTTCGAGTCGCCCAACCCGGAGATCGACTTCGCGGCGGGGCCGTTCCACGTCGGTGTCGAGACCCGGGAGTGGCCGGCCGGACCGACCCCGCGCCGGGCCGGGATCAGCTCGTTCGGCATCGGCGGCACCAACGCCCACGTGATCGTCGAGGAGGCTCCCGCACCCCCGGCGGCCGGTACCCCGGGGGACGGCACCGCCGGCCCGCAGCTCCTGGTCCTCTCGGCCCGCACCACCACGGCGCTGGACACCGCGACCGCCAACCTGGCCCGTTACCTGCGACAGCACCGGGACCTCGACCTGGCGGCGGTGGCCCACACCCTGGCGATCGGACGCCGCCGGCACGTCCACCGGCGTGCCCTGGTCACCGCCGACATACGGGACGCCGCGCTCGCCCTGGCGCTCGGCGACGCCTCCCGGGTGCTGACCGGGGAACCTGGAGCCGACCGGCCGGTCCTGGTCTTCGGCGACCCCTCCGGCACCCCGGCCGGCCACGCCGCCGCGCTGTACGAGCAGGTCCCCGCCTTCCGCGCGCACCTCGACGAGTGCGCCGGGGAGCTCGGCACCCCGGACGGCGCCGCCGGACTCCTGGCCGGGGACGGGCCGTCGTCCGCCTTCGCCGTCCAGTACGCCACCTGGCGGACCCTCGCCGGGTGGGGCGCCCGGGTGGAGGCCGCCGCCGCGGACCGGACGGCGCTCCCCGAACCCGCGCGCCGGCTCTTGGAGGCCGCCGGTGCCACGTCCGCCGTGCCGGACGGCGGGCCCACGCTGGCGCTGCTGCCCGCGGGGGCGACGGCGGGTGACGACACCACCGGTCAGGCGTTCCTGCTGGACCTGCTCGCACGGCTGTGGACCGTCGGGGAGGACATCGACTGGGCGGAGGTCACCCGGCACCGGCCCGCCCGCCGCGTGCCGCTGCCCACCTACCCCTTCGACCACGAGCGGTACTGGATCGAGCCGCACGGCCGGGAGGCCGACCGGGCCCCGGCCGCGGGTGCCAGGCTGCTGGACCGCTTCGAAGGTGCCACGGACGCCGGGAAGACGGTCCTGATCACCGAGTTCATCCAGCAGGCGATCGCCGCGGTGGTCGGCAATCCGGACCCGCAGGCGGTGGATCTGGACACCAACCTCTTCGACATGGGCCTGGACTCGCTGATCCTGATCGAGGTCATCGCCAAGCTCAGCGACGAACTCGCCCACCCGGTGCGGACCTCGGCCTTCATCGAGTTCCCCACGGTGCGCTCGTTCGTTGCCGACCTCGCCGGGGAACTGGGGATCCACCCGGAGGACGCCGCGCCGGGCGCGGCGGCCGGCACCCAGGGACGCGTCTCGCGTCGCGCCCAGCGGGCCGCCGCCCGCCGACCCGCCACGTCGTGAACCGGCCCGTCCGGCCGGCGGCCGACCGCTGACCGGAC
>NZ_BMRP01000001.1:441143-484886 GCF_014648695.1 Streptomyces albospinus
GCCTTTCGGCCCGGCGGCGAGCCCCCGCTACGGCGCGTCCACCCCCAACTCCTGTGCCAGGACGGCCGCTTGTACCCGGCTGCGCAGGTCCAGTTTGGCCAGCAGCCGGCTGACATGGGTCTTCACGGTGGCCTCCGCCATCGCCAGCCGCAGTGCGATATCGGCGTTCGACAGTCCCTGGCCCAGACACCCCAGCACCTCCCGCTCGCGCGGCGTCAGCGCGTCCAGCACCGCCGGATCGGGCGTCTCGCGGTCCCGCGGCGGCCGTACCGCCGCACGGGGCCGGGCGAACTCGGCGATCAGCCGGCGGGTCACGGCCGGGGCGATCAGCCCCTCACCGGACGCGACCGTGCGCACCGCACTCAGCAGCGCCGCCGCGTCGCTGTCCTTGAGCAGAAAGCCCGAGGCCCCGGCGCGCAGCGCGCCGAAGACATATTCGTCCAGGTCGAAGGTGGTCAGCACCAGGACGTCCGCCAACTGCTCCGCGACCACCTGGCGGGTCGCCGAGACCCCGTCCAGGCGGGGCATCTGGATGTCCATCAGGACCAGGTCCGGTCGTAACGCGCGGGCCAGGCGGACGGCTTCCTCGCCGTCCACCGCCTCCCCGACGACTTCGATGTCGGGCGCGGAACGCAGGATGAGGACCAGCCCGGCCCGTACGGCGGACTGGTCCTCGGCGACGAGGACCCGGATCGGCTGCGCGGCGGCGCCTGTCATGGTTGTTCTTCCTCCCCGGTGGCGGGCAGCGTCGCCCGCACCAGCCAGTTTCTTCCGTCCGGCCCGCCCTCGGGGCCGGCGTCGAAATCCCCGCCCAGCAGGGCGATCCGCTCGCGCATGCCGACGAGCCCGGCGCCGGAGCCCGGTGCGCGGGGGCGCGGCCGGTCGGCGTACGGGCTGCGGACGATGATGACGAGCGTCCCCTCGGGGGCGTGGGCGATGCGCACCCGGACCTGGCCGGGCGCGGCGTGCTTGAGGGCGTTGGTCAGTGATTCCTGGACGATGCGGTACGCGGCCAGTTCGACCGGCGCGGGCGGTTTCGGCTCGGCGTCCGGGCCGGTCAGCCGGCGGGCGTCGTCCAGGAAGAAGGTCAGGCCGCTGCCGGCGCCGTTCGTACGGGCCTGGTGGACCAGGGCCTCCAGTCCGTCGAGGGTGGGTGTCGCGGCCGGTTCGTCGCTGTGCCCGGCGGCCTTCGGGTCCCGCAACAGCCCGATGAGGCGGCGCATTTCGGCCAGGCCCTGGACGCTGTTCTCCCGGATCACGCCGAGCGCGTCGCGGGTCGCGGCCGGGTCGTCGATGGTCTGCGCGGCGGTGGCGTGGATGGCGATGGCGGACAGGTGGTTGGCGACCAGGTCGTGCAACTCGCGGGCCATCCGGGCGCGTTCGCCCGCCACCGCCTGGGTGCGGTCCATCTCGGCCAGCAGCGCGGTCTGTTCGGCCCGCAGCCGGGCGGTCTGCGCGGCGTCGCGGTGGTTGCGGATGATCACCCCGGTCCAGGCCGGGGCGGTGGTGGCGAGCGCGATCCCGATGCTGATCAGCACGACCTGCGGGTTGCGCCACAGCGCCGTCAGCACGACGGTGGCCAGCACCGTCACCAGCACGGAGTGCACCGGGATCCGGCGGGCCGCGGCCGGCGGACCGTACAGCACCGCCGCGTAGACCACATCGGTGAACATCAGGACGGTGGCGACCAGGGCGCCGGTGACGAGGTCCAGCGCCAGGGCCGGTAACGCGAGGGCCAGCGCGGCCATGGGGGCCGTACGGCGCATCAGTTCGGCCACCGACATCGTGGTGAGCGCGAGCAGGGTCAGCGACGCGGGCAGGCCGAGGAGCGGTGGTCCGCCGTGCAGATCCAGCGTCCACAGCAGCAGCCCGACGAGCAGCCCGCCGCCCGCGATGATCACATCGAGGCGGTGCGGCCGGCCGGGCGCGGCGGGGGATCTTGCGGTCACCCCTCCATGAAACACGGCGCCGGGGCCGGTTGTGCCACCTCCGGGTCATCCGACGACGCGCCGGGCTACATCGAAAGATGCAGCTCCGGATCATCGCCGGCGACGACGTACCGGGCGGTGGCGGCTGGAACGCTGGAGGTGTTCGGTCCGAGCGGTCCTGGACTCGGAGCGGCCGGAGAGGAGACTGCCGTGGTCGTCACGCTGATCATCGCCTGCGAGGTCGGGTTCTGGGTGCTGCTGGCCCTGGGCCTGTCCCTGCGCTATCTGGCGCGGATGCCGCGTACGGGTGCGGCGGTGCTGCTGCTGGAGCCGCTGCTGGAGCTGGCGCTGCTGATCGTCACCGCGATCGACCTGAAGAACGGCGCCTCCGCGGACTGGAAGCACGGCCTGGCCGCCGTCTACATCGGCTACACGGTCGCCTACGGCCACTACACGATCAAGTGGGTCGACGGGCACGTCGCACACCGCTTCGCGGGCGGCCCGCGCCCCGTCAGGCACTACGGCCTCGACCGCTTCAAGCACGAGCTGAAACTGGTGCTGCGGACGGTGCTGATGGTCGCCGTCGCGGCGGCGCTGCTCCAGGGCGCGATCTGGTACGTGGGCCACGACGGCGACACCGCGTCGCTGAAGCACTGGCAGATGATGAGCCTGCGCATCCTGATCATCCACGGCGTGATCGCGCTGACGTACCTGGTGTTCCCGAAGAAGGCGCCGCGCCGGGCCGCCTCCGAGGCGGCGGCCCGGCCGCAGGAGAAGTCGCTGCGCTAGCGGGTCGGCCGGCTCACCGCTCGCCGCCCGGCACCCAGAGCACGTCCCCGACCTCCTTGTTGGCCGTCCGGGCCAGGATGAACAGGAGGTCGGAGAGGCGGTTCAGGTACGTGGCGGTGAGCGGGTTCATGGTCTCGCCGTGCTGCTCGAAGGCAGCCCACGTGGAGCGCTCGGCGCGGCGGACGACCGTGCAGGCCTGGTGGAGCAGGGCGGCGCCGGGCGTGCCGCCGGGGAGGATGAAGCTGCGGAGCTTCTCCAGTTCGGCCAGGAAGCGGTCGCAGTCCGCCTCCAGTTTGTCGATGTAGGACTGCTCGACGCGCAGCGGCGGGAACTCCGGGTTCTCCACCACGGGCGTCGAGAGGTCGGCGCCGACGTCGAAGAGGTCGTTCTGCACCCGCAGCAGCACCGCGGCGACCTCTTCGGGCAGCGAACCGAGCGCCAGCGCCACCCCGATCGCCGCGTTGGCCTCGTTGGCATCCGCGTACGCGGCGATCCGCGCATCGGTCTTGGCGGTGCGGCTCATGTCGCCCAGGGCGGTGGTGCCCTTGTCGCCGGTACGGGTGTAGATGCGGGTCAGATTCACCATGGTGCGAGCCTACGCCGCGGCCCTGTGGAAGGCCCGGGCGCAGAGCGCCGTGGCCGGCGCCACGAGCGCCACGAGCGCCACGAGCGCCACGCGGCCCACGCGCGCCACGGAGACCCGCGCGCGGTGGAGGGCGGCCGGCGACGCGGTACGTCCGGCGGGAGCGGTCCGGGGGGACCTGGAGGCCGTCCTCCGCCAGGAGGCCGGTGCGGCGGGTCCGGCGACCCGGCGGCCTGATGGTGATTCAGGTCTGCGCGGTGCACCGGACCCGCCCGACGGGGTCGCGGAGCTGCCGAGCGGGAAGGCCCTCAACTGCGCGGTGCGGGCGGCCGGCTGACGCCCCTCCGGGGGCCGGGTGCGCCCCGCCGTGTGTGATGTCCGTCATGAAGCGCCCGCCGAGGCCGAAAGCGCCTTGTCACGGGGTATGCGGTGGGGTGACGGGCGGGCGTGACGCGCATCTCTAAGCCACCAATCGATCGCCAACGACCGCTAACGTCATCAGGACCGTCAAATGCACAGGGTGTGAGGGGACAGCAGTGGCAAAGAAGCTCGCCGTCATCGGCGCCGGACTCATGGGTTCCGGTATCGCGCAGGTCTCGGCCCAGGCGGGCTGGGACGTGGTGCTCCGCGATGTGACGGATGAGGCGCTGGCCCGCGGCAAGGGCGGCATCCGGAGCTCGTACGAGAAGTTCGTCGCCAAGGGCAAGCTGGACGCCTCCGCCGCCGAGCAGGCGCTGGCCCGCATCACGACCACGACCGACCTGGACGCGGTCGCCGACGCGGACATCGTCGTCGAGGCCGTCTTCGAGAAGATCGAGGTCAAGCGGGAGATCTTCCAGGCGGTCGACAAGCTCGCCAAGGACGACGCGGTGCTCGCCTCCAACACCTCCGCCATCCCGATCACCAAGATCGCCGCTGCCACCTCCCGCCCCGAGCGGGTGGTCGGCACCCACTTCTTCTCGCCGGTGCCGATGATGCAGCTGTGCGAGCTGGTGCGCGGCTACAAGACCAGCGACGAAACCCTCGCCACCGCACGGGAGTTCGCCGAGTCCGTCGGCAAGACCTGTGTCGTCGTCAACCGCGACGTGGCCGGCTTCGTCACCACCCGGCTGATCTCGGCGCTGGTCGTCGAGGCCGCCAAGCTCTACGAATCGGGCGTCGCCAGCGCCGAGGACATCGACACCGCCTGCAAGCTGGGCTTCGGCCATGCGATGGGACCGCTGGCCACCGCCGATCTGACCGGAGTCGACATCCTGCTGCACGCCACCGAGAACATCTACACCGAGTCCCAGGACGAGAAGTTCGCGCCGCCGGAGATCATGCGGCGCATGGTCGATGCGGGCGATATCGGGCGCAAGAGTGGGCAGGGCTTCTACGAGCACTGATGCCGCATCAGGACTTTGGTCCGAGGGTGTCACCCCGTGGGGTGAATTCGGTATCGGTTCGCTTACAGGCGGCAACTTCGCCGTATGAGAGGCAGTCAGATCTGTAGACGACAATGCACCACAACCCATGACATCGGGGAGCGCATATGCACATCAGGGGCGACCACGTCGAGCTGGTCGTCGGGGGCCGCCTCGACGTCCGCAGCGCGGCGGACGCCCGTACGGCCCTGCACGCCGCCGTCGACTCCGGCCGGGGCGATCTGGTGCTGGACCTGACCGAGCTGGACTCGTGGGACGCCACCGGCCTCGGCGTGATCATGGGCGCGCACCGGCGCGCGGGCCGGGTCAACCGCAGGCTGGTGCTGCGCGGAGTGCCGCCCCAGATGCAGCGCCTCCTGGTCGCCACCCGGCTCCACCGCATCCTCGCGATCGAGGGCGGCATCGAAGCGGAAACGCTTCCCCGGGTGTGACCCGCCGGCCGCGGTGAGCCGGCCGACCCGGGAGGAATGTCGCAAACCGCACCTTGACCCCCAATCCGGGGCGTTCTCGTCAGGGTGCCACCCCACCGTGCGCTCCCCGGGGGACCGGGGCTAGGGTTCGGGTCCCCGCCGTATGCCATCAACCGCGGCGGGGCACCGGACCAGACGCGACGGCTGAGCAGATCCGCCGGAGCCGGGGGAGTGCGGACGGCCGGAAGCACCGACGGCACGCACATTCTGGGAGCTTGCAGCATGGACCCGAACACGCACCGGGGACCTGAGGAGTACGGCGAGCAGGGCGCGCCCGACGCGCCGCCGGCCTCCGCGTCCGCCGACCGGCAGGGCGGCTCCGGCGGGCTCGCCCGGGTCGTCCGGCTCGTCTCCGGCAACTTCCTGGTCACCGTCAACCCGGTCGACGGCAGCGAGATACAGCCCTGCCCGCCCGGCGAGCGACCCGCCCTCCCGGAGAAGCTCGACCAGGAGGAACGCGCCGAGGCGGCCCGCGCCGCGGCGCCCCCGGTGCCGTCCGGCCCGGTCTCCTTCGCCGGCCACGACGTCCCCCTCGAAGAGCGCGACGAGGACGTGGACCGGCTGGTCCGGCTGCTCACCCGCGGACGCTCCGTCCGCGTCACCGGCCCCTCCGGCTCGGGCCGCACCCGGCTGCTGGACGCCGTCGCCGGCGCCGTGGCGGACCTCGCCCCCGACGGCGTGATCCGGCTCTCCGGCTACCACAGGGGCGTCACCGACGTCCTCCAGGCGCTGTACGCGGCGGTCTACCGCGCCCCGCTGCACCGCCCCGACCGGCCCGAGCTGCTGCGCCTCCTCGGCGGCGTCGGCGCGATCGTCGTCGTCGACGACCTGGAGTTCGGCGGCGCCGCGCTCGACGAGCTCCTCGACGCCACCCCCGAGTGCGCCTTCCTCCTCGCCGCGACCCCCGACGTCCCGGCCCCCAGCGCCGATTCGCACCTCGAAGAGGTCTTCGTCGGCGGCATCAGCCGCAACGCCGGCGTACGGCTCCTGGAGCGCGCCGTGGGCCGCCCGCTCACCGCCGACGAGGACACCTGGGCCGCCGACCTCTGGTTCGAGTCCGAGGGGCTGCCGCTGCGGTTCGTCCAGGCCGCCTCCCTGCTGCGGCACCGCGAGCGGGCGCGCACCGCGCCCGGCGCCCTGGACGACGGCTACGGGCTGTTCCCCGAGGAGGGCGCCGACGCGGCCGGAGAGCCCGGCGAGCGGCCCGAGACGCCGCTGCCGCCGCTCGACGAGGCCGCCGCGCCCGCCGCGCTGCTCGCCGAACGGCTCGGCGGCGCCGCCCAGGAGACGCTCCGCTTCGCGGTCGCCCTCAACGGCGAACTGCCGCACCAGGCGCATCTGCCGGCCCTCACCCAGGACACCCACGCGGACGCCGCCCTCGGCGAGCTGCTGGGCAGCGGCCTGATCAGCCCGGCCGGCACCCACTACCGGCTCGCCGGCACCGTCCGGGACCAGCTGGCCGCCGCCGGCTACGCCGAGGGCGCCGCCGCCCGGGCGCACACCGCGGCCCAGCACTACGCCTGGTGGGCCGGGCACCCCTCGGTCACCCCCGAGCGGACCGCCGCCGAGTCCGACGCGGTGCTGGCCGCGATGGGCGTGCTGACCGGCAGCCGGGACAGCGGCCACCCGGCCGCGGCCGTGCTGCTGGCCCGTACGGCGGCGCCCGCGTTCGCCGCGGCGCTGCACTGGAGCGCCTGGGAGCGCAGCCTGCGGCACGGCCAGGAAGCCGCCCGGCTGGCCGGTGAGGTCGCCGAAGAGGCGTACTTCCACCACGAGTTGGGCGTACTGGCGCTGTGCAGCGGCAACATCGACCGGGCGCGCGCCGAACTGGAGGCGTCCATCGGGCTGCGCGGAGTGCTCTCCGACCGCGACGGCGCGGTCGCCGGACGGCGGGCGCTGGCCCTGGTCATCGACCGCGCCCGGGCCGCCTCGGCGAACGCGGCCACCACCGTGCTGAAGTCCGTCGGCCCGGGAGCCACGGGCGCGACGGCGGCGGCAGCCGCGGACGCGCCGGACGCCCCGGGGGCGTCGCAGGGCCCGGACGCCGGGGCGCCCGACGCCGTCTCGACCGCCAAGCTGAAGTCCGTCCGGCCGGCCGGGACCGGCCCGACGGTCATCGCCCGGGGAGCCGCGGCTGCCACCGCCGCCGCAGCGGGCTCCGCCGGCGAGACCACCGCGCCCACCGCCGCCGTCCCGGCCGCCAAGGCCGCGGACACCGGCACCGGAGGCGCCCGGCGCGGGATCCTGCGCGGCAGCCGCCGCAACCTCGTCGCCGCCGGCGCCGGGGTGCTGCTGGCCGCCGCGCTCGGCACCGTGGTCACCCTCGGAGCGACCTCCGGCAACTCCACCACCCACGACAACCACGTCACCACCGAGCAGTCCTCGGGCGGCGACGGCCTCCCGGACACGCCCGCCCAGGAGCCCGGCACGGGCTCCGGACTGCCGGGCGCCTCGGCAGGGGCGTCCGGCACCACCCGGCCCGGTACGCCCGGCCACAGGCCCACCCCGGCGCCGTCCACCGGCCGTCCCGGCACCACCGGCGCGCCGACCGGCGGCCCGGGCTCCCCGACGACCGGACCCACCAGGCCGACCGGCGAGCCCACCACCCCCACCGGCCGGCCGACCCACCCCACGCACAGCCCGACCGGCGGCCCCACGACGTCCCCGACCGGCCCGACCGGGCAGCCCACCACCACGCCGACCGGGCCCACGGGCAAGCCGACGGGCCAGACCCCGTCGCAGAGCGCCGGCGGCCCCTCGGGCAACAGCCCGTCCGGCACCAACGCCGCCGCGGCCCCGGCCACCGGCACCGGCGACCCGGCGTCCGCATCCGGCCAGGGCACTCCGACCGGCTGACGCCTCAAGAACGTCCGGGAACACCACGACGGCCCGGTACCGGCCGCCCGCCGGAAGGCGGAGCGGCCGGTACCGGGCCGTCGTGGTGTCCCGTGGTCAGAACAGCCGCAGCTTGTCGTCCTCGATGCCGCGCAGCCCGTCGTAGTCCAGCACCACGCAGCCGATCCCGCGGTCGGTGGCCAGCACCCGCGCCTGCGGCTTGATCTCCTGAGCTGCGAAGACGCCCTTCACCGGGGCCAAGTGCGGGTCGCGGTTGAGGAGTTCGAGGTAGCGGGTGAGCTGCTCGACACCGTCGATCTCGCCCCGCCGCTTGATCTCGACGGCAACGGTCTGGCCGTCGGCGTCCCGGCACAAGATATCCACCGGACCGATGGCGGTGGGGTATTCACGCCGAATCAGCGAATAGCCCTCGCCCAGTGTCTCGATCCGATCGGCGAGCAGCTCCTGGAGGTGGGCCTCCACACCGTCCTTGATGAGCCCCGGGTCCACCCCGAGCTCGTGCGAGGAGTCATGGAAGATCTCCTCCAGGGTGATGATGAGCTTCTCGCCGCCCTTGTTCTCCACCGTCCACACATCGCCGTCCCCTTCCTTGAGGGAACAGGGCGGGGACATCCAGTTGAGGGGTTTGTAGGCCCGGTCGTCCGCGTGGATGGAGACGGAGCCGTCGGCCTTCACCAGGATCAGGCGAGGGGCGGAGGGGAGGTGGGCAGTGAGCCGGCCCGCGTAGTCCACGGAGCAGCGGGCGATGACGAGACGCATGGTGCGCCACGCTACTCGAACCGGGGCCGCTGACGCGATTCGCCCCTGGACCGCGGTCCCTTTACGGGGGAAACCCCCGCACCCCCGGCGCCCGCCATTGGCCGGTTGTATGTGCAATCCCATGGTGCGGGCCCCTTGCGCGGCATACCGTTGAAGCAGGGGGTCGTGAGGCGAACACGCTGTGTCGCGAATTCCCCGTGTCCCATCCCTAGGCCCCGTCCGTCCCGGCGGGTCCGCGAGAGGAGAACCTCATGTCGCTCGACGTCTCACCGGCCCTCCTCGAACAGGCCGAGCGAGGCGAGGTCGACGAAGCCGCATTTGTCGACTGCGTCCGGAACTCCCTGCCCTACGCATGGGGGATGATCAGCTCGCTGGTGGCCCAGCTGAAGGTGGACGGCGGAGAGTTCGCCGACAACCAGACGCCGCCGCCGGACGAGCAGGCGCGCGGCCAGCTGCTGCGCGCGCTGGCGAGTGACGCCATTCGCGGTTCGTTGGAGCGTCACTTCGGTGTGCGACTCGCCTTCCAGAACTGCCACCGGGTCGCGGTCTTCCCGCTCGACCCGGCGGTGGACGCGCGGCTGGCCAAATTCACCTCCATCCGGGGCCAGCTGCTGAACCAGTCGCCCGAACTCCGCGACTGCTGATCGGAGTTGCTGCCGCTGAGCGGGTCGGCCGGAGCACCCTCCGGGACCGTGCACCGGCGGCAGCACCACCGACCAGCCGTGCTCCGCAGCTCGCCCCGCCACCCTCGCCCCGGCCCGCAGGCCCGCGAGGGTTCGCGGCGGCCGGCTGCGCGGACGGGCCCCCGGCCGGGGTCACCCCAGCTGCGGCAGCACCTCGGAGCCCAGCCGCCGGACGTTCTCCTCGGTGGCGGCGAGATCCCCGGAGCCCTCGACGAGCAGCGCGAACCGCCGGATGCCCGTTCGCTCCGAGGTCTCCGCCAGCCGGTCCGCACACAACTCCGGTGTACCGACCGGATGCAGGGCGCACAACAGCTCCGTATACGCCAGCGGATCCCGCATCCGGCGATAGCGGCCGTCGACCGTCACATGCGCGCCCAGCCCCTGCCGCAGCCAGCCGGGCATCGCCTTCGTCAGCGTCTCCACCGCCGCCGCCCGGTCGTCCGCGATCTGCACCACGCCCGCCGAGACATGCTCCGCGGCGGCGATCTCGTCGCCGTCCCGGCCGGCCTCCCGCGCCGCCGACCGCCACAGCGCGACCATCTCCGCCTTCTCCTCGTCGCCGCAGTGCATCCCCAGCAGCATCGGCAGCCCGCGCGCCGCGGCCAGCCTGACCGAGGCGGCGGACGTGCACGCCACGACCACCGGCGGCCCGGCCGCCAGGCCGTCCGGATCGTCCGGGTCCCCCAGCGCCTCGGCCGGCCGCGGCACCACCGCCACCTCCCGGAAGGCATAGCGCTCGCCCTGCGCACCCACCCGCGGCTCGCGCAGCCAGCGCAGCAGCAGATCCAGTGACTCCGGGAAGCCGTGGTCGTAGGCGGCCAGGCCGGAGCCGAAGACCTCCAGATCGACCCAGGGACCGCCCCGGCCGACGCCGAGCGTGAACCGGCCCTCGGACGTCAGATGCAGCAGCGCCGCCTGCTCACCGAGCGCCACCGGATGCTGGGTCGGCAGCACGCTGACCGCCGTGCCCACGCCGATCCGGCGGGTCCGGCCCAGCAGCAGCGCGGCCAGCGTCGTCGCCTGCGGACAGACGCCGTACGGCACGAAGTGGTGTTCCGCCAGCCAGACGTCATGGAGACCGGCCTGCTCCGCGACCTCCGCGGAGCGCACCGCGCGGTGCAGCGCTTCCCCCTGTCCCTGGCCCGGGAATTGAGCGGCCAGGATGAACGCACCTACGCGCATCGCTCTCTGCCTCCTCGCAGCCGACGCGACTCCCCCCCACACACAGGCAACAACGTGCGACACGTGCCCAGGGCACGGCCTGACGCGAAATTTCCAGATCATCGCAGAAACGGGACAGCGGGCTTCTGCCCCTGACCGTGCCGCGTACGCTGGTGACAGCCTGTGACCCCGTCGACATCCCGAGGTGTGCTGTGTCCCCGCGTCGAAACCGCCAGCGCGGTGCGAAACCCGTCGAGCGCGCGGGCGGCGAGCGCTACGGCCTGGAAGCCACCGAGGAGTGGCGCGGTGAGGAGTGGGTCGTCCGGCAGATCGGCGCGAGCGGCGCGGCCAAGCACTACCGCTGCCCGGGCTGCGACCAGGAGATCCCGCCCGGCGTCCCGCACGTCGTCACCTGGCCCCGGCACGGCGACGTCGACGACCGCCGCCACTGGCACCGGGCCTGCTGGAACGCACGGGACCGCCGGAGCGCACGGCTCCAGCGGTCCCGGAACGCGCCCAAGTACTGAGCGCGGAAGGCGAGTCGACCGGTCAGACGTCCCGCTTGAGGAGCGCCGCGTAGGCGCCGCCCAGTGCCACCGCGGCCACCCCCGCGAGGATCAGCAACGGCTCCCAGCCCGACGGGCCCTCGGGCAGGAACGGGATGTCGTAGAGCGTCGCGAACGCGTTCGGCACGGAGTACTCGATCATCTTGTGCTGGAAGTCCTTGAGGGACTCGCCCTGGAGGAAGAGCGCCAGCAGCATCGGCAGCAGCACGACGCCCATCATGGCGCTGATGGCGCCCGCGGAGTGCCGCAGCAGCGCGCCGACGGACAGCGCCAGCAGGCCGAGCAGCGCGACGTACAGGCCGGCGCCGACGGTGCCGCGCAGCCACTGGTCGACGGTCGGCTCCGGGCCGTTGAGCATCGCGTAGTCGAGCAGCGCCACCAGGGTCGTGGCGATCGTGGTCAGCACCAGCGCCAGTCCGAAGAAGACGATCGCCTTCGCGGTCAGCACCCGGGCGCGGCTGGGGCAGGCGGTCAGCGTCGTACGGATCATGCCGGTGCCGTACTCGGACGAGATCGACAGCACGCCGAGGGTCATCACGCACAGGCTGCCGAGCAGCACGCCGACGAAGCCGACCGCGAGCAGCGGATTGACCCGCCGCTCCGAGCCCAGCGCGAGCGCCGACAGCAGCCCGACGCCGACGATGAGCAGCAGCATCACGCCGAGCGTCCACATCGTCGAGCGCACCGAGCGGATCTTGGTCCACTCGGAGAGCAGCGCATCACCGAGGTGGGTCGCGCGCACCGGGATGGGGGAGACGTAACCGGCCCCGCCCGCCTGCCAGTTGGGGGCCTCGGGCCGGTGCGGCTGCGGCGGCCGCTGCTGCGGGTGCGGGCCCTGCGGCTGCGGCTGGGGCCGGCCGGCGGCCGGGACGGTGAGCATCATCGTGCCCGCCGCCTCAGCCGGCCTGCCCGGACCGTGCGCCGCCAGCGGCGTCGGCTCGGGGTGGCCGCCGGCCGGCGGCTGGGCCTGGGGGAGCGGCTGGGCCTGGAGCATCATCGTGCCGGCTTCCTTGGCGGGGCCGGGCTGCTCGGGTGCCTGCTGGGCCTGGAGCATCATCGTGCCGGCTTCCTTGGCGGGCGCGGGCTGCTCGGGTGCCTGCTGGGCCTGGAGCATCATCGTGCCCGCTTCCCCGGCGGGCGCCGGCCGCTCCGGTGCCGGCTGCGGCGACGGGGGGCCCGCCTGCTCGAACGGCGTCGAAGGCGCGGGGGAGGCCGGGGGAGCGGTGGGCGGCATCGGGGCGGCGGGCGGCATCTCCTGCGCGCCGGTGTCGTGCGGTCCGTGCTGCGGCTGGGGCTGCGGCTGCTGAGGGCTGGTCATCGGGCGTCCTCGTGGTGCGGCATGGGCAGATCGGCGGGGGCGGCGACGGGCGGCGCGGCCGGCGGCACGGGCGCGGCGGGCTGCGGCTGCTGCCCGTACGGGTGGGGCGCACCGTACGGACCGGGCGCCCCGTACGGGTGACCCTGGCCCTGCGGCGGCAGCGGCGCCCCCGGCACCGGAGCGGCCCCGGGAGCCTGGGCGTACGGACCCGGCTGACCGTACGGATTCGGCGGCAGCTGGCCCGGCACCCCGGGCGGCACCGCATATCCCTGCGGGACGGCTCCCTGCGGGGCGTATCCCTGCGGCGCGGCTCCCTGTGGGGCGTACCCGGCGGGGGCCTGCTGGAGACCGGCCCGCTGGTCGATCGTCGAGCGGTAGTCGACGGCGCCCTGCGTCATCCGCATGTACGCCTCTTCGAGCGACGCCTGGTGCGGCGAGAGCTCCCACAGCCGGACCTCGGCCGCGTGCGCCAGATCGCTGATCCGGGGCAGCGGCAGCCCGGTCACCCGCAGCGCACCGTCCGGTTCGGGCGCCGCCTGGCCGCCCGCCTCGCCGATCGCCGCGGTCAGCTTCTCGCGCTGCTCCGGCTCGCCGTCCGGCGTCCGCACCCGGGCGAAGTCCGCGGAGTTGGCCGAGATGAAGTCCTTGACGGACATGTCCGCCAGCAGCTGGCCGCGGCCGATCACGATCAGGTGCTCGGCGGTCAGCGCCATCTCGCTCATGAGGTGCGAGGAGACGAAGACGGTACGGCCCTCGGCCGCCAGCTGCTTCATCAGGTTCCGCACCCACAGGATGCCTTCGGGGTCCAGGCCGTTGACCGGCTCGTCGAAGAGCAGCACCTGCGGATCGCCGAGCAGCGCCGCCGCGATGCCCAGCCGCTGGCCCATACCGAGCGAGAAGCCCTTCGAACGCCGCTGGGCGACGTCCTGGAGGCCGACCACCCCCAGTACCTCGTCGACCCGCCGGGCCGGAATGCCGGACAGCTGGGCCAGCGACAGCAGATGCGACCGGGCGCTGCGCCCGCCGTGCACGGCCTTGGCGTCGAGCAGCGCGCCCACCTGGCGCGGGGCGTTGGGAACGTCGCGGAACGGACGGCCGCCGATCGTGGCCCGGCCCGACGTCGGCGCGTCCAGGCCCAGGATCATCCGCATCGTCGTCGATTTGCCGGAGCCGTTGGGACCCAGGAAGCCGGTGACCGTGCCCGGCCGCACCTGGAACGACAGGTTGTGCACGGCCGTCTTGGGCCCGTAGCGCTTGGTCAGGCCGACTGCCTCGATCATTCTCCGCCCCTCGCAGATGGTCGGGGCAGAGGCGCCCTCGTGCCCCCGTGAGGGTTAGGAGGCTATCTGTCCGTTGACGGTTCCCGTCAAAACGGGGGCACTCCGGCACCGGTTGCCGCGGCCAGGGGCGTGTCCGGCCCCGACCCGCCGGGCAGCCCCTGCGGCGTGCCGGTCAGGCGTCGCGCCTCCGCAGCAGCGCGAATCCGCCGAGCAGCGCCGCCGCCGTCCAGGCCGCCATGATGGCGAAGCCGCCCCACGGCCCGTACGGCGCCGGGTCGTTGAGCGGGGCGACCACCTGCATGATCTTCGAGCCGGCCTGGTCGGGGAGGTAGCGGGCGACCTTCCGGGTCGCCGAGACGTTCCCGAGGATGCCGGAGATCAGGAAGAAGAACGGCATCAGGATGCCGAGCGACAGCATCGGGCCGCGCAGCATCGCGGCCACCGCCATCGAGAACAGCGCGATCATCGTCATGTAGAGCGCGCCGCCGACCACCGCCCGCAGCACCCCCGGGTCGCCGAGGTACGTACGGTGCTCGCCGAGCGCCGCCTGCCCCGCGAAGAACGTCACGAAGCTGGTCGCCAGACCGACCGCGAAGACCAGCGCGGTGGCCACCAGCAGCTTGCTGAACAGGAAGGTGCCGCGCTGCGGTACGGCGGCGAGCGAGGTGCGGATCATGCCGGTGCTGTACTCGTTCGAGACCACCAGCACCCCGAAGACGACCATCGCCAGCTGGCCCAGGCCCATCCCGGCGAAGCTGATGTTGGTCGCGTCGAAGGCGAGCTGCCGCTCGGCCGGCATCGAGGTGAAGTCGTTCCGGACGAGGGTGCAGATCAGCACGCCCACGACAACGGTCACCACCGCCGCGATGCCCAGCGTCCACACCGTCGACCGCACCGACCTGATCTTGGTCCACTCCGACCGCAGGACCTGCCCGACCACAGCCATCCGTCAGCTCCTTCTCTTCTGCCACTCCGCGCCCCAGCCGCCCGACTGCGGGCCGCCCGGCTGCGGGCCCCCCGGCTGCGGGCCGCCGGGCGGCGGGCCCCCCGGCCGCGGGCCGCCCCGCTGTGGACCACCCGGCTGCGGGCCGCCCCATTGCGGTCCGGCCCACTGCGGACCGCCCGGCTGCGGGCCGCCCGAGAACGCGCCCTGCGGCACCGGGGGCCGCCGCGGCTGCCCGGCCCGCGGTCCGGCCGGCTCGCCGTCGTGCGCGTGGTACTCCACCGACCCGGCCGTCAGCTGCATGAACGCCTCCTCCAGAGACGCCTGCTGCGGACTCAGCTCGTGCAGCACCAGCTGGTGCGCGGCGGCCAGTTCGCCCAGCCGGCGGGCCGGCACCCGGTCGATCTCCAGCGAGCCGTCGCGGGCCGCCACCGCCGGGATGCCCTCGCGGTGCAGCACGTCCAGCAGCCGCTGCCGCTCCGGGGACCGCACCCGGACGTACGACCGCGAGTTCTGCCGGATGAACTCCGGCATCGACGTGTCCGCCAGCAGCCGGCCCTGCCCGATCACCACCAAGTGGTCCGCGGTCAGCGCCATTTCGCTCATCAGGTGGGAGGAGACGAAGACCGTACGGCCCTGGGCCGCGAGGTTCTTCATCAGGTGGCGGATCCAGTGGATGCCTTCCGGGTCGAGCCCGTTGACCGGCTCGTCGAACATCAGGATCCGCGGATTGCCGAGCAGCGCCGCCGCGATCCCGAGCCGCTGGCCCATACCGAGCGAGAAGCCCTTCGACCGCTTCCTGGCGACCGCGGTCAGCCCGACGGTGTCCAGCACCATGTCGACCCGGGACCGCGGAATGCCGTTGCTCTGCGCCAGGCACAGCAGATGGTTGGCGGCGCTGCGGCCACCGTGCATCGCCTTGGCGTCCAGCAGCGCCCCGACATACGTCAGGGGGTCCTTCAGCTGCCGGTAGTGCTTGCCGTCGATCCGCACCGAGCCGGCCGTCGGGTTGTCCAGATCGAGCATCATCCGCATGGTCGTCGACTTGCCCGCGCCGTTGGGACCGAGGAAGCCGGTGACGATGCCCGGCCGGACGGTGAACGTCAGATGGTCCACCGCGACCTTGTCGCCGTAATGCTTGGTCAGCCCCTGGACCTCGATCATGTACAGCACGCTAGGCCCGCCATGATCGCCCCGCCACCGGGCGCCGCCGCCCGGTGGACCGGCTACGACGGCGCCCCCGCACCGCCACGGAGGCGGTACGGGGGCGGGGTCGGCAAGGCGGGAACCTGCCGGCGGGTCAGCGCGACTGCTGGGCGGGCACGCCGCGGGTGATGGACTCCTCGTCGCCCGGCGCACCGGCCGCGGCCACCGCCGCGCCGGTCAGCGTCGCCAGCATCTCGCGGACGTTGGTCAGCTGCGCGTTGATCGAGTCGCGGCGGTTGGTGAGCGCCGCCAGCTCGCGCTCCGATTCGCTGCGGATCCGGTCGGCCTTGGCGTTGGCGTCCGCCACGATGTCCTCGGCCTGGCGCTGCGCGGTCTCCACCGTCTGACGGGCCCGGCGCTCCGCGTCCGTCCGCAGCTTCTCGGCCTCCAGGCGGAGCTGCTCGGCGCGGTGCTCGATCTCCGCCAGCCGCTTCTCGGCCTTGGCCTGACGTGAGGCCAGATCGCGCTCGGACTGCTCACGGCGCTTGGCCAGGTTGGTCTCGAAGTCCGCGGCGGCCTGGGCGGCCTTGGCGCGGGTCTCCTCGAAGAGGGAGTCCGCCTCCTCCCGCTTGGACTGGGCGTCCTTCTGCGCCTCGGCGCGCAGGGTGGACGCCTCGCCCTTGGCCTTCTCGACGATCCTGGCGCCCTCGTCCTCGGCCTTCGCCTTGCGCTCGGCGGCGAACTGCTCGGCGTCGTTACGGACCTGCTGGGCGGCCGACTCGGCCAGCTCGCGATGCTGCTCGGCAGCCCGACGAGCCTCCTCGCGCAGGTCCTTGGCCTCCTCCTCGGCGAGACGGAGGATCTTCTCGACGCGCGCGCCGAGGCCCGCGTAGGACGGCTCGGCGTCATTGACCTGAGCCTGGGCGTTCTGCGTTTCGAGGTGCAGTTCCTCGATGCGCTTCTCCAGCGAGGTGATACGGGCCAGCGCGCTGTCGCGGTCCGCGACGAGCTTCGTAATGCGGTCATCCACCTGACCGCGGTCGTACCCACGCCGCACGAGCTCGAAGCCGAAGGGGGAGGAAGTGTCGCTCATGGGGTTCCTGTCGAAAGAGACCGGTGAGGTGATAAGGAGAATCCTAGGGGTCTTAACGGCGTGTCATCGAGTCATTGCGCGTTTGAAGTGGAGAATGACCCCTCATTTGAGTGGCTACCCTTCGGACTGCTTGCCACTCGAACGAGTTGCGCCCGCTCCCGCGGCGGCCTTCACACCCCCGCCCTTGCCGTCCGCGCCCCCTGCGGGGGCCTCGAACGACTCCAGCGCCTCCAGAACGTCCTGAACTCGGGAGATTTCGGCGTTGATGTCCTCGCGGCGGCGCACCAGGACCTCCAGCTCGTGCTTGCCCTCCTCCACGATCCGGGTGGCCTCCTGCTCGGCCTCCGTACGCATCCGCTCCGCGTCGCGCACCGCCTCGGCCTTCTTGTTCTCGGCCTCCTTGATGAGGCCCTCGGCCTTCTTGACCGCCGAGATCCGGACCTTGCTCGCCTCGCTGTTCGCGTCGGACATCATCCGGTCGGCCTTCTCCTCGGCCTCCACCTGCTGCGCGGTGGCCTGCGCGATGAGCTTGTCGACCCGCTCGCCGGCGTTCTTCATCGTCTCCGCCGACTCCCGGCGGGCCCGTTCGTGCAGCTCCTCGACCTCGGACTCGATGCGCACCCGCAGCTCCTCGGCGCGCTCCCTTATGGCCGTGGCGTCCCCGCGAGCCTCGCTCAGCAGCGTGTCGGCGTCCGTACGGGCCTTCTCCACCCGCGCGTTGCCGTCGTTCGTCGCCTCCCGGACGATCCGCTCGGCCTCCTTGCGGGCGGCCCCGACCATCGTGTCGGCCTGCTCCTCGGCGCCGGTGGCCGTCTTCAGCGCCTCCTCCTGAGCCTTGGCCATGAGCTGGTCGGCCTGCTCGGCGGCGTCGCCGCGGCGCTTGGCCGCGTCCTTGCGGGCCTCGTCCAGCAGCCGGTCGGCCTCCTCCTGTGCCTCGGTCCTGGTCCGCTCGGCAGCCGCCTCGGCGTCCTCCCGGACCTTCGCGGACTCGCTGCGGGTGCGGGTGGCGTGCTCCTGCGCGGCGGCGACCGTCTCGGCCGCCTCGGTGCGCAGCCGGTCCGCCTCCGCGGTGGCCGTGGCGATCATCCGGTCCGCCTGCTCGCGGGCGTCCGCCCGGGTGCGGTCCGCCTCCCGCTCGGCGTCCGCGGTCCGCTCCGCCGCCTCCGAACGCAGCCGCTCGGCCTCGCCGGCGGCCTCCGCCACCAGCTCGTCGGCCTGGGTCGCGGCGTCCGCACGCGTCTTGTTGGCCGCCTTGCGCGCCTCGTCGCCGGTGCGCTCCGCGTCCGTACGGGCGCTCTCCAGCACCTCGGCGGCCTCGGCCCGCAGCCGCTCGGCGGCGTCGGTGGCCTCCGCGACCATCGTCTGCGCCTGCTGCTCGCCCTCCGCGCGCAGCCGGTCGGCGGCCTCCTGGCCCTCCCGGACGGCACGGTCCGCGTCGTCCTGCGCCGAAGACGTCAGCTCGGTGGCCTCGGTGACGATCCGTTCTGCCTCCGTGCGCGCCTCGGCGACCAGCCGGTCGGCCTGCTCGGCGGCGTCCGACCGCATCCGGTTCGCGTCGTCCCGTGCATCGGCCCGGGTCCGCGCCGCGTCCTGCTCCGCCGACGCCAGCGCGTCCGACGCGTCGGTACGCAGCTGCTGCGCCTTCGCCGTGGCGTCCGCGACCAGCTTGTCGGCCTGTGCGGTGGCTTCGGTGACGAGCCGGTCGGCCTGTTCGGCGGCTTCGGTGCGGGCGGCGTTGGCGTCCCGCCGGGCCTCGTCCAGGACGTCCGCGGCCTCGGTCCGCAGCCGCTCGGCCTCCTCGATGGCCTCCGAAACCGTCCGCTCCGCAAGGGACTTCGCGGCCTCCGACGACTCCTGCGCGTCCCGCCGCACCCGCGCCGCGTCCTCCGACGCGCGCTCGCGCTCGGCATAGGCGTCCGCGCGGACCCGGTCGGCCTCCTCCTGCGCCTCGGACCTGGTCCGCTCGGCGGCGTGCTCGGCCGCCGAACGCAGCCCGGCGATCTCCTCGCCGGCCTGCTCGTGCAGCCCCGCGACCGCGTCGCGCACCTGCTGCGCGGTCTGCTCGGCCGCCGCCACCAGCTCGCCGGCCCGCCGGTCCGCCTCCTCGACCAGCCGCTCGGCCTCCGCCTGCGCCTCGCTCACCCGCGTACGGGCCGACGCCAGCAGCTCCTCGCTCTGCTCCCGCGCCGCGGTGCGCTCCTGGTGGGCCTCCTCGCGGGCCTCGCCCAGCAGCTGCTCGGCCTCCCGGCGCCGCCGCGCGGCCTCCTCCTGGGCCTCGGCGAGCGCCTGCGCCGCCTCCGTGCCGGTGCGCTCCGCGGCAGCCGCCGCCTCCGCACGCACCCGGTCCGCGGTCTCCTGCGCCTCCGCCTTCAGCCGCTCCGCCTCGGCGGACGCCTCGCCGCGCAGCCGTACGGACACCGCCTCGGCCTCGGAACGTGCTGCCGAGGCGTCCTCGGCGGCCTCCGCGCGCAGCCGCTCGGTCTCCTCCTCGGCCTGCTGCGCCAGCGACCGCCGGCGCTCCGCGGCCTCCGCCTTGAGCCGGGCCGCCTCCTCCTGCGTCTCCCGGCGCAGCTGCTCGGCCTCCGCGCGGGCCTCGCGCAGCGCCTCCTCGGCGGCGGCGACCCGGTCCTCGGCCTCGCCGCGCAGCCGGTCCAGTTCGGCCTGCGCCTCGGCCCGCCGCTCCTCGGTGGCCTCCTCGGCCTCCGCGCGCAGCGCCGCGGCGCTCTTCTCCGCCTCGGACGTCAGCTCCTCGGCGGCCTGGGTGCCCTCCAGCAGCAGCTGTTCGGCCTCCGCACGGGCCCGCTCCAGCGCCTCCTCGGCCTGCCGGCGCAGCCCCGAGGCCCGCTCGATGGCCTCCGTCCGCACCCGCTCGCTCTCCGCGACCGCGCCCGAACGGGTCTCCTCGGCACCGGACTTGGCCTTGGCCAGCAGCTCCTCGGCGGTACCGGCCGCCTCCTCGATCTGCTGAACGGCCTCCCGGCGCGCCTCACCGCGGATCCGCTCGCCCTCGGCGACCGCGTCCGCCCGCAGCTGCTCCGCCTCGCCGCGCAGCCGCCGTGCCTCCTCCTGGAGTTCGACGGTCTTGGCGCGGTACTCCTTGGTGTCGTCCTTCGCCGCGCCCTTGAGCTGCGCCGCGGTGTCGTGCGCCTCCTCGCGCAGCCGGTCCGCCTCGGACTCGGCCTCCCTGCGGAGCCGTTCGGCTTCCTCGGCGGCGGCCTTCGTGGTGGCCTTGGCGTCCTCGGACGCCTTGGTCAGCACCTCCTCGGCGGTCCGCGCCGCCTTCGCCAGCTGCGCCGCGGAATCCTCCGCCACCTTGGACCGCGCGGAGTCCTGCGCCTCGGCGAGCAGCCGATCGGACTCCGCCCGCGCGTCCGCCCGCAGTTGCTCGGCCTCCGCCTTGAGCGCCTCGGCCTCCTTGGTGGCCTCCCCCACCAGCCGGGCGATCTCCGCCTTGGCCGTACGGGTGCGCTGCTCGTTCTCCGACTCGGTGGCCGACAGCCGCTTGGTGGCGGACTGCTGCGCCTCCTCGACCAGCTTCTCCGCCTCGGCGCGCGCCTCGCGCAGCGCGGTGTCCGCCTCCTTGACCCGGGCCTCGGCGGTACGGGTCAGCTCCGCGGCCTGCCGGCGGGCCTCCTCCGACTCGCTGCCGGCCGTGGTGCGCAGCTGCTCGGCCTGGTCGGTGGCCTCCTGGGCCTGGTTGGAGGCGGCGTTCAGCAGCCGCTCGGCGTCCGTACGCGCCCGGCGCAGGATGGATTCCGCTTCGGCCCGGGCCTCTTCGGCCTCGGTGCCCAGCCGCTCGCGGGCCCGCTCGGCCAGCCGCTGCGCCTCGGCGCGCGCGGACGCCAGCGCCTGCTCGGCCTCCGCCCGGGACTCCTCCATCAGGCGGCGGGCCTGCGACTCCGTACGGGCGCGCAGCTGCTCGGCCCAGGCGACGTTCTCGTTGACGTGCGATTCGACGGTCTGGCGGCGCTCGTTGAGCTCCTCGTCCAGCCGCTGCCGGCGGCCGACCGCCTCGGAGTGCAGCTCGGCCTCCAGCCGGGCCTGCCGCTCGGCCTGCTCCTGGAGCAGCCGCTGGGTCTGCGCCCGCGCCTCGCGCAGCTCCCGCTCGGCGTCCGAACGCAGCTGGTCGGCCTGGATCTGCGCGTTGCGCAGCAGCTGTTCGGCCTGGTGGCTGATGTTGTCGTAGGCAGGGCGGGTCGCGAGGTTGCGGCGCGCCTCGTGGAGCTTGGCGCGCAACACCTCGACCTGATAGCCGAGGTCGTCGGCGTGCTGGACGGCCTTGTCCCGCTCGGTCTTCAGCCGCTCCATCTCGGCTTCGAACTGAGAGAGGTGGTCGGCCTCAGCCCACTTACGCTCCTGGCGTTCGTTGCCCCGCACTGCGCGGTCCCATCCGTCCCCTGGTCATGGTGGCGGCCGGCTCCGGTCCTGCAATGCGCGTCCCGTACACGTCCTGTCGTACCCGACTCGCACCCATCGGAGCTGACCCTTCCGAAGAAATGGTGTCAGATCATCGGCAGAGTATGGACCGAGCCCCATTCCCGTACCCCGGCCGAAGCTGCACTCTACCGGCCGGGGAAGGCGAAGGTCAGTGGTCAGTCGCGGCGGGGGGCGCTGCGGTGACGAGTTCGGTGAGTACGCCGTGGCAGTCCTTGGGGTGCAGGAAGGTGATCCGCGAGCCCATCGAACCCGTCCTGGGCTCGTCGTAGAGGACCCGGACGCCCTTGTTCCGGATGGCGTCGGAGGCCCCGTCGACATCGGCCGTACCGAACGCGATGTGGTGCACGCCCTCGCCGTTCTTGGCCAGCCACTTGCCGACCGCGGAGTCCTCGCGGGTGGGCTCCAGCAGCTGGAGATAGGACGCCCCGCCGTCCGACGTCTCGTTGATTTTGAGCATGGCCTCCCGAACGCCCTGCTCCTCGTTGACCTCGGAATGGAACACCTCGAAGCCATACGTGGCACGGTAGAACTCGACGGTCTTGTCGAGGTCGAAACAGGCGATCCCGATGTGGTCGATTCGCGTCAGCATGGCTCCAGTGCACCCCCCGCACGGCTGGTTACGCAACGTGCGCGCGATCACACTTGCTTGCCGGTGACCCGGCGGCTACCCCTCAGTACATTGACGGGAACCCTCGTTAACTTCCCTGCAAAGGAAGGCCGCACCGTATGTCTGCAAACAACGGCACCACCTCAGTGATCGTGGCCGGAGCGCGTACCCCCATGGGCCGGCTCCTGGGGTCCCTGCGGACCTTCTCCGGCGCCGACCTCGGCGGCGTGGCCATCAAGGCGGCGCTGGACCGGGCCGGTATCGGCGGCGACCAGGTGCAGTACGTGATCATGGGCCAGGTGCTCCAGGCCGGGGCGGGGCAGATCCCGGCGCGCCAGGCCGCGGTCAAGGCCGGCATCCCCATGAACGTCCCCGCGCTGACCGTCAACAAGGTCTGCCTCTCCGGCCTCGACGCGATCGCGCTGGCCGACCAGCTCATCCGCGCGGGCGAGTTCGACGTCGTCGTCGCCGGCGGCCAGGAGTCCATGACCAACGCCCCGCACCTGCTGCCGAAGTCCCGCGAGGGCTTCAAGTACGGCGCGGTGGAGATGCTCGACGCGATGGCGCACGACGGCCTCACGGACGCCTTCGAGAACATCGCGATGGGCGAGTCGACCGAGAAGCACAACACCCGCCTCGGCATCGGCCGCCCCGAGCAGGACGAGATCGCCGCGCTCTCCCACCAGCGGGCCGCCGCCGCGCAGAAGAACGGCCTGTTCGAGGCCGAGATCACCCCCGTGGAGATCCCGCAGCGCAAGGGCGACCCGGTCATCTTCAGCAAGGACGAGGGCATCCGCGGCGAGACCACGGCCGAGTCGCTCGGCAAGCTGCGGCCGGCCTTCGCCAAGGACGGCACGATCACCGCGGGCACCTCCTCGCAGATCTCCGACGGCGCCGCCGCGGTGGTCGTCATGAGCAAGGCCAAGGCCGAGGAGCTGGGCCTGGAGTGGATCGCCGAGATCGGCGCGCACGGCAATGTCGCGGGCCCCGACAACTCCCTCCAGTCGCAGCCGTCCAACGCGATCAACCACGCCCTCGGCAAGGAGGGCCTGGCCGTCGAGGATCTCGACCTGATCGAGATCAACGAGGCGTTCGCGGCGGTCGCCGTGCAGTCAATGAAGGATCTGGGGGTTTCCCCGGAAAAGGTGAATGTCAACGGTGGCGCGATCGCGCTGGGGCACCCGATCGGCATGTCCGGCGCCCGTATCGTGCTGCACCTCGCGCTGGAGCTGCGGCGGCGCGGCGGCGGCGTGGGTGCGGCGGCGCTGTGCGGCGGCGGCGGCCAGGGCGATGCGCTGATCATCCGGGTACCGGGTAAGTAAGCGATCCGCGCGGAGCGGGTACGGGAAGGAGTCCTCGCGTACGGGGTACGGGAGGACTGCCTTCGCGAACCGGCGCACCGGGCGCGGAAGCGAGCGCGTACGGGCGGGCCGGACGCGGACGAGCGAGCCGAAGGAGCCGAGCGGCGATGGTGGACGTCCCCCAGCTGGTGGAACAGGCCCGGCAGGGCCGGCCGAGGGCGGTGGCCCGGCTGATCTCCCTCGTCGAGGGGGCGGCGCCGGAGCTGCGCGAGGTGATGGCGGCGCTGGCGCCGCTGACCGGTGGTGCGTACGTGGTCGGGCTGACCGGCTCGCCCGGCGTCGGGAAGTCCACCACGACGTCCGCGCTGGTGACCGCGTACCGCAAGGCGGGCAAACGGGTCGGCGTGCTCGCCGTCGACCCGTCGTCGCCGTTCTCCGGGGGCGCGCTGCTCGGCGACCGGGTGCGGATGAGCGAGCACGCGTCGGATCCGGGCGTCTACATCCGCTCGATGGCCACCCGCGGCCATCTGGGCGGGCTGGCGTGGGCGGCGCCGCAGGCGATCCGGGTGCTGGACGCGGCGGGCTGCGACGTGGTGCTGGTCGAGACGGTCGGCGTCGGGCAGTCGGAGGTGGAGATCGCCTCCCAGGCCGACACCAGCGTGGTGCTGCTGGCGCCCGGGATGGGCGACGGGATCCAGGCCGCGAAGGCGGGCATCCTGGAGATCGGCGACGTCTACGTGGTCAACAAGGCCGACCGGGACGGCGCGGACGCCACCGCGCGGGAGCTCAACCACATGCTGGGGCTGGGCGAGGCGCGGGCGCCCGGCGACTGGCGGCCCCCGATCGTGAAGACGGTGGCGGCGCGCGGTGAGGGCGTCGACGAGGTCGTCGAGGCGCTGGAGAAGCACCGGGCCTGGATGGAGGAGCACGGCGTCCTCGCGCAGCGGCGGCTCGCGCGGGCGGCCCGCGAGGTCGAGACGATCGCGGTCACCGCGCTGCGGTCGCGGATCGGGGACCTGTCGGGCGACCGCCATGTGGACGCGCTGGCCGAGCGCATCGTGGCGGGCGAGACGGACCCGTACCGGGCGGCGGACGAACTGGTGGCGGGCCTGACGTCGGGGGAGTGACCCGGACCCGGCGGCCCGCTGCGGTCGCGGTCCGGTCGCGGGCCGGCGCTCCCAGGGCGCCGGCCCGCGACCGGATCCGCCGTTGCTACAGCGCGCTGCGCCGCTCGCGGAGGTGTTCGGCGACGGGGGTGAGGGAGGTGCGGAGGGCTTCGAGGTCTTCGGAGGCGAAGAGGTCGATGAAGTGCCTGCGGACCGAGGCGACATGGTGCGGGGCGACCCGGCGCATGGTGTCCCAGCCCTCGTCCGTGAGGACGGCGTAGAGGCCGCGGCGGTCCGATTCGCAGCTCTCGCGGCGTACCAGCCCGGCGTTCTCCATGCGCGTGATCTGGTGCGAGAGGCGGCTCTTGGACTGGAGGGTGCTGGCGGCCAGGTCGCTCATCCGCAGCCGGCGGTCCTCGGCCTCGGAGAGGTTGACGAGGATCTCGTAGTCGTTGTTCGTCAGGCCGAACGGCTGGAGGTCGCGCTCCAGTTGGTGCATCAGCAGTCTGCTGACGTCCAGATGAGTGCGCCAGGCACGCTGCTCCTGGTCGGTCAGCCAGGGGGTGTCGCTGTCGGTCGTCATGGATGAATTCTACCCGTGAAAGTTGAATAGTAAATTAATCATGGCAGTGGTGTGGCGTGACAGACACCGGCCGGCCGGGACCGGGCGTTGGTCAGACGTTCGAGGTCACCGTCCGCAGACTACCGTTCACAGCCCGAAGCGGCGCTGGAGCCCCCGGAGGTTGCCGGGAAGCTGCGGCAGTTGTGAGCCACTTTGCGGAACGTGGCCGCCGTCGCCCGGTATGCCGTCCTCCTCCGGCAGTGCGCCGGTCGCCAGTTCCGGCACGATCCGTTCGGTCGACTGGAGCAGGACCGTTCCGGCGCCGGTGAACTCGAATTGGTGCTCCTCGCCCGAGACGCCGCCGAAACCGGTGTGCGCACGCAGCCCGCCCAGGAATCCCCGCAGGTACCGGTGGTCGTAGTGGTGGCACGGGGAGGGGCAGTCGGCCCAGCCGACGAGGGCCTGGGGGTCGACGCGGATCGGCGGCTCGACGAAGACCACGGGGCCGTTGGAGGCGGCGACGAACTTCCCGGTGCCGATGAGGGTGAGGAAGCCGGGGATGATCGACTGCTTCAGCGACAGAGATGGCTGAAAGGCGAGCACGTTGCCGGAGCGAATAGTGAGGTTGCCCTCATCCAGGTCGTAGGAATTCACGTCGAAGGACCGGTCGGCGAGCAGCATCTTTCCCCGGCCCTCGGCGACGACCCAGTCCGCGGCGTGCAGTGGCGAATGGAAACTGCCGGCGATGAGGCGGTCGAGGCGGCCGTGCCCGATGCCGTGGAAGTCGATCTGCCCGTAGTAGGCGATCATCTTCCCCTTCTGGAGGAACCACCGGCCGTCGAGGTCGACGCTGAAGGCGTAGGGATTGACGTTGTCGTCGGCGGGGAGGGAGTGGACGTCGTGGACGACGGGACCGGTCACAGCTTCTCCTCCGACGCCTGTACGTAGACGGTGCCCTGGCCCGACAGTTCCAGCTGGAAGGCCTCGCCCGAGCCGCGGCCGATCATCTCGCGCCAACCGAGCGCGGCGGATAGCCGGTTGCGGACCTCGCCGCGGTGCGCGACATACGCCTGCGGGTCGACGTGGACCGGGCGCTGCGGGGTGATCGGCAGCTCGATGACGCCGCCGTGCGCCATCACGGCGACCGAGCCGTGGCCCTGGAGGGTGGTGGTGAACAGGCCCTGGCCGGTGACCTGCCCGCGCACCATGCCCATCACCCCGCCCTGGGAGCCCATGAACATGGTGCCCTGGGAGAGCGAGCCGTCGAAGGCCAGGAGGCGGTCGGCCTCCACGTAGAGCGTCTCGCCGGTGAGGTCGACGACATGGACGTGGTGGCCGCCGTGCCCGAACATCACCGTCGCGGTGGGGGTACCTCCCTGGTCATCAAGACCTTGGGGGACCTCCACGGTCATCAAGGGCGTGGCCTCGCCGGCGATCCGGCGGCCGATCATGGAGCCGACGCCGCCCTGGCCGCCCTGGACGTTCGGGGTGAAGCGCACCTCGCCGCGGTAGGCGAGCATCGCGCCGCGCTGGCTGAACATCCGCTGCCCGGGAGCGATCGTGGCCTCCACCATGCGGGAGTTGAGGGCCGTGAACGGCATCAGACGTCACCGCCCACGGTGGTGCGCTCGCTGGGCTGCACGTAGACCAGGCCCTCGCCCTCGAAGCGGATCTGGAACGCCTCGCCGGAGCCCTCGCCGATGAACGTGCGGAAGTTCACTCCGGACTGGAAGTGCTGCCTGAGGTCCCCGGTGTGCGCGACATACGCCCCGGGGTCGACCTGGAGCGGGTACTGCTGCGTGACCCGCAGCACCACCGCCGGGCCGTCGGAGGTGATCGCCGCCTGGCCGTGGCCCTCGACGGTGGTGGTGAACAGGCCGTTGCCCTGCGAGGCGCCGCGCAGGCCGGTGAAGGTCGTGCCCGTCCGCAGCGCGGCGTCCGTGCACAGCAGGTTGCCCGCCTCCACGTACAGCTTCTCGCCCTGGAGCCGGACGAGGTTGATCTCGCACGCGCGGTCCGCGAAATAGCAGGTGCCCTCGCCCTTCGCCTCCATCACGGCCATCTGCTCGCCGGTCAGCCGCCGGGTGACCATGCCGCGCAGCCCCTCGCCGCCGCCGGTCATCTTCTTGAACGCCATCCGGCCCTCGTACGCGACCATCGCACCGTTCTTCGCCCGGACGGCGTCGCCCGTCATGTCGACGGCGAGCACCTTGCTCCCCTGGAGCCGAAACTGAGCCACGGCCCCGACGGTATCCGCCCGGGGCGGCGCGGGGCAGGGCTTTTGTCCCGGACGTTCCCCCGACATCCCCCTGATCGCCCCCCGAGTCCGGGCCCCGACCCGGGCGCGGTGATCGCCGGGGCGGCTGTAACAATGGGGCGGATGCTTGTGAACTCTTGCACAAGCATCGCTGCTTGCCTCCCCCCTCCGCCCGAACGAGGTTCCCGTGGACATCAAGACCGCCGCCGCCCTGCACCGACTGCGCCTGGCATCCATTCCGGAGGCGCTCTCCTTCCCGGCGCTGCTGATATTCGGCACCGGATTCAAGCTGTTCCTCCACTACGACGCGCTGGTGTTCCCGCTCGGCATGCTGCACGGGGTCCTGTTCACCATCGTCGTGGTGCTGCTGCTGGACGCCTGGAACCGCACCAAGTGGCCCTGGAAGCGCGCGGCCTTCTTCTTCGTCCTGGCCATCGTCCCGTTCGGCGGCCTGTACGCGGACAAGGTGCTCAAGCGCGAGGAAGAGGCAAGCGTGATCGCCGCCCGCGCCCGCAAGGAAGGGGTCGTGAACGCATGATCGTCGCCTTCTCCGTGAGCCCGCTGGGCGTCGGCGAGGACGTCGGCGAGTACGTCGCCGACGCCGTCCGGGTCGTCCGCGACTCCGGGCTGCCCAACCGCACGGACGCCATGTTCACCTCCATCGAGGGCGAGTGGGACGAGGTCATGGACGTCGTCAAGCGCGCCGTCGCCGCCGTCGAGGCGCGCTCCGGGCGGGTCTCGCTGGTCCTGAAGGCCGACATCCGGCCGGGCGTGACCGACGGGCTGACCTCGAAGGTCGAAACCGTCGAACGGCACCTGGCCCAGGACACCCGGAGCTCCTGAAGCCCGGAGCTCCTGTAGTCCGGGCCTCCTGGCGGACGCCCGCGACGGGGCCGCCCCGTCAGCCGCCCGCGGCCAGCGCGATGCCCAGCGGCGTCCGCTCGTAGAGCACCTGATGCCCGTGCCGGCGCGAGGTCAGCAGACCGGCCTCGCGCAGCACGGACAGATGCGCCGACACGGACGACGCGGCCAGCCCGAGCCGGTGCGCCAGCGCCGAGGTCGTCGCCGGTGCGTCCAGGGCGGCCAGCACCGCGGCCCGGTTGGCGCCCAGCAGCCGCGCCAGCGCCGGGCCGGCCGCCGGGCCCTGCCACAGCCCGCCGATCCCGCGCGCCGGATAGATCACGGTCGGCTGCCACGGCGGATCGAAGCCGCTCACCACGTCCGGCCACACGAAGACGCTCGGCAGCAGCAGCACCCCGCGCCCGTCCAGGTCCTGCATCTGCACGAAGTCCGTACGGGTGCGGACCGAGAGCGTGCCGTCCGACCAGGACAGCCGCGGATGCAGATCGGCGAACAGCCGGTGCAGCCCGCCGTCCGCCAACTGCCGCGACCGGTAGGCGATTTCGGCCTCCAGCAGGGCCCGCAGCCGGGGCCAGTCCGGGGCCAGCAGGGCGTGCCAGGCCCGCTCGGTGGCATCCGCCAGCTCCTGGACGGCCCGCTCCGGGTCGGCCAGCGCCGCCCGGCCACGCGCCGATTGCGCGGCCCCCGGCGTACAGGCCAGCGACTTGGCCATCTCGGCGCGCGCCAGCGCCGGATCGGTGGCCCGCAGGCGCGCCAGCTCCGCCGCGAAGTCCGCCAGCGGTACGTCCGGCGGCCGGCCCAGGAAATCGGGGGTGTACCCGGGCCGCGGGGAGGGCACGAACAGCCACACCGGCGACAGGTCCAGCCCGGCCACCCGCTCCCGCATCCGCCGCAGCCACGGCAGGTGATAGCCGTGCCGGTCGGCCCGCCGCAGGGTCCGCAGCGCCTCATGGGTCTCGCACAGCGGCGAGATCGCGAACCGGATACGCAGCAGATCGTCGGCCCCGAAATGCAGGTCCAGCGGCACGGCCGGGCCCTCCCCTCCCCAGGATTCGGCTCCGGCCGAAACACTACGGCGGGCCGGCCGGCCCCGGCACGCTGACGTCATGCCTTCCCCCTCCGGGCCCGAACAACCGGGCCGCGCTCCCGCCTGCCCGCCGCCCCCCGGCGCGGGCGCACCGGGCCGCGGCCCGGTCCGCCGGGGCTACCGTGCGGTCTTCGCCGTGACGGAGTTCCGCTACGTCTTCGCCGCGCACCTGCTGTCCTCCCTGGGCGTGGTCGTCTGCGAGATCGCGCTCTCCGTCCTGGTCTTCCGGCTGACCGGCTCACCGCTGCTCAGCGCCCTGACCTTCGCGCTGGGGCTGCTGCCGTACGTCCTCGGCGGCACCCTGCTGTCGGCCGTCGCCGACCGTCCCCAAGCTCTCAACTTCGTTCGAGCAGGGGAGACCCCGATCCCGTCCCGACGGCGGGTGCTGGTCCTGTGCGACGCGCTGTGCGCGCCGGCCGCGGCGGCCATGGCGCTGCCCGGTGTCCCGGTGGCGGTGCTGCTCGCGCTGCGCTGTGTGATCGCGGCCGTCGCGCCGGTCTTCGCCGGGACCCGCGCCGGGACGCTCGGCGAGATCCTCGGCGAGGGCGATCCGTTCGTCCTGGGGCGCTCGCTGATCCGGATCGTCAACCAGGGCGCGCAGCTGGCCGGTTTCGCCGCCGGGGGGCTGCTGCTGACCGCCGTCCCTCCGGGCGCGGTGCTCGGCATCACCGCCGGCACCTTCGCCTGCTCGGCCCTGCTGCTGCGGCTGGGCACCGCCGCCCGCCCGGCGCGGGGGGCGAGTCGGCGCGGAGCGCCGTCTTCTGGGGGTGGAGGTCGGGTGACGGGAGGGCGGGCCCGCGGTGCGCTGCTGGACGCCTCCTTGGCGGGCACCCGGCGGCTGCTCGCCGACCGGCGGATCCGGGCGCTGCTGCTGCTCGGCTGGGTGCCGCCGGCGGTCGTGGTCGTCCCCGAGGCGCTGCTCGTCCCCTACGGGGACCTCCTGGGCACCGGGCCGGCCGGAGCGGGGCTGCTGATGTGCAGCATGCCCATCGGGGCGGTGGCCGCCGAAACCCTGGTCGGGTCCTTCCTCGGGCCGCGGGCGCGCGCCCGGCTGACGTTCCCCATGGGAGTGTTCGCGGTGCTGCCGTCCCTCGGGTTCGCCGCCCGGCCGTCGCTCGGCTGGGCCGTGCTCCTGCTGGTGCTGACCGGCACCTCGATCTCGTACAACTTCGGGGTCGACCGGTGGTTCGCCGCCGCGGTCCCCGACGGGCTGCTGGGGCAGGCGATGACGGTGATGCAGGCGGGCCGCATGACGATCATGGGGGTGGCGATGGGACTGGCCGGGGTGGCCGCCGACCACGCGCCGCTCCCGGTGGTGATGCCGGCCGCTGGGGTGGTGGGCGGGGTGTGCGTCCTCGCCGTGATCGCCGAGGTACGGCGCTCCGGAGCGCGGCCGGGGACCGGGCCGCGGCGTGCGGAACGCGCCCGGACCGCCTGACCGCCGTGCCGCTACGGCCCCCGGAACGCCGGGCCCGCGACGGCCGGGGGCCACTCCATGAGACCGAAAACTGAGACAGGGCTGACCAGCATGTGACCGCCGGGTAGGGTCGGAGACGTGCCCAAGCCGCTCAGCCTTGCCTTCGACCCCATTGCGCGCGCCGACGAACTGTGGCGGCAGCGCTGGGGCTCCGTCCCCTCGATGGCCGCGATCACGTCCATCATGCGGGCCCAGCAGATCCTGCTCTCCGAGGTCGATGCGGTGGTCAAGCCGTACGGGCTGACCTTCGCGCGCTACGAGGCACTGGTGCTGTTGACCTTCTCCAAGGCGGGCGAGCTGCCGATGTCGAAGATCGGCGAGCGGCTGATGGTGCACCCCACCTCGGTCACCAACACCGTCGACCGGCTCGTGAGGTCCGGCCTGGTCGCCAAGCGCCCGAACCCGAACGACGGACGGGGCACCCTGGCGTCCATCACGGACAAGGGGCGCGAGGTGTGCGACGCGGCCACCCGCGATCTGATGGCGATGGACTTCGGGCTCGGGGTGTACGACGCCGACGAGTGCGCCGAGATCTTCGCGATGCTGCGCCCGCTGCGGGTGGCGGCCGACGATTTCGAGGACCAGGGCTGAGGCTGCCAAGCAGGGTCACCGCGGGCCGGCGCGCCGGTGCCCCGCGTCCGCGGGGGCCCGCGAAGGGCTCTCACCTGGTACCGGGCGGTTGCGTGGTCCCCGCGTCCGCGGGGGTTTTCCGGGCGGTTACGCTCGTACCCATGAAATCCAGCGTGCTGACCCGCTACCGGGTGATGGCCTACGTCACCGCCGTGATGCTGCTCGTGCTCTGCGCCTGCATGGTTTTCAAGTACGGCTTCGGGATGGGCAAGGACCTGACCCTCGTCGTCGCCCAGGTCCACGGCGTGCTCTACATCATCTACCTGGTCTTCGCCTTCGACCTGGGCTCCAAGGCGCGCTGGCCGTTCGCGAAGCTGCTGTGGGTGCTGGTCTCCGGCACGATCCCCACCGCCGCGTTCTTCGTCGAGCGCAAGGTCGTCCGCGAGGTCGAGCCGCTGCTGGCGGACGCCGCGCCGGAGCCGGTCGAGGCCTGACGGGTCCGCCGCGGCCGGCGCGCGCCCCGACGCGCCGCCCGCCGCCCGCCGGTCCCGCTCCTGGGGCCGGTACGGCCGGTTGGGTCCGCTACGGCCGGTCGATCCGATGCGTTCCCCACGCGCCTCTCCCGTTTCCCGGAGGGGCGCGTTTGCGCTGCTCAGGCCCGGGGGAAGGCCCGGTCCGGGGGCCCGCGCAACCCTTAGGGGACCGCCCCTGACCCGGAATCCGGGGCGCCAGCCATCGACAGGTACTAGGACGTCCTAGTAAATTCGTGGGTATGGACGCTGACGCGATCGAAGAGGGCCGCCGCCGCTGGCAGGCCCGGTACGACTCCGCCCGGAAGCGCGATGCGGACTTCAGCACGCTCTCGGGCGATCCCGTCGAGCCGGTCTACGGGCCGCGGCCCGGCGATGCGGTCGAGGGTTTCGAGCGGATCGGTTGGCCGGGCGAGTACCCCTTCACGCGTGGGCTGTATCCGACCGGCTACCGCGGCCGTACGTGGACCATCCGCCAGTTCGCCGGCTTCGGCAACGCCGAGCAGACCAACGAGCGGTACAAGATGATCCTCGACGCCGGCGGCGGCGGCCTCTCCGTCGCGTTCGACATGCCGACGCTGATGGGGCGGGACTCCGACGACCCGCGCTCGCTCGGCGAGGTCGGCCACTGCGGCGTGGCCATCGACTCGGCGGCCGACATGGAGGTCCTGTTCAAGGACATCCCGCTGGGGGACGTCACGACGTCCATGACGATCAGCGGCCCCGCGGTGCCGGTCTTCTGCATGTACCTCGTGGCCGCCGAGCGGCAGGGCGTCGATCCCGCGGTGCTGAACGGCACGCTCCAGACGGACATCTTCAAGGAGTACATCGCGCAGAAGGAGTGGCTGTTCCAGCCGGAGCCGCATCTGCGGCTGATCGGCGACCTGATGGAGCACTGCGCGCACGGCATCCCCGACTACAAGCCGCTGTCCGTCTCCGGCTACCACATCCGGGAGGCCGGGGCGACGGCCGCCCAGGAGCTGGCCTACACCCTGGCGGACGGTTTCGGGTACGTCGAGCTGGGCCTCTCCCGCGGCCTGGACGTCAACAGGTTCGCGCCCGGCCTGTCCTTCTTCTTCGACGCCCATCTGGACTTCTTCGAGGAGATCGCCAAGTTCCGCGCCGCGCGCCGGATCTGGGCCCGCTGGATGCGGGACGTCTACGGCGCCACGAGCGAGAAGGCGCAGTGGCTGCGGTTCCACACCCAGACCGCGGGCGTGTCGCTGACCGCCCAGCAGCCGTACAACAACGTCGTACGGACCGCCGTGGAGGCGCTGGCGGCGGTGCTCGGCGGCACCAACTCGCTGCACACCAACGCCCTGGACGAGACGCTGGCGCTGCCCAGCGAGCAGGCGGCGGAGATCGCGCTCCGTACGCAGCAGGTGCTGATGGAGGAGATCGGGGTCGCCAATGTCGCGGACCCGCTGGGCGGTTCGTGGTTCATAGAGGCGCTGACCGACCGCATCGAGGCGGACGCGGAGAAGATCTTCGCGCAGATAAAGGAGCGCGGGGCGCGCGCCGTGCCGGACGGGCAGCACCCGGTCGGCCCGATGACCTCCGGCATCCTGCGGGGCATCGAGGACGGCTGGTTCACCGGCGAGATCGCCGAATCCGCGTTCCGCTACCAACAGTCCCTGGAGAAGGGCGAGAAGAAGGTCGTCGGCGTCAACTGCCACGAGGGCTCGGTCACCGGCGACCTGGAGATCCTGCGGGTCAGCCACGAGGTCGAGCGCGAACAGGTGCGGGTGCTGGCGGAGCGCAAGGCGGCCCGGGACGACGCCCGGGTGGAGGCGTCGCTGAAGGCGATGCTCACCGCCGCGCGGAGCGGGGCGAACATGATCGAGCCGATGCTGGACGCCGTACGGGCCGAGGCGACGCTCGGCGAGATCTGCGGAGCGCTGCGCGACGAGTGGGGGGTCTACACCGAACCGGCCGGGTTCTGACGGAGTCCGGCGCGGCGGCCGGGTCGGTGACGGGGCCCGCTGACCCCTGACGCGGTCCCGCCGCCACGGCCGCGGGCCGCCGGTGGGCCCGCCACCGCGCCGCCCGTCACCCCGCCGGCATCCGCAGCCGGAAGAGCGCCCCGCCGCCCGGTGCCCGCTCCGCCGTCAGCTCGGCGCCGTGGGCCCGGGCGATCTGGCGGGCCATCGCCAGGCCGAGGCCCGAGCCGGGGAGGGCGCGGGCGGCCTGGGCGCGGAAGAAGCGGTCGAAGACGTGCGGCAGGTCCTCGGGGGCGATGCCGGGGCCGTGGTCGCGGACCGTCAGCTCCAACGCGCCGGGCACGGCGACCAGTTCGGTCTCCACGGGGCCGCCGGGCGGGGAGAACTTGGCGGCGTTGTCGAGGAGGTTGGAGAGCAGCCGGGTCAGGCGGGGCGGGACCCCGGGGAGGGTCGTCCCGGCCGCCGCGGGGTCGATGCGGCTGGTGAAGGTGATCTCCGGCCAGTGCTCGCGGGCCGCGGTGACCGCGTGCTCCAGGAGGGCGGCGGGGCGGACCTGCTCGACCAGTGGCTGGGGCTCCTCGTCGCGGGCGAGCTCGATGAGGTCGTTGACGAGGGTGGTGACCTCGCGGAGCTGGCGGCCCAGCGCGGCCGAGGCCCGGTCCCGCTGGGCGTCCGTCAGGCGGTCCGCGCGGGAGAGCAGTTCGGCGTTGGTGCGGAGCGCGGTCAGCGGGGTGCGCAGCTCGTGGGAGGCGTCGGCGACCAGCCGGCGCTGGGCGGTGACGGACTGCTCCAGTTCGCCGAGCATGGTGTTGAAGCTGGTGGCGAGCCGGGTGATCTCGTCCTCGTGGGTGTCCGGGCCGTCCGGCAGCTCGATGCGGTGGCGGGCGTCGCGGGTGGCGGCGATGCGCTCCGCGGTGGCGGTGAGCCGGGCGACCGGGGCCAGGCCCGTACGGGAGACCCAGTAGCCCAGGGCGGCGGCCAGCAGGACGCCCGCGCCGCCGACCACGGACAGGGCCCAGGCGGCCTGGCGGACGCCGCTGTCGACGGTGTCGGAGCGGAGCGCCACCTGGAGCGCCAGGTCCTTGTGCGGGAGGTGCCTGGTGAACATCCGGACGGGGCGCCCGGCGACGGTGAGGTCGGTGTAGTAGGCGGGGTGCTGCCCGGCGGCCACCTCGCGGGTGGTGGCCGAGACGGGCAGGGCGTACGGGCCGCGGGCGTCCTTGCGGGGGTCGGCGGGGACGATCTGGACGCAGGCGGCGGCCGGGTACTGGCAGGAGGCGTCGCCCGCGATCGGGCCCCAGTCGCGGATGCGCTGGAGCTGCTGGGTGGCCGTCTGCCCCAGGCTGAGGTTGAGCTGGCGGTTCATCTGGTGGCGGATGACGAGGAACGCGGCGGCGCAGACCCCCACCGCGACCAGCGCCACCGCCGCGGAGGCGGCCAGCGCCAGGCGGGTGCGCAGCGGGCGGCGGCGGATCCAGCGCCCGCCCAGCCGGCGGCGGCCGGTCATGCGCCCTCCGCCCGGTCCAGGCGGTAGCCGATGCCGTGCACGGTGTGCACCAGGCGGGGCTCGCCGCCCGCCTCCAGCTTCCGGCGCAGATAACCGACGTACACGGCGAGGGAGTTGGAGTCGGGGCCGAAGTCGCGGCCCCAGACGCGCTCCAGGATCACCTCGCGCGGCAGCACCTGTCCGGGGTGGAGCAGCAGCAGTTCCAGCAGGGCGTACTCGGTGCGGCTGAACTCCAGTGGCCGGCCGCCGCGGTGGCCGGTGCGGGTCGCGGCGTCGACGACCAGATCGCCGTAGGAGAGCCGGGTGTCGTCGGCGGCGGGGGCCGCGGCCCGGCGCAGCAGGGCCCGGATGCGGGCGATCAGCTCGTCCAGGGCGAAGGGCTTGACCAGGTAGTCGTCGGCGCCCGCGTCCAGGCCGTCGACGCGCTCGCTGACCGAGTCCAGGGCGGTCAGCACGAGGATCGGGGTGCGGTCGTCCAGGGCGCGCAGCCGGCGGCAGACCGCCAGGCCGTCCAGTACCGGCATCATCACGTCGAGGACGATGGCGTCGGGCTGCCAGGCGGCGACCTCGGAGAGCGCGGCCAGGCCGTCGGCGGCGCCGCGTACCGCGTAGCCCTCGACGGCGAGACCGTCCGATACGGCGGCGCGGACCTCCGGTTCGTCGTCGACGACCAGGATCCTCGGGGCGGCGGACGGGGACGGGGTGTTCCCGGATGCGGTGGGTGCGGATCCGGGCGGTGGCGGAGTGGGCATGGACACAGGCTCCCAAACACCCGTCTTAGAACCTTCTTAGGGCTGCGGGCGAGCGTGGCGGCCATGCGCACACCACTCTCGGTCGTGATCGGTGCGGGCGGCACCGGCGGCCATATCTATCCCGGACTCGCCCTCGCGGACGCGCTCCGCCGGGCCGAGCCCGACGCGGTGATCTCCTTCGTCGGCACCGAACGCGGCCTGGAGACCCGGCTCATCCCGGATGCCGGATACCGGCTGCACACCGTCGACATGATTCCCTTCGACCCGGCGCTGGGCGCCCGGCGCTATCTGCTGCCGGCCGCGCTCCTGAAGTCCGGTGCCCAGTGCCGGGCCATTCTCAAGGAGCAGGGCGCCCAGGTCGCGGTCGGGATGGGCGGCTATCCCAGCGCCCCGGTGATCGTCGGGGCCCGGATGGCCGGGCTGCCGAGCCTGATCCACGAGTCCAACGCGGTACCGGGCCGGGCCAACCGGTTCGCCGCCCGGCTCACCCCGCACCTCGCCCTCGCCTTCGACCGCAGCCGCCCCCATCTGGCCGGCGGCGAGCGGGCGGAGACGGTGGGGATGCCGCTGGTCGGGCCGCTGGCCGGGCTGGACCGGGCCGCGCTGCGGCCGGCCGCCCGGCAGGCGCTGGGCATCCCGGAGGGCGCGCGGCTGCTGCTGGTCAACGGCGGCAGCCTGGGCGCCGCCCGGCTCACCGAGGCCGCCGTGGGCCTCGCGGCCCGCTACCGGGCGCGGGGGGATCTGCGGCTGCTGATCAAGACCGGTCCGGCGGCGCTGGACGACACCCGGGCGCGGCTGGCGGCGAACGGCGGTGCCGCGGTCGCCGAGGCGGTGCCGTACCTGGACCGGATGGATCTGGCGTACGCGGCGGCCGACCTGGTGGTCTGCCGGGCCGGTTCGGCGACCGTCGCGGAGCTGGCCACCATCGGGATGCCCGCCGTCCTGGTCCCGTATCCGCATGCGCCCGGCGACCACCAGACGCACAACGCGCGGGTGCTCTCCGACGCCGGGGCGGCGCTGCTGCTGTCCGACGCGGAGACCTCCGCGGAGCGGCTGGACGGGCTGGTCACCCCGCTCCTCGACGACCCCGGCCGGCTCGCCGCGATGGGCGCTGCGGCCGACCCCGGCACCCATGCGCGCGCCGCCGACCTGCTGGCCGCCAAGGCCCTGGCGCTGGCCGGCCGTCCGCACCACCCGGCCCACGACGGCCCCACCCACGACGGCCCCACCACCCGCTACCCCAACCCCCTGAACCTGAAGGAGTCCGCATGACCACCAGCAACAGCAGCACCACGACCACCGCCGGCGGCAGCACCGCGCAGCAGTGGGCCGGCCGCCGGGTCCTGGTCACCGGGGCCGAGGGGTTCATCGGCTCGACGCTGGTCGATCTGCTGGTCGAGGCGGGCGCCGAGGTGCGCGCCTTCGTCCACTACAAGCCGTATGCCGAGAAGGGCAATCTGGCCCGCTACCTGGCGCCCGGCAGCCCGGTCGAGATGATCGCCGGCGACGTCCGGGACGCGGGCCGGGTGATGGACGCCGTCGCGGGCTGCGACACGGTCTTCCACCTGGCCGCGCTGATCGGCATCCCCTACAGCTACGACTCGCCCGGCGCGTATGTGCAGACCAACGTGGTGGGCACCGAGAACATCGCCGAGGCGTGCCGCCGGCACGGCGTGCGGCGGCTGGTCCACACCTCCACCAGCGAGGTCTACGGCACCGCGCGGACCGCCCCGATCAGCGAGGAGCACCCGCTCCAGCCGCAGTCGCCCTACTCCGCCTCGAAGATCGGCGCGGACATGATGGCGCTGTCGCACTGGCACGCCTTCGAGCTGCCGGTGACGGTGGTCCGCCCGTTCAACACCTACGGTCCCCGCCAGTCCGCGCGCGCCGTGATCCCGACGATCCTGGCCCAACTCCACTCCGGCGCCCGGCAGATCAAGCTCGGCTCGCTCACCCCGACCCGGGACTTCACCTACGTCACCGACACCGCGGCCGGGTTCCTGGCGCTGGCCGACTGCGACCGGGCGCTGGGGCAGGTCGTCAACCTCGGCAGCGGCCGGGAGATCGCCATCGGGGCGCTGGCCGAGGCGCTGATCGCGGCCTCCGGGCGCACGGCCGAGGTGGTGGTGGACCGTACGCGGCTGCGGCCGTCGGGCAGTGAGGTGGAGCGGCTGCTTTCGGACAACTCCCGCGCGCGGCAGTGGGCGTCGTGGGAGCCGCAGGTTCCGCTGAAGGAGGGGCTGGAGCGGACCTCGGAGTGGGTCGCGGACCATCTGCACCTGTTCCGCGCGGAGCGCTACCAGGTCTGACCGGCCCGGCAGGTGACGGCGCGTCAGCCCAGGCCGCCGAGGCCGGTCAGCAGCAGCGTCGAGAACTGGTGGGCCCAGGCGGCGTCCACCGGTTCGGCGCTGACCAGGGTGCGGTGCACGATCGCGCCGGCGATCACGTCGAAGATCAGCCCGACGGCCTGGGAGGCGGCCAGCGCGCCCTCCGGGCCGGGGGTGTCGGGCGGCAGTTCGCCGCGCTGCTGGGCGCGTTCCCGGCCCAGCAGCACCAGCCGCTTCTGCCGGTCGACGATCGCCGACCGGATCCGCTCGCGCAGCGCGTCGTCGGTGGTCGACTCGGCGACCACGGCCATCAGCGCGGTCTTGGTCTCGGGCCGGGCGAGCAGCGCGCCGAACTGGAGCACCACGCCCTCGATATCGGCCTGGAGGCCGCCGCGGTCGGGGAGTTCCAGCTCGTCGAAGAGGACCGCGACCGCGTCCACGACCAGCTCGTTCTTGTTGGCCCAGCGCCGGTACAGGGTCGTCTTGGCCACGCCGGCGCGCACCGCGACCTCGCTCATGGTGAGCTTCCCCCAGCCCACGTCGACGAGCGCGGCACGGGTCGCGTCGAGGATCGCGCGGTCGGTCTCGACGCTGCGGGGGCGGCCCGTGCGGCCTTTCCGGGGACAGGGGGAGCGGTGCATGCGGGCGACCATACCGGCGGGTAAGGGGGCGGGCGGGGCGCGCCGTGAGGGAGATCACTCCACGGCGGCCGGGAACCGGTTGCCGGGCGGGGGCGGCTCCGAGTTACGCTACGACCCGTAGCGAAAGAGCGACACCACTGGCCGTGGGTGGGGACCCATGGCCGCGCACGCCGGCCCTCCTCGGGGCCGTACACCGGTCTTCCAGGGGACCGGGCCGGGCGCCGGTCCCCGAACGTACGCCGCACTCCGGCAGGGCGTACGGACGGGTGCGGAGCCCGCCGCCGGGTCCGGCCCGACCCGCCGGTCCCGGGTTTCCACGACGCTTTCCGGAACGTTCTCCGGACCGCTTTCCGGATCGCTTTCCGGAACCGGCCGCACAGGGGGGAGGATGGACTCATGCAGCCACGCAACATGTCCATGAGCGGAGTCGTCGATCTCGCAGCCGTGAAGGCGGCCGGCGAAGCGAAGCAGAAGGCGGAGCAGGCCCGTGCCGAGGCCGCCCGCACGGGCGCGGTGCCCGCGAGCGGTGCGCGCCTGGTGTTCGACGTCGACGAGGCGGGGTTCCAGCAGGACGTCCTCCAGCGTTCCACCGAGGTCCCGGTCGTCATCGACTTCTGGGCCGAGTGGTGCGAGCCGTGCAAGCAGTTGGGCCCGCTGCTGGAGCGCCTCGCGGCGGAGTACGCCGGCAAGTTCGTGCTGGCCAAGATCGACGTCGACGCCAACCAGATGCTGTTCCAGCAGTTCGGGGTGCAGGGTATCCCGGCGGTGTTCGCGGTCATCGCAGGCCAGCCGGTCCCGCTGTTCCAGGGTGCGGCCCCCGAGGCGCAGATCCGGCAGGTGCTGGACCAGCTGGTGCAGGCCGCCGAGCAGCAGTTCGGCATCGTGGGCGCGCCCGTCGACGCCGCGGCGGCCGAGGAGCAGGGTGCCGATGCGCCGGCCCCGGCCGGTCCGTACGACGCGGCGCTGACCGCGGCGAACGACGCGCTGGACTCCGGTGATCTGGGCGGCGCCGTCCGCGCGTACCAGAACGTCCTCTCCGACGACCCGGGCAACCCGGAGGCCAAGCTCGGCCTCGCGCAGGCCGAACTCCTCGCGCGGGTGCGGGACCTGGACGCGCAGGAGGTGCGCAGGGACGCCGCGGAGAACCCCTCCGACGTCGCGGCGCAGGTCCGGGCCGCGGACCTGGATCTGGTGGGCGGCCACGTCGAGGACGCCTTCGGCCGGCTGGTCGAGACGGTGAAGCGGACCGCCGGCGAGGACCGGGAGACCGCGCGGCTGCGGCTGCTGGAGCTGTTCGACGTCATCGGCGCGGACGACCCCCGGGTGACCAAGGCGCGTACGGCGCTGGCGCGCGTCCTGTTCTGAGCCGACCCGCCCTTACTCAACTGCTCCTTCCGTCCTGCCCGCTTCTGACCTGTACGAACCTGAAGCAGCTCCCGTGAGCCTGTCCGGCAAACGGAACCGCGGCCACGTTTTACCAAATCTTGGTAAGCGTGGCCGCTGTTACTTGGAGTAAGTCCAGGCGGCCCCCTTGTGGCGCTATGTCGGTAATTGCCCTATGTCCCCTCGTCGTTAGCGGCGACACTGGGTGCCCAGTTGATCTCGGTCCGTCGCGGCGTGGTTATCGGTCCGTTACCCGCAAGTAACGAGGGCCTTGTGCGGCGGGCGGGAATGCACGACGATCGGCCACGCTCGGTCCATTCCCGCAGCCCGGCATCCGGTCGGCGCCGCGGGGCACTTGGGTCCCCACCGAGTCGGCCGGCGGCAGTGGTGCCGGCCGTGGACAGGGGGGTCTCTGCCCCACACGGCAGGGCCTGTCCAGAGAGGTTGCGCGAGAGCGTGGCCAGTGGTTGTCGCTCGGGGGTGATCGCCGGTATTCGGAAACACGTTGTAACTCCGAGGACAGGCGCTCTCCTTCCCGAGGACGTAGCACTTCTCCCATCCCAGGTACGGCCGTCTCAACTGAGGCGGAGCGTCCCGGAGATGTACGTCCGAGAAGGAGGAAAGTCATGGAGTCCCTGGCTCGTGGCGGTACCAGATGGAAGCGGTTCGCCGTCGTCATGGTGCCGAGCGTGGCGGCCACCGCCGCCATCGGCGTGGCCCTCTCGCAGGGTGCGCTCGCGGCGTCGTTCAGCGTGTCCGGCCAGCAGTTCAAGGTCAGCACGGACCGACTGGACGGCACCGGCTTCGTTCAGTACGGAGCGGTCGACACCCAGAAGGGTGGCAAGAACGTTCCGGTGGCGGTCTCGGGGTTCTCGAACGCCAAGATCCACAACCTGTGCCAGTCCGTCGTCGTGCCGGTTCCGGTCTTCGGCGACGTGTCGATGAAGCTCCAGGCCGGCGGTGGCAGCCAGCCCGTGGAGGCCAAGAACCTCTACATCGACCTCGACCAGCTCAGCGCGGACGCGACCTTCAACAACATCAACATCGGTGTTGCCGCGGGTTCGACGTCCAAGGGTCCCGGTATGCACAAGGGCGACAAGGCGGACCCGGGCTCCTTCGCCCAGGAAGCCGACTCGGCCACCCTGACCCACGTCCAGCAGCGTGCCTGGGCCACCACGGCCGGTACGTTCAAGCTCAGCGGCCTGAAGATGAGCGTCGCCAAGGGCAAGAACGAGTGCTACTGACGCGCTGAGGCGTGCGGGTGCGGGGTGGAGCTGCGCGGCGAGAGCCGTTCCCCGTACCCGCGCGCCCGGTAGCGCCGGGCAGTACCCACTGATCCACCGACTTGCCAGTCCGAGGAGCCGTACGACATGAGCGAGCGGAGCGAGCGAATCATCAGGGGGATGCGCGCCTCGCGAATGCGAGGGCGAGCGAAGCGAGCTCTCGGCATGAGCGAGCGGACCATGGGGGTCCCTCCGGCCGGACGCTGGGGGAGAGTCAAGAACAGGCGCGCGCGGCACGACTTTTGCGGGCCCGCCGACCGCAAGGAGGCTGGTGCATGAGCGCCGAAACGCGATCAGGGCTGATCGAGATCCTCGGCCGGAAGCGGCTTGCGTTCCGGGAATGGCGCGGACACCGCCCGTTCTGGGGCGGCCTGCTGACTCTGCTGGCCGGCATACCGATCATGTACATCCCCTATGCGAACCTCACCATCGGTTCCCTGACCGTCCGCATGGCGACCACCGCCGGAGCAGGCTCGCTGATCATCGGCGTCCTGCTGGTGGTGCTCGGTCTGACCATGTGGTTCCAGCCGGCCTCGCGGGTCTTCGCGGGTGTCGCGGCGATTCTGCTCTCCCTGGTTTCCCTGGTCGTCTCGAACTTCGGCGCCTTCCTGATCGGCTTCCTGCTGGGGTTGATCGGCGGTGCGCTGGGTGTCTCCTGGGCACCGGGCAAGCCCGTGCAGAGCGCGGACGAGCCCGGTGAACCGGACCACATCGTCGGACCGGTGGTCGCCACGAACCCCGCTCCGGCGGCCGGCGGTCCCGGGTCGGGCAACGGACTGGACGACTTCTCAGGAACGAGCCCGACCAACGGAACGAACGGGAGGCACCGTGCCGGGTGACGAGCTGCACCAGGAGAACGCAGCCGCCGGGGCGAGATCCGGGCCGAGGCACGCGGCACCCAGAAAGCCGCTGCTGACTCGGCTGCATGTGCCCGCGGGCAAGGCCATCGCCATCGCGGCGATGCCGTCCGCCGTGCTCATGGGCATGGGGCTGACGCCCCAGATGGCGATAGCCAAGTCGGCGCCGCCCGAGAGCCCCTTCAAGGACGGTCCGTGCGTCACCGCCCCGGACAACTCCGGGCAGAGCGCCAAGGCCGACGATGCGAAGAGCAAGGACGGCAAGAGCACCGCCACGCCGTCCGCCAAGCCCTCCGCCTCGCCCTCGCCGTCCGCGAGCAAGGATGCGGGCACCAAGCCCGCCGCCACGCCGTCGGCCAAGCCGTCCGCCACCCCGAAGACCGAGGCGCCCTCGGGCTCCGCTACGCCGTCGCCGTCGGCCTCTTCGGACGGCGGGCTGCTCGGCGGTATCGGCGACGCGCTCGGCGGTCTCTTCGGCGTCCACAAGAAGGCCGATCAGCCGACGGCCTCGCCCAGTCCCTCGCCGTCCGCGTCCGCCACCAAGGCGCCGGCGCCGGCCCCGTCCACCCCCGCCGCCTCGTCGGCGGACTCCGGGCCCGGTCTGGACGAGGTCACCAAGCCGGTCACGGACGCCGTCAAGGACCCGTCGAAGGCGGTCAACGACACCACGCACGGCGTGGTGGGCACGGCCGACAACGCGGCCGGCGGCGCGCTGACCGGCAAGGACTCCAGCGGCAAGCAGGCGTACCCCTGCGTCGTCGAGAACAAGCAGAAGGGCAAGGACGAGCAGACGCCCGTCACCCTGCCGGACCTCCCGTGGCACCTGGAGTCCAGCGGGCTGACCCTGCGCGGTCTGAACTACGAGGGCGTCGTCAACGTCACGACGCAGAGCGGCCACGTCAAGCAGGCCCTGAAGTTCACCGCGGACAGCATCGACATCGGCGACCTGCACCAGATCGTCGACGACCCGTCGTCGGGCAAGCACTACCACGTGCGCTCGACCCCGGGTTCCACGTCGACCATCCGCGGCGGCAAGGTCACGCTGTACACCGAGCGGTTGCAGGGCAACCTCTTCGGGCTGATCCCGATCGTCTTCGATCCGGAGCACCCGCCGCCGCTCAACGTCCCGTACGCCTACTTCAGCAAGGTGAAGCTGGACCAGGCGGGCCAGTTCGGCGGCAATCTGCACGTCCCGGGCATGGCCGTGTCCATCGAGAACTGACCGGGGAACCACCCGGCCGGAATCTTCCGGGAGCCGC
>NZ_BMRP01000001.1:484950-506478 GCF_014648695.1 Streptomyces albospinus
TTTCGTCTGCTCTGTCCGCGGGCGACCCGTCAGGCGCGGTCGCCGCCCAGGTGGTGCACCCGGACCATGTTGGTGGTGCCGGGGACACCGGGGGGCGAACCAGCGGTGATGATCATGGTGTCGCCCTTGCCGTAGCGCTGGAGCTTGAGCAGCTCGGCGTCCACGAGGTCGACCATCGCGTCGGTGTTGTCGACGTGCGCGACGACGAAGCTGTCCACACCCCAGCTCAGCGTGAGCTGGTTGCGGGTGGCGATGTCGGTGGTGAAGGCGAGGATCGGCTGGGCGGCGCGGTAGCGCGACAGTCGGCGGGCGGTGTCGCCGGACTTGGTGAAGGCGACCAGCGCCTTGCCGTCCAGGAAGTCGGCCATCTCGCAGGCCGCGCGGGCCACCGCACCGCCCTGCGTACGCGGCTTCTTGCCGGGCACCAGCGGCTGGAGGCCCTTGGAGAGCAGTTCCTCCTCGGCCGCCTCGACGATCTTCGACATCGTCTTGACGGTCTCGATCGGGTACTGGCCCACCGAGGACTCCGCGGAGAGCATCACCGCGTCCGCGCCGTCGAGGATGGCGTTGGCGACGTCGGACGCCTCGGCGCGGGTCGGCCGGGAGTTGGTGATCATCGACTCCATCATCTGGGTCGCCACGATCACCGGCTTGGCGTTCCGGCGGCACAGCTCGATCAGCCGCTTCTGCACCATCGGGACCTTCTCCAGCGGGTACTCCACCGCCAGGTCGCCGCGGGCCACCATGACCGCGTCGAAGGCCATCACGACCTCCCGCATGTTGGCGACCGCCTGCGGCTTCTCGACCTTGGCGATGACCGGGACCCGGCGGCCCACCTCGTCCATGACGCGGTGCACGTCCTGGACGTCCTTGGCGTCCCGCACGAAGGACAGCGCGACCATGTCGCAGCCCATGTGCAGCGCGAACTTGAGGTCCTCGATGTCCTTCTCGGACAGCGCCGGGACGTTGACCGCGGCGCCGGGCAGGTTGATGCCCTTGTGGTCGGAGATGACCCCGCCCTCGATGACGATGGTGCGCACCTGCGGGCCGTCGACCTCGACGACCTGGAGGGCGACGTTGCCGTCGTTGATCAGGACCGGGTCGCCCTTGGAGACGTCGCCGGGCAGGCCCTTGTAGGTCGTACCGCAGATGTGCTTGTCACCGGGGACGTCCTCGGTGGTGATGACGAACTCGTCACCGCGCACCAGCTCGACGGGGCCCTCGGCGAAGGTCTCCAGGCGGATCTTGGGGCCCTGGAGGTCGGCCAGCACGCCGACGGCGCGGCCGGTCTCCTCGGCTGCCTTGCGGAGGCGGTGGTACCGCTCCTCGTGCTCCGAGTGGGTCCCGTGGCTCATGTTGAAACGGGCCACGTTCATACCGGCCTCGATCAGCGTCTTCAGCTGGTCGTAGGAGTCGACGGCGGGGCCCAGGGTGCAGACGATTTTGGAACGGCGCATGGCTGGAATCCTATCTGTTTGTTTCAGAGCGGAATATTCCACGTGGGGGAAACACCAACGGCTACGCGTTGACCAGGGCGTATGTCTGCTGGGCGATCTCCAGTTCCTCGTCGGTGGGCACCACGGCGACCGCGACCCGGGCGTACTCGGGCGAGATCAGCCGGGCCTCGTCGGACCGTACGGCGTTGAGCGAGGCGTCCACCGACATGCCCAGCCCCTCCAGCCCGGCGATGGCGGCGGCCCGCACCGGGGCCGCGTTCTCGCCGACGCCCGCGGTGAAGGCCACCGCGTCGACCCTGCCGAGGACCGCGGTGTAGGCGCCGATGTACTTCTTCAGCCGGTGGATGTAGATGTCGAAGGCGAGCGCGGCGCGCGCCCCGTCTTCTCCGCCCGCGTCGATCCGGCGGCGGATCTCCCGCATGTCGTTGTCGCCGCACAGCCCGAGCAGCCCGCTCTTCTTGTTGAGCAGCTCGTCGATCTCGTCCGTCGACATCCCGGCCACCCGCTTGAGGTGGAAGGTGACCGCCGGGTCGATGTCGCCGGAGCGGGTGCCCATGACCAGGCCCTCCAGCGGGGTCAGGCCCATGGACGTGTCGACGCACCGGCCGCCCTGCACGGCGGACGCGGAGGCGCCGTTGCCCAGGTGCAGCACGATCACGTTCACGTCCTGTGGCGCCTTGCCGAGCAGCTGAGCGGTCCGGCGGGAGACGTAGGCGTGCGAGGTGCCGTGGAAGCCGTAGCGGCGGATGCGGTGCGCGTCGGCGGTCGCCACGTCGATGGCGTAGCGGGCCGCGTACTCCGGCATCGTGGTGTGGAAGGCGGTGTCGAAGACCGCGACCTGCGGGAGGTCGGGGCGCAGCGCCTGCGCGGTGCGGATGCCGGTGATGTTCGCCGGGTTGTGCAGCGGGGCGACGGGCACCAGCCGCTCGATCTCCTTGAGCACCGCCTCGTCGATGACCGTCGGCGCGCTGAACTTCAGCCCGCCGTGCACCACCCGGTGCCCGATCGCGGCCAGCTCCGGGGAGCCCAGCCCGAGCCCGTCGGCTGCCAGTTCCGCGGCGACGGCCTTCAGCGCGGCCTCGTGGTCCGGTATCGCACCCTCGGCCTCGCGCCGCTCGCCGCCGGCGGCCGAAGGGTTGTGCACCAGGCGCGAGGTCTCCTCGCCGATCCGCTCGACCAGGCCGGTGGCGAGCCGGGCGCCGCTGCGCATGTCGAGCAGCTGGTACTTCACCGACGAGGAGCCGGAGTTGAGGACGAGGACGCGGGTGGCGTTGGCAGTCATGAAGAAGGGGCTTTCCGGTGTGAGGGGAGGGTCAGGCGGTGTGCCCGGCGCCGGGCTGGGCGCCCTGGGCCTGGATGGCGGTGATGGCGACGGTGTTGACGATGTCCTGGACGAGGGCGCCGCGGGAGAGGTCGTTGACCGGCTTGCGCAGACCCTGGAGGACCGGGCCGACCGCCACCGCGCCCGCCGAGCGCTGGACGGCCTTGTAGGTGTTGTTGCCGGTGTTGAGGTCCGGGAAGATCAGCACGGTGGCCTTGCCCGCCACCTCGGAGTCCGGCAGCTTGGTCCGCGCGACCGCCGCGTCCACCGCCGCGTCGTACTGGATCGGCCCCTCGACCAGCAGATCGGGCCGCAGCTCGCGGACGATCTCGGTCGCCTTGCGGACCTTGTCGACGTCCGCGCCGGACCCGGAGGTGCCGGTGGAGTACGACAGCATCGCGATCCGCGGCTCCACGCCGAACCGGGCGGCGGTGGTGGCGGACTGGATGGCGATGTCGGCCAGCTGCTCGGCGTTCGGGTCCGGGTTGACCGCGCAGTCGCCGTAGACCAGCACCCGGTCGGCCAGGCACATGAAGAAGACCGAGGAGACGATCTGGGCGCCCGGCCTGGTCTTGATGATCTCGAAGGCGGGGCGGATGGTGGCGGCCGTGGAGTGCACGGCGCCGGACACCATGCCGTCGGCCAGCCCCTCCTGGACCATCAGCGTGCCGAAGTAGGAGACATCGGCGACCACGTCGTGGGCCAGCTCGTAGCCGACGCCCTTGTGGGCGCGCAGCTGGGCGTACAGCTCGGCGAACCGCTCGCGCAGCTCGGAGGTCTGCGGGTCGATGATCTGCGCGTCCGCGAGGTCGATGGCCAGGTCGGCGGCGCGCTTGCGGATCGCCTCCGCCTCGCCCAGCAGCGTCAGATCGCAGACGTCGCGGCGCAGCAGCACATCGGCGGCGCGCAGCACCCGCTCCTCGGTGCCCTCGGGGAGGACGACCCGGCGGCGGCCGGAGCGGGAGCGCTCGATCAGCTCGTGCTCGAACATCATCGGCGTGACCCGGCCGGAGCGGGCGACGGAGATACGGTTCGTCAGCTCCGCGGTGTCGACATGCCGCTCGAAGAGCCCGAGCGCGGTCTCCGCCTTCCGCGGCGAGGCGGCGTTCAGCTTGCCCTCGACGGCGAACAGCTCGGCGGCGGTGGGGAAGGAGCCGGCCGGTACGGAGATGACCGGGGTGCCGGGCGCCAGCCGGGCGGCCAGCGCCATGATGTCGGGGCCGGGCCGCTCGTCGAGGGTGAGCACCACTCCGGCGATCGGCGGGGCCCCGGCGCTGTGCGCCGCGAGCGAGCCGATGACCAGGTCGGCCCGGTCCCCGGGGGTGATCACCATGCAGCCGGGGGTCAGCGCCTTCAGGAAGGTCGGCAGCATGGCGCCGCCGAACACGAAGTCCCGGGCGTCCCGGGCGAGCCCGGAGTCGTCGCCGAGCAGCACCTCGGCGCCGAGGGCGTGCACGATCTGGTTCACGGTCGGCGCGGACAGCGAGCCGTCCTCGGGGAGCGCGTAGCAGGGCACCGGCAGCCGGGCCGCGAGCCGCTCCGCGACGGCCTCGCGCAGCTCGGGGGCGACGCGGTTGACGACCATGGCGACCACGTCGCAGCCCAGCGAGGTGTAGGCGCGGTAGGCGTTGCGGGCCTCGGCGCGGACGGCCTCGGCCTCCTGGCCCTGGCCGCCCACGACCGGTATCACCGCGGCGCCGAACTCGTTGGCGAGCCGGGCGTTGAGGTTCAGCTCGGCCGGCAGGCTGGTGGCGGCGTAGTCCGAGCCGAGGACCAGGACGTACTCGTACTCCCTGGCGACCTGGTGGAAGCGGTCGACGAGCCGGGAGACCAGCTCGTCGGTGCCGCGCTCGGCCTGGAGGGTGGCCGCTTCCTCGTAGCTGATGCCGTAGACGGTCTCGGCGGGCTGGGTGAGGCGGTAGCGGGCCCGGAGCAGTTCGAAGAGCCGGTCCGGTCCGTCGTGGACCAGTGGGCGGAAGACCCCCACCCGGTCGACGTGGCGGGTCAGGAGCTCCATGACTCCCAGTTCGACGACCTGGCGGCCGTCGCCGCGCTCGATCCCGGTCACGTACACGCTGCGCGTCACGTGTGCTCTCCGTCCCTCTCCGATGCCCGCGAGCGAGCGCGCTCGCGGGATTGCCCTGCTCGCAAGGTCAAATTACCCGTTATTGTGGGCTTGCCCCTCTTGACAATACCTGCGCGTGTGGCTAGGCCGCTCTCTCAGTTTCCCCGGTGCGGTCGGGGCGGGGACAGTGGGGGTGGTCCCTGTGTGAGGCCGGCGCCGGCCGGCCCGTGAAACAATCGGACCGGCTCACACGAACCAACAGCGAGCACAGGAGACACAGCACGATGCGTATCGGAGTCCTCACCGCAGGCGGCGACTGTCCTGGCCTGAATGCTGTGATCCGGTCTGTTGTCCACCGCGCGCTCACCGGCCACGGCGACGAGGTCATCGGCTTCGAGGACGGTTTCAAGGGCCTGCTCGACGGCCGCTTCCGCAAGCTCGACCTCGACGCGGTCAGCGGCATCCTCGCCCGCGGCGGCACCATCCTCGGCTCCGCCCGGCTGGAGCGCGCCCGGCTGCGCGAGGCGTGCGAGAGCGCCAAGGACTTCTCGCGGGAGTACGGCATAGACGTGCTCATCCCGATCGGCGGCGAGGGCACGCTGACCGCGGCGCGGATGCTCTCCGACGCCGGGATGCCGGTCGTCGGCGTCCCGAAGACCATCGACAACGACATCTCGTCGACCGACCGGACCTTCGGCTTCGACACCGCCGTCGGCGTCGCGACCGAGGCGATCGACCGCCTCAAGACCACCGCCGAGTCGCACCAGCGGGTCATGGTCGTCGAGGTCATGGGACGGCACGCCGGCTGGATCGCGCTGGAGTCCGGGATGGCCGGCGGTGCCCACGGCATCTGCCTGCCGGAGCGCGAGTTCGACGTCAACGACCTGGTCAAGATGGTCGAGGAGCGGTTCGACCGCGGCAAGAAGTTCGCCGTGGTCTGCGTCGCCGAGGGCGCCCACCCGCTCGCCGGCACCATGGACTACAAGAAGGGCGCCATCGACCAGTTCGGCCACGAGCGGTTCTCCGGCATCGGCACCGCGCTCGCCCGTGAACTGGAGATGCGCCTCGGCAAGGAGGCCCGCCCGGTCATCCTCGGCCACGTCCAGCGCGGCGGCACCCCCACCGCCTACGACCGGGTGCTGGCCACCCGCTTCGGCTGGCACGCCGTCGAGGCCGCGCACCGCGGCGAGTTCGGCAGGATGACCGCGCTGCGCGGCACCGACATCACGATGGTCCCGCTGGCCGAGGCGGTCACCGAGCTCAAGCGGGTCCCGGCGAACCGTATGGACGAGGCCGAGTCGGTCTTCTGACGTCCCCCTCAACACGCCGCAGGCGGCGCGCCGTTGGGCGCGCCGCCTGCCTGCTTTCCGGGGCCTCACTGGGCGCCGATGGCCTCCAGCATGTTCAGCCGGGCGGCCCGCCGGGCCGGCCAGAGCGCGGCCAGCACGCCGACGACCAGGGCGATCAGCAGGAACAGCCCGAGCCGGCCCCAGGGGAGCACCAGCGCGTACGCCGGGAAGGACGAGCCGACCAGGCTGCCGCCGGCCCACGCCAGGAAGACGCCCACACCCATGCCGAGCACCGCGCCGAACAGCGAGATGACCACCGACTCCAGCCGGACCATCTGCTTGATGCCGCTGCGGGCCAGGCCGATGGCGCGCAGCATGCCGATCTCGCGGGTGCGCTCGAAGACCGACATCGCCAGCGTGTTGACCACGCCGACCACCGCGATGATCACGGCCATGCCGAGCAGCCCGTAGACCATGTTCACGATGGTGTCGATCTGCCCCGCGGTCTCCTTGCGCAGCGCGTCGCGGTCCTGGATCTTCAGCAGCGGGCTGTCGCCGAGCGCCTCGCGGATGTTCTTGGCCAGCGCGGGGGAGCCGCCGTGTGCCGTCTTGACCAGGAGTTCGTCGTCGCGGAAGCGATCGAGGTGCGGATCGACCAGGGCGGTGGACGCGAAGGACTTGCCGAGGACCTCGTTGTCCGCGTAGACGGCGGCGACCTTCAGCCGGGCCTTCTTCTTGTCGTAGAACTCGACGTTCAAGGTGTCGCCGGCGTGCCAGCCGCGCTCCTTGGCCTCGGTCTGGGAGACCGCGATACCGCCGGCCTTGACGGCCGCCAACGAACCCTGGGTGAAGGTGAGTCGGGTGACCTCGCCGATCCGGTCGAGGTTCGTGCCGCGGACGTAACCGAAGCCGCTGCCGGTGCCGTGGCCCGGTCCGCCGTCGACGGTGAAGCCCGCACCGCGGATGGGGGCCGCCGCCGTGACGCCGGGGACCTGGGCGACCTTCGCGGACAGCTTCGGGTCCAGGCCGACGAACGTGGACGTGGTGACCTTGTAGTCGGCGGTCAGCCCGCTGCCGGCCATCTTGTCCATGGCGACCTGCGCGGAGTGCCCCACGACGGTCATCCCGGTGATCAGGGTCAGGCCGATCATCAGCGCCGAGCCGGTCGCCGCCGTGCGGCGCGGATTGCGCAGCGCGTTCTCCCGGGCGAGCTTGCCGCTGACGCCGAAGAGCCGGGTGGTGACCACTCCGGCCAGGGAGACCAGCGGACGGGACAGCAGCGGGGCGAGGACGATCACGCCGATCAGCGTCAGCGTCGAGCCCGCCATCGCGATCGGCAGATCCTTGCCGGAGGTGAGGGTGGAGACCCAGAACATCACGGCGACGCCGGCGGCGGTGAGGACCGCGCCGATGGTGTTGCGGACGACCAGACTGCGGGGGGCGGGCGGCGCCTCGACGGTGCTCAGCGCCTCCACCGGGGCGATCCGGGCGGCCTTGCGGGACGGCAGCCAGGCGGCCAGCACGGTCACCAGCACACCGACGGCCAGGGAGGCGAGCACCGTCGAGGGGCTGATGACCACCGGCCCGTCCGGGAAGCCCGCGCCGTTGGCGTCCAGGACGGCACGCAGCCCCACGGCGATCCCGGTGCCCAGCGCGAAGCCGACGAGCGAGGAGATCAGCCCCAGCAGACCCGCCTCGGCGAGCACCGAGCGCACGACCTGGCGGCGCGCGGCGCCCACCGCGCGCAGCAGCGCGATCTCGCGGCTGCGCTGGGAGATCAGCATGGTGAAGGTGTTGGCGATGATGAAGACGCCGACGAACAGGGCGATCCCGGCGAAGGTCAGCAGCGTCTTGCTGAGCGCGCTGTTCTGCTCGGCGATCATCCGGGCCTGCTCGGCGGCGAGTTGACGTCCGGAGGTCGCCTGGGCGCGCGCGGCGGGCAGGAGTTGACTGACCTCGGAGGTCAGCTTCTGCTGGTCGGTGCCGGGGGCGGCGGCCACCACCAGCTCGTCGAACTGGCCGGGGTGCAGATAGAGCCGCTGCGCGGTGGCGGTGTCGAACAACGCCAGGCTGCCGCCCGCGGTCACCGCAGGGTCGTCGGTCGCCACGATGCCGACCAGCTTCTTCGTCAGCACCGGGCCGTCGGTGGCGAACCGCACGGTGTCGCCGAGCGTGACGCCGGCGGCCTTCGCGGTGTTCTCGGCCAGCGCGATCTCGCCGCCGGAGGCCGGGCCGCGGCCCCGGACCAGCGGGTAGCGACCGTCCTTGCCGTCCTTGCCCGGCTGGTAGTTGGCGGCGAGGTTCTGCCAGCCGTTGCCGATCGGCTGCCCGTCCCGGCCGGCCAGGGTCGCCGTGCCGGTGACGTCGGCGCGTACCGATTGCACGCCGGGCAGCGCGCGGATCCGGTCCGCGAGGCGGTCGTCGAGGGCGGTGCTCCGCTTGCCGTCCTTCGCGCGTCCGGGGCCGGCGTCGGGGTCCTGGGTGGCCTTCACGGAGACGGCCACGTCCTTGAGGTTCTTGGCGGAGGCGTTCTTGACGGCCTCGCCGACGGAGTCGCTGAAGATCAGGGTGCCGGCGACGAAGGCGACGCCGAGCAGGACCGCGAGCGCGGTCATCAGCAGACGGGCTTTGTGCGCAAGGACGTTGCGCAGGGCGGTTCGCAGCATGGTGGTGGTGTCAGTCCTGGGTCCGGGGAGTGGCGGGGTGCGGCGGCTCGTGAATCGCTAGTTGGTCCGGCCCTTGGCGTCGAACATCCGCATCCGGTCCAGTACGGCGTCCGCGGTGGGCTCGTGCAGCTCTTCGACGATCCGGCCGTCCGCGAGGAAGACCACCCGGTCCGCGTACCCGGCGGCGACCGGGTCGTGGGTCACCATCACCACGGTCTGGTCCATCGCGCGCACCGACTCCCGCAGGAAGCCCAGTACTTCGGCGCCGGACCGGGAGTCGAGGTTGCCGGTCGGCTCGTCCGCGAAGATGATCTCGGGCTGGGCGGCCAGCGCCCGGGCCACCGCGACCCGCTGCTGCTGGCCGCCGGAGAGCTGCGCGGGCCGGTGGCCGAGCCGCCCGGAGAGGCCGACGGTCTCCACGACCCGGTCTATCCACTCCTGGTCGGGGCGGCGGCCGGCGATGGCCATCGGGAGCGTGATGTTCTCCAGCGCGGTCAGCGTCGGCAGCAGGTTGAACGCCTGGAAGATGAAACCGATCTTGTCCCGGCGCAGCCGGGTCAGCTGCTTGTCGCCCAGCGACGCCAGCTCGACGTCCCCGATCCGGGCGGAGCCGGCGGAGATCGAGTCCAGCCCGGCCATGCAGTGCATCAGGGTGGACTTGCCGGAGCCGGAGGGGCCCATGATGGCGGTGAACCGGGCCCGGCCGAACTCGACGCTGACGGAATCCAGCGCGACCACCTGGGTCTCGCCCTGGCCGTAGACCTTGCTCAGATCGGTGGCGCGGGCGGCGACGGCGGTGGCGCGGGCGGGGACGGCGGGACGGGGGGCAGCGGCGAACGACACCGGGACTCCTGAAGGGGGGCGGAAAAAGCGATGCCCCCATCCTCGATCCCGCAGGTCGGCCAGGTCTTCGCCCGCAGGGACCGAAAGCCGCACCGGCCGGAAGTGCCACGCCCGCCGCCGGCGTCCTCCTCTGGACGGACGGCGCTCCGCCCGCAGACCCATGGGACACGTCAGGGTCGGGACCGGCCGCGGCCGGTCACCGGGGCGGCTCCATCTCTCCGGCCCGCCGCCAGAACTCCATGACGATGCCGTCGAGGAAGTCGCGCCCGGCCTTGCCGGACTCGTCGGGGGCGCCCCCGCCGGTCCAGCTGAGCGAGGCCGTCATGGTCGCGTGGTACTCCTCGTGCAGCTGCTGGAGGACGTCCTGGAGCCGCTCCTTGGGCAGCGGCGCGAGCTTCCCGACCGGGCGGACATAGCCCTGCCAGCGGGTGGTGGCGGCGCTGGTCAGCAGTGCGGCGAGCTGCTCCTCCTGGCCGGTGAAGCGCAGCAGCGCGGGCAGCGGCAGCCGCAGCGCCTCGGCGAGGGCGGCGGCCTGCCGTTCCGTGCCGCGCCAGGGCCCGCCGCCTTCCAGGCGCTCGTACGTGGTCTGGTCCATGCCGATCCGCAGGGCCAGGTCGGCCGGGGCGAGGCCGAGCGCGAGGCGGTATTCGCGCAGGGTCCCGGGGGTACCGAGGAGTTCGGCGGGAGCGCACCACAAAGCGCCCGCCAGTGCGGTCAGCTCGGCCTCCGTGGGGGCGCTCTCGCCCAATTCCCAGGAGGCCACCGTCGCCGGATGCAGCTGAATTCCGTAAGCCGCCCAGATTCCGTAGGCGACGTGTGCATGGGTCATGCCGAGGGCCTCGCGCAGCCGGCGGGCGGCGGCGGCGTTGAAAGGGGGCCTGCGCGCATCCCCGTCGTGCGTGTTCACCGGCACACGGTAAGTGACGAGGTGGCTTCGCACCTATCGTGCGGATGTCCAAGTTTGCGGGTTGGAGGAAGGTACGTGGCGACAGACCGTTCCCGGCCGTCTTACGCCGCTTTCCGGCCAACGGGCCGCCGGGCCGGTGCGCCCGCGCTCCACGGTCCCCTTTCCGGTGTCCCGGCCGGTCAGCCCTTCACCGCTCCGCCGAGCGCAAAGCCGCCGCCCAGCCGCCTGGAGACAAGGATGTACAGCAAGATCACCGGTGTCGAGTAAAGGATCGAGAATGCGGCGAGTTCACCGAAGGCGATGGCGCCGTAATTGCCGAAGAAAGTGAAAATGCTGACCGACGCCGGAAGGTTCTCGGGAGAGAGCAGCAGCATGAACGGGACGAAGAAGTTCCCCCACATCATGATGAAGGTGTAGATCGCGACGACACCGCAGCCGGGCCCCATGAGCGGCAGGATGATCCGCCGCAGGGTCTGCCACCAGGACGCGCCGTCCGTCCAGGCGGCCTCCTCCAGCGCCTTCGGCACCCCGTCCGTGAAATTCTTCATCAGCCAGATGGCGAACGGGAGTTGGGCGGCGGCCAGGAACAGTGCGGTGCCGTACCGGGTGTCGATCAGATCGACCCGCACGAACAGCGCGTAGACCGGGACCATCACCGCGGTGATCGGCAGGCAGGTCGCGAACAGCACGGTGAGCAGGTACGGGCGGCACAAGCGGGACCGGAAGCGGGACAGCGGATAGGCGGCGAGCGCCGCGCAGACCACCGTGAGCAGGGTCGCGCCGCCGCAGATCAGCAGGCTGTTGAGCATCGGGGTGAAGGTGATCTCGTCGGTCAGCACCGCCGAGAAGTTGCCCAGGGTGGGCGAGGCGGGCAGCCCCACCCGGAGCGTCGCGTGCGGGTCCAGCGACGCCAGCACCAGCCAGGCCAGCGGGATCGCGAACGCCGCCGCGGTGAGCAGCAGCGCGGCGTCGGCGGCGAGCCGGTGCCGGGTGGCGCGCCGGAGCACCGGCCGCCCGCGGACCGTGCGCCGCCCCGCGGCCACCGCCGGCCCTCGCGGTCCCGTACGCGTCGGCCGCATCAGGTGTCCTCCCGCAGCAGCCGCAGATACACCGCCGAGAACAGCGCGCCCACCACGAGCAGCAGCAGCGCCACCGCCGTGCCGTACCCGATCAGGGACTTCAGGAACGCCTGGTCGTACATGAACACCGGCAGCGTCTGGCTGCGGTTGCCGGGGCCGCCGCGGGTGATCGCCCAGATCAGCCCGAAGACGGAGAGCGTCTGGAGGGTGTTGAGCATGAGATTGGTGCCGATGGAGCGGCGGATCATCGGGAGCGTGATGTGCCACAGCCGGCGCAGCCCGCCCGCGCCGTCCACCGCCGCGGACTCGGTGACCTCCCGGGGGATTTCGGCGAGCGCCGCGGAGTAGATCAGCATCGAGAAGGCCGTGCCGCGCCAGACGTTGGCGAACGACACGGCGAGGATGGGCAGCGTGAACAGCCAGTCCTGGGTGGGGAGATGGAGCCACTCCAGGAGGGCGTTGAGGGTGCCGCGCCGTTCGAAGAAGGTGTAGAGGAGAAAGCCCGCGACGATCTCCGGGAGCACCCAGGCGGTGATCACCACCGCACCGGTCAGCGCCCGCACCGGCCGCGAGGCGCGCCGCATCAGCCCGGCCAGCGCCAGCCCGAGCGTGTTCTGGCCGAGGAGCGACGAGACCACCGTGAACACCAGCGTCAGCACGACCGCGTTGCGGAAGGCCGGATCGGCGAACGCGCGGCGGAAGTTGGCCAGCCCGACGAAGGACGCCGACTCCTGGCCGGTGAGCTGGGTGTCGGTGAAGGCGAGGTAGCCGCAGTAGCCGATGGGCCCGGCCAGGAAGAGCAGCAGCAGGACGGTGGCCGGGGCCAGCGGCGACCAGCGCAGCAGGCGGCGGTTCATCTGGTTCCTTCGTAGGGATTCCGCCCTTCAAGGCGGAGTGGGGGTACCTCCCGCTTGCGGAGACGAAACGGACTCCTGCGGAGCACAGCAAGGGGCTGCGATGCGCCGCCAAGACGGATGGTAGTGCTCTGACCCGCAGATTTGGTCTTAAGTCGCAGCCTCACTAGCTTGTGAGCGTGACTGCGACGTGCGTGAAGCGGGCATTCAAATTCCGCTTCTATCCGACTGATGCGCAGGCAGCTGAGCTGTCGCGCACGTTCGGTTGCGTCCGCAAGGTCTACAACCTCGCCCTTGCCGCCCGGACCGAGGCGTGGGCGCTCCGCCAGGAGCGGGTCAACTACAACGCCACGTCGGCGATGCTGACGGTGTGGAAGAAGACCGAGGAACTGGCGTACTTGAACGAGGTGTCGTCGGTGCCGTTGCAGCAGACGTTGCGGCACTTGCAGACCGCGTTCACCAACTTCTTCGGGAAGCGGGCCAAGTACCCGCGCTTCAAGTCCCGGAAGACGTCGCGGAAGTCCGCCGAGTACACCACCAGCGGTTTCCGGTTCCGGGACGGCAGGATCACCCTGGCGAAGATGAGCGACCCACTCGACATCGTGTGGTCGCGTCCGCTTCCCGAAGGGGCGAAGCCGTCCACGGTGACCGTGTCGCAGGATGCGGCGGGGCGCTGGTTCGTCTCCCTGCTGTGCGACGACCCGACCATCAAGCCCCTCCCGGTCACCGATCAGGCGGTCGGGGTCGATGTCGGCCTGGACCACCTCCTGACCTTCTCCACCGGGGAGAAGATCACCAACCCCCGCTACGAGCGCCGGGACCGCGCCCGCCTCGCCAAGGCCCAGCGCAGCCTTGCCCGCAAAGCCAAGGGGCATGGGACCAACCGGGCCAAGGCTCGGCGCGAGGTCGCCAGGATCCACGCCCGGATCGCCGATCGGCGCCGGGACGGGCTGCACAAGCTGACTACTCGTCTCGTTCGTGAGAACCAAACGATCGTGATCGAGGACCTGAACGTGCGCAATATGGTCAAGAATCGGAGCCTGGCCCGCGCCATCAGTGATGCCGCGTGGTCGGACTTCCGGAGCATGCTGGAGTACAAGGCCGCCTGGTACGGGCGGGAAGTGATCGCGGTGGACCGCTTCTTCCCCTCCTCCAGGCTGTGCTCCCACTGCGGCACCCTGCACGGCGCGATGGGTCTGCATGTCCGCACCTGGACGTGCGAGTGCGGTACCACGCACGACCGCGACGCGAACGCGGCGCGTAATCTGCTGGCGGCCGGACGGGCCGTGACAGCCTGCGGAGCTGGTGTAAGACCTCAACGGAGTTCTCCGGGCGGGCAGTCGGCGATGAAACAGGAAGTCTCACGGCGCGAGCCGTAAGAATCTCCCCCTCAAGGGGGAGAGCGTCAAGGCTTGGCGACGACCCGGCCGCCGACCAGGGACCGCACCGCGGCGTCGTACTGCCCGGCCGCCTTGTCCGGCGAGGCGTCGCCCGCGGTGACCGACTCCGTCGCCTCCCCGATCGCCGCGGCGACCCTGGGGTATTCGGGCAGCGCGGGCCGGTACTGGCTGATGGACACCAGATCGGTGAAGAAGCCGATGCCCGGCGACTTCAGATACCGCGGATCGGCCGCGACGTCCTTGCGGACGGCGATCTGGGCGCCCCGCACGCACCACTCCAGCGCGTTGCTCCGCGACTGGAAGGTCTCGATCAACTTCCAGGCGAGATCGGGCTGTTGGGCGCGCTGCGGTATCGACCAGGTCCAGCCGCCGGCCAGGCTGACCCGGCCGGGCGGCGCGCCGTGCTGGGTCGGGAACGGCGCCTGGCCGAGCGTCGTCGACCAGGCGGGCCACGGCTTCCCGCCGCCCGTCCGCTGCCACTGCTGGCCGAGCCAGGAGCCGTCGAGGTCGATGGCGAGCTTCTGGTCGGGCAGCAGCTCGGCGGCCACGTTGGTCTGGATGTTGGGGCTGAGCGCGTCGGAGACGTCGGGCCCCAACTTCTCCTTGTAGACGGTGTCGAGGAAGCCGAGGCTGTCCTTGAACCCCTGGGTGCCGGTGACCCACTTCCGCGTGCCGGGGTCGTACAGCTGGTTCTGCCCGGTGCCGTACAGCAGCATCTCGAAGCCCTGCATCACGGCGGCCTCGCCCGCGCCCTTGCCGGTGAAGACGTTCAGCGGGATGACGCCGGGGACCCGCTGCTTGACGGTGCGGGCGGCCGTCAGGACGTCGTCCCAGGTGCGGGGGTGCCAGTCGGCGGGCAGTCCGGCCTTCTGGAAGATCGTCTTGTTGAACCACAGCCCGCGGGTGTCGGTGCCGTCCGGGACGCCGTAGGTCCGGCCGTCCTGCCCCTTGGCCGCGGCCTTGGCGGACGGTTCGAACTGCCGCCAGGCGGCCCACTTCGCGAGGTACGGGTCCAGGGGCCGCAACAGCCCCGCCGTGATGTCGGAGTTGACCAGGAAGGTGTCCTCGTAGACCAGGTCGGGCGCGGTCTTCGGGGAGCGCATCATCTCCTGGATCTTGGTGTAGTAGTCGTTCTCCGCGGCCTGGATGGGGATCAGCCGGACCTTCTTGCCGGGGTTCGCCTTCTCGAACTGCCGCGCCACGAGGGCGACATAGTCGTCCCGGACGCGGACCGCGTTGTTGGTGTCCTTCATGAAGGCGACCCGGACGGTGTTGCGGTCGCTCCCGGATCCGCTGCCGCAGGCGGTGAGCGTGCCGGCGGCCAGCACGGCGGCGGTGAACAGGATCAGCGGGGTGGTGGAGCGCACGGCACGACCTCCAACGGACCACGGTCAACCAACCACGGCGTACTGCCCGCTGAACGTAAGCCACCGGTCACACCGGGTCAATGCCCCGACCAGCGGTAGCGCAACTCCGGGCGGCCGACCTGGCCGTACTGCGGGGCGCGGACGGCCCGGCCGCTCTCCACGAGGTGCTCCAGGTAGCGGCGCGCGGTGATCCGGGAGATCCCGACGTCCGCGGCGGCCTCGGTCGCGGTCAGCCCCGCGGCGGCGTCCCGCAGCACATCCGTCACGGCCCGCAGGGTGGCCGCGGTCAGCCCCTTGGGCAGCGCGGCCGGCCGCGGGGCGCGCAGCGCGGCGAGCGCCCGGTCCACCTCGTCCTGCCCGCTGGCCTCCCCGGTGGTCGCGCGGAACTCGGCGTAGCGGACCAGCCGGTCGCGCAGGGTGGCGAAGGTGAACGGCTTGAGCACGTACTGGACCACGCCCAGCGAGACGCCCTCGCGCACCATCGCCAGATCGCGGGCGGAGGTCACCGCGATGATGTCCGCGCCGTGCCCGGCCGCGCGCAGCGTCCGCACCAGCTGGAGCCCGTGCCCGTCCGGCAGATAGAGGTCCAGCAGCAGCAGGTCGACCGGGTACTGGTCGAGATGGCGGCGCGCGTCGGCGCCCGAGTGCACGGTGCCGGACACCGTGAAGCCCGGCACCCGCCCGACGTACAGGGCGTGCGCGGCGGCGGCGACCGGATCGTCCTCGACGACCAGGACCCGGATGTCGGCAGGGCTCACCGGGCACGTCCTTTCGCCGCCGGGCGGCCGGCGGGGCGGGGGAGGGGGCGCCTCATGGTGCCACCCGCAGCGGCAGCCGGACGGTGAACCGGGCGCCGCCGTCCGGCCCCCGGTCGAGGACGACCGTGCCGCCGTTGCGCCGGACCGCCTGCCGGACCAGCGCCAGCCCCAGCCCGCGGGTGGTGCCGCCGGCGGTCTCCTTGGTGCTCCAGCCGCGCCGGAAGACCTCCTCGGTGGCGTCCGCGGCCACCCCGGGCCCGTTGTCCGCGACGCACAGCAGCAGTTCGCCGCCGTCCGCCCGCGCGCTCACCCGCACCTGCGGGGGCGCGCCGTGCTCCTGCGGCGGGGCTGCGGCGTCGATGGCGTTGTCGACGAGATTGCCCAGGACGGTCACCAGGTCGCGGGCCGGCAGCCGCGGCGGGAGCAGCCCGTCGTCGATCCGGGTGTCCGGGGTGAGGACCAGCTCGACGCCGCGCTCGTTGGCCTGGGCGGCCTTGCCGAGCAGCAGCGCGGCGAGCACCGGCTCGGCGACCGCGCCGACGACCCGGTCGGTCAGCGCCTGGGCCAGCTCCAGCTCGGCGGTGGCGAACTCCACCGCCTCCTCGGCGCGCCCCAGCTCGATCAGCGAGACCACGGTGTGCAGCCGGTTGGCGGCCTCGTGCGCCTGCGAGCGCAGCGCCTCGGCGAAGCCCCGTACGGAGTCCAACTCGCCGGACAGCGCCTGGAGTTCGGTGTGGTCGCGGAGGGTGACGACGCTGCCGCGGTGCTCCCCGCCGGAGACCGGGGAGGAGTTGACGACCAGCACCCGCTCGCCGGTCAGATGCAGCTCGTCGACGCGCGGACCGGCCGCCCGCAGCGCCTCGGTCAGCGGCTCCGGCAGCCCCAGCCCGCCGACGGGGCGGCCCACCGCGTCCTGTGACAGCCCCAGCAACTCCCGTCCGCCGTCGTTGATCAGCGCGACCCTGCGCTGCCCGTCGAGCATCAGCAGCCCCTCGCGGACGGCGTGCAGCGCGGCCTGGTGGTAGTCGTGCATCCGGCTCAGCTCGGCGGCGTTCATCCCGTGGGTGTGCCGGCGCAGCCGGGCGTTGATCACATACGTCCCGGCCCCGCCCAGCGCCAGCGCCGCCGCGGCCACCCCGGCCAGCGCCAGGACCTGGTCCCGCAGCTGCTGGCCGATCGTCGCGATGGTGATCCCGGAGCTGACCAGCGCGGTGATCCGGCCGCCCTGCCCCGGGTCGCGGACCGGCGCGACGACCCGCACGGACGGGCCGAGCACGCCCAGGTGCGTCTCGGCGAAGATCCTGCCGTGCAGTGCGGGCGCGGTGTGCCCGAGGTACTTCCCGCCGATCGCGGACGGCTCCGGATGCGTCCAGCGCGTCCCGTCCGGCGCCATGATCACCACGAAGTCGACCCCGGCGTCCCTGCGCAGCCGCTCGGCGTACGGCTGGAGTGCGATCGTCGGGTCCTTCGTCCGGGCCGCCGCCACCACGGCCGGGGAGTCGGCGACGGCGGTGGCCGCCGCGGTCGCCTGCCGGCGCGCGGTCTCCTCCGCCTGCCGCCCCGCGCTGAGGTACGCGAACACCGCGCAGCCCACGACCACCACGGCCACCAGCACGACCTGCATGGCGAAGAGCTGCCCGGCGAGGCTGCGGGGGCCGCGGGGCCGCCAGGGCCATCGGGACGGCCGGGGACGGGGGAGTCGCATGCATAACAGTCTGCACGGTCACTTTTACGTGAACGAAATGCACGTAAGGGTGACGGGCGCCACACGGCCATGCATAGTCGCCGGGACTTGTTGTGCGCCGGAGCCGCAGATGGGGCGCAGAACCGTAGACCCTAGGAGGCAGCCGTGGCTGCACAGACCCCGCCGTCCAGGGGCACCACCGAGGAGACCTCGCCGGCCAAGCGGGACCGGACCCACTTCCTCTACATCGCCGTCATCGCTGCCGTCCTGCTCGGTATCGCCGTGGGCTTCGCCGCCCCCGGCTTCGCCGTCCAACTCAAGCCGCTCGGCACGGGGTTCGTGAACCTCATCAAGATGATGATCTCGCCGATCATCTTCTGCACCATCGTGCTGGGCGTCGGCTCGGTCCGTAAGGCGGCCAAGGTCGGCGCGGTCGGCGGGCTGGCCCTCGGCTACTTCATGGCGATGTCCACCGTCGCGCTGGCCATCGGCCTGGTCGTCGGAAACATCCTGGAGCCCGGTTCCGGCCTCCACCTGACCGAGGCGCTCCGGCACGCCGGCCAGGCCCAGACCGCCGGCGGCCACCAGTCGACCACCGACTTCCTCCTCGGCATCATCCCGACCACCCTGGTCTCCGCCTTCACCAAGGGCGAGGTGCTCCAGACCCTGCTGGTGGCGCTGCTGGTGGGCTTCGGACTCCAGGCACTGGGCTCGGCGGGCGAGCCGGTGCTGCGCGGTATCGGCCACATCCAGAAGCTGATCTTCCGGGTGCTGTCCATGATCATGTGGGTGGCGCCGGTCGGCGCCTTCGGCGCCATGGCCGCGGTCGTCGGCGCCACCGGCGTGAAGGCGCTGACGTCCCTGGTCGCCATCATGACCGGTTTCTACGTCACCTGCCTGCTCTTCGTGATCGTGGTGCTCGGCGCGCTGCTGCGGCTCTGCGCCGGGGTGAACATCTTCGCGCTGCTGAAGTACCTCGGCCGCGAGTTCCTGCTGATCCTGTCCACCTCCTCCTCGGAGTCGGCCCTGCCGCGGCTGATCGCGAAGATGGAGCACCTGGGCGTCAGCCGCCCGGTCGTCGGCATCACCGTCCCGACCGGCTACAGCTTCAACCTCGACGGCACCGCCATCTACCTGACGATGTCCTCGCTGTTCGTCGCCGAGGCGATGGGCAAGCCGCTCTCCCTCGGCCAGCAGGTCTCGCTCCTGGTCTTCATGGTCATCGCCTCCAAGGGCGCGGCCGGCGTCACCGGCGCGGGTCTGGCGACCCTGGCCGGCGGCCTACAGTCGCACCGCCCCGATCTCGTCGACGGCGTCGGCCTGATCGTCGGCATCGACCGCTTCATGAGCGAGGCCCGCGCGATGACCAACTTCGCCGGCAACGCGGTGGCCACCGTCCTGATCGGCACCTGGACCAAGGAGGTCGACAAGGCCCGGCTCGCCGGCGTGCTCGCCGGCCGGCTGCCGTTCGACGAGCGGACCCTGGCCGCCGACGCCCACGACACACCGCCCGCACCCGAGGCCGCCGCACCGCGGGACGGCGCGGAGAAGACGTCCGCGACGGTCTGACGCAGGACGCGCAGGACGCGCAGGAGGGGAGAAGGGGCGGGCGCCACGGGGCGCCCGCCCCTTCGGCGCCGCCCGCCTAGGCGGGCAGCAGCCAGATCGTGGCCAGCGGCGGGAGGACCGTCGCGACGGAGCGGTCGCGGCCGTTCCAGGGGACCGGTTCGGCGGGCAGGGCAGCGGCATTGGCGACGCCGCTGCCCCCGTAGCGGGGGTCGTCGGTGTTGAGGACCTCGCGCCAGGCGGGGACGTCGTCCGGGACGCCGATGCGGTAGGCGTGGCGTACGACGGGCGAGAAGTTGGTCACCGAGACCAGCGGGCTGCCGTCGGCCGAGTGGCGGACGAAGGAGAAGACGTTGTCCTCGCTCGCGTCGCCGTCGATCCACGAGAAGCCCGCCGGGTCGGTGTCGCGCTCCCAGAGAGCGGGCACGGCCGCGTACCGGAGGTTGAGGTCGCGCACCAGGTCGCGCACGCCCCGGTGGTCGGCCTCCGCCTCGTACGACGGGTCCAGCAGCCACCAGTCCGGGCCGTGGCTCTCCGCCCACTCCGCTCCCTGGGCGAACTCCTGCCCCATGAACAGGAGTTGCTTGCCCGGGTGGGCCCACATGAAGCCCAGGTACGCGCGGTGGTTGGCGCGCTGCTGCCACCAGTCGCCGGGCATCTTCGACACCAGGGCGCGCTTGCCGTGCACCACCTCGTCGTGCGAGATCGGCAGGACGTAGTTCTCCGAGTAGGCGTAGATCATGGAGAAGGTCATCTCGCCGTGGTGGTACTTGCGGTGCACCGGCTCCTTCTCGACGTAGCCGAGGGAGTCGTGCATCCAGCCCATGTTCCACTTCAGCCCGAAGCCCAGCCCGCCGAAGCCGCCCGGCCCGACGTGGTGCGTGGCGCGGGTGACGCCGTCCCAGGCGGTGGACTCCTCGGCGATGGTGACGACACCGGGGCAGCGCCGGTAGACCGTCGCGTTCATCTCCTGGAGGAAGGCGACCGCGTCCAGGTTCTCCCGCCCGCCGTGGACGTTCGGCGTCCAGCCGCCGTCCTCGCGCGAGTAGTCGAGGTAGAGCATCGAGGCGACCGCGTCCACCCGCAGCCCGTCGATGTGGAACTCCTCGCACCAGTACACCGCGTTGGCGACCAGGAAGTTCCGCACCTCGGTACGGCCGTAGTCGAACTCCAGCGTGCCCCAGTCCGGGTGCGCGGCCCGTGCCGGGTCCCCCGGCTCGTACAGCGGGCGCCCGTCGAACTCGGCCAGCGCCCAGTCGTCGCGCGGGAAGTGCGCCGGCACCCAGTCCATCAGCACGCCGATCCCGGCCTGGTGCAGCGCGTCGATCAGGAACCGGAAGTCGTCCGGGGTGCCCATACGGGCGGTGGGCGCGTAGAAGCCGGTCACCTGGTAGCCCCAGGAGCCGCCGAAGGGGTGCTCGGCGACCGGCATGAACTCCACGTGCGTGAAGCCCAGGTCCTTGACGTACGAGGGGAGTTGGGCGGCCAGCCGGCGGTAGGTGAGACCGGGCCGCCAGGACGGGAGGTGGACCTCGTAGACCGAGAACGGCGAGGTGTGCACCGGCCGCGCACCGCGCCGGGCCATCCAGTCGGCGTCCTGCCAGCGGTGGTGCGACGCCTCCACCACCGAGGCGCTGGCCGGCGGGCACTCGGTCCGGCGCGCCATCGGGTCGGCGCGTACGGTCTTCGAGCCGTCCGGCCGGGTGATCTCGAACTTGTACAGTTCGCCCTCACGGATGCCCGGCAGGAACAGCTCCCAGACCCCGGACGAGCCCAGCGACCGCATCGGGAAACCGGTGCCGTCCCAGTAGTTGAAGTCCCCGACGACCCGTACGCCCCGGGCATTGGGCGCCCACACCGTGAAGCGGGTGCCGAGCACGCCCTGGTGCTCCATGGTCCGCGCACCCAGCGCCTGCCACAACTGCTCGTGCCGGCCCTCGCCGAACAGGTGCAGATCCAGCTCCCCGAGCGCCGGCAGGAAGCGGTACGGGTCCCGTACGGTCAGCGGGCCGCTGTCGCCGTAGTCGACCAGCAGCTCGTAGTCCGGGACCGTGCGCAGCGGCAGGACGCCGGCGAACAGCCCGTCCCCTTCCGAGCGGAGCGGGGCCCGCAGCCCCTTCGCCACGACCGTGACGCCCCGGGCGTACGGCCGCAGCGCCCGGATCCGCAGCCCGCCGGGCACCGGGTGCGCGCCGAGCAGCGCATGCGGATCGTGGTGCGCGCCGTCGAGCAGCCGCCCGCGGTCCTCGTCGGACAGCGGCTCGGCGGCGGG
>NZ_BMRP01000001.1:506503-589873 GCF_014648695.1 Streptomyces albospinus
CGCCCGCCGGCGGCCGGGGCGGCGGCCGGGGTGGCGGACCGGGCGGCGGACCGGGCGGCGGGGCTCGGCGGCGGGGGGCCTCCCGGACGGAGCCCCGGGGGGAGTCCGTCAGGGGCGGTGGTGGCGGGTGACGGGCGGGCGGTCACGAGAGGGCCTCCTAGGGGCGGGGTTCGGTCGGTGCCTGGCGGGCGGGCGGCGGGTCCGGCGTACGGGCGCGGGTCAGCCGGCCGCGCCCGGCTCCCCGCAGGCCGCCAGCCTGCGGATCGCCGCCATCGGCACGGACAGCCAGTCGGGCCGGTGCCGCGCCTCGTACAGCACCTCGTAGACGGCCTTGTCCGTCTCGTAGGCGCGCATCAGTTCCGGGGCGGAGCGCGGGTCCAGGCCGCCGGCCTCCGCATAGCCCAGGCAGTAGGCGGCGCGGGTGCGGCGGGCCCAGTCCAGCGCCCAGGGGTCGCCGCCCGCCGGTCCGCTGCGGGCCGCGTAGTCGAAGGAGCGGAGCATCGCCGCCACATCGCGGACGGCCGGCTGCGGGCGGCGCCGCTCGGCCAGCGGCCGGGCCGGTTCGCCCTCGAAGTCGATCAGCGACCAGTGGCCTCCCTCGGCCGAGCGCAGCGTCTGGCCCAGGTGGAGGTCGCCGTGGATGCGCTGGGCGGCCCAGCTGCGGCCGTCGTGGCCGACCGCGGCGAGCGCGTCGAAGGCGGTGCGCAGCCGTCCGCGGTAGGGCTGGAGCACCGGCACGGCGCGCGCGGTGGCCTCCAGCCGCTCGTGCATCTGGGCGGCGATCACATCCAGCTGCGGGCGGCGCAGTTCGGTGGTGGGGAGGGTCTGGGCGAGCGCGGTGTGCACCTCGGCGGTGGCATGGCCGAGGGCCCGTGCCGACCCGGTGAAGTCGGCGCGCACCGCGAGCGCGTTGAGGGCCAGCTGCCAGCCGTCCGCCGAACCGGGCAGGAACGGCTGGAGGACGCCCAGCGTGGTCGCCTCGCCGCTCTCCTCGGGCGTCGCCGCCTCGAACCAGGCGGCGGGGGCCGGGACCCGGGCGCACTTGGCGCCGGCCAGCGCGCGCGGCAGCTCCAGGTCCGGATTGATACCGGGCTCGATCCGCCGGAGGACCTTCAGGATGAACGTATCTCCATAGACGATGGAGGAGTTGGACTGCTCGACGGCGATCGGCCGGGCGGACAGCCCGGAGGGGATCTCGGTGTCCGGTTCCCGGCAGAAGCGCAGCGCCCCGATCCGGCCGGGGACCCGCAGCCGCTCCAGCAGCAGCCCGCAGAGCCGGTTGTCGAGCAGCGCGTCGTAGACGGTACGGCCGCGCAGCGGGCCGCCGGCCGGGCGGCCGATCACCGCGGGCGCCAGCTTCGGCGGCGGCGCGGGATGGGTGCCCAGCAGCAGCTGGTAGCAGTCCCCGCCGGCCGGCGCGCGGCCGGGCGGGGCGCTCTGCTGGGCGCGGATCAGCAGCTGCACCAGGCCCGGTGTGCCGCCGCCGTCGCCGTGGGACGGCAGCAGTTCGGTCGCCGAGACCAGCGTGAAGCCGGTGATCAGCCGTCCCTTCCCGGCGAACCAGCGCTGGCGGGGCACCCACTCGGCGAGCAGCGGTGCCAGTGAGGAGAGCAGGTCGGGGGCGGTGACGAGCGGGCGGTCAGGGATGTTTCGGGTGGCACGGGTCGAGGCGGTGTCCGACATGGCGTCGCGTCCTTTCCCCGGGCACACGACAGACAGGGCAAAGTGTCCCGGAATGCGGCCTTCACTGAGCGGCGGTATGGGACGTGTCGGGCGAGATCGTCCGTACGCGCGCGCGTTTTCGGCGTTTCTCGGCGTTCGCTTTGCTGCGCGGCGGTTCCCGTCCCCGAGCCCTGACGAGCAGGGGGACCCCCACCCGGGCCGGGGGGACCGTCCATGGCCCTCCTGGCCCGTGCGGTAGTAGGGAGGTTGCCCGACCGGAAGGTCAGAAAACGCCCGCACGCGACGGCACGTCGCGTACGGGCGAGGTGTCGGGGCCCGTGCGCGGTGGGGCGCGCGGCCCGGGGCCTGTTGTCGCGCTCCCGGCCCGCCCTTCGGGCGGACGACGGGAGTTCGACGACAGGACCTAGGCGGGGTTTCTGCGCAGCCGGAACCAGTAGAAGCCGTGGCCCGCGAGGGTCAGCAGGTACGGCAGCTGGCCGATGGCGGGGAAGCGCACGCCGCCGATGAGTTCCACCGGATGGCGGCCACTGAAGGACTGGAGGTCCAGCTCCGTCGGCTGCGCGAAGCGCGAGAAGTTGTGCACGCACAGGACCAGGTCGTCGTCCGCGCCGTTGCTGCCCGGCGCCTCCCGCAGGAACGCCAGCACCGCGGGGTTCGAGGAGGGCAGTTCGGTGTAGCTGCCGAGCCCGAACGCCGGGTTCTGCTTGCGGATCTCGATCATCCGGCGGGTCCAGTGCAGCAGCGACGAGGGCGAGCTCATCGCGGCCTCGACGTTGGTGACCTGGTAGCCGTAGACGGGATCCATGATGGTCGGCAGGAACAGCCGGCCCGGGTCGGACGAGGAGAATCCGGCGTTGCGGTCCGGCGTCCACTGCATCGGCGTGCGCACCGCGTCCCGGTCGCCGAGCCAGATGTTGTCGCCCATCCCGATCTCGTCGCCGTAGTAGAGGATCGGCGAGCCGGGCAGCGAGAGCAGCAGCGCGGTGAAGAGCTCGATCTGGTTGCGGTCGTTGTCCAGCAGCGGGGCGAGCCGGCGGCGGATGCCGATGTTGGCGCGCATACGCGGGTCCTTCGCGTATTCCGCGTACATGTAGTCGCGCTCTTCGTCCGTGACCATTTCGAGGGTCAGCTCGTCGTGGTTGCGCAGGAAGACGCCCCACTGGCAGCCGGAGGGGATCGCCGGGGTCTTGGCGAGGATTTCCGACACCGGGTAGCGGGATTCACGGCGTACCGCCATGAAGATGCGCGGCATGACCGGGAAGTGAAAGGCCATATGGCATTCGTCGCCGCCGACCGCGTAGTCGCCGAAGTAGTCGACGACGTCCTCCGGCCACTGGTTGGCCTCGGCCAGCAGCACGGTGTCCGGGTAGTGCGCGTCGATCTCCGCGCGGACCCGCTTGAGGAAGGCGTGCGAGGCGGGCAGGTTCTCGCAGTTGGTGCCCTCCTCGGCGTAGAGGTACGGCACCGCGTCCAGCCGGAAGCCGTCGATCCCCAGGTCGAGCCAGAACCGCAGGGCGGAGATCATCTCCTCCTGGACCGCCGGGTTCTCGTAGTTGAGATCGGGCTGGTGGGAGAAGAACCGGTGCCAGTAGTACTGCTTGCGGACCGGGTCGAAGGTCCAGTTGGAGGCTTCGGTGTCGACGAAGATGATCCGGGCGTCGGCGTACTGCTTGTCGTCGTCCGCCCAGACGTAGTAGTCGCCGTACGGGCCTTCCGGATCGGTGCGGGACTCCTGGAACCACGGGTGCTGATCGCTGGTGTGGTTCATCACCATGTCGATGATGACCCGCATTCCGCGGTGGTGCGCGGCGTCCACGAATTCCACGAAGTCGGCCAGGTCGCCGAATTCGGGGAGTACCGCGGTGTAGTCGGAGACGTCGTAGCCGCCGTCCCGCAGCGGGGATTTGAAGAATGGCGGCAGCCAGAGACAGTCCACCCCCAGCCATTGCAGATAGTCCAGCTTGGCCGTGATGCCTTTGAGGTCCCCGATACCGTCGCCGTTGCTGTCCTGGAACGAGCGCACCAGGACCTCGTAGAAGACGGCCCGTTTGAACCATCCGGGATCCCGGTCCTTTTCCGGGGTGTCTTCGAACGTGTCGGGAACAGGCTCATTGACGATCAATTGGGTGACCCTCCGATCGGTGAGGACGGTCGCAGTGACAGCACATGAGCGGGCGCGGCCGAGCTGCCGGGCTCCAGGCGCACATAGTTGTCCCTGCCCCAGTGGTAGGTGTCGCCGGTGAGCTCGTCGCGCACCGGGAAGGAATCGTGCCGGCCGAGGCCGAGTTCCGGCATGTCCAACGACACCGTTGCCTCGTGGGTGTGGTGCGGGTCGAGGTTGACCACTGTGAGCACCGTGTCGGCTCCCTCGCCGTGCCCCTCGCGCTTGGAGTAGGCGATGACGGCGTCGTTGTCGACCTGGTGGAAGTGCAGGTTGCGCAGCTGCTGGAGTGCGGGATGCCGGCGGCGGACGCGGTTGAGGGCGGTGATGAGCGGGGCGATGGTACGCCCCTCGCGGGCGGCGGTATCCCAGTCGCGGGGCCTGAGTTGGTACTTCTCGGAGTCGAGGTACTCCTCGCTGCCGCGCCGCAGCGCGGTCGCCTCGCACAGCTCGTACCCCGCGTAGACGCCCCATGTCGGGGAGAGGGTGGCGGCCAGTACGGCGCGCACCTCGAAGGCCGCCCGGCCGCCCTCCTGGAGGTAGGCGTTCAGGATGTCGGGGGTGTTCACGAAGAAGTTGGGCCGCAGGTAGCCGGCGCTCTCGCCGCTCAGCTCGGTGAGGTACTCGGTCAGCTCCTGCTTGGTGTTGCGCCAGGTGAAGTAGGTGTACGACTGGTGGAAGCCGATCTGGGCGAGGGTGTGCAGCATCGCGGGGCGGGTGAACGCCTCGGCCAGGAACAGCACGTCCGGGTCGGTGCGGTTGATGTCGCTGATGACCTTCTCCCAGAACGCCACCGGCTTGGTGTGCGGATTGTCCACCCGGAAGATCCGGACGCCCTTGGCCATCCAGAAGCGCAGCAGCCGCTCGGTCTCGCGCACCAGCCCGCGGAAGTCGGCGTCGAAGGCGATCGGGTAGATGTCCTGGTACTTCTTCGGCGGGTTCTCCGCGTAGGCGATGGTGCCGTCGGAGCGGTGGTGGAACCACTGGGGGTGCAGGGTGACCCAGGGGTGGTCCGGGGAGCACTGGAGGGCGAAGTCCAGCGCCACCTCCATCCGCAGGTCGCGGGCGGCCGTCACGAAGTGGTCGAAGTCCTCGAAGGTGCCCAGGTCGGGGTGGAGCGCGTCATGGCCGCCGGCCGGCGAGCCGATGGCCCAGGGGGAGCCGACATCGTCCGGGCCCGCGGACAGCGCGTTGTTGGGGCCCTTGCGGAAGGACGTGCCGATGGGGTGGACCGGCGGGAGGTAGACCACGTCGAAGCCCATCGCGGCGACCGCCGGCAGCCGCTCGGCGGCGGTGCGCAGGGTGCCGCCGACGCCGGTGCCCTCCGGTCCGACGACGGCGCCCTCGGAGCGCGGGAAGAGCTCGTACCAGGAGCCGTACAGGGCTCTGCGGCGCTCGACGACGAGCGGCATCGGGCGGGAGACGGTGAGCAGTTCGCGCAGCGGATGGCGGTCCAGGGCCTCGACGACCTGCGGGGCGAGCGCGGTGGCGAGCCGGGTGGCGGCCGGCAGGCCGGTGTCGCGCAGCGCGTCGACGGCGGCGAGGACGGACTCCCGGCCGTCGCTCTTGGGGACCTCGGCGGCGGCCCGTTCGTGCAGCCCGGCGCCCTCGGCGAGCACCAGCTCGGTGTCGATGCCGGCCGGGATCTTGACCGCGGCGTGCTTGCGCCAGGTGGCGACCGGGTCGGACCACGCCTCCACGGTGAACGTCCAGCGCCCCTCGATCCCCGGCGTGACCTCGGCGGTCCACCGGTCGGTGCCCGGTGCCCGCTCCCGCATCGGGGTCCAGGGGCCGCAGCGGCCCGCGGGGTTGCGCAGCACCACATTCGCGGCGACCGCGTCGTGCCCTTCGCGGAAGACGGTGGCCGATACCTCGAAGGTCTCGTCCACCACCGCCTTCGCCGGGCGACGCCCGCAGTCGATCTGCGGGCGGATGTCCAGAACAGGGATGCGACCGATCATGGGCTCACCTGGGGCTTGTGATGCTTTGTGGGGTTTTGTCCTTTGTATCCGCTCCACGGTAGGAGGACGGGGTGCGGGCATGGGCGCTCCTGTCCGCTTTCACTCTGCTGGCGGATGGCACGGCGGACCGGATCGGGCCCTGCGGATCGTGTGCGAGGAACGGTGTACGCGGTGAGCCTTCCCGCGCGCGGTGGCCGGGAAATCAGCCGGAACGTGAACTACTGATACGTAACCGCTCACGCCCCGCGATCCGGCGGGCAGGGCCCGGCGCCCTGGCGGGCGGCGGTGGCTCGGTGCTGCCACGGTCGGCGTTCGCCTCCTCAACTCGGTCTGATCACAGCGGAGTTGCGGTGTGCGGAAGTCCGTTGCCGCGCCGGGGCCCGTCGGCGCCACCACCGCAGCCTCTCGCCGCGGAGGGGTCCGTACAAGAGCGCGTGAGGGGGTGGAATCGGCCATATCGACGGACCGGGCGGTAGCGGCGGGGTGACATGCGGGCGGGGCGGTGTCCGGAAGTGTTTCCGGACACCGCCCCGCTCTTGGGGTGAGGTCACCCCGGTGCGATCGGCGCACGGTCGGGAGTACACCCAACCGGCCGTGACGCGGCCTGATTTGACGTTACATCAGCAGGCGGCTTCGCTTCGTTTGCTTGGTTTGCTCAGCTTGCTCAGCCTGTTCGGCTCACTTGACGTTGACGCCGGTCCAGGCCGACTCGACGCCCTTGACCTCGGCGCTGTTCGCGCCGTAGAGGTCGGTGGCGGCCTTGACGGTCGCCTCGCGGGCGGCCTTGTAGTCGGTGGTCGAGGTCATGTAGGTGGTCAGCGCCTTGAACCAGATCTTCTCGGCCTTATCGCGGCCGATGCCGGTGACCTTGGAGCCGTCGGCGGTCGGGCTGTCGTAGTGGTCGCCGTTGGCGTCCTTCGGGCCGCTGCCCTCGGACAGCAGGTAGAAGAAGTGGTTGGCGATGCCGGAGGAGTAGTGGACGTCGACGTTGCCGGCGTCGGCGCTCCAGTTGTCCAGCGACTGGCCGTCCTTGCTGGGCTTGTCCATGTAGCGCAGCGGCTTGCCGTCGCCGTTGATGTCGATCTTCTTGCCGATGAAGTAGCTGCCCGGCTCGGCGGGGTTCTTGGCGTAGAACGCGACGGAGGCGCCGAAGATGTCCGAGGTGGCCTCGTTCAGGCCGCCGGACTCGCCGCTGTACTCCAGCTTCGCGGTGGCCGCGGTGACGCCGTGCGACATCTCGTGGCCGGCCACGTCCAGTGCGGTCAGCGGCTTCTTGTTGCCCTGGCCGTCGCCGTACGTCATGCAGAAGCAGCCGTCGTCCCAGAAGGCGTTGACGTAGTTCTGGCCGTAGTGGACCCGGGAGGTCGCGCCCTTGCCGTCGCCCTTGATGCCGCTGCGGCCGTGCACGTTCTTGTAGTAGTCCCAGGTCTCCTGGGCGCCGTAGGCGGCGTCGACGGCGGCGGTCTGCGGGTTGTCCGGCTTGCCGTCGCCCCACGTGTCGGTGGAGTTGGTGAAGAGCTTGCCGTTGCCGCTCTCGCTGCCGCCCAGGTCGAACGTCTGGTGGCCGCCGCGGCTGTCGTCGGTCAGCTCGTAGCCGTTGCCGCCCTTCTTGCTGGCGACGTCGACCTTGCCGGCGTACTCGCTGTTGCCGACGCCGTTCTCGATGCCCTGGTACTGGAAGAGCTTCTTGCCGGTGTTGGCGTCGGTGATGACGTGGAGCTGGTTGGGGGTGCCGTCCTTCTGGAGGCCGCCGACCACGGTCTCGTACGCCAGCACCGGGGTGCCCTTGGCGGCCCAGATCACCTTGCGCGGCGTCTGCGCGTCGGCCTTCTTGGCGCCGATGGACTGGGTGGCGGTCGACTCGGCGGCGAGCGCGGCCGTCTTCGGGGCGATCTTCGCCGTGGTGGAGGCCACCGCGATGGCGGACCGGGACGCCTTGGTGGTGCTCTTGATCGCGCCGCCCTTGGCGGTGTGCACCACCAAGTCGCCGCCCAGGACCGGCAGTCCGGCGTAGGTGCGGTCGTAGCGGGTGTGCGTGGTGCCGTCGGCGTCCTTGATGACGTCCCTGACGACCAGCTTCTCCTGCGAGCCGAGGCCGAGTGCCTTCGCGGTCTGCGCGCGGGCGGCACCGGCGTCGCGGAGCAGTTCCGCGCGGTGCGAGGCGCTCAGCTTGAGCGGGGAGCCGCCCTGGGCGGCGGCGGTGGGGGCAGGGGAGGCGCCGGCGGTACCGGCGGTGATGCCGGCGGCGAGCAGGGCCGCCGCGGCGAAAGCGGTTCCGGCCACACGGGTCTTACGGGATATGCGGGGGGTCACGCGTGCTCCTTCAACTTTGCCAAACGGTGGGGGTGCAAAGCGATGCATGCGTCCGGAAGACTGCCAGCTGAACGCGTGCATGTCAGGAGGCCGTTAAGAGGTTGTCCGAAACTCGTCCGTAGAGAGGTATGCGCCGTCCGCATAACGGAGTGGGGCGCCGCCCCCGGAGGGCCGGGAACGGCGCCCAATTTGCCCGCATAGAGGGCGAGTTGCCGGAATGTGTGAAGTGCCGTGCCGCCTATGTCACATACAGGTGGCGGTCAGATGGCCACGCACCGTCAGAACGTCAGCTTCCAGCCGTTGAGGGTGCCGGTGTCGCCGGAGTAGACGTCCCGGACCCGCAGCTTCCAGGTGCCGCTCGCCGGCTTCGCGGAGGCGTTGACGGTGTAGGTCGCCTTCACGTCGGCGGCCGAGTCCCGGGAGCTTGCGTTCTTCAGCCGGTAGGCCGTGCCGTCCGGGGCGATCAGGTCGATGACCAGGTCGCCGCGGTAGGAGTGGGTGATGTCCACCCCTACCTTCAGGGCGCTCGGGGCGTTGCCGCTGCGGTTGACGGAGATCGGCGAGGTGACCGCCGGGCCCGCGTCCGGGATCGCCACCTTGGTGGTGCTCTGGAAGACCGTGCCGCCGCCGCCCGAGACGCGGGAGCCGACGTTGACCGCCGCCCAGGTGTCGGCGACCGTGTTGTACGTGGCGCTGCCCTGGCCGAAGAGGTCGGCCGCGGCCTGGAGGGTGGCGGTGCGGGCGCCCGCGTAGTCGGTGTTGGCGTTCATGTACTGGCTGAGCGCCTTGAACCACACCTGCTCCGCGTTGGCCCGGCCGATGCCCGGTACCGGCAGGTTGTCGTAGGTCGGGCTGTCGTAGTGGACGCCGTTGATGTCCTTCGGACCGCTGCCCTCGGACAGCAGGTAGAAGTAGTGGTTGGCGACGCCGGAGGAGTAGTGGACGTCGAGGTTGCCGACGTCGCTCGACCAGTAGTCGGCCGAGGAGCCGTCCTTGGACGGCTTGTCCATGTAGCGCAGCGGGGTGCCGTCGCCGTTGATGTCGATCTTCTCGCCGATGAGGTAGTTGCCGGGGTTGGCCGGGTTGTTGGCGTAGAACTCGACGGCGGTGCCGAAGATGTCGGAGGTCGCCTCGTTGAGACCGCCGGACTCGCCGCTGTAGTTCAGGGCCGCGGTAGCCGCGGTGACGCCGTGCGTCATCTCGTGGCCGGCCACGTCCAGTGCGGTCAGCGGCTTCTGGTTGCCCTGGCCGTCGCCGTACGTCATGCAGAAGCAGCCGTCGTCCCAGAAGGCGTTGACGTAGCTGTCGCCGTAGTGGACGCGGGAGTAGGCGCCGACGCCGTCGCCCCGGATGCCGGTGCGGCCGTGCACGTTCTTGTAGTAGTCCCAGGTCTCCTGGGCGCCGTAGGCGGCGTCGACCCCGGCGGTCTCGGCGTTCTGCGCGGTGCCGTCGCCCCAGGTGTCGGTGGAGTTGGTGAAGAGCGAACCGGTCCCGGACGAGCCGTGGTTGAGGTCGTAGGTCTTGTGGCTGCCGCGGGTGGGGTCGGTCATCGTGAAGTTCGGCGCCGAGCCCGAGGTCCCGATGGTGACCTGGCCGCTGTACTCGCTGTTGCCGACGCCGTTCTCGATGCCCTGGTACTGGAAGAGCCTCTTGCCGGAGTCGGCGTCGGTGACGACGTGCAGCTGGTTGGGGGTGCCGTCGTCCTGGAGGCCGCCGACCACCGTCTCGTACGCCAGCCGCGGGGTGCCGTCGGCCGCCCAGACCACCTTGCGCGGAGCCTTGGCCGCCGCCGTCTTCTTCGAACCGCGGGCCTGCGCCGCCTTGACGGCCGTTGCCTCGGCGGCGGCCGGAGCCACCTTGGCGGTGGTGCCCGCGAGCGTGAGCTGCGCGCGGACGGCCTTGGTGACGCCCTTGAGCGCACCGCTCCTGGTCTGGTGCACCACGAGGTCGCCGCCGAGGACCGGCAGGCCCTGGTAGGTGCGCTCGTAGCGGGTGTGCAGGGTGCCGTCGGCATCCTTCTCGACGTCCTTGACGACCAGCTTCTCCTGGGCGCCGAGCCGCAGTTGCCGGGCGGTGGCCGCGGTGGTGGCGGTGGCCTTCCGTATCAGCTCCGCACGCTGGGACGGGGAGAGCTTGGCCGGCAACGCACCGGCGAACGGCGTGGCGTGCACGGTGCCCGTACGTGCCGCGGCGCCGGGCTGGGCCGCCGCTCCGGTGCCGGCCTGTGCGCCGACGGCCAGCAGCGCGGTGGCCGCCACGAGCGCGCCGGCGGCGGTGGTGCGTCTGCGGGGGGTCAAGGCATGGGGGGTGCGTCTCACACTGACTCCTTCTGCGGGGCCACCGGACCCAAGGGGGCGGCGGCTGAGGGGGACCGGGCGGCGAGGGCCGTCCGGGCAGAGCGAGGCAGAACTCGTGGAGCGTGTGGGGGGAACGAGCGGGTGGTGCGAACGAGGCGACCGCCCGGGATGGCGATGTGGGGGATCCCGTGCGGTGGTTGCCGGGAAGAGTCCCACCGCCACCGTGTGATTGTCAGGTGCCGTTCAACTAATTGGCCGGAAAACGTCCGTTGGGCGAAATCGGTGTCCGGAAGCCGGACGTTCCGGCCACGGCAACCGCCGGTCCGCGCAGCCGGCCCCGCGGACCGGTGCACGTCACGGGCGGTGCCGGTCGCCGTGCCGGGAGTGGTCGCCGTGCCAGGAGTGCCACAGGGCCGCATAGGCGCCGCCGGCCGCCACCAGCTCGTCATGGGGGCCCAGTTCGGTCAGCCGGCCGGCCTCCATCACCGCCACCCGGTCCGCGTCGTGCGCGGTGTGCAGACGGTGCGCGATGGCGATGACCGTACGGCCCTTGAGGACGGCGGCCAGCGCGCGCTCCGTATGGCGGGCGGTACGCGGATCCAGCAGCGCCGTCGCCTCGTCCAGGATCAGCGTGTGCGGATCGGCCAGCACCACGCGCGCCAGGGCCAGTTGCTGGGACTGCGAGCCGTCCGGGCGGTAGCCGCCCGCGCCCAGCTCGGTGTCCAGGCCGTCCGGCAGCTCGGCAGCCCAGTCGGCCCCCACCGCGGCCAGCGCGGCGCGCAGCGCGCCGTCCGCGGCATCCGGCGCGGCGATCCGCAGATTGTCCCGGACGGTGCCCAGGAAGACATGGTGCTCCTGGGTGACCAGGACGACCTGGCGGCGCAGCACCTCGGGATCCAGCCCGGCGACCGGCACCCCGCCGACGGTCACGGAGCCCCGGCGCGGCGCGTCGACACCGGCGAGCAGCCGCCCCAGGGTGGACTTCCCGGCGCCGGACGGACCGACCACGGCGATCCGCTCGCCGGGGCGGACGGTGAGGGTGACGCCCCGCAGCACATCGGCGGGGGCGGGAGCGCCCCCGGCCCCGCCGCCGGAGCCCGCCGCCGGCCCGGTCGTGCCCCCGGCCCCCGGCGCGGTCCCGTAGGCGTAGTGGACGCCGGTGACGTCGATGCGGTCGTCCGCCGGGACGGGGGAGGCGAGGGCCGGCTCCGGGGGGCGCGGCGCGCTGCCCAGGCCCTCCACGCGGGCGAACGCGGCGGTGCTGGACTGGAGTTGCTCGACCCAGAGCAGGATCGTGTCCAGCGGCCCCGACAGCTGCCGCAGATACATCGCCGCGGAGACCACCACCCCCAGGCTCATCGCGCCCCGCCCGTGCAGCGCCCCGCCGACCAGCAGCACCGCCACCACCGGGAGCACATACGAGACGTCCACCGCGGGGAAGAACACGCTGCGCAGGAACAGGGTGCGGAGACGGGTACGGCGGAAGCGGGCGATCGCCGCCTCGGAGGCGGCGTGCCGGGCCTCCTGGAGGCTCAGCGCCTCGACCGTCCGGGCGCCCGTCGCGGTGGCCGCGAGCAGCTCGGCGAGCGCCGAACTGGCCGCTCCCTCCGCCAGATACGCGGCGCGCGCCCGGCGCAGATACCACCGGGTGGCGAACAGCGCGCCCAGCAGCGCCGCACCGCACGCCCCCAGCAGGGGATCGAGGACCAGCACCGCCCCGAGCACGAACAGCACCTGCACCGCCGCGATCAGCACCTCCGGCGCGGCATCCCGCAACGTCCGTGCGACGGAGGTGACATCGGTCGTACCGCGCGTCGTCAGATCGCCCGCACCGGCCCGCTCCACGGCCGCCGCCGGCAGCGCCAGCGCCCGCTCGACGAACTCCTCCCGGACCCGCAGCACCGTCCGCTCGCCGAACCGGTGCCCCGCGTACCGGGCGCAGCGGAACAGCAGCAGCTGCGCCACCGCGCACCCGAGGATGACCAGCGCCATCCGGTCCACCGCGGCCACCCCGCCGCCGGCCCGCACCGTGTCGACGATCCGGCCGAGCAGCCAGGGGGCGATCAGGCCGGCGCCGGCGGCGAGCCCGTTCAGCGCGAGGATCAGCGGGAAGGCGCGGCCGTCCCGGCGGACCAGCCGGGCGGCGGCGCGGCGGGTGGCGGCCGGACCGGCCACCGGCAGCGCACCGGGCGGCGGCGCCTCCTCGCCGTGCCCGCGCGACGGCCGTCCGGCTCGCCCGGCTCGCCCGGCTCGTACGGACCGCGAGGCCCGCTCGCCCTCGGCGGCGGTCATCGGGCCTCCTGGGGTGCGGGTGCGGGTGCGGGTGCGGGTGCGGGTGCGCTGCCGTGGGGCGGGGGGCGGCCGTCGGCGGGTACGACTCCGTCCGGCCCGGTCGCCTCGTCCTCCCCGCGCGACACCAGGCGCCGGTATCCCGGCTGCCCGTCGAGCAGTTCGCGATGGCTGCCCGCTGCTGCGACCCGCCCGCCGACCAGGTAGTACACCGTGTCCGCCCGGTCGAGCAGCAGCGGTGAGGTGGTGGTGACCACGGTCGTCCGGCGGCCCGCGCGGGCGGCGTGCAGCCGGGTCGCGACGGCCGCCTCGGTGTGCGCGTCGACCGCCGAGGTCGGTTCGACCGCGAGCAGGACCTCCGGGTCGGCCAGCAACGCCCGTACCAGGCGCAGCCGCTGCCGCTGGCCGCCAGAGAGGTCGCGGCCCTGCGCCGCCACCGGGGAGTCGAGCCCGTCCGGCAGCCCGCGGACGATGTCCCCGGCCAGCGCCGCCTCGACGGCCCGGTCGATCGCCTCCTGGTCGCGGTCCCGGCGGCCGGATATCACCTCGCGCAGGGTGCCCGCGAACAGGTCCGCCTCGTTGTCCGCGACCAGCACGCGGTCCCGCAGCCGCGCCGGGGCGATCTCGTCCAGCCGTACGGCGCCCCAGGTGGCCGCCGGATCCGCGAAGCCGCCGAGCCGGTCGACCACCGCCGCCGACTCGGCCGGGCGGGCGCTCGCCAGCGCGGTGAGCGACCCGGGCGTCACCACGACGCCGGAGGCCGGATCCCGCAGCAGGGACGGTACTTCGGGCGGGTCCCGGTACGCGCGGCCCGCCGGCCCGCCGCCCGCGCCGACCGCTGCGGCACCGCCGCCCCGGCCGTCCGGCGCCAGCTCCAGGAAGCGGACCACCCGGCGGGCGGCCACCAGGCCCCGGGCGAGGTCGTAGCCGCCCTCGATGAAGAACGACACCGGCACCACCAGCGCCGCCGTGTAGCCGTAGACGGCCACCAACTCGCCGATGGTCAGGGTGCCCTGGGCCGCCATACGGGCCGCGAGCCAGGTCACCGCGGCCAGGAACAGCGTCGGCAGGCCGACCCCGAGCGCCTGGACCCAGCTGGTCACCGCGCCGACCCGATAGCCCTCGGCCCGCAGCGCCCGTGCGTCGCGCCGGTAGCGGTCGGCGAACACCTCCTTGCCGCCGAGCCCGTTGAGCACCCGCAGCCCGCCGACCAGGTCCGTGAGCCGGGCCGCCAGCCCGCCCTCCCGCTCGCGGTAGCGCGCCTCGACGCCCTGGAGCCGGCCCAGCAGCGGCCCGACCAGCACCGCGAGCAGCGGCACGCCGAGCAGCAGCACCGCGGCCAGCAGCGGCGAGACGGACAGCAGGAGCGCGGCGACCACCGCATACGCCAGCACCGCGCCCAGCCCCGGCCCGGTCATCGTCAGCGTCTGGCTGATCACCGCGACGTCGCCGATCCCGATGGCGACGACCTCTCCGGCGGTCACCTCGCGGGGCAGCGCGGCGCCCAGCCGCAGGGTGTGCGCCACGACGACCCGCACCGTGCGCAACGACGCGTCCATCCGGATCCGGGTCATCGTGCGGTGGCGCATGATCCCCACGAAGGCGTTGAACACCCCGATGGCCAGCAGCACCGCCGTCCAGCCGAGCAGCGCTCCCGTGTGGCGCGGAGCCAGCCCCTCGTCAACGGCGCGCGAGAGCACATACGGTGGCAGCATCAGCCCCACCATCGACAGGCTCCCCAGCGTCGAGCCCGCCGCGACCCGCCGCCGCTGGCTGGTCACCAGCCACCACAGATAGCGCGCCGGACTCCGGTGGTCGGGCGTCATCCGACACTCTCCCGCCACGCCCGGTGCAGCTGTGCGAACCGGCCCCGGGCGGCGATCAGTTCGGCCGGGCTGCCGTCCTCGACGACCCGGCCGTCGGCCATCACCAGCACCCGGTCGGCGATCTCCACCGTCGACAGCCGGTGGGCGATCACCAGGGCCGTACGGCCGCGCAGCACCGTGCCCATGGCGCGCTGCACCGCCCGCTCGCCCGGGATGTCCAGCGAGCTGGTCGCCTCGTCCAGGATGAGGACGGCCGGGTCGGCGAGCAGCGCGCGGGCGAAGCCGACCAACTGCCGCTGGCCCGCGGAGATCCGGCCGCCGCGCTTGCGGACGTCGGTGTCGTAGCCGTCCGGGAGGGCGGCGATGAAGTCATGGGCGCCGATCGCCTTCGCGGCCCGCTCGACCTCCGCGCGGGTGGCGTCCGGGCGGCCGATGGTGATGTTGTCGGCGACCGTACCGGAGAACAGGAACGCCTCCTGGGTGACCATGACGACCTCCCGGCGCAGCTCGGCGCCGGCCAGCTCGCGCAGGTCGACGCCGTCCAGCAGGACCCGGCCCTCGGTGGGGTCGTGGAAGCGGGCCAGCAGCTTGGCCAGGGTGGACTTGCCGGCGCCGGTGGCTCCGACCACCGCCACGGTCGTGCCGGGCGCGAGCGCCAGGTCGAAGCGCGGCAGCACCTCACCGCCGGTCCGGTATGCGAACCGGACGCCGCGGAAGGCCACTTCACGGCCGGGCCGGGCGGGCGCCGCGGCCGGCAGCGCGCGCGGGGCGGCGGGCTCGGGCACGGTCGGCCGCTGGGCGAGCAGCCCGGCGATCTTCTCCAGCGAAGCCGCCGCCGACTGATAGTCGTTGAGGAACATCCCGAGCCGGTCGATGGGTTCGTACAGCCGGCGCAGATACAGCACCGAGGCGGCCAGCACACCGAGGGCCAGACCGCCGGTGGCGACGCGGTAGGCGCCCCACAGGACGATCGCGGCGACCGCGATGTTGGCCACCGCCCGGGAGCCGACGACATAGCGCGCCATCTCCAGGATCGCGTCGCCGTTGATCCGCAGATGACGGGCGTTCAGCCGGGCGAAGGCCGCGTCGTTCGCCCGCTCGCGGCGGAACGCCTGCACCGGGCGGATGCCGTTGACGGTCTCCGTGAACCGCACGATGACGGCCGCGATGGCGGTGGACCGCTTCCCGTACACCCGCTTCGAGCGGCGCTGGAAGGAGCGGACGAGGAATGCCAGCGGCACCGCGGAGACCAGCGCGGCGGCACCGAACCCCGGGTCCAGCCAGAGGAGGGTCGCGGTGATGTACACCGTCGAGAGGACGACCGTGACCAGCTCCTGGAGGCCCTCGTCGAGGAGTTCGCGCAGCGCCTCGACGTCGGTGGTGGCCCGGGAGATCAGCCGGCCGGACGTGTAGCGCTCGTGGAAGTCCAGGCTCAGCGACTGCGCGTGCCGGAAGATCCGGTCGCGCAGGTCGACCAGCACGTCCTGGCCGGCCCGGGCGGAGAGCCGGACGAAGGCGCACTGCAAGCCGCCGGCCGCCGTGGCGCACAGCGCCGCCGCCACCGCCACGGCGATCAGCGGGCCGCGGTCGCCCGCCCGCAGCGCCGGCACCGCGCGGTCGAGGGCGTAGGCGACCAGCAGCGGTCCGGCCTGCACGGCGGCCTGCTGGAGCAGCAGTACGAAGGCGGCGGCACGGATGCGTCCGCGGTGCGGCGCCAGTAAGGACCGCAGCAGCGCGCGCGAGGCGCCCTCGGGGGTGGGCAGCAGGTCCGTCGCGAAGGCGTCGGGGGCGGCCTCCGGGGGACGCCGCTGCCCGGAGGGGGCGGGGCGGCCGTGCCGCCCGCCGCAGCCGTCCGGGTCGTCGGCCGGCAGGCCGGTCGCCGTGGTCGTCATCGGGCGCTCTCCCCCTCGTGCGGTCCGGTGCCGGTGGTACGGGCGGGGCCGCGGCCGGCTCCGGCGTCCGGGCCGCTGCCATGGGCGGGACCCCCGTCGCCGGGCTCCGCCGCACCGGACATCAGCGCGGCGTACTCCGGGCTGTCCCGCAGGAGTTGGCGGTGGGTGCCCACGGCGGCTATCCGGCCGTCCGACAGCAGCGCCACCCGGTCGGCGAGCAGGACCGTGGACGGACGGTGCGCGACGACCAGCGCGGTGGTGGTCGCCAGGACGTTCCGCAGCGCCGCCTCCACCAGGGCTTCGGTGTGGACGTCGAGGGCGGAGAGCGGATCGTCCAGGACCAGGAAGCGCGGCCGGCCGACCACGGCGCGGGCCAGGGCCAGCCGCTGCCGCTGCCCACCGGACAGGCTCATCCCCTGCTCACCGACCTCGGTCGCGGCGCCCTGGGGGAGCGCGGCCACGAATCCGTCGGCTTGCGCCACCTCCAACGCCCGCCGCAGCGCGGCTTCTTGGTCCGCCTGGCGGGCGGTGGCGAGGCCGGTGCGGTCGGCGAGGACGTCGCGGTCGCCGTGCCCGTCCCCGGTGTCCCGGCCGTCCTCCGTGTCCCGGGCAGCCCGGGGGTGGTCCCGCTCGTCCTGCCTGCCGCTCCGGCCCGCCGCGCGGTCCGCGTCCGGGGTGCCCGCCGCGCCCATCAGGACGTTCTCCGCCGCGGTCGCCGAGAACAGCGTGGGCTCCTCGAAGGCCACCGCCACCAGCGCCCGCGCCTCGTCCCGGCTGAGCGTGGCCAGATCGCGGCCGTCCAGGGTGATCCGGCCCGCCGTGGGGTCGTACAGCCGCGGCACCAGCGCCGTCAGCGTGGTCTTCCCGCTGCCGGTCGCCCCGACCAGCGCCATCGTCTCCCCGGGCCGGATGTGCAGATCGACACCCCGGAGGGTGGCGGGGGTGTCCGGCGGCGCGTCCGGATACCGGAACCCGACCCCTTCGAAGACCAGGCCGCCCGCGGGCGGGGCACCGCCGGTCCGGCCGCCGCCGGCGTCCGCGGCCCGGTCCGGCGCCGCCGGGTCGTCCGCCAGGGGCGCGTCCAGCACCTCGAAACAGCGGTCGGCCGCCGTCGCCGCCGCACTGCTCATCGCCAGCAGGAAGCCGATCGAATCCACCGGCCAGCGCAGCGCCAGCGCGGTGGACAGGAAGGCGACGAGCGTCCCCGCGGACAACCGGCCGTCGGCGACCTGGACCGCCCCCAGCACCAGCGCGGTGCCCACCGCGAGCTCCGGGAGGAGGGTGTTGGCGCCCCAGACGACGGACAGCAGCCGGGCCTTGCGCAGCTCGGTCGCCCGGACCGACCGGATCAGCTCCCTGAAGGCGCGGGCCTGGCTGCGGTGCCGGCCGAAGCCCTTGATGATCCGGATGCCGAGGACCGACTCCTCGACGACCGTCGTCAGATCGCCCAGCTGGTCCTGCGCCCGGCGCGCGACCTGCGCGTACTTCGCCTGGAAGACCGAGCACATCACCGTCAGCGGCAGCACCGGCGCCAGCAGCACCAGCCCGAGCGACCAGCGCTGGGCCAGCAGGATCGCACAACCCACCACGATCGTCGCGCCGTTGACCAGAAGGAACGTCAGCGGGAAGACCAGGAACAGGCGCAGCAGTTGAAGATCCGTCGTGGCCCGGGAGAGCAACTGCCCCGATGCCCAGCGGTCGTGGAAGGCGACCGGCAGCCGCTGCACGCGGTGGTACAGCGCCTCGCGCATCGCCGCCTCCACCCCGGCCGTCGGCCGCGCCACCAGCCACCGCCGCAGCCCGAACAGGCCCGCCTCGGCAAGCCCGAGCAGCAGCAGGCAGCCGCCGCCCCACCACACCCCTCCGGTGTCGCCGGCCGCCACCGGCCCGTCCACCAGCCACTTGAGGACCAGCGGAATGACCACGCCGATGCACGACGCGACCACCGCCACGAACGCGGCGGTGAACAGCCGCGCCCGCACCGGCCGCACGAACGGCCACAGGCGCAACAGCGAGCGCACGGCGGAGTGTTGGGCCGGCGCGGCCGGGTGGGCCGGGTCGGTCCGGGGCGTCGTGTGCGCGGTGAGTGCCATCACTCGCGAGCGTACGGCGAGGCACTGACAGCGCTCATGCGGTTTTCCGGCATGCGGTGGTGCGGCAGCCGGCGGCGGGTCTCCGCTATCCGGGCACCACCCGGAACAGCAGCACCGTCCGCCCGGGCACGCTCACCTCGGCTCCCGCCGCGTACCGCACGGCCGAAGGCGCCCCGCCGGCTCCCGGACCGTCCGCGGTGTCCGCGTCCGCCCCGTCGGCCGAGGTGTCCACGACCAGCTCGTACGCGCCCGCCCACGGCGGCCCCGGCAGGGTCACCGCCCGCGGCTGCGCGCCGGCGTGCAGCACGGCCAGGAAACTGTCGTCGACGACCCGGACGCCGCGGTCGTCGCGCTGCGGGATGTCGTTGCCGGACAGGTACATGGCCAGGGTGGCGCCCGGTGCGTACCAGTCCGGTTCGGTCATCTCCGTGCCGTCCGCGCCGAACCAGGCCAGATCGCGCAGCCCGCCGTGCCGCTGCGGCCGGCCGGAGAAGAACGCCCGGCGGCGGAGCACCGGATGGGCGCGGCGCAGCGCGATCAGCCGGGCGGTGAGGGCGGCGAGGGCGCGCCAGTGGGGGTCGTCGAGGAGCGACCAGTCCAGCCAACTGGTGGGACCGTCCTGGCAGTAGGCGTTGTTGTTGCCGTGCTGGGTGCGGCCCAGCTCGTCGCCGGCGACCAGCATCGGGACCCCGGTCGACAGCAGCAGGGTGGTGAGCAGGTTGCGCAGCTGGCGGCGGCGCAGTGCGGTGATGCCCGGGTCGTCGGTCTCGCCCTCGGCGCCGCAGTTCCAGGACCTGTTGTCGTGGGTGCCGTCCCGGTTGTCCTCGCCGTTGTCCGCGTTGTGCTTCTGCTCGTAGGTGACCAGGTCGCGCAGGGTGAAGCCGTCGTGCGCGGTGATGAAGTTGACCGAGGCGTACGGGCGCCGGCCGCCCCAGGCGTACAGGTCGCTCGACCCGGAGAGCCGGTAGCCCAGGTCGCGGACGTCGTGCGTGCCGCCGCGCCAGAAGTCGCGGACGGTGTCGCGGTAGCGGTCGTTCCACTCCGTCCACAGGGGTGGGAAGGCGCCGACCTGATAGCCGCCGGAGCCCACGTCCCAGGGCTCGGCGATCAGCTTGACCCGGCGCAGTACCGGGTCCTGGGCGATCACCGCGAGGAACGGGGAGAGCATGTCGACGTCGTGCATGGAGCGCGCCAGCGCCGCCGCCAGGTCGAAGCGGAAGCCGTCCACCCCCATCTCGGTGACCCAGTAGCGCAGCGAATCGGTGATCAGCCGCAGCACGTTGGGCTGGACGACGTGCAGGGTGTTGCCGCAGCCGGTGTAGTCGGCGTAGCGGCGGGCGTCGCCCTGGAGGCGGTAGTAGCCGCGGTTGTCGATGCCCCGGAGGGAGAGCGTCGGGCCCAGTTCACCGGCCTCCGCGGTGTGGTTGTAGACGACGTCCAGGATCACCTCGATACCGGCGTCGTGCAGCGCCCGCACCATCCGCTGGAACTCGCCGACCTGCTGGCCCCGGGTGCCGGTGGCGGCGTACCGGGCGTGCGGCGCGAAATAGCCGATGGAGTTGTAGCCCCAGTAGTTGCGCAGCCCCCGGCGCACCAGATGGTCCTCGTGCGCGAACTGGTGGACGGGCAGCAGCTCGACGGCGGTGACGCCGAGCCGGGTCAGATGGTCCAGCGCGGCGGGGTGCGCCAGTCCCGCGTAGGTGCCGCGCAGCTCCTCCGGTATACCGGGGTGGCGCATCGTGAAGCCCCGGACGTGCAGCTCGTAGAGGACGGAATCCGGCCAGGGCGTCTTGGGCCGCCGGTCGTCCCGCCACGCGTCGCCGCCCTCGTCGTCGGTCACCACCACTCCCTTGGGGACGTACGGCGCCGAGTCGCGGTCGTCGCGCACGGTGTCGGCGTACTGCTGCTGCGGCCAGTCCCGGGCGTGCCCGTAGAGCTGAGCGGGCAGCGCGGGGCCGCCGGGGCCCGTTTCCGTGTACGTGCCGAAGTCGCCGTCCACGGCGCGGGCGTACGGGTCGAGCAGCAGCTTGGCCGGATTCCAGCGGGCGCCCGTCCAGGGGTCCCAGCGGCCGTGCACCCGGTAGCCGTAGCGCTGCCCGGGGCCGGCGCCGGGCAGGAAGCCGTGCCAGATCTCGTGGGTCAGCTCGGTGAGGGGATGGCGGGTCTCCTGCCCCTCGTCGTCGAAGAGGCAGAGCTCGACGGCCTCGGCACCGCCCGCCCACAGGGCGAAGTTGGTGCCCGCGACGCCGTCCGGCCCGGTGCGGCAGCGGGCCCCGAGGGGCGTCGGGCTGCCGGGGCGGACGTCCGCGGGTGCGGTGAGCGGTTGCCCCGCCATCGCCTCCTGCTCGGGTGCGCTGGACACTGCCGGCCTCCTGCGGCTCAGGGCTCGGTCGGGTGGCGGCCCCGAGCCTGGGGGCACCTCCCAGCGTCAGCTGGCGGAGTCCCGGCCGCGCGCGGGCCCACCGCCCGCACTGTCGTGCTGCGTCGTGCGGTGCCTGCTGCGTCGTGCTGTGTCGCGAGGTGTCGTGCTGCGCTGTTCGGTGTCGCTCCCCGTTGTTCTGCCCGCAACCGGGCGTTGCCTCACGCTTCCGGCCGCCGTGGACGCCCGGCGCTCCCGCAGCCCGCCCGCGCGCCGTCCCCGCCCCGCCGCGGGCCGCGTCCATGACATTCCGAATCGTGGCATACCGCCCAACCCGCGCATCATCCGTCACAATCCGGCGTATGACCGGCCATCAGCACGACCGAGCAGGGGACCACACGGGGGACCGACGGACGGACCGGACGACGGCCCCGGTGCCGGGCCTGCCGGTCCGCCGCGCGCCCTCCGGGGCGCCCCCGCGGGCGCCCCGTCTGCGCGCCGCCCGCGCACTGCTGGCCGCGCTCGCGGGCTGGGCGGCGCTGGCCGGCTGCGGCGGTCCGGACGCGCTGATCGGCAGTCCGCCGGCCACCCCGGAGGAGGCGATCCGGGTCCTGCCGGGCGACGGCGCGCGCGGCGTACGGGCCAACGGGCGGATGGAGGTCCGGGTCCAGGAGGGGCGGCTGGAGCGGGTGGAGGTCACCCGGACCGGCAGCGACGGCCGGGAATCCGTGGCCGGCCGCTTCTCGCGGGACGGGACGATCTGGCGGCCGGCGGCGGACTCCCTGGAACTCGGGGCCCGGTACACCGTCGACGCCGTCGCGCGAGACGCCGCCGGCCGCCGCCTGGCCCGCCACACCACCTTCACCACCTTCCTGCCCCCGCACCGCCTCATCGGCTACTACACGCCCGAGAGCGGCACCACGGTCGGCACCGGCCTGATCTTCTCGCTGGCCTTCAACCGCGCGGTCGTCGACCGCGCGGCCGTCGAGCGCGCCATCACGGTCAGCGCCGAGCCGGGCGTCGAGGTCGCCCCCCACTGGTTCGGCCGCCGGCGGCTGGACTTCCGGCCCCGGCACCGGTGGCGGCCGGGCACCCGGATCACCGTCCGGCTGCGGCTGCGCGACGTGAAGGCCGGCCCCGGCTCCTACGGGCTCCAGCGCAAGACCCTCCACTACCAGGTCGACCGGGACCAGATCAGCGTCATCGACGCGGCCCGGCACACCCTGACCGTCCGCCGCTCGGGCCAGGTGCTGGCGACCCTGCCGGTGACCGCGGGCAACGCCGACAACCCCACCTACAACGGGAAGATGGTGATCCTGGAGCGCCAGGTGGTGACCCGGATGGACGGCGACACCGTCGGCTTCGGCGCCGAGTACGACATCCCGGACGTGCCGCACGCGATGCGGCTGACCCGGTCCGGGACCTTCCTGCACGGCAACTACTGGGCGCCGCCGCGGGTCTTCGGCGGTGCCAACACCAGCCACGGCTGCGTCGGGCTCAAGGACGTCAAGGGCGGTGGCCCGAACACCCCGGCCGGCTGGCTCTACCGGAACTCGATCGTCGGCGACACCGTGGAGGTCCTCAACTCCCGGGACCGCACGGTCGCCCCGGACAACGGCCTGGGCGGCTGGAACATGTCGTGGCCGGCCTGGCAGGCGGGCAGCGCGCTCCACTGAACGAGCCCCCGCCCGCGTTCGTACGCACGAGCGAACACCCACCCTCCCACTTGGGACTGAACGGTGACGTCCGGGGGGAGTTGAGTGTCAGTGCGGTGTGGTTATCTAGCGGCACGCGCGCGGCCTCGGGGCCGGCGCGCGGTGGTCCGCGGGCGGTGCGAGGGGAAGAGGGGCCAGTCGTGAACGTCCAGCCGATATCGGGGGAGCCGGCCCGCCGGCGGCCGTGGCCGCGCCGGGGGCGCGCCCCGCTCGGGCTGCTGCTCGGTTCGATGCTGCTGTTGGTGACCGCGTGCGGGGGAGGGGAGGAGGGCGGCGGCAGACCGTCCGGCAAAGCGGGGTCGGACACCGCCGCCTCGCAGGCCGCCGTGACGATCGCGCCCGGGGACGGCGCGCACGACGTCGCCACCAGCGGCGCGCTGAAGGTGTCCGCCCAGAAGGGCCGGCTGCGGTCCGTCAAGGTCAAGGACGCCAAGGGCAACGAGGTCGACGGGAAGATATCCGGCGCCGGTGCCCTGTGGGAGCCGAGCGGCCATCTCGGCGCCTCGACGAAGTACACCGTCGACGCGGTCGCCGTGGACGCCCGGGGCCGCCAGGCCGCCGAGCACGCCACGTTCACCACCCTCGTCCCGAAGAACACCTTCATCGGCCAGTACAGCCCCGAGAACGGCCAGCAGGTCGGCGTCGGGATGCCGGTCTCGATCCACTTCACCCGGGGGATCACCGACCCCGCGGCCGTCGAGAAGGCCATCACGGTCACGGCCCGGCCGGCCGTCCCGGTCGCCGGCCACTGGTTCGGCAACGACCGGCTCGACTTCCGCCCCCGGAAATACTGGGCGCCCGGCACCAAGGTCACCCTCAAGCTCGACCTCAACGGCGTCGAGGGCCGCCCCGGCGTCTACGGCACCCAGGCCAAAGAGGTCTCCTTCACCGTCGGCCGCAGCCAGGTCAGCACCGTCGACGCCCGCTCGAAGCAGATGACGGTGGTCCGCGACGGGAAGACGCTGAAGACCGTCCCGATCACCGCCGGCGCGCCGGGCACCGAGACGTACAACGGTCAGATGGTGATCAGCGAGAAGCATCTGGTGACGCGGATGAACGGCGACACCGTCGGCTTCGGCGGCGAGTACGACATCAAGGACGTCCCGCACGCGATGCGGCTGAGCACCTCCGGGACCTTCATCCACGGCAACTACTGGTCGGGCCGGGACACGTTCGGCACCCGCAACGCCAGCCACGGCTGCGTCGGCCTGTTCGACGCCCGGGGCGGCGGCGACGGTTCCACCCCGGCGGCCTGGTTCTACCAGAACTCGATCATCGGCGATGTCGTCATCGTCGAGAACGCCCACGACGAAACGATCCAGCCGGACAACGGCTTCGGCGACTGGAACCTCTCCTGGGACACGTGGCGGGCCGGCGGGTAGCCCGGCCGGATGCGGGGCGGCGGGCGGCGTTAACGCGTACTAACCTGCCCGCATGACTGTGAATCTTGAGGTCGCCGACGGCGTCGGCACCATCCGCCTGGACCGCCCGCCGATGAACGCGCTGGACATCGCCACCCAGGACCGGCTCCGCGAGCTGGCGGAGGAGGCCGGCCGCCGCGACGACATCCGTGCCGTCGTCGTCCGGGGCAGCGAGAAGGTGTTCGCGGCCGGCGCGGACATCAAGGAAATGCAGGCCATGGACCACGCCGCCATGGTCGTCCGCTCGAAGGCGCTCCAGGACGCGTTCACCGCCGTGGCCCGGATCCCCAAGCCGGTGGTCGCCGCGATCACCGGCTATGCGCTGGGCGGCGGCTGCGAGTTGGCGCTCTGCGCCGACTTCCGGATCGCCGCCGACGACGCCCGGCTGGGCCAGCCCGAGATCCTGCTCGGGCTGATCCCGGGCGCCGGCGGCACCCAGCGGCTGGCCCGGCTGGTGGGCCCGTCCAAGGCCAAGGACCTGATCTTCACCGGCCGTCACGTCAAGGCCGAAGAGGCGCTCGCCATCGGCCTGGTGGACCGCGTGGTGCCCGCCGCCGAGGTCCATGCGCAGGCGCACGCCTGGGCGGCCCGGCTGGCGTCCGGCCCCGCGCTGGCCCTACGGGCCGCCAAGGAGTCCGTCGACGCCGGGCTGGAGACGGACATCGACACCGGGCTGACGATCGAACGCAACTGGTTCGCCGGGCTGTTCGCGACCGAGGACCGGGAGACCGGGATGCGCAGCTTCGTCGAGGAGGGTCCCGGCAAGGCCAAGTTCCGCTGATGCGCCTGGTGTTGACGGGACGCCTGGGGTTCGTCCGGGACGCGGTGCCTCGTGTGGGCGAATTGCCGAAAATCTCGTTGCACCTTAAGAGAACCTTGTCGGCGTGGCCCGTCGATCCACTGCGGGCGCGCGGTCGGTGCAGGTCAGCGAGGTGACGCCGAACCTTAACTGCCGCTGGCATATGTCCTGTCGGGGGCGCGGAGCTGGTGATTCCGGACAACTGATTACGCCGGTTCCGCCCCCCGAGGTGCCGATCAGCGGCCATGATGGAGGCATGGCGGGCCTCGATGGAATGGAGCAGCCGCGGCCGGGGAGTGGTACGGCCGCCGCGCGTCGGTGCGCTCCCGGTGCGGACCGGGAGGCGGCTCCGGCTTCCGTCGGTCCGGTGTCCGCGCCCCTCGACCTGGTCGGCGCCCCGACCCTCGGCGAGGTCAGACTCCCGTCGCGCCCCCAGTCCGCCGGCACCGCCCGGCGGTTGACCGCCGCGGTGCTCCTGCGGCAGTGGCAGCTCTCGCCGCAGCTCGCCGAGCACGCGGTGCTGCTGGTCTCCGAGTTGGTCGGCAACGCCGTACGGCACACCGGTGCCCGTACGTTCGGGCTGCGGATGCTCCGCCGGCGCGGCTGGATCCGCGTCGAGGTGCGCGATCCGTCCCGTGGCCTGCCCTGCCTGATGCCGGTGCAGGCGATGGACACCAGCGGTCGCGGCCTCTTCCTCGTCGACAAGCTCTCCGACCGCTGGGGCGTGGATCTGCTGCCGCGCGGCAAGACGACGTGGTTCGAGGTGCGGGTCAACGACCGCTGACCGGGCGGGCCGCCCCGAGACGGGACCGGGGCCCTCCCGCGGGATGCCGCGGGGTGGGCCCCGGTGACCCGACCTCCGGCGGGCGGAAGGGGTGGGCCCGCGGGGTCGTGGACGGCCCGGACCGCATCGGCGGGGCCGCCGCGATCGACCATGGCAGCCGGGGCGGGGGGCGGTCAAAGACGCCGAACGGTAGATATTCGGGCATAGTGCTATTAATCGATCGCGCCCGCGGGGTGAGGTGTGCCACCGCGGGCCGCCTCCCGGCAGCGGTCCGTAGGATGGGACGTTCATCCGCGCGCCGGACCGGGACCAGCCGGACGCAGACCACCGGATCACCGAGCCCACCGGACACGGACCGCCGGATCGGGACCGCCATCGAGGGGGAGGGAACATGCGCCAGCTGCGCCGGTCGGCGACGCTGACCCTGCTGCTCCTCCTCGCGGTCACCTTCGGGCCGATGCTCTGCCGGATCGGCGGCGACCAGGCATGGCTCGCGGGCCGGGCGGCGAGCGCCGCGGCGGCCCGGGACTCCGGTCCCGCCGGCCCGGCCGCACAGCGCGGCCTGCCGCTCGCCGAGGCCGCCCCGATCGCGGTCGCCGACACCTCCAAGAAGTGCTCCGGCCGCCATGCGCCGAGCCCCGACGAATCGGCCCCGATCCCGGCGCCGCACCGCGCCGAGCCGCTCACCCCGGCCACCACCGGCCCCGGGCCGCTCCCCGCGGACCTGCCCGCGCAGTTCGCGCGGGCCCGCCCGCCGACGGACGCCGCCCCCGCCACCGACCGCACGGCGCTCCTGCCCGTACTGCGGATATAGGCCGCTGCCCCGACGCACCCGCCTGTTCCTTCCGCTTCCGTACGTCTGGAGCTTTCGCATGCCCACTTCCGCTTCCCCCACCCGAAAACTGGCCGCGATCGGCGCGGTCGTCGCGCTCGTCGTCGCCGTGATCGCCATCGCGGTCGCCGTCGGCAAGGCCGTCGAGGGCGGCCGGGACGAGGGCGGCACCGCCGCACCCGGGACCGCCGCCTCCGCACTGCCGCAGGAGGACCCCGCACAGCAGAAGCTGTACGACGACTTCGCCCGGCGCACCAGCCGGCGCGTCGCCGGCGACCCGCTGGCCGTCGGCAAGCCGGACGCCCCGGTGGTCCTGGTCGAGTACGCCGACTACCAGTGCTCGTTCTGCGGGCGCTTCACCCGCGAGACCCAGCCCGCGCTGATCAAGAAGTTCGTCGACGCGGGCACCCTGCGCATCGAGTTCCGCAACTTCCCGGTCTTCGGTGCCGACTCCGAGCGCGCCGCCCGCGCCTCCTGGGCGGCCGGCCGGCAGGGCCGGTTCTGGCAGCTGCACGACCAGCTGTACGCCAAGACCCGCAAGGGCGACGCGCTGGCCGAGGACAAGCTCGTCGACCTGGCGCGCGCGAGCGGCGTGCCGGACATCGAGAAGTTCCGCGCCGACCTGAAGAGCGCCGCCGCCGAACAGGCCCTGAAGAAGGACCAGGACGAGGGCTACCAGCTCGGCGTGCAGTCCACCCCGTCCTTCCTGATCAACGGCCGGCCGGTGGCCGGGGCCCAGCCCACCGCGGTCTTCGAGCAGGCGATCACCCAGGCCGCCGCCGCGGCGAAGGGCGGGCACGGCACGGGGGCCGGGAAGTGAGCACCGACATCGGCTACCTCGCGGCATTCCTGGGCGGCGCACTGGCGCTGGTCAGCCCGTGCAGCGCGCTGCTGCTGCCGGCGTTCTTCGCCTACTCCCTCGCCAACCCCGGCCGGCTGCTGGCCCGTACCGGGGTGTTCTACCTGGGGCTGGCCACGACGCTGGTGCCGCTGGGCGCGGCCAGTACGGCGGCCAGCAGGCTGTTCAACGGCCACCGCGATCTGCTGGTGGCGGTCGGCGGCTGGGTGGTGATCGCGATGGGGTTCGCGCAGATCCTGGGCCTGGGCTTCGCCTCCAAGCGCGCCCAGGCCGCCGCCGCCCGGATCACCCCCCGCTCGGCGCTGTCCACCTTCCTGCTCGGCTGCGTCTACGGCCTCGCGGGCTTCTGCGCGGGGCCGATCCTGGGCGCGGTGCTGACCGTGACCGCGGTCAGCGGCTCACCGCTCTACGGCGCCTCGATGCTCGCCGTCTACGCCCTGGGCATGGCGCTGCCGCTGTTCGTCCTGGCGCTGCTGTGGGACCGCTTCCGGCTCGGCACCCGGGGCTGGCTGCGCGGCCGGGCCTTCCGCCTCGGCCGGCTGCACCTGCACACCACGTCGGTGCTCTCCGGCGCCTTCTTCATCGGCATCGGCGTACTGTTCCTGCGCTTCAACGGGACCAGCGCACTGCCCGGGATCCTGGACCCGGACGCCGAGATGCGGCTGGAGGAGTGGGCCACCCGGATCGGCAACGGCGTACCGGATTTCGTCCTGATCGCCCTTGCCGGGCTGGCCGTCGCCGCGGTGCTGGGCCGGATCGCCCTCCGGCCGGAGCGCGCGCCGCGGGCCGCCGACGACGACACCGCCGGGCCGGCGGCGGAGACGTCCGGCCCCGCCCCGTCGGACCGGTCCTAGGCGCTCAGCCGCCGGTGCCAGTGCGGATGCGGCCGGGGGCGCGGGCGGGCGTGCGGGGGGTGGGCGTCCGCCCGGCGCCGCCGGTCGTTGCACAGCAGGCACCTGCCGTAGCCCGGCGGCAGGGGGTCTTCGGGATCGCCGTACAGCGGATCCACCGCGCCGTTGGGGTGCAGGGGGCAGCCCGTCGGGCCGGGCGTCTGTGCGCCCAGCGAGCTGGCGGCGGTCAGCGCGCGCCGGAGGACGTCGACGAGCTGGTCGGCGTCCCCCCGGGTGGGCGCGGACGGCAAGGAGGAGGCGAGGTCGGAGGCGGTGGTCAGCGCGGTACGGAGTTCGTCCAGGCTTGCGTAACCCATGTCCTGGAGAGTAGGCGGCCCCACTGACAGCTGATCTTCCGATCGCACTTCGTGGCTTCCCATGGCCGCATGCATGCCCGCTCCCACCCACGATTTAGCACCGGGACGGTGACCGGCCCCTGGCCGGAGCATGACGGAACGGGGTGCCCGCACCGCGCGGGCGCGGGCACCCGCCGCGTCACGGGGCGATCGGCAGCGCCCGCTTGTGCTCGGTGAGGCGGTAGCGCCGGACGATCGCCGCGAAGGCGTCCTCGTCGACCGGGCGGCCCTCCAGGAAGTCGTCGATCTGGTCGTAGGTGACACCGAGCGCGTCCTCGTCGGGCTTGCCCGGGTCGAGGGTCTCCAGGTCGGCGGTCGGGACCTTCCACACCAGCTCGGACGGGGCGCCGAGGGCCTGCGCCACGGCGCGCACCCGGCGCTTGGTGAGCCCGGTGAGCGGTACGACATCGGCCGCGCCGTCGCCGAACTTGGTGAAGAAGCCGGAGACCGCCTCGGCGGCGTGGTCGGTGCCCACGACCAGGCCGTCATGGGCACCCGCGACCGCGTACTGCGCGATCATGCGCTGCCGGGCCTTGATGTTGCCCTGGACGAAGTCCTGATGGTGGGCGTCGCGGAAGGCGACACCGCCGGCCAGCGCCGCGGCCAGCGCCGCGTCGCTCGCCGGGCGGACGTCCACGGTCAGCAGCCGGTCGGCGCGGATGAACTCCACCGCCAGCTGTGCGTCCTTCTCGTCCGCCTGCTCGCCGTACGGCAGCCGCATCGCGTAGAACGTCGCGTCGTGGCCGGCCGCGCGGGCCCGCTCCACCGCGAGCTGGCAGAGCCGGCCCGCGGTGGTGGAGTCGACGCCGCCGCTGATGCCCAGCACCAGGGAGCGCAGGCCCGTGGACGTCAGCCGCTCTGTGAGGAAGGCCACCCGGCGCTCGATCTCCCGCTCGGCGTCGAAGGCCGTGGTGGACGGTGCCACCTGGAGTTCCTGGGCTATGTGCTGTTGCAGGGCCTTCGACGCCGGGTCGGTCACGGGTGCTCCTCTGGTTCTCGTCACGCACTGTGTGCCGGCCGCGTGGGATTGTCACGCGGTGTGCCCGTTGCGCGTATCCGGATACTGCCGGAGAAGTTTATGCGGGGTGCGCCCAGCTTTTGAGCTCGGCCTTGTTGGAGAAAGCGGCGACGTTCTTGTCGAGAGGCTGGTCCGTGTACTGGTGGATACGCCACTTCGCCTTGATCCGCGGCTCCCCTGCGGCGACGTAGTCGGCGATCCACAGGCCGTCCGCGGCGTAGGACGTGGTGTCGCGGTTCAGCCAGAAATCGCGGTTGCAGTAGAGCAGCACGCGGTGCGTGGGCCGCAGTTTCTTGACCTCCACAAGGAACTGGTCCTTCTGCGCATTGCTGGCGTACGAGCCCGCTCCGGTGGTCTCCCAGTCGGCCGCCAGCAGGTCGCCGTGGACCGAGGCGCATTGCTCGACGAAGTACTGCGCCTGGGCGGCGATATTTCCCGGCCACAGGAAGTGGTAGAAACCGACCACGGCGCCCGCCTCGCGTGCCCGTGCCGCCTGCGCCGACTGATGCGGATTGACGTAGGAGCGGCCTTCGGTGGCCTTGATGAATACGAAGTCCAACCCCTGGGCGGAATAACCGGTGTTGTAGGAGCTGACATCGACACCGTGCAGCATGAGCGACCTCCTGCCGATCGGATCTGCGGAATGCGAAGCGTCATCTGCGCGAAGCGGCAGCCGCCCCCCAGCAGTTCAGCATGTTCACGACCGGAGACGCCAGATCGACGCGCTGAAGTTCCCGACGGGGCAGGCGAGTTGGTGACGCATGGCGTCCGTGGTGCGGATGGTGCGGGAGGGGTGCGGGTGGCCGCTCAGCGGCCGGTCGTCGACATGCCGCCGGCGCCGGGTTCCGTCCGCACGTCGAGGCGCCGCCGCACCCGCCGGACCAGTCCGCGGGCACGGGTCCGGGCCGGGTCCGCGGCCCGGCGCAGCGCCCGGACCCGGCGGGTCGACCGCAGTTCCCGGAAGAGGAGTTCGTACCGCTCGGCTATCGGCTCGGGGTCGTAGCGGTGCGCGCCGGCCAGCGCGGCGGCGCCCATCTCCCGGCGGCGCTCCGGGTCCTCGATCAGGTCGAGCAGCGCGCCGGCCAGCGCCCGTCCGTCGCCGCGCGGCACCAGCACGCCGTCCGCGCCGTCGTGGACGATCTCGGCCGGGCCCAGCGGGCAGTCGGTGCTGACGACCGGTACGCCGCAGCGCATCGCCTCGACGAGGGTCATCCCGAACGACTCGGCGTCCGAGGCCGAGACGACGATCGACGCCTTGGCGAGCTCCTCCTCAAGCGGCGTCCGCGGCCCGGTGAGCTCGGCCCGCCCGGAGAGCCCCAGCCCGTCTATCAGGTTCTGGAGCCGGGTGCGTTCGGCGCCGCCGCCGTGGATGCGGAGCCGCCAGTCGGGGTGCTTGACGGAGACCGCGGAGAACGCCTCGATCAGCAGGTCGAAGCGCTTGCCGCGGACCAGCCGGCCGGCCGCCGCGATGATCTTCGAGGTGCCGTCGGACGGCGGCCCGGCGGGCGCCGGGACGACGTCGGGCACCGCCAGGATCCGTACGCCGGGCAGCGGCATCCGCGTGCGGTAGACCGCCGCGTCCGCCTCGGTCGTGGTGATCACCGCGTCCAACGACCGGTAGTGGCGGGCGAGTTCGGCCCGCAGCTGGGTGCTGTGCGCGTCGTGCCGGAGGTGCTCCTGCGCGATCCGCAGGGCGCGGCGGGGACCGAAGAGCGCCAGATAGACATTGACGCCGGGCCGGGTGCCGATGAGCACATCGGCGTCGCTGCCGCGCAGGAACTCCGCGGCGCGCAGGTCCACCAGCCGGCTGTACTGGTGGTGCCGCTTCTCGTCGAGCGGGAAGTCCACCGCGGGCTCGCCGAACAGCGGATGCGCCATGTCGTCGCTGCCCACCCGGGTGTCCACCAGCGGGATCAGCCGCACCCGGGGGTCCACCGCGAACCGCGGGACCTCGCGGTGCCGCAGCATCGAGACGATCTCGACGTCGTGCCGGTCGGCGAGCGCCGCGGCGAGGTTCAGGGTGGTGCGGATGGTGCCGCCGACGGCGTACGCGTCGTGCAGCAGGAGGGTCACCTTCAGGCGGTCCGGGCGGTCCGGGCGGCCCCGGCGCCCGGCGCGGTCCGTACGGTCCGCGCCCTCCGTACGGTCCGCGCCCTCCGTGCGGCCTGCGTCATCCGTGCTCTTCATGCGGTGCATATGGTGCTCTTCACGCGGTGTCGACCCGGTGTGCCCGGGTGTGCCGGCCTGCTGCCGCCGGCCGGGACCCTGGGCGGTGTGGTCCGCCGCGGCCGGCCCGTCCGGCACCCGTCACCGTCCCGGGACGGGGTAAGCCGAGGGCGTGTCCCGGGTGAGAGCCCGGTAAGAAACCCCCCGCCCCACCGGCCGCCCTCCGACCTGCCGGGCCGGTCTTGGCAGACTTGCCGGGTGACCCATTCCGTACTGCTCGCCGAGGACGACCGCCCCATCCGCACCGCGCTGGAGCGTGCCCTGACCCTGGAGGGGTACCGGGTCACCGCCGTGGCCGACGGGATCCAGGCGCTGGCCACCGCCCACCGCGAGCGGCCCGACGTGATCCTGCTGGACGTGATGATGCCGGGCATCGACGGGCTCCAGGTGTGCCAGGTGCTGCGCGCCGAACAGGACCGCACCCCGATCCTGATGCTCACCGCCCGGGTCGAGACCGCGGACCGGATCGCCGGCCTGGACGCCGGGGCCGACGACTACGTGGTCAAGCCCTTCGAGGTCGAGGAGGTGTTCGCCCGGCTGCGGGCCCTGCTGCGGCGGACGACGGCGGGGCCGGTGGCGCCGGGACCGGCGGCGGGGGACGGCGCCGAGGCCGGTGAGGCGTACGACGCGCGGGCGGCGGACAGCGGGGTCGTCGAGGCGGCCGACCTGCGGATCGACGGCCCCTCGCGGCGGGCCTGGCGCGGGGAGCGGGAACTGGAGCTGACCCGGACCGAGTTCGAGCTGCTGGAGCTGCTGGCCCGCAACGCCGGGATCGTCCTGGACCACTCGACGATCTACGACCGCATCTGGGGCTACGACTTCGGGCCCGGCTCGAAGAACCTCGCGGTCTACGTCGGCTATCTGCGCCGCAAGGTCGATGTGCCGGGCAGCCGGCCGCTGATCCACACCGTGCGCGGCGTCGGCTACGTCCTGCGGGAGGACTGAGTGCGCGTGCCCCCCGGCCCGCGGCGGTCCGGCGTCCGGCGGATCGCCGCCCGGCTGCGGGACTGCCGTCCGGTCGCCTGGCTGCGCACCCGCAAGCCGGCCAGCCTGCGCACCTCGTTCGCGCTGGCCTTCGCCGCCGGGGCCGCGGGGGTGACCGTTCTGGTCGGGTTCCTCGGCTACGACGCGGCGGCCCGGCTGGTGCGGGTGGACGAGAAGTCGGTGTTCTCCGAGGTCGTAGCGGATCTGCGGTCCCAGGTCCGGGAGCGGCCGTACACGCCCGCCGACTACACCGCCGCCGGCCCGGACCACGACGGGCCGCGCGACGACCTGACCCGGCCGGCCCGGACGGACGTGCAGATCCTTGGCGCCGGCGGGCGGGTCGTCGAACCGGGTCACCCCGCGCTCCCGGCCGGGGACGCCGAGCGGAGGATCGCCGCCCACCGCGACGCGGGCCGCTACGCGCAGGACGAGGTGCTGCTCGACGGCGACGCCTACCACCTCGCCACCGTCTCGCTCGGCGGCGGGCGCGGAGCCGTCCAGGTCGCCCGGAAGGTCAGCGGGACCGAGGACCTGCTCGCCGCGCTCCAGAAGCGCACCGTGCTGCTGGCCGCCGGGGTCATCGCGCTGGCCGGCGCCGTCGGCTGGTGGCTGGCCTGCCGGATCACCGGCCGGCTGGTCCGGCTGACGTCGGTCGCCGAGCGCGTCGCGGAGCACGGGCCGGTGGACGTCCAGGTGCCGGTCGCCGGGCGCGACGAGGTGGCCCGGCTCGGGCGGGCCTTCGACGACATGCTCGGGCGGCTGACCAGCGCGGTGCAGGACCAGCAGCGGCTCGTCCAGGACGCGGGCCACGAGCTGCGCACCCCGCTGACCTCGCTCCGTACGAACATCTCGCTGCTCAAGCGCTTCGACGAACTGCCGCCGGACGCCCGTGAGGACCTGCTCGCCGACCTGGCAGGCGAGGCCCGCGAACTGACCGACCTGGTCAACGAGTTGGTGGACCTGGCGGCCGGACAGCGCGACGACTCCCCGCTGTCGGAGGTGCGGCTGGCCGAGGTCGCGGAGCGGGCCGCCGCCTCCGCCCGCCGCCGCACCGGCCGCGAGATCACCGTGCGCACCAGCCGCGCCGCGGTCGTCGAGGGCCGGCCGGCCGCGCTGCACCGCGCGCTCGGCAACCTCCTGGAGAACGCCGCCAAGTTCGACGCCGACGGCACCGCGCCCATCGAGGTCGTCGTCACCGGCGCCCGCGTCGAGGTCCTCGACCGCGGCCCGGGCATCGCCGAGGCCGACCTCACCCGGGTCTTCGACCGCTTCTACCGCGCCCCGGCCGCCCGCGGCCTCCCCGGCTCGGGCCTCGGCCTGGCGATAGTCCGGGAGATCGCGGCGGCCCACGGCGGCCAGGTCTTCGCGACCGTACGCCCCGGCGGCGGGGCCGGCATCGGCTTCACCGTGCGCGACGGCGGGCCGGGCGCCGGGTAGCGCCGCCCGGCCACCATCCCGGCTCTACCCACCGGACACGGTTCGGACCGGGCTCAGTCCCCGTGGTCCCCGTGGTGCTCGCCCTGGGCCGACTCCACCGTCTGGTGCAGATCGGCCGCGGCTTCCACCGCGGCAGCCGCGGAGAAGGTGACACAGGCCAGGAGCGCGGCGGCTATCAGCCGGCGGCCGTGCAGGCCGAGGTGGATACGGGGGTGGTCGGTCGGATGGTCGGGGGCCAGCAGCGCGGCGACCCGGCGCGGCACCGGACCGGTCGTGGCGGCGAGCGCGGTGCTCGGGCGGGGGACCGCCGCGGTGTGCGCGCGGGCGGCCAGTGCGGCTCGGCCGATGGCGCGGGCGGTGACCCGGCGGTCGCCCACCCGGGAGGCGGCCGATTCGTCCGCCCAGCGCTCCAGGGCGTACGCCAGCGAGGGCCGCAGCCCGCGGAGCAGCGGATGGCAGGCCGAGGCCAGGGCGACCGTCAGCAGGAAGAGGTGGTGCCGGCCTGTGAGATGGGCCCGCTCATGGGCGAACAGGGCCTCCCGTTCGGCCGGCGGCAGCGCCCGCAGCATCCCGGCGGTGACCACCACGCGGTCCGGCCGGCCCGGCAGGGCGAAGGCGTCGGGCGCGGCATCGGGGACGATGCACAGATCGCCGGCGAGGGCGTGGGCGTCGGCGGTGCGCCGGGCGGCGCGCAGCTCGGCGCGGTGGCGCAGCGCGCGGCGGGTGACGGCGATCGCGCAGCAGGTCAGCAGCGCGCCGGCGACCGAGGCGGCCGGCACGGTCACGTCCGCGTCGCCGCCGAGCAGCGACAGCGAGAGATGGCCGAAGGCGGCGACCGGCGGCAGCCACAGCGCCCCGGCGGCCATCAGCAGGCCGAGCGCGGCGGTCGTGCAGGCGGCCAGCGCGGCGGCGCACCCGGTCAGCAGCCAGGCGGCGGCGCGCGGCGGCAGCGACTCGGCGAGCCGGCGGGCGGCCGGCACCGCGAGCAGCGGCATCAGCAGCGGGATCCAGACGGCGAAGATCACGGTGCGGCCCCGGGTCCCGGCAGCCGGCCGTCGGAGGCGTCCGCACCGCCGGCGTCATCGGCCTCCGCCTCGTCCAGCAGCGAGCGGAGCAGCTGCTCGTCCTCGGTGGTCAGCTCCGACACGAAGCGGGCGAGGGCAGTGCCGCGGTCGTCCTGCTTGTCCAGTTCGCTGCGCATCCGGCGGGCGGTCAGTCCCGCGGAGTCGTGTATCGGCGAATACGCGAAGCCGCGGCCCGCCCGGGTGCGGGACACCGCCCCCTTGTCGTGCAGCCGGGTGAGGATGGTGGTGACGGTCGTACGGGCGAGCCGGCCGCCCAGCCCGTTCTGCACCTCGGCGGGGCTCAGCGGGCCCTCGGCCGCCCAGAGCGCCGCCAGCACGCTCGCCTCCAGCTCACCGGCCGGGCGCCGCTGCACGGGTGATGTCTCCGACATGGAACGCCCTCCACCTTTCCGTCGTCTACAGTTTTGTAGACCGTCTACGGGACTGTAGACGGTGGGGTCGGCCGCTCGGCGGGCCCAGAACCCATTATGGGAGGGGCCACCGACATGGCCGTAGCCGCCGCAGACCTGCACCTGGGCGCGGTCACCCAGGCCGTCAACATCCTCGACGCCGGCTCACTGCTCGCCGCCTTCGGCGCCCTCGGTGTCGCCGTCGTCCTCTTCGCGGAGACCGGACTGCTGGTCGGCTTCCTGCTGCCCGGCGACTCGCTGCTGTTCACCGCGGGACTGCTCTGCGCCCCGGGCGTCGGCGGTGCCGTCCACCTCTCCCTGCCCCAGGTCCTGGCGTCCGCCGTCGTCGGCACGCTCGCCGGATCCCAGACCGGCTTCTGGATCGGCAGGCGCGGCGGCCGTGCCCTGCTGGCCGGCGGCCGTTCGCGCAAGCTCCAGGACGGCGCCGCCCGCGCCGAGGAGTACCTGGAGCGCTACGGCCACGCCAAGGCGATCATCCTGGCCCGCTTCGTCCCCGTCGTCCGCACCGTGCTCAACCCGCTGGCCGGCGCCCTGAACGTGCCCACCCGCGCCTTCACCCTCTGGCAGATCGCCGGCGGCCTGGTCTGGACGTTCGGCCTCACCCTCGCCGGGTACGCCCTCGGCTCGTCCGTCCCCAACGTCGACCGGTACCTTCTGCCGGTCGTGGGCCTCGTCGTGATCGCCTCGCTGACCCCGCTCGCCCTCGAAGTCCTGCGCTCCCGCAAGCGGCGCCCGGCCGCCCGACAGGGGACGGAACCGGTCGAAACCCCCTCCGCGCCACCGGCACCCTGAAGGACCCGGCACACTTGCTGAAGCACGCGGCCGGCCCGGGCACCCCGTAAGCCGTCCCGTCCCCCAGCCCACGTACCACGTAGCGACCCGCCAAGGAGAAAACCCAGTGACCGACCTCGCCTTCGGCGGAGCCTCGATCGACGGCGGCCTGTACACCTCTGTGACCGGCTTCGCCCAGGAGATGCCGCACTTCCTGAACGTCCTGGTCTCCTTCTGGACCGACTTCGGCCTCGGGATCTTCGCCGTCCTGATGCTCGTCGGTTGGTGGCGGGCCCGCCAGCGGCTCGGCGGCAGCTCCCGCCGCCGGCTCGACCCCGGTGAGATGCGGCACACCGCCCCCGTCGCCATGGCGAGGGCACTGGCCGTCCCCGTGATCGTGGTCCTCGCCTACGTGGCCAACGACGTGGTCAAGGCCTTCTTCCACGAGCAGCGCCCCTGCCAGACGATCCACACCATCACCGTCGAGGCGTGCCCCGCGCTGGGCGACTGGTCCTTCCCCAGCAACCACTCGGCCATCGCCGCCTCCGCCGCGGTCGCCCTGGTCCTCCTGGACCGCCGGCTCGGCTGGATCGCCGTCCCGGCCGCGCTCCTGATGGGCGCCTCGCGCGTCTGGGTCGGCGCCCACTACCCGCACGACGTCCTGGTCGGCCTGATCGTCGGCGCCCTGGTCGCCGCGGTCCTCATGCCGCTCGCCCGGCGCGCCGCCCCCCTCGTCGAACGGCTCCGCGACACCTCGCTGCGCCCCCTGGTGTCCGCCAGGTGACGACACCGGGGGCGGACGCGGCACCGGCGCCCCGGCCGGGCCCCGGTCCGGCGCCGGGCCGCCCGATCGCCGTCGCGGCGGTCTGCGCGGCCCTCTTCGCCGCCGCGGCCACCGTCACGGCCGTACGCGACGGAGCCCCGTTCGCCCCCGAACTGGCCGCACTCCACTGGAGCACGGCCCACCGCGGGGAGCCGCTGCGCTCCCTGGCCCGCGTCTTGACGGCGACCGGCACCGGAGTCGTCCCGTACCTGATGGCGGTGCTCGCCGGCCTGCTGGCCGGCCGCACCTGGCGCGGCCGGCGCCGGGCGGTGACCGGGGCGGTGGCCGTCCTGGCCGCCGGCCAGGCGATCCGCTACGGCCTGATGGAACTGCTCGCCCGCCCCCGCCCGCCGGTCGCCGACTGGGCCGCCCGGGCCACCGGCTACTCCTTCCCCTCCGGCCACTCCACCACCGCGGCGCTGGCCGCCGGCATCCTCGCCTGGGGCGTGCTGCACCGCACCCGCCCCGGCGCCGGCCGCCTCTGGTGCGCCCTGCTCGCCCTCTGGGCCGCCGGCGTCGGCCTCACCCGCATCTACCTGGGCGTCCACTGGGCCGGCGACGTCCTGGCCGGCTGGTTCCTGGCCGCCGCCCTGCTCGCCCTCGCCCTCCTCCTGGAGCCGCTGGTCCTCCCCCGCCCGGCCCCGGCCGCGCCGGAAGCTCCCCCCTCCGCTTGTCCATGAATCACCGACGAACGGCCCAGGTCTTCGCCAAGGCCGCATGGACGCCCGGCGCGCCGAGCACCACTGTCCTGGGTGCCGGCGACCGAGGGAGCGGTCACCGGTACCGGCGCCGATTCACCGTGCACCACCGTGTGACAGGGGGACAGCAATGGATCATTCGCTCGACGTCCCGCCGGCCGGCCGCCCCGCCGCTCCGGGCCGTCCCCGCGACCGCTGCGCCGCCGCCGCGGTCGCCGACCCGACCCCGTGCGAGGGCCCGCGCGACGCCGCCACCATCGTCGCCCGCGACGGCAGAGAGGTCGCCGGCTGCGTCCACCACTGCGCCCGCCTCCTGGCCGGCCTGGACGGCGCCCGCGTGCACCCCTTCGTCCCCTCCGCCCAGGCCCTGGACATCTACTTCCGGGCGCGCGAACTCCCGCCCTGCGCCTGGGAGATCGGCAGATAGCCCGGCCCGCGCAACGGCCCGCGGCGGGCGTGGTCCGTGCCGCGCCCCACGCTTTCGGGCGGGGCGACTGACGACGCGGCAGACGGCGCCCGGCGCGCTGCCGGGACGGCGTCCAGCGGCCTGACGGCATCCAGCGGTACTCCGCCGACTCCGCCCACTACGCCGACTCCGCCGGCCTGCCGGCGGAGTTCCTGCGGGCGGTCCGTCGGCCCGTCAGCGGAGTCACCGGCCCGGTGGCGGCCGGGTCAGCACTCGCCGATGTCGACCGCGAGCCCGCCCCGCGCCGTCTCCCCGTACTTGAAGCAGATGCCGACCACTTTCCCGATCATGTCCTTGACCTGCGGATTCGGGGGTATTTCCGTGATCCGGTCAACTCGCAGGGACTTCTCAGGGCGGTGCGCGGACGATCTTGCTCCAGTCACGTGTCCCTCGCGGCCAAGCCGCGCCGGCCCGCTCCGGGCATGACGTGCGCGGAGCGGGCGGGTGTGATCTCCGATGCGGACTTACCTGTCACGACGTCACGAATTCAAGCCCAGTAGGTGGCAGGGGGCGCTGGTCACGAGCCGGGGGATCCGGCGGGTCAGGGGTGCCATCCGCGTTCGTGAGGGGCGAAAAAGGCGGAAAATCGGCCGACTCCTTTCTCGCCATATCCGATGTGCGCTAGGGTTTCAGTCGATCATGCGACCGGCTGAATTGAGGCGAGTTCCGACGATAGGAGAGCTGTCGTGAAACATTCCGATGAACCTTCCGCGGCGGCGAAACTGGTGGCCACCGATCGGACCCGACTTCGCCGGGCACGAGAGAAGGAGCGTACGGCACGCGCCGATCTGGACTCGGTCCTGGCTGCCGGATTTGTTTGCCATTTGGGTGTGGTCGTGGATGACGCTCCCATGGTCGTTCCCACGGGTTACGGCGTTATCGGGGATACCCTTTATCTGCACGGTTCCGTGGCCTCTCGGAGTCTGGTACAGGCACCCGAATCCGTTGTGTGCGTGACCATTACCCATGTGGACGGCATCGTGCTGGCGCGCTCCATGTTCGAGCAGAGCATCAACTATCGCAGCGCCATGATCTATGGCATTCCTCGTACCGTGGAGGATCCCGAAGAAAAGCTGGCGGGGTTGCGGGCACTGACCGAGCAGTGCGCGCCAGGACAATGGGAGTACGCGCGCCAACCGAATCGTAAGGAACTGGCCGCGACCACTTTGCTGGCGCTCGGTCTGGCCGAGGCGTCGGTGAAGGTGCGCACCGGCCCCCCGGGCGACGGCGACAGTCCGGACGCCGTGCTGGGATTGTGGGCAGGCGTGGTGCCCACGTCGGTCGTGCGGGGTGCGCCGGTGCCGGACCCGGCCCTGCCGTCGGATGTGCGGTTGCCCTCGCACATTTCGTCGATGTCCGGTAAACCGGCGCACCACGTCGATCGCTGATTCCTTACCGGTCCCTTAAGCCGGTCAGGCAGGCTTCTTTCACTGCGAAGCCTGATTTGTAGGCGAATACCACGGCTTGCACTCTGTCCTGGAGTTCAAGCTTGCGCAGGATATGGGAGATGTGCGACTTGACGGTGGCGGAGCTGACGGTGATTTCTCCGGCAATCTCCGCCGTCGTCATGCCGTTGGCCAGGAACGTCAGTACCCGGCGTTCCTGATCGGTTAGCGCGGCTATTTTGGCGAGTGCTTCCGCATCGGGTGATGTCATCCGGTCAAGCGCCGCATCTATGATGCAGTCGGCCACGCAGGGGGAGAGGTAGGTACCCCCGGCCGCGACCGTGTGAATCGCCGCGATGATGGTGTCCTTGCTCTGCGACTTCACTCCCAGACCGCGCACTCCGAGGCGCAGTGCGCTGATGGCGTCCTCTCGGTCCCAGTGATGGGCGAAGGCCGCGATGGGGGTCGGCGTGGCGGTGGACACCACCCGCTCGACTTTGTCCAACACGCGGTCGTCGCAGGCAATGATGATGAGGTCGGGGTCTGTCTGACGGATGGCGGCCTCCACTCCCATGCGGGAGAAATCGGCTTCCGTTGCCCGGATGTCAAGCTCTCCGGCAATCAGGGAGGTGAAACCCGCCCTGCTGAGTTCGTTCCGGTCCAGAACGATGATGCGTTTGATGTCGTGTTTTCGCCTTTGTGGGACGTGGTCAATTCCCCGAATCGCCATGCGCGGCTCCCCAGACGCAATGAATCAGTCTTCCCCGTGGTGGAATTCCGGCACCATTCCTCGCAAAATGCTACAGTGATCGATGTACAGTCAGGTTGGTGTTGCGTGATGCTTGCCTGAATTGTCCCATTGACAGGCGTAAAAATATCCACCCCGGGCCCGTTCTCCAGGCGGCCCCCTTCGTTCGTGTGCAGTCGCGTTTCCATGCATGCCGTACAAAACGGTCCAGACGTGTGTGATCTATGGACGTCCCTCCGCGGCCGACCGGCCGCATGATCGTGACAGTGCCCGAGTGTTCATGCCCTGGAAGCGAACGTTAGCAAGATCCGGTTGGCAGGCGATTGCGATCTCTTGCCCCCGATGGTGTCCGGCCAGCAGGATGTTGCGCCATGGACCAAATCGATCGCAGAATCTTGCATGAGCTCCAACAAGATGCCCGGTTGGCCAATGCCGAGCTGGCCGCGCGGGTGGGGCTGACCGCATCGCCATGCCTGCGGCGCGTGCGACAGCTGGAGGCGGCTGGAGTCATCCGCGGATACCGGGCGTTACTGGACTACAATTCCTTGAATTGCGAATTACAGGCTTTTGTCACGTTGGTGATGCATCGCGAGGACCGTTCCAACGTCGAGCGGTTCGAGCACGAGGTGGCGCAGCTTCCCCCGGTGATCGAGGCGCATCGGCTCTTCGGGGATCCGGATTATCTGCTGCGGGTGGCCGTTCACGATGTGCAGGCCTATGAGCGGTTCTACAGCGAAGTGCTCTGCGATCTCCCCGGAGTTGTGCAGGTCACTTCCCATCTGATCATGAAGGAAGTCAAGCAGGACCGTGGCATACCGACGGGTTCCGGCCAGTAGAGACCGACAGTAGTCAGCGGTGGGCGAGAAAAATTCCCTCGGGAATTGGCGCGAAAGAGGCCTCGCGCCGACCGGTAGGGAGCCTGAGGCTTTCCGGTCGACGCGAGGCGGACTGTGAGGGGGGGATTTCTCCGTTACTCCTGGTGGTGGGCGGCGGCCGAAGGCGCGCCTGCCTGCGGGTTCGGCTGCCCCTCGGCACCCTCGTTCGTGCCGGGGCGCTTGGTCCACCTGCGGTAGAGGAGAGCGAGCACGGCGATCAGTACGGGAATGACGACCACGACGCCGCTGAACGGAATGAGTGCCAGGCACAGGACGGTCCCGATGCCCGCCAGGATCCGCGCCCGTCCGTGCAACAGCCGCACCCCGGCCGCCATGGCGGCGAGGAACGTCATGATGACAAGGGAGTTCGGGACGACCAGCAGCGTCTCCGGTCCCCACTGCGCGAAGTAGCCGACGATGACGCCCAGCGTCGCGTAGCCGCCGACCACCAGGACGGACACCGCCGGTACGCTCCGCGCGCTCACGCGGGCCAGCGGAGCGGGGAACGCCTTGTCGCGGGCGAGGGCGTAGCCCAGCCGTGAGGTGGCGGCGACGAACGCGTTCGCCGTGCCCAGGGAGATCAGCAGGGCGATGACGGCGGTCATGGTGCCTGCCGGGCCACCGAACCCGTTCGCCAACAGCCGGGCGATGACGGTGCGGTTGACCGCATCGGTGCCGTAGGTCCTGGTGCTGATCGTCGCGACGACGACACCGACGTAGAGCAGGGTGATGACCCCCACGCTGATCACGGTGCTGCGCGGTACGTCCCGTACCGGGTCGCGGAACTCCTCCGCGAGATGAGTGATCGCTTCCCAGCCGAAGAAGGCGAAGAAGATCACCACCGCCACGCTGCCCACTTCACCCATGCCGTGCGGCGCGAAGGGCGTCCAATGCGCGGCGCTGAAGCGGGGGATGGAGACCAGCAGCGCAAGGAGCAGCATCACGGCCACGGTCCCGGCGAACGCGAGCTGAAGCCGACCGCTGACCTTGATTCCGCGCAGGTTCGCCACGGTGGCGACGACGAGGATCAGCCCGGCGAGGAGGAAGGTCACGGCCCGGGACAGGCCGAGGTAGGAGGAGGCGTAGTAGGCGCCGGTGAGTGCGACGAGGGTCTGGGCGGTGGCCGCGGCGATGAAGTAGAACCAGCCGATCACGGTGCCGGCCGCGGAGCCGAAGGCCTGGGTCACAAAGGTCGCCGCGCCACCGGCGTTGGGGTACCGGCTGGCGAGTGCGGCGAGCGTGAGCGCCAGAGGGATGCCCAGTACCGCGTCGAAGGTCCAGGCCAGGATGGAGGCGGGCCCGGCCCTGGTGGCGCTGAGTGCCGGCAGCAGCAGAACCCCCGCACCCACGATGGCGCCGACGTAGAGGGCTACGCCCTGCGTGACCGTGATGCTGCGACGTAACGACGGCTCTGCCATCGGCCTTACCTCCAACGTCCCGTACGTACGACGAGACCGTAGAGGCGGGAAAAGGTCGCCGTCAACACCTACTATTGGTGTTAACAAGTGTTGCCAGTGATCGGTCGAGGGGTGCCCATGGATGTCGTACGCACACCGCTGCCCTCCGAGATTGCGCCGCTGCACGCCTTCCTCAACAGCCTTGACCTGCGCTCTTTTACGCATCACGGCACCGTGCACCGCGGTGGCGACCACCTGTCCACGACGCAGGCGCTGACGGACTGGCTGCGGAAGCGGGGTCTACTGGCGGCCGATGCCGCCGCGAGTGAGGACGACCTGCGCCACGCCCGCCGGCTGCGGGCGCAGCTCCGGGGATCCCTGGGGCAACGGGCGCAGTCCCCAGGGCCGTTGGAGGAGCGGCCCGGCCCGGAGGGGAGTGTTCCGCTGAACCTTCGGCTCGGTACGCCCCCCGGGCAGCCGCCGGCTCTGGTCCCCGTGGGAGCGGGAGCGCAGGGCGCGTTGGAGCGTATCGCGCTACTGGTCTGCGAGGCGGTTGCGGCAGGGACCTGGGGCCGCCTGAAGATGTGCGAGGCGGCCGATTGCCAGTGGGTCTTCTACGATCGCTCGAAGCCCGGCAGGGGCCGCTGGTGCGCTGCCGAGCTGTGCGGGAACCGCATGAAGACCAGGGCGTATCGCGAGCGGCAGCGCTGAGGGCGGTCGCGCTCCCGAGCCGGGGCCCGGAAGCACGACCGCCGCTTCGGCTGTGTCGTGCACGTACGGAGGTCAGGTGCACTCGCGGACGGCGCGGGCCAGGGTGCGCAGCCCGTCGTCGAGTTCGTCGGGGGTGATCGTCAGGGCAGGAAGCAGCTTGACGACCTCGTCCCGGGGCCCGGAGGTCTCGACCAACAAGCCCAGCGCGAAGGCCCGTTTGGCGATACGGCCGGCGAGAGTCGGGTCGGCGAACTCCAGGCCCCAGACCAGACCCCGGCCCCGGTACTTGGTCCCCGGGTGCGGATGCTCTGCCACGATCGCACGCAGATGGGAGTGGACCACTTCCCCGCGGGAGAGGGTCTGCTTCTCCATCTGGCCGTCGGCCCAGTAGGTGCTGAGGGCGGCGGCGCCGGTGACGAAGGCGGGGTTGTTGCCGCGGAAGGTGCCGTTGTGCTCGCCCGGCTCCCAGATGTCCAGCTCGGGCTTGAACAGGGTGAGCGCCATGGGCAGGCCGTAGCCGCTGATGGACTTGGAGACGGTGACGATGTCCGGGACGATGCCGGCCTCTTCGAAGGAGAAGAAGGCGCCGGTGCGACCGCAGCCCATCTGGATGTCGTCGACGATCAGCAGCATGTCGTGCCGCTCGCACAGGTCCGCGAGGGCGCGCAGCCACTCGGCGCGGGCGACGTTGACGCCGCCCTCGCCCTGGATCGTCTCGACGATGACCGCGGCGGGACGGTTCAGCCCGGAGCCCTGGTCCTCCAGGAGGCGCTCGAACCAGAGGAAGTCGGGGGTGCGCCCGTTCAGATAGTTGTCGAACGGCATCGGGGTGCCGTGCACCAGCGGGATGCCGGCCCCGGCCCGCTTGAAGGCGTTGCCGGTCACGGCGAGCGAGCCCAGGGTCATGCCGTGGAAGGCGTTGGTGAAGGAGACGATGGACTCGCGGCCCTTGACCTTGCGGGCCAGCTTGAGCGCCGCCTCCACCGCGTTGGTGCCGGTCGGCCCCGGGAACATCACCTTGTACGGCAGATCACGCGGGTGCAGCACGATGGAATGGAACGACTCCAGGAACGCCCGCTTGGCGGTGGTGGACATGTCCAGGCCGTGGGTGACCCCGTCCCGTTCGAGATAGCCCAGCAACGCCCGCTTGAGCACCGGATTGTTGTGTCCGTAATTCAGCGACCCCGCACCCGCGAAGAAGTCGAGATAGCCATGGCCGTCCTCGTCGAACATCCGGCTGCCCTGCGCCCGGTCGAAGACAACCGGCCAGCTGCGGCAGTAGCTGCGCACCTCCGACTCCAGGGTCTCGAAGACGCTCAGATCCGGCTGGGTAAGGGTCACAGCAAGCTCCTGGGGGGTGAGAGGAGTAAGGGGTGAAGCGCTGTGGAGGAGCAGCCGGTGACGGTGCGCCGGGTCACGACGCGCTGCCCGTCGGACGGCTCTCCGGGGGTGAGAAGACGACCGCGACTCGCAGATCCTCGGTGATGTCGGTGAAGCGGTGCGGCATTTCGGCCGGTACGTACACGATCGATCCCGGTCCGACCGGGCGGCTCTCGGTGCCCGCCCAGATGGTCGCCCGCCCCGCGATGACGATGTACAACTCGTCCTCGGCGTGCGGCTGTTGCGGGTCCGTGGCCCCGGCGGCCAGTGCGTACACCCCGGCGCTCATCGTCGGCACCCGGAGGAATTCCACATACCGTTCGCCGCTCGCTTCCCCTTCCTGCCTGACGTTCTCGAACTCATGGAACTCCGGCTGGTCCAGCAATGGGATCGATCTCCTTGCCTGTGTAGTGATTACATCCGTAGCGACAGCTCGCTGTGGAAACCGGCGAGGCGGTCCGAGCGGACGACGTCGTCGACCACGGGGTAGAAGCCCTCGAAGAAGTCGACGTAGTCGGTGCACAGGGCCCGTAGCACGGGGGCGATCTCGCGGCCCAACTCGCCTGCGGCCTCCCGGACTCCGACGGCGGTCATCATGGTCGCCCGAGCGTCCGGTGAGAGCGTCGCCAGCGTGCTGGCGAGCCGGCTGTGCCGCAGCGCCTCCCGTACTTCGCCGGTGACCGTGGCCGGGTCCGCGCCGCGGTCCGACTGCCACAGGATGATACGTACCGACTGGCTGCCGACGATCCGGCGGGGCGGCACCAGCTCCAAGGGGCCTTCGTCCAGGCGGCGTTCGTCCCCGCGCAGGGGTACCTGCCACCGCGCCGGATCGGCATCCGGAGCAGGATGCACCAGGGGCGGCTCGCCGCTGAGATCCCAGGACCAGCACAGGATGTGCAACGGGGTCGAGGCATCGGCCACCCGCCGCAGCATGACGCGGCTGCCCATGGTCAGGACGAGCCGGGTGAGCGCAATCCCCCGCTCCTCGGCGGAGGCGGCGAATTTCAGCGGCACCGGTTGCAGTCCGCGGGTGACTTCCCGCAGCACGGTGAAGGGATGACGGCCTGTCAGGCCGTACTCGTCGGCTGCCGGACCGCTCGGGGTGGCCTCGAATTGCTCGAATGCGCCACGGGAGAGCAATGGCATGGGATTCCCTTCGTCAGCGTCTCGGCTTTTCGGCGTGGAAGAACGTGGTGGCACGGGCGAGCGGGGGTGCGGGGGTCACGACGGCTCGCGCCGGCCGCTCCTGGAACGGGCCGGATCGAGCAGGGCGGCACCGCCCAGTACGGCGAGGGGGAGGAGCACCGCCGCGCCGAGGAACGGCAGCAGCGGCAGATAGGCGGCCACGGCCGCCGCACCGAGGCCGCGCCCCCGCCCCGTGCCGGCGACGACGGCCGCGACCGCGGCGGTGAGGAAGACGGCCCAGGCCATGGCATTGGGCACCGAGAGCGCGTCGGTGGCTGTCAGCAGCCCTCCTTGCACGAGTGCCACCCCGGCCAGGGCCGCGGCGCCCGCGGACAGGGCCGTGGTGGCGACGGTCCGCGGGGAGGACGCACCACGACCGGACAGATCGGCCGCCAGCCGCGCGGCGGTACGGATGTTGCGTACGCAGAAGTACGCGGTGACCACCCCCATGCCCGCGGACACGGCCCGGCCCGCCGCGCTCCCGCCCAGGTCCGGCAGGGCGAGGCCGGCGATCGCCGGGACCGTGCCGGTGGACGGGGCGGCCGACAGGACCGCTCCGTAGAGGATGCCGACCGCGATCACCCCGCCCAACGGTCCCGGCCATCGACGCCGGCCCGTCGTCGGGGCCAGGCGGCAGGACGCCTCCCAGCCGACGACCACGAAGAACTGGAGGGCCGTCGCCTTGGCGATGCCGATCGGCGCCACCGAGGGACCGCCGGCCGTCCCCGGTGCCGCTCGCGCCCCCGTCAGCAGCGCGAGAGCGAGGAGCACGAGAAGGGCGCCGAACACCCAGAGGCCCGCCACCTCACGGTCGGACGAGGCCAGCGCCACGGCCAGTACGAGCACCCCGGCCGCCACCCAGCCGATGAAGCCGTCCGCGCCGGGGGACCCGTCGGCCGCCGTACGGCTCAGACCCGGCGCCAGTGCCTGGCCGAGGAATCCGGCCGCCACCAGTGCGACCACGACCTGCCCCGCCGTGATGCCGAGAACGTAGAACGCCCGGACCGCCCGGCCCGGCGCCCGGCCGAGCGCACCGTCTATCAGGGAGATGGCTCCCGCCGCGGCACCGGGGGCACGGGAGACGGCGGTCAGGGCTCCCACCAGCAGGGCCCCCGCGACGACGTGGTACCCCCAGCCCCACAGGGCTGCCCGGCCCTGGACGGCCTGAGCTGTCCAGGGCAGGAACAGCGCCCCGACGCCCAGGACGTTGACCGCCAGGCCCAGACCGGACCGTGCGGGCCCGCCGTCCATCAACGGGTCTGGAACATGCGTCGGTACTCGGGAGCGATCCGTGACCCGGTCGGGAGCACCGCGCGGTCCTGCTGCGGCCAGGGGACGTCGTGGAAACGGGGGGCCAGCCCCAACTGCCGCCACGTGTGCCGGGACCAGGTGGGCATGATGGGCCCCGACACCGCCGCGATGACACCGAGCAGCTCGGCGTGGGCCGCGAGCACGGCCGCCGCCTCCACCCGGTCGGCGGGCGGCGACTCCTGGAACCGCCGCAGGTCCTCGGCGGCGGACCGCACCGCTTCGAGCAGCCGGGCCGCCGCGCCGCGCAGCGAGAAGGTCGCCGGCTCCAGGTGGCCGGCCAGCTCCAGAGGCAGCTGCTCGACGAGCGTACGGATGGTCGACGGCCAAGCGGCGCGGTCGGTCTCGGGAACGACCGAACCGTGCTCCTTCGCCAGGAGTTCGACGACCGAGGCGGCCCACCCCTCCCAGTCCCGGACGAGCAGGGTGTTCACCGTCCGGTCGAAGTCGGCCAGTCGGAAGTCCGACTTGGCCTCCTCTGGCGCCGTCAGGCACAGATGGAAGCGGACCGCGTCCGAGGGAACCTCGCGCAGGAAGTCGGACCCCCAGATCGCATGGCCGCGGCTGGTGGAGAACTTGTCTCCCTCCAGGGTGTAGAACTCGTTGCTGATCACGTACTTGGGCGTGATGTACTCGCCGAGACCGAGCAGGAGCGAGGGCCAGAGCACCGCGTGCGAGAAGCTGCAGTCGAAGCCGATGAAGTGCACCAGTTCGGTCTGCGGGTCGCGCCATATATCGCGCCACTCGTCGGGTTTTCCGAGGGCCGCGCCGTGTGCCGCGGTCGCGGCGATATAGCCGAAGATCCCGCTGAACCAGGTGTCGAGGATGTGCCCCTGCCACGCGTCCAGGGGCACCGGGATTCCGTAGTCCGCGACCCGGCTGATCGGGACCACCGGCAGTTCGCGCGCGAGCAGTCCCGTGCAGAAGTCGAGCACCCGTTGCCGCCAGGGGCTCTTCTCGCAGAGCTCGGTCAGCCGCTCGGCGAAGGGGGCGAGGGCCACCACCAGCCTTGATGCGGTGCGGATTTCGGGCTGCGAGCCGCAGGTGAAGCAGTGGCCGTCCACCACGCCTCCGGGCTCCTGGGTCAGGCCGCACTCCTCGCAGTACGTACCGTCGCTCGGGGCCGCGCAGGACCGGCAGTTGCCGCGGATGTACGCCTCGTAGACGAAGCCGTCGCAGGTCGTGCAGTACGGGGTCGGCACCTCGTGCTCCGTGATGACGCCGCTCTCCCAGAGGCGCAGGAAGTGCTCCTGCACCAGCGTGTCGTGCCTGGGCTCGCGGTGGGGGTGCTCGTAGTAGTCGGGGAGCATGTCGGCCAGCGCGAGGGTGTGCTCGATGCGGTTGGTGTAACGGAAGGCCGTCGTGCGCGCGTCCCAGCCCAACTCGGCTCCGCGGCGCGGGACATAGCAGGAGTGGTCGTCCGTATAGGCCACATAGGTCACGGGGACATCCCGCGCTGCGAGGTATTTGCGCAGCACATCGGCTCCCATGAAGGGCCCGGAGAGGTGTCCCAGGTGGAGGTCACCGTTGGGGTTCGGCGGAGCGCAGGTGATCAAAACCCTCTTGGGCATAGGTGCGCGGTCCTTTCCGGTGGAAGAGTGCGGACGCGGTTCGGCGCTACTCGGAGCTGTACTGATTGGCCACGCGAAGAGGGAGCGGGTTCGCAGCGGGCACCGGGTGGGGCTGACCGCCGTTCTCTGCGGTGCGGTTGACGATCTGTCCCGGACGGACACGGGATTTGGGGGGCAGCGAGGCCATCACCACGGCCTTGGCGCCGATCATGCTGTCGGGGCCGATGTCGACCGGGCCCAACACGCAGGCTCCGGTACCCACCACCACACCGTCACCGAGGGTGGGATGACGTTTGGCCCCCGGTGCGCGTGTCGCGTCGTGCCACCACCCGACCGAACCGAGTGTCACCAGGTGGTAGAGCATGACGTCGTCGCCGATGCGTACCGTCTCGCCGATGACCACCCCGCAGCCGTGGTCGATGAACAGCCGCCGGCCGATCCGGGCTCCGGGGTGGATGTCGATGCCGCCCGAAATGAAGCGCCCCATCATGGAGATGGCGCGGGCGGCGACCCGGTGGTCGCGGAGGTACAGGGAGTGCGCGGCGCGATACAGCCACAGGGCGTGCACATGCGGGTAGAGCAGCACTTCGAACGGGTTCGTCACGGCCGGGTCCTTGTCGCAGACGACCTGGACGTCCTCGCGGGCGCGGCGCAGCGCTGTGCGGATGGCACGGCGCCTGGGCCGTCCGTCTGTCTCTTCCTCCCCGGACTTCGTCCTCTTCGCCGGCCGACGGAGCAGTCGAGTCATGTCAGTCGCCCTACATATTCCGGTAGCGCTGGATGATCGGTACGGGCTCCCCGGCGGCGAATCTGTCCGGTCGGTACGGATCCAGCTCGGGCCGTACGACTCCCGAGAGCAGCTCCGCGGCGACGGCGCGGCCCACGGCGGGGGCGGCCTTGAATCCGCCGCCGTTGAATCCCGTGGCGAGGTAGAGCCCGGGGTGCGGCGCCAGCGGGCCGATGAGCGCACGGCCGTCGGAGGTGTAGGCCTCGGCGGCGCGGGCGGCCGTGGTGACTTCGGCGGCGGTGAGGCCGCGGAGCCGGGGTGCGGCGAGCGCCCGTGCCGCGGCGACCTCCGCCGAGCGGCGGGGTATGCGGGTGTCGTCGCCCGGTGCCTGGCTGCCGTCCAAGGGGACACGGAACAGCACCTGGCCGGAGCCGTCCGGGCGGAAGTACGTCCCGGCGATGTCGTCGATGACCATGCACAGGGACGCCGCGCAGGGGATCGTCGAGGTGTTCGCCACGGCCCAGCCGACCTGTTTGGAGTGCACCAGGGCCCGGGGCGCGCCGGTGCCGTCCGCGGTGCCGAGGCCGACGCCTGCCGCCGCGCAGAGAGCGGCCGAGCCGACGCCGGCCGCGACCACGATGTGCTCTGCGCTGACCAGGTCGCCGTTGAGGACGGCACCGGCGAACCGGTCGCCGGTGCGGTGCAGTCGGACACCCCCCGGCCCGGTGAGTACCTCGGCGCCGCGGGCACGTGCCTGCTCGGTCAGCGCCATCGCCGTACGGACCGGGTCCGCGTAACCGCTGCGCGGCTCGTAGGCGACGGCGGCCACGCCGTCGAGGTCGAGGGCCGGCTGTTCGTCCGCGAGTTCGTCGGGGGTCAGGACGGTGGTCTCGACACCGAGGCCCTTCAGCTCCGCGACCGTACGGGCGAGTACGCCGGCATGATCCTCGTCGACGAGAAAGGCGAAGCCCGCCCTCCGGAACCCGCAGTCGCCGCCGATGATCTCCGCCCAGTGCTCGAAGGTCTCCAGGCCGAGCGCGGCCAGGCGGGCATCGTGCGGATCACTGTGGTGCATCCGGACCTGGCCGGCCGACCGGCGGGTCGCGCTGGACCGGAAGCCGCCGCTACGGGCCAGCAGCGCGACCTTCGCGCCCGCGGCTGCCAGGTGGTACGCGATGCTCGCGCCGATCGCTCCGTCACCGATGACGGCGACATCCGCGGTGCCGGGCATCACGAGGCCTTTCGCGGGCCGGGTGTGAATTCGAGCGGGAGGGTCTTCAGGCCGCGGAAGGAGAGGTTGGGCTGCCACGTGAGCTCTCCGGCGCCCAGCCGCAGGCCGCCCATGCGCCGCAGGATCGTGGCGAACGAGAGCTCGCCCATGATGCGGGAGATCTCGGCGCCGGGGCAGTAGTGGATGCCGTGGCTGAAGGACAGGTGCCGGTTGTCGGCACGGGTGATGTCGAGCTTGTGCGGGTTCTCATAGGCGTTCGGGTCGCGGTTGGCCGCGCCCAGCATCACCAGCACCTTGTCGCCCTTGCCGATCTCGCGGCCCCTGATCGTCATGTCCTCGGTGGCCATACGGCCCACCAGGTGCAGGGGGCCGTCGAAACGCAGGATTTCCTCGACGGCCGAGGGCATCAACTCGGGCTGCGCGCGCAGCAGTTCCAGCTGGTCCGGGTTGCGCAGCAGGGCGAGCAGGCCGTTCCCGATGAGGTTGAGGGCCGTCTCCAGGCCGGCGAACATCACCACGATGCAGGTGGCGACGAGGTCGTCGCCCTCCAGCGGATTCCCGTCACGCCGGACCAGGGCGGAGAGCAGGTCTTCCTGGGGGTTGGCCCGCTTCACGGCGGCGAGATCCGTGAAATATTCCCGCATGGCGAGGATGGCGTTCTGTCCGCATTCCAGGTCCGCTATCGGGACGTTGGCGCCGCCGGCGTTGATCGCCTTGACGAAGTCGGCGGTCCAGACCTTGACCTTGTTCCGGTCCTCGGCGGGGATTCCGATGAGCTCCGAATTCAGGATGACCGGGAGGTGATAGCCCAGATCCTGGATTCCGTCGCACTCCCCGCGCTGGATCACGCCGTCGATCAGATCGTCCACGACTCGCTGGATCTTGGGGCGCATCTGCTTGGACAGCTTGACGCTCATTCCCCGCTGGACCGGGCGGCGCAGCCGGGTGTGCCGGGGAGGGTCGTTGTAGAGCATCATCCGGCGGCGCATGTCGGCCCATTCCCGGAAGCGGTTCTCCTCGCTTTCGCTGAGGTGGCCCAGAAAGGCCGAGGTGCGGTCGGAGGAGAGTTTCTCCGGGTGGTTCAGGGCTTCCAGCACATCGTCATGACCGAGCAGCAACCAGGATCCGAGGTGCTCGTTCCACCAGACTGGTTCCCGCTCGCGGACCATGTCGTACACAGGATACGGGTCCGAGAGGATGTCCGGCTGGAGAAGGTTGTTGAACGAGCTCAGATCCCCATCGTGTGCCAACTGTGGCATTGCTTCTCCTAGTTGTCCCTGATCTGTATGGCGCGTTGGATCCCGCGAGGACTTACGGGTTTCTCCAGGGCTCTTGCTCCAGGGCTTCGACTACGGCTGCCCGCCCCACCACAGCGAAAGGAAGACGAACGGCTCGTCCGTGTCATTCACCAGCAGATGCTTCTCGTGCGGTGGAATGAAGATGGTGTCGCCGAACTTCACCCGCGACCGTTCTCCGGCCACCTCCATCTCCCCGGAACCGGAGATGACGTAGAACAGTTCCGACTCCCCGTCGGGGTTCACGTGCTCGCTCATGGTGGTGTGTGGCGGGACGACGACCCAGGCACCGCCCTCATACGGCTCAGCCGCACCGTCGAAGCGCGGCAGACGCTGCGCTTTCACGTTGTAGGCGGGCTCGAACGTCAAGTCGTCCGCATCCCAGCTGTGCATGTGCATTGCTTGCTTCCTCTCCGGAGGCGTCACCGAGCAGGCGGACGCGTCAGGACGCGAGGGCCTTGCTCAGGCTGTCTGCAATGGCGGCGGCGCGCAGGGACACAAGGCTGAAGGAGCCGGCGTCGCCCAGTCCGTGCGTGGTCTCGCACAGCCCGTTCAGGAAGATGGGCGGCAGCTCGTCGCCGGCGCTCGGCTGGAGGCGGTAGTCGCGGCCGATCCGGGCGTGCCGCAACGGAGTGCGGTCGACGAGGTGCTGAACAGGGGAGAGCACGCGGGGCAGAAAGTTCTCGCCCTGCTCGTCCGTCAGATCGACGAATCCGGTGGCGACGATGACGAAGTCCACCTCCAACGAGCCCTTGTCCCCCAGATGTTGCTCGAACAGTTCCAACGTGATGCCGCTCTTCGAGCTCTCGGCGTTCACCACATCCGTATTGCGCAGGAGCTGGATCTGGTACTCGCCGTCCAGCCGCTGCTCGTACAGCTTCGTGTGATACGCGGTGAGTACGTCAATGTCCGCCGCCGAGTAGTTCGTGTATCGGAGTTGGCGGTCCAGTGCCGACTTCGACGTGGGGGAGGCTTCGTAGTAGTAGTCGATGAATTCGGGAAAGAAGACCTCTCCCTGGAACGGACTGAGGTCCTTCTGCCGGTACCCGAATCCCCGTAGGATGTTCTTGATGGGGCTCTGCGGGAAGCGCTGTGCCGCGTCAAGGCATATTTCCGCGGCTCCCTGACTGCCGCCCACCACTGCGATACGGGCACCGGGAAGGGCCGCTATCTCGTCCACCCGGTCCAGATACTGTGTGTAATGGAAGACCCGACTGTCGTCGAGTGCCTTGAAAGCGGGCGGGAAATGGGTGGGGCGTCCGGTGGCGACCACGACCGAGCGGGCCCGATAGCGCTGACCGTCGGCGCTGCTCACCTCGACGCCACCATCCGGGAGGAGTGCGACGCTTTCCGCCCGGGTCCCGTACTTCACCTGGTCGTCGAACTGCCGGGCCGCCCACTTCACGTAGCGCGCATAGTCCTTGCGCAATGGGAAGGGGATGTTCAGGTTGAGGAACTCGAAGAGCCGTTCCTCTTCGTGCAGGTGATTGATGAAGCTGTAGTGGCTTCGGGGGTTGCGCGGGGAGACCAGGTCGCGCACCGGATGATGCTGGATGTCGGAGCCGCTCAGCAACATCCCCGGTTGCCAGGCCGCCGAACTCTGGCCCTCCAGGAAGAGCGCCTTCATGTCCGGATAGATCTCTTCCAAGGCGATGGCGAGCGCGATGTTGGACGGGCCGAACCCAATGCCGATCACATCTGCATCGTGAGCTGTCATGCTGCAGGTCCCCAATCCGGTCGACGGCGCTCCGGGGATTACCTGGTGGCATCCCAACGGCAACCAGAACACTATGGGTCGAAAATTAGTGCGGTCATCAGCCGCCCGGCGCGAGACCATTCAACTCTTCAGCACGTTTGAGGGCGCGGGGCTCCACCGCCGTCCAGCGCCGGCTGTCCAGCACTCCCTCGAAGGTGGAGCCCCAGGGCCTGTCGGTGGACAACCGACTGTCGGATGCCAGCGGCGAGCGGCGAACGACGCATGGCCGGAACTGTCGCTCTTCCATGAGCCCGGTCGACGAAATCCGGAAGAAACCGGGGGTGTTCCGCCACGCTGCAGAGGAAGTGCGGGAAACCTCAACCGGTACGGCGCCGTGCCGCTTGCCCGTCTCGCACAGGACAAAACCTCGCGGAGTCGGACCTCGGTGATGCGGACGCCGGCGCCGCACAGCAGGTGAAGGTCCTCAGGGCCCGACGTCAGGATGGTCACGGGGGCGGGCGAGGCGAGTGCGGTGGCGGTCACGATGGCGTCGAGGGCGCACTTGTGGCCATGCGGGCCGGCAGCGGCGAGCAGCCGGCCCTCCGTGCAGACAGGGAGGCTCCAGGCACTGTCCGCCGCGTAGGCAGGAAAGGCCCCGACCAGCGCTGAAAGATGCAAAAGCGCTGGTCAGGGCCCATCCCCTCAGCACTCGATGATGTTCACCGCGAGCCCGCCGCGGGCGGTCTCCTTGTACTTGACGCTCATGTCGGCGCCGGTCTCCTTCATGGTCTTGATGACCTTGTCGAGGGAGACGTGGTGGCGGCCGTCGCCGCGGAGGGCCATGCGGGCGGCGGTGACGGCCTTGACGGAGGCCATGCCGTTGCGTTCGATGCAGGGGATCTGGACGAGGCCGCCGACGGGGTCGCAGGTGAGGCCGAGGTTGTGTTCCATGCCGATTTCGGCGGCGTTCTCGACCTGTTCGGGGGTGCCGCCGAGGACTTCGGCGAGGCCGCCGGCGGCCATGGAGCAGGCGGAGCCGACTTCGCCCTGGCAGCCGACCTCGGCGCCGGAGATGGAGGCGTTCTCCTTGAAGAGCATGCCGATGGCGCCGGCGGCGAGCAGGAAGCGGACGACGCCGTCCTCGTCGGCGCCGGGGACGAAGTTGGTGTAGTAGTGCAGGACGGCGGGGATGATGCCGGCGGCGCCGTTGGTGGGGGCGGTGACGACCCGGCCGCCGGCGGCGTTCTCCTCGTTGACGGCCATGGCGTAGAGGGTGACCCATTCCATGGCGTGGGCGGCGGCGTCGCCCTCGGTGCGCAGGGCGCGGGCGGCGTTGGCGGCCCGGCGGCGGACCTTCAGCCCGCCCGGCAGGATGCCTTCACGGGACATACCGCGCTCGACGCAGCCCTGCATGACCCGCCAGATCTCCAGCAGGCCCGCGCGGATCTCCTCCTCCGTCCGCCATGCCTTCTCGTTCTCCAGCATCAGCGCGGAGATCGACAGGCCCGTCTGCCGGGCGAGGCGGAGCAGCTCGTCGCCGGTGCGGAAGGGGTGCGTCAGAACGGTGTCGTCGAGCTTGATGCGGTCCTCGCCGACCGCGTCCTCGTCGACGACGAAGCCGCCGCCGACCGAGTAGTAGGTCTTCTCCAGCAGGGGCGCGCCGGTGCCGTCGTAGGCGAAGAGCGTCATGCCGTTGGCGTGGTACGGCAGCGAGCGGCGGCGGTGCAGGATCAGCTGGGTGGACTCGTCGAAGTCGATCTCGTGGGCGGTGCCTATCTCGGCGCCGAGGAGGCGCAGCCGGCCGGTGGTGCGGATGCGCTCCACCTCGTCGTCGGCGGTTTCCACGTCGACGGTGCGGGGGGAGTGGCCTTCGAGGCCGAGGAGGACGGCCTTGGGGGTGCCGTGGCCGTGGCCGGTGGCACCGAGGGAGCCGAAGAGTTCAGCGCGTACGGAGACCGTCTGGGCGAGCAGACCGTCCTTCTTGAGCCGGCCGGCGAACATCCGGGCGGCGCGCATGGGGCCCACGGTGTGCGAGCTGGAGGGGCCGATGCCGATGGAGAAGAGGTCGAAGACGGAGATGGCCACGGGGGCGGACTCCTTTGTCTGCTCGTGGTGGACGGTGGAGCAAGTCGGGCAGGAGGGGTGTTTCCGTCCCGACTGTCGAGCGTAACCCGCTCGGGCGGTGCTGCCGCCGGACGTCAGGCGTCGGGCGGATGTCAGCGGGAAAAACGGAGGAATCCGGGCAGCAGGGCACGAGCCCGGGGCCGAAGGCCGGCCCCGGGCTCGCCGCCCGCTTCGTCCCGGCCCGCGAACGGGCCGGCCCTCACGTCATGAGACGCGTCACAGGGACGGGTAGAGGGGGTACTTCTCGGCCAGGGCCGTGACCCGGGCCGAGAGGGCGTCGCGGTCGTAGGTGGGCTTGAGGGCTTCGGCGATGATGTCGGCGACCTCGCGGAAGTCGTCGGCCTGGAAGCCGCGGGTGGCCAGCGCGGGGGTGCCGATGCGCAGGCCGGAGGTGATCATCGGGGGGCGGGGGTCGTTGGGGATGGCGTTGCGGTTGACGGTGATGCCGACCTCGTGGAGGCGGTCCTCGGCCTGCTGACCGTCGAGCTCGGAGTCGCGCAGGTCGACCAGGACGAGGTGGACGTCGGTGCCGCCGGACAGGACGGAGACGCCGTGTGCGGTGACGTCGTCCTGGATGAGACGTTCGGCGAGGATCTTGGCGCCTTCCAGGGTGCGCTGCTGGCGCTCCTTGAACTCCTCCGAGGCGGCGACCTTGAAGGAGACGGCCTTGGCGGCGATGACGTGCTCCAGGGGGCCGCCCTGCTGGCCGGGGAAGACCGCGGAGTTGATCTTCTTGGCGAGTTCGGCGGTGGAGAGGATGACGCCGCCGCGGGGGCCACCGAGGGTCTTGTGGGTGGTGGTGGTCACGACGTGGGCGTGGGGGATGGGCGAGGGGTGCAGGCCCGCGGCGACGAGGCCGGCGAAGTGGGCCATGTCGACCATGAGGTAGGCGCCGACCTCGTCCGCGATACGGCGGAAGGCGGCGAAGTCGAGCTGGCGCGGGTAGGCGGACCAGCCGGCGACGATGAGCTTGGGGCGGTGCTCCTTGGCGAGGCGCTCGACCTCGTCCATGTCGACGAGGTTGGTCTTCTCGTCGACGTGGTAGGGGACGACGTTGTAGAGCTTGCCGCTGAAGTTGATCTTCATGCCGTGGGTGAGGTGTCCACCGTGGGCGAGGTTGAGGCCCAGGATGGTGTCGCCCGGCTTGATCAGCGCGAACATGGCGGCGGCGTTGGCCTGTGCGCCGGAGTGCGGCTGGACGTTGGCGGCCTCGGCGCCGAAGAGGGCCTTGATGCGGTCGATGGCGATCTGTTCGACGACGTCGACGTGTTCGCAGCCGCCGTAGTAGCGGCGGCCGGGGTAGCCCTCGGCGTACTTGTTGGTGAGGACGGAGCCCTGGGCCTCCATGACGGCTACCGGAGCGAAGTTCTCCGAGGCGATCATTTCGAGGGTGGACTGCTGGCGGTGCAGCTCGGCGTCGACGGCGGCGGCGACGTCGGGGTCGAGCTCATGGAGGGAGCTGTTGAGAAGCGACATGAGTTCTTCCTGGAGGATCGGGAGGGGTGCGAAGCTCCGGCAGGGGCGGGCTCAGCCGGCGGTGAAGGCGGTGTACTCGTCGGCCGTGAGCAGGTCCTCCGGCTCACCGGTGATCTTCACCTTGAACAGCCAACCGCCTTCGAACGGGGCGGAGTTCACCAGCGAGGGGTCGCTCGCGACGTCCTCGTTGACCTCCGTGATCTCGCCGTCGACGGGCGCGTAGAGATCGCTGACCGACTTGGTCGACTCCAGCTCACCGCAGGACTCGCCTGCCGTGACCGTGGCGCCGACCTCCGGGAGCTGCACGAAGACGACGTCGCCGAGCGCGTTCGCCGCGTGCTCGGTGATGCCGACCGTCGAGACGCCGTCCTCGGCGGCCGACAGCCACTCGTGCTCCTTGCTGTAGCGCAGCTGCTGGGGGTTGTCCATGGTTCGATTCTCCTGTACGCGGGGGTGTGGTCGTGAAGGGGGTCGCCCCCGGCGGGGCCGGGGCGCGGGTCGTGCCGTGGGAGGCGCGGCGGCGCACCGCTGCCGCGTCCACGGTCGATGAACCGTTACTGCGGCGGCGGCCGACCGCTACTTCTGCCGCTTGTAGAAGGGCAGCGCGACGACCTCGTACGGCTCATGGCTGCCACGGATGTCCACCCGGACGCCCTCGGTGCCCGGCGCGGCGTGGGCCGCGTCGACGTACGCGATGGCGATCGGCTTGCCGAGGGTGGGGGAGGGCGCCCCCGAGGTCACCTCGCCGATGACCGTGCCGTCGGCCGCGACGACCGGGTATCCGGCGCGCGGCACCCGGCGGCCCTCGGCGATCAGGCCGACCAGCTTGCGCGGCGGTGCGGTCTCGGCGCGCTCGGCCGCCTGCGCCAGCGCGGCGCGGCCCACGAAGTCCCCGCCGTTGGTGGTCTTATCGAACTTCACCACCCGGCCCAGACCGGCGTCGAACGGCGTGGTGGCGGAGGTCAGCTCGTGCCCGTAGAGCGGCATGCCGGCCTCCAGGCGCAGGGTGTCGCGGCAGGACAGCCCGCAGGGGACCAGGCCCACGGAGGCGCCGGCCTCGGTCAGCGCCTCCCAGAGGGCGACCGCGTCCGCCGGCCGGACGAACAGCTCGAAGCCGTCCTCGCCGGTGTATCCGGTGCGGGCGATCAGCGCGTCCACGCCGGCGACCTTGCCGGGCAGGCCCGCGTAGTACTTCAGCCCGTCCAGGTCGGCGTCGGTCAGCCCCTTGAGGATGCCGGGGGACTCCGGGCCCTGCACCGCGATCAGCGCATAGGCGTCGCGGTCGTCGCGGATCGCGGCGTCGAACCCGCCGGCCCGCTCGGTCAGCGCGTCCAGCACCACCTGGGCGTTGGAGGCGTTGGCGACGACCATGTACTCCTGGTCGGCGAGCCGGTAGACGATCAGGTCGTCGAGGATGCCGCCGTCGGGCGCGCAGATCATGGTGTAGCGGGCCCGTCCGGTGGCGACGCCGCCGATGTTGCCGACCAGCGCGTAGTCGAGGAGGTCGGCGGCCCGCGGGCCGGTGACGGTGATCTCGCCCATGTGGGAGAGGTCGAAGAGGCCGGCGCGGGTGCGGACGGCGACGTGCTCGTCGCGCTCGCTGCTGTAGCGCAGCGGCATGTCCCAGCCGGCGAAGTCGGTCATGGTCGCGCCGAGCGCGCGATGGGTGGCATCCAGCGCGGTGCGGCGGGGGGCTTCAGTCATCGTTCCGGGCTCCCAGGCATGGGTGACAAGACGGTCTCCCCATCTGTCATCGGAACCTGAGAGGTTCACCGGGATCCCGCGAACGGACCCGGTTTGCACCTTGGGTGGAGCCGCACCTGCAACCGGGCAGTGGCTCGCTTTTCAGATCTGCCTCGCCCGCGCGGTATAGGGGCCTGAGAGATTCAAGGGAGGACTTGCTCCTTCGGCGCCCCGCCGTGGTGGCCGGGGACTCTCCCGCGCGGGTTCAAACGGCCGGTATGGAGTTGGCAGTGCACGAGTGACCAGAGGTGTGCCCGTGGCGGCCACATCATTGCACGGGATCGCCGGATAAAGGAGCCCTGGTCGCCGCCCCGTTCCGACCGGCTCCGCACGGCCGCCCGCGCGCCGCCGGAACCCGTCGCGTCCGCCGCGCCGCCGGCGGCAGCCGGTGGCCGTCGACCCGGTGCGCCGTCACCCTCGCGCCCGCCACCTCGTCGGATCGGGTATTCGCCTTGAGGGACATTGCCTTTTCTTGACACTCTGCGGATGCGGCTCCGGTCCCGAACCGGAGCCGGAACCGGCCGGGGAGGGGCGATCACGGTGCACAGGGAAGCGGCATACGCGGCCACTTCGGGCAGGGCGCCCGCGGACCAGGCGGACGCCGCCTCCGGGACCCGGCGCCGACCGCCGTCCGCCCCGCGGCCCGGCCGCCGCCCCCGGATCACCGACCTCCGGGGCGCCCGCCCGGCCCGCCGCACCGCCGAACTCCGCTTCCCGCCCGGCGATCTGGTCGTGGTCTCCGGTCTGCCGGGCAGCGGCAAGAGCACCCTGATGCGGCGCCTGGTGCCGCCGCTGGACGCGTGCGGCGCCGCGGTGCACCGCATCGACTCCCAGGACGCCCGGGAGCGCTGGGAGGGCGGCCGGCTGCGCCGGCTGCCGTACGGCCTGTACCGCCCGCTGGTCCGCGCGGCGCACTATCTCGCGCTGCGCCGGGCGCTGCGCTCCGGCGGCAGCGTGGTGGTGCACGACTGCGGGACGCTGGCGTGGGTGCGCCGCTGGATCTCCCGGGTGGCCCGGCGCCGCGGCCGGGGGCTGCACCTGGTGCTGCTCGACGTGCCGCCGGAGGTGGCGCTGACCGGTCAGCGGGCGCGCGGGCGCGGGGTGTCCTGGTACGCGTTCGCCCGCCACCGCAGGGCGGTACGGCGGCTGGTGGGTCGGGCGGAGGACGACCGGCTGCCGGACGGCTTCGGCTCCGCGGTGCTGCTGGACCGCCGGGCGGCCGGCGCGCTGGAGGCGGTCAGCTTCGGCTGACGGGCGGGCGGCGCCGCGTACGGACGATTCCCGACTCGCTCCTGTGTGCGGCTCCGGCTTCGGCCCTTCCCCTGCCTCCCGCTAGTGTCTTTGGCCAGATGGCGCGGTCGGCAATGGGTGGGTGACATGGACTATCCGGACAACTATCCGGGGAACTTTCCGGTGCAGGGGGACTTCCCGGACCACGGGATACCGCAGCTGGCCTGGCCGGCGAACGAGCTCGAAGAGGTGCTGGCCGCATCGGTCGGGCATCCGGAGGCGGGCGGCCGGATCGTCGAGGTGCTGGGCCGCAGCCGGGTGTGGGTGCCGCTGCCCAAGGGCGGCGGCCCGGAGAGCGCCGGCTTCGGGGCGGCCGGTCTCGATGTGCCGACCGTGGAGATCGCCGGGGCGGCGTACGTCCCGGTCTTCAGCTCCGAGCAGGAATTCATGAAGGTCGCCGGGGCGCATATGAGCTTCACCGTCGCGCCCGCCCGGGAGTTCGCCCGCGGGCTGCCGCCGCTGGTGGGTATCGCGGTCAACCCCGACGGCACGGTCGGCGTCCCGCTGCCGCCGCCCGCGGTGGCCGAACTGTGCCGTGCCGGGCGCGCGGAGGCGGACGGCGGTCTGCCCAGCGGCGCCCGGGTGCGGCTCTTCGAGCCGGACTGGCAGGACGAGCCGGTGGACTTCCTCGCCGCGGCCGGACTGGAGTTCTCCGGTGCCGGATTTGTCCTGACTGCCCGGCGTGCCCTGGCAAGTGTCGAGGGCGACACGCCCGCGCTGTTCGTCGGTGTGCAACTCGACGTGCCCGCCGAGCGGCTGCACGACGGCAGCGCCCGCGCGCAGGTGCTGACGGCCCTCGGACGGGCGCTCGGTGCGGTGCCGGTGCCCTGGTCCGTACAGCTCGTCCTGCTCGACATCGCCCAGGGGGATCCGGTCGCCGACCGGATGCTGGAGCGCGTGCGGCCCTTCTACTCTCGGGACCACTCGTAAGCTGGTTGGATGACGGGCGGGCGCACCCTCACGTGCCCTGCTGAGAGAAGGGACGGGACCACGTGAGCGCGGGTGCGCATCAGGGGGCCGCGGCGGCCGGCCAGGTCGAGCAGATGCTGCAACAGGTCTCGCCCGGCCGCTACGACGCCTACGAGGCGCTGTTGCACGCGCTCGCCCAGGGCCAGGTCTGGATGCTCCTCTGGCACGGCCGGGCCGGGATGCCCGACGCCCAGTACGGGAACATGGAGGTCGACGGGCTGGGCTACGCCCCCTGCGTGACCTCCGCCGCCGAACTCGCCGCCTCCGGCTGGAACCGCGACCACGAGCTCGTCACCGGCCCGGAGATCGCCGCCTCCCTCTTCCCCGACCGCTGGGGGCTGTGGCTGAACCCGCACGCTCCCGGCGGTGGTGTCGGTGTCCCCTGGCTCGATCTGCGGCGGATCGCCGGCGGCCTCGACCGGCTGCCCGCCGGGCCGCTGCGGATCTCCGAACCGGTCGTCGACATCCCGCAGTTCTACGCCCTGCTCGCCCAGAACGCCCACCGCACGCCCGCCGTGCGGTCGTTGCGTCGGGCCTGGGTGCAGCCCGCCCTCGGTGCCCCGTATCTGGCGATCGGGCTGGACCTGTACGACACCGGCCAGCCTGCGGTGGATTCGGTGCGGTTGATGATCCAGCAGTCGATGGGCGCTGTTCCGGATGGTCTGCCCGTTTCGACCGTCGCGATGAACGACGAGTACGACCCGGTCGGCATGTGGATGCGGGCGTCCGCGCGCCCCTTCTTCGACCGCGACGGCTATGCCCAGCCGCCCGCTCCGGGACCTTCCTACGGTTACGGATACCCGCGTCCCTACTGACGCCGGCGGGCGTCCCCGGCGCCGCGACCGGCTGCCGTACGTGGCCTGAATTCCCCCTGCCTGTACGCCAGTTAAGCCCCTTTCGCGCCCCCGTTCGGTCCGGTCAGCCCGCACCGTTGTTCGTATAACGGAAGGTCGTGGCTCAGATCACGGTTGTGCATCCATTCCCTACGGGGGCTGGTGAGTGATCGCCGGTCGGATGAAGACTCCGGCGGCACAGGGCCTCGGTCCCTTGTACGAGCGTCACCTCTGAACGGCAACGCAGCATCTTTGCGCCACCGCAGCACCTCTGATCCACCGCACTACCTCTGATCTTCCGTTGAGTGAACGCCCCTTATGTCATGACGAATTGGCATCGGGGGAAGAGTCAGTGATGGGAAACCGGGCCGCTACCGCGGCGGGCACCGGCCGGCCACCGCCGGCCGAGAGGGGTCAAGGGCACCGTGACCGCACCGATCGAGACCACCGGGGCAGCTGCGCAGGCGCAGCCGGAAGCGGTGCTGGAGGGCGTGGAGAGCAAGCGGATCGAGGGGCGCTCGCTCGGTCAGATCGCCTGGCTGCGCTTCCGCCGCGACAAGGTCGCCGTGGCGGGTGCCGTCGTCGTCGTCCTGCTCGTCCTGATCGCCGCGCTCTCCCGTCCCCTCCAGGCGCTCTTCGGACTCGACCCGAACCTGCCGCACCCGGACCTGATCGACTCCAACACCACGCTCCCCAAAGGGGACTTCGGCGGGATGAGCGGCGACCACCTGCTCGGGGTGGACCCCAAGTTCGGCCGCGATCTGCTCGCCCGGATCCTGGAGGGCTCCTGGGTGTCGCTGCTGGTGGCGTTCGGCGCGACGCTGCTGTCGGTCGCCATCGGCAGTGTGCTCGGCGTCGTCGCCGGCTTCTACCGCGGCCGGGTGGACGCGTTCATCAGCCGGATGATGGACGTCTTCCTGGCCTTCCCGCTGCTGCTGTTCGCCATCGCGATCTCCGCCTCCCTCCAGGGCGGAGCGTTCGGCCTGCAAGGGCTGCCGCTGCACATCTCGGTGCTGATCTTCGTGATCGGCTTCTTCAACTGGCCGTACATGGGCCGGATCGTGCGTGCGCAGACGCTGTCGCTGCGCGAGCGGGAATTCGTCTCCGCGGCCCGCGGACTGGGCGCGCGCGGGCCGTTCATCCTCTTCCGGGAACTGCTGCCCAACCTGGTGGGGCCGATCATCGTCTACTCGACGCTGCTGATCCCCTCCAACATCCTCTTCGAGGCGGCGCTGAGCTTCCTGGGCGTCGGTATCCAGCCACCCCAGTCCTCCTGGGGCGGCACGCTCACCCAGGCGGTCAAGTACTACGAGGTCGACCCCCAGTACATGATCGTCCCCGGCCTCGCGATCTTCGTCACCGTGCTCGCCTTCAACCTGCTCGGTGACGGACTGAGGGACGCACTCGACCCGCGCAGCCGCTGACGGCCGACGGGCTCCCGAACTGCACCACCGCCGTTTCGTAAGGACGTTTCACCACGAACGAAGGGGATACCGACCATTATGCGAAGGTCAGTTCCGGTCGCGGCTGTCGCGGCTCTCACCAGTGCGGGCCTTTTGCTGGCCGGCTGTAGCGGAAAGGGCTCCTCGGACAGCTCGGCCGAGGCCAACGCCGCCACCACGAGCGTCGTCAACGCCTCGGACGCGAAGGGGGGCACGGTCACCTACGCGATGAGCGACGCCCCCGAGTCCTTCGACCCGGGCAACACCTACTACGCCTTCGTCTACAACTTCAGCCGCCTCTACGCCCGCCCGCTCACCACCTTCAAGCCGGGCCCCGGCACCAAGGGCGAGGAGCTGGCCCCGGACCTCGCCGAGTCGATGGGCAAGCCCAGCGACGGCGGCAAGACCTGGACGTACAAGATCCGCAAGGGCGTCAAGTACGAGGACGGCACGACGGTCACCTCCCAGGACGTGAAGTACGCCGTGGAGCGCAGCAACTTCGCGCGCGACATCCTCTCGCTGGGGCCGAACTACTTCCAGCAGTTCCTCCAGGACAACGACGGCGGCTACAAGGGGCCTTACAAGGACAAGAGCAAGGACGGGCTCAAGTCCATCGAGACCCCTGACCCGCAGACCATCGTCTTCCACCTCAAGCAGCCGTTCGCCGAGTTCGACTACCTGGTGAGCGCCCCGCAGACCGCCCCGGTCCCGCAGGCCAAGGACAAGGGCGCGGACTACACCAAGAGCGTGGTCTCCACCGGCTCGTACAAGTTCGAGAACTACCAGGAGGGCAAGCAGCTCACCCTGGTCCGCAATCCGAACTGGTCGGCGCGGACCGACCCGCTGCGCAAGCAGCTGCCGGACAAGATCGTGCTCAACCTGAAGGTCGCCCAGTCGACCATCGACAAGGACCTCCAGTCCGGCAACACCCTGGTCGACATGGCCGGCCGCGGCGTCGACGGCCAGACCCAGGCCCAGCTGCTGACCGACCCGAAGCTCAAGGCCAGCACCGACAACGCGCTCGGCCAGCGCCTCGTCTACACGGCGCTCAACACCAAGGTCGCGCCGTTCGACAACGTCGAGTGCCGCAAGGCCGTCGAGTACGCCATCGACAAGAAGGCGGTGCAGACCGCGCTCGGCGGCCCGATCCGCGGTGAGATCGCCTCCACGGTCCTGCCGACGGACATCGCCGGCTACCAGAAGTACGACCTGTACCCGCAGAAGTACAGCGGCGACAACCTGGACCTGACCGAGGCCAAGAAGCACTGGGCCAAGTGCGGTGCGGGCAACGTCAGCACCACGATCCTGGCCCGCAACGACCGCCAGGACGAGGTCGACGCCGCCACCTCGGTCATCGGCTCGCTGAAGAAGATCGGCATCAACGCCAAGATCCAGTCGTACCCGACCAGCAAGTACTTCTCGGACTACGCCGGTGTCCCGGCGTTCAACAAGTCCAACAACGTCGGCCTGATCATGATGCAGTGGGGCGCCGACTTCCCGACCGGCTACGGCTACCTCCAGCAGATCCTCAACGGCAAGGCGATCAGCCAGTCCGGCAACTCCAACCTGTCCGAGCTGGACGATCCGGAGATCAACAACCTGCTCAACAGCGCCATCGCCAACACCGACAAGGGCGCCCGCGAGAAGGCGTACGCCGATATCGACAAAAAGGCGATGGAGCAGGCCGCGATCGTCCCGCTGACCTACTTCAAGGTCCTGATGTACCGCTCGCCCAAGGCCACCAACCTGGTGTCCACCTCGGCCTTCAGCGGTGAGTACGACTACCTCAACATCGGCGTCAAGAAGTAGCAGCCCTGGAAGGCAGGTGAAGGCATTGGTGTCCGCGGGCCGGTCGCTCCCGGCCCGCGGCACCGGCGCCGCATCCCCGTGTTCTCGTACATCATCCGCAGGTTGATCAGCGCAGTGATCCTGCTGCTGATCGTCAGCGCGGTCACTTTCGGCATCTTCTTCCTGCTGCCGAAACTGGCCGGGCAGAGCACCGACCAGCTTGCCCAGCAGTACATCGGAAAGGCCCCCACTACCGCGGACATCGCCGCGGTGAAGAAGAACCTCGGGCTGGACAAGCCGGTGTACGAGCAGTACTGGGAATTCCTCAAGGGCATCTTCGTCGGCGTCGACTACAAATTCGGACCGGACGCGGCCAAGTGCCATGTGCCGTGCTTCGGTTACTCCTTCAAGACGCATATCGAGGTCTGGCCGGAAATCCAGTCCCGGCTCCCGGTGACGGTGTCGCTGGCCGCCGGTGCCGCGGTGCTGTGGCTGGTCTCCGGCGTCGCCACCGGCGTGCTCTCCGCGCTCCGCCCCGGCTCGTTCTTCGACCGGTTGGCCATGGGCGTGGCGCTGGCCGGCGTCTCGCTCCCGATGTTCTTCACCGGCGCGCTGGCGCTGGCCCTGTTCACCTACCAGTGGCCGATCTTCGAGCGCAGCGACTACGTCCCGCTGCTCCAGGACCCGTTCCTGTGGGCCCGGACGCTGGTCCTGCCGTGGGTCACCCTGGCCTTCCTCTACTCCGCGCTCTACGCCCGGCTCACCCGGGCGGGCATGCTGGAGACGCTGAGCGAGGACTACATCCGCACCGCCCGAGCCAAGGGCCTGCGGGAGCGCAAGGTGGTCCTGCGGCACGGGCTCCGGGCCGCGCTCACCCCGATCATCACCGTCCTCGGCATGGACCTGGGGCTGCTGCTGGGCGGTGCGCTGATCACCGAACAGGTCTTCTCGCTCAAGGGAGTCGGCGCCTTCGCGGTCGACTCGATCAACGCCAACGACCTGCCGAACATCCTCGGCGTCACCCTGCTCGCCGCGTTCTTCATCGTCATTTGCAACCTGGTGGTGGACGTACTGTACGCCGCCGTCGACCCGCGGGTGAGGCTCACGTGACCGACGCTTCCGAGAACGAGAACGAGAACGAGAACGGGACGGTCGGGGAGGCCGAGGAGGCCGGGAAGGCAGAGGAAGCCACGCAGGCGGAGCAGGCCGCGAAGCCCGAGCCCGCCGCCGGGCCCGCCGCCGGGCCGCCTTCCGCCTTCCTCGAAGTCCGCGATCTGAAGGTGCACTTCCCCACCGACGACGGCCTCGTCAAGTCCGTCGACGGCCTGACCTTCAGCCTGGAGAAGGGCAGGACGCTCGGCATCGTCGGCGAGTCCGGCTCCGGCAAGTCCGTGACCTCGCTCGCCGTCATGGGGCTGCACCGTGCCTCCCGGCGGCAGCGCAGCAAGGTCCGGATGTCCGGCGAGATCTGGCTGGGCGGCAGGGAACTGGTCGGCGCCGACCCGGACGAGGTGCGCCGGCTGCGGGGCCGCGAGATGGCAATGATCTTCCAGGACCCGCTGTCCGCGCTGCACCCCTTCTACACGGTCGGCAGCCAGATCGTGGAGGCGTACCGCGTCCACCACGACGTCGACCGGAGGACCGCGCGCAAGCGGGCCGTCGAGATGCTCGACCGGGTCGGCATCCCGCAGCCGGACAAGCGCGTCGACGACCATCCGCACCAGTTCTCCGGCGGGATGCGGCAGCGCGCCATGATCGCCATGGCGCTGGTCAACAACCCCGAGCTGCTGATCGCCGACGAGCCGACCACCGCCCTGGACGTCACCGTCCAGGCGCAGATCCTGGACCTGATCCGCGATCTCCAGAAGGAGTTCGGCTCGGCGGTCATCATCATCACCCACGACCTGGGCGTGGTGGCCGAACTCGCCGACGACCTGCTGGTGATGTACGGCGGCCGGTGCGTGGAGCGCGGCCCGTCGGAGAAGGTCTTCTCGACCCCGCAGCACCCCTACACCTGGGGTCTGCTCGGCTCCATGCCGCGGATCGACCGCGACCAGACGGACCGGCTGATCCCCGTCAAGGGCTCGCCGCCCAGCCTGATCAACGTGCCGTCCGGCTGTGCCTTCAACCCCCGTTGCCCGTACGCGGACATCCCCGAGGGCGACGTCACCCGCACCGTGCGCCCCGAACTGCGTCAGGTCGCCGGCGGGCACTTCTCCGCCTGCCACATGGCGCAGGAGGAGCGGGAGCGTATCTGGACCGAAGAGATTGCGCCGAAGCTGTGACCGAGACGAACGAGACGACCGAGACGAACGAGACGACTCAGACGACCGAGAACGCGACGCAGGACGGGCCGCTGCTGAGGGTACGCGGCCTGGTCCGGCACTTCCCGATCACCAAGGGGCTCCTCAAGCGCCGGGTCGGCGCCGTCCAGGCCGTCGACGGCATCGACTTCGACGTGCTGCCGGGGGAGACGCTCGGCGTCGTCGGCGAGTCCGGCTGCGGCAAGTCGACGATGGGCCGGCTGATCACCCGGCTCGACGAACCGACCGGCGGCTCCATCGAGTTCGAGGGCCGGGACATCACCCATCTGTCCCCGGGGCGGCTCCGGCCGCTGCGCCGCGACGTCCAGATGATCTTCCAGGACCCGTACGGTTCGCTGAACCCGCGGCACACCATCGGCGGCATCGTCTCCACCCCGTTCCGCCTCCAGGGCGTCGAGCCCGAGGGCGGGGTGAAGAAGGAGGTGCAGCGGCTGCTGGAGCTGGTGGGCCTGAGCCCGGAGCACTACAACCGCTATCCGCACGAGTTCTCCGGCGGCCAGCGGCAGCGCATCGGGATCGCCCGGGCGCTGGCCCTCAAGCCGAAGCTGGTGGTCGCCGACGAGCCGGTCTCGGCCCTGGACGTCTCCATCCAGGCCCAGGTCGTCAACCTCATGGACGACCTCCAGGAGGAGCTGGGCCTGACCTACGTCATCATCGCCCACGACCTCTCGGTCATCCGGCACGTCTCGGACCGGATCGCGGTGATGTACCTCGGCAAGATCGTCGAACTCGCCGACCGCGCATCCCTCTACGCGTCGCCGCGGCACCCGTACACCAAGGCGCTGCTGTCCGCGGTCCCGGTGCCCGACCCCAAACGGCGCACCGAACGCGACCGGATCCTGCTGAAGGGCGATGTCCCCTCGCCGATCGACCCGCCCACCGGCTGCCGGTTCCGCACCCGCTGCTGGAAGGCGACGGAGGAGTGCACCACCACCGAGCCGCCGCTGGTCGAGCTGCGGACCGGGCACCGGGTGGCGTGCCACCATCCCGAGGGCGAAGGTCCCGACTCGGCCACGATGACCGAAAGTTCGGCCGGTAATGTGGCAACAGATCAGTAAGTGCTGATGACTTGGTAAAGTTGCTGGTGAAGTCCCGTGGAAGTGTGCAGAGTTGGCGCGTTTGTTCTCATCGCATCCGTGTGCTGAAGGGACGGCTCATGGCACTCTCCCGCTCTGCGCGTCGCACCTCCCGCTGGCTCGCCCTGGCGACCGCGGTGGCCTCGGCCGCCACCGTCGCCGCCGCCCCCGGCGCCACCCCCGGCGCCCCCGGGGTCGGTGACCCCTACTTCCCCAAGATGGGCAACGGCGGCTTCACCCCCCTCCACTACGATCTCGGCGTCAGCTACCACCCCGACTCCGGCCGGCTCGACGGCCGGACCACGCTGACCGCCAGAGCCACCCAGAACCTCTCGACGTTCGACCTGGACCTCCAGAAGCTGACCGTCGACTCGATCCGGGTGAACGGCCACCGGGCCCACTTCCACCGGACCGGCGACAAGATCGTCATCCGCCCCGACGCCCCGCTCTCCCGCAGCGCCCGCTTCGCCGTCACCGTCGTCTACCACGGCGTCCCGCAGCCGCTCAGCGGCCCGATCGTCTTCGGCTCCAAGTACGGCTGGATGAAGACCAAGACCGGCGTCTTCGTCGCCTGCGAGCCGAACGCGGCCTCGACGTGGTTCCCCTCCAGCGACCACCCCAGCGAGAAGGCCACCTACGACATCCGCATCGACGCCCCGAAGGGCCTGACCGGCGTCTCCAACGGGCGGCTCATCAGCTCCGGCGAGTCGCACGGCCGCTCCTGGTCCCACTGGCGCGAGAGCCGCCCGATGGCGACGTACCTGGCGACCGCCACCATCGGCAAGTTCGACGTCCGGACCGGCACCACCCCCGGCGGCACCCCGATCTACGTCGCCACCGACCCGACCCTCCCCACCGGCAAGGTCGACGTCTACGGCATCACCTCGGAGGCCACCGACTACTGGTCCAAGATATTCGGTCCCTACCCCTTCGAGGAGACCGGCGCGGTCGTCGACGACATGCCGGAGGCCGGCTTCTCCCTGGAGGTGCAGTCCAAGCCGGTCTACTCGGCGGTGCGCAACGAGACCACCATCGTCCACGAGCTGGCCCACCAGTGGTTCGGCGACTCGGTCTCGGTCAAGCAGTGGAAGGACATCTGGCTCAACGAGGGCTTCGCCACGTACGCCCAGTGGCTGTGGGCCGAGCACCGCGGCACCACGACCGCCCATGACGCCTTCCGCAAGGCGTACAACTCCCTGCCCGCGAACGACCCCTTGTGGAAGATCAAGGTCTCCGACCCGCAGCGGGACACCATGTTCTCCGACGCGGTCTACGAGCGGGGCGCGATGACGCTCCAGGCGCTGCGCGAACGCATCGGTGACAAGGCGTTCTTCAAGCTGCTGCCCACCTGGACCGCGCAGCACCGCTACGGAAACGCGGACACCGCCCAGTTCATCGCGCTCGCCGAGAAGGTCTCCGGTCAGCGGCTGGGCGACCTGTTCCACACCTGGCTCGACACCCCGGGCCGGCCGGCCCTGCCGGGGAACTGACCGCCCACCCGGTCGTGCAGCCGCGCGGCTACGCGCCCTCCTCGGGCTCGGGCTCCTTCTCGGCCCCCCGTGCGCGCAGCTGCTGCGGCCGGGGCAGATGCAGCCCGAGGTAGACCGCGCCCATCCGCAGCGCGAACACCACCCCCGCCGAGACCGCCGCGGCGGGGGTGGCCCCGACCCCGAGGTGGTGCAGCAGGAGATAGCAGCAGCCGCCGGCCAGCGCCGCTATGGCGTAGACGTCCTCGCGCAGCAGCAGCGGCGGGAACTCCCCGCACAGCACGTCCCGGATGACCTCGCCGGCCACTCCGGTCAGCACCGCCAGGATGATCACGGCGAGCGGGGTGGCCCCCGCCGTGATCGCCGCGCGCGCCCCGATCACCGTGACGACGGACAGCCCGATCGCGTCCACGACGAGCAGGGACTTCCGCGGCAGCGACCAGAACCGCAGATAGACCACGGTGCCGACACCGACGCAGATGATCACCGTGAGCAGTACCCAGTCGTGCGTCCAGTACAGGGGCCGCCGGTCCAGGATCAGATCGCGCAGCGTGCCGCCCGAGATGGACGCGGCGAACGCCAGCACCAGGCCGCCGAACGGATCCATGTTGGCGCGGTAGGCGGCCAGCACACCGCTCGCCGCGAAGGCCGCGACGCCTATCAGGTAGAGCACGTGAAGCATGCCGCCATCATTACAGCCGCGGAATGCGCGGGTCCGAGGGTGTTCGGTAGGTGGACGCCGACGGCCCGCCCGAGGTCCACAGCCGGTCCTTGAAATTGACACTACCGGTCGGTAATAAACCGGTGTACGGTGCCGCCATGGCAACGGCGACCGTAGGAAACAGTGAGTTCGACCGCGATACGGCGGTCATCCGACGCGCCACCGGCGCCTACGACACCCACCTCTCCGCGGGCTGGACGATCATCAACGCGGTCAACGGCGGCTACCTCCTCGCCCTCATGGGCCGGGCCCTGGGCGACGCCCTCCCGCACCCCGACCCGCTCACGGTCACCGCGCACTACCTCACGGCCTCCGTCCCCGGCCCCGCCGTGATCCGCACCGAAGTGGTCCGCACCGGCCGTACGCTCTCCACCGGGACCGCCGCCCTCGTGCAGTTCGACGAGGACGGCGCCGAGGTCGAGCGGCTGCGCGTGCTCGCCGCGTACGGGGACCTCGCCGCCCTGCCCGACGACGTCCGCACCACCGCCAAGCCCCCGGCCATCCCGCCGTACGAGCACTGCCTGGGTGCCGAGAGCGCCCCGGGTGAGCGCCCGGCCATCCCCGGCAGCACCGCGATCGCCGGCCGGCTCGACCTCCGCCTCGACCCGGCCACCGCGGGCTGGGCGGTCGGCGCCCCCTCGGGCAAGGGCGAGATGCGCGCCTGGTTCGGCCTCGCCGACGGCCGCGACCCCGACCCGCTCTCGCTGCTTCTGACGGTCGACGCCCTGCCGCCCACCGCCTTCGACATGGGCCTGATCGGCTGGGTCCCCACCGTCGAACTGACCGCCCACATACGCCACCGCCCGGCCCCCGGCCCGCTGCGGGTCGCCATCACCACCCGCAATCTGGCCGGCGGCTTCCTGGAGGAGGACGCCGAGGTCTGGGACTCCGCGGACCGCCTCGTCGCCCAGTCCCGCCAGCTGGCCCGCACGGTGCTGGTCGGCTAGCGCGCGCCGCCCACCGGGCCGACCGGGGGCGGTCCGAGGAACTCCCGCAGGGCCACCGCCAGTTCGGCCGGCGCGTCCTCGTGGACCAGATGGCCCGCCCCCTCGATCACCCGCAGCCGGGCCCCGGGGATACGGGAGGCCAGCTCGTGCCCCTTGGCGACCGGGATCCACGCGTCGTCGGCGCCCCAGCAGACCAGCACCGGCACCGCGATCTCCCCGTACCGCCCGGCCACCTCGTCCGTGGACCGCTGGTCGTTCTGCGCGATCTGCCGGTAGAACGCCGGCCGGCCCGCCTCCGTGCACCACGGCTCGACCAGCCGGTCCAGCACGTCCGGGCGCAGCCCGGCGCGGCTCGCGGAGGAGACGTACTCCCGCGCCAGCGCCCGGTGGAGCTCCGGCGGCAGCTGCCCGAACACCTCGGCGTGCGCCCCCAGCAGCCGGTACGCGGGCGACCCCCAAGGGGCCAGCGCCACCGGGTCGACCAGCGCCAGCCGCTCGTACCGCGCCCCGTGCAGCAGGTGCGCCCGCAGCGCGACACACCCCCCGAAGTCATGCGCCACCACGGCCGGTTGGCCGCCCGGGGCGGTCATGCCCCAGTGCTCCAGCAGCTCCCCGAACACCACTGCCTGCGCCGCGAGCGACACATCCTGCCCGGCCCGCATCTCCGACGCCCCGTACCCCGGCATGTCCCATACATAGACCTGCCGCCGCCCGGCCAGCGCCCGCGCGATCCCCCGCCATACGAACGACGAGAACGGCGTCCCGTGCAGCAGTACCACCGGCGGCGCGTCCCCGCCGCCCGCCCCGAGAACGGCCCAGCGCACCTCGCCCGACGTGCTGCGGAACGTACGGTCCAGAAGCCACTGCGTCATGAGTGTCAGGCTAGACATTCCTTACGAGGGTGTCGAGGGGCCCGAGGTCGGCCCGCCCGGCCGGCAGGGAGGACGGCGATCGTCACTGTGGAGTCGTGGATCTCGTAGCGGGTGCGGTATCTGCCGCCGTGGATACGGTGCAGGTCCGGTGAGCTGTAGGGGATCGATCCTTCGCGGTGCGGGTGCCCGGCCAACAGGTCGACGGAGGCGAAGAGTTGGCGTCAGCCCTCGGGGTCGTCCTTGAGGGGGAGGGCGGCCGCGTCCGGCGCGGGCTCGTCCCGGATGAGGTGGCAGCTCACTCGCGCTCCAGGCCGAGACGGGCGCGTGCTTCGTCATGGGGCACGCCGTGGACGGTGCCGGCCGCCTGCCGGGCCCGGTGTTCGGCGCGTGCGAGTCGGCACCAAGGCGTGCAGCGGCGTGCGCCGTGGGGAATGCGCCCCCGCGCGGGGCGTGCGCCGGGGGCGGCCTCGTAGAATCGGGCTCACCATGGTTTACCTCGACCACGCCGCCACCACTCCGATGCTTCCGGAGGCGGTCCAGGCGATGACCGCCCAGCTGACCGTCACCGGCAACGCGTCCTCCCTGCACGCCGCCGGCCGGCGGGCCCGGCGCACCGTCGAAGAGGCGCGGGAATCGCTCGCCGCCTCACTGGGTGCGCGTCCCAGCGAAGTCGTCTTCACGGCGGGCGGCACCGAGGCCGACAACCTTGCGGTCAAGGGGCTTTACTGGTCCCGCAGGGCAGCCGACCCGGCCCGTACCCGGGTCCTCGTCAGTCCCGTCGAGCACCACGCCGTCCTGGACGCCGTCGAATGGCTCGGCGAGCACGAGGGCGCCACCGTCGACTGGCTGCCGGTCGACCGCCACGGCCGGGTGCACGCCGACGCGCTGCGCGAGGCCATCGCCCGCAACCCCGCCGATGTCGCGCTGGCCACCGTCATGTGGGCCAACAACGAGATCGGCACCGTCCAGCCGGTCCGCGAACTGGCCGAGGTGGCAAGGGAGTTCGAGGTCCCGCTGCACGCCGACGCGGTGCAGGCGGTGGGCCAGCTGGACGTCGACTTCGCCGCCTCCGGGTTGGCCGCGATGACCGTCTCCGGCCACAAGATCGGCGGCCCGTACGGCATCGGCGCGCTGCTGCTGGGCCGCGCCTACGCCCCGGTGCCCGTCCTGCACGGCGGCGGCCAGGAGCGGCACGTCCGCTCCGGCACCCTCGACACCCCGGCCATCGCCGCGTTCGCCGCCGCCGGCCGGCACGCGGTCGCGCACCGGGAGGAGTTCGCCCGCGGGATCGGCGCGCTCCGCGACGACCTGATCGAGGCGGTGCGGGCCGCCGCCCCCGACGCGATCCTGGGCGGCGACCCCGACCCGGCCGGCCGGCTCCCCGCCAACGCGCACTTCACCTTCCCCGGCTGCGAGGGCGACTCCCTGCTCCTCCTCCTGGACGCCCGGGGCATCGCCTGCTCCACCGGGTCGGCCTGCACCGCGGGCGTCGCCCAGCCCAGCCATGTGCTCCTCGCCACCGGCATGTCCCAGGACCTCGCCCGCGGCACCCTGCGCTTCTCGCTGGGGCACACCTCCACCGCCCAGGACGTCGCGGCCCTGGCGGAGGCCATCGGCCCGGTGGTGGAACGGGCACGGGGCGCGGGGCTCAGCTAGGGCCGGTCCGATGGGTCAGGGAGCGGTCCGATGGGGCGGGGCGGAGAGGCCGCGGCGCCCGGCCTCGGTGACCCGGAGCGCGGTTCACGCGCTCTTCGCGGGCGGTGTGCGCAGCTCGGCGTTCACCAGCCGCAGGTAGCGGTCCCAGTCCCAGTGGGGGCCGGGGTCCGTATGGTCCGTGCCCGGCACCTCGACATGGCCGATGACGTGCTCCCGGTCGGCGGGGAAGCCGTACCGCCGGCAGACCCCGGCCGTCAGCCGCGCCGATGCGGCGTACAGCGCGTCGGTGAAGGACTCCGGCCGGTCCACATAGCCCTCGTGCTCGATCCCGACGCTGCGCTCGTTGTAGCCGCGGTTCCCGGCGTGGAACGCCACGTCCAGCTCCCGGACCGCCTGCGCGATGTGCCCGTCCCCGCGGACGACGTAGTGCGCCGACGCCTCGTGGAACGGATCCCGGAAGACCTTCAGCGCGGTCGCGAAGCTGCCCTGGACGACATGGATCACCACGCGGTCGATCGGGTAGTCGTCGGGGCGGTTCGCCTGCCGGTAGTTCGCCGGGGACGCCGCCGCCCACTCGGCGCCGCGGAAGTCGACCTCCCCCTCCTTGCGCGGCTTGCCGTTCCCCGGCAGCCGCCACCACCAGTGCGCCAGCTCCTCCCGGGCGGCGACCGCCGCCGCCCCCGCGGCCACCACGGCGCCGCCGCCGATCAGCAGGGCCCGCCGCCGGGTGAGCCCGGACCGCCGGCGAACCCGGTCGCCGGACCGCTCCCCGGCCCGGTCCCCGGAGCCGTCCGCCTCGCCTCCGAACTGCTCAGTGGCACCGTCTCCGGCCTGCTCCCCGGCCCCGTCCCCGGCCTGCCGCCCGTCCCGCTTCCCGCCCTGCTTCCCGTCCGTCTCCCCCATGCCCTGCACAACGCTGTCCGGCCGCTCTCCGGTTCCGTCTACTCTGGAGTGGCTATGACTGATGCCGCCGCTCCCCGCCGCCTCCGCGTACTCGCCGCCATGTCCGGCGGTGTCGACTCCGCCGTCGCCGCGGCCCGCGCCGCCGAGGCGGGCCACGACGTGACCGGCGTCCATCTCGCGCTGTCCGAGAACCCGAAGTCCTTCCGCACCGGCGCCCGCGGCTGCTGCACGATCGAGGACTCCCACGACGCCCGGCGCGCCGCCGACGTGATCGGCATCCCCTTCTACGTCTGGGACCTCGCCGAGCGCTTCCGCGAGGACGTCGTCGAGGACTTCTTCGCCGAGTACGAGGCCGGGCGCACCCCGAATCCGTGCCTCCGCTGCAACGAGAAGATCAAGTTCGCCGCCCTCCTGGACAAGGCCCTCGCCCTGGGCTTCGACGCGGTGTGCACCGGCCACTACGCCACGGTCGTGCTGCGCGAGGACGGCAGCCGCGAGCTGCACCGCGCCTCCGACATGGCCAAGGACCAGTCCTACGTCCTCGGCGTCCTCGACGACCGCCAGCTGGCGCACGCGATGTTCCCCCTGGGCGACACCCGCACCACCAAGGCGGAGATCCGCGAAGAGGCCGCCCACCGCGGCCTGTTCGTCGCCAAGAAGCCCGACAGCCACGACATCTGCTTCATCGCCGACGGCGACACCCAGGGCTTCCTGGCCAAGCGCCTGGGCACGGCCGAGGGCGACATCGTCGACGAGTCCGGCACGGTCGTCGGCACGCACGAGGGCGCGTACGGCTTCACCATCGGCCAGCGCAAGGGCCTGCGCATCGGCCGTCCGGCCCCCGACGGCAAGCCCCGCTACGTCCTCGACATCTCCCCGGTGGACAACACGGTCACCGTCGGCCCCGCCGCCTCCCTCGACGTCACCGCCCTGACCGCCATCCGCCCCCGCTGGTGCGGCCGTCCCCCGACGGCCGGTCCCGCCACGTACACCGCCCAGCTTCGCGCGCACGGCGGCGAGACCGAGGTGACCGCGGAGCTCGTCGACGGCACCGAGCTGCGGGTCGCCTTCACGGAGCCGGTGCGCGGTGTCGCCCCCGGCCAGGCGATCGTGCTCTACGACGGCACCCGGGTGGTCGGCTCGGCGACGATCGCCACGACCGACCGCCGTTCCGCGGCAGGGGCCGGACAGCCGGGCTGACCGGCCCCCGTCCGACCGGTCCGCTCGATCTGCCCGGTCCGCCCGACCCGCCTCGATGCGCGTCCGGCAGCGGCGGGCGATCGCCGCGCACTGACAAATGTCACAGCGTTCCGGTGACAGTTGAGCCTGCCGCGGGGCGGCGCGCTGCCCGAAGCTGATGCTGCAAGGAACGGCGCACAGCCGCAGTTCACAGTCCAGCTCGGGGGAGTCCGTCATGTCTCAGTACCAGCCCGCTGCCGACCCGTCCGCCACCGCGTCCGGCGAGGTGTCCGGCCGCGGGCGGCCCGGTGGTCAACAGCCTGCCGGGAACCAGCTGCTGGCGGCGTTCGGGCCGCTGATCCTGGACGCCGGGATCCCGTTGGGCCTGTATTACGCCCTCAGCAGTGGCGCCGGGATGGGCGATGTGGCCGCTCTGGGATGGAGCAGTGTGGTCCCGGCGCTCCGCACGGTCTGGGGGCTGGTCCGCAGCCGGAGCGTCAACGGCCTCGCGGTGCTGATCCTGCTCGTCAACGCGGCGGGGCTGGCGCTGAGCACGGTGGCGGGCGATCCGCGGCTGATGATGGCCAAGGACAGCGGCGTCAGCAGCGTCGTCGGCGTGGCGATCCTGCTCTCCCTACGGACGAAGCGGCCGTTGATGACCGCCGGCCTCAAGCCCTGGGTGACGAAGGGCAGTCCGGCCGGAGAGGCCGCCTGGGACCGGCTGCTGGCGGCCTCGGAGCCCTTCCGGCGGGCGGAGCGGCGGTTCTCGCTGATCTGGGGGAGCGTGCTGCTGGCCGAGTGCGTCCTCAGGGTGATCGGCGCCTACGCCCTGCCGGTGCACGTCATGGTCTGGCTGGGCACGGTGCTGGCCATCGTGGCCGTCCTGCTGGCCATGGTGGTGGCGGGCGCCCTCGGCGCTCACCCCCTGGAGCAGATGGTCACGGCCGAGGTCGAGGGCGCCGAGGCGGTGCGCCGCGCCGGGGCCGCCGGGAGCGGAGCCGCCGGGACCGGGGCGGCCGAGCCCGTCGCCGTGGCGGACTGAGCGCGTCCGCTCCGGCCGCCCAGGACTCCGGCGCACGGGGGTCGTCGAAGCCCTGGGCGGCAGGGATGCCAGGAACAGTCATGCCGAGAGCAGCGATGCCGGGAGAAGCGATGCCGAGAGGAGTGAGGGCGGAGTCGGCCCCGTTCATCCCCCACACCCCGTCCATCCCTCCTACCCCATCCATCGCTCGTCCACGGAACGGCGGAAGGTATCGGGCCTTATCGGGCGAAGGAGTTGGGGAAACCTCATGCAGGAATGGCGTGTCGGGCACCCTGCGGTCGATGGGCGGGCCCGCGGCCAATAAGGTCGGCGGTGCGACGGGACGTCAGAGGCCCCGCGCCGACGGTTCAACGGTGATCCGGAGGCACGCGGTCTTCGTCGGCCACGAAGGGAACGCACGTCATGTCGACTGTTCACGCTGAGGCCAGGTCCGGCGCGCGCGCCGCGGGGACGGCATCGCTGCACGCCGAGCTGGTCCGTCGGAATCCCGGCGAGCCCGAGTTCCACCAGGCCGCCCTCGAAGTCCTGGAGACGCTGGCGCCGGTGCTGGCGGCCCGTCCGGAGTTCGTCGACGCGAAGATCCTGGAGCGGATCTGCGAGCCGGAGCGGCAGATCATGTTCCGGGTGCCGTGGCAGGACGATTCCGGGACGATCCGGGTCAACCGCGGCTTCCGGGTGGAGTTCAACAGCGCCCTCGGCCCGTACAAGGGCGGGCTCCGCTTCCACTCGTCGGTGAATCTGGGGATCGTGAAGTTCCTCGGCTTCGAGCAGATCTTCAAGAACGCGCTGACCGGCCTGAACATCGGCGGCGGCAAGGGCGGCAGCGACTTCGACCCGCACGGCAGGTCGGACGCCGAAGTCATGCGCTTCTGCCAGTCGTTCATGACCGAGCTGCACCGCCACCTCGGCGAGCACACGGACGTGCCGGCCGGCGACATCGGCGTCGGCGGCCGGGAGATCGGCTACCTCTTCGGCCAGTACCGCCGCATCACCAACCGCTGGGAGGCCGGGGTCCTCACCGGCAAGGGCCTGGAATGGGGCGGCTCCAAGGCCCGTACGGAGGCCACCGGCTACGGCAATGTGCTCTTCACCGAGGAGATGCTCAAGCAGCGCGGCGAGGAGCTCGACGGGCAGCAGGTGGCGGTCTCCGGCTCCGGCAATGTCGCGATCTACACCATCGAGAAGGCCCAGGCGCTCGGCGCCCACGTCCTGACCGTCTCGGACTCCGGCGGCTATGTCGTCGACGAGAAGGGCATCGACCTGGCGCTGCTCAAGCAGATCAAGGAGGTCGAGCGCGGCCGGGTCGCCGACTACGCGGAGCGCCGCGGGGTCTCCGCCAAGTACGTCGAGGGCGGTCGCGTCTGGGACGTCGCCTGTGACGTGGCGCTGCCGTCGGCCACGCAGAACGAGCTGGACGCCGACGCCGCCCGGATCCTGGTCCGCAACGGCGTCAAGGCCGTCTCCGAGGGCGCCAACATGCCGACCACCCCGGAGGCCGTGGCGCTCCTCAAGGAGGCCGGTGTGGCCTTCGGTCCGGGCAAGGCCGCCAACGCGGGCGGGGTGGCGACCAGCGCGCTGGAGATGCGGCAGAACTCCTCCCGCGAGGCGTGGCCGTTCGCGCGCACGGAGGGCGAACTGGCCGCGATCATGCGGGGGATCCACGACACCTGTTACCAGACCGCCGAACGGTTCGGGCTGCCCGGCGACTACGTGGCGGGCGCGAACATCGCCGGCTTCGAGCGGGTCGCGGACGCCATGCTGGACCAGGGCCTGATCTGATCCTGCGGTACCGCTCCACGGATGCCCCGCGCCCGCTCCGGGCGCGGGGCACGTCCGTTCCCGGTGGGCGGGGCGGCGCGCCCCGCCCCCGTAGGGTGACGGCATGAACATCTGCGTCTTCTGCTCCGCCGCCGACCTCGACGACCGTTATGTCGCTCCTGCCCGGGAGTTCGCCAAAATGATCGGCAAGGGCGGACATGCCCTGGTCTGGGGCGGTTCGGACACCGGGCTGATGAAGGTCATGGCCGACGGCGTGCAGGAGGCCGGCGGGAGGCTGATCGGCGTCTCCGTGGAGTTCCTGGCGCACAAGGCGCGGGCCGGCGCGGATGAGATGGTCGTCACCAAGGATCTCGCCGAACGGAAGGCGCAGTTGCTGGCGCGCGCCGATGCCGTCGTCGTCATGGTGGGCGGTACGGGCACCCTGGACGAGGCCACCGAGATCCTGGAGCTGCGCAAGCACGGGATGCACCGCAAGCCGGTCGTCCTGCTCAACACCGCCGGTTTCTATGACGGGTTGAAGGAGCAGTTCCAGCGGATGGAGGCGGAACGGTTCCTGCCGATCCCCCTCGCCGACCTGGTGTTCTTCGCGGAGGACGGGGCCGCCGCGCTGGCCTACCTGGAGCAGCGGGCCGGCGCCGGGGCGTGACCCGGTACGTACTCCGTACGGGCCGCGCCCTCGTTAGGATCGGCCCCATGGGTACGCACTTGATCACGGGCGCAGGGTCGGGCATCGGAGCGGCGGTCGCACGGCGGCTGCTGGAGCGCGGCGAGGAGCTGTGGCTGCTGGCGCGGGACGCCGTACGGGCGAAGGAGCTGGCCGAGCAGTTCCCCGGGGCGCACGCGATCGTCGGCGACCTCGCCAACCCCGAGAAGCTGTCCTTCGCCCTCGGGCAGCAGCCGCTGCCGGACCGCATCGACTCGCTCCAGCACATCGCGGGCGTCATCGAGCTGGGCGCGGTCGGTGACCTGCCGGCCAAGGCGTGGCAGCGCCAGCTCGCCGCCAACCTGGTCGCGCCCGCCGAGCTCACCCGGCTGCTGCTGCCGCTGGTGCGGATGGCCAAGGGCGACGTCGTCTTCGTCAACTCCGGTGCCGGGCTCGACGCGCACGCCAACTGGAGCGCGTACGCGGCGAGCAAGCACGGCCTCAAGGCGTTGGCCGACTCGCTGCGGGCGGAGGAGCACGGCAACGGCGTGCGGGTGACCTCGGTCTACCCGGGGCGTACGGCGACGCCCATGCAGGAGAGCACCCACCGCCAGGAGGGCAAGGAGTACGACCCGTCCCGCTGGATCGACCCGGAGTCGGTCGCGACGGCGATCCTCGCGGCGATCGATCTGCCGCGGGACGCCGAGATCAAGGACCTGGTGGTCCGGCCGGGGCGCTGAGCCCGAGGCCCTGACCGGACGCCCGGAGGGGACGGCTGCCCTGCGGGGACGGCCGTCCCCGCTCGTTTCCGCGCCGGAGACGTACGCTTCAGGGGTGACCACTGAAGCGAAGTCGACCGCGGCGGCGGGGTGTGGGTTCCGGGAGATCCGGGGGCTCGTCACCGAGCTGGGCCGCCGCCTGGACGCCCACCAGCGCAGCCGGATCGCCGAGCTGGACCTGACGCCGACGCAGGCGAAGGCGCTGGAGGAACTGGGCGAGCCGAAGACCGCGCGGGAGCTGGCGGGCGTGCTGTGCTGCGAGCCGCCGAACGTCACCTACGTGATCTCCAAGCTGGAGAAGCAGGGCATGGTCGTGCGGCAGCCGCACCCCCTGGACGGGCGGGCCAAACAGCTCGTACTGACCGAGGCGGGGCGGGAGTTGCGGCTGGACCTGCTGCGGCGGATGGGCACGGAGTCGCCGCTGGACCATCTCTCCCACGAGGAGCGGGCGGCGCTCCGCGACGAACTGCTGCGGGCGCTGGGACGGGGCGAGGGCAACCAGGGCGCTTCTGACGGCTCTTGAAGCCGTCTCCCGCCCGGAAACGGATGCGCCTGGCGAGGCAACCGGCGCCTCATGAGGCGCCCCGCGCCAAGCCAATCGATCAACCGGCAGCAGACCAAGAGCCATCAGAAACGGCCTGGAGCCCGGCCCATCGGTGGCTCATCGGGCAGTCCCTGGAGCCCGCCCGATGGTCCATGGCCGGACCCCGGGGTCCCCGGCCCGTCCGTTCCGCGTCCGGCCCTACAGGCCCCCGGGTGTGACCCGGGGGCTTCTGTATACGTTCGATAAAGTTATAGCTGTAACCATTGCCCGGCTGGATGGCTACAGCTTTAACTAAATACATGATCACCGAAACGGGGCCGCGTACCACGGCGAGCCCGCAGCAGACCCGCCCCGCGACATCCCGCGGCGGCATCCAACTCCTCGTCCTGGCCCTCGGGTTCGTGATGGCCAGCCTGGACACCGGCATCATGAACGTCGCCGCCAACGACCTGCGGGCCCGGCTTGGGCTCACCATGTCCGGGCTGACCTGGGTCGTCGACGGCTATGTCCTCGCCTTCGCCGCACTGCTGCTGCTCGCCGGCTCGCTGGCCAAGCGGTTCGGCGCCCGGCGGATCTACCTCGTCGGCCTGGCCGTGTTCACCGCCGCGTCGCTGCTGGGCGCCGCCGCGCCGGACGGCGGTGTCCTGGTGGCGGCCCGCTTCGCCCAGGGGGCGGGCGCCGCGCTCTTCATGCCCAGCTCGCTGTCGCTGCTGATGAACGCCTTCCCGGAGCCGGCCCGCCGGACGAAAGTCCTCGGGATCTGGTCCGCGATCGTCTCCACGTCCGTCGGCCTCGCGCCGACCATCGGCGGCCTCCTCGTGGGCACGCTCGGCTGGCGCAGCATCTTCCTGGTCAACCTCCCCATCGGCATCGCGGGCCTGCTCCTCACCCGCCGGGTCATCGCCGCGGTCCCGGCCCGCCGCTCGGCGCTCGGCGGCACCGGCCACGTCCTGGGCCTGCTGGCCCTCGGGGCGCTCAGCTACGCGCTCATCGAGGGGCCCGCCGAGGGCTGGGCCGCGCCGGACGTCCTGGGAGCGCTGGCGCTGGCCGTGCTCGCCGCCGCCGGATTCCTGGTCCGCGAACGGACCACCGGTACGCCGATCCTGCCGGTCGCGCTCTTCGCGGACAGCCGGTTCTCCGCCGCCAACGTGGTCGGCTTCCTCTTCAACTTCGCCTTCTACGGGGCGCTGTTCGTGCTCGGCCTCTTCCTCCAGAACGCGCGCGGCGCGAGCCCGGTGACGGCCGGTCTCCAGATGCTCCCGGCGGTGCTGGTCATCCCGGTCGGCAACATGCTCTACGCCCGGATCGGGCAGCGCATCGGCAACCGGGCCGCGCTCGCCGCCTCCCTGGCGCTCTCCGCCGCGGGCTACGCGCTGCTGTTCCTGCTCCTCGCACCGGGCCTGCCGTACGCGGTGATCGCGGTGGTGCTGGCCGTCACCAACATCGGCAGCGGGGTCGCCTCCCCGGCGATGACCGGCGTCCTGATGGAGGCCGCGGGCCGCGAGCACGCCGACATCGGCAGCGCCACACTGAACGCCAACCGCCAGGTGGGCTCGCTGGTCGGCATCGCCGGCATGGGCGCCGTACTGACCGGCGCGGACGGCGGCTTCCAGGGCGCGGGCCACGCCTTCGCGCTGACCGCGGTGGCGCTGGCGGCGGCGGCGGTCGTGGGATGGCTGGGCATCCGCGGCCGGGCGTGAACCGGGCGGGGGAGCGCAGCGGCCGTACGGGGCCGACGGCGGACAAAGCCGGCAAGGGCCCGGGCTGACGGGGGGCGACGGGGGCTGGGGCGGCCC
>NZ_BMRP01000001.1:589897-649768 GCF_014648695.1 Streptomyces albospinus
CCTGGGTGAGCGAGAACAGCACGCACAAGTGGGCCGCCGGCGCGGCGACCGGGATCGGGTCGATGCCGGGCGGTGACGCGCGGGAAGCGGCGAGGACCGTCACCGGGTCCCTGGAGGGCTTCCCGTACCTGCCGGAGCTCCCCGCACGGGGGCCGGGCGCCGACATGATCGGCCGGACCCTGGGGATGCTGGTCGAGCTCTACGCCCATGTGGAGCCCAGCGGTTGGCGGATCAGCGACCGGCCGGGCCGCGACACCCGCCGGGCCCGCTCCTGGCTCGGCGAAGACCTGGACGCCCTGGAGGAGTTCACCCAGGGGTACGAGGGGCCGCTGAAGGTCTCCGCGGTCGGCCCGTGGACGCTGGCCGCCTCTCTGGAGCTGCGCAACGGTGAGGCCGCCCTCGGCGACCCCGGCGCCTGCCGGGACCTCGTGGCGTCCCTCGCGGAGGGGCTGCGCGGGCATCTCGCGGACGTCCGGCGGCGGGTGCCGGGCGCCGAGGTCGTGCTCCAGCTCGACGAGCCGTCGCTGACCGCGGTGCTCCGGGGCCGGGTGCGGACCGCCAGCGGCTACCGGACCCACCGGGCCGTGGACCGGGCGGACGTCGAGAGCGCGCTGCGCGATCTCGTCGGGGCCGCGGACGGCGGTCCGGTCGTCGTCCACTCCTGTGCGCCGCAGGTGCCGTTCGGGCTGCTGCGGCGGGCCGGCGCGGCGGGCGTCTCGTTCGATTTCTCGCTGCTCACCGAGCGTGAGGAGGAGGCGATCGGGGAGGTGGTCGAGGGCGGTACGGCCCTGTTCGCGGGCGTGGTGCCGGGCGTGGACGGCCGATTGTCAGACCCTGCCGGTAGCGTCATGGGTGTCAGGACGCTGTGGCGCAGGCTGGGGCTTGCACCGGGGACTCTCGCGGAGTCCGTGGTGGTCACCCCCGCGTGCGGGCTGGCGGGCGCTTCGCCCACTTATGCCCGTTCGGTGCTCGCCCACTGCGTCCGGGCGGCGAGGTCGCTCGCGGACAACCCAGAGTGACCGGTCTCAAGGACACGGGAGGACATGACGGTGGCTGGCGAACAGCACGCAGCGGTATCCGAGGTGCCCGCAGCGGCGCGGGAGAAGCACGCGCAGCTCGCTGAGCAGATCGAGGAGCACCGCTTCCGGTATTACGTGAAGGATGCCCCGGTCATCAGTGACGCGGAGTTCGACAGGCTGCTGCGCTCCCTGGAGGCGCTGGAGGACGAGCACCCGGAGCTGCGCACCCCGGATTCCCCGACCCAGAAGGTCGCCGGCGCGTATGCCACGGAGTTCACCGAGGTCGCGCACCGCGAGCGGATGCTCTCGCTGGACAACGCCTTCGACAACGACGAGTTGGCGGCCTGGGCCGAGCGGATCGCCGGGGAGCTGGGCGGCGACCCGCGCGGCGCCGGCTACCACTTCCTGTGCGAGCTCAAGGTCGACGGCCTCGCGGTCAACCTCACCTACGAGCACGGCAGGCTGACCCGCGCCGCCACCCGCGGCGACGGCCGCACCGGCGAGGACATCACGCCCAACGTCCGCACGATCACCGAGATCCCGCACCGCCTCAAGGGCGACCGGGTCCCGGACCTGGTCGAGATCCGCGGCGAGGTCTACTTCCCGATGGAGAAGTTCCTGGAGCTCAACGAGCGCCTGGTCGCCGACGGGAAGCCGCCGTTCGCCAACCCCCGCAACGCCGCGGCCGGTTCGCTGCGCCAGAAGGACCCCAAGGTCACCGCCGGCCGCCCGCTCCACATGGTCGTGCACGGCCTCGGCGCCCGCGACGGCCTGGAGATCGACCGGCTCTCGGAGGCGTACGACCTGCTCAAGGCGTGGGGCCTGCCCACCGCCGCGCACAACCGCGTCGTCGACTCCCTCGCCGCGGTAAGGGAGTTCATCGACCACTACGGCGACCCCGAAACCCGCCGCACGGCCGTGGAGCACGAGATCGACGGGGTGGTCGTCAAGCTGGACGAGATCCGGCTCCAGGGGCGGCTGGGCGCGACCTCGCGGGCGCCGCGCTGGGCCATCGCCTGGAAGTACCCGCCGGAGGAGGTCAACACCAAGCTGGTGGACGTCCGCGTCGGCGTCGGCCGCACGGGCCGGGTCACGCCGTACGCGGTCGTCGCGCCCGTCACGGTCGCCGGCTCCGAGGTGGAGTTCGCCACCCTGCACAACCAGGACGTGGTCAAGGCCAAGGGCGTGCTCATCGGGGACACCGTCGTGATCCGCAAGGCCGGCGATGTGATCCCGGAGATCCTGGGCCCGGTCGTCGACCTGCGGGACGGCACCGAGCGGGAGTTCGTGATGCCGGCCGAGTGCCCCGAGTGCGGGACGGCGCTCCAGCCCGCCAAGGAGGGCGACATCGACCTGCGCTGCCCCAACGCCCGTGCCTGCCCCGCCCAGATCCGTGAGCGGCTGTTCTATCTGGCCGGCCGCAAGTGCCTGGACATCGAGAACTTCGGCTATGTCGCGGCCACCGCCCTCAGCCAGCCGCTGGAGCCCGCCGAGCCGCCGCTGAAGGACGAGGGCGGACTCTTCGACCTGTCCATCGAGGAGCTGCTGCCCATCAAGTCGTATGTCCTCGACCCCGATTCGGGACTGCCCAAGCACGACCCGAAGACCGGCGAGGAGAAGATCGTCACCTTCTTCGCCAACCAGAAGGGCGAGCCGAAGAAGAACGCCCTCGCCATGCTGGAGAACATCCAGGCCGCCAAGGAGCGCCCGCTGGCCCGGATCCTCACCGGTCTGTCGATCCGCCACGTGGGCCCGGTGGCGGCGCAGGCGCTCGCCCGGGAGTTCCGCTCGATCGACCGGATCCGGGACGCGAGCGAGGAGGAACTCGCCGCCGTGGACGGCGTCGGCGGGACCATCGCCGCCTCGCTCAAGCAGTGGTTCGCCGAGGACTGGCACCAGGAGATCATCGAGCGCTGGCGGGCCGCCGGCGTCCGCATGGAGGAGGAGCAAACGGGTGAGGAGGGCCCGCGCCCGCTGGAAGGCGTCACCGTCGTCGTAACGGGCACACTTCAGTCACACACCAGAGATGGCGCGAAAGAGGCCCTACAAGCTCTCGGTGCGAAGGTGACCGGATCCGTTTCGAAGAAGACCGGATTCGTAGTGGTGGGCGACAACCCGGGTTCGAAGTACGACAAAGCCATGCAGCTGAAGGTCCCTGTGTTGGACGATGATGGCTTCGCTGTGCTGCTGGAGCAGGGTCCCGAGGCGGCACGAGCGGTAGCTGTCACTCCGCCTGAGGAGGAGTGAGGTGTCACCCTATCGGCGCATACCAGATGGATCTGGGAGGCCGGGTCGCATTCGGGCAACCGCTGCCGATCGCTGCCCGCGATGGCCTTCCGCGGCCTACTGTTGACGTGTGCGCCTGCCGTGGCGCGGGCACAGCCGGCTGTGAGAGGGATCGGAATGAAACCGACCGACAGCGCCGCTCCGGCGTCGCGGCTCCGCCGGCTCGTGGTGCCCGCGCTGCCCGCGGCCATCGTCATGGTGGCGGGCCTGACGCTCGCCGCGGGTGTGGTGCAAACGCTGGGCGAAGGCGAGGCGCTGTTCCCCGGCGGCGCCGTCGGCTGGTCGCTGGCGATCCTGACCGGCGTCATCGTCGGCCATTTGGTCGCCCTCGGCCGGGACCGCTGGTGGGGCGGCACGGGCTCCGGCGCCGCGCTCGCCCTCGCCGTACTCCTCCTGTACGGCTGGATGCCGGCCACGTTGGTCAGCCTCTCCGTCGTGGTCCTGGTCGGAGCCGCCCGGCGGCACCGCTGGCGACAGGCCCTGGTCCACGGGGCGGTTGACGTCCTCGGCATCGGTGCCGCGGCGCTCGCCCTCGCCGCCTGCGGGGTGCACGCCACGGTCCGCAGCCCCTGGGCGCCCGTCGCCTGGGACCTCTCCGTCCTGCCCCAGGTCGTCGTGACGGCGGCGGGCTACCTCCTCGTCAGCCGGGCGCTGCTCTGGTTCAGCCTGGCGCCGCGCACCGGCGGACTGCCCACCATCGCCCGCACGGCCGTGGTGCGGCAGGCACTCGTCGGTGTCGCACTGCTCGGCATCTCCCCGCTGATCGCCGTCTGCGCGGTCAACGCCCCGCTGTTGCTACCGCTGTTCGCGGTGCCGCTCATCGCGCTGGACTCCACCCTCTGGATAGCCCGCGCGCGGGCCGAGGAGCAGCTCCGCGACCCGCTGACCGGCCTGCCCAACCGCCAGTGGCTGCTGGAGCGCACCTGGTCCGCCCTGGACGAGGCCGAGCGCGTCGGCGTCCGGTCGGCGCTGGTCCTCATCGACCTGGACCGCTTCCGCTCGGTCAACGACACCCTCGGGCATCTCGCGGGCGACCGGCTGCTGTTGCAGATCGCCGACCGGCTCCGGCACGCCCTCCCGCGCGGCGCCGAGGCCGCCCGGCTCGGCGGCGACGAGTTCGCCGTCCTGCTGCCCACCACCGACTCCCTCACCAGCTCCCAGCGGGTGGCCCGCAACCTCGTCGCGGCCCTGGGCTCCCCGCTGGACCTCGACGGACTGACCCTCGTGCTCGAAGCCAGCGCGGGGGTCGCCGTCTTCCCCGACCACGCGCTGGACGCCGAAGGGCTGCTGCGCCGCGCCGATGTGGCGATGTACCAGGCCAAGCGGGACCGCAGCGGCGTCGAGCTCTACGAGGCCAAGCGGGACGGCAACACCCCGGACCGGCTGGGCCTGTTGGGCGATCTGCGCCGCGCCCTGGACGCCGGCGACGTCGAGCTGCACTACCAGCCCAAGGTCGGCTTCGACGGGCATGTCTCCGGCCTGGAGGCGCTGGTCCGCTGGGTCCATCCGGACCGCGGCAGGGTGCCACCCGACGAGTTCATCGCCATCGCCGAGTCCTCCGGGCTGATGCCCCGGTTGACCGAGTACGTCCTGGAGACCGCGCTCGCCCAGGTGGCGCGCTGGCGCGCGATGGGCCTGGAGGTGCCGGTCGCGGTCAACGTCTCGCCGCGCGATGTGCACTCGCCGGGCTTCGCCGGGGCGGTCGCCGCCCGGCTGGCCCGGCACCGCGTCCCACCCGGGGCACTCCAGCTGGAGATAACCGAGCACGTCCTGCTGGAGGACCCGCAGCGGGCCGCCGACACCCTCGCCGGGCTCACCGCCCACGGCGTGAAGATGTCGCTGGACGACTTCGGCACCGGCTACAGCTCGCTGGTCCATCTGCGCCGCCTCCCGGTCAGCGAGCTCAAGATCGACCGGTCCTTCGTGGCCCGGCTGGCCGTCGACACCGAGGACGCGGAGATCGTCCGCTGCACCCTCGACCTCGCCCACTCCCTGGGCCTGCTGGTCGTCGCCGAGGGCGTCGAGGACGACGAGACCTGGGAGCGATTGCGGGACCTCGGCTGCGACGCCGTACAGGGCTGGCTGGTGGCCGCCGCGATGCCACCGGACGAGACCACGGCCTGGCTCAGGGCCCGCGGCGAACGCGGCTGGCACCGCGAATCGGAGACGACCGCCCTGGCGGCGGAGAAGGCAGCCGAGCGCCCTTCGGGACAGGTCCTGAACTGACCCGGCCTCCGGCCGTCCCGTGTCCCCGCTCCGAAGAACCCCCGCAGCCCCCGGCCCCGCCGGACCCGGCAGCCGAGCCCCGGCCCGACGAGAGCGGGCCCGCCGGCCCCGGGCCGCAGCAGCCGCCGGACGACCCGGCGCCCCCGGCGGCCGGCGGCTCCTGACGCCACCGCCCGCCGCCGTGCGCTCCGCGGGCCGGGCCGTCCCGCACTCCCGCGGGCGGCCCGGCGAAAGCGTTTCGCGACAGCGTTCCCGTACGCCATAGGATTGGCCCGGAAAACTCCACCGGAGAATCCGACCGGAATTCTCCTTCCGGAGCATCCCGCCCAGAACACTCCGCCGAAAACACCAGAGGATCGCTGCATGCCTGGCATCACGCGCGAGGAGGTCGCCCACCTCGCCCGGCTGGCACGTCTGGAGCTGAAGGACGAAGAGCTCGACCACTTCGCCGGACAGCTCGACGACATCATCGGCGCGGTCGCCCGCGTCTCCGAGGTCGCCGATCAAGACGTACCGCCGACCTCCCACCCGCTGCCCCTGACCAACGTCATGCGGCCGGACGAGGTCCGTCCGTCGCTGACCCCCGAGCAGGCGCTCTCCGGCGCCCCGGCCCAGGAGCAGCAGCGTTTCAAGGTGCCGCAGATCCTGGGGGAGGAGTGACCGTGAGCGCGAACAAAGAAGCAACAGCCATGGCAGACCTGATCAAGCTCACCGCCGCCGAGATCGCGGCGAAGATCGCCTCCGGCGAACTCACCGCCGTCGAGGTGACCGAGGCCCACCTGGCCCGTATCGAGGCCGTCGACGAGAAGGTGCACGCCTTCCTGCACGTGGACCGCGAGGGCGCGCTGGCCCAGGCCCGGGCCGTCGACGAGAAGCGGGCCCGCGGCGAGGAGCTGGGCCCGCTGGCCGGCGTCCCGCTCGCGCTCAAGGACATCTTCACGACCGAGGGCATGCCCACCACGGTCGGCTCGAAGATCCTCGAAGGCTGGATCCCGCCGTACGACGCGACCCTGACCAAGAAGCTCAAGGCCGCCGACGTCGTCATCCTCGGCAAGACCAACATGGACGAGTTCGCCATGGGGTCCTCCACCGAGAACAGCGCCTACGGCCCGACCGGCAACCCCTGGGACCTGACCAAGATCCCCGGCGGCTCCGGCGGCGGCTCCTCCGCCGCGCTGGCGTCCTTCCAGGCCCCGCTCGCCATCGGCACGGACACCGGCGGCTCCATCCGCCAGCCCGCCGCCGTCACCGGCACCGTCGGCGTCAAGCCCACCTACGGCGGGGTCTCCCGCTACGGCATGGTGGCCTTCTCCAGCTCCCTGGACCAGGGCGGCCCGTGCGCCCGTACGGTGCTGGACGCGGCGCTGCTCCACGAGGCCATCGCCGGCCACGACCCGTTGGACTCCACCTCCATCGACGCGCCGGTCCCGCCGGTCGTCGAGGCGGCCCGCAACGGCAGCGTCGAGGGCATGCGGGTCGGCGTCGTCAAGCAGTTCCGCGGCGAGGGCTACCAGGCCGGTGTCATCCAGCGCTTCGACGAGTCCGTCGCCCTCCTCAAGGAGCTGGGCGCCGAGATCGTCGAGCTGGACTGCCCGTCCTTCGACCTGGCGCTGGCCGCGTACTACCTGATCGCGCCGTCCGAGTGCTCCTCCAACCTCGCCCGCTTCGACGCCATGCGCTACGGCCTGCGGGTCGGCGACGACAGCACGAAGTCCGCCGAGGAGGTCACCGCCCTGACCCGCGAGGCCGGCTTCGGCCCCGAGGTCAAGCGCCGCATCATGCTCGGCACGTACGCGCTCAGCTCCGGCTACTACGACGCGTACTACGGCAGCGCCCAGAAGGTCCGGACCCTCATCACCCGCGACTTCGAGAAGGCGTTCGAGCAGGTCGACGTGATCGTCTCGCCGACCACGCCGACCACCGCGTTCCCGATCGGCGAGCGGGCCGACGACCCGATGGCGATGTACCTCGCCGACGTGTGCACGCTCCCCATCAACCTGGCGGGCAACGCCGCCATGTCGCTGCCCTGCGGTCTGGCTCCCGAGGACGGCCTGCCGGTCGGTCTCCAGATCGTCGCCCCGGCCATGAAGGACGACCGGCTCTACAAGGTCGGTGCCGCGGTCGAGGCCGCGTTCACCGAGAAGTGGGGCCATCACCTGCTTGAGGAGGCACCTGCACTATGAGTGGCAAGCTCGCGAAGGCCAAGGGCTTCAAGAAGTCCAAGCCCGGCACGTATCTGTCCATCGGCACCACGCTGTTCGGCGCGGTGAGCGTCGTGAAGCAGGCGAAGAAGGCCAGGGGGGAGCACGACACGCTCCAGCTGGTCGACGCCGTCGTCTCCGCCGCCGCCATCGTCACCGGCGTCGCCCTGCTCATCCGCGAACTGCGCCGTCTCAACGACGACGACGTCCTCGCGGACTGACCGGCGCCGGACCTGAGAGGTTAGTTTCACCGTGACTGTCACCGACCTGGTGCCGTACGAGGACGCGCTGGCCACCTACGACCCCGTGATGGGTCTTGAGGTGCACGTCGAACTCGGCACCGCCACCAAGATGTTCTGCGGGTGCGCCACCACCCTGGGCGCCGAGCCCAACTCGCAGACCTGCCCCACCTGCCTGGGCCTGCCCGGCTCGCTGCCGGTCGTCAACGCGACCGGTGTGGAGTCCGCCGTCAAGATCGGCCTGGCACTGAACTGCACCATCGCCGACTGGTGCCGCTTCGCCCGGAAGAACTACTTCTATCCGGACATGCCCAAGAACTTCCAGACGTCCCAGTACGACGAGCCGATCGCCTTCGACGGCTACCTGGACGTGCAGCTGGAGGACGGCGAGGTCTTCCGCGTCCACATCGAGCGGGCGCACATGGAGGAGGACACCGGCAAGTCCACCCACATCGGCGGTGCCACCGGCCGGATCCACGGCGCCCGGCACTCGCTGCTGGACTACAACCGCGCCGGTATCCCGCTCATCGAGATCGTCACCAAGCCCATCGAGGGCGCCGGCGAGCGGGCCCCCGAGGTCGCCAAGGCGTACGTCGCCGAGCTGCGTGAGCTGATCAGGGCGCTGGGCGTCTCCGAGGCCCGTATGGAGATGGGCCAGATGCGCTGCGACGTGAACCTCTCGCTGCGGCCCCACGGCACCGAGAAGTTCGGCACCCGCTCGGAGACCAAGAACGTCAACTCGCTGCGCTCCGTGGAGCGCGCCGCCCGCTTCGAGATCCAGCGGCACGCCGCGGTGCTGTCGTCCGGCGGCACGATCATCCAGGAGACCCGCCACTTCCACGAGGAGGACGGCTCCACGACCTCCGGCCGGGTCAAGGAAGAGGCCGAGGACTACCGCTACTTCCCCGAGCCGGACCTGGTGCCGGTGGCCCCCTCCCGCGAGTGGGTCGAGGAACTGCGGGCCGGACTGCCCGAGCTGCCGCGGGTGCGCCGCAACCGGCTGCGCGAGGAGTGGGGCGTCTCCGAGCACGACATGCAGTCGATCCTCAACGCCGGCGCGGTCGACCTGATCGTGGCCACCGTCGAGGCCGGTGCGGACTCCGCAGCGGCCCGCAAGTGGTGGATGGGCGAGCTGGCTCGCCGCGCCAACGAGGACGGCGTGGAGCTGTCGGCGCTGCCGATCACCCCCGAGCAGGTCGCCCGGGTGACCGCGCTGGTCGCCGACGGCTCGCTCAACGACAAGCTGGCCCGCCAGGCCATCGAGGGCGTGCTGGCCGGCGAGGGCGACCCCGACACGGTCGTCGAGAAGCGCGGTCTGAAGGTCGTCTCCGACGAGGGTGCCCTCGGCACCGCCGTCGACGAGGCGATCGCCGCCAACGCCGCCATCGCCGACAAGATCCGCGGCGGCAAGGTCGCCGCGGCCGGCGCCCTGGTCGGTGCGGTCATGAAGGCGACCCGCGGGCAGGCGGACGCCGCCCGGGTGCGGGAACTGATTCTTGAGCGGCTTGCCGCGAAGGAATGATCGAGCACAGCCTGGAGACGCTCGGCGTCGAGGGCTGATTCCCGGATCGTGCCGGTACGGAGCGGCCGTCCCTCTGCGGAGGGGCGGCCGTTCCGTCGTATGCGCCGACGCCCCTTCCGCTCCCCACAGGACCCCCTCCCGGCAGGAATTCCCGATCGTCACCCTCCGGTGCGGAATGCCGAGCCCGCCCGCGGTGCTGTCACCGGTAAAGGATCACCGGATACGGGACCGGGCCACCGCCCGCCGGAGAGTGGAGGAATGGGCAATGGCGCAGCAGGACAGAGCCGTTCAGGACCCGCGCGCGATCGCCGCGCGGCTCGGCCGGGTCGGCGTCTGGCACGGCGGGCTGGGCCGGGCGTCGGCCGCGGACGCGCGCGGGTTCGCGGCCGGTATCGAGCGGCTGGGCTACGGGGCGCTGTGGTTCGGTGAGGCGCAGGCCACCAAGGAGGCGTTCAGCCACGCCGGGCTGCTGCTGGCCGCCACCGAGCGGCTGACCGTCGCCACCGGTATCGCCAACATCTGGGTCCGCGACGCGACCGCGATGAACGCCGGGGCGCACACCCTCGCCGAGGCGTACGACGGCCGGTTCCTGCTGGGCCTGGGCGCCAGCCACGCCCCGCAGGTCGAGGGGCGCGGGCACACCTACGCCAAGCCGCTCGCCGCGATGCGCGCCTATCTGGACGCGATGGACGCGGCCCCGTACGACGCCCCCGCGAGCCCGCCGCCGGCCCGCGTCCTGGCGGCGCTGGGCCCCAGGATGCTGGAGCTGGCGGCACAGCGGGCGGCCGGCGCGCACCCGTATTTCGTCACGCCCGAGCACACCGCCCGCGCCCGCGCGGCCCTGGGCGAGGGCCCGTTGCTCGCCCCCGAGCAGGCCGTGCTGCTGGAGACCGACCCGGCGACCGCCCGCGCCCAGGTGCGCGCACACCACCTCGGCTTCTACCTCGCGCTGCCGAACTACGTGAACAGCCTGCGCCGGCTGGGCTTCGAGGACGCGGACTTCCAGGACGGCGGCAGCGACCGGCTGGTCGACGCCATCGTGGCCTGGGGCGACGTGGACGCGATCCGGGAGCGGATCCGGGCGCACCACGACGCGGGCGCCGACCATGTGGCGATCCAGCCGGTCGTCGCCGGGCCGGGGCTGGGCTTCGAGCAACTGCGGGAGCTGGCACCGGCGTTGATCGAGGGGTGAGCGACGGCGGGCGCACCGGAACGGCCGCCTCCGGTGCCGCCCGCGGCAAGTGCTGTTCCCAAAGTTGTCACCCCGACACCTGTCGCCCGTCATGGCTGTCCACTACCGTCCCCGTCGCACCGTCTCAATGGGCTGGCCGAAGACCATTGACTGTCGACAGGGAGGTCGGGCGTGGCACCGGAGGTATCTCGTAGACGGGTACTGGGAGTTGGCGCGGCGGCGGCCGGTGCGTCGGTGGCCGGGTCGCTGCTGCCGCCGTCGCTCCAGCAGGCGCTGGCGGCCGACGCGGCCCGGCCGGCGGCCCACGGGGGCGGGCTCCGCGACATCGAGCACGTCGTGGTGCTGATGCAGGAGAACCGTTCCTTCGACCACTACTTCGGGATGCTGCGCGGGGTGCGCGGCTACGCCGACCGCAATGCGGTCGAACTCCCCGGCGGCGGCAGCGTCTTCGAGCAGCCGGGGCCGGGCTCCGGACGCGTACTGCCCTTCTCGGTGCGGGAGGCCGCCGCGGCGCAGAAGAAGGACCTCCAGTACGTGGGCAATCTGGACCACAGCTGGGACGGCGGCCAACGGGCCTGGAACGGCGGCTGGATGAACAACTGGATCAGCGCCAAGACCGCCGCCACGATGGCGCACTACGACCGCCGGGACGTCCCGCTGCACTACGAGCTCGCCGACACCTTCACCGTCTGCGACGCCTACCACTCCTCGATCCACTCCTCCACCAGCCCCAACCGCAACCACCTGGTCAGCGGCTGGACCGGCTTCGAACCGGGCAGCGGCAAGCGGGCGGTGGGCAACGACGCGTACGACGAGGACAAGCACCCCGGCTACACCTGGACGACGTACCCGGAGCGCCTGGAGAAGGCCGGGCACACCTGGCGGGTCTACCAGGAGTGGGACAACTTCACCGACAACAACCTGGAGTTCTACGCCTCCTTCAAGGCGGTCGCGAAGAAGGCGCTGGCCAAGGTGGACGGGGTGCACACCATGACCGCCTTCTACGGGAAGCTGGCGGGCGCCGACGCCGCCGGGCGCACCCGGCTGGCAGGACTCCTGGAGGAAGGTGTCCGGACGCTCGGCCGGGCCGAGCGCAGCCTCTTCGAGCGGGCGCTGCGGCGCGGCGAGCCGCACAGCACGGCGACCGCGTTCGCCGCCGACGTGGCGAGTGGCCGGCTGCCCGAGGTGACGTACATCGTCCCGTCCGCCGCGGACTCCGAGCACCCCGGCGCGTCCTCGCCCGTCGAGAGCGCCACCATCGTCTACAAGGTCCTGGACGCGCTGGGCAGGCACCCGGACGTCTGGCGGCGCACCGCGCTCTTCCTGACGTACGACGAGAACGACGGCTTCTTCGACCATGTGCCGCCGCCGGTGCCGCCGGCCGGGACGGCGGGGGAGTTCTGGGACGGGCAGCCGACCGGGCTCGGGATACGGGTCCCGATGATCGTCATCTCGCCCTGGACGGTGGGCGGTTACGCCTGTTCGGAGGTGTTCGACCACACCTCGATCACCCGGTTCCTGGAGCGCTGGACGGGCGTCGGGGAGCCGAACATCAGCGCCTGGCGGCGGACCGTGTGCGGCGATCTGACCGCCGCCTTCGACTTCTCCCGGGGCCGCCGGCAGCCGGCGGTGCGGCAGCCGGGCGCGATACCGCCGTTCAGCGGGCGCTGGGCGCCGCAGCCGCCGCTCCGCCAGGCGCTGCCCCGGCAGGAGCACGGCAGCCGCCCGGCCCGGCCGCTGCCCTACCAGGTGGACGCGGACGGCGGCTTCGACCCGGGTGCCGCGGTCTTCCGGATGGCGGTGCGCAACGGAGGCCGGGCGTCGGCGCACCTGGCGCTGTACCCGTACGCGAAGGAGTACGACGCGCCGCAGCACCGGGACGTGCTGAAGCCGGCGGAGTGGGACGTACCGGTCAGGGGCGGCGCGTACCGCTTCACGGTGACCGGGCCGAACGGCTTCCGGCGGGAGTTCGCCGGTACGGCGGGGGGCGCCGCCGCGGGCGTCAAGATCACCTCCCGGCTCGACGCCGGGCGGCGGGAGATCCACCTCACGCTGGTGAACCCCGGCACCCGCGATCTGACCTGCACCCTGACCCCGCTGGCATACGCGGACACCGCGCCGCGCACGCTGACCGTCAAGGCCGGCAGCACCCGCACCATCGCGCATGCCGCGGGCGCCGCGCACGGCTGGTACGACCTGGAGCTCAGGGCCGCCGAGGACGGCTCCTTCCACCGGCGGCTGATGGGGCACGTGGAGAACGGCAAGGAGTCGGTCACCGGGTGAGAATCGCGCGGTAAGGGGGTTTTGCCCGGGAATAACATGCCCATAAGTGGCCTGGGTTGCCTATTCCCCGGACTTTGTGGGGAAGGCCACAAAGCGGTCAAAGGATCTTTTCGGGCTGGCACCCTGCACCGAGAGCCGGGCCCGCCGCTCCTTCGCCGGATCGCGACGGGCCGCCCCGCGCCTGCTCCGCGCAGCCTGTCCCTGTCCCTCCGCGTTCGGCACCACCCGCTCCCGGGAGTTATCGGCGCACAACCCGGGAAGCAGCCCGTGACCGCTCTCGCTCGGTGGTGCCTGCGGCGCCGCATCGTGGTGATCGTCCTCTGGCTCGCCGCCTTCGCGGGGGTCGCCGTCGCCGCCGGGCTGACCGGAGCCGCGTACTCCACCGACTACGGCGTCCCCGGCACCGAGTCCGGGCAGGCCGGCGCGCTGATGGCGAAGGCGTTCCCGCGGCAGTCCGGGGACAGCGACACGATCGTGTGGCACACCGCTTCCGGCACGGTGCGCTCCGCCGCCGTCGAGAAGAAGATGGCGCACACGCTCGCCGAGGTCTCCCGGCTGCCCGGCGTCGCCGAGGTCCAGAGCCCCTACGGGCCGCGGGGTGCCGGGCAGATCAGCCGCGACGGGCGCACCGCCTACGCCTCGGTCCTCTTCAAGAGCTCCACCGACGACCTGCCCGCCGGCCAGGTCCGCGCGGTCGTCGTCGCCGCGAAGGCGGCGTCCGGCCACGGCCTCCAGGTGGAGCTGGGCGGCGCCGGGATCTCGCTCACCCAGGCGCCGCGCGCCCAGCTGCCGGAAGTCATCGGGCTGTGCGCGGCGGCCGTGGTCCTCTTCCTCGCCTTCGGGTCGCTGGCCGCGACCCTGCTGCCGATCGTCACCGCGCTGGCCGCCGTCGGCACCGCCTCCGCCGGGATCACCCTGCTCAGCCACGCCATGACGGTCGCCGACTTCGCCCCGATGCTGGGCATGCTGATCGGCCTCGGCGTGGGCATCGACTACGCCCTCTTCATCGTCACCCGGCACCGCAGGGGGCTGCGCGCCGGCCTGTCCGTCCAGGAGGCCGCCGAGCGCGCCGTGGCGGTGTCCGGGCGCGCGGTCGTCTTCGCCGGGGCCACCGTCTGCATCGCACTGCTCGGCATGCTCACGCTGCGGCTGGGCTTCCTCAACGGCGTCGCGCTCGCCGCCTCGCTCACGGTCGTGCTGACCGTCGCCGCCTCCGTCACGTTGCTGCCCGCGCTGCTCGGCCTGATCGGCACCCGGGCCCTGGGCCGCCGCGAACGCCGCCGGCTGGCGGCCCGCGGCCCGCGGCCCGAACGCCGCACCGGGATGGCCGCCCGCTGGTCCGGCTTCGTCGAACGGCACCCCAAACTGCTCGGCGCCACCGCCGCCGCCGTCATGCTCACCCTCGCGCTGCCCACCCTCGGCCTCCACCTCGGCACCTCCGACCAGGGCAACGACCCGGCGACGTCCACCACCCGCAAGGCGTACGACCTGCTGGCGGACGGCTTCGGGCCCGGCTTCAACGGGCCGCTGACGGTGGTCGGTTCGCTCGACGGGGCCCAGGACCGGCTCGCCTTCGGCAGGCTGCCGCAGGAGCTGCGGGACACCCCCGGCGTCGCCCACGTCAGCGGGCCGGAGTTCGACGGCGGCCACGCCACCGGCGTGATCACGGTCGTGCCGGCCGGCTCACCGCAGTCCCAGCAGACCTCCGACCTGGTGCAGCGGCTGCGCGGCGGCATCCTGCCGGCCGCCGAGGACGGCACCACGATGCGGGTGCACGTCGGCGGGGTGACCGCCGGCTACGACGACTTCGCCGCCGTCATCGTCGGCAAGCTCCCGCTCTTCATGGGCGTCGTCATCGGCCTCGGCTCCCTCCTGCTGCTGCTCGCCTTCCGCAGCATCGGCATCCCCCTCAAGGCCGCGCTGATGAACCTCGCGGCCGTCGCCGCGTCCTTCGGGATCGTCGTCGCGATCTTCCAGTGGGGGTGGGGGAGCGAGGCACTGGGGCTGGGCAGCGCGGGCCCGATCGAGCCGTTCCTGCCGGTGATCATGGTCTCCGTCCTCTTCGGGCTCTCCATGGACTACCAGGTCTTCCTGGTCAGCCGGATGTACGAGGAGTGGCAGCTGACCGGCGACAACCGCCGGGCGGTACGGGTCGGCCTCGCCGAGACCAGCCGGGTGATCAACTCCGCGGCGGTCATCATGATCGCGGTGTTCAGCGCCTTCGTCCTCAGCGGCGACCGCATCATCGCGATGTTCGGCATCGGCCTGGCTTCCGCCGTCGCCCTGGACGCCTTCGTCCTCCGTACGCTGCTGGTCCCGGCCCTGATGCACCTGCTCGGCGGCGCCAACTGGTGGCTGCCGGTCTGGCTGGAGCGCCGGCTGCCGCGGCTGAGCATCGAGCCGCCCCCGGCGCCGCCCGAGTCGCGGGACGGGGCGGACGCACCCGCGCTGCTGGAGGTCTGACCGCCGGCCGACCGGTCGCCCGGCGGGCTCTCATACGACTCTCATACACGGCCCCTACGGTCGCGCCCATGGGAACGACGACCGAAAAGACGACCGACGACGAGACGACCACGGCCGACACGACGGGGAAGGTCGAGGAGACAGGGAAGGCCGAGGAAACGGGGGCGGCCGGCACCACGGAGAAGACCGGCACCACGGGCAAGGCCGCGGAAGCGCGTAAGGGCCCGGTGTCCGAGGACGGCGCAGACGCGACCGCGGACGGCCTGGATTCCGGCGACGGCGACGAAGACGGGACCGAGGACAAGGACGGGGCCGAGCCGGCGCCCGGACCGGCCGCCACCGGAGTGGCCGCCGGCGCCGGCGCGGTGGTCGCGGCCGGACTCGGCCTGGCCTCCCTCACCGGTACCTGGCTCGGAACGCTGATGGCCGAACGGCAGACGCTGCTCGGCCAGATCAAGCTCCAGTCCGGCAAGGCCACCGACCAGATCGCCACCGTCTACGGCGCGCCCTGGCACACCACCGCCCTGGTCAACGGGGCGTTCGCGGTGCTCGCCGTGCTCGTCGCCGCGGTGGTGCTGAGCGGCCGGCGCAGCACCTGGGTGCGGGCCGTCGCCTGGGGCGCGCTGGCGCTGGGCGTCCTCGGGCTCCTCGTCTCCGCGGGGATGTACTTCGACCTGTTCGCGAGCATGCCCACCATCCCTAAGGGGCCCGGCGCCGCCGGCTAAGCACTCCAGGGGGCGGCGGCACCGGTTTCTGAGTACCTCACGGGCGGTGCCGCCGCTTTCTGAGCCCCCTCCGGAACACGGCCCCGGTTTCTGAGCACCACCGGGCCGCGGAGATCGGGAACTCTCCCGATGTGGCGGACCCCCCTCGGCGACGAGAGTGGAGCACGGCGGCGCCCCGGCAGACGGCCGGGGCGCCGACCCACCACCGTCGAGGGAGACATCATGTACGCCTCCGAACTGGAGATCCGGGTCCGCTACGAGGAACTGCGCCGCGAGGCCGACCGGCGCCGCCTGGTCCGCGAGGCCACCGAAGCGGCGCGCGCCGCCGCCTCTTCCGGGGACGACGAACCGGAGAGGCAGGTGAGCATCCGGCGGTGGCGCGTACGGCGTGCAGGCGCCTGACCGCGGGGGACGGGTGTGCCGCACACCACTGCCGGACTGTCAGACCCCTGTGCGATGCTCGGCAGCGTGGAGAACAGAGCCATCAGTCCCGTGTTCGTCGGCCGCGCGGCCGAACTCACCGCGCTGGGCGACGCGCTGGCGCGGGTCGCGGCGTCCGGCGAGCCGCAGGCCCTGCTGATCGGCGGCGAGGCCGGGGTCGGCAAGACCCGACTCATCGAGGAGTTCGGCGAGACGGCCCGCGCGCAGGGCGCGCTGGTCGCTCTCGGCGGCTGCATCGAGATCGGTTCCGAGGGCCTGCCGTTCGCCCCGTTCTCCTCGATCCTGCACACCCTCAACGCGCATCTGCGCGAGGAGCTCGCCGCCGCCGTCGCCGGCCAGGAGGGCGAACTGGCCCGCATCCTGCCGGAGTTGGGGGAGACCGCCGGCGAGACCCGTGACGAGGAGATCGGCCGCGCCCGCCTCTTCGAGCTGACCGCCCGCCTCCTGGAGCGGCTGGCCGCCCACCGCACCCTGGTCATCGTCATCGAGGACCTCCACTGGGCCGACCGCTCCACCCGCGAACTGCTCGCCTACCTCCTGCGCGCCCTGCACGACGCCGACGTCCTGCTGGTGGCGACGTACCGCTCCGACGACATCCACCGCCGCCATCCGCTGCGCCCGTTCCTCGCCGAGATCGACCGGATGCGGACCGTCCGCCGCGTCGAACTGGCCCGCTTCACCCGCGACGAGGTCCGCTCCCAGATCGCCGGGATCCAGGGCAGCGAGCCCGAAGAGGACACCGTCGACCGGGTGTTCAAGCGCTCCGAGGGCAATGCGTTCTTCGTCGAGGAGCTGGCCCGCAGCCTCGCCGAGGGCTGCCGGTACGGTCTCAGCGATCCGCTGCGCGATCTGCTGCTGGTGCGGGTCGAGGCGCTGCCCGAGGACACCCAGCGGGTGGTGCGGATCGCCGCCGAGGGCGGCTCCACCGTGGAGCACGAACTCCTCGCCGCGGTCTGCCGGATGCCGGACGACGACCTCATCGAGGCGCTGCGGGCAGCCGTCGGCAGCAACACCCTCCTCCCCACCCAGGACGGCACGGGCTACCGCTTCCGGCACGCACTGGTCCGCGAGGCCGTCGTCGACGACCTGCTGCCCGGCGAGCGGACACGGCTGAACCGCCGGTACGCCGAGGCACTGGAGGCCGACCGCTCACTGGTCCGCCCGGACGTCTGCGCCACCCGCCTGGCCAGCTACTGGTACAAGGCCCATGACGCCGCCAAGGCGCTGCCCGCGGTGCTCGCCGCCTCCGTCCAGGCCCGCCGCCGCCATGCCTACGCCGAGCAACTGCGGCTGCTGGACCGCGCCCTGGAGCTGTGGGACGACGCACCCCCGGAGGTCCGCCAGGGCGTGCGCCCCGTCGACTACGCCGAGGCGTACCCGGCCTGCGGCTGCGACGACGCGCTGCGCTTCCTCGACCTGCTCGCCGAGATCGCGGTGGCCGCCCGGCTGTCCGGCGACAGCGAGCGGGCCTTCACGATCACCAAGCGCGCCCTGCGCGCGCTGCGCAACGAGAACGACCCCCTCCGCACCGCCTGGTTCCTGGTGCAGCGCTCCCGGCTCTGCCAGGGCACCGGCCGCGGCAACGGCTGGGAGGACCTCGGCAGGGCCCAGGAGTTGGTGCGCGGTCTGCCGCCGTCCTCGGTGCATGCCGCCGTGCTGGCCGCCGTCGCCGGCTGGCAGATGCTCCATGAGCCGGGCCCCGGCACGTTCACGACGGCCGAACGGGCCGTGGAGCTGGCCCGGTTGGTGGGCGACGAAGAGGCGGAGCTGAACTCCCGGGTGACGCTGGCGGGGCTGCGGATCGACGCCGGGGAGATCGAGGAGGGCCTGGCCGACTTCCGTACGGTGCTGGACCGCGCCGTGGACCGCGGCTATTTCGCCGTCATCGGCCGCGGCCACATCAACCTCGCGGGCATACTCGAAGGCGTCGGCCGCTCCCGCGAAGCCGTCGAGGTCACCGAGCAGGGCGTCGCCCTCACCACCCGCTACGGCCTCAAGGACACCACCAGCTGGGTGCTGAGCAATCGCGCCGAATCGTTGCAGTCGCTGGGGCGCTGGGAGGAGGCGGGCCGGGCCGCCGCCGACGCCCACCGCCTCGCGCAGAACCGCCGCGCCACCGCCCTGGCCGCCAGCCGCCTCGCCGGCCTCGCGCTGGACGGGGGCGACCTCGCCGCCGCCGAGCGCGAACTGGCCGCCGCCCAGGAGCACTACGGCACCCACGACCCCCAGCCGCAGCACGCCCTGCCCATGGCGCGGCACGCGCTGCGGCTCGCCGCCCGCCGGGGCCGCATCCTCGACGCGCGCGCCATCCTCGTCCAGTCGGCCCTGGACGCCGGCTTCGCCCCCGGCCTCCAGCGCTACGCCTGGCCGCTCCTGTGGTCGGCCACCGTCGCCGAGTCCGATGCCCGCGGTCTGCCGTCCGCCGAGCCCGGCCGGGTCCGGATCCTCACCCGGATCCGCGACGCCGCCAAGCGGCTGCCCCGGATCGCCCCGGTCTGGGACGCGTTCGGCCTGGCGGTCGAGGCCGAACTCCGCCGCGCCGAGGGCCGCGAGGCACCCGACGCCTGGGCCGAGACGGTCGCCGCGTTCGAACGGCTGGAGCGCCCGCACGAACTCGCCTGGGCCTGCTACCGCTGGGCCGAATCGCTGCTGCACGGCGGCGAGCGGGCCACCGCCGGGCTCGACGGCCGCACCCCGCGCGAGGCCGCCGTGCTGCTGCTCGGCCAGGCGCACTCCGCCGCCGCGGCGATGGGCGCCCGCCCGCTCGCGGACGAACTCGAACTCCTCGCCCAGCGCGCCCGGATACCCCTCCCCGGCCTGGCGGCCCCCGCCGCGGTGTCCCGCGCCGCCGGGGACCGGGCGGCGGACGCACCGGCCGGCACCGCCCCCGCGGAATCGCTCGGCCTGACGCCGCGCGAGCGCGATGTGCTCCGCCTGGTCGCCGACGGCCGCAGCAACCGCCAGATAGCCGACGCCCTGTTCATCTCGCCGAAGACCGCCAGCGTGCATGTCTCCAACATCCTTGCCAAGCTGGGCGTTTCCGGCCGCGGCGAGGCGGGCGCGGTGGCCCACCGGCTGCGGCTGTTCGCGGAGCCGACGGCGAGCGGATAGCCGGTGGCGGGCCCGGAGCCGGTGGTGGGCCACCGGCTCCGGGCCCACGGCGGTGCGGCTCAGTCCGCGCCGGTGCCGCCCGGTGCCGGCCGGTCGTCCCGCCGGGCCCGGATGACCACGACCCCCGACGCGAGATCTATCGGCCCCTGCCCGGGATCCCCGTCGCCCACGTCGTCCACCACCAGCGACAGCTTCTGCCGCTCCTCTTCGGTGTGCTTGCGGCCGGGCGCGAACAGCTCTTCCACAACGTTGAACACGGTGCCCTCCTCCGGAGTGACCCGTCCCCCTGGCCCTGAGTGGAGGCAGGTCCCTCGAAAAGGGGATCAGCTCACCGTGAGGCGGAGAATGCGGTCATCTCCCTTACGGGGCTTGCCGCGTCCGTCCGTATTGCTGGTGACCAGCCACAACGCCCCGTCGTCGGCCGCCACCACGGTCCGCAGCCGCCCGTACTCGCCCGTCAGAAAAGCCTGCGGCGCGGCCACCGGCTTCGTCCCGTGCAGCGGGATCCGCCACAGCCGCTCGCCGCGCAGCGCCGCCATCCAGATCGAGCCCTTGGCGTAGGCGATCCCGCTGGGCGAGGCGTCCGCGGGCTTCCACTGGACGACCGGGTCGACGAACCCGGCGGGCGAGGAGCCGCCCTTGCTCCTGCCCTCGACCTCCGGCCAGCCGTAGTTCCGGCCCGGCTCGATCAGGTTGAGCTCGTCCCAGGTGTCCTGCCCGAACTCCGAGGCCCACAGCCGCTGGTCGCGGTCCCAGGCCAGCCCCTCCACATTGCGGTGGCCGTAGGTGTACACCACCGAGTCCGCCTCGGGGTTGCCGTGCACCGGCTCGCCGTCCGGGGTCATCCGCAGGATCTTCCCGGCCGGCGACTTCTTGTCCTGGGCCAGCTGCTTGTCGCCGGTCTCACCGGTACCCGCGTAGAGCATCTTGTCCGGGCCGAAGGCGATCCGCCCGCCGTTGTGGATCCGGCCCTCGGGGATGCCCTTGAAAATGGTGTTGGGCGCGCCCAGTTGATTGCCCGGCGCGCGCTTCTCGTCGTAGACCATCCGCGCGATGCGGTTGTCGGACGCGGTGGTGAAGTACGCGTAGACCTGGTGGTCGGCGCCGAACGTCGAGGGCACCGCCAGTCCCAGCAGCCCGCCCTCGCCCCCGGGGGCCACGCCCGGCACCGACCCCAGCTCGGTGACCTTGCCGCCGCGCGCCGCGACCCGGACGATCTTCCCGGTGTCCCGCTCGCCGACCAGCAGGTCCCCGCCGGGCAGCACCGCGACCCCCCACGGCGACTTCAGACCGGTGGCCAGCACCCCGGTGACCCGCACCGAACCCTTCGCCGGCGGCACCGCCGCGGACGCCGAGGCGCCCGGCGAGGCCGGCCCGGCGGCACCGGGGCCGCCGCCCGCCGCGGCAGAGCTCCCGCCGCTCGCGGCCGGCGCCCCGCCCGCGGAGCACCCGGCTGCCAGGAGCAGCGAAGCGGCGGCCAACACGGCGGTCCGGGAACGGCGTTGCACGGCAGGTCCTCTCGTCGGCAGGGCGTGGACAAGGACACCACATCGCCCGCCCCACCGGCACGGCGTACGCGCCCGCGCGCGCCACCCGCGCACCAACGGCGTACCCGGTCACCGCGGCGGACACCGCACCCCGGCGCACACCCCGGCCACCACCGCCGAACGGCCCGCGCCCACCGCCCCGGGACGGCCCCTCTAGTACCACGACCCCCGCGCCGGCGGCAGCACCGCGATCTCCCGCAGATCCTCCTGCGTGAGCGCCAGGTCCGCCGCCTTGGCGTTCTGCGCCGCCCAGCGCTCCTTCTTCGTACCCGGTATGGGGACCACATGGCGGCCCTGGGCCAGCACCCAGGCCAGCGCCACCTGCCCCGGCGTCGCCCCGTGCCGGGCGCCGACCCGGCGCAGCCCGGCCACCACCGGCTGGTTGGCGGCCATCATCTCGGCGGTGAAGCGCGGATGGCGGGCCCGTATGTCCTCCGGTTCGAAGCCCTGGCCCGGGGTGAGGGTGCCGGTCAGATAGCCGTTGCCCAGCGGCATCGCCGCCAGGAAGCCCACCCCGCGCGACTCGCACCACGGGAGCAGCTCCTCCAGCGCCTCCGGCGACCACACCGACAGCTCCGCCTGCACGCTGCTGACCGGGAACACCTGCTGGACACGCTCCAGTTGACGCAGCGTCCCGTCGTGCATCCGCGACCGGGGACGCCCCCGTACCCCGGCCGCCCGCAGCTCCGTACGGGCCGCGCGCGGCGGTCGCACGGCGCGCGCCCCGACCGCGCAGAGGCCCAGCGACCGCACCTTCCCCGCCGCCACCAGCTCCGCCATCGCCCCCCAGGTCTCCTCGATGGGAACCTCGGGATCGGCCCGGTGGAGCTGGTAGAGGTCGATGCGGTCGGTCTGGAGCCGCCGCAGCGAGGCGTCGCAGGCGCGCTTGATGTAGCCGGGCCGCCCGTTGGCGACGATGTGCTGATCCCCGGCCAGCAGCCCGCACTTGGTCGAGACGAACGCGTCCTGGCGCCGCGCCTTCAGCGCCCGGCCCACCAGCAGCTCGTTGGTGAACGGGCCGTACATGTCGGCGGTGTCCAGCAGGCTGCACCCCCGGTCGAGCGCGGCGTGCAGGGCTCCCAGCGAACCCTCCCCGCTGCGCTGCGACGCGGTGTACCCCCAGCTCATCGGCATGCAGCCGAGCCCGATTGCGCCCACTTCGAGGGCTGCCGCGCCGATTGTCCTGCGCTCCACCTGGTCGTGCCTCCGTCCCCTCGCCCCCGATCAAGGGCCAGACCAAACTAACGTCTGAACCAAACGTCTCTTCGCATAGCCTCAGGCCATGGCAACAGCAGACCCGCACGCGGCCACCGGCGACGTATGGCTCCCGATCCCGCCCGGCGACATCGACGGGCTCCCCGGCGGCCTGAGCTACGTCCACTGGGACGCCGGCCCGGACTACCCGGCCGACCCGGCCCGCTGCGTCTTCTACGCCGTCCCCTACATGAAGCGGGCCGACATCTGCCTGCGCCCGCTGCCGCGGATGGCCGGGGTGCGGGTGGTGCAGACCCTGACCGCCGGGATCGAGCACATGCTGCCGGGGCTGTCCCACCTGCCGTCCGGCGCGGTGCTGAGCAACGCCCGCGGGCTGCACGACGCCAGCACCGCCGAGCTCGCGCTCACCCTGACCCTGGCGTCGCTGCGCGGCATCCCGGACTTCGTCAGGGCCCAGGACGCGGGCGAGTGGCGGGGCGGATTCCAGCCGGCACTTGCCGACAAGTCGGTGCTCATTGTGGGCTATGGTTCGATCGGCAGTGCCATCGAGGACCGGCTCACGCCTTTCGAGTGCGCGCGGGTGATACGCATCGCGCGCACCGCACGTGACACCGTGCGCGGTCCGGTGCATCCACTCTCCGAGCTGACCGCCCACTTGCCCGGCGCGGACGTCGTCGTGCTGGCCACTCCGCTCACCGACGGGACCCGTGGCCTGGTCGGACGCGATTTCCTGGCCCGGATGAAGGACGGCGCACTGCTCGTCAACGTCGCGCGCGGTCCGGTCGTCGACACCGGGGCGCTACTCGCCGAACTGGAGTCGGGACGGCTGCGCGCCGCCCTCGATGTGACCGATCCGGAACCCCTCCCCGCGGGCCACCCGCTGTGGCACGCTCCCGGCGTGCTCATCACTCCACACGTCGGCGGCCCCAGCTCTGCCTTCCTGCCCCGCGCGAAGCGGCTGCTGCGCGAGCAGTTGACGCTTTTCGCGGCCGGCGAGCCCGTACGGAACGTGGTCGCGACCGCCCCCTCGCCGCTTGCAAGTCGCTCTACGAAGCCGTAGGACTGCAAGGGGTGTTCGCTCCCCCGAGCGCTGTCACGCTCCGTAGAGACGCTATGTCCCTGAGTGACGGATCTGGTGTATCGTCCCGATCGGGGACCGCGCCGGGATCGTGACGGCGCGGTACGAAAGATCCGGAACCGAGGGGGGCGACGGGCGATGTACTGCCGATGGATGATCCGCGAGACACGCGATCCACGAGCGCCCGCAGGAATGCCACGGGAACCCCGGGTGCGCCGGTCCCGACGCGGTCCGTCGCGGGTGAACGGGAGAGAGCGGTGAGCGCGCCGGGGGCGATGCTCTCGCGGTCGCCCGCGCAGGTCGGCGGTCCGCCGAGCGCGGTGCCGCAGATCGGGCTCGCCGCCGTCTGCGGCGGCTATGCCCTGGGCGCCTCCGTAGGCTGGGGATCGCCGTATGTCGCCATGTTCATGGGGGACTTCGGGCTCAGCGTGGCCGCCCTCGTGGCAGCCGTCTCGTGCGGTCTGTACGCCCGCTGGTACCACACCCCCTTCCGCCCGGCATGGATGCTGTTCGCCGTCTCGTCCGGGATGGCCGGCCTCGGCAACGGCGTCTGGGGCTGGTACGAGGTCATCAAGGGGGCCACCGTGCCCAGCCCCTCGCTGGCCGACTTCTGCTTCCTGCTGTTCGCGCCGCCGGCCATCGTGGGGCTGCTGGTGCTCGCCAAGCGGCCGGTGACCCGGGCCGGTTGGGTCTGCCTGGGGCTCGACGCCTGGCTGATCGCCGGCTCGCTGCTGACCCTCTCCTGGAGCCTCGCGCTCGCGCACACCGCGCAGTTCCACGGCCGCTCGGTCGCCCAGAGCGCGCTGTCGCTGGCGTATCCGCTGCTGGACATCGTGCTGGTGAGCATGGTGCTGGCGCTGCACTTCCGGCGCTCCTCCGTGCACCGCTCCGCGGTCAACACCGCCATCGCCGCACTGGCGTTGACGGTGCTCTGCGACGCGCTGTTCAGCTCGCCGCTGCTGCGCGAGCACTACCGCTCCGGGCAGATCCTGGACGCCGGCTGGTTCGCCGGTTCGATGCTCCTCGCGTACGCCCCGTGGGTGGCCCGCCGCTCCGGCCGGGAGCTCGTCGACGAGGACGCCGCACAGCCGGTGCGCCGCCCGCAGCCGCCGCCCGGCAGCCGCCCCATCGCGGGTTCGCTCGCGGCGCTCACGCCGTACCTGGCCGCCGCCGTCTGCACCCTGGGCATCCTGACCAACGTCCTGGACGGACGGCGCATCGACCGCGTGGTGCTCTTCACCGGTTGCGCGGTCGTCCTGGCGCTGGTCGTCCGGCAGGGCATCATGCTGCTCGACAACATCACCCTCACGCAGGAACTGGCCCAGAAGGAGAACCACTTCCGCTCCCTGGTCCAGGGCTCCAGCGACGTCATCATGATCGCCGCCCCGACCGGCGTGCTCCGGTACGTGAGCCCGGCCGCCGCCGGCGTCTACGGCCGCGACGCCGAGGAACTGGTCGGCTCCGAACTGGCCTCGCTGATCCACCCCGAGGACCTGGGCCGGGTGGTCCACGAGGTCCGCCGGTTCCTCGCCTCCTCGCCCGAAGCCGAACCGACCACCCGTATCGAATGCCGCTTCCGGGCCGGCGGGCAGCGCTCCGGCGGCGACGGCTGGCTGAACGTCGAGTCCACGGTCAACCGCCACCACGGCGGCCTGATCTTCAACTCCCGCGACGTCACCGAACGGGTCCGGCTCCAGGCCCAGCTCCAGCACAACGCCTCGCACGACGCGCTCACCGACCTGCCCAACCGCGCGCTGTTCACCGAACGTGTCACCAAGGCCGTCACCGGCCGCCGCGCCAGCGACCACGACACCGCCGTGCTCTACATCGACCTGGACGGCTTCAAGCAGGTCAACGACACCATCGGGCACCAGGCGGGCGACGAGCTCCTGGTGCAGGCGGCCCGCCGGCTGGCCGAATCGGTACGGGCCGGCGACATAGCGGCCCGGCTGGGCGGCGACGAGTTCGCCGCGCTCATCACCGGCGACGGCACCCGCGACCGGGCGGCCCGCGAGTACCGCATCCACGAGATCGCCGACCGGCTGCGCATCAGGCTCTCCGATCCGTACCGCATCGACGGGCGGGACGTCCGGGTCGCGGCCAGCATCGGCGTCGCCTTCGCCGACCCGGGCATCAGCCCGGCGGGCCTGCTGCGCAACGCCGACCTGGCGATGTACCGCGCCAAGCAGGCCGGCAAGGGCCGGGTCGAGCTGTACGCCCCGCAGATGCAGGACGAGGTCACCCACCGCGCCGAGCTCGCCACGAAACTGCGGACGGCCCTCCACGACGGGGAGTTCGCGCTGCTGCACCAGCCGGTGGTCGACCTGGCCAGCGGCCGGATCACCGCGGTCGCCGCGCACGCCCGCTGGCGCTCCGCCGAGGGCATCCTCTTCACCCCCGCCGAGTTCCTCCGGGTCGGCGCCCGCGGGCGGCTCACCGACGCGGACGGCGCGCGGGCCGCGGAGCTGGGCCGCTGGCAGCTGGAGGAGGCGGTCGCCCAGGCCGCGGTGCGGCACCGCGCCGGGCACAAGGCCCCGGTCGCGGTCCGGCTCTCCGCCCGCCGGCTGGTGGACCGCGCGCTGCCCCCCAAGAGCATCGAGGCGCTGCTCGCCCGGCACGGCCTCCCCTCCGGGGCGCTGGTGCTGGAACTGTCCGAAAGTGATCCCCGTGTTCCGCTCGACGACCTGGAGCGCCGGCTGGCCGCGATCCGCCGCCTCGGCGTACGGATCGCGCTGGCCGGCTTCGGCAGCGGCTGCGCCGCGATGGGCGCGCTGCGCCGGCTGCCCATCGACGTCCTGCGGCTGGACCGCGAGCTGATCGACGGGGTGGTGGAGTCCCCCCGGCTGCACAAGATCACTGCGGGGCTGCTGCGGATCGCCTCCGATCTCGGCATGCAGTCGGTCGCGGAGGGCGTCGACCTGCCCGAGCAGGTGCTCGCGCTGCGCTCCATGGGGTGCACGCACGGGCAGGGACTGGCCTTCTCCGGGCCCCTGGACGAGCAGCGGCTGCGGCGGGCGCTGACCCGGGGGAGCTATCCGGTCCCGGACCTCACGGGCCCCGGCCGGGCGGTGGTGCTCAGCGGCAGTGCCCTGCCCGCTCGCCACGGTGGCGCGACCGGTCCGGACGCCCTGCCGCATCCCCCGTTGCGCCCAAATAGTGAGACCTCCGTCCCACCCACTTGACACTCGGTGCGCGCCGGGGGGAGGGTCAGTTCCATGCGCACCCGAATTCTCGTACTTGGAAAGCGCGTCGGCTGAAGCTGGGCCCCTGACGAAGCCCAGCTGACCACTCCGGCGCGCTCCCCTCGCTTGCCTCACGGCACGAGGGGTTTTTTGTTGCACAGCAACCTCACAAATCCCGTCAAAACCCTCAGCTTCGAGAAGAGACGCAGATGACCGAGCAGGCCACCGGGGCCCACCATCCGCAGCCGCGGGCCCGTAACTCCGGCGGATCGCAGCAGCCCGCGACCGTCGAGCACGTCACGGGCGCGCAGTCCCTCATTCGTTCGCTGGAGGAGGTCGGGGCCGACACCGTGTTCGGCATTCCCGGCGGTGCGATCCTTCCCGCGTACGACCCGATGATGGACTCCTCGAAGGTCCGGCACGTGCTGGTGCGGCACGAGCAGGGTGCGGGACACGCCGCCACCGGATACGCCCAGGCCACCGGCAAGGTCGGCGTCTGCATGGCGACCTCCGGGCCGGGCGCCACCAACCTGGTCACCCCGATCGCGGACGCCCACATGGACTCCGTCCCGCTGGTCGCGATCACCGGCCAGGTGGCCTCCAAGGCGATCGGCACGGACGCCTTCCAGGAGGCGGACATCTGCGGCATCACGATGCCGATCACCAAGCACAACTGGCTGGTCACCGACCCGGCCGAGATCCCCCGGACGATCGCCGAGGCGTTCCACGTCGCCTCCACCGGCCGCCCCGGCCCGGTCCTGGTCGACATCGCCAAGGACGCCCTCCAGGCGCAGACCACCTTCGTCTGGCCGCCGCACACCGACCTGCCCGGCTACCGCCCGGTCACCAAGCCGCACGCCAAGCAGATCCGCGAGGCCGCCCGGCTGATCGTCGAGTCCAAGCGCCCGGTGCTCTACGTCGGCGGCGGCGTCATGAAGGCCGGCGCCACCGCCGAGCTGAAGGTGCTCGCCGAGCTGACCGGCGCCCCGGTCACCACGACCCTGATGGCGCTGGGCTCGTTCCCCGACACCCACCCGCAGCACGTCGGCATGCCCGGGATGCACGGCGCGGTCACCGCGGTCACCGCACTCCAGAAGGCGGACCTGCTGATCACCCTCGGCGCCCGCTTCGACGACCGGGTCACCGGCAAGCTGGACTCCTTCGCGCCGTACGCCAAGGTCGTGCACGCCGACATCGACCCGGCGGAGATCGGCAAGAACCGCGCCGCCGACGTGCCGATCGTCGGCGACGCCCGCGAGGTCATCGCCGACCTGATCGTCGCGGTCCAGGCCGAGTACGACGCCGGCCACAAGGGCGACTACAGCGCCTGGTGGAAGGACCTCAACCGCTGGCGCGAGACCTACCCGCTGGGCTACGACCTGCCGGAGGACGGCAGCCTCTCCCCGCAGCAGGTCATCGAGCGGATCGGCAGGCTCGCCCCCGCCGACACCATCTACGCGGCCGGCGTCGGCCAGCACCAGATGTGGGCCGCCCACTTCATCGACTACGAGAAGCCCTCGACCTGGCTCAACTCCGGCGGCGCCGGGACCATGGGCTACGCGGTGCCCGCGGCGATGGGCGCCAAGGCCGGGAAGCCGGACCGCACGGTCTGGGCGATCGACGGCGACGGCTGCTTCCAGATGACCAACCAGGAACTGGTCACCTGCGCGCTCAACAACATCCCGATCAAGGTCGCGATCATCAACAACGGCGCGCTGGGCATGGTCCGCCAGTGGCAGACGCTGTTCTACAACCAGCGCTACTCCAACACCGTGCTGCACAGCGGCCCGGACGCCGGCGCCGCGGCGCCCGGGAGCGGCTCGGCGGCCGGCACCCGGTGCCCCGACTTCGTCAAGTTGGCCGAGGCCATGGGCTGCGTCGCGATGCGCTGCGAGGACCCGGCGGAGCTGGACGCGGTCATCGCCAAGGCCAATGCCATCAACGACCGCCCGGTCGTGGTCGACTTCATCGTGCACGAGGATGCACAGGTGTGGCCGATGGTCGCGGCCGGCACCTCCAACGACGAGGTCATGGCCGCCCGAGGCGTGCGTCCCGACTTCGGCGACAACGAAGACGACTGAGCCAGGACGTCACGGAAGAAGAGAGAAGACGACATGTCCAAGCACACGCTCTCCGTCCTGGTGGAGAACACCCCCGGCATCCTCGCCCGGATCGCCGCGCTGTTCTCCCGCCGCGGCTTCAACATCGACTCGCTCGCGGTCGGGGTCACCGAGCACCCCGACATCTCCCGCATCACGATCGTGGTCAGCGTCGAGTCGCTGCCGCTGGAGCAGGTCACCAAGCAGCTCAACAAGCTCGTCAACGTCCTGAAGATCGTCGAGCTGGAGCCGGGCTCCGCGATCCAGCGCGAACTGGTGCTGGTCAAGGTGCGCGCCGACAACGAGACCCGCTCGCAGATCGTCGAGATCGTCCAGCTCTTCCGCGCCAAGACCGTCGACGTCTCCCCGGAGGCGGTCACGATCGAGGCGACCGGTTCCAGCGACAAGCTGGAGGCCATGCGCAAGATGCTGGAGCCGTTCGGCATCAAGGAGTTGGTGCAGTCGGGCACCATCGCGATAGGCCGTGGCGCCCGGTCCATCACGGACCGCTCGCTGCGCGCCCTGGACCGCACGGCCTGATCCGGCGGTCCGACCGGACCGTATGGCGAGACCCCGCAACTTTCCCCACCCTGCCCGACATACTGTGTGGGCACCCGCTAGATCCAAGGAGATACCCGAAGTGGCCGAGCTGTTCTACGACGACGACGCCGACCTGTCCATCATCCAGAACCGCAAGGTCGCGGTCATCGGCTACGGAAGCCAGGGTCACGCCCACGCGCTGTCCCTGCGCGACTCGGGCGTCGACGTGCGCGTCGGTCTGCACGAGGGCTCCAAGTCCAAGGCGAAGGCCGAGGAGCAGGGCCTGCGCGTGGTGACCCCCGCAGAGGCCGCCGCCGAGGCCGACGTCATCATGATCCTCGTGCCGGACCCGATCCAGGCCAAGGTCTACGAGGAGTCCATCAAGGACCACCTGAAGGACGGCGACGCGCTGTTCTTCGGCCACGGCCTGAACATCCGTTACGGCTTCATCAAGGCCCCGGCCGGCGTGGACGTCTGCATGGTCGCCCCCAAGGGCCCGGGCCACCTGGTGCGCCGTCAGTACGAGGAGGGCCGCGGCGTGCCGTGCATCGCGGCCGTCGAGCAGGACGCGTCCGGCAAGGCGTTCGAGCTGGCGCTCTCCTACGCCAAGGGCATCGGCGGCACCCGCGCCGGCGTCATCAAGACCACCTTCACCGAGGAGACCGAGACCGACCTGTTCGGTGAGCAGGCGGTGCTCTGCGGCGGCGCCTCGGCGCTGGTCAAGGCCGGCTTCGAGACCCTGGTCGAGGCGGGCTACCAGCCCGAGATCGCGTACTTCGAGTGCCTCCACGAGCTGAAGCTGATCGTGGACCTCATGTACGAGGGCGGCCTGGAGAAGATGCGCTGGTCGGTCTCCGAGACCGCCGAGTGGGGCGACTACATCACCGGCCCGCGGATCATCACCGACACCACCAAGGCCGAGATGAAGAAGGTGCTCGCGGAGATCCAGGACGGCACCTTCGCCAACAACTGGATGGCGGAGTACAACGCCGGCCTGCCGAAGTACAACGAGTACAAGAAGGCCGACGAGAACCACCTGCTGGAGACCACCGGCAAGCAGCTGCGGAAGCTGATGAGCTGGGTGGACGACGAGGCGTGAGCCTTCGGGACAGGGGGCCGCGGGGACTCCTCGCGGCCCCTCGTCCGTGCGCCGCCACCCCTTGTCCACCGCGTAGAACCACGCATGGGTGATCCTTACGCTTCGGTGCAGACTTCGCCCAGCTCCGGCTCCACCCCGGTGGTAAGGTCGGGCCGTGCTGAGCGAGAGCCAAGCCAGCGCAATAGCCTCCAATCTTTTTGGGGAAACCGGGCTGGTTCCAACCCGGCTGGTGTTGATCGCGTAAGACTCGACCGCTCGCTGAGCGGCCGGGCAGCGTGAGCCAGGAATCCCCTTCGTTCACCGAGGGGGAGGGTTCAAAAGCGCGTCAGGCTCACAGCGTCGTGCGTCTTCCACGCGGCTTTCCCCCCTTCACCGCCTTCGGCCGTCGGGACGGCCGTCCGCGAAGGACCAGTGAGGACTGAAGACCACGTGAGCACTGCCAACCCGGGTAAACCCGTTGTACTGATCGCCGAGGAGCTGTCGCCGGCCACCGTCGACGCCCTCGGTCCGGACTTCGAGATCCGGCACTGCAACGGCGCCGACCGCGCCGAGCTGCTGCCCGCGATCGTCGACGTCGACGCCATCCTCGTGCGCAGCGCGACGAAGGTCGACGCCGACGCGATCGCCGCCGCCAAGAAGCTGAAGGTCGTCGCCCGGGCCGGCGTCGGCCTGGACAACGTCGACGTCTCCGCCGCCACCAAGGCCGGCGTGATGGTCGTCAACGCCCCGACCTCCAACATCGTCACCGCCGCCGAGCTGGCCTGCGGTCTGCTGGTGGCCACCGCCCGCAACATCCCGCAGGCGAACACCGCCCTCAAGAACGGCGAGTGGAAGCGCAGCAAGTACACCGGCGTCGAGCTCAGCGAGAAGACCCTCGGCGTGGTCGGCCTCGGCCGGATCGGCGTGCTGGTCGCCCAGCGGATGTCCGCCTTCGGCATGAAGGTCGTCGCGTACGACCCCTACGTCCAGCCGGCCCGCGCCGCCCAGATGGGCGTCAAGCTGCTGACCCTGGACGAGCTGCTGGAGGTCTCGGACTTCATCACCGTCCACCTCCCCAAGACGCCGGAGACCGTCGGCCTCATCGGCGACGAGGCGCTGCACAAGGTCAAGCCGAGCGTCCGGATCGTCAACGCCGCACGCGGCGGGATCGTGGACGAGGCGGCGCTGGCCAGCGCGCTCAAGGAGGGCCGGGTGGCCGGCGCGGGTCTGGACGTGTACGCCGTCGAGCCCTGCACCGACTCGCCGCTCTTCGAGTTCGACCAGGTCGTCGCCACCCCGCACCTCGGTGCGTCGACGGGCGAGGCGCAGGAGAAGGCCGGTATCGCGGTCGCCAAGTCGGTGCGCCTGGCGCTCGCCGGCGAGCTGGTGCCGGACGCGGTCAACGTCCAGGGCGGCGTGATCGCGGAGGACGTCAAGCCGGGGCTGCCGCTGGCCGAGCGGCTGGGCCGGATCTTCACCGCGCTGGCCGGCGAGGTCGCGCTCCGCCTCGACGTCGAGGTGTACGGCGAGATCACCCAGCACGATGTCAAGGTGCTCGAACTCTCCGCGCTCAAGGGCGTGTTCGAGGACGTCGTGGACGAGACGGTGTCCTACGTCAACGCCCCGCTGTTCGCGCAGGAGCGCGGTGTCGAGGTGCGGCTGACCACCAGCAGCGAGTCGCCCGAGCACCGCAACGTGGTGACCGTCCGCGGCACGCTCGCGGGCGGCGAGGAGGTGTCGATCTCCGGCACCCTGGCCGGCCACAAGAACGTCCAGAAGGTCGTGGCGGTCGGCGAGCACTCCATCGACCTCGCGCTCGCCGACCACATGGCGTTCCTGCGCTACACCGACCGCCCCGGCGTCGTCGGCACCGTCGGCCGGATCCTGGGCGAGGCGGGGATCAACATCGGCGGCATGCAGGTCTCCCGGGCCGATGTCGGCGGTGAGGCGCTGGTCGTGCTCACGGTCGACGACACCATTCCGGCGAATGTCCTCAACGAGATCTCCGAGGAGATCGGCGCGACCTCGGTGCGCGCGGTGAACCTCACTCACTGAGCCCCGGTTTTCGCAGGTCACCGGGCCCGGACCCCGCTTCGGCGGAGTCCGGGCCCGGTGCCTTGCGCGCGTCGTACGGAGGGTGTGGCGGTGCCGCCCGCGGGCGGCACCGCCACACCACAGCCCCGGCACAGCCATGCATCACAGCCCCAGCGCATTCACCCGAATGGCGTAGTGGTTCCTGAGAGGGAGGGGCCCGCGAGCGCCGTCCGGTGGCGGCCGGAGCCGCCGGGCGCCGGGTCCCCCGAGTCGCTGGGGGCATGGTCGCGACGCGCAATGGGAACTGCGCGTGCCTCCCGCCGGTGCGTGCGGAAGGAGACAGGACGCCATGAACGCACCCCTGGGTGACACTCCGCAGAGTCTGACCGGGCTGCACGTGGTGGACGCGGAGGGCGCGAAGGTGGGCATCGTCCAGCAGGTCTACCGGGACGACGCCACCAACGACCCCGAGTGGATCACCGTGCGCACCGGGCTGTTCGGCATGAAGGAGACCTTCGTGCCGCTCGCCGGGGCCCGGCGGACCGGCGACGAACTACAGGTGCCGCACACCAAGGCGACCATCAAGGAGGCGCCGAGGATCGATGCCGACGGCCATCTCGACCCCTCCGAGGAAGAGCGGCTCTACCGCCATTACGGGCTGAAGTGGCCGGGGTCCGGCGGCGCCGGCAACCCGGGCCCGTCCGGCGGCATCGCCGAGAGCCCCGCAGGCACCACCGTCGCGTCGTCCCGGCCCGCCCCGGCCACCGCGGTGCCGGGCGGGACCGGAACCGGCGCGCCCGGGGTCCGCGGCCGGCCGACCGGGGACACCGGGCCGCACCGCACCCGCGCGGCGGGCGAGCGCGCCGCGCCGGGCGAGGACCGCACCCGGGACGCCACCCGGCCGATGGCCGTGTCCCGCGGCCGTGACGAGCGGGACGAGCGGGACGCGGTGCGCGGCGCGGAACGGGTCCCCGAGATCGTGCTCTCCGAGGAGCAGGTGCAGATCGCCACCGAGGAGCGGGAGACCGGCCGGGCCCATCTGCGCAAGCACGTGGTCACCGAGGACGTGCACCGCACCGTCCGGGTCACCCATGAGGAGGTGCGGGTGGTCCGTGAGCGGATCACCGAGGAGGAGCGCCGGTTGGGCCGTACCGCCCCGCGGATCGCTGAGGGCGAGGTCGAGGTCGTGCTCCATGAGGAGCAGGTGGTGGTCAGCAAGCGGACCGTCCCGGTGGAGCGGGTGCGGCTGGAGACCGAGCGGGTCAGCGAGCAGAAGGAGGTCAGCGCCGAAGTCCGCAAGGAGGAGCTGGAGTTCGACGACGGCCGCAGTGCCGGCCCGGGGGAGCGCAAGGGACCGGGACCGGAGGAGCGGCACTGAGCCGCGCCGGGCGCCGGGCCGGTCGCGCCGCCGGAATCTGTACGTACGTATAAGACGTTCGTCTGGTACGGATGTCCGGTGCGGCGGTAGGCTGCCCGCATGGGACACCGCGAAGATCTTCTGGAGGGCGCCAAGCGGTGCCTCCTGGAGAAGGGGTACGCGCGCACCACCGCCCGCGACATCGTCGCCGCCTCCGGCGCCAACCTCGCCTCCATCGGCTACCACTACGGCTCCAAGGACGCCCTGATGCGCCAGGCGGTGATCGCCTCCAGCGAGGAATGGGGCGCCGGGTTCACCGAGGTGCCGGCCGCCGACGGGGCGCCGGCAGGGGAGGGCGAGCCGCTGGAGCGGTTCGCCGCGATCTGGGACACCGTCGTGCAACGCATCGCCACCGAGCGGGAGTTCATCGCGTCGCAGGTCGAGGTGCTGGGGCTGCTGCCGCGCGACGAGGCGCTGCGTACCGCCATCGGCGAGGTGCTGCCGGAGGGCGGCGAGGGGCTGGTCGCGGTCTTCGAAGGGGTGCCGGACACCGAGGTCGACGCGGAGACCGCCCGGGTCGTGGGGTCCTTCTACCAGGCGCTGCTCACCGGGCTGATGGTGCAGTCGCTGGTCCGGCCGGACGCGCTGCCGTCGGGCCGGGACCTGGCGGAGGCGCTGCGCCGGGTGACGGCGGGCGAGGTGCTGGGGCGGGACGCGGGGGAGCGGTAGGGCATGGCGGACGACGCGACGCGGATACCCGAGGGGTACGGCGGCTGGGAGATCCGGCCCTTCGAGGGGCTGACCGGGCTGGTCCCGGGCGGTGTACGGCTGGGGGAGCGGCGGCAGGTCCTCGCGGAGCGCTTCGCCGCGGCGTTCGGCGACGACCTGGGGGAGGTGCGGACGTTCCGCAAGGCGCCGTGGAGCACGGGCCTGTCCGACCACTATCCCGAGGGCGGGCTGATCCTCCATTTCGACGACCGGGAGCGGCTGGTCCATCTGGAGGCCTTCGATCCGGCACCGGTCTGGTACGACGGGCTGCCGCTGACCGGCCGCCGCTACCCCGACGTCCTCGCCGACCTCCGCGAGCGGGGCTGCCGGCTGATCGAGGACGGGGACGGGGACGACGGAGTCGAGGCCCCGGACGCCGGGTTCCACCTCACCGCCCCGCACGGGCCGGACGACCTGGTCGACTGCGTCGGCCTCTTCCGCCGCCCGCTGTCGGCCGACCCCGTCACCATGTCGGACGAGCCGCCGGTCGAGCCGGTCCTGGAGCACCGCCTGGTGTCCGGCGAGGGCACCGAGGCCGTACGGCTCGGCCAGGACCGGTGGGAGCTGCGCGGGCGGCTCGGGCCGGCCCTCCAGAGCCGCCCGGACTACGGAGGGGAGAGCCAGGACTGGTACTTCGACCACGGCCTGGTGCTCACCTTCGACGCCGCCGACCGGCTCGCCTCGCTCGTCATCAGCTACTCCGGGGTGAGCGGTACGGCGGTCTTCCGCGGGGTGCCGCTGCTGGACCGGCCGTACGCCGAGGTGGTCGCCGACCTCGCCGCGCAGGGCGTGCGCGTCGAGGACGGCGAACTGGCCGGCCGCGTACCGGAACACGGCTTCACGTTGCAGCTCGTCGGCCGTCAGAACCCGGCGATGCCGGTGACCGCGGTGGCCTTCGGCTGACCGGCTGACCCGCCCGCGGGCCGGCGCCGCCCGGTGCACCGGCCCGCTCGGCCGTCACTTCCCGGGCCGGCGCAGCAGCAGCTCCGTGTTGTGGTCGGTGGCGGCGCCGAGCTTGGCGTTCGGGGTGGCGTAGGGGTCGTTGTACGACAACTCGCGGTAGAGGGCGGCCAGTCCGGCGTCCGAGGTGTCGTGGACGTCGCTCACATAGGGGGCGGCGGACTCGATGAGCGTGGTGAACAGGGAGAGCGTGCCGTCGCCGTTGTCGGCGAGTTCGATGATCCGGGCGTGCTGCGGATAGTCGACGTGGGAGGCGGTGTTGATCTCCCAGAAGGCCCGCTCGGGGACCGCGTGGCCGTGCGGCGTGATCCGGTTCTCGTGGGTGTGGCCGTTCACCCAGGCGACTACGTTCGGGTAGCGCTGGAGCAGCGAGACCAGCGCCGCGCCGTCGTGGCGGAGCTCGAACGGGTGGTAGGGGTCGGGCAGCAGATTGCCCATCGACGTGCTGGTGTGGTGGCTGAACAGCACGATCAGGGAGTCGCCGGACCCGCCGCGCACGGTGCGGCCGTCGGTGTCGTACCAGCGGCTGCTGTGGGACTTGAGCACCGACTCCAGCCACTTCAGCTGCGCGGTGCCCAGTGAACCGTCCGCGAAACCGGCCCTGTTGGTGGTGTCCAGGCTGATGCCGAGGACGCCCTCGGCGAGCGGGAAGGTGTAGTAGAGGTGGCCGCTGTTCGCCGCGTCCGCGGTGAAGCCGTGGCCGACCGGGCCCGCGCCGGTGTGCGCCGGGTCCAGGTGCGCCTGGGCGAACTCGGTGGGGCTGAACGGGCGGCGCCGCTCGTCCGGGGTGACCTTGCGGATCGCGCCCTCGCTGGTCAGCAGCTTGCCGAGCAGCGCCGCGGCCCGGGCCGGGTCGTGCTTGAGGGCGTCCGCGAGCTGGGCCGCGGTGGCGTCGTCGCAGCCCTCCAGCTTGCGGTCGCCGGTGTAGAGCTCGTTCAGCAGGCCGAGGTCGGGCAGGCTGCCCTCGATGCTGTCGTCGTGGTTGCCGACCGTGGTGTACCACGGGACCTTCAGGCCGGGTGCGGTGAACGGGCGGCCCGCGCCGGACAGGAAGCCCGGTATCTGCGGCAGCCCCTTGGCCTTGTAGTGGTCCTGCAAGGGCAGCTCGGGGTTCCAGTAGTCCACGCTGCCGGAGTTCTGCACGCCCTCGTAGCGGGACGGGTCGCCGCTGCTGGGGGTGATCCGGCCGCCGCTCATGACGGTCAGGTACCAGTCGAGCTCGATGTGCTCGTGGTTGTCGGTGTTGTCGCCGGTGGCCATCACCATGCCGAACGGCAGGCCGGTGTACGGGCCCTGGCGGACCGCGTTGACCCGCTCGACCAGCGAGGAGGCGCCGCGCACGGTCAGCGCCTCCTGGGGGCGGCACGCGCTGTCGTTGAACTTCGCCAGGTACTCGAACCGCACCGGCGACTCGACGTCGGCCAGATGCAGATCCGTGAACTGCACGAACGAGGCGAGCCCGGTGCGCCGGTCGTCGCGCCCCGCGCCCGCGCCCGCGAGCTCACCGCGCACCACCAGCGGCCAGCCGGGACCCGCCACCAGCCGCTTGTACGCCCCGCTGCCCACCGGACGCGCGGCCTGTTCGAGGGTGGTCCCCCGGGTCCGCACGGCCCGCGCCGCGGTGACCGCCAGCGCCTGGTCGTACGACCCGGCCGACCACAGCGCGGCACCTGCCGCGACGGCGGACAGCCTGGACATGAATTGGCGGCGGTTCATCCCGTGCATGAATTCCCCCTGGGGTGGCGGCACTTGGCGGCACTTGGCGTCGCTCGGCGGCTCGCGACGCTGCGCCCGCCGGTCGGGCGCAGCCGATGCGCGGTCACGCTACTTGCCAGTAGTCACGGGCAACAGGTCTTGCGCACAACAAGAAGATGGACAGTTGGTGCCGCGCCGGCCGTGGAGCGTGCTCAGCGGCTCACAGCCGGGCCGCCTTGAGCGCCATGTGGAGCAGCAGCCGGTCCGCGCCCTTGTCCAGGTCGAGGCCGGTCAGCTTCTCGACCCGGCCCAGGCGGTAGTAGAGCGTCTGGCGGTGGACGCCCAACTGCTGGGCGGTGCGCCCCGCCTGGCCGGCGCAGTCGAGGAACGCCTCGGCGGTGCGGGCGAGTTCGGCGTGGGCCGGGGACAGCAGCGGGCCGATGGCCGGGTCGGGTCCGGTGGCGGGGAGGGCGGTCAGCAGCCGGTACGCGCCGATGCCGTCCCACTGCGCGACGGGGCCCAGCCGGGGCTCGGCCCGCGCCGCGCGGGCCGCGTCCAGCGCCTGCTGCCAGGCGGCCGGCAGGTCGGTGAGCTCCCGGGTGCCGGTGACGATGCCGGCGGCGCCCCGGCCCGGCCGCCCGCCCGCGGCGCCCCCGCCGGCCGGCGCCCCGCCCGCGCGCGGGGAGCGCAGCAGATGGTCGGCCACCGTATGGGCCGGGGCGAGCGAGCCGGTCTGGCGCAGCCGGACCAGCGCGGCCAGCGCGGGCTCGGCGGCGGCCGGGTGCGGCGGGCCGGAGCGGGCGCCGCCCGGCGCGGGCAGCGGGCAGGCCGCCAGCAGGCCGGGCAGGCTCGGCAGCGCGGCGGTGTCGGTGGCCGCGGTGTCCCAGGGGAGTACGGCCACCAGGGTGAGCGGGGCGCCCGGTATGAAGCGCAGGGTGTCGCGCAGCGCGTCCCGCAGCGCGACCGCCGCCGCGGGCCGCCCCGTGGCCCGGGAGGTGAGCAGCTCCCGCAACAGCTCGGCCAGTTCGGACCCGGCGCGGGACTCGTCCGCGAGCAGCGCGCCGATCCGCGCGGCGGTCTCCATCGCCTGGGCGATCCGGGGGTCGGGCGGGGTACCTGGGCCGCCCAGTTCGAGGTCGGTCAGATGGCCGTCGTCCAGCAGCCATACGTAGCCGTGCACGATGCCGCGGTGCCGTACGGGCAGACAGATCCGGCCTCTGAAGACTCCGGCCGCCGGGTCCGGGGGAATCCGCAGCGGAGTCGTGGCGCGGGCGATGCCGAACGCCTCGAACCAGGCGCGCACGGCCGCCGAGGACCGGCGCTGGAGGATCGAGCGGGTCCGCACCGGGTCCATGACCTCGTCGTCCTCGCCCTCGTGCGCCCCGAACGCGATCAGCCCGAAATCCCGGTCCTCCAGTGTCGCCGGGGCGCCGAGCGCCGCCGAGATCTCGTCCACGAGCTGCTGGTAGTCACTCCGCATCCGCCGTCCGGCCCTCTCCTGTCGCCGCCGCCACTCCACTCCCATTCTCATACATCTGTCTGAGATCCCGGCCACGAAGGCGTGACAGCTGTCGATGGCCGGAAAGTGGCGCGATCCTTAAATTTCAGGTGGCTCCCCTTGCCGCCGCGCCCGCCAACAAGGCGCCCGCCCCGGCATTTGTCATCCTGATTCATGGAGGTGCCCCATGCTGGGTCCCGTGCTTCTCGCCGCCGCGCGCAGCGACAGCATCCGCCGCGTCGTCGCGGCTGCTCCGGTCACCCGTCCCGTGGTGGAACGCTTCGTCGCGGGCGAGCGCCTGGACGAGTCGATGGCGGTCGTACGGGCGCTGGCCGCCCGGGGGATGGAGGTCACCCTCGACCACCTCGGCGAGGACATCGCCGACCCGGCCGAGGCGCTGCGCAACCGCGACGCCTACCTCCAGCTGGCCGCGGCCCTCAAGGAGCACGGGCTCGGCGTCAAGGCCGAGATGTCGGTCAAGCTCTCCGCCTTCGGCCAGGCGCTGCCCGGCGGGCACGAGCTGGCGCTGCGCAATGTCACCCCGGTGGTCGAATCCGCCGCCGAAGCCGGCACGACCGTGACGCTGGACATGGAGGACCACACGACGGTCGACTCCACTCTCGCCATCCTCGGCGCCCTGCGCGAGCGCTTCCCCCAGACCGGTGCGGTGCTCCAGTCCTACCTCTTCCGCACCGAGGACGACTGCCACGCACTCGCCGGGGAAGGCTCCCGGGTACGGCTGGTCAAGGGCGCGTACAAGGAGCCCGCGACCGTCGCCTATCAGGACAAGCGGGAGGTCGACCTGGCCTATGTGCGCTGCCTGAAGATCCTGATGGCCGGGCAGGGCTACCCGATGATCGGGTCCCACGACCCGCGGATGGTGGCCATCGGCCAGGAGCTGGCACACCGCAACGGCCGCAAGCCCGCCGACTACGAATTCCAGATGCTGTACGGCATACGCGAGGCCGAGCAGCAGCGGCTGGTCGCGGAGGGGCACCGAATGCGGGTCTACATCCCCTACGGCACGGACTGGTACGGCTACTTCATGCGGCGCCTGGCCGAGCGTCCGGCCAACCTGACCTTCTTCCTGAGGTCCCTGGCCACCCGCGGCTGAACGGCTCTTTTGGGATCCGCTTTACCTGTTCTTTTGGAACACTTGGGTAGATGCTGGACCAAGGGGCCCCTCCGGGCCGGCGCCACCCGCCGCCCACCCGCCGTGGCAGCGCCCGCGGCACCCGACCGACGTACACCGACGTACGAAAACCGACGATCGAGAACCGACGATCGCAAGCGTAAGGAGACACGGCCGCTATGGACGCTGTGACCCAGGTCCCCGTGCCGGTGAACGAGCCGGTGCACAGCTACGCCCCGGGCAGCCCGGAGCGATTCCGCCTGGAGGCCAAGCTCAAGGAGCTGGCCGGCAACCCGATCGAGCTGCCGATGACCATCGGCGGCAGGCGACGGATGGGCGGCGGCGAACGCTTCGACGTCGTACAGCCCCACCACCACTCGGCCCGGCTCGGCACCTATGCCAACGCCACCGTCCAGGACGCCCAGGACGCGGTGGACGCCGCGCTGGCCGCCGCCCCGGCCTGGCGCGAGATGGCGTTCGACGACCGCGCCGCGATCATCCTCAAGGCCGCCGACCTGCTCGCCGGCCCCTGGCGCGAGACGATGGCCGCCGCCACCATGCTCGGCCAGTCCAAGACCGCCCAGCAGGCCGAGATCGACACCCCCTGCGAGCTGGTCGACTTCTGGCGCTTCAACGTCCACTTCGCGCGCCAGATCCTCGCCGAGCAGCCGCCGGTGAACTCCCCGGGCGTCTGGAACCGCTCCGACCACCGCCCCCTCGAAGGCTTCGTCTACGCGATCACGCCCTTCAACTTCACCGCGATCGCCGGAAACCTCCCGACCGCCCCCGCCCTCATGGGCAACGTCGTGGTCTGGAAGCCGTCCCCGACCCAGACCTTCGCCGCCGTGCTGCTGATGCGGCTGCTGGAGGAGGCCGGGCTGCCGCCGGGCGTCATCAACCTCGTCACCGGCGACGGCAAGGACGTCTCCGAGGTGGCCCTGACCCACCCCGACCTGGCGGGCATCCACTTCACCGGTTCGACCAAGACCTTCCAGTACCTCTGGAAGACGGTCGGCACCAACATCGAGAACTACAAGACCTACCCGCGGCTGGTCGGCGAGACCGGCGGCAAGGACTTCATCGTCGCCCACCCCTCGGCCGACCGCGCCGTCCTGAAGACCGCGATGACCCGCGGCGCCTTCGAGTTCCAGGGCCAGAAGTGCTCCGCGGCCTCCCGCGCGTACGTCCCGGCCTCCCTCTGGAACGCCGGGTTCAAGGAGGAGTTCGCGGCCGAGGTCGACGCGCTCTCCATGGGTGACGTCACCGAGCTGGCGAACTTCATGGGCGCGGTCATCGACGAGCGCTCCTTCGCCAAGAACAAGGCGGCGATCGACCGCGCCAAGGCCGATCCCACCATCGAGGTCGTGGCCGGCGGCACCTACGACGACAGCGTCGGCTACTACGTCCGCCCGACGGTCCTGGTCTCCACCGACCCGGAGAACGAGATCTTCAAGGACGAGTACTTCGGCCCCATCCTCGGCGTCTACGTCTACGACGACGCGGTCGAGGGCGGCTACGACGCCATGCTGACCCAGATGGAGTCCGCCTCGGCCTACGGCCTGACCGGCTGCGTCATCGCCCAGGACCGGGCCGCTGCCGCCGCCACCTGCGAGAAGCTGCGCTTCGCGGCCGGCAACTTCTACATCAACGACAAGCCCACCGGTGCCGTGGTCGGCCAGCAGCCGTTCGGCGGCGCCCGCGCCTCCGGCACCAACGACAAGGCCGGCGCCAAGCAGAACCTGATGCGCTGGACCTCCACCCGCTCCATCAAGGAGACCCTGGTCCCGCCGACCGACTACCGCTACCCGCACATGGGCTGACGCCCGCGCGCACGGCGACGGCCCGGTGCCCTTTCGGGGGCGCCGGGCCGTCGCCATGGCGGGAAAGAGCGCCTGCCGTCTCAGATAGTAGGAAGCCCAAGTAATTGTGCAGACATCACGGTCCCGCTGTCCTAGCTTTGTAGATGCCGAACGTATCGCTGCATCCAGCGAATGCGGATGCGGCCCGGTGCGTATGCGCAGGTGACCCCTGCCGCGCCGAGGCCCCCGCTCCTGCCGGCCGCTTCTGGATCGACGTACCCCTCTCGTTTTTCTCGGGGCTTTGGCATTGGAGATGCGCAACATGGCCGAGACCACTGTCCGCAGGACCCGTCACTCCGCCCGTCAGACCAACGACGCCGACCGCCAAAATGCCGCCGCCGCCCTCCAGCGTGCGCTCGACCGCCGCGACAACGGCGGCGCCACCGGGCACTGACCCGCCCGGCCGGACATTCCGAAGGGGCGCTCGGGAACGTTCCCGGGCGCCCCTTCGCGGTGCCGGCGCGGCCCGGCCCCGGCGGGAGCGGGTGGTGGCCTCGAAGTGGCCGATGCGCGCGCCCGGTTCGGCGCCGGGCCGTCGGGCGAACGCCTGCCGGCCCGCGGCATGTCCGCATGCCGGACGTTACGTGTCAATCACTGGGACGGGGAGTAGGGTCCAGACATGTCTCGCAGCATTCGCCTCGCAGTGATCCCCGGTGACGGTATCGGCCAGGAAGTCGTGGCCCAGGGACTCAAGGTCCTGACCGCGGTCCTCCCGCAGGACGTCAAGCTGGAAACCCAGGAGTACGACCTCGGGGCCCAGCGCTGGCACCGGACCGGTGAGACCCTGCCGGACGCGGAGCTGGAGTCGCTCAAGCAGCACGACGCGATCCTGCTCGGCGCGATCGGCGACCCGTCGGTGCCGTCCGGTGTGCTGGAGCGCGGGCTGCTGCTGAAGCTGCGGTTCGCCTTCGACCACTTCGTCAACCTGCGCCCGTCGAAGCTCTTCCCGAACACCGAGAGCCCGCTGGCCGGCCGCCCCGACATCGACTTCGTCGTCGTACGCGAGGGCACCGAGGGCCCGTACACCGGCAACGGCGGCAGCCTGCGGACCGGCACCCCGGCCGAGGTCGCCACCGAGGTCAGCGTGAACACCGCCTACGGCGTGGAGCGCGTGGTCCGGGACGCGTACGAGCGGGCGAACGCCCGCCCCCGCAAGAAGCTCACGCTGGTCCACAAGAACAACGTCCTGGTCTACGCGGGACACATGTGGAAGAACATCTTCGACCGGGTCGGCCGGGAGTACCCCGAGGTCACCACCGACTACCTGCACGTCGACGCCGCGACGATCTTCCTCGTCACGCAGCCCGAGCGGTTCGACGTGATCGTCACCGACAACCTCTTCGGCGACATCCTCACCGACCTCGCCGCGGCCGTCACCGGCGGCATCGGCCTGGCCGCCTCCGGGAACATCAACCCGACCGGCGCCTTCCCGTCGATGTTCGAGCCGGTGCACGGCTCCGCGCCGGACATCGCGGGCACCGGCAAGGCCGACCCGACCGCCACGATCCTCTCCGTCGCGCTGCTGCTGCGCCACCTCGGCCACGAGGAGCAGGCCGCCCGCATCGAGGCGGAGGTCGCCGCCGACCTGGAGGCCCGGGACGGCTCGGCCCGGACGACCGACGAGATCGGCGACGCGATCGCCGCGCGCGTGGCGGGCTGACGCCCCGCGCACCTCAGCACCCTCGCAGCGCCGGGCCCGCCGTGGTCCGGCGCTGTCCGTATGGCCGGCCCTGGGCATCCGGCGGGTTCGGTGCGACCATCTCTGCGGACCACGCACGCCGGTTCCAGCGGCGGACACCCACGAGCGATAATCGGACGAGGGGCCGCCGTCAGCCGGGAAACGTGGACGTCCCAGTAACGACCGGTACGCCCAAGTGATCGTGCGCACGGCCGCGCGGCAACGGACTACGCAGTGAAGGACACGCATTCATGACGACGCCCGCGATCGAGCTCAAGCCCTCCTCGCACCCGCTGTCCGACGCGGAGCGGGAGCGGATCCTGGCCGCTCCCGGCTTCGGACGGCACTTCACCGACCACATGGTGACGATCAAGTGGACCGAGGGCCGCGGCTGGCACGACGCCGAACTGGTGCCGTACGCGCCGCTCTCCCTGGACCCGGCGAACATGACCCTGCACTACGCGCAGACGATCTTCGAGGGCCTGAAGGCGTACCGCCAGCCCGACGGCGGCGTCGCCACCTTCCGCCCGGACGCCAACGCCCGCCGCTTCCAGGCGTCCGCCCGCCGCCTGGGCATGCCCGAGCTCCCCGTCGAGACCTTCATCGCGGCCTGCGACGCGCTGGTCACCCAGGACAAGGCGTGGGTGCCGAACAGCGGTGAGGCGTCCCTCTACCTCCGGCCGTTCATGTTCGCCAGCGAGGTCGGGCTGGGCGTCAAGCCCGCCAACGAGTACCTCTTCCTCGTCATCGCCTCGCCCGCCGGCGCGTACTTCCCCGGTGGCGTCAAGCCGGTCTCGGTGTGGCTGTCGGAGGAGTACGTCCGGGCCACCCCGGGCGGCACCGGCGCGGCCAAGACCGGCGGCAACTACGCCGCGTCCCTGGTCGCCCAGGCGCAGGCCGCCGAGCAGGGCTGCGACCAGGTGGTCTGGCTGGACGCGATCGAGCGCCGCTGGATCGAGGAGATGGGCGGGATGAACCTGTACTTCGTGTACGGCAACCGCATCGTCACTCCGGAGCTGACCGGTTCGCTGCTGCCGGGCATCACCCGCGACTCGCTGCTGACCATCGCCGCCGACCTCGGGTACGAGGTCTCCGAGGGCCGGATCTCGGTCGAGGAGTGGCAGGGCGCCACCGAGGACGGCACGCTGACCGAGGTCTTCGCCTGCGGCACCGCCGCGGTGATCACCCCGGTCGGCAGGGTCAAGTCGGCCCGCGCCAACTGGACGGTCGCCGACGGCGAGCCCGGCGAGGTCACCATGAAGCTGCGCAAGGCGCTGCTGGACATCCAGACCGGCGCGGGCGCGGACACCCACGGCTGGATGCACCCGCTGGGCTGAGCCCGGCCCCCGGCGACGCCGCAGGCCGCCACCGACAGAGCGTCGGTGGCGGCCTGCGCCATGAGCGGGGGAGGGGCCCCGGCTCAGCGGACCTCGGCGGGTGACTCGGCGGCGGGCGCCTCCGCCAGGGGGGCGGGGACCGGGCGCAGCGGCGCGACCGGGCGCGGGTCCTTGGCGGTGAGCAGGTGGTAGACGATGCCGGCGGCAGCCGCGGCGAGCACGAAGCTGATGTCGATCCCGCCGGTGAAGGACAGCAGCGGGCCCTTGTAGAAGGGCGTGTCCACGCCCAGCAGGCCGACGGCCGAGCCGACCGCCCAGGCGGCGGTGGCCTGGACGTTCCAGCCGGCCTTGAACCAGTAGACGCCGCCGACCGTGCCGCGGTTGTAGACCTGGAGCGAGTCCGCGTCGTAGGTGCCGCGGCAGCGCACGAAGCCGATGACGGTGATCACGGCCCAGGGCGTGCCGATGGCGGTCATCAGCAGCACGAAGGACGTCATGGCGTCCTGCGCGGCCCACAGGAAGTGGCCGGCGTAGACCAGCGCGGTGGAGACCGCGGCGACCACGTAGGTGGCCTGGGTGCGGGTGGCCTTCGGCAGGATCGCGTCCAGGTCGAGCCCCATGCTGTAGAGCATCAGGCCGGAGTTGCCGACCGAGCCCGCGGAGGCGTTGGCCAGCAGGAGGGCCAGGTACCAGAACGGCGCCCCGGCGACCAGCGGGCCGGCGTAGTCGCTGCCGCCCGCCCCGACCGCCAGGGCGCTGAAGGTGCCGAAGAGCTGCGGGACCAGCAGGCCGATCAGCAGGCCGCAGTAGGTGGCCGCGAAGACCTTCCTGGAGCTGTGCCGGCGCGGGGAGATGTAGCGGCTGTAGTCGCCGAGCAGGGTGATGAACGCGATCGGGCCGCTGAGTCCGGCGGACACCGCGGCCAGCAGCCAGGTCTGCCAGAACCCGCCGAGCGCGTACGAGGTGCCGGGGACCGGACCGGTGTGGAAGGTGTGCAGGTAGGCGATCACGCCGACTGCGAGCAGGACGGTCAGCCCGATGGAGAGCACCTTGCTCATCCGGAGCAGCACCCGGTAGCCGTAGACCGCGCCCACCGCGGTGGCGCCGGCCAGCAGCGCGTAGACCACCGCGTAGGCGGTGCCGTCGCTCGGCAGGCCGATGAGGCGGTGCAGAGCGCCGACCATCGCGTCGCCGCCCACCCACAGGGTCAGCGCCGTGTAGCCGAGCGAGAGCAGCAGGCCGATCACCGAGCCGATGAGCCGGCCGCGGACACCGAAGAACGCGCCGCTGCTGGTGGAGAGGTTGGTCGCGCTGCGCAGCGAGACCAGCGCGAGCGGGGCGGTCAGGACGGCGCCGACGACGGTGCCGGCCGCGAGGGAGGTGACCGAGCCCCAGAACCCGAGGCCGAAGGAGACCGGGAGCCAGCCGAAGATCACCACACCCAGGGCCAGGTTCGACCCGAGAAGGATCGAGACGAGGTCGCGGGGAGTGCTGGTGCGCTCCTCGTCCGGGATGGTGTCGACTCCGCGTTGTTCGATCGGCATGAGGGCTCCCCTGAGAGGCCGGAACAGATGGTGAGCGGTGCTGTGAGCGGTGCTCCGTGTGGTGGACAGTGCTCCGGGGCCGTGCCCCGGAGCGGCGCTCGCTGCTGCGAGATCATTTGAACGGCGCTCTAGAAACGATCAATTCAGGCCATGACTAGAGCGACGCTCAATATGAGTCATGCGTCTGGACTAGGTCAATGGTTTCGGAATGATGAATTCCAAGTTAGAGTGATGCTCAATTCGATCGGGAGGATGAGACCGGATGCGGCTGACCCCCACGGAACGCGACCGGCTGCTGCTCTTCGGCGCGGCCGAGCTGGCCCGGGCGCGCCGGGCCCGCGGACTGAAGCTGAACGTGCCCGAGGCGACCGCGTTGATCGCGGACACAGTCTGCGAGGCGGCGCGGGACGGGCGCCGCCTCGCGCAGGCCATCGAGGCGGCGCGCGGCGTGCTCGGCCCGGACGACGTCCTGCCGGGCGTCGCCGACGTCGTCACCGAGGTGCACGTCGAGGCCGTCTTCGACGACGGCTCCCGGCTCGCCGTGGTCGGCGACCCGATCGGCGCCGCGGCCGGTACGGATGCCGGGGCCGGCGGCACGGCGGCGGCGCCCGCGCCCGGCGCGGTGCTCCCCGGCCCGGCCGACCCGGAGCCGGAGCCCGCGGTGCTGCTCGCGGTCCGCAACACCGCGTCGGTGCCGATCAGCGTCACCTCGCACTTCCACTTCTTCGAGGCCAACCCCCGGCTGGAGTTCGACCGCGCCGCCGCGTACGGCATGCGGCTGTGCGTCCCGGCGGGCTCGTCGGTGCGGTTCGACCCCGGCGGCGGCTCGGAGGTCGGCCTGGTGCCGATCGGCGGCGACCGGATCGCGATCGGCTTCGCCGGCCTGGTCGACGGCCCGCTCGACGCACCGGGCGCCAGAACCGAAGCGCTGCGGCGGGCCGCCGCCTGCGGCTACCTGGGAGCGGAGGGCCGCGCATGACCATCGATCCCCATGAGTACGCGTCGGTCCACGGCCCGCGGGCCGGCGACCGGGTCGTCCTCGGCGACTCCGGACTGGTCGTCCGGGTCGAGTCCGACGCGCAGAAGCCCGGGGACGAGTTCCTCGCCGGCTTCGGCAAGACCGCCCGCGACGGGCTGCACCTCAAGGCCGCCGCGGTCCGCGAGACCTGCGACGTGGTGATCAGCAACGTCCTGGTCATCGACGCCGTCCAGGGCATCCGCAAGGTGTCGATCGGCATCCGCGAGGGCCGGATCCACGCCATCGGGCGGGCCGGCAACCCGGACACCCTCGACGGCGTCGACGTCGTCGTCGGCACGGGTACGTCCATCGTCTCCGGCGAAGGCATGATCGCCACCGCCGGCGCCGTGGACACCCACGTCCACCTGCTCTCCCCGCGCGTCATGGAAGCCTCGCTGGCGTCCGGCGTGACCACGATCATCGGCCAGGAATTCGGGCCGGTCTGGGGCGTCGGCGTCAACTCCCCCTGGGCGCTGGGCCATGCCTTCAACGCATTCGACGCCTGGCCGGTCAACATCGGCTTCCTGGGCCGCGGTTCGTCCTCCGGGGACGCCCCGCTGGTCGAGGCGCTCGCCGAGGGCGGCGCCTGCGGCTTCAAGGTCCACGAGGACATGGGCGCGCACGCCCGCGCCCTGGACACCGCGCTGCGGGTCGCCGAGGACCACGACGTCCAGGTGGCGCTGCACAGCGACGGCCTCAACGAATGCCTCACCGTCGAGGACACCCTCCGCGTCCTGGACGGCCGTACCATCCACGCCTTCCACATCGAGGGCTGCGGCGGCGGGCACGTCCCCAACGTCCTCAAGATGGCCGGCGTCCCCAACGTCATCGGCTCCTCGACCAACCCGACCCTCCCCTTCGGGCGGGACGCGGTCGCCGAGCACTACGGCATGATCGTCTCGGTCCACGACCTGAAGACCGACCTGCCGGGCGACGCCGCCATGGCCCGCGACCGCATCCGGGCCGGCACGATGGGCGCCGAGGACGTCCTCCACGACCTCGGGGCGATCGGCATCACCTCGTCCGACGCCCAGGGCATGGGCCGGGCCGGCGAGACGGTCCGGCGCACCTTCGCGATGGCCGGCAAGATGAAAGCCGAACTCGGGCCCCTTCTTCCCCGTGACGGGGAGGCGGGCGACGGCGCGCACGACGACAACGCGCGGGTGCTGCGCTACGTCGCCAAGCTCACCATCAACCCCGCCATCGCACACGGCCTCGCGCACGAGATCGGGTCGATCGAGGTCGGCAAGATGGCCGACATCGTGCTCTGGAAGCCGCAGTTCTTCGGCGCCAAGCCGCAGCTGGTGCTCAAGTCCGGCTTCCCCGCGTACGGCGTCACCGGCGACCCCAACGCCGCCACCGACACCTGCGAACCCCTCGTCCTCGGCCCGCAGTTCGGGGCGCACGGCGCGACCCCGGCCGAGATCTCCGTCGCCTTCGTCGCACGCGCCGCGGCCGAGCAGGGCGGCGACGGCATGCCCACCCGACGGCGCCGGGTCGCGGTCCGCGGCACCCGCGGCATCGGCCCCCGCAACCTGATCCACAACGCCCGGGTCGGCGACGTCCAGGTCGACGCACGCAGCGGACTGGTCACCCTCGACGGCGACCCGATGCGCTCCGAACCGGCCGACACGGTCTCGCTGTCCAGGCTCTATTTCCTCTGAACCCCCTCCGACGCCCGGATCCGCACCACCGTGTCCCGGCAGCGGCGCGCCCCCTCCCGCCATGCCGCTGCCGCCGGTACGCACCGACCCCCCGCCTGCCCCGACGCTTCCCCGAACCGTGAGGACCCCCGTATGAACACCCCCGCCGCCGACGGCTTCCGGATGCCCCCCGAATGGGCCCCGCACGAGCGCACCTGGATGGCCTGGCCCGGCCCCAACTTCACCTTCGGTGCGGAGGGCGGCGCCACGCTCGCCGAGGCCCGCACCGCCTGGGCCGCGGTCGCCCGCGCCGTCCGGCGGTACGAGCCGGTCACCGTGGTCGCCGGCCCCGGCCAACTGGCGGGCGCCCGGGCCCTGCTCGGCGAGGACATCGAGCTGGTCGAACGCCCCCTCGACGACGCCTGGATGCGCGACATCGGCCCCACCTTCCTCACCGACGGCCAGGGCGAACTGGCCGCCGTGGACTGGGTGTTCAACGGCTGGGGCGCTCAGGAGTGGGCCGCCTGGGACCGCGACGCGACGATCGCCGAGCAGGTCGCCGGGCTCGCCGGGGCCCGCCGCTACGCCACCCCGCTGGTCAACGAGGGCGGCGGCATCCACGTCGACGGCGAGGGCACCGTACTGCTCACCGAGACCGTGCAACTCGACCCGGGCCGCAACCCCGATCGCACCAAGGAAGAGGTCGAGGCCGAGATCCACGCCCACCTCGGCACCACCAAGGCGATCTGGCTGCCCCGCGGCCTGTATGCCGACTACGGGCAGTTCGGCACCCGCGGCCACGTGGACATCGTCGCCGCCTTCGCCCGCCCCGGCGTGGTGATGGTCCACACCCAGCCGAACCCCGACCACCCCGACCACGCGATCTGCAACGAGATCGTCAAGCTGCTGCGCGCCTCGACGGACGCCCGGGGCCGCCGGCTGGAGATCGTGGAGGTCCCGGCCCCCACCGTCATCGAGGAGGACGGCGAGCCGGTCGACTACTCCTACATCAACCACCTCCAGTGCAACGGCGGCATCGTGCTGTGCGCCTTCGACGACCCGCGCGACGAGGAGGCGGCCGGGATCTTCCGCCGGCTGTTCCCCGGGCGCACCGTGACGCTGGTGGACGCCCGTACGATCTTCGCAGCGGGTGGCGGTATCCACTGCATCACCCAGCAGCAGCCGAAGGTCTGACGGACCCCTGACCGACCAGCCCGTCGCAGCCCGACCCGACCCCGGAGGTCACCGTGTCCGGTCCCGAACGCCGTCCCCGGCGGCGCCTCAACCAGCCGCGCGAGCAGGTACTGGCCGCGGCGATGGCCACCATCGCCGCGGAGGGGCTGGACCGGCTGACCATGGCCGGGCTGGGCCGCGAGGTCGGGATGAGCAGCGGCCACATCCTCTACTACTTCGGCACGAAGGACGAGCTGCTGCTCCAGACCCTCCAGTGGAGCGAGGAGCAGCTCGGCGCCGAGCGCCGGGCCGCCCTCTCCCGCCGCGTCCCGGCCCGCGAGCGGCTGGACGCGCTGGTCGACCTCTACCTCCCCGAAGGCCACCGCGATCCGCGCTGGACGCTCTGGCTGGAGGTCTGGGTCCGCTCCCAGAACGCCGACGACGAGACCCGCGAACGCCAGCTGGACCTGGAGCTGGCCTGGCACCGCGATCTGGTGGCCCTGCTGGTCGAGGGCGTCTCGAAGGGCGAGTTCCGCCCGGTCGACGCGGAACGCTTCGCGACCCGCACCCGGGCCCTGCTCGACGGCTTCGGCACCCACCTCGTCGTCGGGCTGCCCGGTACGACCCGCGAGCAGGTGGACCGCGCCATACGCGAGTTCCTCGACGAGTCGCTCACCGTCCCGCAGGACTGACCGCCGCCGGACCGGCCCGCGGCGAACCGCTTGCCGCGCCCATGACCGCAACGCACGCAAGTACGCATGATCGTTGCACACCCGGCTCTTGCCGACGGGCCCGCTCTCCGCGACCGTGAGCGGCTATGGGACAAGCGCAATGGAAGAAGATCTGGGTCGGCTCGGCCGGCAACATGGTCGAGTGGTTCGACTGGTTCGTCTACGCGAGCTTCGCGGTCTATTTCGCCGACTCGTTCTTCCCGAAGGGGAACGACACCGCGAACCTCATGAACACCATGGGGATCTTCGCCGTCGGCTTCTTCATGCGCCCGGTCGGCGGCTGGGTGCTCGGCCGGGTCGGGGACCGCCGGGGCCGCAAGGCGGCACTCACCCTGACCGTCACCCTGATGTCCGCCTCGGCCGTCCTCATCGCCGTCGCGCCCACCTACGCCGCGGCCGGCTACGGCGGCGTCGCCGTACTGCTGCTCGCCCGGATGCTCCAGGGGCTGTCGGTCGGCGGCGAGTACGCGGCCAGCGCCACCTATCTGACCGAAGCCTCCGCGCCCGGCAGCCGCGGCTTCGCCTCCAGCTTCCAGTACGTGTCGATGACCGCCGGCCAGCTGCTCGGCCTGGGCCTCCAGATCGTGCTCCAGCGCACCATGTCCGACGCCGCGCTGCACAGCTGGGCCTGGCGGATCCCCTTCATCGTCGGCGCGCTGGGCGCCGCCATCGTCTTCTACCTGCGCCGCAGCATGCTGGAGACCGAGGTCTACGCCGAGGACGAGGGCGCCCGGTCCGACCCGGACCGCGGCACCCTCAAGGCTCTGTGGGCCCACAGGCGCGAGGCGTTCCTGGTCATCGCGCTGACCATGGGCGGCACCGTGGCGTACTACACGTACACCACCTACCTCACCAAGTACCTGTCGGGCAGCGCCGGGATGACCAAGCCGACCGCATCCCTGGTCAGCTTCTGCGCGCTGTTCCTGTTCATGTGCCTCCAGCCGCTGGCCGGCCGGCTGTCGGACCGGATCGGCCGCCGCCCGCTGCTGATCACCTTCGCGATCGGCTCGACCTTCCTGACCGTGCCGATCATGACGCTGCTCAAGCACGCCGGCTCCTTCTGGCCGGCCCTCGGCCTCTCGATGCTGGCCCTGGTCGTGGTCACCGGCTACACCTCCATCAACGCCTGTGTGAAGGCCGAGCTGTTCCCGACCGGCATCCGCGCGCTGGGCGTCGCCCTGCCGTACGCCATCGCCAACGCGCTCTTCGGCGGCACCGCGGAGTACGTCGCCCTGTGGTTCAAGAACGGCGGTATCGAGTCCGGCTATTACTGGTACGTCTCCGGCTGCGCCGCGGTCTCGCTGGTCGTGTATCTGACGATGCGGGAGACGCGGACCATCGATCTGCACCGGGTCGGCACGGCGGACGGCGACGAATCCGGTACGCGCGTGCTCGCATCCTGAGACGCCCGGCGGCGCGGGGGCGGTGGTGTGCCAGACTGCCCCCGTGCTCTCGTTCGCCATGATTATTGGCAGCAGGCGCGCCGGTCCGCAGTGACCGCCCCGTAGGAACCGGCTACGGCGCGGACACCGTCGTCCCAGACCCGCGCGCAGACCTCTCGCACCCGCGAGAGGTTTTTTCGTTTCCGGCCACCGCCACCGGACGCGGAGCGCGAGGGATCATGGAGGGACGGTGGAACCGGTCATTCCGGTAGACCGAGACCTTGACAGGAGCCAGACCAGCATGACGGACGCACACGACCCCGCCCCCTCGGCCGCCGTCCTCCCCGCCGGCGCGGTGCCCGACGACTTCCACGTCTTCGACACCACCCTGCGCGACGGCGCACAGCGCGAGGGCATCAACCTGACGGTCGCCGACAAGCTGACCATCGCCCGGCACCTGGACGACTTCGGCGTCGGCTTCATCGAGGGCGGCTGGCCCGGCGCCAACCCGCGGGACACCGAGTTCTTCCAACGCGCCCGCGAGGAGATCACGTTCCGGCACGCGCAGCTGGTCGCGTTCGGCGCCACCCGCAAGGCGGGCGTCCGTGTCGAGAACGATCCGCAGGTCGCCGCGCTGCTGGCGTCGCAGGCCCCGGTCGTCACGCTGGTCGCCAAGTCCCACCTCGGCCACGTCGAACTGGCGCTGCGCACCACGCCCGAGGAGAACCTCGCGATGATCCGGGACACCGTCGCGTACCTGGTGGCCCAGGGCCGCCGGGTCTTCCTCGACTGCGAGCACTTCTTCGACGGCTACGCACTGGACCCGGCATACGCGAAGCAGGTCGTCCGCACCGCGAGCGAGGCCGGCGCCGACGTCGTGGTGCTCTGCGACACCAACGGCGGGATGCTCCCGGCCCAGGTGACCGCCGTCGTGCGGACCGTCCTCGCGGACACCGGCGCGCGGCTGGGCATCCACGCGCAGGACGACACCGGCTGCGCGGTCGCCAACACCCTGGCCGCGGTGGACGCCGGTGCCACCCATGTCCAGTGCACCGCCAACGGCTACGGCGAACGGGTCGGCAACTCCAACCTCTTCCCGGTCGTCGCCGCCCTGGAGCTCAAGTACGGGCGCCGGGTCCTGCCCGAGGGCAAGCTCGCCGAGACCACCCGGATCTCGCACGCCATCGCCGAGGTCGTCAACCTGACGCCGTCCACGCACCAGCCGTACGTCGGCGTCTCCGCGTTCGCCCACAAGGCCGGGCTGCACGCCTCCGCGATCAAGGTCGACCCGGACCTCTACCAGCACATCGACCCGGCGCTGGTCGGCAACAGCATGCGGATGCTGGTCTCCGACATGGCCGGGCGCGCCTCGATCGAGCTCAAGGGCAAGGAGCTCGGCATCGACCTGGGCGGCGACCGCGAGCTGGTCGGCCGGGTCGTCGACCGGGTCAAGGAGCGGGAGTCGGCGGGCTACACGTACGAGGCCGCGGACGCGTCGTTCGAGCTGCTGCTCCGCGACGAACTGCGGCGGGCGGGCGCCGGCGGCACGCCGCTGCGCTACTTCACCGTCGAGTCCTGGCGCGCCATCGTCGAGGACCGCCCGGACGGCACCCACGCCAACGAGGCGACCGTGAAGCTCTGGGCCAAGGGCGAGCGGATCGTCGCCACCGCCGAGGGCAACGGTCCGGTCAACGCGCTGGACCGGGCGCTGCGGGTGGGTCTGGAGCGGATCTATCCGGAGCTGGCCGCGATGGAGCTGGTGGACTACAAGGTCCGCATCCTGGAGGGCGCCCTGGGTACCGGCTCGATCACCCGGGTCCTGGTCTCCACCAGCGACGGCCGCGGCGAGTGGTCCACGGTCGGCGTCGCGGAGAACGTCATCGCGGCGTCCTGGCAGGCGCTCGACGACGCCTATGCGTACGGGCTGCTGCGGGCCGGGGTCGAGCCGCAGGAGTGAGTGCCCGTGGCGCGGAGGGGCGCCACGGTTGTCCACAGGCACCGGCGACGGCCGGTGCGGAGCGCTACCTTCACCGCATGCGTGGTGGAGGCGGGGGAGGGGCCTCGCCACGGGGTGGGGCCTCGCCACGGGGTGGGGCCGGGTGGGTGGGCCCCTCCTTTGCCGGGCGGGGATCTCCGGGTTGGGGAGAGGGAGGGGCCCTGCCAGGAAAGCGGCGGAGGCCGGCCCTCCCCCACGGCGGACGTCAGCCCTTCTTGACCGCCGAGATGTCGAAGGTCAGCTTGACCTTGTCGCTGACCATGACGCCGCCGGTCTCCAGCGCCGCGTTCCAGGTCAGGCCCCACTCGGAGCGCAGGATCTCGGCGGTGCCCTCGAAGCCGACCCGCTCGGCGCCGTAGACGTCGGTGGCCGCGCCGTTGAACTCCAGGTCGATGGCGAGCGGGCGGGTGACGTCCTTGATCGTCAGATCGCCGGAGACGCGGTACGTCTCGCTGCCGATCTGCTCGACCGCGCCGGAGCGGAAGGTCATCAGGGGGAACTGCTCGGCGTCGAAGAAGTCGGGGCTCTTGAGGTGGCCGTCGCGGTCGGTGATGCCGGTGTCGATGCTGGCGATCTTGACGTCGATGTGCGCGGTGGACGCGGCCGGGTTGCTGCCGTCCAGCTTCAGCACGCCCTCGTGTTCGCCGAAGGTGCCGCGGACGTTGGTGACCATGGCGTGCCGGACGGTGAAGCCGATGCTGCTGTGGGCCGGGTCGATGGTGTAGTCGCCGGTCAGCGCGGCGAGCGCGGGGTCCGCGTCCAGAACGGCGGCGCCGGCGGCGGCCGAGGCGTCCGGGGTGGCGGGGGCGGTGGTGCGCTTGCGGGTGAACAGAGCCATGGCTCCTCCTCGGGGACGGCGTGCAGCAGGGGCGCATGCAGCGTGGTTGTTTAACCTTCAACGAGATTCACCGTAGCGGCATCTGGTTCAACTTTCAACCTCTTCTTTGCCGGTTTCCCCCGGACGGGTGCGGATGCCGCCTTCCGGCGCGGTCATTGCCGCCCCGCGGGCCGCCGTGCTAGACCATCGGGAACTCCCAAGTGCGCAGCGCCACAGACCAGTTGACGCCATGGAGAGGACCCGCCGTGCCGCCCGAACCCGCCCTGCCCGCCTGGTCGCGCCGAGGATTTCTCGCCACCTCCACCGCGAGCGCACTGGCCCTCGCGCTCGGCCCGGAAGCCCCGCCCGCCGCCGCCCGCACCCCCGCACCGGACCGGGCGGCCGGTGGGGCCGACGAGTATGCCGCCCTCCGCCGCCGCTGGTGCGACCTCGCCCTCGGCACCGGATACGACCCCGGCGCGGCCCCGTATGCCGCCGCCCTCAAGGAGACCGGCGACCTCGCCGCCGGCTTCCGGTCGGAGATGCGGCCGGAAGCCGGCTCCCTCTGGCCGGACTGCCCCTACGACCCGCCCTCCGGCATCACCCAGAGCTACAGCCGGCTCGCCACCATGGCCCTGGCCCACGCCCAGCCCGGCACCGGCCGCACCGGCGACCCGGCGCTCGCCGCCGACGTCGTCACCGGCCTCGACCACCTCGACCGCACCGTCTACCACCCCGCCACCACCCGCTACGGCAACTGGTGGGAGTGGCAGATCGGCAGCCCCAGACTCCTGCTGGACACCCTCGCGATCCTCGACGAGCACCTGCCCGGCGGCGTCGGCGACGCCCTGCGCGCCCGCTGCCTGGCCGCCGTCGACCACTTCGTCCCGGACAGCATGCTGGGCGCCTACACCGGCACCAGCACCGGCGCCAACCGCGTCGACCTGTGCCGGGTCGTCGCCCTGCGCGGCGTCCTCGGCCGCGCCCCCGCCAAGATCGCACTGGCCCGGGACGCCCTCTCGCCCGTCTTCCCGTACGTCACCAAGGGCGACGGGCTCTACGCCGACGGATCGTTCGTCCAGCACACCTGGGTCGCCTACTCCGGCACCTACGGCGCCGTCCTCCTCGACGGCCTGGGCCGGCTGTTCACCCTGCTGCGCGGCTCCACCTGGGAGGTCGCCGACCCGGCCCGGCAGATCATCTTCGACAGCGTCGAGCACGCCTACGCACCGCTGCTGTACAACGGCCTGATGATGGACAGCGTCAACGGGCGCGCCGTCAGCCGCGGTTACCTGCGCAACGACGAGCGGCACGTCCTGCGCAGCGACCACTTCCACGGCCATGCGCTGATCGCCGCCATCGCCCTGCTCGGCGAGGGCGCGAGCGCCGCCGAACGCGCCCGCTGGCACGCCATGATCAAGGGCTGGACCGCCCGCGACCGCACGCTGCCGGTGCTCACCGACCGCCAGTACGCCGTCGCCGACCTCGCCCGGCTGGGCCGGATCGCGGCGGGTGCGGGACCCGCCGCCCCGGAACCCGTCGGCCACCGGCTGTTCCCCGCCATGGACCGCGCGGTGCACCGCCGCCCCGGCTGGGCCGCCGGACTGGCCATGGCCTCCGACCGCATCACGTACTACGAGAACGGCAACGGCGAGAACCGGCACGGCTGGCACACCGGCGCCGGAATGCTCTACTGGTGGCGCGCGGACTCCGGGGGCGACCAGTACACCGACGCCTTCTGGCCCACCGTCGACCCCTACCGGCTCCCCGGCACCACCGTCTCCACCAAGCGGCTCGCCGACAACGAGGGCGGCGGCTGGGGCGAGCCCAAACCGGCCGCCCGCTGGGTCGGCGGCACCACCGACGGCGAATTCGCCGCCATCGGCCAGGACCTGCGCGGACTGGACTCCACCCTCACCGCGAAGAAGTCCTGGTTCGCCCTCGCGGACTGCGTGGTCTGCCTGGGCGCCGGCATCACCGCACGCGACGGCGTACCGGCCGAGACCGTCGTCGACAACCGCGCCCTGGGGGAGTCGGGCACCGCGGCGCTCACCGTCGACGGGGTGCGCCGGCCCGGCGCCCTCGGCCGCACCACCGCCTTCCGGCGCGCCCACTGGGCCCACCTCGCCGGGCACGGCGGCTGGGTCTTTCCCGGATCCCCCGGCGGAGCCCCGCTGCACGTCCGGCGCGAGGACCGGACCGGCGCCTGGCACGACATCAACAGCACCTCCGCCACCCGCCCGTACACCCGCCGCTATCTCACCCTCTGGCACGACCACGGCACCGACCCCACCGACGCCGGCTACGCCTACCTGCTCATGCCCGGCGCCACCGAGCGCGCCCTCGCCGCCCGCGCCGCCGACCGGCGCTGGCTCACCCTGCTCGCCAACGACGCGCACCGGCAGGCCGTCGCCGTCGACTCGCTCGGCCTAACCGCGGCCAATTTCTGGCGGGCGGGCCGCGCGGGGCCGCTGGCGAGCAGCGGGCCGGCGAGCGTGCTGGTCCGCGAGCGGGGGCGCGGCACCCGGGCCGGGCGGACCGCCGTGGTGTGCGCCGCGGCCCCCGAGCGCACCGGGGACACCGTGGAGATCACCTGGTCCCGGCCGGTGCGCGGGGTGCTCCGCCACGACCCGTCCGTCGAGGTGCTGGCCACCGGCGACACCCTGCGGCTGCGCCTCACCCCGGGCACCGCCTGTACCACGCACATCTGCGAGGTGCGGCTGCGCTGACCGGGTCGGGGCACCGGTTCCTACCACTGGTGGGTACAACATCACCCGGTCGGCGTTTGTCGGCACCGTACAGACGCTGGACACCGCGTCCACCCGGCGACAGGCCGGTAGCCGCGCCTCGTGCAGCGTGATTCTGTATTGCTTGCCCACCAAATGGCACCCGACGTTGTACGAAACCGACATCGGTGCACGGGGCCTCGCCCACGTACCGTCGATACATGACCACTGTCGAAGATGTGCCCGCCGGCGCCAACGACGCCCGCGGGCGCGTCGCCGAACTGCACGCGATCCGCGAGCAGGTCCGGCGAGGCCCCAGCGAGCGAGCCACCGAAGCGCAGCGTGCCAAGGGCAAGCTGACGGCCCGCGAGCGGATCGAGCTGCTGCTGGACGAGGGTTCCTTCAACGAGGTCGAACCCCTCCGCCGCCACCGCGCCACCGGCTTCGGCCTGGAGGCCAAGAAGCCCTACACGGACGGTGTGATCACCGGCTGGGGCACGGTCCACGGCCGTACCGTCTTCGTCTACGCGCACGACTTCCGGATCTTCGGCGGTGCGCTGGGCGAGGCGCACGCCACCAAGATCCACAAGATCATGGACATGGCCATCCAGGCGGGTGCGCCGCTGGTGTCGCTGAACGACGGCGCGGGCGCCCGTATCCAGGAGGGCGTCTCGGCGCTGGCCGGCTACGGCGGCATCTTCCAGCGCAACACCAAGGCGTCCGGTGTCATCCCGCAGATCAGCGTGATGCTCGGCCCGTGCGCCGGTGGCGCGGCGTACTCGCCCGCGCTGACCGACTTCGTGTTCATGGTCCGCGACACCTCGCAGATGTTCATCACCGGCCCGGACGTGGTCCGTGCGGTCACCGGTGAGGAGATCACCCAGAACGGGCTGGGCGGTGCCGACGTGCACGCCGAGACCTCCGGTGTCGCGCACTTCGCGTACGACGACGAGGTCACCTGCCTCGAAGAGGTCCGCTACCTGCTGTCCCTGCTCCCGGCGAACAACCGGGAGAACCCGCCGTCGGTGGCCAGCGAGGACCCCGCCGACCGCAGCGGTGACGCACTGCTCGACCTGGTCCCGGCGGACGGCAACCGGCCGTACGACATGCGCAAGGTCATCGAGGAGATCGTCGACGACGGCGAGTTCCTGGAGGTCCACGAGCGCTGGGCGACCAACATCATCTGCGCGCTGACCCGCCTGGACGGCCGGGTGGTCGGCATGATCGCGAACCAGCCGCAGTCGCTGGCCGGTGTGCTGGACATCGAGGCGTCCGAGAAGGCCGCCCGCTTCGTCCAGATGTGCGACGCCTTCAACATCCCGCTCGTCACGCTGCTGGACGTCCCGGGCTTCCTGCCCGGCGTCGACCAGGAGCACGGCGGCATCATCCGCCACGGCGCCAAGCTCCTCTACGCCTACTGCAACGCGACCGTGCCGCGCATCTCCATCATCCTGCGCAAGGCGTACGGCGGCGCCTACATCGTCATGGACTCCCAGACCATCGGCGCGGACCTGACCTATGCCTGGCCGACCAACGAGATCGCGGTGATGGGTGCCGAGGGCGCCGCCAACGTCATCTTCCGCAAGCAGATCGCCGAGGCCGACGACCCCGAGGCCATGCGCACCCGCATGGTCAAGGAGTACAAGTCCGAGCTGATGCACCCGTATTACGCGGCCGAGCGCGGCCTGGTCGACGACGTCATCGACCCCGCCGACACCCGCCACACCCTGATCCGCGCCCTGGAGATGCTGCGCACCAAGCACGCGGACCTGCCCGCCCGTAAGCACGGCAACCCGCCCCAGTAATCACGTCCTTCACCGCTTCGACGGAGAATCGAGACCGCCGTGAACCCTGCCCGAGGCACCGCCGCCCCCATCCGCGTCGAGAAGGGCCAGGCCAGCGAGGAAGAGCTCGCCGCCCTGACCGCCGTTCTGCTGGCCCGCGCCGCCCACCGGCCGGCCGCGCCGGCCCGGCCGCACGCCACGGCCGCCCGCTGGCGCCGGCTGGAGCGCCAGTCCGGCTTCCACGGCGCGACCAGCTGGCAGCGCTGAGCCGCGCGCCACACGCCGGTACCGG
>NZ_BMRP01000001.1:649818-686816 GCF_014648695.1 Streptomyces albospinus
CGGCAGCCGGATCAAGGCGTAGGTTCACCCCAATCCCGGGGAGCAGAGCTGTTCAAGCGGAGATCCCCGTGCTGGCATGCGCTCGTCATCCGCTCCTGGGCCCGCTCAGCGGGGCCAGGACGACCGGAAGGAAGAGCCCATGCTCAGCACGCTCGGTACCGGCGCCGCGGCGGCGGCCCTGCTCCTCGGATCGGCGCTCCCCACCTCGACGCCCCGGTGGGGCGACGACCCGCCGGCCGGCAAGATCGTCATAGACGTCGCCACGGTCAACGGTTCGGGTTGCAGACCCGGCAGCGCCGCCGTGGCCGTCGCCCCCGACAACACCGCCTTCACCGTCACCTACAGCGAATACCTCGCCCAGGCCGGCGGCGCCAGCAAGCCGACCGACGGCCGCAAGAACTGCCAGATCGCCCTCAACGTCCATGTCCCGCAGGGGTTCACCTACGCCGTCGCGCGGGCCGACTACCGCGGATACGCCTCGCTCGCGCCGGGCGCCAAGGGCCTGGAGCAGGCGAACTACTACTTCCAGGGCGACCCGCACACGGCCCGCGCGACCCACACCTTCAGCGGCCCCTACGGGACCGACTGGCAGACCTCGGACCAGACCGACGTCGACCAGCTGGTCTACGCGCCCTGCGGCGAGGAGCGCTACTTCAACATCAACACAGAGCTGAGGGTGGACGGTTCGCAGGCCGACCCCAAGGCCACCAGCTACATGGCCATGGACTCCACCGACGGCAGCATCAACACCCTCTACCACTTCGCCTGGAAGCAGTGCCCCGCCACCAGGTGACGGGGAGCCGGGACATCCGCAACAGCTGATACCGGGGCCCGCACGCGCGCTCGCGTGCGGGCCCCGCGCCGCGCCCGCACAGGCGCGTACCGCGCCGCCCCGGCGAAGGCTCTGCGAGGCGCCTGCGGGGCCGTGCTGGGCGCGGAGCACGACGAAAGGCCCCCGCATCCGGCAGGTGTGCGGGGGCCTTTCGTCGAACGGCGGATACGCCGGGCACGGGGTGTGCGGCGCGACCGGTGCCGTAGGGCCCGTCCGGTGGGTCCGGCCCGGGTCCGTCAGCGCAGGCGGGCCATCAGGGCGTGCTCGACGAGCGTGATGAGCGCGCTCTTGGCCTCGCTGCGGTGCCGGGCGTCGGTGGTGATGATGGGCGCGTCCGGGCCGATCTGGAGCGCCTCACGCACCTCGTCCGGCGTGTAGGGCTGGTGTCCGTCGAAGCCGTTGAGGGCGATGACGAACGGCAGTCCGCTGTTCTCGAAGTAGTCGACCGCCGGGAAGCAGTCCGCCAGCCGGCGGGTGTCGACCAGGACCACCGCGCCGATCGCGCCGCGGACCAGGTCGTCCCACATGAACCAGAAGCGGTCCTGGCCGGGCGTACCGAAGAGGTACAGGATCAGGTCCTGGTCCAGGGTGATCCGGCCGAAGTCCATCGCCACGGTCGTGGTCGTCTTGTCCGGCGCGTGCGTGAGGTCGTCGATCCCCGCCGAGGCGGAGGTCATCACGGCTTCGGTACGCAGCGGATTGATCTCTGAGACGGCCCCGACGAACGTGGTCTTGCCCACGCCGAAGCCGCCCGCCACCACGATCTTCGCGGAGGTGGTGGAGCGGGCTGCACCGCTAGAGCTTGCGAAGTCCACTGAGCACCCTTTCGAGCAGTGTCACATCTGGCTGTCCGCCGGCGGTCTCGTCTCCGCCGGGCTGATGGATGGCGACGAGTCCGGCCTCCGCCAGGTCGGCGACGAGGATCCGGGCGACGCCGAGGGGGATGGAGAGGAGGGCCGAGATCTCAGCCACTGATTTGATCTCGCGGCAGAGATGGCAGATGCGCTGGTGCTCCGGCAACTGTCCCTGCAACTTGCCGGGCTCGGCGGTCGTGCTGACCAGCGCCTCGATGGCGAGCTGGTAGCGGGGCCGGGTCCGGCCTCCGGTCATCGCGTACGGCCGCACGAGCGGATTGTTCGCACCCGTGGGGGCCGGCTCGGGCGCCGGCCGGTGGGGCTGCACCGGCTGGATGCGCGGTGCCTGCGGCTGGTCGTACGGCGACGGCTCGTACGGCGCCGGCCCGGAGGGCCGGGAACCGTACGGACCGGGCTGTTGCGGAGCGCGCTGCGGCGGCTGCGGCGGCTGGGGCCGCTGCTGCCTGCGGCTCGGCGCAGACGGGAAGTTGAAGCGGTTCTGTTGGGCGTCGCCCTGCGGACCGGACTCCTGTCCGGAACCGTACGGGTAGCCGCTCGGGGGCGTTGCCACGTCTCCTCCTCCAACTTGCCTGTCTGACGCCGGTCGCGCCACCGAACCCTATGGCGCGGTGGCGGGAAACGCACTGCCTGTCTGTTAGTTGAGAAGGCTGCCCTGCAGTTCTGCGCGCAGGTCGGGCGTCAGAACGGTGCCCGCGCGGTCGACCAGCAGGGCCATTTCGTAACCGACGAGGCCGATGTCGCACTCGGGGTGCGCCAGTACGGCCAGCGACGATCCGTCGGAGACGGACATGATGAAGAGGAAGCCGCGCTCCATCTCCACCACGGTCTGGTTGACGCTCCCGCCCTCGAAGATGCGGGAGGCGCCGGAGGTCAGCGACGTCAGGCCGGAGGCCACCGCCGCCAACTGATCTGCTCGGTCCCGAGGGAAGCCCTCGGACATGGCGAGGAGGAGACCGTCCGCGGAGACCACGACCGTGTGGGACACCCCGGGGGTGTTGTCCACGAAGTTGGTGATCAACCAGTTCAGATTCTGCGCCGCCTGGCTCATCGGGCTCACACTAACGCTCCTGATCGTAGGTGCTGCCGGGGCCGAAGCCCTGTTGGTCATTCTGGGGGACCCCCGAGGAGGGATCCATGCCGGCGCTGCGCCCCTGCTGGACACCGCGGCGCAGATTGCTCAACCTGCCGCGGACGTCCTCCGGGGCGCGGGAGACCTGGGGGCCGCCCTGCGCGGTCTGCTCCGCGGTGCCTTCGACCAGGTTGGCCTTGGGCACCCGCCGGGGGAGGCCGGATGCGGTGACCCCGCCCGCCGTCGGCTGGCGCAGTCGCTCCGCCCTTTGCCAGCGCTCGTCGTTGGCGCTGCGCCAGACAGAGCCGTCGTCCTGGCCGATCTCCGGTTCGGTCCGCTGCTGAGCCTGCGGGGAGCCGCCTCCGCGGCGCGGAAGGCCGGCGTCGGTCAGCGAGTGGATCGCGCTCGCGGTAGGGCCGGGACGCTCGAATGTTACGCGCTCAGACGCATCAGCGGGAGCGGCAGTTGCATTCCGGTCAGATTCCGCTTCGGTTCCGAAGTGGCCGTCGTATGCCGGGCGTTCGGCCCACTCGTCCGCGGGGCCCGGTTCCGGCGCGGCGAAGGGGTGCTGGCCGGTGGTCTGCGCCGGGCTCGGCTCGCCGAACGCCTGGCCGCCGTGGGAGCGGTCGTTGTAGAGCGGTTGATCGGCTTCCGGATAGGCCGGCTCGGGATAGGCCGGCTCGGCGTAGGCGGGCTCTGCGTAGGCGGGCTCGGCGTAGGCGGGCTCTGCGTAGGCGGGCTCGGCGTAGGCGGGCTCTGCGTAGGCCGGCTCGGCGTAGCCCTGGTGGCCGGAAGGCACCTCGTCGCGGAACAGCGGCCGGCTGTCGTCCTGGCCGCCGGCCGGCTGCCCGCCGGCCGCCTGGGCCTCCAGCGCCGCGCGGCGCTCCTCGCGGAACAGCGAGCGGCCCACCGGGTCCAGCCCGGTCGCGCTGTCGCCGTGCCCGTACGAGTGGTCGTCGAAGCCCAGCTCGGCCGCGGTGCGGTGGTTGTTCTCGTACGGCGTCTGCTGGTGCTCGGGGACGATCCGGGAGACGGTGAAGGTCTCGTCGAACTGGTCCTCGCCGCCACCGCCGTGGGTGATCGCCTCCGGCAGCATCACCAGCGACGTGGTGCCGGCCTGCTCGCCCGAGGGGCGCAGCTGGACCCGGATCCCGTGCCGGTCGGCCAGCCGGCCGACCACGAACAGGCCCATCCGCTGGGAGATCGCGGCGTCCACGTTCGGGGGGTTCGCCAGCTTGTGGTTGATGTCCGCGAAGTCCTCGGGGGTCAGCCCGATGCCCTTGTCGTGGATCTCGATCATGATCCGGCCGTCGGGCAGCCGGGTCGCGGCCACCTTCACCTTGGTCTGCGGGGAGGAGAACGTGGTGGCGTTCTCCAGCAGCTCGGACAGCAGGTGGATGAGGTCGGTCACGGCGGTGCCGTGGATCTCGCTCTCGGGGACCCCGCTGAGCTCGATGCGCTCGTACGACTCGACCTCGGACGTCGCCGCCCGCAGCACGTCGATCAGCGGCACCGGCTGGTTCCAGCGGCGGCCCGGCTCCTCGCCCGCGAGGATCAGGAGGTTCTCGCCGTTGCGGCGCATACGCGTCGCGAGGTGGTCGAGCCGGAAGAGGTTCTCCAGCTGGTCCGGGTCCGCCTCGTTGTTCTCCAGGTTGGTGATCAGCTCCAGCTGGCGCTCGATGAGGCCCTGGTTGCGGCTGGAGAGGTTGGTGAAGATCGCGTTGACGTTGCCCCGCAGCAGCGCCTGCTCGGCGGCCAGCCGGACCGCCTCGCGGTGCACCTGGTCGAAGGCGCGGGCGACCTCGCCGATCTCGTCGGTGGTGGTGATCGGGATCGGCGTCACACGGGTGTCGACCCGGCCCGGGTCCGTACGGGAGAGCTGGTCGACCAGCATCGGCAGCCGCTGCTCGGCGACGCCGAAGGCCGCGTTGCGCAGCTCCCGCATGTTGCGGCTCATCCGGCGGGCCATCATCCCGGCCACCAGGAACGCGGCGATCAGGGCGGCCAGCACGATGCCGGAGTCGACGAAGGTGGACTGCTTGGCGTCCGAGGAGATCTGCGCCGCCTCGTTCACCGCCTTGTCCGCCAGGTCCTTCTCGATGGACCGGTACATGTCGAACTTGCCGGTGGCGGCCTGGAAGTAGGCGTCGGAGGTGACCCCCTGCGCGGCCAGCGTCTCCGGCGCCGCGCCGGACGCGATCAGCGTCGTCATCTGGTCCATCGACGGCGGGGTGCGGAACGTCTGGCCGGCGGCCTGCGCCTGCGTCTTTGCCCGTGCGATCTGCTGCTGCGCCGACTGCTGGAGCGCCGCGGCGTCCTTCTGGAGGCGCGCCATGTCCTCGGGCGTACCGCCGGAGGTGTACTCGCCGATGGCGATGCCCTCCAGGTAGCGGTACGACGCGAACGCGGTCAGCTGCGTCTTGTGCTCCTTGCCGCCCTGCGGGGAGGCCGGGTCGACCAGCAGGTGGGTGCCGATCGAGCGCTCCAGGGACTCGGCGGCCTTCGCCAGTGAGATGGCGTAGACGGTGCGCCCGTAGGAGGTGATGTTGCCGGTGCCCAGGCCCAGTTCGTTGGCGAACTCCATCAGCGGGTGCTGGACCGCGACGTAGCCCTCTTCGGTCTGCACGCCCGTGAGCTTGGAGGTGAAGGCGACCTGCCGCAGCTGCGCCAGCTTGGGCTCGGTCTTCGCGAACAGCGCCAGCCGGCGGTTCAGGCCCGGCTTGTCGGGCACCGACTTGGCGGCGTCGTGGAACTGCTTCGCGGCGGCGTCGGTGGCGTCCCGCGCCTCCTGGACGACCGGGTCGTCCTTCTTGCCCTTCAGCAGCGGCGCCGCGGTGCGGTCCCGCTCGTCGATCAGGGCGTTGCTGTAGGAAAGTGCGGAGCGAACGAGTTTCGCCGTGTTCTCCGCGTCCTGCGCGTCCTGCCAGGTACCGAAAGAGCCATTGACGCGCAGGACGCCCAATATGAGGGCAAGGAGTACCGGGATCAGCAGAATGGCGTTCAGCCGGGTGGCCACCCGCCAGTTGCGCGGGGAGTACTTCCCGCCGCTGACCGGAGGCTGCGCGACCGGATTCTCGGACGCGTCGGAAGCCGGTACGTCACCACTGCGGGGTGGCGGGGTGAAGTTGCCCCGCCGCGGCTCCTGCGGCTCGGGGCTCGACGTGCTTCGCCTCACTCGACCAACAACCTCTCGGCGCCGGCACGGACTTGCTGTGCCGTTTCTTCTGGGCGTTACTACTCCGGAGTTCAGCGAATTTCAGCACGTCAGGGCGGTGCGTTCCAAACACTGAACAAAGCTGGAGCAGTTACCGAAGGGTGCGAGATAAAAGGGGCGTTAGGGGCGAGGCGCGGCAAAAGGCGGGAGAAATGTGAGCGCAGCGAAGCCGGGCATGCGCGTGCGGTGTCGAAAGCGACCTGATTCACTGTCGAAACGTTATGAAGCCACTTTGCGGGCGTGTCGAAGGACACAGATCGCCGCGGCCGTGAGGGGAACTGGTCCAGGGCAGGCTTCATGGCCCCCCGGTGACACCCTCGGACACAACTGCCGTCCGGCCCGCGCCCGATGACGCGCGGGCCGTCGGCGGCTACTGGAGGCGGGCCATCAGCGCGTGCTCGACGAGCGTGATCAACGCGCTCTTGGCCTCGGCGCGGTGCCGGGCGTCGGTGGTGATGATCGGCGTCCCCGGGCCGATCTGGAGCGCCTCACGCACCTCGTCCGGCGTGTACGGCTGGTGTCCCTCGAAGCCGTTGAGGGCGATGACGAACGGCAGCCCGCTGTTCTCGAAGTAGTCCACGGCCGGGAAGCAGTCCGCCAGCCGGCGGGTGTCGACCAGGACCACCGCGCCGATCGCGCCGCGGACCAGGTCGTCCCACATGAACCAGAAGCGGTCCTGGCCGGGCGTACCGAACAGGTAGAGGATCAGGTCCTGGTCCAGCGTGATCCGGCCGAAGTCCATCGCCACGGTCGTCGTGGTCTTGTCCTGGACGTGGCTCAGATCGTCGATGCCCGCGGAGGCGGAGGTCATCACGGCCTCCGTACGCAGCGGATTGATCTCCGAGACGGCCCCGACGAACGTGGTCTTGCCCACGCCGAACCCGCCCGCCACCACGATCTTCGCGGAGGTCGTGGCGCGGGCCGGGCTCGCCTCGTAGCCGCCGTCAGAGCTTGCGAAGTCCACTGAGCACCCTCTCCAGCAGGGTCACGTCCGGCGTGCCGCCCGCCTCGCCGCTGCCGCCCGGCTGGTGGATCGCCACCATCCCGGCCTCGGCCAGGTCCGCCACCAGGATCCGCGCCACACCCAGCGGGATGTGCAGCAGTGCGGAGACCTCGGCCACCGACTTCACCTCGCGGCACAGGTGGCAGATCCGCTGGTGCTCCGGCAGCAGACCGGGCAGCTGGGACGGGTCGGCGGTGGTGCTCACCAGCGCCTCGATGGCGAGCTGGTAGCGGGGCCGGGTCCGGCCTCCGGTCATGGCGTAGGGGCGCACCAGCGGCTGGTCACCTTCGCTCCCGTACGGCGCTGAGCTGTAGGCGCCGTACGGGCCGGAAGTGGCGGGTGGCGGTGTCATGGGTCCTCCGGACGGGACAGCGGACTGTCGTCGGGTTGGGCCGGTGGGGGGTGCGGCACGAATGGTTGAGGGGTTACCGGGTGCGGTGCGGCGCTGCGGACGCCGCCACGCACTCAGTTGAGAAGGCTGCCCTGTAGTTCTGCGCGCAGGTCGGGCGTCAGGACGGTGCCCGCGCGGTCGACCAGCAGGGCCATTTCGTAACCGACGAGGCCGATGTCGCACTCGGGGTGCGCCAGTACGGCCAGCGACGATCCGTCGGAGACGGACATGATGAAGAGGAAGCCGCGCTCCATCTCCACCACGGTCTGGTTGACGGTCCCGCCCTCGAAGATGCGGGAGGCGCCGGAGGTCAGCGACGTCAGGCCGGAGGCCACCGCCGCCAACTGGTCTGCTCGGTCCCGAGGGAAGCCCTCGGACATGGCGAGGAGCAGTCCGTCCGCGGAGACCACGACCGTGTGGGACACCCCGGGGGTGTTGTCCACGAAGTTGGTGATCAACCAGTTCAGGTTCTGCGCCGCCTGGCTCATCGGACTCAACTAACGCTCCTGCTGGTGAGTGGGATCGACAATGCCGTGGTTGCCGGTGGACGACGTCCCGGCCTGCCGGCCCTGCTGGATACCCCGGCGGAGATTGGTCAGCCGCCCGCGCACATCGCTGGGCGAGCGCGAGACCTGCGGACCGCTCTGGGTGGACTGCTGCTCCTGGGCGGTGCCCGCGACGAGGTTGGCGCGCGGGACCCGGCGGGGGAGTCCGGACGTGGTCACGCCGCCCGAGGCGGGCTGGCGTATCTGCTCCGCCTGCCGCCAGGTGTCGTCGTTCGGCGAGGTACGCCACTGCGCCGTGGCATCGGCCGGCTCCGGGGCCGGCGCGGCCCCACGGGCGCCGCCGACCGGCCCGGCGGCCGGCGCCGGACCGTCCTGCCCGGCACCGCGGCGCGGCAGCGTCGGCGCGTCGGCGCGGTCGGCGCCCCGCGGCGGTACGCCGGCGGCGGCCGAGGCCGGGTGGCTGAACCAGTTGGACTCGATGGTGTCGAAGATCGGCGTACGGCCGTCCCCGGGGCCCGCGTCCGCCCCGCCGAGCACATCGCCGCCGGCCGGGGCACGGCCGGCCGCCGGCCGGTCGCCCTCGGGGCGCGCGTACTGGCCGGTGCCGCTGCCGGGATGCGGGAACTGCCCGGTGGTCTCCGGCTGTCCGGTCTCGAACTGGCCGGTGTCGCTGTCGGGGAGGGCGTACTGGCCGGTGTCGCTGCCGGGGCGCGCGTACTGGCCGGTGTCGCTGCCGGGATGCGGGAACTGCCCGGTGATTTCCGGCTGTCCGGTCTCGAACTGGCCGGTGTCGCTGTCGGGGAGGGCGTACTGGCCGGTGTCGCTGCCGGGGCGTGCGTACTGCCCGGTGTCGCTGCCGGGACGCGGGAACTGCCCCGTGTCGCCGGGCCCGTCGGCCGAGCCGCTCCCTGCGGGCAGCCCGCTGCCCGTACGCGGCGCCGGCCCGCGGGCCGCATCCGGCCGCGGTGCACCGAAGTCGGGCCGCTCGAAGAGCGAGGTGCCGCCGGGCCCGGCGGCCGGCGCGGGCCGCTCGAAGATGCCGGTGGTCTCCGGCTCCTCGTGGCCGCGCGGCCGGTCCTGCGCCTCGCGGGGCGTCACCGGCCAGTCGTCGGAGGCGCCACGGTCCCGGCGTACGCCCAGCGGTGAGTCCGACGGCCGGGCGGCGCCCTGGCCGGCGTCGCTGCCCGGCAGTTCGCCCGCGGCGTTCCGCGCCGGCAGCTGGGCCCGCTCCTCGCGCCCGGACGCACCGGCCGGCGGGGCCACGGCCGAGGACGGTGCGCCGTCCGCGCCACGGGTGGGCAGCGCGGGCCGCGCTCCGCCGGCGGCCGGACGGGCGTCGCCGCCCCGGCCCGGGGCGGACGGGGCCGTACGGTCGCCGGGAGCGGCGGAGCCGAAGGCGCTCGGTGCGCCACCGCGGCCGGGCAGCGCGGGCCGCCCGCCGGGGCCGGAGCCCACCTGGCCGCGCGGCTGGAGCCCGGCCAGCCGGCTGGAGGGGGCGCCGCCGACGTCGCCGGAGCCCTTGGCGCCGCTCGGCGCCGGCTTCTTGCCGCCCTGGGCGACGTCGACCGGCAGCATGACCAGGGCGGTGGTGCCGCCGGAGTCGGACGGCCGCAGCTGGATGCGGATGCCGTGCCGCAGGGACAGCCGGCCGACCACGAACAGGCCCATCCGCCGGGACACCGAGACGTCCACGGTCGGCGGGCTGGCCAGCCGCTCGTTGATCGCCGACAGGTCCTCGGGGGACAGACCGATACCGGTGTCGTGGATCTCGACCAGGACGCGGCCGTCGGGCAGCGCGTGACCGGTCACCTTGACCTTGGTCTGCGGCGAGGAGAACGAGGTCGCGTTCTCCAGCAGCTCGGCGAGCAGGTGCACGAGGTCGTTGACGACCCGGCCGGCGACCTCGGTCTGCGGTACCGCGTTGAGCTCGATCCGCTCGTACTGCTCCACCTCGGACGCGGCGGCCCGGAGGACGTCGACCAGCGGCACCGGCCGGGTCCACCGGCGGCCCGGCTCCTCACCCGCGAGGACGAGGAGGTTCTCGCCGTTACGGCGCATACGCGTGGCGAGGTGGTCGAGCTTGAAGAGCGAGGAGAGCTGGTCCGGGTCGGCCTCGCGGGACTCCAGTTCGGAGATCAGCGAGAGCTGGCGCTGGATCAGACCCTGGGAGCGGCGCGAGAGGTTGGTGAACATCGCGTTGACGTTGCCCCGCAGCAGCGCCTGCTCGGACGCCAGCCGGACCGCCTCGCGGTGCACGTCGTCGAAGGCCGCGGCCACCCGGCCGATCTCGTCCCGGCTGTGCACACCGACCGACTCGACGGAGGTGTCCACGTCCTGCGGGTCGGCCTCGGACAGCTGCTTGACCAGCTCGGGCAGCCGGTCCTGGGCGACCTTCTGCGCGGTGTCCTGGAGGCGGCGCAGCGAGCGGACCATGGACCGGGCCACGACGAACGCGCCGACCAGCGAGACGCCGAGGACCAGCAGGATCACCGCACCGTTGATGATCGCGTCACGGGTGGCCTCATCGCGCAGCTCGCGGGACTTCTGGTCCATCTCGGACAGCAGCGAGGTCTCGATGCGGGACATCTCGTCGATCTTGACGGTGTCCGAGTCGTACCAGTCGAGGTACTTGTACTCCTGGCTGCGGATGCCGCTGGGGCTGTTGAACGAGCGGTGCGCGAACGCGACGGCGGCCTTGATCTCGTCGTTGTTGCCGTCCAGGCCGCGGGTGAGCGCACCGGCGTTGCCGCTGTAGATCTGCGCGAAGCGGTCGCGGGCGGCCTTCTCGTCGTCCTCGGAGGCATGGCCGGCCTGCCGGTCGTTGGCGGAGAGCTGGGGGCCGCCGGAGTGCGCCAGGCCCGCACTGACCAGGGCGCGCTGCATCGACGCGTACTCCTTGGCCGACGAGAACGCGGCCAGCGCCCGGGTGCTGCGGATCATGTCCGGCTGGCTGGTGGCCAGCGCCATGTCCTGGGACAGCTGGAGCAGGGAGTTGATCAGCCCGTTGTAGGCGGTGACGGTCCGCGCGACGTTGTTGTCGTCCTTGTACGCGTCGGCGCGGATCTCGTTGAGGGTGTTGAGCTGGCGCCCGATCTCCAGGATGGTCGCCCGGACACCGGCCATGGTGGTGTCGTCGGGCTTGATGTCCCCGGTGGCCTGGTTGAACGACACCTTGGCGCGGTCGGTCGCCTCGCGGGGCGCGACCACGTTGGCGTCGTCCTTGGTGTTGCCCGTGCCGGCCAGCGGACCGGCCGACTTGTCCCGCTCGACCTGGAGCGCGTCGGCGAGTTCGGTCGCCTGACGGGTCATCTCGGTCAGCAGCTGCATCTTGTCCTGCTGGTCGATGTTGTCCAGCTGGGTGCTGATACGCATGCCGCCGAGCGTGGTCGCGGCGACGACGGGGAGCGCGAGCAGGGAGACCAGGCGGGTGCTGATGCGCCAGTTGCGCAGCGCTATTCGGTTTCCGGGCCCGGTGGGGCTGGTCTTGGGCTTGCCACCGTCCGCGGCGTCCCCGCCCGGAGTCTGTGCGCGGTCGGTCTCGCCGCGCAGCTCCGGGTCCGCCGCAGCGTTGCCATCCCTCTTGAAACGTCCCTGCACTAGCGTCGCAACCTCTGGACCAGGCGTCCCCCCGCGCCAGCGGCAGGACGGTGTCGAGTCGAAGGGGACCGCGAAGTCCCCCATGGCGGTCGTGAGTGACCGGCGTACTGCCCCCTCTGGCCGAGAGAGCGGCACCACCGCGCGGCGCTACTTCGCGCCCGTGCGCGCCGGCTGAATCGTGCGGCGGTCCGTGGAATTCCAGCACAGTGCAGGATCTCCAACAAGAGCGGAGCCGGTCGCTGTGACATGGGTGACGCAATGTACGGAATATGTCACGACCTGTAGAAGACGCCGCCCCAGATATCGGACTTTCACCCGCGAGTCGTGCGCCCCGGCCTACTGTCCCAGGTGCGGTGATCAGGAGCGGAACGTACGATTCAATCCGTCAATGTCCGTTTCGCCCACGGATGTTGATCATGAGAATTGCGGCATATGTCGCACCCTTCGTGAGGAAACTCACAGGAAGATCGTCGACTTCACCGGCGTTCCGCAGGGAATAGCGCGCTTAGCCTGACGCTTTACACAGTTGCGTGACACGACAACCGCACGATGTTGCGGTGATGGTGACGTACCGCAACTCTTCCCTGACACAACGCGAGGCATACAGCAGTGAAGACGACGATGATGTTCCGCAACATAGCCAACCCGCGGCGCACCACCCTGGCGCACCTCAAGGACGCCGACGAGCTCGGTGTCACCGAGGTTCAGGAACACCCCGTCGACCTGCCCGGCCAGACCGCCAATCCGCGCCGCACCGTCCTGATGGACGCCCCGACGCAGGACGTCCCGGCCTGAAAAGCCGGCGGAGCGCCCGTGCCCCCGCGATAGCCTGGAGTGTCAACTCCGGCCAGTGATCAATGAGGGGCAGCGGCAACCCGTGCGCATCGCCAGATTCTCCATCGACGGCAACGTCGGCTTCGGCGTCCTCGAAGGCGACGAACTCGACGTCATCAAGGGGCATCCCTTCGCGGAATTCGAGCGCTCGGGCCAAAAGGTCCCCCTCGACAAGGTCCGGCTGCTGCCGCCGGTCCTCCCCAACAAGGTCGTGGCGATCGGGCGCAACTACGCCGAGCACGCCGCCGAGCTGGGCAACGAGGTCCCGGAGGTGCCGGTCACCTTCTTCAAGCCGTCCACCTCGGTGATCGGCCCCGGCGACCCCATCGCGTACCCCTCCTTCTCCCAGGAGGTGCACCACGAGGCGGAACTCGCCGTCGTCATCGGCCGGATGTGCCGCGAGGTGCCCCGCGAGCGCGCGAAGGACGTCATCCTCGGCTACACCTGCGCCAACGACGTCACCGCGCGCGACGTCCAGCGGCGCGAGAAGCAGTGGGCCAGGGCCAAGGGCTTCGACAGCTCCTGCCCCCTGGGCCCCTGGGTCGAGACCGGCCTGGACCCGGCGGCGATCGCCGCGGGCCTCGCCATCCAGTGCACCGTCAACGGCGAACAGCGCCAGCTCGGCCGCACCAGCGAGATGATCCGCCCGATCGAGGACCTGATCGTCCACATCACCGAGGCGATGACGCTGCTCCCCGGCGACGTCATCCTCACGGGCACCCCGGCCGGGGTCGGCCCGCTCAACGTCGGCGACGAGGTCGCCGTCACCATCGAAGGCATCGGCACTCTCACCAACAAGGTGATCAAGCGTGGCTAACGCGACCCCCGTCCGCGTCCGTTTCTGTCCCTCCCCGACCGGTAACCCCCACGTCGGCCTGATCCGTACCGCCCTGTTCAACTGGGCCTACGCACGGCACAACAAGGGATCCCTGGTCTTCCGCATCGAGGACACCGACGCGGCCCGCGACTCCGAGGAGTCCTACAACCAGCTGCTGGACTCGTTCCACTGGCTCGGCTTCGACTGGGACGAGGGCCCCGAGGTCGGCGGCCCGCACGCCCCGTACCGCCAGTCGCAGCGGATGGACATCTACAAGGACGTCGCCGAGAAGCTCCTCGCCGCCGGCCACGCCTACCACTGCTACTGCACCACCGAAGAGCTCGACGAGCGCCGCGACGCCGCCCGCAAGGCCGGCAGGCCCTCCGGCTACGACGGCGCCTGCCGCGATCTGACCGCCGAGCAGAAGGCCTCCTACGAGGCCGAGGGCCGCAGCTCGATCGTCCGCTTCCGGATGCCCGACGAGCCGATCACCTTCACCGACCTGGTCCGCGGCGAGTTGACCTTCACCCCGGAGAACGTCCCGGACTACGGCATCGTCCGCGCCAACGGCGCGCCCCTCTACACCCTCGTCAACCCCGTCGACGACGCCCTGATGGGGATCACCCACGTCCTGCGCGGCGAGGACCTGCTCTCCTCCACCCCCCGCCAGATCGCCCTCTACCGGGCGCTGATCGAGCTGGGCACCGCCACGTCGATCCCCGCCTTCGGCCACCTCCCGTACGTCATGGGCGAGGGCAACAAGAAGCTCTCCAAGCGCGACCCGCAGGCGAGCCTCAACCTCTACCGCGAGCGCGGCTTCCTCCCCGAGGGCCTGCTGAACTACCTGGCGCTCCTCGGCTGGTCCTTCTCGGCGGACCAGGACCTCTTCACCGTCGGCGAGCTGATCGAGAAGTTCGACATCGCGGACGTCAACGCCAACCCGGCCCGCTTCGACCTCAAGAAGGCCGAGGCGATCAACGCCGACCACATCCGCCGGCTGGACCCGAAGGACTTCATCGCGGCCTGCGAGCCCTGGCTGACGGCCCCGTACGCCAACTGGGAGCCCGGGGACTTCGACCGGGCCGCGTGGGAGGCCATCGCCCCGCACGCCCAGACCCGCCTCACCGTCCTCTCCGACATCACCGCCAACGTCGACTTCCTCTTCCGCACGGAGCCCGTCGAGGACGAGGCGTCCTGGACGAAGGCGATGAAGGGCGACCCCGCGGCCCTGCTCACCACGGCCCGCGCCAACCTGGAAGCGGCCGACTGGACCGACCCCGAGTCCCTCAAGCAGGCCGTCCTCGCCGCCGGCGAGGAGCACGGCCTCAAGCTCGGCAAGGCCCAGGCCCCGGTCCGGGTGGCCGTCACCGGCCGCACGGTCGGCCTCCCGCTCTTCGAGTCCCTGGAGATCCTGGGCAAGGAGCGCACCCTCCGGCGCATCGACGCGGCGCTGGCCAAGCTGGCCGGCTGACCCCGCGACGCACCCCCGGGCCCGGAAGCCGCACGGCTCCCGGGCCCGCGGCGTATCCGGGCACAATGGCCCCACAGGCAACAGGGAGGCCGCCCATGACCGTCCACGCCGTCCTCTGGGACGTCGACGACACGCTCTTCGACTACACGGGCTCCGACCGCACCGGCGCGCTGCGCCACCTGGAGGCCGAGGGGCTGGTGGACGCCTACGGGGGCACCGAGCCCGCACTGGCGCGCTGGCGCGCGGCCATGGAGACCGAGTTCGCCCGCTTCCTCGCGGGTGAGGTGGGCTTTCTCGACCACCGCAGGGCCCGCGCCCGGACGTTCCTGGGCACCGAGCTCTCCGACGACGAGGCGGACGCCTGGTTCGGCCGCTACGTGGCCCACTACGAGGCCGCCTGGACGCTCTTCCCGGACTCCGGCCCCGCCCTGGACGCACTGGCACCGCTGGTCCGCCAGGCGGTGCTCTCCAACTCCTCGACGGCCAACCAGGAGCGCAAGCTGACCACCCTGGGCATCCGGGAGCGCTTCGAGGCGGTGCTCTGCGCCGACGATCTGGGATACGCCAAGCCCGCCCCCGAAGCCTTCCTGGCCGCCTGCGCGGCGCTCGCCCTGCCGCCATCCGAGGTGCTCTACGTGGGGGACAACCTCGACGTCGACGGACGGGGCGCCCGGGACGCCGGACTGGTGGCCGTATGGCTGGACCGCACGGCCGGTGGCGCACAGTCGCCTCCGGGGGTGCGCCGGATCGGCGGCCTGGCCGAGCTCCCCGAGCTGTTGCGCGGAGTTATCGGTTTTGGAGCCCCGTCCGCGATCAGGTAATGTTCTTCCTGCGCCGCCCGAGAGGGCCGAAAGGTCCGGCCGGGAAGCGCAGATCAAATCAAGCCCCCAGCCGGGGGTTGCGCTTTGATGGCCTATGGTGTAATTGGCAGCACGACTGATTCTGGTTCAGTTAGTCTAGGTTCGAGTCCTGGTAGGCCAGCTCGCAGAGCTCATCTGCAAAGCCCCCGTTGTGTAGCGGCCTAGCACGCCGCCCTCTCAAGGCGGTAGCGCCGGTTCGAATCCGGTCGGGGGTACAGATCCTTCCCGGGGAGACAGCCAGGGTCGCACCCACTGTCACTCATGCAGGATCGCTAGGGCCCCCGTTGTGTAGCGGCCTAGCACGCCGCCCTCTCAAGGCGGTAGCGCCGGTTCGAATCCGGTCGGGGGTACTGGTCTAAACCACCATGGGCTATGGTGTAATTGGCAGCACGAGTGATTCTGGTTCATTTAGTCTAGGTTCGAGTCCTGGTAGCCCAGCGCAGTGTGTCGTTTCGGCACGGTGTCTTGATGGCACGACTCAACTGCACCAAAACTCGCCCCCGTTGTGTAGCGGCCTAGCACGCCGCCCTCTCAAGGCGGTAGCGCCGGTTCGAATCCGGTCGGGGGTACAGAAAAGGAAGGCCCTCCGCGTATGCGGGGGGCCTTCCTGTTGCGTCAACTGCCGTCTGCGGGGCCCGGATCGGGAATCCCGCGCGGATCGGCCGGGCCGGTTGTGCGCCGTATGCGGCGAGTTGGACCTCCGGGGACGGCGGCGGGCCGTGGGCGGTGGGCAGTTGGAGCCGACGGGAGAGCCGGTGCGGGCCGGGGCCGGCCGGTCGCCGCGGGGCGGGCCGACCGGCCGGCGGGGCGTTCAGGCGCCGTTGCGGCGCAGGCCCTCGGAGAGGCGGGCGGCGGCGTCGATGACCGCCTGGGCGTGCATACGGCCCGGGTGGCGGGTCAGCCGCTCGATCGGGCCGGACACCGAGACGGCGGCCACCACGCGGTTGGAGGGGCCGCGTACGGGCGCGGAGACGGACGCCACGCCGGGCTCCCGCTCGCCGATCGACTGGGCCCAGCCGCGGCGCCGTACGCCGGACAGCGCGGTGGCCGTGAAGCGGGCGCCCTGGAGGCCGCGGTGCAGCCGCTCCGGCTCTTCCCAGGCCATCAGGATCTGGGCGGCCGAACCGGCCTTCATGGGCAGCGTGGAGCCGACCGGGACGGTGTCCCGCAGTCCGGACAGCCGCTCGGCCGCCGCCACGCAGATCCGCATGTCGCCCTGCCGGCGGTAGAGCTGGGCGCTCTCGCCCGTCACATCGCGCAGATGCGTGAGCACCGGCCCGGCCGTGGCCAGGAGGCGGTCCTCGCCGGCCGCCGCGGCCAGCTCGGAGAGCCGGGGGCCGAGGATGAACCGGCCCTGCATGTCCCTCGCCACCATCCGGTGGTGTTCCAGAGCCACGGCCAGCCGGTGGGCCGTGGGTCGTGCGAGCCCGGTCGCCGCGACCAGCCCGGCGAGGGTGGCCGGACCGGACTCCAGAGCGCTCAAAACCAGAGCTGCCTTGTCGAGAACGCCGACGCCGCTAGAGTTGTCCATGCAACGATACTTGCGTCTCACAGTGTGAAACGCAAGTTCAATTTTCCAGGGAAATCGTCAATCTGTACATGTGGCCCTCGACCAGGGCCCGGCGTCAGGCCCGCCAGGGGATGTCTGCGGGCATCGCGCACAGACGAGCAAGGCCGGCACAGCGGCCGGCCGGAGGGAAAGCGATGGGACGGACACTTGCGGAGAAGGTCTGGGACGACCACGTCGTCCGGCGCGCGGAAGGCGAGCCCGACCTCCTCTTCATCGATCTGCACCTCCTGCACGAGGTCACCAGCCCGCAGGCGTTCGACGGCCTGCGCAAGGCCGGCCGACAGGTGCGCCGCACGGATCTGACCATCGCCACCGAGGATCACAACACCCCGACCCTCGACATCGACAAGCCGATCGCCGACCCGGTCTCGCGCACCCAGCTGGAGACGCTGCGCAAGAACTGCGCGGAGTTCGGCGTCCGCCTGCACCCGCTGGGCGACGTCGAGCAGGGCGTTGTCCACGTCGTGGGACCGCAGTTGGGACTGACCCAGCCCGGCACCACCGTGGTCTGCGGTGACAGCCACACCTCCACCCACGGCGCGTTCGGCGCGCTGGCCTTCGGGATCGGCACCAGCCAGGTCGAGCACGTCCTGGCCACCCAGACGCTGCCGCTGGCGCCGTTCAAGACCATGGCGATCACCGTCGAGGGCGAGCTGCCCGACGGCGTCACGGCCAAGGACCTGATCCTGGCGATCATCGCCAGGATCGGCACCGGCGGCGGCCAGGGCTACGTCATCGAGTACCGCGGCCCGGCCATCGAGAAGCTGTCGATGGAATCCCGGATGACCATCTGCAACATGTCGATCGAGGCGGGCGCCCGGGCCGGCATGATCGCCCCCGACCGGACCACCTTCGACTACCTCCAGGGCCGCGACCACGCCCCCAAGGGCGAGGACTGGGACGCCGCGGTCGCGTACTGGAAGACGCTGCGCACCGACGACGACGCGGTCTTCGACGCCGAGGTCGTCATCGACGCCGCCGCGCTGTCGCCGTTCGTCACCTGGGGCACCAACCCCGGCCAGGGCGCGCCGCTTTCGGCCAGCGTCCCCGACCCTGCTTCGTACGAGGACGCCTCGGAGCGGCTCGCCGCCGAAAAGGCCCTGGAATACATGGGGTTGACAGCAGGTCAACCGCTGCGCGAGATCACCGTGGACACCGTCTTCGTAGGTTCGTGCACCAACGGCCGGATCGAGGACCTGCGCTCCGCCGCGGCGATCCTGGAAGGCCGTTCGGTCGCCGAGGGCGTGCGCATGCTGGTCGTTCCCGGTTCGGTGCGGGTCGCCCTCCAGGCCGTCGCGGAGGGCCTGGACAAGGTCTTCACCGCGGCCGGCGCCGAATGGCGGCATGCGGGCTGCTCGATGTGCCTGGGCATGAACCCCGACCAGCTGGCGCCCGGTGAGCGCTCCGCGTCCACCTCCAACCGCAATTTCGAGGGCCGGCAGGGCAAGGGGGGCCGCACGCACCTGGTGTCGCCGCAGGTGGCCGCCGCAACGGCGGTTCTCGGCCATCTGGCCTCACCCGCCGACCTGTCCGACGCCGTCGCCGCTACGCCCGCGGGAGTCTGAGAACCATGGAAGCTTTCACCACCCACACCGGCCGGGCCGTTCCGCTGCGCCGCAGCAACGTCGACACCGACCAGATCATCCCGGCCCACTGGCTGAAGAAGGTCACCCGCGACGGGTTCGAGGACGGGCTGTTCGAGGCGTGGCGCAAGGACCCCGAGTTCGTCCTCAACCAGGCTGCGTACAAGGGCGCCACCGTCCTGGTGGCCGGCCCCGACTTCGGTACCGGATCGTCGCGCGAGCACGCCGTCTGGGCGTTGCAGAACTACGGCTTCAAGGCCGTCATCTCCTCGCGTTTCGCGGACATCTTCCGCGGCAACTCCCTCAAGAACGGCCTGCTGACGGTGGTCCTGCCGCAGGAGACCGTGGACCGCCTCCAGAAGCTGGCGGAGGCCGATCCGACCGCCGAGGTGACCGTCGACCTGGTCGGACGGCAGGTCCGCGCGGAGGGCATCACCGTGGACTTCGAGCTGGACGAGAACGCCCGTTGGCGTCTCCTGGAGGGTCTGGACGACATCAGCCTCACCCTTCGGGAGGAGTCCGCCATCGCGGAGTACGAGGCGAACAGGCCCGGATTCAAGCCGCGTACCATCGAGGTCTGACCTCGGGTTTTATGGCTCAAAGCCTTATTGCGTACGATGCGCCCCCTGTGCAGTTGGCAGGGGGCGCATCGGCTTGTCGAGGCAGCTGTTGAGGCCCCGTGAAGCGACAACTCGCCGCAGATGGCACAATTAGCGCATGGAACGCGACGACCAACTCGAGCTCTATGGTTTCGTCGCCGACCGACTCAAGGACGCACACGCAAGAGTGCGGACACTGCAAGTCCCGGAGGGCGTACGGATGGCGCTGACCCGGAAGCTGCTCGTCATCACGGCCGCGGCTAAACACGATCTTGCGGACGCGGCAAGGCGTCTGGAGTGGTTCATGCAAGACCTCGACGAAGGTCGTTATCCCGAAGATGTGCATGCCGATGGAAGTCCGTGAAGGTCGAGTCCGTTGCGGCACAAGGGTGATTAGCCCGTTTCGTGTTTGATTTGCGGTATATATCTGCCTAACGTGCGAAAAAGCTTGGAAACTTTCGTTCCAGCAATGTCTCCGAAGGGGAAGACGTGAACAAGGCGCAGCTCGTAGAAGCCATTGCCGACAAGCTCGGCGGCCGTCAGAACGCCGCGGAAGCGGTGGACGCCGTACTGGACGCAGTCGTCCGTGCAGTTGTCGCCGGCGACCGGGTTTCGGTCACCGGATTCGGCTCGTTCGAGAAGGTCGACCGTCCGGCCCGATACGCCCGCAACCCGCAGACGGGTGAGCGCGTGCGGGTCAAGAAGACCTCGGTGCCGCGTTTCCGTGCGGGCCAGGGCTTCAAGGACCTGGTGAGCGGTTCGAAGAAGCTCCCCAAGGGCGGCGAGGTCTCCGTCAAGAAGGCCCCCAAGGGCAGCCTGACCGGTGGCGTCGCCATCAAGAAGGCCGCCGCCAAGAAGGCCGTCGCCAAGAAGGCCGCCGCCAAGAAGGCGGCACCCGCGAAGAAGGTCGCCGCCAAGAAGGTGACGGCGAAGAAGGTCACCGCCAAGAAGGCCACGGCGAAGAAGACCGCCACGAAGGCCGCGGCGAAGAAGGCCGCGCCGGCGAAGAAGACCACCGCGAAGAAGGCCACGGCGAAGAAGACCGCGCCCGCCAAGAAGGCGACGGCGAAGAAGGCTCCCGCCAAGAAGACCACGGCGCGCAAGACGACCGCCAAGAAGACCACCGCCCGCAAGCGGTAATTCCGCCAGCGGCAACGCCATGCGCCGGGCCGGTCTCCCTTCGGGGAGCCCGGCCCGCGGTGCGCCGCCCGCCGGGCCGCCGTCTAGGCTCTCTCCCATGCAGGCCACCGCGTACACCTACGACGACGAGACCCGCTCCGGCAGCGTGCTGCTGGACGACGGGACCCCGCTGCCCTTCGACGCGGCGGCCTTCGACGCCGGCGGCCTGCTCCTGCTGCGGCCCGGCCAGCGGGTCCGGATCGACGTCACCGGCGAAGGGGACGCCCGGCGGATCGTCCTCGTCACGCTCCCGACGCTGTGACCTGCGGCGGCGCCTGATCGCCCTGGTCGTGCCGACCGCCCGCCGCAGCCGGCAGCCGGCGCGTCTGATGTGCGGTGTACGGGCCCACGCCCAGCGCCAGCGCGGCCCGCAGATCCTCCCCGGTGTCCACGTCCCGGCGTACCGACGGCACCTCCGGCGAGGTGATCTCGTGCGCCCCGGAGGCCAGGTGGCGGGCCCGCGAGGCGCCGCCGAATGCCGGGTCCAATTCCGCACCGGAAGTCGCGGTCAGAAGTGTTGTCCCGATATCTGCCGCATCCGCGAGAAATGCGCGGGGAAATAGCGAAGCAGAATGGAGCACCAGTTCCAGCTCGGCCGGGCGCAGTGCGGGAAGGTCGGCGTTCAGCGCAGCGACCGGCGCGCCGGGGCGACGCGCCCGTACCACGGCCGCGCCATGGGCCAGTGCGGCATTCAGCCCGTTGGCCGGAGCGTCCGGCACTATGCGCGCCCCCAGGGCGGCCAAGCGCTCCCCGGCCAGCGGGTCGTCCGTGACAACCGCCACATCCCGGACGTCCGCGCAGGCCAGCGCGCCCGCAACGGTATCCAGGGCGAATGCCAGGGCCAGCCGCGGCCGGAACTCCTCGCCGGCCGCCCGGGAGAGCCTGCTCTTGGCCCGCACCAGCGGTTTCAGCGGCACGACAAGGCTCCAGCCCACATCCCCTCCGTCTCTTCGCATCGGGATCATTCTCGCCTGCTGCCACCGCCTTTCCGGAGCGGCGGGGTTACGGTGTTCTCGACATAGCGGGTACCTGGGGCGACACTTGTGCGGCTGCCGGCTCGCAGCAGCTTCGCAGGTCCCACAAGGAGGGTGTCCCAGTGTCCCGCCGCAGAATCGGCTTCTGGTACCGCTTGGCCGCGGTCATCTGCAAACCGCCGCTCTTGGTTCTGTTCAAGCGGGACTGGCAAGGAATGGAGCACATTCCGGCCGACGGCGGTTTTATCACCGCGGTCAACCACAACTCGTATCTTGATCCGCTCTCCTATGCGCACTATCAGTACAACACCGGGCGGGTCCCCCGATTCCTCGCCAAGGCCGGACTCTTCAAGAGCGGCTTTGTCGGCCTGATGATGCGCGGAACCGGACAGATCCCCGTGTACCGGGAAACCACCGACGCCGCCACCGCGTTCCGGGCGGCCGTGAACGCGATCGAGAAGGGCGAATGCGTCGCGTTCTACCCCGAAGGCACCCTCACCCGCGACCCCGAGATGTGGCCCATGCAGGGCAAGACCGGCGCCGCCCGGGTCGCGCTGCTGACCAAGGCCCCCGTCATTCCGGTCGCCCAGTGGGGCGCGAACGACGCGATGCCGCCGTACGCCAAGGAGAAGAAGCTCCAGCTCTTCCCGCGCAAGACGCTGCGGGTCAAGGCGGGACCGCCGGTCGACCTCAGCGAGTTCCACGGCAAGGAGCCCACCGCCGAGGTGCTGCGGGCCGTCACCGAAGCGATCATGGCCGCGATCACCGCGCAGCTGGCCGAGGTCCGCGGCGAGCCCGCGCCGGCCGAACCGTTCGACTACCGCAAGGAGATCGCCCGGGAGCGGCGCGCCGCCCGCGAGGCCGCCAGGGCCCGGGCCGCAGCCGACGCCGCCCTGGAACCGGCCGACGCCGCCCTGGAACCGGCCGTCCCCGCGCCGCAGACCCTCAGCAACCGGCAGGCACAGGAGGATGAAGGCAAGTGACGCGCTGCGCCGTTTTCGGCACGGGGTCCTGGGGCACCGCATTCGCGATGGTGCTCGCCGACGCGGGATGCGAGGTGACCCTGTGGGGGCGCAGAGCGGCCCTCGTCGACGCCATCAACAACGGCCGTACGAACCCGGACTATCTGCCGGGGGTGGAGCTGCCCGCGGGCGTACGCGCCACCACCGACCCGGCGGAAGCGGCCCGCGGCGCGGACTTCACGGTCCTCGCCGTGCCCTCCCAGACGCTGCGCGCCAACCTCGCCGAGTGGGCGCCCCTGCTGCCCTCCGACACGGTCCTGGTCTCTCTGATGAAGGGTGTGGAACTGGGCACCGCGAAGCGCATGAGCGAGGTCATCGAGGAGGTCGCCAAGGTCCCCGCGGAACGCGTCGCGGTGCTGACCGGACCCAACCTCGCCAAGGAGGTCGCAGCGAGGCAGCCCGCCGCCGCGGTCGTGGCCTGCGCCGACGAGGCGGTCGCCCGCCGGCTCCAGACCGCCTGCCACACCTCGTACTTCCGGCCGTACACCAACACCGACGTGGTGGGCTGCGAACTGGGCGGCGCGGTCAAGAACGTCATCGCGCTCGCGGTCGGCATCGCCACCGGCATGGGCCTGGGCGACAACGCCAAGGCCTCCCTGATCACCCGCGGCCTCGCCGAGACCACCCGGCTCGGCCTCGCCATGGGCGCCGACGCGCACACCTTCGCGGGCCTCGCCGGCATGGGCGACCTCGTCGCCACCTGCTCCTCGCCGCTCTCCCGCAACAACACCTTCGGCACCAACCTCGGCCGCGGGATGACGCTCCAGGAGACCATCGCGGTCACCAAGCAGACCGCCGAGGGCGTCAAGTCCTGCGAGTCCGTGCTGGATCTGGCCCGCCGGCACGGCGTCGACATGCCGCTCACCGAGACGGTCGTGGGCATCGTCCACGAGGGCAAGCCGCCCCTCGTCGCCCTCAAGGAGCTGATGTCGCGGACCGCCAAGTCCGAGCGGCACTGAGCAGGGAGCCTGTCTGACCGGCGCGTACGCCACGCCGCCAACGGCCGCCGCGGCACTGACGCCGCGCCGGTCAGCAGGTACCCTCGACGCGATATGAGCAGCGAGACCTCCTCCCAGAAGCCCCGCGTCGCCGTCGTGTTCGGCGGGCGCAGCTCCGAGCACGCCATCTCCGTGGTCACCGCCGGAGCCGTGCTGGCCGCCATCGACCGCGACAAGTACGACGTGCTGCCCATCGGCATCACGACCGACGGGCGCTGGGCGCTCACCGCCGACGACCCCGCGCGGATGGCCATCACCGACCGGCGGCTGCCCAGCGTGGCGGAGCTCGCCGAGTCCACCGACGGCGGTGTGGTGCTCCCCGTCGACCCCACCAACCGCGAGGTCGTCTACAGCGAGCCGGGATCGGTCCCCAAGGCGCTGGGCGAGGTCGACGTCGTCTTCCCCGTCCTCCACGGCCCCTACGGCGAGGACGGCACCCTCCAGGGCCTCCTGGAGCTGTCCGGCGTGCCCTACGTGGGCTCCGGTGTGCTCGCCTCGGCCGTCGGCCAGGACAAGGACTACATGAAGCGGGTGTTCGCCTCCTTCGGGCTGCCGGTCGGCCCGTACGAGGTCATCCGCCCCCGCGAGTGGGAGAACGACCCCGCCGCCGCGCGCAAGAAGATCGTGGACTTCGCCGGCGAGCACGGCTGGCCGCTGTTCGTGAAGCCCGCCCGGGCCGGCTCGTCCATGGGCATCAGCAAGGTCGACGACCTCGCCGGGCTGGACGAGGCCGTCGAGGAGGCCCGCAGCCACGACCCCAAGATCATCGTGGAGGCGCTGCTGCGCGGACGCGAGATCGAGTGCGGGGTGCTGGAATTCGAGGACGGCCCGCGGGCCAGCGTGCCGGCCGAGATCCCGCCGGTCACCGCGCACGACTTCTACGACTTCGAGGCCAAGTACATCGACTCGGCCGACGGGATCGTGCCCGCGCCGCTGACGCCCGAGCAGACCGCCGAGGTCCGGGAACTGGCCGTGGCGGCCTTCGAGGCGGCGTCCTGCGAGGGCCTGGTGCGCGCGGACTTCTTCCTCCAGGACAACGGCGAGTTCGTGATCAACGAGATCAACACGCTGCCCGGCTTCACGCCGATCTCGATGTACCCGCGGATGTGGCAGGAGAGCGGCGTCAGCTACCCGGAGCTCATCGACCGGCTCCTCCAGGCGGCGCTGCGCCGCTCCACGGGCCTGCGCTGACCCGCCCGCCGTCGGCGGGGGCGGCCGGGCCCTTCGGGAGCCCCTAAACCCCCGCCGGAATCGTCTTCTTCACGGCGTCCGCGAGGTCGGTGAGCGCATTGACCTCGGGGGCGTACTTCCCCGGCACCGTCACCTCGACGTAGACCTTCCGCAGCACCGTCGTGAAGCGGTAGCCGTCGTCCTGCTTCTCGAAGAGCCACTGGACGCCGTCGACTTCCGCCGCGTCGGGGTTGGCGTTGTAATGTTCACTCCCGTACCTCAGCACGTCCGGCTTCGGCACTCCGCAGCGCAGCTCCACGGCAGGATCGCCCCATATGGCAGTGAAGTCCGAGACCGGCTCGGCGATACCCCGCTTCAGCCCGTTCACGGTCTGCGGCAGCGCCTTGTGGAGTTCCCGGCAGTGCCGCACCGCGGCGCCCTCGGGGGAAGGCGCCGCCACGTCCGTCGCGGACGAGCAGCTCACCGCTCCGAACAGCACGGTGAGCAGGGGCAGGGCCAGGTGCCGGCGTCGTGCACGTATCACCCGGCCGAGCATACGGGGGAGCTAGAGATGGACGACCGGGCAGGTGAGCGTGCGCGTGATGCCCTCCACTTGCTGGACCTTCGCGACCACCATGCGACCCAGCTCGTCGACCGTGTCGGCCTGTGCGCGCACGATGACGTCATAGGGGCCGGTCACGTCCTCGGCCTGAAGGACGCCGGGGATCTTCGCGATCACTTCCGCCACCGCCGAGGCTCTGCCGACCTCGGTCTGGATCAGGATGTAAGCCTGTACCACGGAACCTCCAGGGCGGCTACGAGGATCATGTGGGAAGAAGGGACGCCACGGTACCGCGTCACCGAGCGGAGCGGGGAGACCCGCGCGGTGAACACGGCAAGTGCGGCGCAGTCGTCAGCCACGTACGGACCGTCCGTACACATGGGAAGGGCAACAGCATGAAGGGCACCGTGGGCGAGCTGGGGGAATTCGGGCTGATCAGGGAGCTCACCTCCCGGCTCACCTCCACCCCTGCCGTACGGATCGGGCCGGGGGACGACGCCGCGGTGGTCACCGCGCCGGACCGCAGGGTCGTCGCCAGTACGGACGTCCTCCTCGAAGGCCGGCACTTCCGCCGCGACTGGTCCACCGCCTACGACGTGGGCCGCAAGGCCGCCGCGCAGAACCTCGCCGACATCGCGGCGATGGGCGCGGTGCCCACCGCCATCCTGCTCGGCCTGGTCGTCCCCGCCGAACTGCCCGCGACCTGGGCCACCGAGCTGATGGACGGGCTGCGCGACGAGTGCCAGGTGGCCGGCGCCGCGGTGGTCGGCGGGGACGTGGTCCGCGGCGACACCATCACCATCGCCATCACCGCCCTCGGCGACCTGCGCAACCAGGAGCCGGTCACCCGGGCCGGCGCGCAGCCCGGCGACGTCGTCGCGGTGACCGGCTGGCTCGGCTGGTCCGCCGCCGGCCACGCGGTGCTCTCCCGCGGGTTCCGCTCCCCGCGCGCTTTCGTCGAGGCGCACCGCCGCCCCGAACCGCCGTACCACGCGGGCCCGGCGGCGGCGGGGCTCGGCGCCACGGCCATGACGGACATCAGCGACGGACTGGTCGCCGACCTCGGGCACATCGCGGAGGCCAGCAAGGTCCGTATCGACCTGCGGTCCGCCAGCATCGACATCCCCTCGCAGATGTCCGATATCGGTACGGCGGTCGGCGTGGACCCGATGCAGTGGGTGCTGAACGGCGGCGAGGACCACGCCATCGTGGCCACCTTCCCGCCCGACGTGAAGCTGCCCGCCCGCTGGAAGGTCATCGGCGAGGTCCTCAACCCCTCCGCGCTGCCCCAGGTGACGGTCGACGGCGCCCCCTGGGCGAGCGGCGGCTGGGACCACTTCGGGGACACCTCGGACGCGGAGTAGATTCGCCGCATGCGCATACCTCCCCGCGTGCTGACCGTCGCCGGATCCGACTCCGGCGGCGGTGCGGGCATCCAGGCCGACCTGAAGACCATGCTGGCCCTGGGCACCCACGGTATGAGCGTGCTCACCGCGGTCACCGCACAGAACTCCCTGGGCGTACAGGGCGCGTGGGACCTGCCCGCCGACGCCGTGCGCGCCCAGTTCCGCAGCGTCGTCGACGACATCGGCGTCCAGGCGGTGAAGACCGGAATGCTGTCCTCGGCCGAACTGGTCGCCACCGTCGCGGAACTGCTCGCCGGCCTCTCCGTACCGGTCGTCGTCGACCCCGTGGGCGTCTCCAAGCACGGCGACGCGCTGCTCGCCGCCGCCGCCCTGGACGCGGTCCGCGGCAAGCTCCTGCCGACGGCCACGGTCGCCACCCCCAACCTGGACGAGGTGGCCCAGCTGACCGGCATACGGGTCCGCACGGAGGCCGACATGCGGCGCGCGGCCGACGCGGTCCTGGCCTTCGGGCCGCGCTGGGCGCTCATCAAGGGCGGCCATCTGCCGGGCGGCACGGCGGACGCGGACGGCGGCCCGGCCGGGGCGGTGGACGCCGTCGATCTGCTCACCGACGGCAGCGAGGAGCACTGGCTGCGCGCCCCCCGCCACGACAACCGGCACACCCACGGCACCGGCTGCACCCTCGCCAGCGCGCTCGCCGCCCGGCTCGCCACGGGGGACACCGTTCCGCAGGCCGCCGCGGCGGCGAAGGAGTACGTCACCGGCGCGATCGCGGCCGGCTTCCGGCTGGGCGCCGGCATCGGGCCGGTCGACCACGGGTGGCGGCTGCGCGGCTGACCCGCCCGCTCGCGCACCCGACCCGGTCCGGCCCGCCACCGGGAAAGGCAAAAGCCGGCCCACCTCGACGGTGGACCGGCTTCAAGCAACCGGCTCGGCTGCGCTACGGCTAAGTCGTCAGCGCGAGACCTTGCCGGCCTTGATGCACGAGGTGCAGGCGTTCAGCTTCTTCGGCGTGCGCCCGACCACTGCACGCACCGTCTGGATGTTGGGGTTCCAACGACGGTTGGTGCGGCGGTGCGAGTGCGAGACACTCTTGCCGAAGCCCGGCCCCTTGCCGCAGACGTCGCAGTTGGCAGCCACGGGTCACTCCAAAGACTTCAGATGCACTTACGGTGAAATCCCACCGGGCCGAGTGCATTGCCGTGCCGGCGCCGACAGGAGAGGAATGGCCCGATTTTCATCGGGCAACCGGAGCAGCATACAACGGCCGCTCCCGCAGAACGAAACTATCACGCACCTCCCGGCCCCCGCCCCGGCCTCCCCACCGGACCGCGGCTACTGTGCGGTGCATCCCGCGATCCAGGAGGACGACGTGCCGTACCCGCTCGACGCCGCCGCCGTCCGCACCTGGTGCGGACTGGCCCTGGAGGCGCTCGGCCGGGAACGGGAGCGGATCGACGCGATCAACGTCTACCCGGTGGCCGACGGCGACACCGGCACCAATCTCTACCTGACCCTCGAATCGGCCGCCCGCGCCGTCGAGGCCGCCTTCGACGGCCACGCCGCCGCGGGCACCGCACCCGGCCTCGCCGATGCCATCGGCGCCATGGCCCACGGCGCCCTCCTAGGGGCGCGGGGCAACTCCGGCACCATCGTCGCCCAGCTGCTGCGCGGTATGACCCAGGTGCTGGCGGTCGCCCCGGACGCCGGGCCGGGCTCCGCCGACGCGCTGCGGCAGGCCCTGCGCCACGCCGCGGCGGCGGGGTACGAGGCGGTCGCGCACCCCGTGGAGGGCACCGTGCTGTCCGTGGCGACCGCCGCTGCCGCCGCCGCGGAGCGGGTCGCGGACCGGACCGCCGAGCCCGCCGAGGTCGCCCGCGCCGCCCACCAGGGCGCGAACGACGCCCTCCAGGCCACCCCCGGCCAGCTCGCGGTGCTGGGGCGGGCGGGCGTCGTGGACGCGGGCGGCTGCGGACTCGTCGCCCTGCTGGGCGCCCTCGCCGACGCGCTGTCCGGGGAGGTCACGGCGGCCCCCGTCGCCCTACGGGCCGACGCCCCGCTCCCCGAGGCGGCCGGCTGCGGGGTGCCGGGCGGGGAAGACCGGGGAGCGGACGGCTGCGCCGACCCGCACGCCGGCGGGCCCGCCTTCGAGGTGATCTACCTCCTGGAGGCCGGCGACGCGTCCGTGGCCCGGCTGCGGGCCCGGCTCGACCGGCTCGGCGACTCCCTTGTGGTGGTCGGCGGGGACGGCCTGTGGCACGTCCATGTGCACGTCGACGACGCCGGGGCGGCGGTGGAGGCCGGTATCGAGGCGGGCCGCCCGTACCGGATCCGGATCACCCACTTCGGCGGCGCCACCCGGGCCAAGGAGCCCGCGATGGCGGCCCGCGCCGTGGTCACCGTCGTCCCGGGGGCCGGGCTCGCCGGGCTGTGCGCGCAGGCCGGCGCCACCCCGGTCCCGGTCCGCCCCGGGGAACCGCCCGCCAGCGGCGAACTGGTGCAGGCGATCCGGCAGGCCCGCGCCCGCGAGGTGATGCTGCTGCCCAACGACCCCGAGCTGCGGCACACCGCGGCAGCCGCCGCCGAGCAGGCCCGCACCGAGGGCGTACGGGTCGCCCTGATCCCCACCCGCTCCGCCGTCCAGGGCCTGGCGGCGCTGGCCGTGCACGAGCCGGGCCGCAGCTTCGACGAGGACGTGGTGGCGATGACCGCGGCGGCGGGCGCCACCCGCTACGCCGAGCTGGCGGTCGCCGAGCGGCAGTCCTGGACGATGGCCGGGGTCTGCCAGGCCGGGGACGTCCTCGGCCTGATCGACGGCGATGTCGCGGTGATCGGCCCCGACCTCGCCCGGACCGCGACGACGGTGCTCGACCGGATGCTCTCCGCGGGCGGCGAAATGGTCACCCTGGTTCTCGGCCCGGACGTTCCCGATTCCCTCGCCGACCGGCTGGAGCGACATGTACGGGAGCGCTATCTCGCGGTGGATACCGTCGTCTACGAAGGCGGCGAGAACGCGGCGCCGCTGCTGATCGGCGTCGAATAACCGCCTCCGGGGAAGGCCGGTGAATAGCGGGCCGGGGAAAGCGGCGATTGTGGCCCGTTGTCAGTGGCGTGGTGTGCAATAGGTTGCGTGGCAGCGCTCGACGAACCCCTGAAGAAAATCCTCGGCGGCACCACCGCGAAGGTGCTGGCCGAGCATCTCGACCTGCATACGGTCGGCGATCTGTTGCACCACTATCCCCGGCGCTATGCCGAGCGCGGTGAGCTGACCCGGCTGGCGGATCTCCCGCTGGACGAACACGTCACCGTCGTCGCCCAGGTCGCCGACGCCCGCGTCCTCACGTTCAACCACGGCCGCGGACAGCGGCTGGAAGTGACCCTCACGGACGGCAGCGGCCGTCTCCAGCTGGTCTTCTTCGGCAAGGGCATCCACAAACCGCACAAAGAGCTGCTGCCGGGAAAGCGCGCGATGTTCGCGGGCAAGGTCTCCGTCTTCAACCGCAAACTCCAGCTCGCCCATCCCGAATACCAACTCCTCGACCGCCACGTCGACGGCGAGGCCGGCGAGGCCGGCGCGGTCGACGCATTCGCCAACCAGCTCATGCCGATCTACCCGGCCTGCCAGCAAATGGCGTCCTGGAAGCTCGCCAAGGCGGTGGACGCGGTGCTGCCGAGCGCCGGGGACGCCGTCGACCCGCTGCCCGCGGCGCTGCGCGAGGGCCGGGCGCTGATCCCGCTCCCCGAGGCGCTGCTGAAGATCCACCGGCCGGGCAGCAAGGCCGACATCGCCGACGCACGGTCCCGGCTGAAGTGGGACGAGGCGTTCGTCCTCCAGGTCGCGCTGGCCCGGCGCCGCTTCGCCGAGACCCAACTCCCCGCCGTGGCACGGGCGGTGACCGAGGGCGGCATCCTCGACGCGTTCGACGCCCGGCTGCCGTTCACGCTCACCGACGGCCAGCAGAAGGTCAGTCGGGAGATCTTCGGCGACCTGGCGACGGAGCACCCCATGCACCGCCTCCTCCAGGGCGAGGTCGGCTCCGGCAAGGCGCAGCCGCTGGACGCCCTGGTGCTGACCCCGGGCGGCTTCCGGCCCATGGGGGAGATGGCCCCCGGCACCGAAGTGGTCGTGCCGAACGGCGAGATCGCCCTGGTGGACGGCGTCTTCCCGCAGGGCGAGCGGGAGGTCTGGCGGCTGGTGCTGTCCGACGGCAGCCGCATCGAGGCCGACGACGAGCACCTGTGGATCGTCGGGTCCCGCGGCACGGGGGAGCGGGTGCTGACCACCCGCGAGCTTCGGGCCGATCTGCTGTGCCCCGACGGCCGGCCCCGGTGGTCCATCGCGCCGGCCACGCCGGTCGACCTGGAGGGCGGCGGGGACCGCCCGCACGATCCGTACCGCCTGGGGCTGGCCCTGGGCGGCGAAGGCGCGGGTGAGCGCCGGGTCCCGGACGCCTACCGGAACGCACCGCTCAAGGACCGGCTGGCGATGGTGCAGGGCCTGATGGACGCCGGGGGCGGGCCCGAGGGGGGCGCCGCGGTGTTCCGCGGGGCGCCCGCACCGCTGGCCGGCGACCTGGCGTGGCTGGTGCGCTCCCTGGGCGGCTGCGCCCGGATCACGCCCGTACGGGACGGTGCGTGCAGCGTGCACGTGGCGCTGCCGGACGGATGCCCGCCGTTCCGTGAGGGCGGCGTGGAGCGGGCGCACCCCGAGGCCGGCGACGGCTTCCGGCGCGCGGTTCAGGCCGTCGAGCACGTGGGCCGCAAGCCCGTCCAGTGCATCAGCGTCGCCCACCCGAGCCGCGCCTATGTGACCGACCACTTCACCGTCACGCACAACACCATGGTCGCGCTGCGCGCCATGCTCGGGGTGGTGGACAGCGGCGGCCAGGCCGCCATGCTCGCACCGACCGAGGTGCTGGCCCAGCAGCACCACCGCTCCGTCACGGAGATGATGGGGGAGCTGGCCGAGGGCGGGATGCTGGGCGGGTCCGACAAGGGCACCAAGGTCGTGCTGCTGACCGGTTCGATGGGCGTCCCGGCCCGGCGCCAGGCGCTGCTCGACCTGGTCACCGGCGAGGCCGGCATCGTCATCGGGACGCATGCGCTGATCGAGGACAAGGTGCAGTTCCACGACCTGGGCCTGGTCGTCGTCGACGAACAGCACCGCTTCGGCGTCGAGCAGCGCGACGCCCTGCGGGGCAAGGGGAACAACTCCCAGGGGGAGAAGCGGACGCCGCATCTCCTGGTGATGACCGCGACCCCGATTCCGCGCACGGTCGCCATGACCGTCTTCGGCGATCTGGAGACCTCGGTCCTGGACCAACTCCCCGCCGGGCGCTCGCCGATCGCCAGCCATGTGGTGCCCGCCAAGGACAAGCCGCACTTCCTCGCCCGCGCCTGGGAGCGGGTCCGGGAAGAGGTGGCCGCCGGGCACCAGGCGTATGTGGTGTGCCCGCGGATCGGCGACGACGAGGACGAAGTCGCCGCCAAGGGAGGGAAGAAGGGCGCGGCGGGCGCCAAGGACGCGGCGGACACGGCGAGTTCACCGGAGGACATCGCGGAGAAGCGACCGCCGCTCGCCGTCCTCGACATCGCCGACCAGTTGGCCAAGGGCCCGCTCGAAGGGCTGCGGGTGGCGGTGCTGCACGGCCGGATGGCCCCGGACGACAAGGACTCCGTGATGCGCCGGTTCGCCGCCGGCGAGCTGGACGTGCTGGTCGCCACGACGGTCATCGAGGTCGGCGTGAACGTCCCGAACGCCACCGCCATGGTGATCATGGACGCGGACCGCTTCGGCGTCTCCCAGCTGCACCAGCTGCGCGGCCGGGTGGGCCGCGGCTCCGCGCCCGGCCTGTGCCTGCTGGTCAGCGAGATGCCCGAGGCCAGCCCGGCCCGGGCCCGGCTCGCCGCGGTCGCCGGCACCCTCGACGGCTTCGAGCTCTCCCGTATCGACCTCGAACAGCGGCGCGAGGGCGATGTCCTCGGCCAGGCGCAGTCCGGCGTCCGCTCCTCGCTGCGGATGCTCGCCGTCATCGAGGACGAGGAGGTGATCGCGGCGGCCCGCGAGGAGGCCACCGCGGTGGTCGCCGCCGACCCCGAGCTGACCGGCTATCCGGAGCTCCGGACCGCACTGTCGGCGCTGCTGGACGACGAACGGGAGCAGTATCTGGACAAGGGCTGACGACAGGGACGGGGGAGCGCCCGCCGCGTGAGATCGATCACGGCCGGGGGCGATGCGGCCGGGCACCGGCCGGTAAGTGACGGAATATCGTGGGAGAGCGGGAGCCCACCGGGGTGCCCGCCCCTGCACCACCGACCACGCTCAACGTAAGGACGGGCCCATGACCCGCGTGATCGCCGGTACGGCCGGCGGCCGGCGCCTCGCCGTACCCCCGGGAAACGGCACCCGCCCGACCTCCGACCGGGCGCGCGAGGGCCTGTTCTCCACGTGGGAGTCGCTCGACGGGCCGCTGACCGGCGCCCGGGTGCTCGATCTCTACGGCGGTTCCGGCGCGGTCGGCCTGGAGGCGCTCTCCCGCGGCGCCGCGCACGTCCTGCTGGTCGAGGCCGATGCCCGCGCCGTCCGCACCATCCGCGAGAACGTCCGGGCGGTCGGCCTGCCCGGCGCCGAGGTCCGCGTCGGCAGGGCCGAGCAGACCGCCGCGGCCCCGGCCCCGGCCGAGCCGTACGACATCGTCTTCCTGGACCCTCCGTACGTGGTCGGCGACGACGAACTCCGGGAGATCCTGCTCACACTCCGTGGTCAGGGGTGGCTTGCCGAGGAGGCACTCGTCACCGTGGAACGGAGTACCCGAGGCGGCACGTTCCCGTGGCCGGACGGTTTCGAAGCGATCAGGGCCCGTCGCTACGGCGAGGGGACGCTTTGGTACGGTCGCGCCGCTTCGGCGTCCGCCGAATCGACGTCAACAAGCGTGTCATGAACGGACCGGAGAGCGAGGAGACGAAGTTGCGCCGCGCCGTCTGTCCGGGGTCCTTCGACCCCATCACCAACGGGCACCTGGACATCATCGCCCGGGCCTCCAAGCTGTACGACGTCGTCCATGTCGCCGTGATGATCAACCAGTCCAAGAAGGGCCTGTTCACGGTCGAGGAGCGGATCGACCTGATCCGCCGGGCCACCGCCGAGTACGGCAACGTCGAGGTCGAGTCCTTCCACGGCCTGCTGGTCGACTTCTGCAAGCAGCGCGACATCCCCGCCATCGTCAAGGGGCTGCGCGCGGTCAGCGACTTCGACTACGAGCTCCAGATGGCCCAGATGAACAACGGCCTCTCCGGGGTGGAGACGCTGTTCGTCCCCACCAACCCCACGTACAGCTTCCTCTCCTCCAGCCTGGTCAAGGAGGTCGCGGCCTGGGGCGGCGACGTCTCCCACCTGGTCCCGCCGTTCGTCCTGGACGCGCTGACCGAGCGGCTCCGCACGCAGTCGTGACCCGGTGCGCGATGCGGTGCGGACCGGTCGCCTCCGGACATTTCTGACGGGGCGTCAGTAGGTGTCGGGCCGGGGGCTCCTGGCCGTACAGTCGTCCCGTTCCCTCGTTCCAACCCTTCAGAGAGTGGCGAGTCCAAGGTGGACGTCCAGAAGAAGCTAGACGACATCGTCGCAGCCGTCGGCGGCGCCCGGTCCGTGCCCATGTCGGCCTCGTGCGTGGTCAACCGCGCCGAGCTGCTCGCCATGCTCGAAGAAGTGCGTACGGCGCTGCCCGGCTCCCTCGCGCAGGCCCAGGAACTGCTCGGCGGGCGCGAGCAGATGGTCGAGGAGGCGCGCGCCGAGGCGGAGCGGATCATCGAGTCCGCGCACGCCCACCGCGGTTCGCTGATCTCCGACACCGAGGTCGCCCGGCAGTCCCAGGACGAGGCGGACCGGATCCTGGCGGAGGCCCGCCGGGAGGCCGAGGAGATCCGCGCCCAGGCCGACGACTACGTGGACAGCAAACTCGCCAACTTCGAGGTCGTCCTCACCAAGACCATCGGATCCGTCGACCGCGGACGCGAGAAGCTGCTCGGCCGCGACCCGGGGCCCTACGGGCCGGACTACGACGCGGAGGCGGACGCCGAGGCCCCCGAGCGCAGCTCCGACCCGGAGACCCTCAAGCGGCGCGCGGACGATTACGTGGACGCCAAGTTCGGTGCCTTCCAGGCCGTACTGACCAAGACCCTCGAAGCGGTCGGCCGGGGCCGCGACAAGCTCCAGGGCGCCCGCGCCATCGACGAGCTCGGCGCCCACCTGGCGGCCCAGGGCGACGCGCAGTCCGCCACCCCGCCGCAGGCCGACGCCGAGTACCTCGCCGGCCTGGCCGGCATCGGCGCCGACAGTGCTGTGGGCGCCGATGCCGTCAGCGCCGTCAGTGCCGGTCACGAGTCCGTGCCGCGGCAGCACCACGAGCAGCCGCAGCCCGCCTACTACACCGACCAGGCCGCCGCCTACCAGCAGCCGGACGTCTACGCGTACCAGCAGCCCGAGCAGGTCTCGTACGCCCAGCAGCCGGACCCGTACGCCTACGACTGGCAGCAGGCCCAGCACCAGGCGGTCCAGCAGGGTTACGACCCGAACACCGGCTACCACCAGCAGCAGGTGCCCGCACAGCCCCAGCACGCCCCGCAGACCCCGGGCGCACTGGACGAGACCAGCCTCTTCGACACCAGTCTGATCAACCTGGACCAGCTGCGGCAGTACGAAGAGGGCCGCCAGTAGCCGGGCCGGCCCCGCGGCGCCCGGCCCGCGGGCCGGGAACGGCCGGATGCGGATTGGGCCTATCGGGGCCGGTCCAGTATCCTGGCTCTTCGGTCGCGTGTATGTCCGCGATCACTGCTGCCCACGCGCCGGACACCGGCGGCGGACGGCGGATACCGCAGTACAGAAAGCAGGAAGCCATCAACGCCCGCCTCGACCACCGTTCCCCGCTCGTGTTCGATACACGCGAGCTGGGTCGTCGTCCCGGCACGCTCAAGCGGCTCTCCCGCTCCGCCGAGGCCCCCGCGGACCTCGGCAACGAGGTCATCGGAGTGCCCGAGGGCGAACCGATCGAACTCGGCCTCCGCCTGGAAGCGGTCATGGACGGGGTGCTTGTCACAGGCACCGCCCGTGCAACCGTCAAGGGGGAGTGCGTAAGGTGTCTGGAGCCGCTGGAGCACGTGCTCGAAGCGGACTTCCAGGAGCTGTTCGCCTACCCCGACGCCGATGCCCGGACCCGCACCGCGGAGTCCGGCGACGACGCCGAGGACGAGGAGGACACCCTCCACATCGAGGACGACCTGTTCGACCTCGAACCCGTGCTGCGGGATGCGGTGGTGCTCGCACTGCCGTTGCAGCCGGTGTGCCAGGACGACTGCCCCGGCCTGTGTTCCGAATGCGGAGCGCGGCTCGCGGACGATCTGGACCACCACCACGATGCCGTCGACATGCGCTGGGCGGCACTGCAGGGACTCGTCGGGACCAACCAGGACGGCGAGAAGGACAACGTACCCCGCGACGGCGGGGATGAACCTCAGGAGAAGTAGCCGTGGCTGTTCCGAAGCGGAAGATGTCGCGCAGCAACACGCGCCACCGCCGGTCGCAGTGGAAGGCTGCGGTCCCCACCCTGGTGGCGTGCGAGCGCTGCCACGAGCCGAAGCAGCAGCACATCGCGTGCCCCAGCTGCGGCACCTACAACAAGCGCCAGGTCATCGCGGTCTGAGCGGCTGGTGACAGGCACTGTGTCTAGCCCCAAGAAGGCGGAAGACGCTCATTCGTCACCCCGCGCGCGCGGGGAGGAAACGGCTCCGGCGGACACGGCCTCGTCTCTCACGCTTCTGGAAGGGCGGCTCGGGTACACACTCGAGCCCGCCCTTCTGGTGCGTGCGCTGACGCACCGCTCGTACGCCTACGAGAACGGCGGTCTGCCCACCAACGAGCGGCTCGAATTCCTCGGGGATTCGGTGCTCGGCCTGGTGGTCACGGACACGCTGTACCGCATCCACCCCGACCTGCCGGAAGGCCAGCTGGCCAAACTGCGGGCCGCGGTGGTCAACTCGCGGGCGCTCGCCGAGGTGGGCCGCGGCCTCGATCTCGGCGCCTTCATCCGCCTCGGCCGGGGCGAAGAGGGCACGGGCGGCCGGGACAAGGCGTCCATCCTCGCCGACACCCTGGAAGCGGTGATCGGCGCGGTCTATCTCGACCAGGGTCTCGACGCGGCCGGCGAGCTGGTGCACCGGCTCTTCGACCCGCTGATCGAGAAGTCCTCCAGCCTGGGCGCAGGCCTCGACTGGAAGACCAGCCTCCAGGAACTCACCGCGACCGAGGGCCTCGGCGTCCCGGAGTACCTGGTCACCGAGACCGGCCCGGACCACGAGAAGACCTTTACTGCTGCCGCCCGCGTCGGTGGTGTCTCGTACGGCACCGGCACCGGCCGCAGCAAGAAGGAAGCCGAGCAGCAGGCGGCCGAGTCCGCGTGGCGTGCGATTCGCGCCGCGGCGGACGAGGCGGCCAAGGCCAAGGAGTCACCGGC
>NZ_BMRP01000001.1:686902-702235 GCF_014648695.1 Streptomyces albospinus
GCCCCGGACGGGGTCAGAAGTCTTTCCCGAGGATGATGAGGAGCGCCCCGTGCCCGAGCTGCCCGAGGTCGAGGTCGTACGCCGCGGCCTTGCGCGCTGGGTCAGCGGCCGGACCGTCGACGCCGTCGAGGTCCGCCACCCGCGCGCGATCCGCCGGCACACCGCGGGCGCCGCCGACTTCGCGGACCGGCTCCAGGGGCTGCGCATCGGCACCGCCCGCCGGCGCGGCAAGTACCTCTGGCTCCCGGTGACCGGCGGCGGCCCGGCCGCGCAGAGCGCCGCCGAGGGCATCGCACCGATCGTCACCCCGTCCGTCACCCACGGCCTGGCGATCCTCGCCCACCTCGGGATGAGCGGCCAGCTGCTGGTCCAGCCGCAGGACGCCCCCGACGAGAAGCATCTCCGGATCCGGATCCGCTTCGCCGACGATCTCGGCACCGAGCTCCGCTTCGTCGACCAGCGGACCTTCGGCGGCCTCTCCCTGCACGACACCGTCCCCGGCGACGCCGACCAGCTCCCCGACGTCATCGCGCACATCGCCCGCGACCCGCTCGACCCGGCCTTCGACGACGCCGCCTTCCACGACGCGCTGCGCCGCCGCCGCACCACCGTCAAGCGGGCCCTGCTGGACCAGTCGCTGATCAGCGGCGTCGGCAACATCTACGCCGACGAGGCGCTGTGGCGCTCCCGGCTCCACTACGAGCGGCCGACCGCCACCTTCACCCGCCCGCGCACCGCCGAGCTGCTGGGGCACGTACGGGACGTGATGAACGCGGCGCTCGCCGTCGGCGGCACCAGCTTCGACAGCCTCTACGTCAACGTCAACGGCGAGTCCGGCTACTTCGAGCGCTCCCTGGACGCGTACGGCCGCGAGGACGAACCGTGCCGCCGCTGCGGTACGCCGATCCGCCGCCGCCCCTGGATGAACCGCTCCAGCTACTTCTGCCCGCGCTGCCAGCGCCCGCCCCGGCCGCACTGAGCGGGACCGGGCGGGCGGGGCGCACCGGGCGGCGGGCTCAGAAGCCGAATTCCTGGGTCCACCACGGGCCGCCCGGCCCGAAGTGCGCGCCGACGCCGAGGGTCTTGTACTCGCAGTTGAGGATGTTGGCGCGGTGCCCCGGGCTGTTCATCCAGGAGTCCATCACGGACCGGGCGTCGGCCTGGCCGCGGGCTATGTTCTCGCCGCCGAGGTCCGGTATCCCGAGGATGCGGGCGCGGTCCCACGGGGTGTGGCCGTCCGGATCGGTGTGGCCGAAGAACCCGCGCTGTGCCATGTCCTCGCTGAAATGCTGGGCCAGACCGTCCAGTTGGCTGCTGTCGGCCACCGGCGAGCAGCCGGCCTGCGCGCGCTGCTGATTGACCAGCGAGAGCACCTGCGCCGCGGCGGACGCCCCGGTGTCGGGGGCCTTCGAGGCCGTCGCCGGGTTCTTCGGCGCCGGGGTCGTGGGCCGGCCGGTGGGCTGCGCGGAGTGCTGTGCGCCGGGCGTTGCGGTGGGTGACGCGGAGGCCCGGCCCGCCGACGGGGAGGCACTGGAGGAGGCAGAGGAGCCAGGGAAGCCAGAGGAGCCAGAGGAGCCGGGGGAGTCGGGGGAGGAGGACTGCCCGGTGGCGGGGGACGACGGCTGCTCGCCGCCGCTGCTGCCGGTCGCCGGATCCGTGGCGCCGGCCGGTGTCGCGGAGTGGCTCTCCTGGGTTTGCAGGTCCGGCAGCGCGCCGGCGCGGACCCGGTCGGCGCGGGCGCCGCCGCCCACGATGAACTGCCCGCCGCCCGGGACGAGTCCGGATGCGACCGCCACGGCTCCCATCGCCATCGCGGCGGAGGCGCCGAGCAGTCCGGTGCGTACCGGAGCCGAACGGCGGGGGCGGGCGGCGTGGTGGGCGCGGTGGCGGGCGGCCGGCGGTGCACCCGTCGGTCCGTCAACTGGCCCTGTACGAGGGGATTCGGGCGCGTGGGGAGCAGAGCGTCGGTGGCGGCCCATCCGCGGTCGTTCCTTCCGTCCAGCGTCACAGCGGCTCACTCGAAAGGGTGAGCCTTCGCTGTCCGGGGACTGTACGCCATGACGGGAGGGGCCGAAGTTCCTGCTGAGCAATTGGCCGGTTAACGTGCACACATGGATGAAGACGTGCGGATGACCGCCTGGGTACGCGGCCGGGTCCAGGGAGTTGGGTTCCGCTGGTTCACCCGTGCGAACGCTCTGCGCATCGGTGAACTCGTCGGCTTCGCGGTCAATCTCGGCGACGGCCGGGTGCAGGTCGTCGCCGAGGGTCCGAGGGACCGCTGCGAGGAGTTGCTGGACTGGCTGCGCACCGGGGACACGCCCGGGGCCGTCGACGGCGTCACTGAGATATGGGACACGCCCCGGGGCGGCTACGACGGTTTCGCGGTCCGCTGACATGGCTCGGAAACGCCGTCCGTCCGGGCGTCCTGGCCGATCTTGAGGGTATGCCTTTGTCAGCTGCTTACAGGAGATAAGCCCTGGTGGTTGCCAACTCGGCCGACCCGTGCAAGGCTGCCGCTGTACGGATGATCTCCACGCCCCCACGGGACCTTTCTGGGGAGTAGGCGCCGCGCCCCCGAGGCCGCGCACTCTCAGGTGCCCGAGGATACGGGGTGTGATCGTGTTGACCCTCCATCCGTTTGGTGAGACGCTGGAATCCCCGCGCACCTTAGCTGTTTGGCATTGAAGGCACCTGGAGAATGACAAGCACCGCGGGTGCGAATCCCTCACGACCCACACCGCTTCGGTCGGTCACTCATTGTGGAGGACCATCCATCATGGCAAAGGCGCTTCTCGGTTACGTCGGCGGCTCCGACCCCCGAGTCCTCTCCGAGATGCGACGGCTTCAGCAGCGCGTCCAGGACCTTGAATCCGAACTTATTCGGATGCAGGCCGAGAACGACATGCTGTCGGCTGCCGCACGTCGCGACGATTCGGTGCTCGACATCGACGTACCCCAGGCGGAGCCCGCGCTCACCTGACCCCGACCCCAGGGCTGGGCGGGCTGCTCGCCAGCCGCTTGAGGCACCGCTCTTCAAGATCTGCAAGGGACGCTTCGGCGTCCCTTCGTCGTTGTTTCCCGCTCTGGAATTCCGTCCGGCGGCCTGAATTCCACCGGCCGGCGTCTCGCCGTCCGGTCACTTCAGTCCTCCGGTGTCTCCCTTACCGCAACATGTGCCCTGCACTTTCACCGGTGAAACCGAAAAGGGACGCCGGCGGATACCCGGGGGCCGTACCGGGCGGTGGGCCGGCGCCGGAATGTTGGGGACGTCCGCCGAGAGGCGGCCGGTAGAGTCCAAAGGCGTGCATCTCAAGAGTCTGACCCTGCGAGGCTTCAAGTCCTTCGCCTCCGCCACGACGCTGCGGTTCGAACCGGGCATCACCTGCGTCGTGGGCCCCAACGGTTCCGGCAAGTCCAACGTCGTGGACGCGCTGTCCTGGGTCATGGGCGAGCAGGGCGCCAAGTCGCTGCGCGGCGGGAAGATGGAGGACGTCATCTTCGCCGGGACGACCGGCCGGCCGCCGCTGGGCCGCGCCGAGGTCTCGCTCACCATCGACAATTCCGACGGCGCGCTGCCCATCGAATACGCCGAAGTCACCATCACCCGGATCATGTTCCGGAATGGCGGCAGCGAGTACCAGATCAATGGCGACACCTGCCGGCTGCTGGATATCCAGGAACTCCTTTCCGACTCCGGCATCGGCCGCGAGATGCATGTCATCGTCGGCCAGGGCCAGCTCGACTCCGTGCTGCACGCCGATCCGATGGGCCGCCGGGCGTTCATCGAGGAGGCGGCCGGCGTCCTCAAGCATCGCAAGCGCAAGGAGAAGGCGCTGCGGAAGCTGGACGCGATGAAGGCCAATCTCGCCCGCGTACAGGATCTGACCGACGAGCTGCGGCGGCAGCTCAAACCGTTGGGGCGGCAGGCCGCGGTCGCCCGGCGGGCCGCCGTCATCCAGGCCGATCTCCGGGACGCCCGGCTGCGGCTGCTCGCCGATGATCTCGTCGCCCTGCGCCGGGCGCTGGCGGCGGAGATCGCCGACGAGGCGGCGCTCAAGGAGCGCAAGGAGGCCGCGGAGGCGCAGCTGCGGACCGCCCAGCAGCGCGAGGCGGTGCTGGAGGAGGAGGTGCGCACCCTCACGCCGCGGGTCCAGCGTGCCCAGCAGACCTGGTACGAGCTGTCGCAGCTCGCCGAGCGGGTGCGGGGCACGATCTCGCTGGCCGAGGCGCGGGTCAGGAGCGCCTCGGCGGCCCCGCCGGACGAGCGGCAGGGCCGCGACCCGGAGGACATGGAGCGGGAGGCCGCCCGGATCCGCGAGCAGGAGGCGGAGTTGACGGCGGCGCTGGAGGCGGCGAGCCGGGCGCTGGAGGACACCGTCGAGCACCGCGCCGGGCTGGAGCGGCAGTTGGCCGACGAGGAGCGGCGGCTGCGGGATGCCGCCCGGGCCATCGCCGACCGGCGCGAGGGGCTGGCCCGGCTGAGCGGCCGGGTCACCGCGGCGCGCGGCCGGGCCGCCTCGGCGCAGGCGGAGATCGGCCGGCTCACCGAGGCCCGGGACGCGGCCCGGGGCCGGGCGGTGGCCGCCCAGGAGGAGTACGAGCAGCTCAAGGGCGAGGTCGCCGGGCTGGACGCGGACGACGCGGAGGCCGGGGAGCGGTACGAGGCGGCCCGCCGGGAGCTGGCCGCGGCGGAGGCCGCGCAGACCGCCGCGCGGGAGGCGCTGACCGCGGCCGAGCGGGAGCGCGCCGCGACCGCGGCCCGGCACGACGCGCTGGCGCTCGGGCTGCGCCGCAAGGACGGCACGGGGGCGCTGCTGGCGGCCACGGACCGGCTGGGCGGGCTGCTCGGCCCGGCGGCGGAACTGCTGACCGTGACTCCCGGGTTCGAGATCCCGGTGGCGGCGGCGCTCGGCGCGGCGGCGGACGCGGTCGCGGTCACCGACACGGCCACCGCCGCGGAGGCCATCCGGCTGCTGCGCAAGGAGGACGCCGGACGGGCGGCGATGGTGCTCGGCGGCAGCCGCGCGGTGCGGGTGCCGGCGCCGGCGCGCGCGGTGGAGTCGGTGGCGGCGGTGGAGGTGGCCGAGCGGGTCGGGGGCGACGGTGCCGGTGGTATCGACGGGGCCGGTGCGTCTGGTGCGGATGCTTCCGGGGCGGCGGCGGGAGCCGGTCCGGGCCCCGTACCCGCTCAGGAACTGGTGCACGGGCCGCGGGAGTTGACGGCCGCGGTGGCCCGGCTGCTGCGGGACGTGGTGGTGGTCGGGACGCTGGAGGACGCCGAGGAGCTGGTGGCCGCCCGGCCGGAGCTGACGGCGGTGACCGCGGAGGGCGATCTGCTCGGGGCGCACTTCGCGCACGGCGGTTCGGCCGGGGCGCCGAGCCTGCTGGAGGTGCAGGCGTCCGTCGACGAGGCGGCGGCCGAGCTGTCGGAGCTGGCGGCCCGCTGCGACGAGCTGACCGTGGCGCAGCGGGCGGCTGTGCAGCGGCGTACCGAGTGCGCCGCACTGGTCGAGGAGTTGGACGGGCAGCGGCGGGCGGCGGACCGGGAGAAGTCGAAGGTCGCCGGGGACCTGGGGCGCCTCGGCGGGCAGGCGCGGGCCGCCGCCGGCGAGGCCGAACGTTCCGCCGCTGCGGTCGCCCGGGCCGAGGAGGCGCTGGCGCGGGCCACCGAGGAGGCCGAGGAGCTGGCCGAGCGGCTCGCGGTGGCCGAGGAGGAGCCGGGCGACGAGGAGCCCGACACCTCCGTACGGGACCGGCTGGCCGCGGACGGGGCCAATGCCCGGCAGACGGAGATGGAGGCCCGGCTCCAGGCGCGGACGCACGAGGAGCGGGTCAAGGGCCTCGCCGGGCGGGCGGACGCGCTGGACCGGGGGGCGCGGGCGGAGCGCGAGGCGCGGACGCGGGCCGAGCGGCGGCGCGCCCGGCTGCGCCATGAGGCGGCGGTGGCCGGCGCGGTGGCGTCCGGGGCGCGGCAGCTGCTGGCGCACGTCGAGGTGTCGGTCGTACGGGGCGAGGAGGAGCGGGCCGCCGCGGAACGGGCCAAGGCCGAGCGGGAGCAGGCGCTGGTGGCGGAGCGGGGCCGGGGCCGGGAGCTGAAGGCCGAGCTGGACAAGCTGACGGACTCGGTCCACCGGGGCGAGGTGCTGGGGGCCGAGAAGCGGCTGCGGATCGAGCAGTTGGAGACCCGGGCGCTGGAGGAGCTGGGGGTGGAGCCGGCGGTGCTGATGGCGGAGTACGGCCCGGACCAGCCGGTACCGCCGTCGCCACCGGCCGAGGGCGAGGAGCTGCCGGAGGACCCGGAGCACCCGCGCAACCGGCCCGTGCCCTACGTACGGGCCGAGCAGGAGAAGCGGCTGCGGGCCGCCGAGCGGGCGTACCAGCAGCTCGGGAAGGTGAACCCGCTGGCGCTGGAGGAGTTCGCGGCCCTGGAGGAGCGTCACCAGTTCCTCAGCGAGCAGCTTGAAGACCTGAAGAAGACCCGGGCCGACCTGCTCCAGGTGATCAAGGAGGTCGACGAGCGGGTGGAGCAGGTCTTCACCGAGGCGTACCACGACACCGCGCGGGAGTTCGAGGGGGTCTTCTCGCGGCTGTTCCCGGGCGGCGAGGGCCGGCTGGTGCTGACGAACCCGGACGACATGCTGGCGACCGGGGTGGACGTGGAGGCGCGGCCCCCGGGGAAGAAGGTCAAGCGGCTCTCGCTGCTGTCGGGCGGCGAGCGGTCGCTGACGGCGGTGGCGCTGCTGGTGTCGATCTTCAAGGCGCGGCCCAGCCCGTTCTATGTGATGGACGAGGTCGAGGCGGCGCTGGACGACACCAACCTCCAGCGGCTGATCCGGATCATGGAGGAGTTGCAGGAGAGCTCCCAGCTGATCGTGATCACGCACCAGAAGCGGACGATGGAGGTCGCCGACGCGCTCTACGGCGTATCGATGCAGGGCGACGGCGTCTCGAAGGTGATCAGCCAGCGGCTGCACTGAGCCAGGGGGAGACCGCACCGCGTCACCGCCCCGTACACCTTTCGAAGATCAATTCAGGACTTGAACGAGGCGCGCCGCTGTCTTGTGGGAAACAAATCGGTTACCCGCTATTGACTTCGAAACTTGAAGGCATAGTCTCTGCATCGTTGCTTTTACCTTCAAGTGGTGGGTGTCCCCAACCTATGCACCACTTGTAGTGCCAGCCCCCTACGCCCGGCAGCGCAGCCGGGCCACTGGAGTTCACGTTGACCAGCACCGCGCAGCCGACGGTCCCGGAAGGCCGAAAGGCCCACCCCGACCACCTCGGCCATGTCATCTTCATCACCGCGGCTGCCGCGATGGGCGGCTTCCTCTTCGGTTATGACAGCTCCGTCATCAACGGCGCCGTGGAGGCGATCCGCGGCCGTTACGACGTCGGGTCCGCCGGCCTCGCGCAGGTGATCGCCATCGCGCTGATCGGCTGCGCCATCGGCGCCGCCACCGCCGGCCGGATCGCCGACCGGATCGGCCGGATCCGCGTGATGCAGATCGCCGCGGCGCTCTTCACCATCAGCGCCATCGGCTCAGCCCTGCCGTTCGCCCTCTGGGACCTGGCGATGTGGCGCGTGCTGGGCGGTATCGCGATCGGTATGGCCTCGGTCATCGGCCCGGCCTATATCGCCGAGGTCTCGCCGTCCGCCTACCGCGGCCGGCTCGGCTCCTTCCAGCAGGCCGCGATCGTCGTCGGTATCGCCATCTCCCAGCTCGTCAACTGGGGCATCCTCAACCTCGCCCACGGCGACCAGCGCGGCAAGATCGCCGGCCTGGAAGCCTGGCAGTGGATGCTCGGCGTCATGGTGATCCCGGCCGTCCTCTACGGTCTGCTGTCCTTCGCGATCCCCGAGTCGCCGCGCTTCCTGATCTCCATCGGCAAGACCGACCGCGCCAAGGAGGTGCTGGCCGAGGTCGAGGGCCACGCCGTCGACCTCGACGCCCGGGTCGTCGAGATCGAGGAGGCGATGCGCAGCGAGCACAAGTCGACGTTCAAGGACCTGCTCGGCGGCAAGGCGGGCTTCCTGCCGATCGTCTGGGTCGGTATCGGGCTCTCCGTCTTCCAGCAGCTGGTCGGCATCAACGTCGCCTTCTACTACTCCTCGACGCTGTGGCAGTCCGTCGGGATCAACCCCGAGAGCTCGTTCTTCTACAGCTTCACCACCTCGATCATCAACATCATCGGCACCGTGATCGCGATGGTCTTCGTCGACCGGATCGGCCGCCGCCCGCTGGCGCTGATCGGCTCGGCCGGTATGGCCGTCGCGCTCGGCCTGGAGGCGTGGGCCTTCTCCGCCAAGTCCGCGGCCGGCACCCTGCCGACCACCGAGGGCACCATCGCCCTGATCGCCGCCCACGGCTTCGTCCTCTTCTTCGCGCTCTCCTGGGGCGTCGTGGTCTGGGTCTTCCTCGGCGAGATGTTCCCGAACAAGATCCGCGCCGCCGCGCTGGGCGTCGCCGCCTCCGCGCAGTGGATCGCCAACTGGGTCATCACGGCCAGCTTCCCGAGCCTGTCCGACTGGAACCTCTCGGGCACCTACGTGATCTACATGGTCTTCGCTCTGCTCTCGATCCCCTTCGTGCTCAAGTACGTGAAGGAGACCAAGGGCAAGGCGTTGGAGGAGATGGGCTAACCCCCCGCCAGTCCGTCTCCTCAGTTGTGGCTGCTGCCCCCGGCTCACCCGAGCCGGGGGCAGCGGTCGTCTCCGGACGCGGCCCGGGAGCCCGGGAGCCTCAGCCCAGCAGCGGGCTGCCGTCCGGTATCTCCACCCAGCGGCGCGGCGGACCGGCCACCGCGTGCGGGTCCGCGACGCGCAGGCCCGCCGTCGCGGAGGCGTACGCCAGCTCGGCGGCGCCGTACATGCCCTCCGGCCGGCTCCAGCTCCAGAAGCGGTACAGCCAGTGCCCGTCCGGCTCGTCCCCGAACGGCGGGAGGCCGATCTCCTCGGTGAGCTCGGTGCGGCCGTCCCGGGAGAGCGCGCCGAAGGTGCCCCCGCTGGGATTGAAATAGACGCCGTAGGCGGTGGTGCCGGGGGAGAGGGCGTCCAATATCGGGGCGGCGCTGAGCTGGTACGACATGGGCTGGACCAGGACGCATCCGCCGGGCACACCCGTCACGCCCACCTGGCGCTCGGCCTCGTCCGGCGCGTACGGATCGAAGCCGTGCGGGCCGGTGCCGTGCGGGCCGGGCTCCGCGTCCAGGTCGAGGACCGGGCAGTCGCGCGGGTCGCGGCCCAGGCGCCGCACGGCCTCCTCCTCGTCGATGCCGGGGACGAAGGCGACCGAGAGGCCCTCCGTCTCCACCCCCTCGAAGACCGCGGCCCGGTCATCGGCGTCCTGCTGGGCGGCGCACTCCCCGGGCGTCAGCGGCACCGCGTCCGGCAGCCCGGCGAACAGCGGGGCCAGGGGCGACGTCAGGGCCAGCCGGCCGGGCGAACGGCCGCCGATCCGTGCGCTCCAGGCATCGGCGCCGGCCCCGAGCAGCAGCGCCGCGTTCGCCTCGGCGCCGTGCGCGACCGCGTGCCACAGGGGAGTGCAGCCCTGGTCGTCCACGGCGTCCACCTCCGGCCCCCGCGCGAGGAGTTCGGCGAGGATCTCCGGGGAGCTGTTCGCGGCGGCCAGATGCAGCGGGGCGTCCCGGGAACCGGACCGGAGCGCGGCGGGATCGGCCCCGTGCGCCAGCCGCGCCCTGATCAGCTCGGTGTCCTGCCAGTGGAAGGGGGCCAGCTCCTCCCAGTCGCCGCGCGAGGGGTCGGGGGCCGGCGGGGACCAAGCGGGCAGCACGGACGCCGGGGGCTGCGCCAGGATCTCGGACGGCCCCAGGCTGATGCTGAGGAACCCCCGCGGTTCCTCACCGGCCTCGGAGCGGGCGGGCGGCGCGGCGTCCGGCCAGATCTCCAGCGCGCTGCCGGCCGCCGCCCGCAGGATCGCCGCGTCGACGACCGTGACCGTCTCCGGCACCCCCTCGTTCGGCCACTCGACCACCAGCTGGGCCGGCCCGGCGGGCGGCAACTGGGAGAGGTGCAGCTCCAGTTCGTAATGGAAGGCGCCGCCCGTGCCGCCGCGCAGCCGGAGCGTGGGGCGGCTCCCGTCGGCCGTCGGCCAGGGCTCGCCGTCGAGCGTGGTGACCTTCCGTCCGTCGGCCAGCAGTAGCCCGCAGCGCAGCGCCCCGCTGCCGGGACGGCCGTACGGCGTCGTCCGGCCGCCCGGCTGGATCCGCCGCAGGAAGACCGCCAGCCGCATCGTCACCGACTTCGGCCACACCTCCCAGCCCGTCAGCATGATCCGCACATCGGGGCCGGCGCCGACCTCCGCCACCTGCGGCAGCTGAGCGGGGACGAACCAGTGGGCGGGCGCGAAATCCTCGGTGCCGCCGGGCTCGTAGGCGCTCAACACCAGGGTCTCGGCGGGGGGTTCGGGTGGCGGGTCGGGAGCGATCAGACCGTCGAAGAAGCTCATGCACCGATCGTGACACCCGCCACTGACAATCCGCCGCGACGTGCGCGCCGCCGCCGCTCCGGCCGCCCCGCGTCAGCCCTGGAGCCCGGGCAGCACCCGCTCCGCGAACAGGTGCAGCGACCGCCAGCCCTCGTCGACCGGCATCCCGCCGCACAGCGGATGCAGGATCAACGAGCCCTGGGCGCCCGCCTCTTGGGCCAGCTTCACACACGCCTCCGGCGTGACGATCCGGTACACGCCCTCCGCGCGCAGCGCCGCGGTGTCCCCGGCGGTGGAGCGCACCGCGGAGCGGGTCCCGGCGGACTGCCAGGACGCGTACATCCGCGCCTCGTGCAGCAGATGCCCACCGTACTCGGCCCAACTGCGGTCCGGATCCTCGGAGATGTGCAGCAGGCAGGTGCGCTCGGGCGGCTGCATCACCCAGCCCTCGGTGCCGAATCCGGCGCGCTGCTCGTGGTAGTAGCGCTCCAGCTCCGGCAGCCGGGCGCTCGGGAAGAGGGGCAGCCCGAACCGGGCGGCGCGCCGGGCCGCCGGACGGGAGCCGCCGCCGACCAGCAGCAGCGGATGCGGCCGGGTGTACGGGCGCGGGGTCACCTGGACCGTACGCCCCCGATAGGCGAACGGCTCACCGGTCCAGGCGGACAGCAGCGTGTGCAGCACCTCGTCCTGGAGGGCGCCGCGCCGCCGCCAGTCCATGCCGTGCGCCGCGTACTCCTCGGGCCGGTAGCCGAGGCCGGCGACGGTGACCAGCCGGCCGCCGCTGAGCAGATCGAGGGCGGCGATGTCCTCGGCCAGCCGGAGCGGGTCGTGCAGCGGGGTGATCAGCGCGGCGACGGTGACGCCGATGCGCCGGGTGGCGCCGAAGACGGCGCCGGCGAAGGCGAGCGGGGCGGGCATCCAGCCGTTGGTGGTGGCGTGGTGCTCCTCGGTCTGGACCATGGTCAGCCCGCGGTCGTCGGCGAACGCGGCCATCTCCACGGCGGCCCGGTAGCGCGCGGCGAGCCCTTCGGGGGTGGGCGACGGGTCGACGAGGTTGACGCGCAGGACCGTTGTGCAGAGGGGCGGCGCGGTGGGGGTCCCCCCGGACGGAGTCCGGGGGAGCCTCGTCGAGGGGGTCGGGGTCTCCCCTGCGCATGGGGGTCCCCCCTGTTCGAGCGCAGCCGAGAACTCGGGGGAGGAGTCGAGAGCTCGGGGAAGGTCGGGCGACGGGCGGGATGGCATGGCTGACATGACGGCGTCCCCTTCGCCGGGCGGATGGCGAAGGGGACGCTAGCTGACGACTCGTCAGTTTTCCAGGCAGGTGGCCGGATCCGGCCAGGACGGTGGCGCGGGTCCGGCCGGGGCGGCCACCGGCTGTGCGCCGCCGGTGGCCGCCCGGTCGTTCAGCCGACCTCGACGGTCGGCCGGTCCTCGGCGGCGGCCCGCTCGGGCGCCTCTGCGGGGACGTTCTCCCTGGCGGCCGGCAGTACGGCGAAGACCACCGCGGCGATCACGATCGTGGCCGCCCAGCCCAGGCCGTTCTGGCCGATCCAGGTGCCGGCCAGCGGGCCGGTGAACCACTGCACCTTCGTGAAGCAGAGGCCGGCGACCAGGGCGACCGTCCAGGCGGTCATGGCCTGCCAGGAGAAGCCGCCCTTGTACCAGTAGCGGCTGGTGCGGCTGATGTTCATCAGGCTGTCCGCGTCGTAGCGCACCGCCTTCTTGCGCCGGCGGGCCATGTCGACGCCGTAGACGCCGATCCAGGCGGAGAAGGAGACCGCGAGCAGCGTCAGGAAGGCGATGAACTGGCCGATGAAGTCCTTGGCCACCAGCATCATGAACAGCCCGCCGATCAGGCTGATGGCGGCGTTGATGCTGACCGCCAGGGCGCGCGGCAGCTTGACGCCCATGGTCTGTGCGGTGAAGCCCGCGGAGTACATCGACAGGCTGTTGATCAGCATCATCCCGATCAGCGCGGTGATCAGGTACGGGATCGCGATCGCCGACGGCAGGACCTGGCCGAGGAACGACATCGGGTCGGTGTTCTGGTTGGCCAGCTCCGGGTTGGACACGGCCATCACGCCGCCCATGACCACCATCGGGACCAGCACCAGGGCCGCACCGGAGACGGTGGTGCCGACGATCTTCTTGCCGGAGGCGGAGTGCGGCAGGTAGCGCGCGAAGTCCGGGCCGGTGGGCACCCAGCTGATACCGCCGGCCGCGATCGTGCCGATGCCCGCGATCATCATGGCGCCGCTGCCCGGCGACTTGGCGAAGATGGCGCTCCACGGCATCTCGACGATCAGGTAGACCAGCACGACGATGCTGATCAGGGTGAAGAGGTACGTGGAGTACTTGTTGCAGAGGTTCAGCGCCTTGCGGCCCATGCCGCTGACCAGGAAGGTGCAGGCGACGAAGGCGAGCAGGGTGACGACGACCAGGACGTTGTTGGGCTTGATGCCGAACAGCAGGTGCAGCACGGTCAGGATCGCGTACGCGCCGGTGACCGCGTTGATCGTCTCCCACCCGAAGCGCGCGACCCAGAGGATCGCGCCCGGGAAGTAGTTGCCGCGCACGCCGAAGGCGGCCCGGGAGAGCATCGCGCCGGGAGCGCCGCCCCACTTACCGGAGACCGACAGCAGGCCGACCATCCCGAAGGAGACCGCGGAGGCGATCGCGGCCACCACCAGCACCTGCCAGAAGTTCAGGCTGTTGTTGATCACCAGGGAGGCGCCCATGGTGAGCAGCAGCACGCTGATGTTGGCGGCGACCCAGGTGGGGAACAGCTCGCGGACCCGGCCCCGGCGTTCGTGGTCGGGAACCGGCTCGATGCCACGGGTCTCGACGGCGCCGTCGGCTTCGGGGGTGGACGTGGGTGTGGACGTGGTGCTGGTGCCCATGAATGCAGCTGTCTCCGTGCGGGGTCTGGGAGCACCCCCGGGGGAGGGGTGCAGGCAGCGGCTGTGGTGCCTGGCCAGAAATGGTTGCCAGGACTCTACGCGCGTTGCGCAGCCGCCCACCATCGTACTTTGATCCAACTTCTACCGTTCCACCCCCTTGGACTCCTCGACGATGCCAGATATTTCCCGTTCCTGTCGATGAGTCCAGTCACACCCCTCTGACCAGGGCCTGCGCGATACTGCCCGGAGCCGGCGGCGGAAACGGACGCCCGTCCGCCGGTCGGGAACCTTGTGGCATCGCCCGAGACGGAGCCGCCGGAGAGATGCATGTCTCGTTTCCGACGGGTACCGGCGCCGCCGCGGACGGCGATCTTCCGGCGCCGGGTCATCCGGGGCCGGATGTGGTGCAAGGTGATCCCGATGAACGAGAGCGAGTACTCGCAGGAGGCCGATGTGCCCGGCAAGACGTGTCAGTGGTGCCAGGGCACCGGCTATGTGTCGCAGGCCCTCGCCTACGCCCCCGGCGTCGAACCCTTCCGGGGGCCGTACGAGACCGTTCACCGGGCGGGCGAATGCCGGCACTGCCGGGGGTCGGGCACGTACGACTCGCACCGCGACCCCACCCTGGAGCGCTGGCGTACACAGGAGCCCAGAGAGAGCTAGCGCGCGTGCCGCCGTCCGCCGCGGGGCGTGGCTGATACTGGAGGGGTTATGGAATTCGTCATCCTTGCTGTAGTGATCGCCGTGGTCGCGCTCGGCGCGATCAGCGGGCTTGTCGTCAGCAGCCGCAAGAAGAAGCAGCTGCCGCCGCCCCCGCCGGCTGCCCCCAAGCCCTCCGTCACCGCGCCCCCCGCCGAACCGCAGGTCGGCGAGGAGGCCGAGACCCCACGCGACGAAGAACGTCGCACCATCGAAGAAGTCGAGCTGCCCACCGCCGAGGCCCCCGAGGCCGAGGCGGCGGCGCCGGCCGCCGAACCCGAGGCGCCCGTGGCGCCCGAGATCGAGGTCCCCGCACCGACCGCGGGCCGGCTGGTCCGGCTGCGCGCCCGGCTCTCCCGCTCCCAGAACAGCCTCGGCAAGGGCCTGCTGACCCTGCTGTCGCGCGAGCACCTCGACGAGGAGACCTGGGAGGAGATCGAGGACACCCTGCTCACCGCCGACGTCGGCGTCGCCCCCACCCAGGAGCTCGTCGACCGGCTGCGCGAGCGCGTCAAGGTCCTGGGCACCCGCACCCCCGAGGGCCTGCGCGAGCTGCTGCGCGAGGAACTGCTGACCCTCATCGGCACCGACGCCGACCGCACCGTGCACACCGCCAACGGCATCGGCAACGGCGGCGACGAGATCCCCGGCGTCGTGCTGGTCGTCGGCGTCAACGGCACCGGCAAGACCACCACCACCGGCAAGCTCGCCCGCGTGCTGGTCGCCGACGGCAAGTCCGTGGTCCTCGGCGCGGCCGACACCTTCCGCGCCGCCGCCGCCGACCAGCTCCAGACCTGGGGCGAGCGGGTCGGCGCCCGCACCGTCCGCGGGCCCGAGGGCGGCGACCCCGCGTCGATCGCCTTCGACGCGGTGAAGGAGGGCATCGCCGAGTCCGCCGATGTCGTCCTGATCGACACCGCCGGCAGGCTGCACACCAAGACCGGCCTGATGGACGAGCTCGGCAAGGTCAAGCGGGTCGTCGAGAAGCACGGCCCGGTCGGCGAGGTGCTGCTCGTCCTGGACGCCACCACCGGTCAGAACGGCCTCGTCCAGGCGCGGGTGTTCGCCGAGGTCGTCGACATCACCGGTGTGGTGCTGACCAAGCTCGACGGCACCGCCAAGGGCGGCATCATCGTCGCCGTCCAGCGCGAGCTCGGTGTGCCGGTCAAGCTCGTCGGCCTGGGCGAGGGCGCGGACGACCTCGCGCCGTTCGAGCCGGAGGCGTTCGTCGACGCGCTCATCGGCTGAGGCGGGCGCACCGCCGCACCGCCCGAGGCCCCGCCGGCCCC
>NZ_BMRP01000001.1:702293-784127 GCF_014648695.1 Streptomyces albospinus
ACGCCTTTCCCCGCGGGCACGCACGCCTTTCCCCGCGGGCACGCACGCCTTTCCCCGCGGGCACGCACGCCTTTCCCCGCGGGCACGCGCGGCGCGTACCGCACTACGGCTGTACGGCATGCCAGCAGCAGGGCACGCCGGCAGTACGGCGCCGGGCGCCGCCCCTCAGGGGCAGCGTCCGGATCACACCAACGACGAAACGATTTGCCCGGCTCAGACCGGCGGCCGGGGACAGTCCGCCCCGTGGGCGGTCGCGCGGCTGCCCGCCGACCGGTTGCACACATACGCCAGCGTCCCGAGCAGCAGCCGGGCCTGCGGCGGGCAGCCGGCCGAGTCCAGCGTCGGCGGGCGCAGCCAGCGCATCGGGCCGTGGCCGCCGAAGTCCGAGGGCGGCGCGGTGATGTAGTCGCCGCGGCCCAGGGGGCGCAGGTCCAGATCGGCGTCGTCCCAGCCCGTGCGGTAGAGGAGGTCGGGGAGCGCGCCGGCCGCCCCGGGGGCGACGAAGAACAGCGCCCGGCCCGTCGGGGTGGCGGCCACCGGCCCGAGCGGCAGCCCCATCCGCTCCAGCCGCACCAGCGCCCCGCGGCCCGCCTCCTCGGGCACGTCGAGGATGTCGAAGGACCGCCCTACGGGAAGCAGCACCGCCGCCCCCGGGGTGTCCGCCCAGGCCGCGGCTGCCTTCTCCAGGGGCGCGCCGGCCGCCAACTCCTGGCCGAACGACAGCGGATGGGCGCCCGGCGACGGGCAGCCGGCGGCGCCGCACGAGCAGTCCGTACGGCTGCCGGTGCGGACCGCGCGGGCGCCCGGCGCCACGTCCCAGCCCCACAGCCCGGTGTACTCCGCCACCGCCGTGCTCTCGGTCGAGCGGGCGCGGCGGCGCGAGCCGGAACGGATGTCCCGGATGGCGCCGATCGTGAAGTCCATGCCCCCTCCAACGGGTGGTGCGTGCGAGTGGTTACGAGGCGGCGCATTGACGAGGAGGAGGTGTTCACGCTGGTGCTCACGCTCCGTCGACGGTCCGCGGTGCCGGTGGTGAGCCGTCGCGCGCCGGGTGGTGCGATGCGTCGCGCACGCCTTCGCGTGCTTCGCTCCGCCCGGCCCTCTTCGGCCTGTGTCAAGTCAATCGCGAGAGCAGGCCGGGGAGTTCATTCAAAGGGGTGGCGAATGGTGGCGTTTCGGCGGTCGCCCTCGCGACGGGCGTGATCGTAGGATTACTTTCGGTGCACGAACCCCGGAGAGGCATCGTTCGCACGGGTATGCCGGTGGCAACGCGCCAGTAGGACCGCGGCCGGAGGTGTGGCCGGAATCCGCGGTCGGGTAGATGTACCCCCGCAACGGGCGCCGCAACAGGCGGCATCCTGTGGGTGGTTCGCAGTTCGCAGAAAAGCGCTATCGGAATGGGGGCATTCCTGTGGGCGGCACTGGCGGCACCGCCGGCTCCAACAGCACGGGCGGCACCGACGCCGTCAAACGTCCCAACGCACAGTTGGGTTCATGGTTCCTGCGCAGCGGCTGGTCCAAGGGCGAGCTGGCGCGACAGGTCAACCGGCGGGCGCGCCAGATGGGCGCCCACCACATCAGCACCGACACCTCCCGCGTGCGCCGCTGGCTGGACGGCGAGCAGCCGCGCGAGCCCATCCCCCGGATCCTGTCCGAGCTCTTCTCGGAGCGCTTCGGCTGTGTGGTCGGCATCGAGGAGCTGGGACTGCGCTCGGCGCACCAGTCGCCGTCCGTCTCCGGGGTGGACCTGCCCTGGGCCGGGCCCCAAACGGTCAGCCTGATCAGCGAGTTCTCGCGCAGCGACCTGATGCTGGCGCGCCGCGGCTTCCTGGGCACCTCCCTGGCGCTGGCCGCCGGCCCGACCCTCATCGAGCCGATGCAGCGCTGGCTGGTGCCGGTGCCCGCGGCGGCGGGCGACGCGGAGCCGCAGCAGGACCGGGCCCGGCGGCCGGCCCGGCTCTCCAAGCCCGAGCTGGAGCTGCTGGAGTCGACGACCGCGATGTTCCGGCAGTGGGACGCGCAGTGCGGCGGCGGGCTGCGGCGCAAGGCGGTGGTCGGCCAGCTTCACGAGGTCACCGACCTCCTCCAGGAGCCGCAGCCGCCCCAGGTCTCCAAGCGGCTGTTCAAGGTCGCCGCCGAACTCGCCGAGCTGGCCGGCTGGATGAGCTACGACATCGGGCTCCAGCCCACCGCCCAGAAGTACTTCGTGCTGGCGCTGCACGCCTCCAAAGAGGCCGGCGACCGCCCCCTGGGCTCCTACATCCTCTCCAGCATGAGCCGGCAGATGATCCATCTCGGCCGGCCCGACGATGCGTTGGAGCTGATCCACCTCGCCCAGTACGGCAGCCGGGAGACGGCCACACCGCGCACCCAGGCGATGTTGTATGCGATGGAGGCGCGCGCGTACGCCGGCATGGGCCAGCCCAGCAAGGTCAAGCGGGCGGTGCGGATGGCCGAGGACACCTTCTCCGACGTCACCCCCGGCGAGCCGGAGCCGGACTGGATCCGCTTCTTCTCCGAGGCCGAGCTGAACGCCGAGAACGCCCACTCCTACCGCGACCTCGCCTACGTGGCGGGCCGCAGCCCCACCTACGCCTCGCTCGCCGAGCCCGTGATGCGGCGCGCCGTGGAGCTGTTCGGCCAGGACCCCGAGCACCAGCGCTCGTACGCGCTCAACCTGATCGGGATGGCGACCGTCCATCTGCTCCAGAAGGAGCCGGAAGCCTGCGCGGAGATGGCGCAGCGCGCGATCCCCTTCGCCCGGCAGGTCCGCTCCGAACGGGTCAACACCCGGCTGCGCAAGACGGTGGACACCGCGGCGCGGGAGTACGGGGGCGTCGCCGCGGTGATCCAACTGGGCGACGAGCTGTCCCGCCAGCTCCCGGAGACGGCGGAGGCCGGCTGAGGGATGGTTTCCGCGGGCTGAACACGTGGTGCCGGGACGATCTCGGAGTTCACCGGGGTGTAACACGGAGGGCGCCTTCGTCACCCCGGTGAAACACCGGCAAGGTTTGGCCGAAACGGCGCTGCGACAACCTCATCGCGAAGTCGGCCCAACCCCACACCCCGCACGGGCCGCATCGACGACGAGGAGACGCCGATGCCCCCAGGCATCCTGACGATCGCGGCAGACAAAGCGACGCTCAGCCCGGCCAACACCGGGTTCATGCTGATCTGCTCCGCACTGGTGATGATCATGACCCCCGGCCTCGCCTTCTTCTACGGCGGCATGGTCCGGGTCAAAAGCGTCCTGAACATGCTGATGATGAGCTTCATCAGCCTGGGCATCGTGACGATCCTGTGGGTGCTGTACGGCTTCGGACTCGCATTCGGCAAGGACAACGGCGGCGTCATCGGCTGGGACAGCGCCTTCGCCGGCATGGGCCACATCGGCCTGACCCAGCTGTGGGGCACCACCTCCATCCCCGTCTACGTCTTCGCGGTCTTCCAGCTGATGTTCGCGGTGATCACGCCCGCGCTGATCAGCGGGGCGCTCGCGGACCGGGTGAAGTTCACCGCCTGGGCGCTGTTCATCGCCCTGTGGGTGACCATCGTCTACTTCCCCGTCGCCCACTGGGTGTGGGCCGACGGCGGATGGCTCTTCAAGCTGGGCGTGATCGACTTCGCCGGTGGTACCGCCGTCCACATCAACGCCGGTGCCGCGGCCCTCGGCGTCATCCTCGTCGTCGGCAAGCGGATCGGCTTCAAGAAGGACCCGATGCGCCCGCACAGCCTGCCCCTGGTGATGCTCGGCGCGGGCCTGCTGTGGTTCGGCTGGTTCGGCTTCAACGCGGGCTCCTGGCTCAACAACGACGACGGCGTCGCCGCGGTCGCCTTCGTCAACACCCAGGTCGCCACCGCCGCCGCGATGCTCGGCTGGCTCGCCTACGAAAAGATCCGGCACGGCTCGTTCACCACTCTCGGCGCGGCCTCCGGCGCGGTCGCCGGACTCGTCGCGATCACCCCGGCATGCGGTGCGGTCAGCCCGCTCGGCGCCATCGCCATCGGCGTGATCGCCGGCGTGCTGTGCGCGATGGCGGTCGGCCTCAAGTACAAGTTCGGCTACGACGACTCGCTCGACGTCGTCGGCGTCCACCTCGTGGGCGGCGTCATCGGCTCCCTGCTCATCGGCATCTTCGCCACCGGCGGCGTGCAGAGCGACGCCAAGGGCCTCCTCTACGGCGGCGGCTTCGCGCAGCTCGGCAAGCAGACCGTCGGCGTGGTCTGCGTACTCCTGTACTCCCTCGTCGTCTCGTACGTCCTTGCCAAGGCGATCGACCTGGTGATGGGCTTCCGGGTCGGCGAGGACGAGGAGATCGCCGGCGTCGACCAGGCCGCGCACGCCGAGACCGCGTACGACTTCGCCGGCGCGGGCGGCGGCACGGCGGCCCGCAAGACCACGCCCCTCGGCGAGACCCCGACCAAGAAGGTGGACGCGTGAAGCTCATCACGGCAGTAATCAAGCCGCACCGGCTGGACGAAGTGAAGGACGCCCTCCAGGCATTCGGCGTGCACGGTCTGACCGTCACCGAGGCCAGCGGCTACGGACGGCAGCGCGGGCACACCGAGGTGTACCGCGGCGCCGAGTACACCGTCGACCTGGTGCCGAAGATCCGGATCGAGGTGCTCGTGGAGGACGCGGACGCCGAGGAGCTGGTGGAGGTCGTGGTCAAGGCGGCCCGCACCGGCAAGATCGGCGACGGGAAGGTGTGGAGCGTCCCCGTGGACGAGGCGGTCCGGGTCCGGACCGGCGAGCGCGGACCCGACGCGCTGTAGCCGCAGCACGGCGGCGGGGGAGCCCGGTGGGGGCACAACACGACCAAGGAGAAGCCGAGTTGACCGAGAGCGCCGAGGACACCGCAGGCGGGGCCACGGCCCCGCCGCCCAGCGCCCCCGAAGGCGGTTACCCCGCCGCCCGGCTACGGCTTCTCCAGGACGACACCCCCACCGGCCCCGACCGCCGCGCCGCCCTCGCCCGACTCACCGACGACTGGCTCGCCGCCCTGCTGACCGGGGCGGCGGGCACGGCCGGTGTCCGCGGCACCGCGCTGGTCGCCGTCGGCGGCTACGGCCGCGGCGAACTCTCCCCGCGCAGCGACCTCGACCTCCTGCTGCTGCACGACGGCCGGGCCGCCACCGCGGACCTCGCCGCCCTCGCCGACCGCCTCTGGTACCCCGTCTGGGACCTCGGCCTGGACCTCGACCACTCCGTACGCACCCCCTCCGAGGCCCGCAAGGCGGCCCGCGAGGACCTCAAGGTGCAGCTGGGCCTGCTGGACGCCCGCCACCTTGCCGGCGACCCCGAGCTGACCGCCGCGGTGCGCACCGCCGCCTACGCCGGCTGGCGGGAGAGCGCCCCCAAGCGGCTCCCCGAACTCCACGAGCTGTGCCAGGAGCGCGCCGCACGCCAGGGCGAACTCCAGTACCTCCTCGAACCCGACCTCAAGGAGGCCAGGGGCGGACTGCGGGACGCCACCGCCCTGCGCGCCATCGCCGCCTCCTGGCTCGCGGACGCCCCGCGCGGCGGCCTCGAAGCCGCCCGCAGCCGGCTCCTCGACACCCGCGACGCCCTCCACCTGACCACCGGCCGCGCCACCGACCGGCTCGCCCTCCAGGAACAGGACCAGGTCGCCGGCGCCCTCGGCATGCTCGACGCCGACGCGCTGCTGCGGCAGACCTACGAAGCCGCCCGCACCATCTCCTACGCCGCCGACGTCACCTGGCGCGAGGTCGGCCGGGTACTGCGCGCCCGGTCCGTCAAACCGACGCTGCGCGGGCTGCTGCCCGGCCGTACCGCCGCCAAGGGGGAGCGCTCGCCGCTCGCCGAGGGCGTCGTGGAACTCGACGGCGAGGCCGTACTGGCCCGCACCGCGCGCCCCGAACGGGACCCCGTCCTGGTCCTGCGCGCCGCAGCCGCCGCCGCCCAGGCCGGACTCCCGCTCGCCACCCACGCGATCCGCCGCTGCGCCGCAGCAGCCGCCACCGCGCCGCTGCCCGTGCCCTGGCCCGCCGAGGCCAGGGAACAGCTGGTGACGCTGCTCGGCGCGGGCGCGCACACCGTGCCCGTATGGGAGGCCCTGGAGGCCGAGGGCGTCATCGGCCGGCTGCTGCCCGACTGGGAACGCGTCCGCTGCCGCCCGCAGCGCAACGCCGTGCACACCTGGACCGTCGACCGCCACCTGGTCGAGACCGCGGTACGGGCCGCCGCGCTGACCCGCCGGGTGCACCGCCCCGACCTGCTGCTCGCCGCCGCCCTGCTGCACGACATCGGCAAGGGCTGGCCCGGCGACCACGCGGTGGCCGGCGAGACCATCGCCCGCGACGTGGCGTCCCGGCTCGGCTTCGACAGCAGCGACACCGCCGTGATCGCCACCCTCGTCCGGCACCACCTGCTGCTCATCGAGACCGCCACCCGGCGCGACCTGGACGATCCCGAGACCGTTGCCGCGGTCGCCGAGGCCGTCGGCAGCCCCGGCACCCTGGAACTCCTGCACGCCCTCACCGAGGCCGACGCGCTGGCCACCGGGCCCGCCGCCTGGAGCTCCTGGCGCGACGGCCTGGTCACCGACCTGGTCGCCCGCGTCGCCGACCGGCTCGCCGGGGAGCCCGCCGCCGACCCCCGCGAAACGGAGGGCCCGACCGCCGAACAGGAGCGGCTGGCCATCGAGGCCGCGCGCACCGGCGGCCCGGTGCTGTCGCTGCACGCCCGGCCCGAGAGCGCACCGCAGGCCGCGGAGGACGGCACGGCCGCCGCCCGGGAACCGGTCGGCGTGGAACTCCTGATCGCCGTCCCCGACCAGGCCGGCGTGCTGCCCGCCGCGGCCGGCGTGCTGGCCCTGCACCGGCTCACGGTCCGCGCCGCCGACCTGCGCGCCCTCGACCCCGTCGGCGAGGGCCCGGTCCTGCTGCTCAGCTGGCGGGTGGCCGCCGAATACGGTTCGCTCCCCGAGGCCGACCGGCTCCGCGCCGACCTGGTCCGCGCCCTCGACGGCTCCCTCGACGTCCCCGCCCGCCTCGCCGAACGCGAACGCGCCTACGCCCGCCGCTCCCGCGCCGTACTGGCCCCGCCGCCACGCGTCACCGTCGCCACCGGCAGCTCCCGTACGGCCACCGTCATCGAGGTCCGCGCCCAGGACGCGCACGGGCTGCTGCACCGGATCGGCCGGGCGCTGGAGGCGTCCGGGGTCTGGGTGCGCAGCGCCCATGTGAGCACCCTGGGGGCGAACGCGGTGGACACGGTCTACGTCACCCGGGACGACGGGACGCTGCTGTCGGAAGGGGAGGCGGCCGATCTGGCGAAGGCGCTGGAAGAGGCGCTCCGGTAGCGCTCCGTCCCGGGCCCGTCCGGCGCCTGTCCGGCGGCGCCCGGTAGAACGGCCGGGAGCGGGTCCGGGACGGTTCGCTTGCACAGCCGGATACCCTAGAAGCCGACTGCACCCCGCCCCCGACCCCGAGGATCGACGACCGCCGTGTTCGATACGCTTTCCGACCGCTTGGCGAGTACTTTCAAAAACCTCCGGGGCAAGGGCCGCCTGAGCGAGGCGGACATCGACGCCACGGCGCGCGAGATCCGTATCGCCCTTCTGGAGGCCGATGTCGCCCTCCCCGCCGTCCGCGCCTTCATCAAGCACGTCAAGGAACGCGCCTCCGGCGTCGAGGTCTCGCAGGCGCTGAACCCGGCCCAGCAGGTCATCAAGATCGTCAACGAGGAGCTCATCGGCATCCTCGGCGGCGAGACCCGCCGGCTGCGGTTCGCCAAGACGCCGCCGACGGTCATCATGCTGGCGGGCCTCCAGGGTGCCGGTAAGACGACCCTGGCCGGAAAGCTCGGCCGCTGGCTCAAGTCGCAGGGCCACGCCCCGCTGCTGGTCGCCTGCGACCTCCAGCGCCCCAACGCCGTCAACCAGCTCCAGGTCGTCGCCGAGCGCGCTGGCGTAGCCTTCTACGGCCCCCAGCCGGGCAACGGTGTCGGTGACCCCGTCCAGGTCGCCAAGGACTCCATCGAGCACGCGCGCACCAAGCAGTACGACGTCGTGATCGTCGACACCGCAGGCCGCCTCGGTATCGACGCCGAGATGATGCAGCAGGCCGCCGACATCCGCGACGCGGTCAGCCCCGACGAGGTCCTGTTCGTCGTCGACGCGATGATCGGTCAGGACGCGGTCAACACCGCCGAGGCGTTCCGCGACGGCGTCGGCTTCGACGGCGTGGTGCTCTCCAAGCTGGACGGCGACGCCCGAGGCGGTGCCGCGCTCTCCATCGCGCACGTCACCGGCAAGCAGATCATGTTCGCCTCCAACGGCGAGAAGCTGGACGACTTCGACGCGTTCCACCCGGACCGCATGGCGTCCCGCATCCTCGGCATGGGCGACATGCTGTCGCTCATCGAGAAGGCCGAGCAGACCTTCAGCCAGCAAGAGGCCGAGAAGATGGCGGCCAAGCTGGCGAAGGGCCCCAAGGAATTCACGCTGGACGACTTCCTGGCCCAGATGGAGCAGGTCCGCAAGATGGGCTCCATCTCCAAGCTCCTCGGCATGCTGCCCGGCATGGCGCAGATGAAGGACCAGATCAACAACCTCGACGAGCGCGAGGTCGACCGCACGGCCGCGATCATCAAGTCGATGACGCCGGGCGAGCGCCAGGACCCGACGATCATCAACGGCTCGCGCCGCGCCCGTATCGCCCGGGGTTCCGGTGTCGACGTCAGCACCGTCAAGAACCTCGTCGAGCGGTTCTTCGACGCCCGCAAGATGATGTCGCGGATGGCCCAGGGCGGTGGTATGCCGGGCATGCCCGGGATGCCGGGCATGGGCGGCGGTGCCGCGCGGAAGAAGAAGCAGATCAAGCAGGCCAAGGGCAAGCGCAAGAGCGGCAACCCGATGAAGCGCAAGGCCGACGAAGAGGCCGCGGCGGCGCGCCGCGAGGCCGCGGCGGCCGGCAACCCGCTGGGCCTCCCGCAGGGCGCCGCCCAGGACCCGCAGAACTTCGAACTGCCCGAGGAATTCAAGAAGTTCATGGGCTGAGGGGTCGGTCGGGAAGTTCGTGGGCTGAGGGGTCGGTCGGCAACCTCATGGGTTGAGGGGCCCGTCGGCATGTTCGTGGGCTGACGGGGCCGGTCGGCGCGTTCGTGGGCTTGAGGGACCGGGTCGGCACGTTCGCGGGCTGGGGGACCGGTCGGCTCGCCGTCCGGCCTGCGTTCCGGCTCCTCGGGGCAGCCTTCCCCTCTCGCTGCGGCAGCCGCCCTGCCCTCTGGGGCAGGGCGGCTGCCGCATGCCGCCTTCCTGCTCCTCTTCGGCCGCCCTCTTGAGCCGCCCGCTTCGGCCGCTCTTCTTCGGCTGCTCCTCTTGAGCCGCTCCACCCTGCTGCCGCTCCGGCCGGGCCTTCCTCGCGTGCCTCTCTTCCCTGAGTGCCTTTCTTCTCTGCGCGTGCCTTTCCTGTCTCGCGCTTCTTCGCCCGCGCAGCAGCCGCCCTGAGCCCTTCGCCCACCCACCCGCCCCCCGAAGGGGGGTGGGCGGCGGGGAAACAATTAAGGCGCGGGGTGGGCGGCGGCTTAAGAGGAGCGCACCCCACAAGGTGCCGCCGCGTCGCCGCCTACGGGATCTCACCGTGGGTACGGGACCTCACCCTGGGATCACGCCACCCCTGGGGTCACACCCCCGGGGTGCCCCCACGCGGATTCACTCCGTTCCGCGGTCGCGAACGCCGCGACCTCCGGACAGCCCCTGCCGCCCTCCTGGAAGAGCCGGATGCGCGGCGCCAACCGGGCCTCCAGGGAAGGCCGTTCGCACTCTGCCGAGGCCGGGCCTAACGGGTGCGCGCGATCAGGTAGCGGAACACATTCGGCATCCACACCGTCCCGTCCGCCCGCTGATGCGGATGCAGCGCCTCCGCCAGTTCCTTCTCCACCTGCCGCGGCTCGGTGGCCTCCAGCGCCGCGTCGAACAGCCCCGTCGACAGCAGCCCGCGCACCGCGCTCGCCATGTCCGCGTAGCCGAACGGGCACGCCACCCGCCCCGACCCGTCGGGCCGCAGCCCCGCCCGGTCGGCCAGTTCCTCCAGATCGTCCCGCCCGGCCAGCCGCCATCCCGCGGAGCCGGCGGCGAAACGGGCCGGGGAATCGGCCAGCCGCTGCGCCACCCGCAGCACCCCGGACGTGGCGCACCGCTCCACCGGGCCCCAGCCGCCCAGCACCACCGCGCTGCCGCGCTCCGCCAGCGCCGCCGCCGCGGCCAGCGATGCGGTCAGCCCGTCGGCGCTGCTCCCGCAGCCCACCGGGTGGAACGCCGTGACCACCGTGAACGCCGCGTCCGCCGGTGCCGCGTCCGCCAGCCCGCCGCTGACCAGCCGGGTCACCTCCGGCATCCCGTCCGGCGTGAGCCGCTCGCGGGCCAGCTCCAGCCGGCACTCGTCCGCGTCCACGCCGCTCACCTGGGCGCCGCGCGCCGCCGCGAGCAGCAGCGCCAGCCCGGAGCCGCAGCCCAGCCCGAGCAGCCGGGTGCCGGGTCCGACGCCGAGACGGTCGTACGCGGCTTCGTAGAGGGGGACCAGCATGCGCTCCTGGATTTCCGCCCAGTCGCGGGCGCGCGCCCGGGCGCCGGCCGGCGCGGGCGGGTCGTCACAGCGCATGGACCCGGTGTTCGGAAGCTGGTGCCGCACGAGCGTGGGTGACATCGAAAGCGCCCCTATTCGCCGAGAACCCGAAGCTGATCAGTACCGTCCGCCCCCGTTTCCGAGCGTTGTGCGCCCCCGCAATCCAGACAACTGCGCATCCGTCCGGCCGTCCAGAGGGTGCGCCGGGGTTGTCTCCCGCGCGCCCCCGTGTGCGCCGGGCCCGCACCCCGGAGCGCCGTTCCAGGGTGCCCCGGGGAGCGCGGTCCCGCCACGGCAGCACGCGCCACCCGGCGCTCGGGCACCGGCCGGGCCCCGCGCCCGGGCGGGTCGCGCTGCCCTACGGTGGAGGGGCGGGGCGGTCGATGCCGTCGGTAACATCGCCGCGCGATAGTTGCCCCGGCTGACGACCGGCTTACGCCATGCGGCGTACGCGGGGGTACGCGGCGGTACGTACCGGCTTGCCGTCCGGCGGGTGCCTTCTCCGCAGATCGGGGCACCGGCCCCACGGCACGGCCCATGAGCGGAAACTGACCGGTACGTGCAAATTATTTGGGATGCCCCGGAATCGGAACACTGGACGACCTCGGCTCGTTGTCACGACGTGAGCACGACACCGCCTGTTCTCGCCGCCGAGCTGGCGCTCGCCTGGGCCGATATTCAACGGCACCACCCCGAGCTGCCGGACCTGGCCGCGCCCGAGTCCCTGATCGGAGAGTCCTCGTCCGCCTGTGGCGCCGAGCTCTCCTTCGAACGGCTGCTCCATGAGGCAGTCCACGGCATCGCCGCCGCCCGCGGCATCCGCGACACCTCCAGGGCAGGCCGCTACCACAACCGCCGGTTCCTGGCGATCGCCGAGGAGCTGGGCCTGGACCATGCCGACGAGCCGCACCCCAGCAGCGGCTTCTCGCTGGTCGCGCTCAATCCCGAGGCCAGGAGGCGCTACCGCCCCACCATCGAGCGGCTCACCAGAGCCCTCAAGGCCCACAGCGCCGCGACCGCCACGGACACCGCCCGCAGCTTCCGCGGCCCGGCCGCCCGGCACGGTTCCTCCGGGGGCGGCGTGCGCGTCAAGGCCGTCTGCGACTGTGGACGCAATGTCCGGGTCGTACCGTCCGTGCTGGCCCAGGCGCCGATCGTCTGCGGCGGCTGCGGCAAACCCTTCCGTATCCCCGAGGTAGCCGCGGTCGGCTGACCCCAGGGCGTGTGGCACAATGGATGGCTGTACTCGACAGTCGCACAGGACCCCTCTCTCCTCCGGCTGACGCGTCCATCGGGCACCCGAGTACCGCAACCCCACGTGGCATCCCGTTGTGCCCAACCACGTCAAGACCAGGAGACACCACTCCAGTGGCAGTCAAGATCAAGCTGAAGCGTCTGGGCAAGATCCGTTCGCCTCACTACCGCATCGTCGTCGCCGACTCCCGCACCCGCCGTGACGGCCGGGCCATCGAGGAGATCGGTCTGTACCACCCGGTGCAGAACCCCTCGCGCATCGAGGTCGACTCGGAGCGCGCGCAGTACTGGCTGGGTGTCGGCGCGCAGCCGACCGAGCCCGTACTGGCCATCCTCAAGGTCACCGGCGACTGGCAGAAGTTCAAGGGCCTGCCCGCCCCGGCGCCGATGAAGGTCGCCGAGCCGAAGGCCGACAAGCGCGCCCTCTTCGAGGCCGCCGCCAAGGCGTCCGGCGACGAGCCGAAGGGTGAGGCCATCACCCCGAAGGCGAAGAAGGCCGACAAGAAGGCGGACGAGGCCGCGGCCGAGTCTGCCAAGCCGGCCTCTGAGCCCACCGAGGACTGAGCGTGCTTGAGGAGGCCCTTGAGCACCTCGTCAAGGGCATCGTCGACAACCCCGATGATGTGCAGGTAGCCTCGCGCACCCTGCGCCGCGGGCGCGTGCTGGAGGTCCGGGTCCACCCCGACGACCTCGGCAAGGTGATCGGTCGCAACGGCCGTACCGCCCGTGCGCTGCGGACCGTCGTGGGCGCCATCGGCGGCCGGGGCATCCGCGTCGACCTCGTCGACGTCGACCAAGTTCGCTGACAAGTTGAACACCGGCTCGGGCCGGGGAGGGCCTTCGGGTCGTCCCCGGCCCGCGTCCGTATGTGATCGTGGACCCACGATCACCACCATCACGTGAGGCGCCGGCGACGGTCCTCAGCCACATCCGCAAAAGCGGCGGCGGTTCTGCCGCAAAGGGGAGCACAGTGCAGTTGGTAGTCGCCCGGATCGGCCGCGCCCACGGCATCAAGGGCGAGGTCACCGTAGAGGTGCGCACCGACGAGCCGGAACTGCGGCTCGCGCCGGGCGCCGTCCTCGTCACCGAGCCGTCCTCCACCGGACCGCTCACCATCGCCACCGGCCGCGTCCACAGCGGCCGGCTGCTGCTGCGCTTCGAGGGCGTCACGGACCGCACGGCCGCCGAGGCGCTGCGGAACACCCTGCTGATCGCGGAGGTCGACCCCGAGGAAGTCCCCGAGGACCCCGAGGAGTTCTACGACCACCAGCTGATCGACCTCGACGTCGTGACCCGCGACGGCACCGCCGTCGGCCGGATCACCGAGGTCTCCCATCTGCCCTACCAGGACCTGCTGATCGTCGAACGGCCCGACGGCAGCGAGGTCATGATCCCGTTCGTCGGCGAGATCGTGCCCGAGATCGACCTGGAGGAGCAGCGCGCGGTCGTCGAACCGCCGCCCGGCCTCCTCGACGAGAACCAGGCCGAGATCGCCTCCGGCCGCGAGGACAGCTGATGCGGCTCGACGTCGTCACGATCTTCCCCGAATACCTCGAACCGCTGAACGTCTCGCTCGTCGGCAAGGCCCGCGCCCGCGGGCAACTCGACGTCCGCATCCACGACCTGCGGCAGTGGACCCACGACAAGCACCACACCGTCGACGACACCCCCTACGGCGGCGGCCCCGGCATGGTCATGAAGCCCGAGCCCTGGGGTGAGGCGCTCGACGAGATCATCGCCTCCGGCGACGGCGAACCCGTGATCGTCGTGCCCACCCCCAGTGGCGCCCCCTTCACCCAGCAGCTCGCCGTCGAACTCTCCGCCAAACCCTGGCTGGTGTTCACCCCGGCCCGCTACGAGGGCATCGACCGCCGCGTCATCGAGGAGTACGGCGACCGGCTGGACGTCCGCGAGGTCTCCATCGGCGACTACGTCCTCGCCGGTGGCGAGGCCCCCGTGCTTGTCATGGTCGAGGCGGTGGCCCGGCTGCTGCCCGGCGTCCTGGGCAACGCCGCCTCCCACGAGGACGACTCCTTCGCCCCCGGAGCGATGGCCGACCTCCTGGAGGGCCCCGTCTACACCAAGCCCCCCGAGTGGCGCGGCCGGACCATCCCCGACGTGCTGCTCAGCGGCCACCACGGAAAGATCGCCCGCTGGCGCCGCGACGAGGCGTTCCGCCGCACCGACCTCAACCGCCCCGATCTGATCGAGCGTGCCGACCCCGCCGCCTTCGACAAGAAGGATCGGGAAATCCTCTCCGTACTGGGTTGGTCGGAGAACGCGGGGGGCCGATTTGGGCGGGCGAGTCAGGCCGTGGAAGAATAGGCCGCTGCTGTGTGCGTCCGGCGCGCGCCCCTGCCACAGGGGGAACGACGCCCGTCCGACGGAACGGCATCCGAAACAACCTTTCCGATATCCCGCTGATGACCTGTGGCATCAGCGAAGAAAGCAGTAGGCCATGCACCTTCTCGACAACGTCGACGCCGCTTCCCTGCGCAGCGACGTCCCGGCTTTCCGCCCGGGTGACACCGTCAACGTCCACGTCCGCGTCATCGAGGGCAACCGCTCCCGTGTGCAGCAGTTCAAGGGCGTCGTCATCCGCCGTCAGGGCTCCGGCGTGCGCGAGACCTTCACGGTCCGCAAGGTCAGCTTCTCCGTCGGCGTCGAGCGCACCTTCCCGGTGCACACCCCGATCGTCGAGAAGATCGAGGTCGTGACCCGCGGTGACGTCCGTCGCGCCAAGCTGTACTTCCTCCGTGAGCTCCGCGGCAAGGCCGCGAAGATCAAGGAGAAGCGCGACAACTGACCCGCGCCGCACCGGGGCACGGATTTCCACCCCGGTGCACCGCGAGGCCACGCTCACGTCCGGCGTCCGGGCCCGGCCGGATAGGCTCTCGCCCCGATGGACACCGACGCACAACTCACGGAGCGCGACCCCTCTCCCGCCCCCGACCAGGGGCCGGAGCAGCGGTCGCGCTCCGCGCGTTTTCTCACCTCGGTGGCGCGCCTGCGGTACCGGCCGGTCACCCTCTTCGCCATCTGCCTGGCATTCCTGTTCCTGCTGAGCACCTTCGTCGCGCAGCCCTTCCTGATCCCCAGCACCTCCATGGAGAACACCCTGAAGGTCGGGGACCGGGTGCTGGTCAACAAGCTGGCGTACCGTTTCGGCAACCAACCGCGGCGCGGCGATGTCATCGTCTTCGACGGCATGGGGTCTTTCGTTCACAGGGAGCAGGAGGAGAATCCCGTCACGGGGCTGCTGCGCGGGGCCGGTTCGGCGCTGGGCCTGGCCCCGGCCGCCGACACCGACTACGTCAAGCGCGTGATCGGTATCGGCGGGGACCAGGTGACCTGCTGCGACAAACGGGGGCGGATCGAAGTGAACGGTGAGCCGGTGAGCGAGAGCTATCTCTACCCGGGGGACGCACCGTCCGCCGTGCCCTTCGACACCGTGGTGCCGGTGGGCAAGCTGTGGGTCATGGGCGACCACCGCGCCAGATCCAGCGATTCCCGCGACCACCTGGGCGAGGCCGGCGGCGGCACCGTCCCGGTCGACAGGGTCATCGGCCGTGCGGACCTGATCACCTGGCCGTTCAGCCGCTGGCGCACCATCGGCACACCGCGGTCCTTCGACGGCATACCGGCCGCGGCAGGCCCGCATGGGTAACCGGGGACGCCCGCGTCACGGGCGCCAGGACACGCAGAGGCCCGGCCGCGGCGCCGGCGCCGCGTACGGCGGCCCGGGGGAGCGCGAGGACACCGAGGGCCCGCAGCCGACCCGCCGGGCGACCGGCGGCCGGGCCGAACGCCGGCGCCAGGCCCGGCGCATCAAGCGCCGCAGACGCCGCTCCTACATCAAGGAAATCCCCATCCTGGTCGGCGTGGCACTGGCCATCGCCCTGGTCCTCAAGACCTTCCTCGTCCAGGCGTTCGTGATCCCGTCGGGCTCCATGGAGCAGACGATCCGGATCGGGGACCGCGTCCTGGTCGACAAGCTCACCCCCTGGTTCGGTGCCAAGCCCCATCGCGGCGACGTCGTCGTCTTCAAGGACCCCGGAGGCTGGCTCAAGGGAGAGCAGAACCAGACGTCCGGCGACCCCGGCCCGTTCAAGGACTTCATGACCTTCATCGGGCTGCTGCCGTCCGCCAACGAGCAGGACCTGATCAAGCGGGTGGTGGCCGTCGGCGGCGACACCGTCCGCTGCTGCGACAAACAGGGCCGGGTGACGGTCAACGGGACGCCGCTCACCGAGCCGTACATCCACCCCGGAAACCCGCCCTCCCAGCTGACGTTCACGGTCAACGTCCCCACCGGGCGGATCTTCGTGATGGGCGACCACCGCTCCAACTCCGCGGATTCGCGCTACCACCTGGACGAGCCGTACCGTGGCACGGTCTCGGAGGACAACGTCGTGGGCCGAGCCGTGGTCATCGCCTGGCCGTTCAGCCACTGGCGGATGCTCGAAGAGCCCGACACCTTCGCAACGGTGCACGACGCGCCGGGCGCGAAGGCGGCGGCAGCGTACGTGCCGCATAGGCTGTCACCCGAGAGTTTGACCGTACTCCCGACCCCTGCGGAACTCCCGCTCGTTATGGGAGTGGTGGGCCTGCACCGGTTGACGGGCGGGCAAGAGCGCGGAGTAAGGAGCAGATGTGGGGGACTTGGCGGTCGGTGCGCGGTCCGGAACCGAAGAGCCCGAAGAGCCGGCAGGGCGCGGTGAGACCGCGCGGTCGGCGGCGAGTTCCGTGCATCAGCCACAGTCACAGTCAGGGCGGTCCGCGCCGGCGGACCGGCCGCAGACGGATCTATCGAAGCAGTCGGACACAGCGGCCGACGAGGAGGCGAGCGGCAGCGTGACCAAGGGCAAGAAGCCGCGTGCCTTCTGGAAGGAGCTGCCGATCCTCATCGGCATCGCCCTGCTCCTGGCGCTGCTGATCAAAACGTTTCTGGTGCAGGCGTTCTCCATCCCGTCCGACTCCATGCAGGACACCCTCCAGCGCGGGGACCGGGTCCTGGTGGACAAGCTCACGCCGTGGTTCGGGTCCAAGCCGCAGCGCGGCGAGGTCGTCGTCTTCCACGACCCGGGCGGCTGGCTCAACGAGACGCCGACCCCGCAGCCCAACCCGGTCCAGAAGGTCCTCAGCTTCATCGGGCTGATGCCCTCGGCCGAGGAGAAGGACCTGATCAAGCGGGTCATCGCGGTCGGCGGCGACACGGTCGAGTGCCAGGGCACCGGCCCGGTCAAGGTGAACGGCAAGGCTCTCAAGGAGGACTCCTACGTCTTCCCCGGCGCCACCCCGTGCGGTGACCGCCCCTTCGGCCCGATCCACGTCCCCAAGGGCCGGATCTGGGTGATGGGCGACCACCGCGACGACTCCCTCGACTCCCGTTACCACCAGAACCTCAAGGGCAACGGCACGGTCTCCGAGGACGAGGTCGTCGGCCGGGCCTTCACCATCGCCTGGCCCATCAACCGCTGGGCAACCCTCCCCGTACCGGACACCTTCGACCAGGCCGGGATCAACAAGGCAATGGCCGCGGCTCCGGCCGCGCTGGGTCTGACCGGAGCGGTGCCGATTGTGTTGTGGCGTCGCCAGAGGCTGACCGGAGGGCGTAACCCCAGGTAAGGTGCCGTCCCGGATCGTTCGACGCGGGCCGGTTCCGCGGGGTGGGAGCGCTGGGATGAGCAGCAGTACAGAACGCAGGACGGACGGCCGCGGCCGGACCACGGGCAGTGTGCTGTCCGGTCTGGCCGTGGCCGTCGGCTGTGTGCTGTTCCTGGGCGGCTTCGTCTGGGGGGCGCTCACCTACCGCCCCTACACGGTGCCGACCGATTCGATGACGCCGACGATCTCCGTGGGAGCCCGGGTACTGGCGGAGAAGGTCAACGGCTCCGAGATACGCCGCGGCGACATCGTCGTCTTCCAGGACTCGGCCTGGGGCGAGTTGCCGATGGTCAAGCGGGTCGTCGGCGTCGGCGGCGACAAGGTCGCCTGCTGCACCAAGCAGGGGCTGCTCACGATCAACGGAACCCCCGTCGAAGAACCGTATCGGCAGGGCGGCGGCCCCGCCTCACCCGTCGGTTTCAAGGCCACGGTCCCCAACGGCCAGCTCTTCCTGCTGGGCGATCACCGCAGCGACTCCCTCGACTCGCGCGTCCACCTCACCGACGGCGACCACGGCTCCGTACCGAGCAGCGCCGTCGAGGCCCGGGTCGACGCCCGCGCCTGGCCGCTCGGCAGCGTCGGCGTGATGGAGCGCCCCGCGGCCTTCGCCGCGCTCCCCGGGGGCACCTCCCGGCCGGGGCCGATCCAGCCCATCACCCTGGCGGTCGTCGCGGGCACGGTGCTCATCCTCGGAGGTGCGGCATACGGGCCGATCGCGCGGAGGAAGGGACGCCGGCGTGGCTGACCGGGAGCGGGAGCAGGAGCTGACCGCCGGGCGGGCGCAGGAACCGGAACGGGCGGTGACCGCCGACGAGCCGGCCGAGGCGCGGCAGGTCTCCCGCGTCGTCCTGCTCGACCCGGACGACCGGATCCTGCTGCTGCACGGCTTCGAACCGGACGACCCCGGCGACACCTGGTGGTTCACCCCCGGCGGCGGCGTGGAAGGCACCGAGACTCGCGAGGAGGCGGCACACCGCGAGCTCGCCGAGGAGACGGGCATCACCGACGCGGTCCTCGGCCCCGTCCTGTGGAAGCGCCGCTGCGCGTTTCCGTTCGACGGGCGACGCTGGGAGCAGGACGAGTGGTACTACCTGGGGCGGACCGACCGGACCGCCACCGACACCGGCGGCCACACCGACCTGGAGCGACGCAGCGTCTCGGGGCTGAGATGGTGGACTTCGGAGGAACTGTCGGCGACGCATGAGACGGTGTATCCGACCAGACTCGCCGGGCTGCTGCGCACACTGCTCGACGAAGGCCCCCCGAGTGCGCCAGTGCTCCTGGAGACCGAGAGGGTCTGACGCACAATAGGGGGACGCACGGCTGAAGGGGATCTGCCATGAGCGCCGAGGACCTCGAAAAGTACGAGACCGAGATGGAGCTGAAGCTCTACCGGGAGTACCGCGACGTCGTCGGGCTGTTCAAGTACGTGATCGAGACCGAGCGTCGTTTCTACCTCACCAACGACTACGAGATGCAGGTGCACTCGGTCCAGGGTGAAGTGTTCTTCGAGGTCTCGATGGCCGACGCATGGGTCTGGGATATGTACCGACCGGCCCGTTTCGTCAAGCAGGTGCGAGTGCTCACGTTCAAGGACGTGAATATCGAAGAGCTCAACAAGAGTGATCTGGATCTCCCGGGGAGCTGACGGCTGAGGGGCGGACCTGTGGATCGCCTGCCGGGGAGCGGTCCCGGTCGCCCCGGCGGGTGACGGAGTTGTCCACAACCGATCCGTTATCCACCAAGATCCAAAAGATCTGCGCGGAGGCGTCACAGTCGGTGCCGGAGGTGGTACCGCATGAACGCCACACAGACCGGCAGGAAGGCCGGAGACGCCGCACGGACCCTGGACAGCGGACCGACCGCGGACGGCGCGGGCACCCGGGACGGCGCAAAGACCGTCGAGGGCACAGGGACCGGGGACGGCTCCGGAGCCGTCCCCGGCGTACGGACCCGCCAGCGCCCCGGGACCGGGAAGCCCACAGGCACCAGGGAAAACGCACGGGCCAGATCCGGCGCGCGGAGCAGGGCAGCCCGCGCACCGGACCGGCCGACGTCCCGGCCCCGCACCCGCAGGCGCGCACTGGGCAGGTACGGCGAGGACTTGGCGGCCCGGCGCCTCACCGAGGCCGGGATGCGGATCCTCGACCGGAACTGGCGCTGCCGCGACGGAGAGATCGACATCGTCGCCGCCGACGGCGACGCCCTGGTGATCTGCGAGGTCAAGACCCGCCGGGCGGGCTCCTACGAACACCCCATGGCCGCGGTGCGGCCCGCGAAGGCCGCCCGGCTCCGGCTGCTGGCCGAACGCTGGCTGGAGCGGCACGGCGGCCCACCGCCCGGCGGCGTACGCATCGACGTCATCGGCATCCTGCTGCCCGCCCGCGGCGCCCCCGCGGTCGAACACGTCCGGGGGGTGGCGTGATGGGATTCGCCCGCACCTGCTCCGTCGCCCTGGTCGGCGTCGAAGGAGTCGTCGTCGAGGTCCAGGCCGACCTGGAGCCCGGCGTCGCCGCCTTCACCCTCGTCGGGCTGCCCGACAAGAGCCTGGTCGAATCCCGCGACCGGGTGCGTGCCGCCGTGGTGAACTCCGGCGCCGAGTGGCCGCAGAAAAAGCTCACCGTCGGCCTCAGCCCCGCCTCCGTGCCCAAGAGCGGCAGCGGTTTCGACCTCGCCGTGGCCTGCGCGGTCCTCGGCGCCGCCGAGCGCCTGGACCCCCGTGAACTCACCGACCTGATGATGATCGGCGAACTGGGCCTCGACGGCCGCGTCCGGCCCGTACGCGGCGTGCTGCCCGCCGTCCTCGCCGCCGCCGACGCCGGATACCGCCAGGTCGTCGTACCGGAACAGACCGTCGCCGAAGCCTCCCTCGTCCCCGGCGTCTCCGTCCTCGGCATCCGCAGCCTGCGCCAGCTCATCGCGGTCCTCGCCGACGAACCCGTGCCGGACGAGGAGAACCCCCTCGAAGAAGGCCGCCCCGACCCGCTCCTCGCCGGGCTCACCATGCCCGGCACCGGCGTCGGCGCGGGCCTGCCGCCCGGCGATCACGCCCCCGACCTCGCGGAGGTCGCAGGCCAGCACGGCGCCCGCCGCGCCCTGGAAGTAGCCGCCGCCGGACGCCACCACATCTTCTTCAAAGGCCCGCCGGGCGCCGGCAAGACCATGCTCGCCGAGCGCCTCCCCGGACTACTGCCACCCCTGACGCCCAAGGAATCACTGGAGGTCACCGCCGTGCACTCGGTCGCCGGAACCCTCCCACCAGGACAGCCACTGGTCCACCGCCCGCCCTATTGCGCCCCGCACCACTCCGCGACCATGGCATCCCTCGTCGGCGGCGGGACCGGCCTGCCCAGGCCAGGAGCCGTATCGCTCGCCCATCACGGCGTGCTCTTCGTGGACGAGGCCGCCGAATGCAGCCCGCGTGTCCTGGACGCGTTACGCCAGCCCCTGGAATCCGGCCAGGTCGTCGTCGCCCGGGCCGCCGGCATGATGCGCCTGCCCGCCCGCTTCCTCCTCGCCCTCGCGGCAAATCCGTGCCCCTGCGGCCGGCACGGCACCACCGCCGGCGGCTGCGAATGCCGGCCCTCCTCGATCCGCCGCTACCGGGCCCGGCTCTCCGGACCGCTGATGGACCGGGTGGACCTGCGGATCGCCGTGGAACCGGTCGCCCGCTCCGAACTGCTCGCACTCGGCCGCGGCGCCGAATCCACCGCCGACGTCGCCCACCGCGTCCACGCCGCCCGCGAACGTGCCGCGGCCCGCTACGCCGGCACCCCCTGGCACACCAACAGCGAGGTACCGGGCCACGAACTGAGAACCCGCTGGCAGGTACACCACGGCGCGCTCGCCCACGCCGAACGCGACCTGGAATGCGGCCTCCTGACGGCCCGAGGCCTCGACCGCGTCCTCCGCGTCGCCTGGACCGCTGCCGACCTCGCGGGCCGCGACCGCCCCACACGGGAGGACGTCAACTGGGCCCTGGAACTCCGCACCGGCGTACGCCGCGGCACGGTGACGACCGCAGCCGGCGCGGAGACGGCAACCGTACGCACGAAGCGGCAGACCGGCGGACGACCCGAGGTGAGCGATGAACGGGACGGATGAATGGGGCTTCGTCACGAGCGGGGCAACGGCGGACACCCCGCGCACCCCCGCCCCCGGTACGCGCTCCGCCCCGGATCTCGACACATGTGCGCCCACGGGGCCGGCCCACGAGGCGAAGGGAGCGAAACCGACAACCGACAGTGGCACGGCCCGGCGAGAGACCTACGAACCGCAGCGGGCCGCCCGCGCCGCCCTCACCCGCATCCTCGAACCAGGCGACGCAACAGCAGGCCGCTGGCTGCGCGAGATGGGCCCGGTGGCCCTCTGGCACGCACTCTCCGAGGACGACGCGAGCCTTCCCGCCGGCGCGAGCCCCACCAAGGTCGCGGGCCTCAGACTGCGCGCCGCACGGGCCCGCCCCGCCGCGGACCTCGCGGCCGTCGCCGCGCTCGGTGGCCGCTTCATCTGCCCCGGCGACGAGGAATGGCCCCGCCAGCTCGACGACCTCGGCGACGGCCGCCCCATCGGCCTCTGGGTACGCGGTGCCGCCGGGCTGCGGCTGTGGGCGCTGCGCTCGGTCGCCGTGGTCGGAGCGCGGTCCTGCACCGAATACGGCGCCCACCTCGCCACCACCCTCGCCGCCGGACTCGCCGAGCGCGGCTGGACGGTGGTCTCCGGCGCCGCGTACGGCGTCGACGGCGCCGCGCACCGCGGCGCACTGGCCGCGGACGGCCCGACCATCGCCGTCCTCGCCTCCGGCGTCGACTACGCCTATCCGCGCGGACACACCGAGTTGCTCGGCCGGATCGCCGAACAGGGGCTGATCGTGGCCGAGTTACCGCCAGGCGACCACCCCACCCGCAGCCGCTTCGTCCTGCGCAACCGCGTGATCGCCGCGCTCACCCGGGGCACCGTCGTCGTGGAAGCCGAACTCCGCAGCGGCTCACTGGTCACCGCACGGCGCGCGCTGTCCCTCGGGAGGTTCACGATGGGCGTGCCGGGGCCGGTCACCAGCGGCCTGTCCGCCGGCGTGCATCAACTCCTGCGCGGCGAGGCCACGGTGGTCACCGACGCCGACGAGGTCATCGAACTCGTCGGCAGCATCGGCGATCTCGCACCCGAACGGCACGGCCCGACCTTCGCCCGCGACCTCTTGGATCCGGTCGCCGTCCGCGTACTGGACGCACTGCCCGCCCGCGGCCCCGCGGATACCGCCCAACTGGCGCGGGAGTCGGGCACACCGCGCGACACCACCCAGGGAAAACTCTTCGAGTTGCAGTCCCTCGGATTCGTTCAAAGGTGCGGTGAGCGCTGGGAGTTGGCGCGACGCGCCGACTCCGCCGAAGGTTCCCGGCGAGGCGGTACTTGACCTGGCGCGAACGGGTGAAAGGGTGAGGGGAATGACCGCAGAATCCAGGTTTGCCTCGCTTCGGTGCGCGAGGCCGACCCGTTGGGAGACGGCGATGTGGCGCAACGGACGCACGGGGTCCTGCCTGCCGCTTCACCGCGTCCGTCCGCACGGCCCTCCGGGAACGCGCCCCCGGCACCCCGTCCGGGTGTCGCCACGCCGTACGAGGTAACCCCGAGGTGCGGGCGGCGGAACGCATCTGCGCACACCCAACCCGCTTTCCTCGCACACCGCGATGCCGCGGTCACGCTACGCTCACAACAATTCAAACCTCACTCATCCATCTACCCGTGTCTCGGCAGAACGGCTCAAGGCGACGAATGCCCCAGCACACCTCCGGGTCTGACCGTGCGGCAGTACCACCCGCCGCGCGCGGCAGCGTGCGCCCCAACCCGCCCACCTCGCTCGACGAGCTGTGGCGCTCCTACAAGGCGTCGGGCGACGGACGCTTGCGGGAGCAGCTGATCCTGCACTACTCACCGCTGGTCAAGTACGTCGCCGGCCGCGTCAGCGTCGGACTCCCACCCAACGTCGAGCAGGCCGACTTCGTCTCCTCCGGCGTCTTCGGACTGATCGACGCCATCGAGAAGTTCGAACCCGAACGCTCCATCAAGTTCGAGACGTACGCCATCACCCGCATCCGCGGCGCCATGATCGACGAACTGCGCGCCCTGGACTGGATCCCGCGATCCGTACGGCAGAAGGCCCGAGCCGTGGAGCGGGCGTACGCAACCCTCGAGGCGCAACTCCGCCGCACCCCCACCGAGGCGGAGGTCGCCGGCGAGATGGGCATCGCACTGGAGGAACTCCACAGCGTCTTCAGCCAGCTGTCGCTGGCGAACGTCGTGGCGCTCGAAGAACTCCTCCACGTCGGCGGCGAGGGTGGCGAACGCCTCAGCCTGATGGACACGCTGGAGGACACCGCCGCCGAGAACCCCGTCGAGATCGCCGAGGACCGCGAACTGCGGCGGCTGCTCGCCCGGGCCATCAACACGCTCCCCGAACGCGAGAAGACCGTGGTCACCCTCTACTACTACGAGGGCCTCACCCTCGCCGAGATCGGCAACGTCCTCGGCGTCACGGAGAGCAGGGTCAGCCAGATTCACACCAAATCCGTGCTCCAGCTCCGGGCGAAACTGGCAGATGTCGGACGCTGAGCGGGCCGCGGCACGCCGGCCGATGCCGCCCGCCGTCACCCCGTGTGGCGACGCGGAGTGCCGCAACGCGGGGGCCATCCGTAGAGTGGGGGCGTGCCCAGGATTCGAGCGGCCTCGGTGGCCGAGCACCGGACGATGCAGCGCGGCGCCCTCTTGGACGCCGCCCGCACCCTGCTGTCCGAAGGCGGAACGGAAGCGCTGACCTTCCCCGCCCTCGCCGAGCGCACGGGCCTCGCGCGCTCCTCCGTGTACGAGTACTTCCGCTCCCGGGCGGCCGTCGTCGAGGAACTGTGCGCGGTCGACTTCCCCGTATGGGTGGCGGAGGTCGAGGCAGCGATGGAAGGCGCCGAAACGCCCGAGGGGAAGGTCGAGGCGTATGTGCGCCGGCAGCTGGCCCTGGTCGGCGACCGCCGCCACCGAGCCGTCGTCGCCATCTCGGCCGGCGAGCTGGACGCCGGGGCGAGGGAGAAGATCCGCGCGGCACACGGCGGCCTGATCGCCATGATCGTCGAGGCGCTCGCCGCCCTCGGCCATGAACAACCCCGCCTCGCCGCCATGCTCCTCCAGGGCGTCGTCGACGCCGCCGTCCGCCGCATCGAACTCGGCGCCGCGGAGAACCCGGACGAGATCACGGAGGCGGCAGTGGCCATGGCCCTCCGGGGCGTCGGCGGCTGAGGCCCCCGGGGGTCCTGCTGGGGGCTCCCCCCCGCCCCCCACCCCACCCCTCCCGCGCCCTCCTCCTCCGCCACCTCGTTGGGCCCGCAGCCCGCAGCCCGCAGCCCGCAGCCCGCAGCCCGCAGCCCGCAGCCCGCAGCCCGCAGCCCGCAGCCCGCAGCCCGCAGCCCGCAGCCCGCAGGGGCTCACCCGGTCACTGATGCACGGCTGTGCCGCGCCTCAGCCGTGTTCTTCGCTGCTCCTCTCGCGGCTCTCCTGGCGTCGGCGTCACCTCCCGTCCGGCATCTCATCCCTTCCATTCCGTCGTCTCGCCGTTCCGTAGGCGTTTCCCGTCCGAGGTCCGGGCGCCGGCGTCGTCACGCCTGGTTGGCCCGCTCCGGTTGCCCGCTGCATGGCGGCCCAGGGCCCACAGTGCGGCGGTCGCGAGCGCGATCGTTCCTACGAGGGCCGCCCCTGTCGGTGCGTCTGTGGTCTCGTGAGCCGTGGGGGCCGGTCGTCCCGGATGCCTGCGCTTCGATTCCGTCCGCTCAGGAACCGCGGGGATCGTGGGTTCGGGGATGCCGAAGACCGGGAGCAGTCGCGATGGGCCGCCGTGGAGCATGGCAGGTGGCAGCAGCGAGAGCGGGTCCAGGTAGGACTTCCCGCGGAGCAGGCCCCAGTGGAGGCACGGGGCGCGGCAGTGGAACGTGCCGCGTTGCAGCACGCCGACCGGCTGGCCCGCCATGACGTGTTGCCCCGTGTGTGCGGTGGCGCGGACCGGTTCGTAGGTGGTGCGCAAGGGTGGGCGTCCCGAGCCGGACAGCTCGATGGTCAGGACTCCGCGGCCGGCGACGGTTCCGGTGAAGGCGACCTGGCCGGGCGCGGCTGACCGTACGACCGCGCCGGCGGACGCCGCCAGGTCGACGCCGCGGTGGCCTGCCGCCCAGGGTGCAGGGGGCGGCTCCCACCCGCGTAGGACGGTGGGCGGCTGCCCCGCCGGGCCGTCCACCGGCCAGGAACGGTCAGCAGCCGCCGGCGGTGCCGGGCCTTCCGGGGTGATTCGTGTGGCGTGTGCCGTAGCACTTTTCGCCACGAGGTCCGGGGCATCAGCCTTGAACGCAGCTGCGGCCATCGGCATGCACACTGCCGCGGCCACCGCCGTTGTGGCGCTCAGTGAAGCCATGCACCTCGTGTGCACGGCGTACCTGGCGGGCACGGCACCCGGTGCGCGCGGCATCGAAGGGAGGCGGCTGCGCTCGTCTGTTCGCCGTGCCCCAGGTGGTGGCGGGTCCGGAGTCGCGACCCGGTGCGGCGGTCCGTGTCGCGATGTGTGGCGGGGGATGCCGGGCCGGTGTCCTGATGGGCCGGAACGCGGTCGGTGGAGGGCGGCGGGCCTTTGCGGGTAGGTCCGCGGCGGTCGCAGGAACGAGAAGGGTCGGCGCTTCGCCGGGCTGGGGTGTCGTCTCATGCCCTGACCATGGCGCAGTCCTGACGGGCGTGGGGATCTTGGTCGAAAGCTGTGGACCGCGAGCCGGTTGTGGATAACGGCGTCACTCGCCCGGGGCACGAAATGGTGCGTGTCGCCCGGTGCATCGCCCGTCCCGTACACTTCTGGTGGCGATCCGGGTCACCGGGTCGACTTCGCACGCCCCGCCATCAGTGCACCAGTCCCTTTCGGGCAGCACGACGGCCGCGCTCCTCGGTCCTCGGAAGGTTCCGCCCGGTTCCTCCCCTGGCAGGCGCGTCGGGGCGTCAGGCATCGCGGCCGACCGGCCGTGGTGGAACCGAGAAACAACAAGGAGTACGGCCATGGCCGTCGTCACGATGCGGGAGCTGCTGGAGAGCGGCGTCCACTTCGGGCACCAGACCCGCCGCTGGAACCCGAAGATGAAGCGCTTCATCTTCACCGAGCGCAACGGCATCTACATCATCGACCTGCTCCAGTCGCTGTCGTACATCGACCGCGCCTACGAGTTCGTCAAGGAGACCGTTGCCCACGGCGGCTCGGTCATGTTCGTCGGCACCAAGAAGCAGGCCCAGGAGGCCATTGCCGAGCAGGCGACCCGCGTGGGCATGCCCTACGTGAACCAGCGCTGGCTCGGCGGCATGCTGACCAACTTCTCCACGGTCTACAAGCGCCTGCAGCGTCTGAAGGAGCTCGAGCAGATCGACTTCGAGGATGTGGCCGCCTCCGGCCTCACCAAGAAGGAGCTCCTCGTCCTCTCCCGCGAGAAGGCCAAGCTGGAGAAGACCCTCGGTGGTATCCGCGAGATGCAGAAGGTGCCCAGCGCCGTCTGGATCGTGGACACCAAGAAGGAGCACATCGCCGTCGGCGAGGCGCGCAAGCTCAACATCCCGGTTGTCGCGATCCTCGACACCAACTGCGACCCCGACGAGGTCGACTACAAGATCCCGGGTAACGACGACGCGATCCGCTCCGTCACCCTGCTCACCCGCGTGATCGCCGACGCCGTCGCCGAGGGCCTCATCGCCCGCTCCGGTGCCGCCACCGGCGACCAGAAGCCCGGCGACAAGGCTGCCGCCGAGCCGCTGGCCGAGTGGGAGCGCGACCTGCTCGAGGGCGAGAAGAAGTCCGACGACGAGGCCCCCAAGGCCGAGGCCCCGGCCGCCGAGGCCGAGAAGCCGGCCGAGCAGGGCTGACCTCAAGACCGGTTGATGACGGCGGGGGAGGGCGCCACGAGCGCCGCCCCCGCCGTCCACCCGTAGATCTTTCGACTTTCGCGATTTCGAGAAGAGACTCACAGACCATGGCGAACTACACCGCCGCTGACGTCAAGAAGCTCCGCGAGCTCACCGGCGCCGGCATGATGGACTGCAAGAAGGCCCTGGAAGAGGCCGCGGGCGACGTCGACAAGGCCGTCGAGGTCCTGCGCGTCAAGGGCCAGAAGGGCGTCGCCAAGCGCGAGGGCCGCTCCGCCGAGAACGGCGCTGTGGTCTCCGTGATCGCCGCCGACAACGCTTCCGGCCTCATCCTGGAGCTGAAGTGCGAGACGGACTTCGTCGCCAAGGGCGAGAAGTTCCAGTCCGTCGCCAGCGCCCTGGCCGCGCACGTCGCCAAGACCAACCCGGCCGACATCGAGGCCCTGCTCGCCTCCGAGATCGAGGCCGGCAAGACCGTCCAGGCGTACGTCGACGAGGCCAACGCGAACCTCGGCGAGAAGATCGTCCTGGACCGCTTCGCGCAGTTCTCCGGCGGCTACGTGTCGGCGTACATGCACCGCACCATGCCTGACCTGCCGCCGCAGATCGGTGTCCTCGTCGAGCTCGACAAGGAGAACGCCGAGATCGCCAAGGGCATTGCGCAGCACATCGCCGCCTTCGCCCCGCGGTACCTCTCCAAGGAGGACGTCCCGGCCGAGGTCGTCGAGGCCGAGCGTCGCGTCGCCGAGGAGACCACCCGCGCCGAGGGCAAGCCCGAGGCTGCGCTGCCGAAGATCGTCGAGGGTCGCATCAACGGCTTCTTCAAGGACGCGACGCTGCTCGGTCAGCCGTACGCGCTCGACAACAAGAAGTCCGTCGAGAAGGTCCTCCAGGAGGCCGGTGTCACCCTGAAGCGCTTCTCGCGCATCAAGGTCGGCATCTGAGAGCCTGCCGCGAAGGCAGCGAATGACCTACGACCCCGCTAGGGTCGTACGCAGTCGGCCGCTCAACGGCCGGCCGCAGATGTGACGAGGAGGCCATTGCCGCACAGGGATCTGGACCAGACCCACGGCAGTGGCCTTCTTCGTATGTGCACGAGGAGAGCTCAATGAATCACGGTGCCGACGGCGCGGACACACACAAAGCCGGTAACGGCGGCAGGCGGCGCTTCCTTCTGAAGCTGTCGGGCGAGGCGTTCGCCGGTGGCGGAGGACTGGGTGTCGACCCCGATGTCGTGCACGCCATCGCCCGCGAGATCGCCGCGGTGGTCCGCGACGGCTACGAGATCGCCATCGTGATCGGCGGCGGCAACTTCTTCCGCGGCGCCGAACTCCAGCAGCGCGGCATGGACCGGGCCCGCTCCGACTACATGGGCATGCTGGGTACGGTCATGAACTGCCTGGCCCTCCAGGACTTCCTGGAGAAGGAGGGCATCGACTCCCGCGTCCAGACCGCCATCACCATGGGCCAGGTCGCGGAGCCGTACATTCCGCTGCGCGCGGTGCGCCACCTGGAGAAGGGCCGGGTCGTCATCTTCGGCGCCGGTATGGGCATGCCGTACTTCTCCACCGACACCACCGCCGCCCAGCGCGCCCTGGAGATCGACGCCGAGGCCATGCTGATGGGCAAGAACGGTGTGGACGGTGTCTACGACTCCGATCCGAAGCAGAACCCGGACGCGGTCAAGTTCGACGCCCTCGAATACGGCGAGGTGATCACCCGCGATCTGAAGGTCGCCGATGCCACCGCCGTCACGCTGTGCCGGGACAACAAGCTCCCGATTCTCGTGTTCGAGCTGCTCGCCGAGGGCAACATCGCGCGTGCGGTGAAGGGTGAGAAGATCGGCACGCTCGTCAGCGATCAGAACACCCGGGCCTGACGGCCCCAACTGCCGTGATTCCGTACGGGCATCGGCCCGCACGGGCGGCAACTCCCGGCCGTGGGAAGACCTCGGTACGGGGATGGACAACCGCCTGCCGGTCGGACACCGTGCAGGAGAAGACGCGCGGCAGGGGCGAGGCTCTGCTTCTTACCGAAAAGACCAGGAGCAAGTGGTGATCGAAGAGATCCTCCTCGAAGCCGAGGAGAAGATGGAGAAGGCCGTCGTGGTCGCCAAGGAGGACTTCGCCGCGATCCGCACCGGGCGTGCGCACCCGGCCATGTTCAACAAGATCGTGGCGGACTACTACGGCGCCATGACGCCGATCAACCAGCTGGCGTCGTTCTCGGTGCCGGAGCCGCGGATGGCCGTGGTGACCCCGTTCGACAAGAGCGCGCTGCGCAACATCGAGCAGGCGATCCGTGACTCGGACCTCGGTGTCAACCCGAGCAACGACGGCAACATCATCCGTGTGACGTTCCCGGAGCTCACCGAGGAGCGCCGCCGCGAGTTCATCAAGGTCGCCAAGAACAAGGCCGAGGACTCGAAGATCTCGATCCGCAGCGTGCGTCGCAAGGCCAAGGAAGCGCTCGACAAGCTCGTCAAGGACAAGGAGTCCGGCGAGGACGAGGTACGCCGCGCCGAGAAGGAGCTCGACGACGTCACCGCGAAGTACGTCGCGCAGGTGGACGAGCTCCTCAAGCACAAGGAATCCGAGCTCCTAGAGGTCTGATGAACGAGTCATCCTGGGGGGCCCCGCCCGGAACCGGCCAATGGGGACCGCCCGATCACGGACCGGCCGCCTCGCTGCGCGGGGTGGCGCCCCCCGTCCCGGCGGGTCCCGTGCACGACCGGGGCGACGCGGCGCAGACTCGGCCCATGCCCATCGTGCCCGAGCCGGGCGGACACCAGGACGACCATCGGGACATCCGGGACGACCGGGGGGCTGCTCGGCTGAGCGGCCCCCCGTTCCGCGACGACAGGCCGCAGGAGCCCATGCCCACCTCTCTCCCCGGGTCCGACAGCGCGCCGAACCCCGAGAAACCGAAGAAGAAGAGCGCGGGGCGCAATCTGCGCGCCGCCATAGGGGTCGGCGCCGGCCTCGGCGCGGTCATCCTCGCCTCGCTCTTCGTCTACAAGCCGGTGTTCATCGGCGTGATAGCGATCGCTGTCGTCGTGGGGCTGTGGGAGCTGACCTCGCGGCTGTCGGAGCGCAAGGACATCCGGGTGCCGCTGGTGCCGCTCGCGGTCGGCGGCACCGCCATGGTGGTCGCCGGATACGTCCGCGGGGCCGAGGGGGCGTGGGTGGCGATGGCGCTGACCGCGCTGGCCGTCCTCGTGTGGCGGATGACCGAGGCGCCCGAGAACTATCTGCGGGATGTCACGGCGGGCGTCTTCGCGGCGTTCTACGTGCCGTTCCTGGCGACGTTCGTGGCGCTGATGCTCGCGGCCGGGGACGACGGGCCGCAGCGGGTGCTGACGTTCCTGCTGCTGACGGTCGTCAGCGACACCGGGGCCTACGCGGTCGGCTGGCGGTTCGGCAGGAAGAAGCTCGCGCCGCGCATCAGCCCCGGCAAGACCCGTGAAGGGCTCGTCGGTGCGGTGCTGTTCGCGATGGTGGCGGGCGCGCTGTGCATGGAGTTCCTGATCAAGGGCGGTGCCTGGTGGCAGGGGCTGCTGCTCGGTCTCGCGGTCGCGGCCAGCGCGACCCTCGGCGACCTCGGCGAATCCATGATCAAGCGCGATCTCGGGATCAAGGACATGGGCACCCTGCTGCCCGGCCACGGCGGCATCATGGACCGCCTGGACTCCCTGCTGCCGACCGCGCCGGTGGTCTGGCTGCTGTTCGTGATCTTCGTGGGATCGGGCTGACCGGCGCCGGTTACCCTTGAAGGGCGCGTCGCTCGCGGGCGATGCGCCCTTTGCGCCCCGCGACCGCGGGGGGTGATCCGTGAGGTCTTCCGGCTCCGGCTCCGTCCGGCCCCTGGCTCCGCGACAGCGGAGGACGCCCGGCCTCGTCGTACAGAGGAGATTCCACCCATGGCACGCCCGGCCCCGGGAGAACTGACATTCGTCGCCCCCCGAGGGGCCAAGAAGCCGCCCCGGCACCTCGCCGACCTCAGCCCCGTCGAGCGCCGCGAGGCGGTGGCCGCGATCGGCGAGAAGCCGTTCCGGGCGAAGCAGCTGTCGCAGCACTACTTCGCGCGCTACGCGCACGACCCGGCGGAGTGGACCGACATCCCGGCGGCGGCGCGCGAGAAGCTGGCGGCGGAGCTGCTGCCGGATCTGATGAACGTGGTGCGGCACATCTCGTGCGACGACGACACCACCCGCAAGACCCTGTGGCGGCTGCACGACGGCACGCTCGTCGAGTCGGTGCTGATGCGCTACCCGGACCGGGTCACCATGTGCATCTCCTCGCAGGCCGGCTGCGGAATGAACTGCCCGTTCTGCGCCACCGGACAGGCGGGCCTGGACCGCAACCTCTCCACCGCCGAGATCGTGCACCAGATCGTCGACGGGATGCGGGCACTGCGCGACGGCGAGGTGCCGGGTGGTCCGGCGCGGCTCTCCAACATCGTCTTCATGGGGATGGGCGAGCCGCTCGCCAACTACAAGCGGGTGGTCGGCGCGATCCGGCGGCTGACCGACCCCGAGCCGGACGGGCTGGGGCTGTCCCAGCGCGGCATCACGGTCTCGACCGTCGGGCTGGTCCCGGCGATGCTGCGGTTCGCCGACGAGGGCTTCAAGTGCCGGCTCGCGGTGTCGCTGCACGCGCCCGACGACGAGCTGCGCGACACCCTCGTGCCGGTCAACACCCGCTGGAAGGTGCGCGAGGTGCTGGACGCGGCGTGGGAGTACGCCGAGAAGTCCGGCCGCCGCATCTCGATCGAGTACGCGCTGATCCGCGACATCAACGACCAGGCGTGGCGCGGTGACCTGCTGGGGCGGCTGCTCAAGGGCAAGCGCGTCCATGTGAACCTCATTCCGCTCAATCCGACGCCGGGTTCGAAGTGGACCGCCTCGCGGCCCGAGGACGAGCTGGCGTTCGTACGGGCCATCGAGGCGCATGGCGTTCCGGTGACCGTCCGGGACACCCGCGGCCAGGAGATCGACGGCGCCTGCGGGCAGCTCGCCGCCTCGGAGCGCTGAACGCCCGCTGGTACGGTGTGCTCGAACAAATGCACATTCCGACAGGGGAGCGCCACAGCGCTGAGAGTGCGGAAACGTCGTAGTCGTACGGCGCCCGCAGACCCTTGAACCTCGCCCGGGTCATTCCGGGTAGGAAGTTCGGTCGTCACTCATGCTGTTGCGCCCTGCCCACCGTGCGTTGCCGTACGTCACCCGACGTCACGAGCGGCGGACACCGGGCAGGGCCGCGTCTCTTCCTGGCCAGCCAGGAGGAAATCAGTGAGCACCACCAGCAGGATCACCGCGGCAGCGCTCGCCGCCGCGGCCGGCATGACCGCACTCGCCGCATGCGGCACCTCAGGAGGCGGTGCCGGTGGCGCGGACGCCAAGACCGTCACGCTCGTCAGCCATGACTCGTTCAACGCCTCGAAGTCCGTACTGGCCGCGTTCGAGAAGGAGAGCGGCTACAAGGTCAAGGTGCTCAAGGGCGGGGATGCCGGCAAGGCCGTCAACCAGGCGATCCTGTCCAAGGACAACCCGCAGGGCGATGTCTTCTTCGGCATCGACAACACCCTGCTCTCGCGCGGCCTGAAGGCGGGCATCTTCAGCCCGTACCAGGCGAAGGGGCTGGACAGCGTCCCGGCCGACCTCCAGCTCGACAAGGACGCGCACCGCGTCACGCCCCTCGACTACGGCGACATCTGCGTCAACTACGACCGCGCCTACTTCGCCCAGCACAAGATCGCGCCGCCGCAGACCTTCGACGATCTGCTCAAGCCCCAGTACAAGGGGCTGCTCGTCACGGAGAATTCCGCGACGTCCTCTCCGGGGCTCGCCTTCCAGCTCGGGACCGCCGCGACGTACGGCGACGCCGGCTGGCCGGACTACTGGAAGAAGCTCAAGGCCAACGGCGTCGAGGTCGTCGACAGCTGGGAGCAGGCGTACAACGAGCGGTTCTCGGGCTCCGCGGCCGGCAAGGGCAAGGGGGACAAGCCCCTGGTCGTCTCCTACGCCTCCAGCCCGCCCGCCGAGGTGATGGACAAGAACCCGGCGCCCAAGGAGGCCCCGACCGGTGTCGCGACCGGCACCTGCTTCCGGCAGATCGAATTCGGCGGTCTGCTCAAGGGCGCCAAGAACGAGAAGGGCGGCAAGGCGCTGCTGGACTTCCTGCTGTCGAAGCAGTTCCAGGAGGACATGCCGCTCCAGATGTTCGTCAACCCGGCGCGCAAGGACGCCAAGGTGCCGGAGCTGTTCACCAAGTACGGCGCGACGATCGACAAGCCGACGACGCTGGCCCCGGAGACGATCACCAAGAACCGTGAACAGTGGATCAAGCAGTGGTCCTCGCTCGTCCTGAAGTAGCCCGCGCCCGCCTCCGGAGGCCCGCGCGGGGAACGGCGGTGCGGCTCGGCCTGATGGCCGTGCCGCTCGCCTTCTTCGCGCTGTTCTTCGCCTACCCCGTCGTCGCGATCGTCGGACGGGGGCTGAAGGACGGCGGACAGTGGCAACTCGGCCGGCTCGGCACCGTACTGAGCGACCCGGACGTCCTCCATGTGCTGTGGTTCACCCTCTGGCAGGCAGCCGCCTCGACCGGTCTGACCCTGCTGATCGCGCTGCCCGGCGCCTATGTCTTCGCGCGCTTCGACTTCCCCGGCAAACAGCTGCTCCGGGCGGTGGTGGCAGTGCCGTTCGTGCTGCCGACCGTCGTCGTCGGCGCGGCGTTCCTCGCGCTGGTCGGCAGGGGCGGGCTGCTGGACGACCTGTGGGGCGTGCGGCTGGACACCTCGGTGTGGGCGATCCTGCTGGCACATGTCTTCTTCAACTACGCGGTGGTCGTCCGCACCGTCGGCGGGCTCTGGAGCCAGCTCGATCCACGGCAGGAAGAGGCGGCGCGCGTGCTCGGCGCCGGACGGTTCGCGGCCTGGCGGCGGGTGACACTGCCCGCTCTGGGGCCCGCCGTCGCGGCGGCTGCGCTGATGGTCTTCCTCTTCACCTTCACCTCGTTCGGCGTCGTGCAGATTCTGGGCGGGCCCACCTTCTCGACGCTGGAGGTGGAGATCTACCGGCAGACCGCCGACTTCCTGGATCTGCCGACGGCCGCCGTCCTGACGCTGGTCCAGTTCGCGGCGGTGCTGGGGCTGTTGGCGCTGCACGCCTGGACCGTGCGCCGGCGGGAATCCGCGCTGCGGCTGGTGGACGCGTCGCAGACCGCACGCCGACCGCGCGGGCGGGGACAGTGGGCGCTCCTGTGGAGCACGCTCGTGGTCATCGCCGTGCTGCTCGTCCTGCCGCTGGCCGTCCTCGTCGAGCGGTCCTTCGCCGGGCCCGGCGGCTACGGGCTGGTCTTCTACCGGACGCTCCGCTCCGCGGCAGCCGCCGACAGCACCTTCGCCGTCGCGCCGCTCGACGCCGTGGGGAACTCCCTTGCCTACGCCGCGGCGGCCACCGTGATCGCCGTGCTGGTGGGCGGGCTGGCCGCAGCGGCCCTGACGCGTCCCGCGCCGCGTACCGGCCCCGCCCGGCGGACCTCGATGGCCGGCCGGCTCGTCCGCGGCTTCGACGCGCTGCTGATGCTGCCGCTGGGAGTCTCCGCGGTGACCGTCGGCTTCGGCTTTCTGATCACCCTCGACAAGCCTCCCCTGGATCTGCGCGACTCCTGGTGGCTGGTGCCGCTCGCACAGGCGCTGGTGGGCGTGCCGTTCGTGGTCCGGACGATGCTGCCCGTGCTGCGGGCGGTCGACGGGCGGCTGCGGGAGGCGGCGGCCGTTCTCGGCGCCTCGCCGTGGCGGGTCTGGCGCGAGGTGGACCTGCCGATGGTGCGGCGGGCGCTGCTGATCGCGGCGGGCTTCGCCTTCGCCGTCTCGCTCGGGGAGTTCGGCGCGACCGTCTTCATCGCGCGGCCGGACCACCCCACGCTGCCGGTGGCCGTGGCACGGCTGCTGGGGCGTGCCGGGGAACTCAACTACGGGCAGGCGATGGCCCTGTCGACCATCCTGATGGTGGTGTGCGCCGGCGCCCTGCTGGCCCTGGAGCGCATCCGCCCCCAGCCTCGAACAGGCTCGGCCGGGGGGACCCCCATCGACCACTCCGGGGAGTTCTAGATGACGGCGCAGGCCGGAAGCACGGCACGGGAACTGCTGCGGCTGGGCGGGGTGACCGTCCGCTTCGGCGCACCCGGCGGGCGCCCGGCGCTCGACGCGGTGGACCTGGATGTCGCCGCGCAGGAAATCGTGTGCGTCCTCGGGCCCAGCGGCAGCGGCAAGTCGACACTGCTGCGCGTGGTGGCCGGTCTCCAGCAGGCCGATGCGGGCGACGTGCTGCTGGAGGGGCGGGACCAGGCGGGGGTGCCGACGCACCGGCGCGGGGTCGGCCTGATGTTCCAGGACCACCAGCTCTTCCCGCAGCGGGATGTCGCGGGGAACGTCGCCTTCGGGCTGCGGATGCGGCGCTCCGCGCGCGCCGAGCAGGAGCGTACGGTCGCCGAACTGCTCGACCTCGTCGGGCTCCCCGGCGCCCAGCGGCGGGCCGTCGCCTCGCTGTCCGGTGGTGAACAGCAGCGGGTCGCGCTGGCCCGTGCCCTCGCCCCCCGCCCCCGGCTGCTGATGCTCGACGAGCCGCTCGGCCAGCTGGACCGCGGACTGCGTGAACGGCTGGTCGTCGAACTGCGGCGGCTCTTCCGGGAGTTGGGTACCACGGTGCTCGCCGTCACCCACGACCAGGGCGAGGCTTTCGCGCTCGCCGACCGGGTCGTGGTGATGCAGGACGGCAGGATCGCGCAGAGCGGCAGCCCCCTCGACGTCTGGCAGCGGCCCGCCACGGAATTCGTCGCCCGGTTCCTCGGCTTCGACAACGTGGTCGAGGCGACGGTGCAGGGCGAAGCCGCGGTCACGCCCTGGGGCAAGGTGCCGGTGCCGGAGGGCACTTCGGACGGTCCGTGCCGCCTGCTCGTACGCCCCGCCGGCGTACGGCTGACGTCCGCGGAGAACGGACTGCCCTGCACGGTCGCGGCCCGCACGTTCCGCGGCACCCATGTGGCACTGCTGCTTCAGCCGGCGGGCGGGCCGCAGATGGAGGCGGCCTGCCCGCTCCGCGAGGCGCCGGAGACGGGAGCGCGGGTAGGGGTTTCCTTCGCCGCCGAGGACGTGGTGGTGCTGGACGCCTCGGCGGGATGACCGTGTCGGCGCGCCTGCTCGCCGGGTGCGGGGCAAGGCCGGGCCGGCTCGCCGCCACCCCGGCCGTCGTTCACCGCGTCAGGCAGCTGCTCGACTCGTGCTGTCCGCCGGAGTGGCGGCGACCTCCGCGACCGCACCGTCGGCCTCGGTCGCGCCGGGCTCCGTTTCCGGCTCGCCGAACCACGCGACCCCGACGGCCCCGGCCACCGCGACCACGAATCCGAGGACGGCGACCCAGGCGAAGCCCGGACGGGAGGAGTCGCCGAGCCACAGCACCCCGAGGATGCCGGGGACCACGGTCTCGCCCACCACCAGCGCCGCCGTCGCTCCGTTCACCGAACCGATCTGGAGCGCGACGGTGTGCAGGTACATCCCGCCGATGCCCGCGACGAGGATCGCGTACAGCGCGGGGTCGCCGAGGAGGGAGGGCAGATGGAACGGATCGATACCGTTCAGCACCCGCACGCCGACGCCGAGGGCGCCGAAGCCCAGGCCGGAGAGCAGGCCTGCGAGGATCGCGGCCCGCCCGCCGAGCAGTCGCACGACCAGGGTGCCGCCGCCGATGATCACGACGGACGCGACCAGCAGCCACCAGTGCGTCGCAATCGGGGTGTCGCCGCTGCCCTCCGGCCCCGCGGCGGTGGCCAGCAGCACCAGTGCCGAGCAGACGACGCCGATGGAGGCCCATTCGGGGCGGGTGAGCCGGATGTTGAGGAGCCTGATGCTCAGGACGGCCGTGATCACGAGGTTCGCGCTGATCACGGTCTGCGAGAGGAAGAGGGGCAGCAGCCGGGCGGCGAGTGCGCCGAGCCCGAAGCCTATGAAGTCCAGCACCGTACCGACCATGAACTCCCAGGTCACAGCGGCCTTCGCGGTGGACGACAGGCTGGGGCCGCCGTGCTGGGTGACACCGGTGGTGGACGCCTTGGCCGCCTCCCGGCGGGCGGACTTACGCGACCCCACCGCCTGTAGGACCGAACCCGTGCCGTAGCAGGCGGATGCCGCTACGGCCGTCAGAAGGCCGATGATCACCAAGAGCTCCGTTCGCGCACTGCATTACCTGTTCATTACCTGGCCTGGCAGACGCGCATTTCGGGACGGGAGTTGCCTCGGCGGGCAAATAGATCTCTCGACGGTCGAAGGATCAGGAACAGGTCGCCGTCAGGGACCGGCCTCCGCCGCGAGGCGTGCCAACGCCTCCGGGACGTCGTCCACCGAATCCACCAGGGCGATCCGTGCCGCCATGGGGCGGTCGGCCGCCAGCGCCCGGAGCAGCGGCCACGTCGGCAGCTCCTCGGTCCAGTGCTCGCGGTTCACCAGCACCATGGGGGTCGGTTCGCCGCGCGACCGGTAGTAGTTCGGGGTCGCGTTGTCGAAGATCTCCTGAACGGTCCCCGCCGCACCCGGAAGGAACACCACGCCGGCATGGGACCGGGCCAGCAAGCCGTCCTCACGGAGCGCGTTGACGAAGTACTTCGCGATATGCGACGCGAAGGGGTTCGGCGGTTCATGGCCGTAGAACCAGGTGGGGATGCCGACGGAGGCGCCGCCGCCCGGCCGGCTCCGGCGCACGTCGAAGGCGGCCCGCGCCCAGTCGGTGACGGAGGGCCTGAAGTACGGCGCCTTGGACAGGAGCTCCAGCGCCGAGTCGAGCATGCCGTCCTCGAAGGGCGCGGCGTAGGCGCCGAGGTTCGCCGCCTCCATGGCGCCCGGGCCGCCGCCGGTCGCGACGGTCAGGCCGTCTCGGGTGAGCCGGCGGCCGAGCCGGGCCGCGCCCGCATAGGCGGCGGAGCCGCGCTCCAGGGAGTGGCCGCCCATGATCCCGACCACGCGCGAACCCGCGAGATGCTCGTCCAGGGCGTCCGACACCGCATCGTCGTGGATGCTCCGCAGTATGGAGGCGAACACATCGCCGCCCGCCTTGGTCTCCTGGTACCAGTGGTACGCACGGGCGTCCGGGGTCGCGTCGTAACCGGCGTCGACCAGCCCCTCGAAGAGCTCGTCCGGTGCGTACAGGCTGCCGCGATACGGATCGACCGGCAGGCCCGGTACCGGCGGGAAGACCAGTGCGCCCCCGGCACGTACCTTCGCGGCGGCGTCCGGCTCCATGGCGCAGCCGAGGAAGACGGACTCCGCGGTATCCGTACTGAGCAGCGCGAAGGTGCGGTCCGTCAGATCGAGGGACCGAACGCGGTATCCGGCGAGGCTGCCCGAAGCGGCGACCCGGTCGAACGCCGTGATGGAGTCGATCTCCTGGCCCCGCTCGCGGGGGCTGCGGGACACCGGGGGCTCTGAATTCGACCGCACGCCCGCCATGTTAGGTCCGCAGTGACTGCACCAGGGGTGCGAGCAGCCCGTCTTCGGCCGCGGCATCGAGTGCGGAGCGCAAGGCGCTGTCGTACGTCGGGCGCGCTCTGTTCTGTACGTCCCGGCCCTCGTCGGTGATCACGCTGTAGACGCCGCGCCGGTCGTCGGCGCACAGGTCCCGGCGGGTCAGGCCGGACGACTCCAGACGCGAGGCCAGCCGGCTGACCGAGCTCTGATTGAGGCCGATGAGGTCGGCGAGCTCCTGCATGCGCAGCTCGCCCTCGTCGGCCTCCGCGAGCCGGGCCAGTGCGCGGTACTCGGAGAGGCCGAGGCTGTGGTGCTGCTGAAGGGCCTTCGCCAGCTCCTGCTCGACACGCGTGTGCAGCGCGCCGAACCGGTCCCAGTGCTCCGCGTCCATCGCCTTCTGCCTTCTCCCGTTGCCGGGCTGCCGTGTGGTCTTCCTGCTGTGCGTTCTTCGCCGAGCTCTTGACAGCAGCGTACATGCAGCAGAAAATTATGTATGTGCATGCAAGGGATGCTTGCGCATGGATCGTTGAGGGGGAGAGTCATGTCGACGACCGGTGTCGCTGCGGCCGGGAGTGCGCAGGAGATCGAGCGGATCGCCACCACGCCGGACTGGTATGAGCCGTACAAGATCTCGCAGGCCATCAAAGCGGGCGGCCTGATCCACGTCTCCGGGCAGACGGGGATCGACGAGCAGGGGCGGACCGTCTCGGACGACTTCCTGGCTCAGGGACGGCAGGCGTTCGCGAATGTCGAGCGGGTGCTCGCGGCGGCCGGCGCCTCGTTCGCCGATGTGGTGAAGGTGGGCATCTTCGTGACGGACATGGCAGCCGGCCTCGACCAAGTCATCGCCCTGCGCGAGGAGTTCCTGTCCGAGCCCTATCCTGCCGACACCCTCCTGGAAGTGTCGTCGTTGGCCCAGCCGGACTGGCGAATAGAGGTCGAGGTCACCGCCCTCGCCCGCTGAGGCCGATGCTTCAGGCTGCGTAGACGCCGACCGGCGGTCACTTCGCACCGCACCGCCCCCTACGACACCGCACGCGGTGGCCCGCAGCGCACCGATGTGCATGCAGCGCCACGACCGAACCGCAGCGCCGTTCCCCTGCCGGACTGTCGCCCCACCGTCCTGACCGATCCGCCACCGGCTGAGCCGGACGGCCTTCGGTGCCCCGCAGTGCCCGCAGTGCCCGCAGTGCCCTCAGTGCACCAGCGGAAAGGTGGCCATCTCGGCGACGGTCCACGTCAGCGGGCCCAGCACCAGCGTGAGCGCGAGGGCGCGCAGTGCTGTGGCGCGGTGGAGGACGGAAACGGGTGCGCCGAGGCGGCGCAGGGCGGCGGTGGTGCGGGCGCGGGCCGACCGGGACTCCAGTGCGGCGGCCAGTGCGCTGGCGGTGACGCAGGCAAAGATGACCGATGTGCCGATGGTGGTCAGCGGTCCGACGGGATGGGAGGGAGCAGTTCCGTACACGGTGACGGCGGCGTAGGTCCCTGAGGCCACCGCGCACAGGACACCGAGCGGGCGGCCCAGGCGGTGCGACTCCTCCTGGAGTACGCGTCCGGACAGCAGTCGCAGCGCGCCGGGGCGCCCCGCGCACAGCAGTTGTCCGGACAGATGCACCAGGCCGGGGCCGGCCAGGACGAGTCCGAAGGAGGCAAGCGCCCAGCCGGCCAGGACGCCCGGGGCGCTGCCGATCAGCTGGCCCGGGAGGGGGAGCTTCCCGCCGTGGGTGTCGGTGGCGGGGCTGGTGTACGCCTCGATCGCCAGGCCCGCCGCGGTCAGGGCGACGCCCCACGGGAGGCCGGTGGGGGCTGCGGTGGAGTGTGCCTCGCTGTCGGCGTAGCCGGCGTCGTTGCGGGGGCGCAGCGAGACGGCGGTCGCCGCGGCGGCGGCGAGCGGGACGGCCGCCAGCAGCATGACGGATCCGGCGAGCGGCACCGGGTGGCCGGAGCCGAGCAGGTCGGAGTGGGCGCTGTCGGCGGTGGAGCCGCCGAGGTCGCCGCGGAGGTGGAGGAAGACGAGCAGAGAGAGGAGGACGCCGAGGACGCAGGACAGTGCGGTGGAGGCCGCGGCGAGCAGGGTGAGCCGCAACGGGCCCAGGCCGGCGGCGGTCATGCCGCGCTGGAGGCGGGCGGCCGGGTCCGTACGGGCGACGGAGACCGCGAGCTGTGCGGTGGCGGCGAGTGGGGCGGCGCACCACAGCAGGCGGGTCAGGGAATCGCCGGCGGTGGTGGGGTGGCCGGCGGCGTGGCCGAGGGCGGACAGCAGCAGGAATCCGGTGCCGGCGGAGGCGGCGGTGACGAAGAGACGGCGCAGCAGGACGAGGGGGTGGGAGCCGCGGGCTAGACGGAGAGCGAGCACGCTGCCCTGCTTTCCTCATCGGAGGAGTCGGCGGTGGCGGGCACGGCGCCCGAGAGGCGGCCGTCGAGGAGGGAGAGGGCGCGGTCGGCGAGGGCGGCGACCTGGGGGTCGTAGGTCGCCAGGATCACGGTGATCTGGTGCGAGCGGGCCGCGGTCGTCAGGGTGCGCAGCACCTGGGTGCCGTCGGCGCTGTGGAGCGGGGCGGTCGGCTCGTCGGCGAAGAGCACCTGCGGGGTGGTGGCGAGGGCGCGGGCGATGGCGACGCGCTGGAGCTGGGACTGGTCGAGCCGTGCGGGGCGGCGGCGGGCGCACATGCCGACGTCGAGGCGGTCCAGCCATTCGACGGCGGTGTTCTTGGCAGAGCGGTGGCCGGCGCCGCGCAGCAGGAGGGGGAGGGCAGCGTTCTCCCAGGCGGTGAGTTCGGGGACGAGGTGGGGTTCGGTGTCGATCCAGCCGAACCGGTCGAGCCGCAGCCGTTCGCGGCTGGGGGAGGAGAGGGTGTGCACGGAGGCGCCGTTGAACCAGACCTCGCCCTCGGTGGGGACGATCTGTCCGGACAGGCAGTGAAGGAGGGTGGTCTTGCCGCTGCCGCGGGGGCCGGTGACGGCGACGATCTCGCCCTCCCGGACGCCGAGGGAGACTCCGGTGAGGGCGGTGGTGCCGCCGTGCATGTGGTGCAGGTCGCGAGCCCAGAGCACGTCGTTGTCAGGCGGGGCCACCATCTGCGCACCTCTTGCTTGTTCGCTGGTCCTTCCCCCGGCCGGGTGAACGACCACGGAGGGTATCGGTCACTGGCACGGTAAGGACTCGCGACCCTCGACATTCGGTGCTCGGCAGGCACAACGGCCCAGATTCACTCGTATGGCTTGAAGTGAGTGAATCTGGGCCGCCAGATGCTCAGTTGTGTAGTAGCGAACCAAGGGGTGGCGCGAAGGTCAGAGCCTGGTCCACGCCTCGGTGAGGACGGAGCGCAGGATCTGCTCGATCTCGTCGAAGACGCTCTGGTCGGCGATCAGCGGCGGGGCCAGCTGGATGACGGGGTCGCCGCGGTCGTCGGCGCGGCAGTAGAGGCCGTTGTCGTACAGGGCCTTCGAGAGGAAGCCGTAGAGGACGCGCTCGGTCTCCTCGTCGTTGAAGGACTCCTTGGTGGCCTTGTCCTTGACGAGCTCGATGCCGTAGAAGAAGCCGTTGCCGCGGACGTCGCCGACGATCGGCAGGTCGTGCAGCTTCTGGAGCGTGCTGAGGAAGTTGCCCTCGTTGTCGAGGACGTGCTGGTTGAGGCCCTCGCGCTCGAAGATGTCGAGGTTGGCGATGCCGACGGCGGCGGAGACCGGGTGGCCACCGAAGGTGTAGCCGTGCAGGAAGGTGTTGTCGCCCTTGTAGAACGGCTCGGCCAGGCGGTCGGAGACGATGCAGGCGCCGATCGGGGAGTAGCCCGAGGTCATGCCCTTGGCGCAGGTGATCATGTCCGGGACGTAGCCGAACTTGTCACAGGCGAAGATCGTGCCGAGGCGGCCGAAGGCGCAGATGACCTCGTCGGAGACGAGCAGCACGTCGTACTGGTCGCAGATCTCGCGGACCCGCTGGAAGTAGCCGGGGGGCGGGGGGAAGCAGCCACCGGCGTTCTGGACCGGCTCCAGGAAGACCGCGGCGACGGTCTCCGGACCCTCGAAGAGGATCTGCTGCTCGATCTGGTCGGCGGCCCAGCGGCCGAAGGCCTCGGGGTCGTCGCCGTGGATCGGAGCGCGGTAGATGTTGGTGTTCGGGACCTTGTGCGCGCCGGGGACCAGCGGCTCGAAGGGGGCCTTCAGGCCCGGCAGGCCGGTGATCGACAGGGCGCCCTGCGGGGTGCCGTGGTAGGCGACCGCACGGGATATGACCTTGTGCTTCATCGGCTTGCCGGTGAGCTTGAAGTACTGCTTGGCCAGCTTCCAGGCGGTCTCGACCGCCTCGCCGCCGCCGGTGGTGAAGAAGACCTTGTTGAGGTCGCCCGGGGCGTAGTTCGCCAGGCGCTCGGCCAGCTCCACGGCCTTGGGGTGCGCGTACGACCACACCGGGAAGAAGGCCAGTTCCTGGGCCTGCTTGTAGGCGGTCTCGGCGAGCTCGACCCGGCCGTGGCCGGCGTTGACCACGAAGAGGCCGGCGAGGCCGTCGATGTAGCGCTTGCCCTTGTCGTCGTAGATGTTGGTGCCCTCACCGCGCACGATCGTGGGCACGGGGGCGTTCTCGTACGACGACATGCGGGTGAAGTGCATCCACAGGTGGTCGTACGCCGTCTTGGAGAGGTCGGCGCTCATGCGCAAGCCTCGCTTCGCTCGGCGGGCTGGCATTCGTGCAGCGCGCACCTCTTGATGATTCGCTCGCTGTGCTCGCTCATGTGCTATCTCGTTCCCCAGGTGTAGGTCTGCTTCCGGAGCTTGAGGTACACGAAGCTCTCGGTGGATCGAACGCCGGGAAGCGTGCGGATCCTCTTGTTGATCATTTCCAGGAGGTGGTCGTCGTCCTCGCAGACGATCTCGATGATGAGATCGAAGGAGCCTGCCGTCATGACGACGTACTCGACTTCCTCCATGGTCGTCAGGGCGTCGGCCACAGGGTCGAGGTCACCCTCGACATTGATGCCGACCATTGCCTGCCGACGGAAACCGACCGTGAGGGGGTCGGTGACCGCGACGATCTGCATCACGCCTTGGTCGAGCAGTTTCTGTACGCGTTGGCGTACCGCCGCCTCGGACAGGCCGACGGCCTTGCCGATCGCGGCGTACGGACGGCGCCCGTCCTCCTGGAGCTGCTCGATGATCGCCAGGGAGACGGAGTCGATCGACGGGGTGCCGTTTCTGTCACGAGTGGCCACGTCGTTCACTGTGCACGAGGTTCGACTGTATGGCAACCCCAAATCGATGAAATCAGTTGTGTAGCGATCGAGATTTCACTGATTCCGTTGTTCGATCGGCCTGGGTGTGTTGAAAACGTCGCCGTCGCGGCTAGGGTGGGTATCCAACCACCGGATATCTGACTGAAGGGGGCGCACAGTGACCACCGCACTGCGTCGTCTGCGCAACTACATCGACGGGGAGTTCCGGGACGCCGCCGACGGCCGGACCACGGAGGTGGTCAACCCCGCGACGGGCGAGCCCTACGCCACTGCCCCTCTGTCGGGCTCCGCGGACGTGGACGCGGCCATGGCGGCTGCCGAGGCGGCATTCCCCGCCTGGCGCGACCTGATCCCCGCCGAGCGCCAGAAGGTCCTCCTCAAGATCGCCGACCGCTTCGAGGAGCGCGCCGAGGAGCTGATCGCCGCCGAGTCCGAGAACTGCGGCAAGCCGATCGCCCTCGTACGCTCCGAGGAGATCCCGCCGATGGTGGACCAGATCCGCTTCTTCGCGGGTGCCGCCCGGATGCTCGAAGGCCGCTCGGCCGGCGAGTACATGGACGGCTTCACCTCCATCATCCGGCGGGAGCCGGTCGGTGTCTGCGCCCAGGTCGCGCCGTGGAACTACCCGATGATGATGGCCGTGTGGAAGTTCGCCCCGGCACTCGCCGCGGGCAACACCGTGGTCATCAAGCCCTCCGACACCACCCCCGCCTCGACGGTGCTGATCGCCGACATCATCGGCGGTGTGCTGGACGAACTGGGCCACTCCCGCGGCGTGTTCAACGTGATCTGCGGCGACCGGGAGACCGGCCGCCTGATGGTCGAGCACAAGGTGCCGGCGATGGCCTCGATCACCGGCTCGGTGCGCGCCGGTATGCAGGTCGCCGAGTCAGCCTCCAAGGACCTCAAGCGGGTCCACCTGGAGCTGGGCGGCAAGGCGCCGGTCGTGGTCTTCGAGGACACCGACATCGCCAAGGCCGTCGAGGACATCGCCATCGCCGGCTACTTCAACGCCGGCCAGGACTGTACGGCCGCCACCCGCGTGCTCGTCCAGGAGTCCATCCACGACGAGTTCGTCGCCGCGCTGGCCAAGGCCGCCTCGGAGACCAGGACCGGTGCGGTCGACGACGAGGACGTGCTGTACGGCCCGCTGAACAACGCCAACCAGCTCGCGCAGGTCAAGGGCTTCATCGAGCGGCTGCCCGCGCACGCCAAGATCGAGGCGGGCGGCGAACAGGTCGGCGAGAAGGGCTACTTCTTCGCGCCCACCGTCGTCTCGGGCCTCAAGCAGGACGACGAGATCGTCCAGAACGAGGTCTTCGGGCCGGTCATCACCGTCCAGTCCTTCCGCGACGAGGCGCAGGCGCTGGAGTGGGCCAACGGCGTCGAGTACGCGCTGGCGTCCTCGGTGTGGACCAAGGACCACGCCCGGGCGATGCGGATGTCCAAGGGCCTCGACTTCGGCTGCGTGTGGATCAACACCCACATCCCGCTGGTCGCCGAGATGCCGCACGGCGGGTTCAAGAAGTCCGGCTACGGCAAGGACCTCTCGTCCTACGGCTTCGACGACTACACCCGGATCAAGCACGTGATGACCTCGCTGGGCGGCTGAGCCGCCGGCGGACCCGGGGGATCCCCGCCGTCGGGCGGCACGGGACGCTCGACACACCGTCGCGGGCGGAGGCCCGGCAACTGACGCTCTGTCTCTTGCCGCCTCCGCCCGTGGCACGTGAGAGTGCTCGCCATGGCTGATCTTTCGCGGCGTTCGCTGCTTCGGGGCATGGGCGGAATCGGTGTGACCGGGGCGCTGGCCGCCATGACGGGGTGCGGGGTGCCGCCGGCGTATGTCGACGCGGCCGACCGCGAGAGCCCGGACCGCTCCGCGCAGGACCGCAGGCTGGTCTTCGCCAACTGGCCGCTCTACATCGACGTCGACGACCACGACAAGCAGCGCCGGCCCACCCTGGACGCGTTCCAGAAGAGCACCGGGACCTCGGTGACGTACACCGAGGAGATCAACGACAACGACGAGTTCTTCGGGAAGATCAGCCCCGCGTTGATGAACCACCAGGCCACCGGCCGCGATCTCATCGTCGTCAGCGACTGGATGTGCGCCCGGTTCGTCCGGCTGGGATGGGTCGAGACGATGGACCGGAAGGCCCAGCCGAACGTCGCGAAGTACCTCGATCCGCTGCTGCGCACGCCGCACTTCGACCCCGGCCGGATGCACTCGGTGCCCTGGCAGTCCGGGATCACCGGCATCGCCTACAACCGCAGGAAGCTCGGCCGGGAGATCAAGCACACCTCCGACCTGTGGAAGGACGACCTCCGCGGCCGGGTCACCCTGCTGTCCGGGCTCGACGAGGCGTTCGCGATGCTGCTCCAGGGCAACGGCGTCGACATCACCCGCTGGACCGCCGACGACTTCCACCGGATGATCGACCAGGTCCGCGGCCTGGTCCGCAGGGGCCAGGTCCGCCGCTTCACCGGCAACGACTACATCAAGGACCTGGACTCCGGTGATGTGCTGGCCGCGCAGGCGTACTCCGGCGATGTGATCCAGTTGCAGGCGGACAACCCGGACATCGAGTTCGTGGTGCCGGAGGAGGGGGCCGAGCTGTGGGCGGAGAGCATGATGATCCCCAACCTCGCGGCCCACAAGCGGAACGCGGAGCGGCTGATCGACTACTACTACCGGCCCGAGGTCGCGGCGGAGCTGGCCGCCTGGGTCAACTACGTGTGCCCGGTGCCGGCCGCGCGGGAGGTGCTGGCCTCGTCGAAGGACAAGGACCGGGCCAAGCTCGCCGAGGACCCGCTGATCTTCCCGGGCGCGCAGTTGCGCAGGCGGCTGGCCATCGCACGGGACATCACGGCCGGGGAGCGGACCGAGTTCGCGAAGGAGTGGAACGCGATCGTGGGGCTGTAGGAGCCCGTCGCCGGGGGGCGGGCCGGTGGCCGCGGGGGCCAACCGGCGTGCCAGACTTGGCGGTTATGCCGATCTCTGTGGTCAAGCCGAAGGTCCCCGAACCGTCCGCGCCGCCCGTCGACGGGATACCGGTCGACGGGATTGCGCCCGCCGTCACGCTGGGGCTGTTCGCCGCATGGGCGCTGCACGACGCGGAGGAGGTGGCGTTCGGGCCGCGCTGGGTCCGGGAGAACGTACCGGCCCTGCGGAAGCGCTTCCCCCGGGTGCCGGAGCGGGTCTGGCAGGCCATGGAGGGCGTCACCGAGCGGGAGTTCGCGGCGGCGGTCGGTGTGATGGCGGTCATCGTGGCCGCCGCGGCCGTCCGCGGACACCGCACGGGCGGCCGGTCCGCGTTCTTCCAGAGCACGCTGGACGGCTTCGGGCTGCACGGCCTGATGCATCTCGCACAGGCGGCGGCCACCCGCGGCTACACCCCGGGCTCCGCCACCTCGCCCGTGCTCGTCATCCCCTTCACGCTCTGGGCGCGCGGCCGGCTGCGGCGTGCCGGCCGGCTGCGCCCGACGACCGTCGCCAGTGCCGTCCGGGGCGTGGCCGCCGCGGGCGCGGCCACGGTCGTCTCGCACGGGGTGGCACGGCGGCTGGTCCGGAACTGACCCGCGCACCGGTCGCCGCCCCAACCGGCGCCGCGCAGAGGGGGGTTGCCCCGCCCGCGCGGCACCGGCGATGACCCACCCGACAAGCCCTAGCCGCGCCAGCTGCGCGCGTAGGCGTCGATCTCGGCCGCCAGCCGGGCCTTGGCCGCGTCGTCCATGAACGAGGCGGTCACGGCGTTCTTGGCGAGGGCGGTCAGGCCCGTGGTGTCCAGCTCCAGGAGGCGGGCGGCGACGGCGTATTCGGTGTTCAGGTCGGTGCCGAACATCGGCGGGTCGTCGCTGTTGACGGTGACCAGGACGCCGGCGTCGACCAGCTCCTTGAGGGGGTGCTCGTCGAGTGTGCGGACGGCGCGGGTGGCGATGTTGGACGTCGGGCAGACCTCCAACGCGATGCGGCGCTCGGCGAGATGGGCCAGCAGCTGCGGGTCCTGGGCGGCGCTGATGCCGTGGCCGATGCGCTCGGCGCGCAGGTCGCGGAGGGCGTCCCAGATCGTGCCGGGGCCGGTGGTCTCGCCGGCGTGCGGGACGGAGCGCAGCCCGGCGGCGATGGCCCGGTCGAAGTACGGCTTGAACTGGGGCCGCGGTACGCCGATTTCGGGTCCGCCGAGGCCGAACGAGACCAGCCCCTCGGGCTGGAGCTCGCAGGCGATGCGGGCGGTCTCCTCGGCGGCCTCCAGGCCGGCCTCGCCGGGGATGTCGAAGCACCAGCGCAGCACCACTCCCAGCTCGGCCTCGGCCGACTTCCTGGCGTCCTCGATGGCCTCGACGAACGCGGCGTCCGGGATGCCGCGGCGGACCGAGCTGAACGGGGTGATGGTCAGCTCGGCGTAGCGGATCTGCTGGCGGGCCATGTCGCGGGCGACCTCGTACGTCAGCAGCCGCACGTCCTCGGCGTCGCGGATCAGGTCCACGACGGAGAGGTAGACCTCGATGAAGTGCGCGAAGTCGCGGAAGGTGAAGTAGTCCGCGAGCGCCTCGGGGTCGCTGGGCACGGCGGAGTCGGGGTGCCGGGCGGCCAGCTCGGCGACGATGCGCGGCGAGGCCGAGCCGACGTGGTGGACATGCAGCTCCGCCTTGGGCAGGCCCGCGATGAAGGCGTCGAGGTCGGACAACGGTTCCTCCTGGATGAGGGGCGGCGCGGACAGTGCGGTCCGGTCATCGTATGGGGGCGGTGGTTTCCCCTTCCGCCAGCCTCTGGCGCGCCTCCATGAGGGCGAAGCCGAGGAGGTTGTGACCGCGCCAGCGGGCCGGGTCGCCGGCGCGCTCGTCGTCGGCGGCGAGGCCGATGCCCCAGACGCGGTCCAGAGGGCTGGCCTCCACCAGGACCCGGGAGCCGGTGCCCAGCAGGAACTCCCGCAGATCGGCGTGGTGGCCGAATTTGTGCAGGCTGCCTTCGAGGACGAGGGCGAAGCGGTGGCGCTGCCAGCGCGCCTCGTCGAAACCGCCCACGCTCCGCCCGGCGTCCTTGGCCTCCTTGGGATGGCGGGCGGCTATCGCGCGCCGCTCCGCCTCCGCGTCGCCGAACAGACGGGCCTTGCCGGCCATCATCCAGTGCTCGGCGGTCGCATAGCGGACCCCGTCGACGGTGAAGGGGGAGGGCCACCACTGGCTGAAACAGCTCGCCCCGATACGGCCGTCGCGCAGCGGGCGATGACCCCAGAAGTGGACATATCTGACGCGCTTGCCGGCGGCGGACAGTGCGCTCAGTTCTTCGACCGAGCGCGGTCCGTCCGCGGTGCGCCCGGCCATGATCCCCGTGGTGTCGTGCAGCATGCCGAGATTCTGTCAGCGGGCACTGACAACGTGTCGGGGTCCCGGACCCCTGAATTCGCAGAATTCGTCGCGTAACCAAAAGGCAACAACGGAATCACTTGTTGGTCGCCTTCAGCTCTGTCAAGATCGGCCATCGAATCCGGAAATAGCTACGCCTGGCTGTGCCGCTGCGCGGCCCCGGCGCCCGGCGGAGGAGAGCACCATGGACCAGCGATTCGATGTGACCGAGCGATTCGCCGAGGGCGCGCAATTCATCGCCGGCCGTCTTTGCGGCGGCACTTCCGGCCGCATGCAGGACGTCGTGGACCCGGCCACCGGAGAGACCGTCCTCCACTACGAACTCGCAGGCACGGGCGATGTGGACGCCGCCGTGGCGGCTGCGCGGGAGGCGTTTCCCGGATGGTCGCGGGCCACGCCGGGCGAGCGTTCCGACACCCTGCACCGCTTCGCCGCGGCGCTCGCCGAGGACGCCGAGGACCTCGCCGCCGCCGAATCGCTGAACTGCGGAAAGCCGATCAGGCTCAGCAAGGAGTTCGACGTCCCGGGGTCGATCGACAACGCCGCGTTCTTCGCCGGTGCCGCACGCCACCTCGAAGGCAAGGCGGCCGGGGAATACAGCGGCGACCACACCTCGGTGATCCGCCGGGAACCCATCGGCGTCGTCGGCTCCGTCGCGCCCTGGAACTACCCGCTCCAGATGGCCGCCTGGAAGGTGCTGCCGGCCGTCGCGGCGGGCAACACGATCGTCCTCAAGCCCGCCGAGATCACCCCGCTGACCTCGCTGCTGTTCGCCCAGGCCGCACAGCGCGCGGGGCTCCCGGACGGGGTGCTCAACATCGTCTCGGGGGCGGGCCGGGACGCCGGCGAGCACCTGGTCGGCCACGCCGGCGTCGCCATGACCTCTTTCACCGGCTCGACCGGGGTCGGCAGGCGCGTCGCCGAGATCGCCACCGGGACGGTCAAGCGGATCCACCTGGAACTGGGCGGCAAGGCCCCGTTCGTGGTCTTCGACGACGCGGACCTGGAGGCCGCGGTCCACGGCGCGGTCGCCGGGGCGCTGATCAACACGGGCCAGGACTGCACCGCCGCCACCCGGGCCTATGTCCAACGCCCGCTCTACGACGCGTTCGTGAGCGGGGTCGCCGATCTGATGGCGACCGTACGGCTGGGCGACCCGTTCGACCCGTCGACCGACCTCGGGCCGCTGATCTCGCACGCCCAACGGGACCGGGTGGCCGGCTTCGTCGAGCGCGCCCGGGGGTACGCCACCGTCGTCACCGGCGGCGGGGCGCCCGACTTCGGCAGCGGCAGTGCGCTGTCCAAGGGGGCGTACTACCGGCCGACGCTGATCGCCGGGGCCGCCCAGGACAGCGAGATCGTGCAGTCCGAGATCTTCGGGCCGGTGCTGGCCGTGCTGCCCTTCGACAGCGACGACGAGGGCATCGCGCTCGCCAACGACACCCCCTACGGACTGGCCGCCTCCGCCTGGAGCCGCGACGTCTACCGCACCGGCCGGGCCACCCGCGAGATCAACGCGGGCTGCGTCTGGGTCAACGACCACATCCCGATCATCAGCGAGATGCCGCACGGCGGCGCCAAGGCGTCCGGCTTCGGCAAGGACATGTCGGCGTACTCCTTCGAGGAGTACACGCAGGTCAAGCACGTCATGTACGACAACACCGCGGTGGCCAGGAAGGACTGGCACCGCACGATCTTCGGGGACCGCGGGTAGCCGCCTCGCCGGCGGGCGCCCCTCCCGGGCGCCCGCACCGCCCGCGGCCGGCGCCGTGCGGCACCGTCCCCACCGGCCGAGCGCCGGGCACAACCCCTGAAAGGGCACCGCGCATGGACCACCACGAGCAGCCCGCACCCCTGGTGCCTCCCGCCCCCCTCTCCGCGGTCGAGCTCACCGCCATGCGCCGCAGTCTCACCGACGGCCGGCTGGCCGTGACCCGCCGCTCGCTGCTGCGCGCGGGCGGCGCCCTGGCGGCCGTGGCGGGCGGCGCCGCCGCCCTGTCGGCCTGTGGAATCGCCCCCGCGGGCCGTACCGACGCGGCGCTCACCGTGGACCACTCGGCGGCGGAGAAGCGGATCCACTTCTCCAGCTGGACGCAGTACATGGACGTCAGCGACGACGGGAAGCACCATCCGACGCTGGACGCGTTCCGGCGGCGGACCGGGATCACCGTCGACTACACCGAGGACATCAACGACAACGACGAGTTCTTCGGCAAGGTCCAGGCGCAGCTCGCCAACGGGCAGGACACCGGCCGCGATCTGATCGTGCTCACCGACTGGATGTGCGCCCGGATGATCTCCCTCGGCTGGATCCAGCCGCTCGACCGGTCGCAACTGCCGCACGCCTCGGCCAACCTGGCGGCCCAGTACCGCAATCCGTCCTGGGACCCGGGCCGCAAGCACTCCTACGTCTGGCAGGGCATCCCCGCGATCATCGCGTACAACAAGAGGGCCACCGGCGGACGCACGGTCGACTCGGTCGGCCAGCTGCTGGAGGACCCGCAGCTCGCCGGCCGGGTCGGCTTCCTCTCCGAGATGCGCGACACCATCGGGCTGACCCTGCTGGACATGGGCAAGCGGCCCGAGGACGCCACCGCCGACGACTTCGACGCGGCCCTCGCCCGGCTCCAGAAAGCCGTCGACCGCAAGCAGATCCGCCGCTTCACCGGCAACGACTACACCAGCGACCTGGAAAAGGGCGACCTCGCCGCGTGCGTGGCCTGGGCCGGCGACGTCGTCCAGCTCCAGAGCGACAACCCCGCCATCGGCTATGCCGTCCCCAAGGCCGGCTACATGACGTCGACCGACAACCTGATGGTGCCCGGCAAGGCGCGCCACAAGGAGAACGCCGAACGGCTCATCGACTACTTCTACGAGCCGGCGGTGGCGGCCCGGCTCGCCGCGTTCATCAACTACGCCTGCCCCGTCGACGGCGTACGCGGCGAACTCGCCAAGATCGACAAGGAGCTGGCGGAGAACCCGCTGATCCTGCCGGACCAGGAGATGATCGCCCGATCCCACTCCTTCCGCGCGCTGACCCCTCAGGAGAACCGGGCGTTCAACCAGAAGTTCTCCGACCTCACCGGCGCCTGAGCCGCGCACCAGGCCCGGCCCGAGCCGTTCTGCCCTCCGACCCACGGGACGACCCACATGACCCACACCGAGACCCCCCGGAGCAGCGGCGGCGACGTCCGCCTCCGCGGGATCAGCAAGACCTACGGTTCCTTCACCGCCGTCCACCCGCTCGACCTCACCGTCCCCGCCGGGTCCTTCTTCGCCCTCCTGGGCGCCTCGGGCTGCGGCAAGACGACCACTCTGCGCATGATCGCCGGGTTGGAGGAGCCCACCACCGGGACCGTCGAACTCTCCGGCCGGGACGTCACCGTCCTGCCGCCCTACAAGCGCCAGGTCAACACCGTCTTCCAGAACTACGCGCTCTTCCCGCACCTGGACATCTACGAGAACGTCGCCTTCGGACTGCGCCGCCGCGGCATCAAGTCCGTCAAGAAGCAGGTCGAGGAGATGCTCGACCTCGTCCAGCTCGGCCCGATGGCGCGCCGCAGGCCGCAGCAGCTCTCCGGCGGCCAGCAGCAGCGGGTGGCGGTCGCGCGGGCGCTGATCAACCACCCCGAGGTGCTGCTGCTGGACGAGCCGCTGGGCGCCCTCGACCTCAAGCTGCGCCGACAGATGCAGCTGGAGCTCAAGCGCATCCAGACCGAGGTCGGCATCACCTTCGTCCATGTCACCCACGACCAGGAGGAGGCCATGACGATGGCCGACACCGTGGCCGTGATGAACGGCGGCCGGGTCGAACAGCTCGGCGCCCCCGCCGAGTTGTACGAGAACCCCGCCACCACCTTCGTCGCCAACTTCCTGGGCACCTCCAACCTCATCCAGGCCGAGGTCGTCGAGGCGGGCGGCGAGGAACTGCTCCTCAGGGCCGGCGACGCCAAGCTCCGGCTGCCCGCCCGGCGGTGCAGCGCCCCGGCCCGCAGCGGCGACAAGGTGCTGGCCGGCGTCCGGCCCGAGAAGGTGTCCCTGGCGCACGCCGACGCCGCCGGGACCCTCGCCGAGGGCCGCAACCGGCTGCCCGGCCGCATCAAGGACGCCAGCTTCATCGGCGTCTCCACCCAGTACGTCGTCGACGTGCCGGGGCTGGGCGAACTCGCCGTCTACGAGCAGAACATCGAGCGCGACGGCCGGCTCGTGCCCGGCGCGGAGATCGTGCTGCACTGGAACCCGGCGCACACCTTCGCGCTGGACGCGGACCAGGATATCGACGCCGGCGCGGACCTCGACGAGGAGGCCGCGTGACGACCACCGAAACCCCCGCGCCACCGGAGCGCCCAGATACCGCCGACTCCCTGGAGATCCGCACGACCCCGGTCCGCAAGCGGCTGATCCCCTACTGGCTGCTGCTGCCCGGCATCCTGTGGCTGATCGTCTTCTTCGCCGCGCCGCTGGTCTACCAGGCGTCGACCTCCCTCCAGACCGGCTCCCTCGAAGAGGGCTTCAAGGTCACCTGGCACGTCGCCACCTACTGGGACGCCCTCGCCGAATACTGGCCGCAGTTCGTCCGCTCGGTGGCGTACGCCGCCGTCGCCACCGTGCTCTGCCTGGCGCTGGGCTACCCGCTGGCGTATCTGATCGCCTTCAAGGCCGGGCGCTGGCGGAACGTGGTGATGATCCTGGTGATCGCCCCGTTCTTCACCAGCTTCCTGATCCGCACGCTGGCCTGGAAGACGATCCTGGCCGACGGCGGACCGGTCGTCGGCGCCCTCAATCACCTCCACGTCCTGGACGTCACCAGCGCCCTCGGCATCACCGAGGGGCACCGGGTGCTGGCCACCCCGCTCGCGGTGGTCTGCGGACTGACGTACAACTTCCTGCCGTTCATGGTCCTGCCGCTCTACACCTCGCTGGAGCGCATCGACCCGCGGCTGCACGAGGCCGCCGGCGACCTCTACGCCCGCCCGGCGACGACGTTCCGCCGGGTCACCTTCCCGCTGTCCATGCCCGGCGTCGTCGCCGGCACCCTGCTGACCTTCATCCCGGCCGCCGGCGACTACATCAACGCCGAACTGCTGGGCTCCACGGACCAGAAGATGATCGGCAACGTCATCCAGTCGCAGTTCCTGCGCGTCCTGGACTACCCGACCGCCGCCGCCCTCTCCTTCATCCTCATGGCGGCCATCCTCGCCATGGTCACGCTCTACATCCGCAAGTCGGGGACGGAGGACCTGGTCTGATGGCCGTCCACGAGACCACCCGAGCCACCGCGGTCCGCCCCCCGAACCGGGCCCTGCGGTGGCTGCGCCGCCACATCGTCACGATCGCGGGCCTGGGCACGCTGGGCTATCTGATCCTGCCCAACCTCGTCGTGATGGTCTTCTCCTTCAACAAGCCCAACGGCCGCTTCAACTACCAGTGGACGCGGTTCTCCACGGACGCCTGGACCGATCCGTGCGGCGTCGCCGACATGTGCGGCTCGCTCGGGCTCAGCCTGGAGATCGCCGTCTGGGCCACCGTCGGGGCGACCGTCCTCGGCACCATGATCGCGTTCGCGCTGGCCCGCTACCGCTTCCGCGCCCGCGGAGGCGTGGGCACCCTGATCTTCCTGCCGATGGCCATGCCCGAGGTCGTCATGGCCGCCTCCCTGGCGACCCTCTTCCTCAACATGGGCATCCAGTTCGGCTTCTGGACGATCCTCATCGCGCACATCACGTTCTGCCTGAGCTTCGTCGTCACCGCCGTCAAGGCCCGGGTGATGAGCATGGACCCGCGGCTGGAGCAGGCCGCCCAGGACCTCTACGCCACACCGGTGCAGACGTTCCTGCGGGTCACGCTGCCGATCGCGGCGCCCGGGATCGCGGCCGGCGCGCTGCTCTCCTTCGCGCTGTCCTTCGACGACTTCATCATCACCAACTTCAATGCGGGCTCCACCGTGACCTTCCCCATGTTCGTCTGGGGATCGGCGCAGCGGGGCACTCCTGTTCAGATCAACGTCATCGGTACGGCGATGTTCCTGGTCGCCGTGCTCTGCGTCTTCGTCGGCCGGACGGCCGGCAAGAAACGCCGCCAGAGGAGCTGAGAACCATGGCACGAGCTGACGTGCCGTATCCGTCCGAAGCGTCCCCCGTCCACGCGCTGGCCGACGCCACCCCCCGGCCGTTCTGGCTGGAGGACCCTGCCCGCCCCCACGCCCTGCCCGCCCTCGTCGGCGACGAGCGCTGCGATCTGCTGGTCGTCGGCGGCGGCTACTCCGGGCTGTGGACCGCGCTGCTCGCCAAGGAGCGCGACCCGCAGCGCGATGTCGTCCTCATCGAGGGCCAGGAAGTCGGCTGGGCCGCCTCCGGGCGCAACGGCGGCTTCTGCGCCGCCTCGCTCACCCACGGCCTGGGCAACGGCCTGTCCCGCTGGCCCGGCGAACTCGCCGAGCTGGAGGAGCTGGGCGCCCGCAACCTCGACGGGATCGAGGACGCCGTCGCCCGCCACGGCATCGACTGCGACTTCGAGCGCACCGGCGAGATCGACGTCGCCACCGCCCCGCACCAGGTCGCCGAACTCCGCGAGATGGCCGAGGAGGCTGCGCAACTCGGCCTGGAGGGACGGGAGTTCCTCGACCGCGAGGCGGTCCGCGCCGAGGTCGACTCGCCCACCTTCCTCGCCGGCCTGTGGGACCGCACGGGCGTCGCGATGCTCCACCCGGCCAAGCTCGCCTGGGGCCTCAAGCGGGCCTGCCTCTCCCTGGGCGTCCGCATCTACGAGCACACGCCGGGCACCCGACTCTCCTCGCGCGGCGCGGGCATCGCCGTCCGCACCCCGTACGGCCGGGTCTTCGCCCGGCATGCGGCACTGGGCACCAACGCCTTCCCGTCGCTGGTCAGGCGGGTGCGCCCGTACATCGCGCCGGTCTACGACCACGCCCTGATGACCGAGCCGCTCAGCGCCGAACAGCTCGCCGCCATCGGCTGGAAGAACCGGCAGGGCCTCAGCGACAGCGCCAACCACTTCCACTACTTCCGCATCACCGCCGACCACCGCATCCTGTGGGGCGGCTACGACATCATCCACCGCTACGGCGGCGGCGTACGGGCCGAGTACGACCACCACCCGGCCACCTACCGCAAGCTCGCCCACCACTTCTTCCGCTGCTTCCCGCAGCTCGAAGGGCTCCGCTTCAGCCACGCCTGGGGCGGCGCCATCGACACCTGCTCCCGCTTCTCGGCCTTCTTCGGCACCGCCCACGGCGGGCGGGTGGCCTACGCGCTGGGCTACACCGGGCTGGGCGTCGGCGCCACCCGCTTCGGCGCGGACGTGATGCTCGACCTGCTCTCGGGGGAGCGCACCGCGCGTACCGAGCTGGAGATGGTGCGGACCAAGCCGCTGCCCTTCCCGCCCGAGCCGGTGCGGTCGCTGGGCATCGGCCTCACCCAGTGGTCCATGACCCGCGCCGACGAGAACGGCGGCCGGCGCAACCTCTGGCTGAAAGCCATGGACAAGGTGGGCCTGGGCTTCGACAGCTGACCCGACCCGCCTTCCCCCTCGTACGCCGCACGGGGCGGGCGGCCGGTGCGCCGCCCGCCCCGACTGCCTGCTTCTCCCGCCGCCTCCTCCCTCGGGTGACGCGGCGGCCGGATGTTAGCGGCGTGTTAGCCGATCATCAGCGGCGGCGACCAGAGTGGTACCTGCGAACGACCACCGGACGCAGCCCACCACGAGGGGGACACCATGTCGCACACCACGCTCCGCCACGGCCGCAGGGCCGCCGCCGCGGGCCTGATCGCGGTTGCCGCGCTCGGCCTGACCGCCTGCAACGGCGCCAAGTCCGACGCCGCCGGCTCCCCGTCCGGCTCGGCCTCGGCCGCCGCCGACCCCGGCGGCTCCGGCGGCTCCGGTGACGGCGGCACCTCGGGCGGTACCGCGGGCGGTTCGACGGGTGCCAAGTCCACCTCGGCTGGGCACCGTTCGCACGCCGGGCAGGGTTCGCACGCCGGCGCTGCGGGCGGCCGGTGCACCACCGGCGGACTCCAGGCCGGCTGGGGCTCCGAGGGCGGCGGCATCCCCGACATGAAGAGCGACTCCCAGCAGACCGCCGCGGTGTGGCTGAAGAACATCGGCAAGGCCAGCTGCACCCTGGACGGCTTCCCGGGCGTCCAGATCAAGGGCACCGACGGCACCACCTGGGACCTGCGACGCTCCGCCAAGAAGCCGGCCCCGGTGACGCTGAAGCCGGGCGCGCACACCCAGTTCACCATCGAGCTGCTGCCCACCACCGGCAAGGACGACAAGAAGGTCGAGCCCGGTCTGGTGACCGTCACCCCGCCGAACGAGAAGAAGCCCTTCGCGCTCAAGTGGCCCTACGGCGGCGCCATCCTCGACCAGTCGGGCGCCACCCACCCCGGCACCTTCGTCAACCCGGTCAACGGCTGACGGAACGGCAGTCGGCGGTACGTCCGCGGGGCTGTGGGTCCGGGTCGGACCGGCCCTAGCGGTCCGACCCGGACCGCCCGCCCCACCGGTCGCACACCGCGCACCACACGGGCAGCAGCACCCCGGCCAGACACCAGCTGCCGAGCACGTCGAGCGGCCAGTGGTACCCCTGCCGCACCAGTCCCAGGCCGACGCCCGCATTGAGCAGCCCGATCCCCGCCGCCGGCACCACCGCGGCGGGGATCGCCGCGATCCGGCCGCGCCCGCGGTCCGCCGGTCGGCCGTCCTCGCGACGTGCGGCCCCGCGGCGGTGCGCCCGCGCCAGCAGCAGCGCCGCCAGACCGTACGCGACGGCCGCGGTCGCCCCGTGCCCCGAGGGATAGAAGCCCTCGTGCGACCCGGCCATCGAGGGCGGCCCCGGCCGGTCGAGCCACACCTTGAACGGGACCACCAGCGCGGGCACCGCGGCCAGGCCGCCCAGCGCGGCGAGCGGCGGCAGCCAGGGCCGCGCCGGTCCGCGGCCCGCAGCCGCCGCACGCCGCAGCCGCCACAGCGCCCACCCCGCCGCCACCAGCAGCACCGGCAGTGCCACGGCCGTATTGCCGAGATCGGCGAGGAACTGGGCGAGCGGCCCGGGGACGGCGCTCGACTCCAGACCGCGGCCGAGCCGTTCGTCGAGGGCGCGCACCGCTCCGTGGGCCGCCACCTGCCAGCTGATCAGCCCGAAGAGCAGCGCGCTGACCAGCGCGACGACCGCATGGCGGCGGCCGGGGCGCGGCACATGAAACGCACGGAAAAGCGACCGTCCCGGAACAGGGGGGGTGGTTCCGGAACGGCCGCGCTGACCGGTGTCCCGCGCGCCCCGGGGGGTCTGGGGCGGGCGGACATCCGATCGGTGAGGATTCCCGGAGCCATCGGCTCCGGTGTTGTGCGCGAGGGCACGGCCAGGTCGAAGCCGGGGAAGCGCCGACCGGGCGTCACCCGCAGTCCCCTGCGGGCGGGGTGTTTCTCTCATCTGCCGAAACCGTACGGCACCGGGAGCGCCCCCGTAAGCCGCATCACCTGGCCGCCATTGCCCCCGCACATCTTCTTCACGCGGTACGTCAGGTTCCGTTTGTCCTGGTAGGGGAGGCGAACGGGGCGCGGCCCGGGACACGGCCTGCGCCGCGCCCCGGGCCGCGCCCGGATGCCGTGCGCTCGCCGGTCCATGGGGCGGCCCGTACGGACCCGGCCGCCGCTCAGAGCGCGCCGAACGCCGCCTCCAGGATGTCCAGGCCCTCGTTGAGCAGATCCTCGCCGATGACCAGCGGCGGCAGGAAGCGCAGCACGTTGCCGAACGTGCCGGTCGTCAGCACCAGCAGGCCCTCCTGGTGGCACGCCTTGGCGAGCGCGCCGGTGACCTCCGGGTTGGGGTCCTTGGAACCGGACCTGACCAGCTCGATCGCGATCATCGCGCCGCGACCGCGGACCTCGCCGATGATGTCGTACTTCTCCTGCATCGCGGTGAGGCGGGCCTTCATGACCTCCTCGATGTGCCTGGCCTTGGCGTTCAGGTCCAGCTCGCGCATGGTCTCGATGGAGCCGAGCGCGGCGGCGCAGGCCACCGGGTTGCCGCCGTAGGTGCCGCCCAGGCCGCCCGCGTGCGCGGCGTCCATGATCTCCGCGCGGCCGGTGACGGCCGCCAGCGGCAGACCGCCCGCGATGCCCTTGGCGGTCGTGATGAGGTCCGGCACGATGCCCTCGTCCTCGCACGCGAACCACTGGCCCGTACGGCAGAAGCCGGACTGGATCTCGTCCGCGACGAAGACGATCCCGTTCTCCTTCGCGAAGTTCGCGAGGGCCGGGAGGAAGCCCTTGGCCGGCTCGATGAAACCGCCCTCGCCGAGCACCGGCTCGATGATGATCGCCGCGACGTTCTCCGCGCCGATCTGCTTGGTGATCTGCGTGATGGCCTGCTCGGCGGCCTCCTGCGCGCAGTTCTCCGGGCCGGTCAGCCAGCGGTAGGGGTAGGCCAGCGGAACGCGGTAGACCTCGGGGGCGAACGGGCCGAAGCCGTGCTTGTACGGCATGTTCTTCGCGGTCAGCGCCATCGTCAGGTTCGTCCGGCCGTGGTAGCCGTGGTCGAAGACGACGACCGCCTGGCGCTTGGTGTACGCACGGGCGATCTTGACGGCGTTCTCGACGGCCTCCGCACCGGAGTTGAACAGCGCCGACTTCTTCTCGTGGTCGCCCGGCGTCAGCTCGGCCAGCGCCTCGCAGACCTCGACGTACGGCTCGTACGGCGTGACCATCGCACAGGTGTGGGTGAAGTCGGCGAGCTGCGCGGTGGCCCGGCGGACCACGGCCTCCGCGCTGTTGCCCACCGAGGTCACCGCGATGCCGGAGCCGAAGTCGATCAGGGAGTTGCCGTCCACGTCCTCCAGGACGCCGCCGCCCGCGCGCTTGACGAACACGGGCAGCACGGCGCCGACGCCGGCCGCCACGGTGGCCTGCTTACGGGCCCACAGCTCCTGGGACTTGGGGCCGGGGATCGCGGTGACGACGCGACGCTCCTGGGGGAGGGCGGGCCCTCCGGACAGTTCGGTCATGGCAGTCTCCTGGGGGTGGAACACGGACGTACAGAGGTCTTGTTCTCGCAGGTTAGGGGCGGTCGGCCGGGTCGGGCATGTTCCGTTCGGGAGAAGTGCGCGTGTTGCGTTGTCCGCACCGGACATAGCCACGGTGCGCGGCCAGTAGATTGAGCGGCAGCAGACCAGGGTCAGAGGGTCACGGTTCGAGGGGGACAAGGGCACCGGATGAACACCGACGGCACCCAGGACGCGCGCAACACCCGCTCGGACCGGATCCCGCGGCCGGCGGCACCGCCCACCCCGCCGCCGCCCGCCGCGCCGCCCCGGCCGGCCGCCCCCGCCGCCCCGCCCGCCGGCCGGCAGGGCGGCGCCGAGCCGCCGCTCGTCGGGTGGCTGCGCACCCCGCGCCCGGCCGCCGCGCCCGGCATCTGGACGTACGGCCACCGCCCGCGCGCCAAGGAGGAGCCCGAGCGGGTCCCCCTGCGGCAGCTGATCAGCGGGGCGGTGATCTCGTTCCTGTGCGGCTGGCTGCTGTGGTCGCTGCTGTGGAACGGGTACCTGGGCAGCTACTGGCTCTGGCCGCTGGTGCTCCTGACGCCCGACTCCTGGCGGGACGGGACCGAGCCGATGGCCTACGTCTGGGCCAGCTACATCTACTACGGGCTGTTCCTGGCCCTCATGGCCGTCGTCTTCGGCCGCGTCGGCCGCTGGCCCGAACTGGCCCGCCGCTTCCTCGGCCCGACCCTGCGCCGTCTGCGCGACCGCGCCCCGGCCGCCGTGCCGCAGCCCGCCGCCGACCGCGCCCAGTGGCCCGAACTGCGCGTCCACGGCGCCCCCGACGCCGCGGACAAGCTGGCCGAGGAGGCCCGCGCCGGACGGATGAACGATGTGGACGTGGCCCGGATCGAGCGCGCCTGGCGCTCGGTGCGCTCCGGGAAGCACTCCCTCGCCTCCTTCACCGACACCGTTCTGCGGCACGGCGCCGCGGCCTGTGCGCACCCCTCAGGGCAGCGCGACCTGGTGCGCCGCACCGCCCACCACGATCTGCTCGCCCACCAGGTCCGCATCGGCACCGCCGCCGACCATCCGCGCAACCCGTACCAGCACCGGGGCACCGGCTCGGCCCTGGAGCCGCGGGTGCTGGGCACCTCCCTGCTGGCCGTCGGGCCCGCGGGGAGCGGCAAGACGACCCGGGTCGTCCGGCCGGTCGTGGAGGCCATGTGCCTCCAGGCGCTCGCCGGGCAGTGCGCCGTGGTCGCCGTCGGCCCGGCGGGGGCCGACCTCGGCCCCGCCGACGCGTACGACGTGGTCGTCGGGATCGGCCGCCCGGACCCGGACTGCGACCTCGACCTCTACGGCGGCACCACCGACCCCGACGAGGCGGCCGGCATCCTCGCCGAGGCGCTGGTCGGCGATCTCGCCGAGCAGCTGCCCGGCGGCGACAGCCGGCGTGCGGCGACCGCGCTGGCCCAGCTGCTGGGTCCCTTCCGCGCCGCCCGCGACCGCTTCCCGACCGTGCCCGAGCTGCGTGAACTGCTGGACGGCGCACCGCAGGCGGTGACCGCGCTGCGCACCGCCCTGGAGGAGGCCGGCGACCACACCCTGCTGCGCGAACTGGACGCCCGCGCCCGCCAGTCGGAACGCCCCGGCGATGTCGGCCTGCTCCTCGCCGACCGCATCGCCCTCCTCGACCGCCCGGCGTTCGCCGCCTTCTTCGACCCCACGGGCGGCACCCGCCAGGTCTCGCTGCGCTCCCTCGACCACCCGCTCCGGGTCCGTATCGAACTCCCCGAACGCGGCCACGCGGAGGCGTCCCGGATCCTCGCGCGGCTGGTCCTCGCCCAGTTCACCGAGTGCGCGGTGGCCCGCACCGACCGCTCGCTGTTCGCCTGCCTGGTCCTGGACGAGGCCGCGCACACCGTCACCGCCGAGGCGCTGCGCGGCCTCCAGCGGCTGCGCTCGGCCAATGCCGGTGCGGTGCTGACCCTGCGCTCCCTGGACGACGTCCCCGAGGGGCTGCGCAGCGCGCTGCTCGGCGCGGTCGGCTGCCGGATGGCGTTCGCCGGTGTGACGCCCTGGGACGGGGCGCCGTTCGCCGAGGTGTGGGGCAAGGAATGGGTGGAGACCCGCGATGTGACGGACCGTCAAATCATCGCGCACGGCGCGGGGATGAAGGCGTTCCACATCTTCCGCCACCTGGTCACCGGCAAGGCGGCCACCTCCAAGGCCGTCACCGTCCGCACCGTCGAGCGCGAACGCTGGTCCGCCTCCGACCTCGCCAACGCCGTCCCCGCCGGGCACGCGGTGCTGTCCGTGACGACGGTCGAGGGCGAGCACGCCCCGCCCGTCCTGGTCGACCTGCGCGCCTGAGAAACCGGGCCGGGGCCGGCCGCGGTGGACGGCCGGGCCGGGTGCGGAGTGCGGCGTCCGGCTGCGGGACCTGTCCCCGAAACCCTCCGTTGAGGCAGAATCGACATCACCCGTTCATACGGGGCGGCGCAAACGATCCTGTGCCGGTCCTTGGGTGCCGATCGCTCTCCCGCCGCCCGCCGCAGCCACCGAAGGTCCTATGCCGCACACCCTCGCCTCCCTGGTCAACCACACCTCGCTCAAGCTGACCGTGCTCGCGGGGGAGGACCGGCTCGATGTTCCGGTGCGCTGGGCGCACGCCAGTGAACTGATCGACCCGGTGCCGTACATGGAGGGCGGCGAGCTGCTGCTGATCACCGCGCTGAAGCTGGACGCGGCGGACCCGGACACCGCGAGCCGGTACGTGCGGCGGGTCTCCGAGGCGGGGGTCGTCGGGCTGGGGTTCGCGGTCGGGGTGAATTACGAGTGCGTGCCGCAGGCGCTGGTCGACGCGGCCCGGCAGCAGCATCTGCCGCTGCTCGCCGTGCCCCGCCGCACGCCGTTCATCGCGATCAGCAAGGCCGTCTCGGCGGCCGTGGCGGCGGACCAGTACCGCGCGGTGACCGCCGGGTTCGCGGCGCAGCGGGAGCTGACCCGGGCGGCGCTCGGCGCCGAGGGGCCGGCCGAGCTGCTGGCCCGGCTGGCGGCGCACCTGGACGGCTGGGCGGCGCTGTACGACGCGTCGGGCGCGGTGGTGGCCGCGGCCCCCGACTGGGCGGCGCGGCGGGCGGCCCGGCTCGCGGAGGACGTGGCGCGGCTGCGGGAGCGGCCGGCGCCGGCCAGCGCCGTGCTCAGCGACACCGACGGCGACGACCGGGTGGAGCTCCAGTCGCTGGGCACCGGGCGGCGGGCGCGCGGCGTCCTCGCGGTCGGCACGGCGGCGCCGCTGGGGACCGCCGAGCGGTACGCCGTGCACTCCGCCGTGGCGCTGCTGACCCTGACCACGGAGCGGTCCCGGGCCCTCCAGGACGCCGAGCAGCGGCTGGGCGCCGCGGTGCTCAAGATGCTGCTGGCCGGCGAGCCGGACCATGCGCGGGCGGTGGCCGGGCGGCTCTACGGCGGGCTGCTGGACGCCCCGTTCCGGGTCCTGGTGGCCGAGCCGGTGCCCGCCGACAACCAGCCGCCCTCCCCCAAGCTCTCGACTCCGTTCGGGCAGGGGGACCCCCATGCGCAGGGCGGACCCCCATCGCCCCGGGGCACCGTGCCCCCGCCCGTCCTGGACGCGCTCGCCGATGCGCTGGACGCCGCCGCGGCCAGGACCGGCGAGGCGCTGCTCGCCGTACCGGACGCCGGCCGGCTGACCGCGCTGGTCGCGGACGGCGGCGCGGCAGCGGACGCCTGCGCCGAGTTCGCCGCCGCGACCGAGGCCCGCCTCGGGCCGCAGCCGCGACCGCGCGGCCGGTCGGCGCGCGACGGGGCGGGCCGGGACGCCGAGGGGCTGGCCGTCGGCGTCTCCGCGCCCACCGGCCCGATGGCCACCGCGACCGCCTACCGCCAGGCCGAGCAGGCGCTCTCCGTCGCCCGCCGCCGCGGCCGGGCCCTGGTGGAGCACGAGGACGTGGCGGCCGGCTCCGTCCTCCCGCTGCTCGCCGACGACGCGGTGCGCGCCTTCGCCGACGGGCTGCTGCGCGCGCTGCGCGAGCACGACGCGACCGGCCGCGGCGACCTGGTGGCGTCGCTGCGCGCCTGGCTCGCCCGGCACGGCCAGTGGGACGCCGCCGCCGCCGACCTCGGCGTGCACCGCCACACCCTGCGCTACCGGATGCGGCGGGTGGAGGAGATCCTGGGCCGCTCCCTGGACGACCCGGACGTCCGCATGGAGCTGTGGCTGGCCCTGAAGGCGACGTCGGCGCCGCCGGGCGAGTAGCCGCAGGAGCAGCCGGGGAGCAGGGGGAACGGCGCCCGCCACCGCGCTGACTCCATCGCGGAGGGACACCGCACCGGATTTCGCCGCTTCGGACAAGCGCCAGGACGGCGCCGCGCCCCTACGGTGGGCTCAGAGTCAACCGCAGAGCCGCTCCACGAGCTGCGCGCACCACCCACCACCACTGAAGGGCCGGGATCCACTGTGCCGAACACTGATGCAGCCCCCACCGCCTTCTGGCTCGCCGGCCGTCAGGCCACCGGCGACGCCACATTCGACGTCACCTCCCCTTGGGACGGACGTCTCGTCGGCACGGTGAGCGTTCCCACCGAGGCCCAGGTCGAGGAGGCCGTCGCCGCCTCCGTCGCCGTCCAGGAGGAACTGGCCGCGACCCCCGCCCACGTGCGGGCCGCCGCCCTGGACCACGTGGTGCGCGGGCTCCAGGAGCGGGCCGAGGAGATCGCCCGGCTGATCTCCGCGGAGAACGGCAAGCCCATGAAGTGGGCCCGCGGCGAGGTCGGCCGCGCGGTGTCCGTCTTCCGGTTCGCGGCCGAGGAGGCCCGCCGCTTCAACGGCGGCGAGGCGCAGCGCCTGGACACCGACGCGGGCGGTGCCGGCCGGCTCGCGCTCACCCGCCGCTTCCCGCGCGGCACGGTCCTGGGCATCGCACCGTTCAACTTCCCGCTGAACCTCTGCGCCCACAAGATCGCCCCGGCCATCGCCGCCGGCGCCCCGATCATCCTCAAGCCGGCCCCGGCCACCCCGCTCTCCGGCCTGGTCATCGGCGAGCTGCTCGCCGGCACCGACCTGCCCGCCGGCTCCTGGTCGATCCTCCCGGTCCCCAACGACCGCATGCCGGCGCTGGTCCAGGACGAGCGCCTGCCGGTCATCTCCTTCACCGGCTCCGACAAGGTCGGCTACGCGATCCTCGACTCGGTGCCGCGCAAGCACTGCACCCTGGAACTGGGCGGCAACGGCGCGGCCGTGGTCCTCCCCGACTGGTCCTCCGAGGCGGACCTGGACTGGGCGGCGCAGCGCATCGCGACCTTCTCGAACTACCAGGGCGGCCAGTCCTGCATCTCGGTGCAGCGGGTCATCGCGGACGCCTCCGTCTACGACCGGCTGGTGCCGAAGGTCGTCGCGGCCGTCGAGGCCCAGGTCACCGGCGACCCGTCGGACGACGCGACCGAGGTCGGCCCGCTGGTGAGCGAGGACGCCGCCAAGCGCGTCGAGTCCTGGGTGGACGACGCCGTGCAGCGCGGCGCCACGTTGCTCGCGGGCGGCAAGCGCGACGGCGCCTCGTATGCGCCGACCGTGCTGGCGGACGTGCCGTCCGACGCGATCCTGGCCTGCGAAGAGGTCTTCGGCCCGGTGCTCACCCTCAAGAAGGTCGACGGCGTCGACGAGGCGTTCGCGGCCGTCAACGACTCCAAGTTCGGCCTCCAGGCAGGCGTGTTCACGCACGACGCCAGGACCGCCTTCCGCGCCCACCGCGCGCTGGAGGTCGGCGGCGTGGTGATCGGCGACGTGCCGTCCTACCGCGCCGACCAGATGCCGTACGGCGGCGTCAAGCAGTCCGGCGTCGGCCGCGAGGGCGTGCGCTTCGCGATGGACGACTACACCTACGAGCGGGTCCTGGTCCTCACCGGACTGGACCTGTAGGACCCGGCCGCTTCCCGGCCCGTCCGACCGGCCTGGTCCGGTGGACAGCGACGGCCATCCCTTGGGCCGTACCGCCCGCCAGGTCCCCGGCCGGCGCACCCCCCGGCGCCGGCCCCGACGCGGCGCGCTCCGCACCCTGTTCCGGAGCGCGCCGCGTCCCCCGTTCTCCCTTCGGGGAGGCGGTGTGCCGCGCCCCCGAAGGGTGCTGTCCGGCCGCCCGCGGCGCCGGCTCCCACCGTGCCGTACGGACGGCGCCGTCCCGGCGCGGCACCGTGGCGCGCCGCGCATGTCGCCGCGCGAATCACCCGTGGCGGGTACCCGCTCCCGGGGCCGGTGCCGCCCTGCGCCTCCACTGGTGCAACCCGTGCGGATCGGGTAACTCTCACAAGTAGCACTGTCCGGCGGCCGACCGGCCCGCCGGCGCAGAACTCCCGATCCGCGGCGAGGTGAGCTCCTGATGACCGCTCCGTCCATCCGCAACGTTTCCGAGCGCGAAGCGCGCCGGGTCGCCGAGGCGGCCCGCGAGCAGGACTGGCGCAAGCCCAGCTTCGCCAAGGAGCTGTTCCTGGGGCGCTTCCGGCTCGACCTCATCCATCCGCACCCCACCCCGGCCGCCGACGACGTGCGGCGCGGCGAGAAGTTCCTCGCCACGCTGCGGGAGTTCTGCGAGACGGAGGTCGACGGTGCCCGGATCGAGCGCGAGGGGCGGATCCCGGACGAGACCGTCAACGGGCTCAAGGAGCTCGGCGCCCTCGGCATGAAGATCGACCCGAAGTACGGCGGCCTCGGGCTGACCCAGGTCTACTACAACCGCGCCCTCGCCCTGGTCGGCACGGCCAGCCCGGCGATCGGCGCGCTGCTCTCCGCGCATCAGTCGATCGGCGTACCGCAGCCGCTGAAGCTCTTCGGCACCCAGGAGCAGAAGGAGACGTTCCTGCCGCGGCTGGCCCGGACGGACATCTCCGCGTTCCTGCTGACCGAGCCCGACGTCGGCTCGGACCCGGCCCGGCTGGCCACGACGGCCGTCCCGGACGACGGGGGAGACTACGTTCTCGACGGCGTGAAGCTGTGGACCACCAACGGCGTGGTCGCCGACCTGCTGGTGGTGATGGCCCGGGTGCCCGCCTCCGAGGGGCACAAGGGCGGCATCACCGCCTTCGTCGTCGAGGCCGACTCGCCCGGTATCACCGTCGAGAACCGCAACGCCTTCATGGGCCTGCGCGGCCTGGAGAACGGCGTCACCCGCTTCCACCGGGTGCGGGTCCCGGCCGCCAACCGCATCGGCCCCGAGGGCGCCGGCCTGAAGATCGCGCTGACCACGCTCAACACGGGACGGCTCTCGCTGCCCGCGATGTGCGCCGGCACCGGCAAGTGGTGCCTGAAGATCGCCCGCGAGTGGTCCGGCGCCCGGGAGCAGTGGGGCCGCCCGATCGCCAGGCACGAGGCGGTCGGCGCCAAGATCTCGTTCATCGCGGCGACCACCTTCGCCCTGGAAGCCGTCGTCGACCTCTCGTCCCAGATGGCCGACGAGAACCGCAACGACATCCGCATCGAGGCCGCCCTCGCCAAGCTCTTCGGCTCCGAGATGGGCTGGCTGATGGCCGACGAACTGGTGCAGATCCGCGGTGGCCGCGGCTTCGAGACCGCCGACTCGCTCGCCGCCCGCGGCGAACGCGCCGTCCCCGCCGAGCAGATGCTGCGCGACATGCGCATCAACCGGATCTTCGAGGGCTCCACGGAGATCATGCACCTGCTGATCGCCCGCGAGGCCGTCGACGCCCACCTGTCGGTCGCCGGCGATCTCATCGACCCCGACAAGTCCCTCGCCGACAAGGGCCGGGCCGCCGCCAAGGCCGGCGGCTTCTACGCCCGCTGGCTGCCCAGACTCGTCGCCGGGCCCGGCCAACTCCCGCGCACATACCAGGAGTTCGGCGAGCTGGCCGGCCATCTGCGGTATGTCGAGCGGAGCTCCCGCAAGCTCGCCAGGTCGACGTTCTACGCGATGTCCCGCTGGCAGGGGAAGATGGAGACCAAGCAGGGCTTCCTCGGCCGGATCGTCGACATCGGCGCGGAGCTGTTCGCGATGAGCGCGGCCTGCGTACGGGCCGAGCACCTTCGACTGACCGGCGACCACGGCCGCGAGGCGCACCAGCTCGCCGACGCCTTCTGCCGGCAGGCCCGGATCCGCATCGAGGAGCTGTTCGGCCGGCTGTGGACCAACACCGACGAACTGGACCGCAAGGTCGTCGCCGGCGTCCTCGGCGGCAGCTACACCTGGCTGGAGGAGGGCGTCACCGACCCCAGCGGCGACGGCGCCTGGATCGCCGACGCCACCCCCGGCCCGAGCCTGAAGGACAACGCCCGCCGCCCGATCCGCTAGCGGCACCGCGCTCGTACGGGCGGCCCGCGGGTCGCCCGTACGAGGCGCCGCGGCCCTCGGTGGCCGAGGCGCCCCGCCGACCGGCCACAATGGACCGCATGACGGACACCCTCGCCCATCCGCACCTGCGCTTCGAGCCGGCCCGAACCGACCCGGGAGGCCCCCGGGAGATCGTGATCCTCGGCTCGACCGGTTCGATCGGCACCCAGGCGATCGACATCGTGCTGCGCAACCCCGACCGCTTCCGGGTCACCGCGCTCGCCGCGGCCGGCGGCCGGGTCGACCTGCTCGCCGAGCAGGCGCACCGGCTGCGGGTCGCCGCCGTCGCGGTGTCGCGCGAGGAGACCGTGCCCGCGCTCCGCGAGGCGCTGACCGCGCGCTACGGCGCCGGCGAGCCGCTGCCGGAGATCCTGGCCGGCCCCGACGCGGCCACCGGGCTCGCCGCCTCGCCCTGTCACACCGTCCTCAACGGCATCACCGGCTCCATCGGCCTCGCCCCCACCCTCGCCGCCCTGAAGGCGGGCCGGGTGCTGGCCCTCGCCAACAAGGAGTCGCTCATCGTCGGCGGCCCGCTGGTCAAGGCAGTCGCCGAGCCCGGTCAGATCATCCCGGTCGACTCCGAGCACTCCGCCCTCTTCCAGGCGCTGTCCGGCGGCACCCGGGCCGAGGTCCGCAAGCTGGTCGTCACCGCCTCCGGCGGGCCGTTCCGCGGCCGTACGAAGCGCGAGCTGGCCGGAGTCACGCCCGAGCAGGCGCTGGCCCACCCGACCTGGTCGATGGGCCCGGTCGTCACCATCAACTCCGCGACCCTGGTCAACAAGGGCCTGGAGGTCATCGAGGCGCATCTGCTCTTCGACGTCCCCTTCGACCGCATCGAGGTCGTGGTCCATCCGCAGTCCTACATCCACTCGATGGTGGAGTTCACCGACGGCTCGACCCTCGCCCAGGCCAGCCCGCCCGACATGTGCATGCCGATCGCGCTGGGCATCGGCTGGCCGGACCGGGTCCCGGACGCCGCCCCCGGTGTCGACTGGACGACGGCGCACACCTGGGAGTTCTTCCCGCTGGACCAGGAGGCCTTCCCGTCCGTGCCGCTGGCCTGCCACGTCGGCGCGCTGGGCGGCACCGCCCCGGCGGTCTTCAACGCGGCGAACGAGGAATGCGTCGCCGCCTTCCTCAAGGGCGGGCTGCCGTTCACAGGGATTGTCGATACGGTCGCGGCAGTGGTCGACGAAGGCTTGGCATCCGGAGTGGTGATGAGCAACAGCCAAGGCGGAGCGCAGCGGAGCGGGACGCCCGCCGCGGGAACTTCCCTGACGGTCGCGGACGTCCTGGAAGCGGAGACCTGGGCGCGCGCCCGCGCCCGCGAACTGGCCGCCCGGGCGGCACACACCCCATCGGAGGCTCGCGCATGACGACCTGGATGACCATCCTCGGCATAGTCGTCTTCGTCGTCGGCCTGCTGTTCTCCATCGCCTGGCACGAGCTCGGCCACCTCTCCACGGCCAAGATGTTCGGCATCCGCGTGCCGCAGTACATGGTGGGCTTCGGGCCGACGATCTTCTCCCGCAAGAAGGGCGACACCGAGTACGGCATCAAGGCCGTCCCGCTCGGCGGCTACATCCGGATGATCGGCATGTTCCCGCCCGGCGACGACGGGAAGCTCCAGGCCCGCTCCACCTCACCGTTCCGCGGCATGATCGAGGACGCCCGCTCGGCGGCCTTCGAGGAGCTCCAGCCCGGCGACGAGCACCGGCTGTTCTACACGCGCAAGCCCTGGAAGCGCGTGATCGTGATGTTCGCCGGGCCGTTCATGAACCTGATCCTCGCCGTGGTGATCTTCATGAGCGTGCTGATGGGCTTCGGCATCAACACCCAGACCACGCAGGTCAGCTCGGTCTCGGACTGCGTCATCTCGGCCTCCGCCAAGTCCGACAAGTGCCCGGCCGGCGCCAAGGACTCCCCGGCCAAGGCCGCGGGCCTGCGGGCCGGCGACAAGATCGTGTCCTTCGACGGCCACGCCGTCCCGGACTGGGACACCCTCCAGGACCGGATCCGCAGGACCACCGGGCCGGCGACCCTCGTCGTCGAGCGGCACGGCGCCCGGCAGACGCTGCACGCCGACCTCATCGAGAACAAGGTCGCCAAGACCGACGGCCACGGCGGGTACGTCCCCGGCCAGTACGTCAGCGCCGGATTCCTCGGCTTCACCCCGGCCAGCGGCATCGTCCGGCAGTCCTTCGGCCAGTCCGTCGACCGCATGGGCACCATGGTCCAGCAGGGCACCGAGTCGCTGATAAGCCTCCCCGGCAAGATCCCGGACCTGTGGAACGCGGCCTTCAACGGCGCCGAGCGCAAGCAGGACTCCCCGATGGGCGTGGTCGGCGCGGCCCGGGTCGGCGGCGAGGTCTTCTCGCTCCACATCCCGCCGGAGCAGCGGGTGGCGACCATGCTCTTCCTGGTCGCCGGCTTCAACCTCTCGCTGTTCCTGTTCAACATGCTGCCGCTGCTGCCGCTGGACGGCGGCCATATCGCCGGTGCCCTGTGGGAGTCGGTCCGGCGGGCCTTCGCCCGGGTCGTCCGGCGTCCGGACCCCGGCCCCTTCGACGTCGCCAAGCTGATGCCCATCGCGTACGTCGTCGCCGGGATCTTCGTCTGCTTCACCCTGCTCGTGCTGGTCGCGGACGTGGTGAACCCGGTGAAACTGACCTAGTCGCCGAGTGGCGGCCGGGCACGCTGCGACCGACCGGGCGTGCCGGGCCGCCCCCTTTCGAGGGGGCGCAAGGGTTCGATGTGCCCGCGGCAAGGTCCGTGCCGTAATCTCGATGACCCGGAGCCCATCGAATCCGGGCCTAGATCCACACCTTGGGGTTGCTCACCAGATGACTGCCATCGCACTGGGAATGCCGGACGTACCGGCGAAGCTCGCCGACCGCCGGGTCAGCCGCAAGATCCAGGTCGGTTCGGTCGCCGTGGGCGGCGACGCACCGGTGTCGGTGCAGTCGATGACCACCACCCGGACCTCCGACATCGGCGCCACGCTCCAGCAGATCGCCGAGCTGACCGCCTCCGGCTGCCAGATCGTCCGGGTCGCCTGCCCGACCCAGGACGACGCCGACGCGCTGTCCGTCATCGCCAGGAAGTCCCAGATTCCGGTCATCGCGGACATCCACTTCCAGCCGAAGTACGTCTTCGCCGCGATCGACGCCGGCTGCGCCGCGGTCCGGGTCAACCCCGGCAACATCAAGCAGTTCGACGACAAGGTCAAGGAGATCGCCAAGGCGGCCTCCGCCGCCGGCACCCCGATCCGCATCGGCGTCAACGCCGGCTCCCTGGACCGGCGGCTGCTCCAGAAGTACGGCAAGGCCACCCCCGAGGCGCTGGTGGAGTCCGCCCTCTGGGAGGCGTCGCTCTTCGAGGAGCACGGCTTCCGCGACATCAAGATCTCGGTCAAGCACAACGACCCGGTCGTGATGGTCAACGCCTACCGCCAGCTCGCCGCCGCCTGCGACTACCCCCTCCACCTCGGCGTCACCGAAGCCGGCCCGGCCTTCCAGGGCACCATCAAGTCCGCGGTCGCCTTCGGCGCGCTGCTCAGCGAGGGCATCGGCGACACCATCCGGGTCTCGCTCTCCGCGCCGCCCGTCGAAGAGGTCAAGGTCGGCATCCAGATCCTGGAGTCCCTCAACCTCCGGCCGCGCCGCCTGGAGATCGTCTCCTGCCCGTCCTGCGGTCGCGCCCAGGTCGACGTCTACAAGCTCGCCGACGAGGTCACCGCGGGCCTGGAGGGCATGGAGGTCCCGCTCCGGGTCGCCGTCATGGGCTGCGTCGTCAACGGTCCCGGCGAGGCCCGCGAGGCCGACCTCGGCGTCGCCTCCGGCAACGGCAAGGGCCAGATCTTCGTCAAGGGCGAGGTCATCAAGACCGTCCCCGAGTCGAAGATCGTCGAGACCCTCATCGAAGAGGCCTTGAAGATCGCCGCACAGATGGAGGCCGACGGCGTCGCCTCCGGCGACCCGGTCGTCACCGCCGCGGGCTGACCCCCTCCCGTACGAGCCCCGCCGCCCACCCGGGCCGCGGGGCTCGCGCACACCCGCGCACGCCCCGCAAAAGCCCCTGCGCAGCAGGCCAGGTGCTCCCGTGCAGGTGGAGGTACAGTGCCAGCACCTGCTCCCGCCTGGCCTCCCAGGCCCGTACCGGTGAGGCTTTCCGACACGTGCTGACGACCACCACCATCAAGGTCCTTGAGCCCGGGGAGCTCGACGCGGCCCTCGCCGTCCTGGACCGGGAGCCGGTCGCCAACGCCTTTGTCGCCGCCCGCGTCCAGATCGCCGGCCTCGACCCCTGGCGGCTCGGCGGCGAGATGTGGGGCTATTACGTCGGCGGCCGGCTGGAATCCCTCTGCTACGCCGGCGCCAACCTCGTCCCCGTCTGCGCCACCCCCGAGGCGATCCGCGGCTTCGCCGAGCGCGCCCGCCGCCAGGGCCGCCGCTGCTCCTCCATCGTCGGCCCGGCCGGCCCCACCGCCGAACTGTGGTCCCTGCTGGAGCCCCACTGGGGCCCGGCCCGCGAGATCCGCGCCCACCAGCCCCTGATGGTCACCCGCACCCCGTCCGCCGAGATCGCCCCCGACCCGTACGTCCGGCGGATCCGCAAGAACGAGCTGGACCTGATCATGCCGGCGTGCGTGGCCATGTTCACCGAAGAGGTCGGCATCTCGCCGATGGCCGGCGACGGCGGCCTCCTCTACCAGGCCCGGGTCGCCGAACTCGTCGGATCCGGCCGGTCCTTCGCCCGCATCGAGGACGGCAAGGTCGTCTTCAAGGCCGAGATCGGCGCCGCCACCCCGCTCGCCTGCCAGATCCAGGGCGTCTGGGTGGACCCCGACCGCCGCGGCCAGGGCCTGTCCGAGACCGGGATGGCCGCCGTGCTGCGCTACGCCCTCAGCGATGTCGCCCCGGTCGTCAGCCTCTACGTCAACGACTTCAACACCGCCGCCCGCGCCGCCTACCGCCGGGTGGGCTTCGAGGAAGTCGGCGCGTTCATGAGCGTACTGTTCTGAGCCGCCGCCTTGTACGCTCCGACCATGGATGACGTCGCGGTCGGCCCCCTCGATCTCGCTGCCCGCGTGGACGACGCGCTGGCCGTGCAGGCCCTCGCCTTCGGCCTCGGTGACGACGAGATCGCCGTCCGCCGGCACATCGTGCTGCGCCACCTCGGCTGCGCCGGCGCCCGCGCCCTCGGCGCCACCACCCCCGCCGGCCGGCTCATCGGCTTCGTCTACGGCATGCCCAACGACCGCACCCATTGGTGGTCCACCGTCGTCGAGCCCTATCTGCGCAGCCAGGGCCTGGACCACTGGCTCGACGACTCCTTCGTCATCACCGAACTCCACGTCCACCCCGCCTACCAGCACCGGGGCATCGGCCGCGCGCTGATCACCCGCATCACCGACGAGGCCGGGGAACCCCGCAGCATCCTCTCGGCCATCGACACCGAGAGCCCGGCCCGCGACCTGTACCGCTCCCTCGGCTACGAGGACATCGCCCGCCGCGTGCTGTTCCCCAGCGCCCCCACGCCGTACGCCGTGATGGGCGCCCCGCTGCCGCTGAAGCGTCCCTGACCACACACAGGGGACCACCGACGTGCACCCCCGTGCACCGTTTCTCCCCACCACCCACGAGAGGGGACGGGCCGGAGGGGCAGGGTGTCCGGACGTAAAGCGCAGCAGTCCGGACACCCTGCCCCGGAGGCCCGTCACCGCACCCCGAAAGCCCCGCGCAGCGGCCCCGCGCCGCAGGCGCAACCACACAAACCCCCACGGCGGGAAAGCCGACAACGTGGGCAGCCGGCCGAGCGCAGCGGATACGCATTTCCGTGCGCCACTCCCGTGCAGCTAACCTCCAGGGAGTCACCTTTCTTACGCAGGAGAAACTCCCATGGCCAACGCCGCACAGGTCCAGCGCATGTCCCGCTTGATGATCAAGACACTGCGCGACGACCCGGCCGACGCCGAGGTGCTCAGCCACAAGCTCCTGGTGCGCGCCGGTTTCGTGCGCCGCACCGCCGCCGGTGTCTGGTCCTGGCTGCCGCTCGGCAAGAAGGTCCTCGCCAACGTCGAGCGGATCGTGCGCGAGGAGATGGACGCCATCGGCGGCCAGGAGGTCCTGCTGCCCGCCCTGCTGCCGAGGGAGCCGTACGACGCGACCGGCCGCTGGGACGAGTACGGTGCCGAGCTGTTCCGCCTCAAGGACCGCAAGGGCGGCGACTACCTCCTCGGCCCCACCCACGAGGAGATCTTCACCCAGCTGGTCAAGGACCAGTGCACGTCCTACAAGGACCTGCCGGTGATCCTCTACCAGATCCAGACGAAGTACCGCGACGAGGCCCGCCCGCGCGCCGGCATCCTGCGTGGCCGCGAGTTCCAGATGAAGGACTCGTACTCCTTCGACACCTCCGACGAGGGCCTCGCCGAGTCCTACGCGCTGCACCGCGCCGCCTACCAGCGGATCTTCGAGCGCCTCGGCCTCGAATACCGCATCTGCGCCGCCACCGCCGGTGCCATGGGCGGCTCCAAGTCGGAGGAGTTCCTGGCCCCGGCCGGCGCCGGCGAGGACACCTTCGCCGACTGCCCGAACTGCGACTACGCGGCCAACACCGAGGCGATCACCTACGCCCTCAAGCCGGTGGACGCGGCCGGCGTGCCCGCGGCGGAGGAGATCCCCACCCCGGACACCCCGACCATCGAGACGCTCGCCGCGCACCTCGGCGTGCCGGCCTCCACCACCCTCAAGAACCTCCTGGTCAAGGTCGACGGCGAGATCGTGGCCGTGGGCGTGCCCGGCGACCGCGAGGTCGACATGGACAAGGTCGAGGCGCACTTCGCCCCGGCCGCCGTCGAGCTGGTGACCGCCGAGGACTTCGTGGGCCGCGACGACCTCGTCCGCGGTTACGTGGGCCCGCAGGGCCTGGAGAAGGTGACGTACCTCGCCGACCCGCGCATCGCCCCCGGCACCGCGTGGATCACCGGCGCCAACAAGGAGGGCGTGCACGCCAGGAACGTCGTCGCCGGGCGCGACTTCGAGGTCGACACGTACGTCGACGTCGTCGTGGTGCAGGAGGGCGACCCCTGCCCGGCCTGCGGCACCGGCCTCAAGCTGGACCGCGCCATCGAGATCGGCCACATCTTCCAGCTGGGCCGCAAGTACGCCGACGCCTTCCAGCTCGACGTGCTCGGCCAGAACGGCAAGCCGGTCCGGGTGACCATGGGCTCGTACGGCATCGGCGTCTCCCGCGCCGTCGCCGCGCTGGCCGAGCAGCATGCCGACGACAAGGGCCTGTGCTGGCCCCGCGAGGTCGCGCCCGCCGACGTCCATGTCGTCGCCGCCGGCAAGGCCAAGCAGACCGAACTCGCCCTGGAGATCAGCGACCGGCTCGGCGAGGCCGGCCTGCGGGTCCTGGTCGACGACCGCCCCGGCGTCTCGCCCGGCGTCAAGTTCACCGACGCGGAGCTCCTCGGCGTGCCGACCATCGTCGTCGCCGGCCGCCGCGCCGGCGAGGGCGTCGTCGAGGTCAAGGACCGCCGCACCGGCGAGCGCGAGGAGCTGACGGTCGAGGAGGCCGTCGCCCGCCTCGGCGCGTAACGGCACGGCGAACGGGCCGGCAGGGGGTGCCCCTGCCGGCCCGTTCGCGCTGTGTGCCGCCCCCCGCCGCTACAGGTAAGCGGCGAACTCCAGCAGCAGCTCCCCCCGTTGCCGGTCGCCCACTGCCGACTCGCGCAGACCCGCGCGCACCGCGCGGTACAGCGTCCAGCCGCGCAACCGCTCCCGGTCCACGTCCAGTGAGTCCGCCAGCTTGGCCACCCGCCGCCGGGCCGCCGCGGGCGCCCCCGATCCGGCCACCAGGTCCTCGAAGCGGTCCAGCACCAGCCGCGCCAGGTCGTACGCCCGCTCACCGACCAGCGGCGCCGGGCCCACCGCCAGCCAGGGCACCCGCTCACCGGCCAGCACCTTCCCCTGCCGGAACGCCCCGTGCAGCAGGAACTCCTCCGGCGCCCCGTCCGGCAGCGCCCGCCCCAGCTCCAGCGCCTCCTCGACCAGCGGCGCGGCGGCCCCGGCCGACTCCCCGGCCGCCCCCAGGGCCTTGGCGTCCTGTGCCACCCGCTCCGCCACCGTCGCGAACGGGTGCCCCTCGCCCGGCGGCACCCACAGCCGCCGCACCGTACCGGCCGCCTCCAGCAGCGCCTTGGCCTCCGGCAGCGAACGGAGCGACACCGCACCCTGCAACCGCTCCAGCAGCAGCGCACCGCCGGCCTCGTCGGCCCGCAGCAGCCGCACCGCACCCCGGCCGTCCCACGCCCGCAGCGCCGCGGCCTCCTGCGCCGCGGGCCGCCCCGGCACCGGGAACTTCAGCGTCGCGGGCGTCCCGTCCTGCTGCCGTACCAGCGCGACGAGACTGCCGAGGCCACCCGGGGCGTGCACCCGCTCCAGCGTCAGCTCCCAGGCGTCCAGCTGCTGCTGAACCAGCGTCGGCAGCGCCTCCAGCCAGGCCCGTACGGGACCCTCCTGATCGCCGCTGAGCGCGCCCAGCAATCGTTGCGGCGGTTTGATGGGTGCCGTTGCCATGCCTGAGCTGTCCCTTTCGTGGGGAGGACGCCGGGTGGGGAGGTGGCCGCCGGGCGGCCGGTCGTTCAGAGCGCGCCGGAGGAGGCGCTCGCGGAGCCGCCCGGAGCGGGCGCCGCGGCCCGCTCCACGAGCCCAGGGAAGGCTACGCCGCTGCCCCGCCAGCGCACCGACCGCACCGCGGCCTCCCGCAGCGCGCCCGCCGCCTCCTTGCGGCGGGCGCCCCCGCAGGCCCGTACGAGATCCGCGTAGACGGCGGCCAGCCGGTCCTCCAGCTCGGCCGCCAGCCGCGCCGCGGCGGTCGCGTCCGGCACCGGGAACGGCAGCTCGTACCCGGCCGCGGCGGCCTGCGGCTTCCCGCCGAGGTCCCGCACGGTGCGGGACAGCGCGTCCCGCCGCGCCCGGTGCGCGTCGTAGGCGCTCTGCGCCTCCGTGCGGCGCCCGGCCCCGATCCGCCCGCCCACCACGCCGTACCCGTACACCGCCGCGTGCTCGGCGGCGAGCGCGGCCTGCACCGCGGCGAGCTCGCCGCCGTGCGTCGTTCCGGTCGTCATCTCCGTGCTCTTCTCTGCTCGTTGGCCGGCCGCCGCGCCCGGCCGTCGTACGGTGCGGGGCGCGGCGCCCCGCCCACCGGGCCCCGGCTCACACCCCCGGCCCCGTCAGCAGGTACGCGTGCGCCGCCCCCGCCGCCGCGACCGACGCGAGGAGCCGGGCCAGTTCCGGAGGCGCGGCGGCCAGCGCCGCCGTGCGAGTGTCGGCGAGCGCCCGTTCCGCGTCGGCGAGCGCGGTCCGCGCCGCCCGCTCGTCGGCCGGCACCGCGGGCGCCGCCGCGTGCCGCGCCGGCTCGGCGGCGGCGCCGCCGGACGGGGCGGGCGTGGCCTTGCCGGACCTGAACGCCGCGGCGTGCAGGGCGACTTCGGCGCGCAGCGGACGCAGCTGGGGCGCCAGCGCCGGATGCGCGGCCAGCGTCGCGTCGTAACGGGCGAGCAGCGCCGCGCTGTCCGCCGCGGACCGCTCCCGCAGCCGCTCCGCGGCGGCGGAGTGTTCGGGTTCCTCGGGGCCGGGATGGTCGGTGCATCCGGCGAGCAGCGCCACGCCCCCCAGGGCGGCACCGGCCAGCAGGGTCGTTCGGCGTGTGAGCGCCACTTTCGGCACGTTGCACTTCCCGGGGTCTTCCGTAGTGATCACCGCAGGCGAGCGTATCCGTGCCCACCCACCGAATCGTCAGTACCCCGCCGGAACCGATAGGCTTTGACCCGACACGCGACCCACCCACAACAGCACACGCGGCCGAGGAGTCACCCGGATGAGCACCACCCAGAGCGAGAGGCTGCGCGGACTGCTTGAACCGCTCGTCGCCGCGCGAGACCTGGATCTGGAAGAGATCGAGGTGACCCCGGCAGGCAGGAGCCGGGTGCTGAGGATCGTGGTCGATTCCGATGAGGGCGTCCAGCTGGACGAGTGCGCCGACCTGAGCCGCGAGGCGTCGCAGGTCCTGGACGACTCCGACGTGATGGGCGGCGCCCCGTACACCCTTGAGGTCACCTCTCCCGGCGCCGACCGGCCGCTGACCGAGCCGCGGCACTACCGCCGCGCCGTCGGCCGCCTCATCAAGGCCCGGCTGCACGAGGGCGGCGACGTGGTGGCGCGGATCGTCGCCATGGACGACACCGGCCTCGACCTGGAGGTGCCGGGCGTCAAGGGCCGCAAGCCGACCACCCGCCGGGTCGCGTTCGACGAGATCGCCAAGGCGCGGGTCGAGCTGGAGTTCAGCCGCAAGCCCGCCAAGCAAGACGTCACGCAAGGCGAGACCATCGACGAGAACGACGAGAGCCGTGCGAACGGCGAGAACGACGAGAACAAGGAGGAGGCGTAGCCGTGGACATCGACATGAGTGCCCTGCGGGGACTGGTGCGGGAGAAGGAGATCTCGTTCGACCTGCTGGTCGAGGCGATCGAGTCGGCCCTCCTCATCGCCTACCACCGCACCGAAGGCAGCCGCCGCCGGGCGCGGGTGGAGCTGGACCGCAGCACCGGGCATGTGACGGTGTGGGCGAAGGAGGACCCGGCGGATCTCGAGGAGGGCGAGGAGCCCCGCGAGTTCGACGACACCCCGTCCGGCTTCGGGCGCATCGCGGCGACCACCGCCAAGCAGGTCATCCTGCAACGGCTGCGGGACGCCGAGGAGGAGATCACGTTCGGCGAGTACGCCGGACGGGAGGGCGATGTCGTCACCGGCGTGGTCCAGCAGGGCAAGGACCCGAAGAACGTGCTGGTCGACATCGGCAAGCTGGAGGCCATCCTGCCGGTGCAGGAGCAGGTCCCGGGTGAGGACTACGCGCACGGCACGCGGCTGCGGTCGTATGTCGTCCGCGTCGTCAAGGGCGTCCGCGGCCCCTCGGTCACCCTCTCGCGTACGCACCCCAATCTGGTGAAGAAGCTGTTCGCCATGGAGGTGCCGGAGATCGCCGACGGGTCGGTGGAGATCGCCGCCATCGCGCGCGAGGCCGGGCACCGGACGAAGATCGCGGTGCGCTCGACGCGCTCGGGGCTGAACGCCAAGGGCGCGTGCATCGGCCCCATGGGCGGGCGGGTGCGGGCCGTGATGGCCGAGCTGCACGGCGAGAAGATCGACATCGTGGACTGGTCGGACGACCCGGCCGACCTGGTGGCGCACGCGCTGTCGCCGGCCCGGGTCAGCAAGGTCGAGATCGTGGACCTGGCGGCGCGCTCCGCGCGGGTCACGGTGCCCGACTACCAGCTGTCGCTGGCCATCGGCAAGGAAGGGCAGAACGCCCGGCTCGCGGCCCGGCTCACCGGCTGGCGGATCGACATCCGCCCGGACACCGAGCACCCGGCCCCGCAGGGCTGAGCCACCCGTGGCGGCGGGGCCGCGGCGGTACGAAAAAAAGTGGTGCCGCGGCCTTCCGCAGGGAATTCTGAGCGATGGATCAGGCTTTACCCCATAGGGGTGGAGCCTCTGTGGGGAGGTAGACTTAAGCAGTGTCTGGCCGGACGCATGCCCGCGCATGCCCTGAGCGCACTTGTCTGGGTTGCCGGGAGCGAGCGGCCAAGGGCGATTTGCTGCGCATCGTGGCGATCGAGGACGAGTGTGTCCCCGATCCTCGCGGTACGCTGCCCGGCCGGGGTGCTTACGTGCACCGGACACTGGTCTGCCTCGACCTGGCGGTTCGCCGCCGGGCGTTCCCCCGGGCCTACCGGGGCCGCGGCCCGTTCGACACGGCGGAGTTGCGCCGGTTCATCGAAGGGGGCGCGCGTTGAGCAGCCGCCATGGCAATAACGCACAGCAAGAAACGCACAGCGCACGGAAAACCGTGCGGTCAGGTACCTCGCGAGTCGGAAGTAGGTCGAGATTGCGATGAGCACTCGATGAGTACGCGATGAGTACGCCCATGAAGTAGCGACGGTCCGGTGGACACCCGGACCTAGAAGGAGCGAAGTGGCTAAGGTCCGGGTATACGAACTCGCCAAGGAGTTCGGCGTTGAGAGCAAGGTCGTCATGGCCAAGCTCCAAGAACTTGGCGAATTCGTCCGTTCGGCGTCCTCGACGATCGAGGCGCCGGTTGTTCGCAAGTTGACCGACGCTTTCCAGGCAGGCAGCGGCAGCGGCCGCGCCGCCGGTAAGCCCGCGGCGCCGCGCAAGTCGGCCCCCGCGAAGCCGTCCGCGCCCACTCCGGCGCAGGCGGCGCGTCCGGCTGCCCCGAAGCCGGGCGCCCCCAAGCCGGGCCCCGCGGCCCCGGCTGTCCCCGAGGTGCCGCAGGTTCCCGCGGCCCCCAAGACTCCCGCCGCCGGTCCCACCCCGGGCCCGCGGCCGACCCCGGCGCGTCCCGCGCCGAAGCCCGCTCCGGCCGCGCCCGCGCAGCCCGAGTTCACGGCCCCGCCGTCCGCGCCGGCTCCCGCCGCGCAGGCAGGGCCCCGTCCCGGTGCCACCCCCGGCCCGCGTCCGGCCCGTCCGGCGCCCGGCCAGGGTCAGCCCCGTGGCAACGCCCCGCGTTCCGGTGAGCGGCAGGGCGGCCGTCCCGGCGGCCCCCGCCCGAGCGGTCCGCGTCCGGGCAACAACCCCTTCACCTCCGGTGGCTCCACGGGCATGGCCCGTCCGCAGGCCCCCCGTCCCGGTGGCGCCCCGCGTCCCGGCGGCCAGGGTGGTCCCGGCGGCCCGCGTCCGCAGGGCGGCGGCCAGGGCGGCCCCCGTCCCCAGGGCCAGGGCGGCGCGCGTCCGACCCCCGGTGGTATGCCCCGTCCGCAGGGTGCGGCTCCCGGCGGTGCCGGTCCGCGTCCCGGCGGCGGTAACCGTCCGAACCCGGGCATGATGCCGCAGCGCC
>NZ_BMRP01000002.1:0-6963 GCF_014648695.1 Streptomyces albospinus
ACCACTCCGCCCTCCTCCGCGGCGTCGAACGCCTCTCCGGACACACCACCAAGGGCTGATTCGCACCATGGGGGCGCAGCGCATTCCCGCCGTACAGGCGGCCGTTCAGATCATGAAGGACGAGGGCGTCGGCATCGCCTTCGGGTGCCCCGGCTCCGCCCTGCTCCCGCTGTACGCGGCGATGGAGCGGGTCGGCGGCATCGGGCATCTGTCCGTGCGCCACGAAGAGGGCGCCGTGCACATGGCTGACGGCTGGGCCCGTACGACCGGGAAGGCCGGCGTCGCCGCGGTGGCGGCGGGTCCGGGCGCGGCCCGGTTGATCACCGGGCTGCACGCGGCACGGCAGGACGCGGTCCCGCTGGTGTGCATCACCGGCCGGGAGGCGTCCGGTCCGCACGGTGCGGCCGGGCCGCCACGGCACGAGGCGTACCGGCCGCCGGACCTGGTCCGGCTGGCCGGCGCGGTCACCAAGCGTGCCGAGCGGATCGAGGACCCCGCGCGGATCCCGGGCGCCTTCCGTGAGGCGTTCCGGATCGCCCGGGAGGGACGTCCCGGGCCGGTGCTGATCGACGTTCCGGCCGATCTGGCCGCGTCGGAGATCATCTGCGGCCCGGTGCCGGCCATCGGGACCGCGGGCGGCGGTCCGGCCGTGGCGACCGGTGACCGGTTCCCGGAGTCCGGGGCGGTGCTGTCGCCGGTCACGCCGCCGGACGGTACGGATTCCGGCGCCGGCCGGGTCCCGGCCGGCTGGGCGGTGGCGGAGCTCGCCGAGATCTTCGGCGCGCGATCGGCGGCGGACACCTATGTCGTCAGCGGGCTGCCGGAGACGTTCCCCGGTGCCGCCACCGCTCCGCACCGCCACCGGATCGAACGCCGCGGCGGTCCTCCGGGATGGGAGGTGCCGGCCGCGATCGGGGTGCGGACGGCGCTGGACCACCGGGGCGAGCGGGATGCCGAGGTCGTGGTGGTCATCGACGGCCGCGGGTTCCCGTACATGGCCGAGGAGCTGGCGGCGGCGGCCCGGTACGAAGTGCCGTTCGTCGTGATCATGCTCGGCGGCCCCGAAGTACACGATCCGTTCACGGATCACCTCAAGCTCGTCGAGGCGTACGGCTGCACCGGCCGCGATGTCCTCGATCCGGCGGAACTCCGCTCGGCGGTCCAGTGGGCCCGCAAGGAAGCCGTCTCCACGCGCCGGCCGGTCCTCGTCGAGGTCCGGGCCGAGCGTGCGGCGGGCGCCTGCGGCGGCCCCGCGGCCGATCCGGTGCAGGAGTTCGCCCACGGGACCTAGCGACCCCTCCGGTCCCGTGAACACCAGCTTCCGGGCGGTGGCTGCGCTGACACCTGTCCTGTCGCGCCCAGGCGTGGCCGCCGCCCGGAATACCCACCCAGGTTTGTTTCAACAAACTGTTGACGTTTGGTCGGGGCTGTTCCTACGCTCCGACATGCGGAAGCCAACTTCCGCGCTCTCGTACGGAAGGTCACCATGTCGAAGCCCACGCGGACGGCGCACACTCTCACCACGGAGGCTGGCGCCCCCATCGCCGACAACCAGAACTCCGCCACCGCAGGCGTCGGCGGCCCGATCATTCTCCAGGACCAGCACCTCCTGGAGAAGCTCGCGCGCTTCAACCGCGAGCGCATCCCGGAGCGCGTGGTGCACGCCCGCGGCTCCGGCGCGTACGGCTACTTCGAGGTGACCGACGACGTCACCGCCTTCACCCGCGCCGACTTCCTCGGCACCGTCGGCAAGCGGACCGAGACGTTCATCCGCTTCTCGACCGTCGCGGACAACCTCGGCGGCCCGGACGCGGCCCGCGACCCGCGCGGCTTCGCCCTGAAGTTCTACACCGAAGAGGGCAACTACGACCTCGTCGGCAACAACACCCCGGTGTTCTTCATCAAGGACCCGATCAAGTTCCCCGACTTCATCCACTCCCAGAAGCGCGACCCGTTCACGGGCAAGCAGGAGCCGGACAACGTCTGGGACTTCTGGGCGCACGCCCCCGAGGCCACCCACCAGATCACCTGGCTCATGGGCGACCGCGGCATCCCGGCGTCCTACCGCCACATGAACGGCTACGGTTCGCACACCTACCAGTGGACCAACGCCGAGGGCGAGGCCTTCTTCGTCAAGTACCACTTCAAGACGAACCAGGGCATCCGCTCCCTGAGCAGCGAGCAGGGCGCCGAGCTGGCGGGCAAGGACCCCAACAGCCACCAGACCGACCTGCTCCAGTCCATCGAGCGGGGCGTGTACCCCTCCTGGACGCTGTACGTGCAGATCATGCCGGCGGCCGAGGCGGCCACCTACCGCTTCAACCCGTTCGACCTGACCAAGGTGTGGCCGCACAGCGACTACCCGCTCCAGCGGGTGGGCCGCCTGGTCCTGGACCGCAACCCGGACAACGTCTTCGCCGAGGTCGAGCAGTCCGCCTTCTCGCCGAACAACTTCGTGCCCGGCATCGGCCCGTCCCCGGACAAGATGCTCCAGGGCCGGCTCTTCGCCTACGCGGACGCGCACCGCTACCGCCTGGGCGTCAACCACACCCAGCTGCCGGTCAACGCCCCCAAGGGCACCCAGGCCAACAACTACGGCCGGGACGGCCTCATGGCGTCCAACGCCTACGACCGCCACGCGAAGAACTACGAGCCGAACTCGTACGACGGCCCGGTCCAGACCGACCGGCCGCTCTCCGCGCCGCTGGCCGTCTCCGGCTACGTCGGCACCCACGAGGCCCCGGCCCACACCAAGGACGACGACTTCTTCCAGGCCGGTGAGCTCTACCGCCTGATGTCCGAGGACGAGAAGAAGCGCCTGGTGGACAACATCGCCGGCGGTCTCTCCCAGGTCGGCCGCGACGACGTGATCGAGAAGAACCTCGCTCACTTCCACGCCGCCGACCAGGACTACGGCAAGCGCGTCGAGGCGCGCGTCCGTGAGCTGCGCGAGGACTGACGGGAGGTCAGACCCCTTGCGCAACCGTACCGGCCGGCCCGTTGAGGGGTGGTCGGCCGGTACGGAGAAGTAGTGCGGAGCTCCGCGGCGTCCCGGGGAGATTCCAGTGCGGTGGCAGGCTCACCCGACAAGGAGGGTGAGCCGTCTCCCCGCCGCGGAGCCCGCCTGCTCCGCCTCCGCACCCCTCTGCGCCGACTCCGTCCGGCGGTGTGGGGGTACCTCCCAGCGGTGGCTGGGGGAATGTCCCGTCGCGCCCACCTCCCGCACTGTCGGGCGGGAACCACCGCACAGGGCCCGGAATTCCGTACGGTCACGGATTCCGGGCCCTGTGTGCGTCCGGCACCGCCCCGTACCGTTCCGCCGGCTGCACCTATCGGTGTATCTGTCGATGTACCTCTCCAGGCAATTCGGTCCCCGGCAAAAGGTTTTGGAGGGACCATGGACCGGAGCAGCAGAGCCGTCTGACTGCGTGCCCGACCTGCCAGGAGCCGACCATGGCCGACAGCGTGCCGGTGCGGTGCCCCTCGTGCCGCCGCGAGAACGCCTTCACCCCGCCCACCTTCCCGTGCGCCTGCGGCGCCCCGTTGACCATGCCGGTGCTGCGCGGCGGGGTGCCGGTCGAGATATTGCACCGCACCTGGCAGGCGTCCTGGGTCGAGGTGCGCTGCGAGGTCTGCGGCCGGCAGGACGAATGGCCGGCGCCGGAGGCCGGCTGCGTCTGCGGCACCGTCGTCCGGGTCCCGGTCGCCCCGGCTCCCACCCCTCCCCCGCCCAACTTCCCGTCGCCCGGCGGGCGCGCCCGGCCGGCGCCCCGTACGCAGCCGGACGCGGGGCCGCCGCCGGCGCCGCAGCGGCCCGCGTTCCGCCCGGTCACCATCCGCACGGCCCGCGACTGCGTCACCGCCGCCGCCCAGTACCTGAAGTGGCTGGGGTTCGCCGACATCGCCCGGACCCAGGAGCGGACCGCGTCCGGGGTGGATCTGCGGGGCACCGGCGTGGTCGCCCAGGTCGACCCGACGACCCGCTCCACCGGCCTCCGCGAGGTCGAGTGCGTCTGGCTCAACGGCCTCACCGACTCGGCGATCGCGGTGTTCTTCTCGCTCGCCGGCTACGCCCGCGACGCCCGCTCGCGCGCCGACGACCTGCACATCCCGCTGTTCGTCATGGACCTCACCGGCACCCCGCAGCCGGTCAACGACGCCGCCGACGAGCTGATCACGTACGGGGCCCGGCGGCGCTGAGCGGCGGGAGCGCGGCGGCACCGGCGGCTGCGGCGGTCAGCCGGTGCAGTGCCGCGGCGGACGGCGAGCCCGGCTGCGCGTGGTAGATCACCACCCGCTGCCCGGCGTCGTCCGGCAGCGTCAGCACCTCGTCGGTGAGGGTGAGCGGGCCGGCGACCGGGTGGCGGTAGCCGCGGGTGTGGGCGGCGCAGGACCGGACCGGATGCGCGGCCCACAGCGCGGCGAACTCGGCGCTGTGGTCCGTCAGTTCGGCGATCAGCGCGGTCAGTTCCGGCGCGTCGGGGCGGCGTCCGGTGAGCACCCGCAGATCGCCCACCGTCTCCCGGAGTTTGGTCTCCGGGTCCGCGTAGAGCGCCCGCACCCGCGGGTCGAGGAACGCCATCCGCACGGCGTTGGGCCGGGTCCCGGCGTGCTCCGGGGCGTCGTAGGGCAGATGGCCGGCGAGCAGCGCATGGGCCGGGCGGTTCCAGGCGAGGATGTCCGCGCAGCGGCCCAGGACGAGGGCCGGGGCGTCGCCCAGCGCAGCGATCATGTTCCGTACGGACGGCCGCAGTTGCTCGGGCGGGTCGGGCCGGCCGCCGCCCCGCCGGGGCGAGCGGTCGGGGCGCGCCAGCCCGTACAGATGCGTCCGCTCGGCGTCGCTCAGGCGCAGCACGCGGGCCAGCGCGTCCAGGACGGCGTCCGAGGCGCGGGCGGCGCCGATGCCCTGTTCCAGGCGGGTGTAGTAGCCGGCGCTGATGCCGGCCAGCCGGGCCAGCTCCTCCCGCCGCAGGCCCGGCACCCTGCGCCGGCCGCCGAAGTCCGGGAGCCCGACGTCGCGCGGCGCCAGCCGGGCCCGCCGGCTCCGCAGGAACTCCCCCACGTCTGCTGTCCGTTCCATGGGACCAGTGTGCCGGGCGGGATGCCGGCGCGGTGTGAGCCTGCACCTGCCAGGGGTAGGACCGGCGGTCCTACCCTCCGCAGGTGGCTGGGTGCACGGCCGGACGGACGGCAGAATGCTCCTTGTGAAGATCATCGTGATCGGGGCGACCGGCACCATCGGCAGTGCCGTCGCCCGGGAGTTGGAGGACGACGGCCATGAGGTCGTGCGCGCCGCCCGCCGCGGCCCGGTCCGGGTGGACCTGGCCGACCCGGCCTCCGTGGACGCGCTCTTCAGGTCCGTACGGAACGTGGACGCGGTCGTCTGCTGTGCGGCGAGCGGCCGGCTCACGCCGCTCGACGCCCCGTCGGACGACGACTTCACCACCGGACTGGACGGCAAGCTGCTCGGCCAGGTCCATCTCACCCGGCGGGCCATCCGGCACGTCCGGGACGGCGGCAGCATCGTCCTCACCAGCGGCGTCTTCACCGAGCCCACGCCGGGCGGCGCGTTCGGAGCCCTGGTCAACGCCGGGCTCGACGCGTTCGCCGCAGCGGCGGCCGTCGAGATGCCGCGCGGTCTGCGGCTGACCGTGGTCCGCCCCGGCTGGGTCGCCGAGACCCTCGCCGCGCTGGGCCTGGACCCGGCCGGCGGCACCCCGGCGGCAGAGGTGGCCCGCCGGTACGCCGACGCCCTGCACGCCGCACCGACCGCCACCGCCGTCCGCCCCGCAGCCACCGCATAAACCCACGCATCACCAACGGAGTTGCCCCGTCATGACCACCCTGGTCGTCCTGGCCCATCCCGACCTCGGCGCCTCGCGCACCAACGCCGCGCTGGCCGAAGCCGCGCGCGCCACCCCCGACGTCCACGTGCACGACCTCTACGCCGCCTACCCGGACCGGCGGATCAGCGTCGCCCGGGAGCAGCAGTTGCTGCTCGCCCACGACCGGGTCGTGCTCCAGTTCCCGTTCTACTGGTACTCGGTCCCGCCGCTGCTGAAAGCCTGGCTCGACGACGTCCTGGAGTACGGCTTCGCCTACGGCTCGCACGGCACCTCGCTGCACGGCAAGGTGCTCCAGGTCGCGACCACGACCGGCGCCGCCGCGGATGCCTACCACCCCGACGGCCGCAACCGCTTCCCGGTCCGCGATCTGCTGCTGCCGTTCGACGCCACCGCGCATCTGACCGGGATGCGGTACGCGGAGCCCTTCACCGTGCACGGCACCCGGGAGCTGACCGACGAGCAACTGGCGGACGAGGCCGACCGCTACCGCCGGCTGCTGCTGGGGAAGACCGACCGGCCGGCCGAGGACGGGGCGCCGGAGGCGGAGGCGGGTGAAGCGGTCCCCGCCGGCTGAATCCACCGGCACGGGCGGCCGGGACCGGCGACACTGGTGTCATGATCATCCGTGTTCCGGCCCCGGCCGATCTGCCTGCGCTCCGCGCCGTCGAGCGCGCCGCCGGCGCACCGTTCCGCGCTCTGGGCATGGCGCAGATCGCGGACGACGAACCGCCGCCGCTCGCCCTGCTGACGGCGTATCAGCGTGCGGGCCGGGCGCTCGCCGCGTACGACGCGGAGCCGCCCGGGGTGCCGCCGGTCGGCTATCTCCTCTGGGACCCGGTCGACGGCTGCACCCATATCGAGCAGGTCTCGGTCCATCCGGACCGGGCCCGCCGCGGCATCGGCCGGGCCCTGATCGACCGGGCCGAGCTGGACGGCGGGCGGCCCGCGATGACCCTGACCACCTTCACCGAGGTGCCGTGGAACGCGCCGTACTACGCCCGCCTCGGCTTCCGGCCGCTGGCCGGCGCCGCGCTCACCCCCGGTCTGCGGACGATCCGCGCCCACGAGGCGGAGCTGGGCCTGGACCGCTGGCCGCGGGTCTGCATGCGGCGGGAGG
>NZ_BMRP01000002.1:7007-43281 GCF_014648695.1 Streptomyces albospinus
CCACCGCGTTCCGCGCGCCCGTCGGACGGCCCGCGGCGTTCGAGCCGGGTCATGTCAAGGCCGCAGCCATAATGACCGCATGATCGATGCGAAAGCCCTCCGCTCCTTCTGCCTCGACTTCAACGGCGCGACCGAGGAATTCCCGTTCCCCCGGCACCCGGAGGTCTCGACGTTCAAGGTCGGCGGCAAGATCTTCGCGCTGACGACGCTGGACGCACGGCCGCTGACCGTCAGCCTGAAGTGCGACCCGGAACTGGCCGAGCGGCTGCGGGCGGCGCACCCGGAGGTGGTGCCCGGCTACCACCTCAACAAGCGCCACTGGAACACCGTTTCACTGACCGGCGGCCTTGCCGACCGGCTCGTCCGGGACATGATCGAGGACTCCTACGACCTCGTCGTCGCCTCGCTCCCCCGCGCCCAGCGGCTGCTGCTCGACTGGCCGGGCGAACGGCGCTGACCGACCGCGAACTCCGGTGGCCCGCCCACCCCTTGAACTCTCCAGACCGGTCGGTCCAGTGTCCTCGTATGGCGTCCTGATCCCGCGGAGAAACCCGTGCCCGGATCCTGCGCACCGCCGCCGATCTCTTCCGGCGGCAGGGCTACGGCGCGACCGGCCTCAACCAGGTACTGGCCGAAAGCGGCGCCCCCAAGGGCTCGCTCTACTTCCACTTCCCGCAGGGCAAGGAGCAGTTGGCGGCCGAGGCGATGGCACTGGCCGGCGCCGGGACGGGCGCGCGGATGGCCGAGGCGATGGCCGGCGCGCCCGGCCCGGCCGAGGCGTTCGCCGCCCTCGGCGCGCTGTTCGCCCGGATCCTGGAGGAGTCCGACTACCGCGACGGCTGCCCCGTCGCCACCGTCGCCCTGGAGGAGGCCGGCGACGCCGGGCCGATCCACGACGCCTGCCGGCAGACCTACGAACTCTGGCTGTCGGGACTCACCGAGCAGCTGTGCGCCTGGGGCCTTTCCGAGCCGGACGCCCGGGAGACCGCCGATCTGGCGATGTCCTCGTTGCAGGGCGCGCTGCTGCCACGGGTGCGCCGCGACACCGCCGCCGTCCACGCGGTCGCCCGCCGTATCGGCGCGATCGCCGCACAGAGAGCGAGCGCACCATGACCGCCACCACGGTCCACCACCTCAACTGCGGCTCGATGCTGATGATCGAGGCCACCTACGACGGCCCGCCGCCGCTGCACACCGTCTGCTACTGCCTGCTGGTGGAGACCCGGCGGGCCGGGCTGGTGCTGATCGAGACCGGCCTGGGCACCGACGACGTCCGCCGCCCGCTCGACTCCCTCGACGCGGAGTGGGTGGAGCTGTGCCGGCCCGAACTCCGCCCGGCGGAGTCGGCGTTGCGGCAGATCGAACGGCTCGGGTACCGCGCCGCGGACGTACGACACATCGCCCTGACCCACCTCGATGTGGACCACTGCGGCGGGCTGCCGGACTTCCCCGAGGCGCGGGTGCATCTGATGGCCGCCGAGCTGACGGCCGCACGCGAGCAGGCGCCCAGCCGCCGCTACCGGCCCGCGCACTGGGCGCACGGCCCGCGCTGGGAGACCTACGACACGGCGGGCGGCGCGGGAGACGCCTGGGCCGGGTTCGCCGGAGTGCGGCAACTGTCCGGCGTGTCGGCCGAGTTGCTGATCCTGCCGCTGGGCGGGCACAGCGCCGGGCATGCCGGGTTCGCGGTCCGGGACGGCGGCGGGTGGCTGCTGCACGCGGGGGACGCGTACTTCCACCACCGCGAGATCGCCGCGGATGCCCCGCAGCCGCATCCCCTGCTGGATCTGGTCCAGCTGGACGCCCGGGTGGACGAGGAGCTGCGGATCGCCGATCAGGAGCGACTGCGGGACATCGCGGCGCGCGGGACGGCCGGGGAACCGGTGACGGTCCTCAACGCGCATGACCCGTGGGACTACCTCCGGCTCGGCGGCGCCACCGCGCGCTGACGGGCCATCAGCCCCGCGGCGGCAGGACGGCGCGGATGCCGCCCTGGGCGGTGGCCGGGGCCACGGTGGCGTAGCGGCCGTCGACCGCACCGTTGCCGGCGTACTCGGCGGTGTAGCCGCCCATGAGCACATCGGCGCCGGAGCGCGGCTTGTCGGCGGTGCAGGACGCCCGCCCGGCGGCGTTGGTCCTGGCCACGCACAGCACCTTGCCGGTGGTGTCCTTGAAGGTGATGGTCGCGTTCCAGACGGCGTCCTCCGGGCCGGCGTTCCGGGCCCGGACCAGGGTGGCGTGCAGACCGATGACCTTCAGCGGCTTCGTCGACAGGGTGGCCTTCCCGGCGGTCAGCCGGGTCGCCATCTCCGGTACGGCGGCGGCCGGTTCGCACAGGCCCCGCGACCAGTCGAAGAGTCCGCCGGGGGCACAGGTCACGCGCCCCTGCTCGGCCGCCACGCGGTGGGTGACGGGATCGCAGCGGTAGAAGCCGGCGGCGCTGTCGGCGTCCACCACCGTCGGCGCCACGGTCGCCGCGTCGACGCCGCTCTCACAGCCGGCGGTGAGCACCTCTCGGGTGGGGCCGTCCGGGCTGCCGGGCTGGACGACATCGGCATAGGCGGGGGCGGCGAAGCTCCCCAGAGCGGCGGCCACGGCGGCGGCAGTGGTCGCCCAACGAGCAATACGGGTCATGGAATTCCCCTCTTGACCGGATTCCTGGCAGGATTTCCGGCCTGGTGGTCGGCCTGGCGTTTGGCCTGTTTCGCGGCCTGGCCCGCGGCCCGGTGCGGCCGAACGAGCCAGGTCAGGACCCTATCGGCCGCACCGCCCGGAACCGACGGCACCCCCGCCCCGCGCGCCGCGGGCCGGCCCGTGGCGCGGCAGGATGCCAACCCCCCGAACACCCTTCCGGGCGGCCCGTGTTGCCGCCCAAGACCGTCCGTACGCCCGAGCCGGCGCGGCCACGTCGCCCGCGGGCCGCGCCGGCCCCGCCCGGTCGGCCCGTCACGCCTTCCCGGCCCGGCCCAGCCTGCCCGCCTGCCGCGGGGGCCGGTCCGCCCGCTCCGGCCGCTCCGCCTTCCCCAGCCGCCGGGCCAGCTGCTCCCGGAGCTCGATCTTGCGGACCTTGCCGCTGACCGTCATGGGGAAGGCGTCGACGATCTCCAGATGGCGCGGCACCTTGAAGTGCGCGAGCCGGGAGCGGCAGTAGCGGGCCAACTCATCGCGGGTGAGCGGGTCTTCGGGGTCGCGGAGGATGACGCAGGCGGCGATCTCCTCGCCGTACTTCTCGTCCGGGACGCCGACGATCTGGACGTCGGCGATCTTGGGGTGGGAGTAGAGGAACTCCTCGATCTCCCGCGGGTAGACGTTCTCACCGCCCCTGATGATCATGTCCTTGATGCGGCCGACGATCCGCACGTACCCGTCGTCGTTCATCACCGCGAGATCGCCGGTGTGCATCCAGCGGGCCGGGTCGATGACCTCGGCGGTGCGCTGTGGCTCCTCCCAGTAGCCGAGCATCACGCTGTAGCCCCGGGTGCACAGTTCGCCCGGGGTGCCGCGCGGCACGGTCACCCCGCTCGCCGGGTCGACGACCTTGACCTCGATGTGCGGCAGCACCCGCCCGACGGTCGCGGTGCGGTGCTCCAGGTCGTCGTCCCGCCGGGTCTGGGTGGAGACCGGCGAGGTCTCGGTCATGCCGTAGCAGATGGACACCTCCGGCATGTGCATCTCGGTGAGCACCCGCTTCATCACCTCCTCCGGACACGGCGAGCCGGCCATGATGCCGGTGCGGAGGGAGGAGAGGTCGTAGTCGGCGAAGTCCGGGAGGTTCAGTTCGGCGATGAACATGGTGGGGACGCCGTAGAGCGCCGTGCAGCGCTCGTCCTGGACGGCCCGGAGGGTGGTGGCGGCGTCGAAGGCGGGCGCCGGGATGACGATGCAGCCCCCGTGCGAGGTGACGCCGAGGTTGCCCATCACCATGCCGAAGCAGTGGTAGAAGGGCACAGGCAGGCACACCCGGTCGTGCTCGGTGTACGCGATGGTCTCGGCGACCCAGTAGCCGTTGTTGAGGATGTTGTGGTGCGAGAGGGTGGCGCCCTTGGGGAAGCCGGTGGTGCCGGAGGTGTACTGGATGTTGACCGGGTCGTCGGCGGTCAGCGCCTTCTCGCACTCGGCGAGCCGGGTGTGCGGTACCGCGGCACCGGCGGCCAGCAGCCCGCCCCAGGTCGGGTCGCCGATGTACACCACATCGCGCAGCGCCGGGCATTCGGCCCGCACCTGCTCGATCATCCGCCGGTAGTCGCTCGCCTTGTGCGCGACGGCGGAGACCAGCACGCTGACCCCGGCCTGCTGGAGCACATACGCCAACTCGTGTACGCGGTAGGCCGGGTTGACGTTCACGAGGATCGCGCCGATGCGCGCGGCGGCGTACTGGACGAGAACCCACTCGGCGCAGTTGGGCGCCCAGATGCCCACCCGGTCGCCCTTGCCCACGCCCTTGGCGAGCAGCCCGAGCGCCACCTCGTCGACCGCCCGGCCCAGTTCCGCATACGTCCAGCGGCGGTCCCCGGCCACCTCCACCAGCGCCTCGCGCTCCCCGAAGCGGGCGATGGTGCGGGCCAGGTCGGCCCCGATGGTCCGGCCGAGCAGCGGACGGTCCGCCGCCCCGCTCGCGTACGACAGCTCGGTCTGCGGCTGACTGCTCATCGCTGGTTCTCCTTCCGGTACGCGGCGCCGCCGTGGCCCTGCGCACGGCCTGCGCGCAGGGCGGTACGGCGGATCTCGCCGGAGACGGTCTTCGGCAGGTCGGCGAATCCCCTGGCCTCAAGGGGCGGAAGCAGCATTCCGCCCTCCGGGGGTACCTCGTCCGACACATCCACCCATGCGGTCATCCACCACTCCCAGAAGCCCGACGTCGGCCATCGCTGCACTGCACCCGCAAGGCTGCCCACCGGAGAGGACGCGTCACTCCGGGAACATCCACCGCGCGCTCGTACAGCATGGCGTCCCCCGTGCCCGAAAGGCCCCTGACTCGCCCGCCCTTTCGCACCACGGAGGTCAGTTCGCCCCTGGCCGGCGCACCCTCCGCCGGCCGCCGGCCATCGGCCGCCCTCGGCACTCGGCCGTGCAACGGGCCGCGTTCCGGCGCCTGTTGAGGGGCAGGGCGCTCGCCGGGCCGCCCCGCCGTGCCCCGGCAGCGACCCGTCACCGGTACCAGGCGAGGCGCTCGGGCATCTCGGCCACAGCCGCTGCTCATCGGCGAAGGCCGCGGGATCGAGCGCGCGCAGCTCTTCGTTCACCTCCTCCACCACGGCTTCGGTGTCCTGGCTGATCCGCACCGAAGACGGCTGCCTTCTCCGTACGCGATACGGCGAACGCCATGCGCTAGTTGACCCCCCGTTCGAGCCCCGACCAGTACGGCCGGCGGAGCTTGAACTTCTGGATCTTGCCGGTGGCCGTGCGGGGGATGGAGTCGCGGAACTCCACGGATGTCGGGGCCTTGTAGCCGGCCATGCGCTGCTTGCAGTGCGCGATGATGTCGGACTCCTGGGCCGTCGCGCCCTCGGCGAGGACGACCAGGGCCTTGATCGTCTCGCCCCACTTCTCGTGCGGTACGCCGATGACGGCGACCTCGGCGACTGCCGGGTGGCTGAAGATCGCGTCCTCCACCTCGATCGACGAGACGTTCTCGCCGCCGGTGATGATCACGTCCTTCTTCCGGTCGGAGATCGTCAGATGGCCGTCGGCGGGGTCGAGGCTGCCGCCGTCACCGGTGTGGAACCAGCCGTCCTCCAACGCCTCCGCCGTCTCCTCGGGCTTCTCCCAGTACCCGTCCAGCACCGTGTTCGAGCGGGCCAGCACCTCGCCGGAGTCCGAGACCTTCAGCTTGACGCCGAGGGCGGGCAGGCCCGCGCGGGAGAGTTTGCGGGCGCGCTCCTCGGCGGGGAGGTGCGCGTCGGCGGGCCGGGTGCGGTTGAAGGTGAGCAGCGGCGAGGTCTCGGTCAGGCCGTAGAGCTGGGTGAACTCCCAGCCCAGTTCCTCCTCCACGCGCCGGATGGTCCGGGTCGGCGGCGGGGCGCCGGCGCAGATGAGCCGTACCCGGTCACGTCCCGGGATCCCGCCGTCCCAGTGCGCCGCCGCGTCCAGGACCAGGTTCCACACCGCGGGCGCGCCGCACATCATCGTGACGCCGTGCTCCTCGACGCGGCGGAGGATCTCGGTTCCGTCGACCTTGCGCAGCGCCACCTGCTTCACGCCGAGACCGGCCGTCACATACGGCATTCCCCAGCCGTTGCAGTGGAACATCGGCAGCGTGTGCAGGTAGACATCGCCCTCCCACACCCGTGTGTGCAGGCCGAAGACCATGCCGTTGACCCAGATGTTGCGGTGGGTCAGCTGCACGCCCTTGGGGCGGGCGGTGGTGCCCGAGGTGTAGTTGATCGTGGCGGTGGCGTCCTCGTCCGGGTGCGACCAGGGGCGCGGCTCGGCGCCGAACCGCATCACGTCGTGGTCGGTCTGCTCGCCGAGGACGAAGCGGTGGCGCGCCTTGACGCCGGAGAGCGCGTCGTCCAGGTCCGGGTCGACGAGGAGGACGGAGGAGCCGCTCTGCCGGACCACGTAGTCGACTTCGTCGGGCTTGAGGCGGAAGTTCACCGGAACGCAGATGCGGCCACTCATCGGTACCGCGAACAGCAGCTCCAGCATGCGTGCCGAATTGTGGCCGGCCACCGCCACCCGCTCGCCCTCGCCGACCCCGAGGGCGTCCAGTCCCGCCTGCCAGGCGCGGACGCGTTCGGCGAACCGCCCGTACGTCGACTCGGGCACCGGCGGGGCGGGCTGATGCGGCTCGTCGACCACGCCGGGGCCGTCCCGGAACCCCAGCTCGGCCCGGTCGAGGAAGTCCGCGATCGTCATCGGTGTCCGCATGTTCTCTCCTGTATCCGGAACAAACACATGTCACGGCCGAGCGGCGGAGAGGGAGCGGGAGCGGGGTGGTCGACGGGGATCGCCCTCCGTCCCGTGCCCCGGTCCCGTCGTTCGCGGTCCACCGTCCGCCGTCCGCACTGTCCTCATCATTGCCGCAACGCCTGCTGCCATCGTGTAATCAGTGGCGCAGGTCTCACCACCCCCTAATGGGGGGAAGCGGAGGTATCGGCGTGCGGCGCGAGTCGGGGGCGAGTGATTCCGTTGACGTGGCGGCGGCGCTGTCACAGCTGCGGCGGGCCAGCGGACTGCCGGTGGCGTTCGGCGGGTTGCCGGCCGGTACGGGCCGCTTCCGCATCGGCGAGCTGGCCGGTACGGCGACCACCGTGCTGCGCGGGTTGGACATCCTCCGGGGCAACGGGCTGGGTGGGAAGGCGGTGGCGCTGTGCCGGCCGTTCGCGGTGCACGACTACGAGGTCTCGCCGGTGATCAGCCATGAGTACGACGCGGCGGTGGCGGCCGAGGGCCTGCGCTCGGTGCTTGCGGTGCCGGTGGTCGTCCGGCGCCGGGTGCGCGGGGTGCTGTACGGGGCGCTGCGGCAGCCCGTCCGGCTCGGGGACCGGCCGTTGTCCGCCGCCATGGAGGCGGCGCGGGAACTGGAGCAGACGCTGCTGCTCCGGGAGGAGGCGGCCCGGCTGCTGGCGGCGGCCCGCCCCCGGGCTCGCGAAGAAGAGGGCGGCCCCCCGTCGGCCACCGCCGGTCCGGCGGTGTGGGAGGAGGTCCGCGAGGCGCACGGCGAACTGCGGGCGCTGGCCCGGCGGGTCACCGATCCGCTGCTCCGGCACGAGCTGCTGGCGGCCTGCGGGCGGCTCGCGGCGGCGGGGCGGCCCGGCGGGGACCGCGGGACCGGCGGCGGCGCACTCGGCGCGGGGCCGGTGCTGACGCCGCGGGAGGTGGATGTGCTGACCCAGGTCGCGGCCGGGGCGACCAACGCGCAGGCGGCGGAGTGGCTGGGGCTGCGCCCGGAGACGGTGAAGGGGTATCTGCGGTCGTGCATGCGGAAGTTGGGGGTGCACTCGCGGATGCAGGCGGTGGTGGCGGCCCGACGGGCGGGGGCGCTGCCGTAGGGGGACGGGGGCGCCGGCCCGTCCCCCTGCGCGGCGGCTGCCTGGGGCTACTTGTCGGCGGTGAGCTTCCCCGCCGCGCCCCAGCTGTCGGCCGGGTACTCCTGGATCCAGACCTGCACGGTCTCGGCGGGAATCCGGTACGCGTCCACGAACGCGTCGGTGATCTGCTTGACCAGCTCCCGCTTCAGCTCGACGCTGCGGGGACCCTGCTGAACGGTGACGATGGGCATGTCCGTACTCCTCAACTCGGTGGCGAGCGGCGGCCGTTGGGATATCCGTCGGGATACCGGCCGCCCCGGGTTCCGGGTGGCTCGCCGGGGTGACCCCAGTCCATCGCGAACGGGTCCGGTGACCAAGAAGCTGATCGCGCACGCAGCGATCGCGAATCGAGATCGGAAGCAACGCCGCAGGTCACGAGCCGGGGTCGGCGGTGGCGGCGCGGGTCGCGCAGGCCCGGAGCAGCGCTTCCAGCCCGGGTGGCGGGTCGGTGCGGCGGACCGCGAGATACGTGGTGAGCTCCATCCCGGGGTTGCGGAACGGTAGATACGCCACCCGGGGCGTGCTCAGCCGGCGGGCGTGCGCCTCGTAGACGACCGTCCACATGCCCTCGGCGGAGCCGCAGGCGCCGATCGCGGTCAAGGTGTCGTCCAGCGAACCGTACCTGGGGCCCGGCGGCGGTTCGAACCCGGCGGTGTGGCAGGCGGTGACGACCAGGTCGACCAGTGCCCGGTTGTTCCGGCGGTCGGTCAGCACCAGCGGTACGCCCGCGAGGTCGGCGAGCGCGATGGTGCCCGGCGAGGCGGCGAGCGGATGCCGGGCCGGGACGACCGCGACCAGCGGGTCCTGCCAGAGCGGGACGTAACGCAGCCCGTCCCGGCCGGCGTCGGCCGCCTCGCCGCGGAGGAACGCCGCGTCCAGCTCGCGGGCCGCGACCCGGTCGAGCCGCTCCTGGGTCCGGCCGGCGACCAGCTCCACGCCGATCTCCGGCGCGGTGCCGGCGAGCGCGTCGAGTACCCGGTCGAGATGGGCGCCCAGGCCCGTGCTCGTCCCCAGGCGGAGCGTGGTGGCGCGGGCCACGGCCAGTTCGGCGACGACGGCGCGGGCGCGCTCCTCGGCGGCGAGCAGCGCCCGCGCTTCCGGGAGGAACCGCTCGCCGGCCGCTGTGAGCCGCACCTGGCGCGCCGACCGGTCGAACAGCTCGGTCCGCAGCTCCCGTTCGAGCCGCCGGACCTGCTGGCTGACCGCCGACTGCACGATGTGCAGCCGGTCCGCGGCCCGCCCGAAATGCAGCTCCTGCGCGACCATGACGAAATACCGCACCTGCCGCAGCTCCACACCCGCCCCTCCCCGGCCCCCTGGGGCCTGTCCGTCCCAACCGCGCCGGCCGACGCTCAATTCCCTTGCCCGGCCGGCCGCGGCCCGGCCATCATGCCCGCATGATCGACACGACGGCGCTCGCCGAGAAACCGGTGCTGGCCGGTGACCGGATCCGGCTGGTCCCGCTGTCGGACCGGCATGCGACCGCCTTCCACGCCACGGTCCAGGACCTGGAGACCCGCCGGCTGACCGGCACCCACCAGGACTGGAGCCTTGCGGAGTTGCGCGCCTGGATCGCCGAGTGCGGTGCCCGCACGGACCGGTTGGACCTCGCCATCGAGGACCGGGCGACCGGCGGCTACCTGGGCGATCTCGCGCTCAACCGGATCGACCCGGCGAACGCCCACGGCAGCTTCCGGATCGCTCTGGCCCCCTCCGCCACCGGCCGCGGCATCGGCTCCGAGGCGATCCGGCTGTTCCTCGGCCACGCCTTCGAACGGGTCGGCCTGCACCGCGTGCAGCTGGAGGTCTTCGCCTACAACGACCGCGCCCGGCGCGCCTACGAGCGCTGCGGGTTCGTGCTGGAGGGCCGGCTGCGCGAGGCCCTGCACTGGGACGGCGAGTGGCACGACGTGCTGGTGATGGCGGCGCTGCGCCCGCAGCGGACGGGGGCTCGGTAGTCCTCCCCACTCGGCCGGAAGTGCCGTTCGCGGGGAGGGCGGCGTCCCGCGGCTCGATGACGACGTCGGCCGCACGGGCCCCGGGAGCCCGCCGGGCACGTCATCCCGTTGCCTGTGCGACCTGCCCGTAGCGGACGTCGTGCGCCGCGCCCGGTGCGGCCGTCCGCAGCACTCCGGCCGCCTCCTCCTCGACGGCGGTCCGCTCGGCGGCGGTCAGCGGGGCGAACGGCTCGACCACCAGCCGCGCCCGGTCATCCGCGGTCTCCACGCTCCACAGGCCCCGGACGCTTCCGTCGACCAGCAGCACCCGGTAGGCGACGTTGCGGCTCCACGTCCGTCCCTGGTAGGCGGGCGGGAGGAGGCGGGTACGGTCCGCGTGCGAGAGCAGGACGTTGTCGAACTCCGGGAGGAAGCGCACCGGCGCCTCGGTGTCCGGGTCCGGCAGCGGCGCGCCGGGCAGGTCGAACAGCTCCACCCCGTTCTCGTCCCGGAAGGTGCGCAGCCGCGGGTGGCGGGGGTCCCGGCCGGCCTCGGCCACGAGGGGTTCGACGATCTCCCGGAGCCGGGTCAGTCCGCTCCAGGTCTGCATGTCCTTGACGGACGCGGGCCCGAACGCGGCCAGGTAGCGGAGCAGTACGCCGGTGAGGGCGGCCCGTGGATCGCCGGGCTCGCACCGTTCCGCCGATGCCCCCGGCTCCCCCGCCGGGCGCTCCCCCAGCCACGCCGCAAGCGTCGTGTGCGCCGCCGGACCGCTGCGCCCCCACAGCCCCCGCGGGGTGACCTGCACCAGCGGCAGCAGCTGCCGGGCCGCCATGGACAGCGGCCACCGCTCGTGCTCCGGCCACTCCTCCTGCAACCGCTCCCCCAACTCCGCGAAGGTCAGCGGCCGTTCCTCCAGCAGCGCGCGGGCCGCATCGGTGAGCCGGGCCAGGTCGGCGCCGGCCAGCCGCTTGGCGAAGTTCCCGCGCAGGGTGCGCTCGTGCACCTGCCGGGTGAGCGCGCGCAGCACCCCGGCGTCCCGGGCGCTGACCAGATGGATCGTGGACCGCATCACCGGGATGCGGACCGCCCGGCGGCTCTCCAGCAGCCCGGACAGCTCCTCCGGCCGGAACCCGGCCAGCCGCGCGGCCAGCGCCTCGTACGGCGGCCGGGGCGCCTGCGCCTGCAACCCGACCAGCCGTTCCACCGCCTCCAGCGCACTCGACTCCACGCGCTTCAGGAGCAGTTGGCGTTCCAGGGTGGCCCGGCCGAGAGCGCGGGCGGAGAGTACGGGGGCCGTGCGGCGCTGCGTCATGGTGAGGAGAGTACGGGCCCTTGCGGACAGTTGCCGTCCGCAAGGGCTCAGGTGTCCTGGTCCCCCGCCAGCCGGTCCCCGTCCTCCGTGCGCCGGTAGACCACCCGTCGCCCCACCCGCGTCCCCACGACCAGGCCGGCGTCGCGCAGTACGGACAGATGGCCGCCGATGGTGCCGAGTGACTGGCCGAGGCGGGCGGCGAGTTCGGTGCTGGTGGCGGGGTGGGCGAGTTCGTGGAGGATGGTGGCGCGGCCGGCGCCGATGAGGCGTTCCAGGGCGCGGCGGGGGCGGGCCGGGGTGAGCGCGGTGGCCGCGCCGCCGGCCGGATAGACCTGGGCGTAGTGGCCCGGCGGGCCCTGGCAGAGCCAGGTGCCGGTGGACAGGCTGACCGGGACGAAGAACATGCCGTCGTCACCGATGACGCGCTCGGGGCCGGGGCGGTTGCTGAAGCGGATGGCGTCGGCGCCGACCCAGGTGCTGTGCCGGCTCATCTGTTCCAGGGCGCGGGGCCAGCCGTAGGCGGCGAGGAGTCCGGCCCGGTAGGCGACATCGCGTTCGAGGAGGGCACGGCGGCGGGGCCAGTCGGCGGCGATGTGTGCGGTCCACAGGGCCTGGAGGAGGTCGGCGGCGCGCGGGCCCCAGCCGTGTCCGCTGAGCCAGTCCAGGTCGTGGTGGTGCCAGCTGTGGGTGAGCGAGGGCTCCAGTTCGGCGCGGAAGGTGTCGTCCGATACGGCACGTACGGCGGCGAGTTCGCGGGTGAGGGTGGTGCGCATACCGTCCGGCGGCGGGACCGCGACGAAGCCGGGCAGCCACTTGGTCGAACTGATCAGTCCGGTCAGTCCCCGGGCGAACGGGTCGGCGTCGAGGGCGGCGGTGAAGGCCGGGAGGTGGCGGGCGCGCCAGGCGGCGAACCAGGGGTCGGGGTGGGGCCGGGCGAGGGCGATGGTCGTCCCGATCGTTTCGGCGAGGGGGGAGAGGGCGAAGCGGGAACGGGACAGGGCGAGCGGGCTCAGCCGCAGCGTGCTCATGCGCGACCTCCACCTCGGGGCACGGAGCCGGCTTTCTTTCGCCTGGTGCCGAAAGCATAGTGTTCCGCGGCGGGGCCCACAGACTCCGTGGGATGCGCTCCTCCCTCCTCTCCGCAGCGGACTTCCGCTGGTTCCTGGCCGGTCAGACGGTGTCGTTGCTGGGCAGTGCGATGGCCCCGGTCGCCCTGACGTTCGCGGTGCTGGACGCCTCGTCCGGCAGTGCCGGCGATCTCGGTGTCGTGCTGGCCGCGCGTATGGTGCCGCTGCTGGCCTTTCTGCTGGTGGGCGGCGCCACGGCGGACCGGGTCGGGCGCCGGACGGTCCTGGTGGCCGCGAATCTGGGCGCGGCGCTCACCCAGGGCGCGGTCGCCGGGCTGCTGCTGACCGGGCACTACGCGCTGCTGCCGGTGGCCGGGCTGGAGGTCCTGAACGGGGTGCTGGCCGCGTTCACCACACCTGCGCTGCGCGGTGTCGTGCCGGAACTCGTCGGCGCCGCGCGGCTGCGGCCGGCGAACGCGCTGCTGGGATCGGTGCGGAATGCGGCCAAGGTGCTCGGGCCGGGACTGTCGGGCGGGTGCGTCGTGGTGGTCGGCAGCGGGCCGGCGATCGCCTTCGACGCGCTCACGTATCTGGTGGCGGCGGGGTGCCTGGCACGGGTGTCCCTCGGCGGCGGGACACCGGCCCGGCGCCGCGCCGGCGTGGCGGCCGATATCCGCGACGGGTGGCGGGAGTTCCGGCGTATCCGGTGGGTGTGGCTGGGGACGCTGTCGTTCTTCGTCGTGAACCTGGTGCAGACGGGGACCTGGCAGATCCTGGGGCCGGCGCTGACGCAGCAGGCCGGCGGTGCGGCGGCCTGGGGTGTGGTGCTGAGCGTGCGGGGCGCCGGGCTGCTGGCGGCGGGGGTGGTGCTGTACCGGCTGGCGGTCCGGCGGCTGCTCGGGCTCGGGCAGCTGACCGCCGCACTGGGCGCGTTGCCGCTGCTGGTGCTGGGGGCGCGGCTGGGCATTCCCTGGCTGGTGGCCGGTGCGTTCGTCGCCGGGCTCGGGGTCGCGGTCACGGGCGTCGCCTGGGACACCTCGCTCCAGGAGCATGTCCCCCGGCACGTGCTGTCCCGGGTCGCGTCGTACAACGATCTGCTGTCGTATGTCGCCATCCCTGTGGGGCAGTTGTGCGTGGGGCCGCTCGCCCGGACGTACGGCGGCTTCCGGGTGGCCGCGGTGGCCGGGGCGGTCTCCGCCGTCGCGGCGGTGCTGCCGCTGGCCTCCGGTGCGGTGCGCCGGCTGCCGCACGCCGCGGGACGTGACGGCGGCGGGGACGGCGCGCCCGCGGCCCCCGGCGCGTGAGGCCGGGGGACGCGGGGCGGTGGCGATGCGGTCAGCGCGCTGTGGTGGGGGCGCTGCGGTCAGGCCGTCACAGCCACTCGCCGAACCGCCGGATGACCAGCGCGGCGCGCTCTCCTGGGCGATGGCATTGGCGCCGTCGCGCTCCAGCCGCGCCACGGCCTCGCCGTACGTCAGACCGCACGGGGTGCTCCCGAGGTCCTGGAGGACCTGGTCGGCGGCGCGGGCGCTGACCTCGGCGAGCCGGTCGGCGACCAGGCGGGTGCGGGCCGCCGGCTCGGCGGCCTTCCGCTCCGGGCGGGGGCGGCGGCCCGGCGGAGCGAGCTTCTCCGGGGTGAGCAGGTTGGTCGTGCGGGTCATGGCGAAACAACCTCCTGAGGCGCAGAAGGGCAGGCCGGAATGACCGAGGACAGGCCGACGGAATCATCGTGCGGCATTCCGTCGGACCGTTTTCGGGCAGGCCGGAATGGCCACTGCGCAGAGAAAAGGAAAACTGCAATAACTGCGAGGACCGCAATAGCTGCGATTACGGCGACTACTGCGAAAAAGGGCAGCGCGAAACCGATCGGGGCGGCAGGGAACCGCATGGGGAAGATGCGCCGCGGAACCGGATCAGCGGGCAGCGGGAAGCGCCCTCAGATCACCGGCGGAAGAAAGCGCGCAGGAAGATGCGTGGAAGAAGGCCCGGAGAGAGCGGGCGATCAGTGCGCGGCATCACTGCGGCAAGGACTTCCTTCGGGACTCATCCCGATCACCTCCTCGCTCGCGCGGACACCGGCGGGCGCCACGCAGAGGGGCGCCGTCGACTCCATACCTGCCATACGCAGCGGAGCGATCCGTCGTCCTTTCGGCCCGTTCCCGCAATTATCCGGTGTGAGCTGTGTCGCGTTCACGGCAGTTCAGCAGCCGTTCAGCGGTCGTCCTCGCATCGGCTTTCCCCGTGGCTTTCGCGGATTCCTCAGTGGCTCTCGCAGCCGCTTTCGTGCCGGCGCAGAGCGCCCCTTACAAAAAAGCGACGGCACGGGCGCGGCCCCCGGAGGGACAGTGCGCCCGTGCCGTAGCGGCCCGGAGGCCCGACCGCGGGGCCGGCGGCGTCAGGTGCGCCGGTCCCGCGGATGCTGCCGGCTCGGAGTCCCGCCGGACTCCGGGCCGCTGCGGCCCTCAGGCCACCGACCCGATCCGCCCCACCGGCCGGGCCGTGTCGTGGTGGATGGGGATGTGCGCACCGGTCAGCGGAGTGCCGGTGCCGCCGCGGCGGTTGGCGACGATCTCGGCGGCGATGGAGAGCGCGGTCTCCTCGGGCGTCCGCGCGCCGAGGTCGAGCCCTATGGGCGAGCGGAGCCGGTTGAGCTCGATCTCGGTGAGGCCGACGTCGCGCAGCCGCTGCTGGCGGTCGAGGTGGGTGCGGCGCGAGCCCATGGCGCCGACGTAGGCGACCGGGAGCTTGAGCGCCCGCTCCAGCAGCGGGACGTCGAACTTGGCGTCGTGGGTGAGGACGCACAGCACCGCACGGGAGTCGAGCTCCTGGGATTCGAGGTAGCGGTGCGGCCAGTCGACGACGATCTCGTCCGCGTCCGGGAAGCGGGTCCGGGTCGCGAAGACGGGGCGGGCGTCGCAGACGGTGACGTGGTAGTTGAGGAACTTGCCGACCCGGACCAGCGCGGACGCGAAGTCGATGGCGCCGAAGACGATCATCCGGGGCGCGGGGACGGAGGATTCGACGAGGAGGACGAGCGGCGTCCCGCACCGCGAACCCTCCACCCCGATCTCCAGGGTCGAGGTGCGCCCGGCGTCCAGCAGGGCGCGGGCCTCCTCGGCCGCGGTGCGGTCGAGGGCGGGGTGGCCGCCGAGGGTGCCGGTGCGGCTGCCGTCGGGACGGACGAGGAGGGCGTTGCCGACCAGTTCGGCCGGGCCCTCGATGATCCGCGCGACCGCCGCCGCCTCCCCCGATGCGGCAGCGGCCAGCGCGGCGGCGAGCGTTGCGGCGGTGCTGTCCACCACGGTCCCCCCGGATCCGCTGCCCGCAGCGGATCCGGGGGCGCTCACCTGTACCGGTGTGATGAGGATGTCGATGATGCCGCCGCAGGTCAGGCCCACGGCGAAGGCGTCCTCATCGCTGTAGCCGAAGCGCTCCAGGACCGGCTCGCCGGTCTCCAGGGCCTCCTGGCACAGCTCGTAGACCGCTCCCTCCACACAGCCTCCGGAGACCGACCCGATCGCCGTGCCGTCGCTGTCGACGGCGAGGGCGGCTCCGGGCTGGCGGGGCGCACTGCCGTTGGTGGCCACGACAGTGGCCACGGCGAACGCACGTCCCTGCTCGACCCACCGGTTCAGCTCTTCGGCGATGTCCAGCATGTCGGTCTCCTTACGGATGGATGGGGTCCCCACTCGAGTAAAGCCGAGAGTGGGGGTGGGCGGGCGTTACTTGATCCCCAGCCACTGCTCGATCGGATGGAGCGAGAAGTAGACGAGGAAGATGCCGGTCAGCACCCACATGAAACCGCCGATCTCGCGCCACTTGCCCTGGGCCGCCTTGATGGCGGTGTAGGCGATGACGCCGGCACCGACGCCGGTGGTGATCTGGTAGGTGAACGGCATCAGGGCGACGGTCAGGAAGACCGGGATCGACACCGCGCGGTCGCTCCAGTCCACATGGCTGGCGACGCTCATCATCATCGAGCCGATGACGACAAGAGCGGCGGCGGCCACCTGGGCCGGCACGAGTTGGGTGACCGGGGTGAAGAACAGGCAGGCCGCGAAGAGCAGACCGGTGACGACGGACGACAGGCCCGTACGGGCGCCCTCGCCGACACCGCTGGCCGACTCGATGAACACGGTCTGGCCGGAGCTGCCGGTGAGACCACCGATGGCACCGCCGGCGCCGTCCACGAACAGCGCCTTGGACAGACCCGGCATCCGGCCCTTGTCGTCGGCCAGCTTGGCCTCCGTGCCGACGCCGATGATGGTGGCCATGGCGTCGAAGAAGCCGGCCAGCACCAGGGTGAAGACGATCATTCCGACGCTGAGGGCGCCGATGGAGCCCCAGCCGCCGAACTGGACATGGCCGAAGAGCCCGAAGTCCGGCATCGAGACCGCGCTGCCGTTCAGCGCCGGAGGTGTGCCGCCCCAGTCCTTGGCGGTCAGTCCGCCGAGCTTGGTGGCGGCGATGGAGAACACCGAGCCGACGACGATGCCGATGAGGATGGCGCCGGGGACCTTGCGGGCCTGGAGCATGAAGATCAGCAGCAGGGTCAGGCAGAAGAACAGCACGGGCCAGCCGGAGAGGTTGCCGGTGGTGCCGAGGGTGACCGGGGTGCCGATGCCCTTGCCGACGAACCCGGCCTTCACCAGGCCGATCAGGGCGACGAACATGCCGATGCCCATGGTGATCGCGTGCTTGAGGGCGAGCGGTATGGCGTTCATGACCATCTCGCGCAGACCGGTGACGACCAGAAGGCAGATGACGACGCCGTACATGACGCACATGCCCATGGCCTGCGGCCAGGTCATGTTGGGGACGACCTGGGTGGTCAGGGCCGCGGAGACGTTCAGGCCCGCGGCGAGCGCCAGCGGGACCTTGCCGACGAAGCCCATCAGCAGGGTGCAGACCGCGGCGCCGAGCGCGGTGGCGGTGACCAGGCCGGCGTGCGCGAGGGTGTTCTTGTGGATGTCCTGTACCGAACCCAGAATCACCGGGTTGAGCAGCAGGATGTAACACATGGCCATGAAGGTGGTGATGCCGCCGCGCATTTCCCGCGCGAAGGTCGACCCTCTGTCGGAGATGTGGAAGTACCGGTCGAGCCAGGACCGGCCGGCGGGCTGACGCGAGCCGTCGCCCGCGTCTTCCGCCGTGGTCAACGGCTCAGTGGACTGCTGGGTCATGGTGCCTTACTCCCAAGGTTCACAGGGGCACTCGCATCGGTGATGCGAGATTTGGGATGGATATTCGGCTGCACGACCCGGGGGACGGCCCGAGACGAACGGGTGCTGCCGGCCCCTCGGTGGAGCGGGTCAGCGACTGCGTGGTGCGGGGAGTTCTCCGGACGGTGCGCTGAGGAGGACGGACAGGGACACCCCTGAAACGCACCGCCCGGAGGCTTGCGGGCCTGGAGGTGGGTGGCCCCCAGGCGGTATTCGGTTAGGTACCGGTGAGGTGCTCAGGGCGTACCGGCGTCTTGTTGAGCTCCAGCCCGATCGCGTTCCGGATCGCCGCGAGGACGGCCGGGGTGGACGACAGGGTGGGGGCCTCGCCGATGCCGCGCAGCCCGTACGGGGCGTGCTCGTCGGCGAGTTCGAGCACGTCGACCGGGATGGACGGCGTGTCGAGAATCGTGGGGATGAGGTAGTCCGTGAAGGAGGGGTTGCGCACCTTCGCGGTCTTGGGGTCGACGATGATCTCCTCCATGACCGCCACGCCCAGGCCCTGGGTGGTACCACCCTGGATCTGGCCGACGACGGACAGCGGGTTGAGCGCCTTGCCGACGTCCTGGGCCACCGCCAGCTCGATGACCTTGACCAGGCCGAGCTCGGTGTCCACCTCCACGACCGCGCGGTGGGCCGCGAAGGAGTACTGGACGTGGCCGTTGCCCTGGCCGGTGACCAGGTCGAACGCCTCGGTGGGCCGGTGCCGGAACTCCAGCTCCAGGTCGATCGCCTCGCCCTCCAGGACGTCGACGAGATCGGCCAGCACCTCACCGCCGTCGGTGACGACCTTGCCGCCCTCCAGCAGCAGTTCGGCGGTGGCCCACGCGGGGTGGTAGGTGCCGAACTTGGCGCGGCCCAGCGCCAGGACCTTCTCGCGCACCGCCTCGCAGGTGTTCTTCACCGCGCCGCCGGTCATGTACGTCTGCCGGGAGGCGGAGGTGGAGCCGGCGGAGCCGACCTGGGTGTCGGCGGGGTGGATGGTGACCTGCTCGACGCCGAGTTCGGTGCGGGCGATCTGGGCGTGGACGGTGACACCGCCCTGGCCGACCTCCGCCATCGCGGTGTGCACGGTGGCGACCGGCTCACCGGCCAGCACCTCCATGCGGACCCGGGCGGTGGAGTAGTCGTCGAAGCCCTCGGAGAAGCCGACGTTCTTGATGCCGACGGCGTAGCCGACACCGCGGACGACGCCCTCGCCGTGCGTGGTGTTGGACAGGCCGCCGGGCAGCGCCCGGACGTCGGCGCCCTCGCCGGCCGCCAGCCACTGCTGCTCCGGGGGAAGCGGCATCGCCTTGATGCGCCGGAGGAGTTCGGCGACCGGGGCCGGCGAGTCGACCGGCTGCCCGGTCGGCATGATGGTGCCCTGCTCCATGGCGTTGAGCTGCCGGAACTCGACCGGGTCCATGCCCAGCTTCTTGGCGAGCTTGTCCATCTGCGCCTCGTAGGCGAAGCACGCCTGGACCGCGCCGAAGCCGCGCATCGCGCCGCAGGGCGGGTTGTTGGAGTAGAGCGCGATGGCCTCGATCTCGACGTCGTCGACGACGTACGGGCCGACCGCGAGCGACGAGGCGTTGCCGACGACCGCCGGGGAGGCGGACGCGTAGGCGCCGCCGTCCAGGACGATCCGGCACTTCAGGTGGGTGAGCTTGCCGTCCTTGGTGGCGCCGTGCTCGTACCAGAGCTTCGCCGGGTGCCGGTGGACGTGCCCGAAGAAGGACTCGAACCGGTTGTAGACGATCTTGACGGGCTTGCCGGTGCGCAGCGCCAGGAGGCAGGCGTGGATCTGCATCGACAGGTCCTCGCGACCGCCGAACGCGCCGCCGACGCCGGAGAGCGTCATCCGCACCTTCTCCTCGGGCAGGCCGAGGACCGGGGCGATCTGGCGGAGATCGGAGTGCAGCCACTGGGTGGCGACGTAGAGGTCGACACCGCCGTCCTCGCCGGGTACCGCGAGGCCGGACTCCGGGCCGAGGAACGCCTGGTCCTGCATGCCGAAGACGTACTCGCCGGAGACGATGACATCGGCCTTCTTGGCGGCCTCGTCGGCGTCTCCGCGGATGATCGGCTGCCGGTGGACGATGTTGGGGTGCGGTACGTGGCCGATGTGGTGGTCGTCGCGGCCCTCGTGGACCAGCGGCGCGCCCTCGGCGGTCGCCGACGCCTCGTCGGTGACCAGCGGCAGCTGCCGGTACTCGATCTTGATCTTGGCGGCGGCGCGCCGGGCGGTCTCCGGGTGGTCGGCGGCGACCAGCGCCACCGGCTCACCGTGGTGCCGGACCTTGCCGTGCGCGAGAACCGGCGTGTCCTGGATCTCCAGGCCGTAGTTCTTCACGTCGGTGGGCAGGTCGTCGTAGGTGAGGACGGCGTAGACACCGGAGGTCGCCAGCGCCTCGGAGGTGTCGATCGAGACGATCTCGGCGTGCGCCTCGGTGGAGCGGAGCGTGAAGCCCCACAGCATGTCCTCGTGCCACATGTCCGAGGAGTAGGCGAACTCACCGGTCACCTTGAGGGTGCCGTCCGGGCGGAGCGTGGAGGCGCCGATGCCGGCGTCGGTCTTGCCGCCCTGGGTGAGGTTGGTGGGTGTACGGGTGGCACCAGCCATGGTCAGGCCCCCTGTCCGGCGGTCCGGTTCTCGCCGCGGGCGGCTGCCAGCCGGACCGCGTCGAGGATCTTCTCGTACCCCGTGCAGCGGCACAGGTTGCCCGACAGCGCCTCACGGATGTCGGCGTCCGACGGGGAGTCGTTGCGCTCCAGCAGTTCGTCGGCGGCGACCAGCAGGCCCGGGGTGCAGAAGCCGCACTGGACCGCGCCGGCGTCGATGAACGCCTGCTGGATCGGGGAGAGTTCGGTGTTCTCCCCGGTCTGCGAGTCGGCCGGCTTGGACTGCCACCGCTGGGCGGCGTCCAGGCTGGTGCCGCAGGCCCCGGAGGCGCAGCCGCCGTGCTCGGCGCGCTGCTTGGCGTAGTCCGCCAGGCCCTCGACGGTCACCACCTCGCGGCCCTCGACCTGGCCGGCCGCGACCAGGCAGGAGCACACCGGCACACCGTCCAGGCGGACCGTGCAGGAGCCGCACTCGCCCTGCTCGCAGGCGTTCTTGGAGCCCGGCAGGCCCATCCGCTCGCGGAGGACGTACAGCAGGCTCTCGCCTTCCCAGACGTCGTCGGCCTCCTGCTTGCGGCCGTTGACGGTGAAGTTCACGCGCACTGTGCGCTCCTCTCATGTCCGCGGTAGGACTCCCAGGTCCAGCCGAGGGTGCGGCGCGCCATGATGCCGACCGCGTGCCGGCGGTACTTGGCGCTGCCGCGCACATCGTCGATCGGGTTGCAGGCGCCGGACGCCAGCTGGGCGAACTGCTTGGCGACGGACGGCGGGATGGGATTGCCCGACTCCCAGAAGCCGCCGTCCTCCAGGGCCGCGGCGAGGAACTCCTCGGCCTCCTTGGCCCGTACCGGGGTGGGCGCGGCGGAGCCGATGCCGGTGCGGACCGTACGGGTCTCGGGGTGCAGCGCGATGCCGAAGGCGCACACCGCGATCACCATGGCGTTGCGGGTGCCGACCTTGGAGAACTGCTGCGGTCCGTCGGCCTTCGGGAGGTGCACCGAGCGGATCAGCTCGTCGGGCGCCATCGCGTTGCGCTTGACGCCCACGTAGAACTCGTCGATCGGGATCATGCGCCGGCCGCGGACGGACTCGACCTCGACCTCGCAGCCGGCGGCGAGCAGCGCGGGGTGCGCGTCACCGGCCGGCGAGGCGGTGCCGAGGTTGCCGCCGACGCCGCCGCGGTTGCGGATCTGCGGGGAGGCCACGGTGTGCGACGCCAGGGCCAGGCCCGGGAGTTCGGTCCGCAGGTTCTCCATGATCTTGGTGTAGGGAACGGAGGCGCCCAGGCGTACGGTGTTCTCTCCGACCTCCCACTCGCTCAGGTCACCGATCCGGTTCAGGTCGAGCAGGTACTCGGGGCGGCGGTGGTCGAAGTTGATCTCGACCATCACGTCCGTGCCGCCCGCGATGGGCACAGCGGTAGGGTGCTCTGCCTTGGCGGCGAGCGCCTCCTCCCAGCTGGCGGGGCGAAGGAAGTCCATGGGTGGCCTCTTCTACGAATTTCTACGAAATCGGGTCGTTCGCTGCTCATGGTGAGGACGGCGGGTCCTCGTCGCCATCGAGCCGTTCATGTCTTGTTAACGCGGTTGGGCTTAGTGAACGCGCACTGCCCCCACCCGGTGCAGTCACCGAAACCATGAAGCGGTTGGCTGGCCACGGTGCCGGTCTTGTAGATTCGAACGAAAGACGAGGATTCAAAACCTCGCGGCATTCCACCGGCAACACGAGACAGCAAAGAACGGCGGGCGAGGTCATGCGGCTCCGCGCACTCCTGGACACACATACTCTGGGCCTCCGGCTCCTCGGGGGCGAGGATGAGCTGGACCGCACCGTCCGTGGCGTGATGACCACCGACCTGCGGGATCCCAGCCGTTATCTCTCCGGCGGTGAGCTGGTGCTCACCGGCCTGGCCTGGCGCCGCGAACCGGAGGACTCCGAGCGGTTCGTCCGCATCCTGGCCGCCGCCGGGGTCGCCGGACTCGCGGCCGGCGAGGCCGAGCTCGGGGCGATCCCCGACGACCTCGTACAAGCCTGCCTCCGGCACCGCCTGCCGCTCTTCTCGGTCGTCGAGGACGTCTCGTTCGCCTCCATCACCGAGCACGTCGTCCGGCAGGTCTCCAGCGAGCGGGCCGGCGACCTGGCCGCCGTCGTGGACCGGCACCGGCGCCTGATGACGTCCGGCCCCGCCGGCGGCGGACCCGAGGTCGTCCTGGACCTGCTCGGCTCCGACCTCGACCTGCGGGCCTGGGTGCTCTCCCCCACCGGCCGCCAGATCGCCGGCTCGACGCTGGCCGACTCAGGGCCCGAGCTGCCCGCGGAGCTGGGCGCCCGGCTCGCCGGCGAGCACCTGGCCGCCACCCGCACCGGCCGCCGCGGCCCCCACCGGGTCACCCTCGCCGGCGCCACGTACTCCCTCTTCCCGATCCGCTACGAGGGCCGTGACCTGCGGCAGACACTGCTCAGCGACTGGCTGCTGGCCGTCGAGGCGGACGCCGGCGACTGGCCCGAGGAGCGTCTCGACCTGCTGCACGGCGTCACCCAGCTGATCGCCGTCGAGCGCGACCGCCGCGACGCCGCCCGCACGGTCCGCCGCCGGCTCGCCCAGGAGGTCCTGGAACTGGTCCAGACCGGCGCGCCGCCCGCCGAGATCGCCGCCCGGCTCCGGGTGGCGGCGCCCGTGCTGCTCCCCGGGCTGGGCACCGCCCCGCACTGGCAGATCGTGGTGGCCCGGGTCGAATGGGAGGGCGGCGACGTCCCCGGCGGCCCGGTGGCCCAGAGCCTCCTGGAGGAGGTGCTGGTCGACCCGGGCACCTTCGGTCCCGAGCCCTCCGACCGGATCGCGGTCGCCCACACCGGCGACGAGGCGGTGGCGCTGGTCCCGCTGCCGGCCGTCCCCGACGAATCCACGGACGGCACCTCGACGGACGGCCTGCACGCCGACGCCCTGCTCGGCGTCGTCCAGGCCCCGCTCAGCCGCGGACTGGACGGCGACGGCCGCCTCACGGTCGGCGTCAGCGCCTCCGTGCACTCCGCCGAGGGCCTGCGCGGGGCCCTGGAGGAGGCCCGGCACGCCCGCCGGGTCGCCGCCGCCCGCCCCGGCCGGGTCTGCGCCGCCGGCCACGAGGAGCTCGCCTCCCACGTCCTGCTGCTTCCCTTCGTCCCCGACGACGTCCGGCGCGCCTTCACCGCCCGCCTCCTGGACCCGCTGCGCGACTACGACCGCCGCCACCGCGCCGAGCTGATCCCCACCCTGGAGGCGTTCCTCGACTGCGACGGCTCCTGGACCCGCTGCGCCACCCGCCTCCACCTGCACGTCAACACGCTCCGCTACCGCGTGGGCCGCATCGAGCAGCTGACCGGCCGCGACCTCTCGCGCCTGGAGGACAAGCTGGACTTCTTCCTGGCCCTCCGGATGAGCTGACGGGCACGGCCGGAATCCGGTCCCCGCCCCACCCGGCACTCCCCCGTACCCATCCGCCCTCTATCCGCCCTCTATCCGCCATTCGAGGTACCACGATCGGGCGGCATCGCAGCAACGGCGTTCCGGCACCGGCCGGCAGCCGCGCGCCAGGCCACGGCCGATCAGGCTCCCGAAAGCCGCCGTGGCGCCCCCTCACCCGATTGTGAAATCATTCACCCACCCCCTTGGCCCGGCGCGGGAGTTCGTGCTGAGATTCGCCCACTGCATCCGAATTCCCGCTCAATGGCGCGCTCGGGGAGGGCAATGTGGCGGATACCGCCATGTCAGGATCCGCGGATTCAGCGGATTCCCTTAGGTCCGCGGACCCGGTACCGGCCCAGGTGCCAGGACCGGCATCCGCACCGGTGCCACCAGCAGCAGCCAGAACGGTCGAGGGGGATGACCCCCTCGACCGCGCCGTTTGGCGGCTGCGCTCCCGCGGCTGCTGGCACGACGCGGCCGTACTCCTGGAACCACACGCCGCCCGCCACGCCCCCGCCGCGCTGCGCCGCGCCGCGCTCCTCGTCGAGCGCTGCATGTTCACGGCCACCGGCTGGGCCGAGGCCGAGGACGCGCTCCGCGCCGCGGAGGCACTGGCCGGCGACGACGAAGAACGCGGCGAGGCGGCCTGCGAACGCGGCCATCTCGCCTACACCGCAACGGTGTTGGGCGTACGCGACCGCGCCGACGAAGCACGTTCGGCACTGGGCAGGGCCGCCGCGCTGCTCGCCCCGACGGCGGCCGGCCGGCCGCTGCTGGACTTCCGGCGCGGGCTGATGGCCGAGCACGTCGCCGACAGCGCGGACGCGGCCCGCGCCGCCTACCGCCGTGCGCACGCCGGCGCCACCGCCCACGGCGACATCCTGCTGCTGTCCTTCACCTGGCGCCATCTGGCCGGACTCGCACTGCGCGACGGGGAGTTGGCGGAGGCCCGGCACGGCTTCACCGAGTCCCTGCGGATCCGCGAGGAACTGGGTTTCCTCGTCGGCACCGCCCCGGCCCTGGTCGCTCTGGCCGACGCCGCCCCGGACGACGAAGCCGCCCGCCTCCGCACCGAGGCGGCCCGCCTCTTCCGCCTCATGGGCGGCGTCCCCACCTGGCTCGCCGGTCAGCTCCCCCCGGACCCGACGGACTCGTAAGCCCACCCACCCGCACATGGGCCCCGGTCCGGGCCGCCGGGCCCCGGACCGGGCGCACACGTACGGCGCGACGCCATGGCGGGTGCGCGGGCACGTACGGCGCCGGGACGTCCCGACCTCGCGGTCGGTGCGTCCAGCGCCGTCCCATCCCTCGGCCCCGCGCACGTACGGCACGTCCCACGGCAGGCCGGCGGGCACGTGCGGCGCCGCCTCGCCCCGGCCTCCCGGGCGCGAGGTACGGGCGGGCGGCGGGGAGAAGCAGGCACGGGCGGCGGACCATACAGGCCGGGGCCCTGCCCCCGTCAACCCCCCTCCACCGGCCATGCGGCCCGTGGTCCCGATTGGCCGGAACCTTGCGGTGGCGGCGGCGGATCGGCCGGGCCACGATGGAAGTTGCCGGTCCGCGGACCGCGGACCGGACGGTAGCTCCACGTCCCAGGGGCCCCGAGAATGGCCGCAAGTCGCACTGTGACGCGGCGGCGCGGCCTGGATGCTGGTCCGGGACCAGCTCCCTATGGCATACGCCTTTGCAGGAGGCCGACCGTGACAGCAGGAGTGACCAGAACCACCGCTGGAACCGACTGGGGCAAGGCGGATTTCGAGGCGATCTACAACTGCCCTGATCCACGCCGGTACTTCACCACGCTGCAACCCCTGGAGTACCAGATTCCGCACCACGGCCAGGCGGTGTTCCGCGCCGCCGCCGAAACCTTGCAGCGCCGCCGCAGCGACCGTCCACCGCTCCAAGTCGTCGACCTGTGCTGCTCATACGGGGTCAACGCCGCGCTGCTGAACCACCGGGTCTCCCTCGACGACCTCTACCACCACTACGTCGCGCCCGACCGGCAAGCCCTGACGAGTGATCAACTCGCCCGCGACGACCGCATGTTCTTCGCCACCCGCCGCCGCCCCGACGCGGCCCGGGTGATCGGCATCGACGCGGCGCACCGCGCGGTCGACTACGCCCGGTCCGTCGGCCTGGTCGACCACGGCTTCCCGGCGAACCTGGAGCGCGACGCGCCCAGCCCCGCGCTGCGCAGCGCCCTCGCCGGCACCGACCTGGTCACCGTCACCGGCGGCGTCGGCTACATCACCGCGCGCACCTTCGGCCAACTCTTCGACTGCTTCACCGCACCGCCCTGGGTCGCCGCGTTCGTGCTGCGTACGGTGCCCTACCGGCCGGTCGCCGAGCTGCTGGCCCGCGCCGGCCTGGTCACCGAGAAGCTCACCACCCGAACGTTCCGCCAGCGCCGGTTCGCCGACGGCGACGAACGGCGGGCGGCCCTCGACGCGCTGGCTGCCCGCGGGCTGTCCGTCACCGGCAAGGAGTCCGACGGCTTCTACCACGCCGACCTGTATCTCTCCCGGCCCGCCGCCGATGTCGCGGCCCTGCCGCTGGTGCAGTTGCTGCCCGCTGTCTGAGCCCGCGCGTCCGGGCTCGCGCCACCGGGCCCGCGCCATCGAGCCGGCGGCCGTACGCCGCTCCGAACACCGCGGACGGGTCCGCACAGCCGTCGCGCGCGCCGCTCCGGGACACCGCATCGCCCCGCCGCCCGGCACGGAAGGGAAGCCCCCGGCACGCGCCCCCTCCGCGCCCGCGCCCGCTACTCAGTGCATCTCAGCGCATCTCAGTGCAGGTGTCGCGCCGCCGAGAGGTGCTCTCGGGCGATCCGTTCGGCGACCGCGTACTCCTGGGCGATCAGGGCGTCGAGCAGGGCCGTGTGCTCGGAGGCGTCGGCCAGTAGGTCGGCCGTACGGCGCCGGGTGCCGCCGGCCGACCACTGGACGCGGCGCAGCAGATCGCCGGTGACCTGGGTGAGCCGGCGGTTCCCGGTGAGCGCGATCAGGGCCTGGTGGAAGGCGTGGTCGGCGTCTGCGTAGCCGGCCCGGTCGCCGTGGGCGGCGGCCGTGACGCCGGCCTCGGCGAGCGGGCGCAGGCCCTCCCAGCGCTCCGGCGGGATCGCCCTGGCCAGCCGGACGATCGCGGGCACCTCCAGCATGGCGCGGACCTCGGCGAGCTCCGCGAGGTCGCGGGGGCTGGGCTCGCAGACCCGGAAGCCGCGGTTGGGGACGATCTCCACGGCGCCTTCCCCGGCGAGCTGCTGCATGGCCTCGCGCACCGGGGTCGCGGAGACGCCGTAGCGTTCGGCGAGCACCGGCGCGGAGTAGACCTCGCCGGCGACCAGCTCGCCCGCGGTGAGGGCCTGGCGCAGCGCGGTCAGGATCTGGCCGCGGACCGAGTGGCGCCGGGGCTGCTGCCGCGGCGTGTGCGGACCGGGCGCGGCCGGCCGGGGGCCGTCGTCACCGCCCCGGGCGCCGTGCGGCACGGCGGAAGCGGCCTGCTCGGGCAGCCAGGCCCGGGTGTGCGGCCCCTGTTCCGCTGTGCCCTGCTCCATGACGGTTCCTCCTGACGGTTGCCAGCACCATAAGCGGCCGAGGCCCCGGTTCACACCTCCGCGAGCGCGGGTAGGCATTTCCGATAAGGTAAGCCTTACCTGCCAACGCTCGCGATTCGGTGGTCTCCCGCATGACTTCTGCCCTCGCCGCCGCGCCTGGTCTCCACCCTGCCGAAGACGCGTACGCCCGGCTCACCGAGGTGTTCCCCGCGCTGCGGGTGGCCATGTGGGACACGGCACCGCCGACCGGTGACGGCTGGGTGTCCGCGGCCGGGCTGGCGGAGGGCGGCGCGGCCCTGGACTCCTTCCTCTCCTGGGACGACGCACAGATCCTGCGGGACCACGGGCGGCGCGCCCGCCCCGATGTCGTGGCGAGCTTCGCGCTGCACCGGTATGCCTGGCCCGCCTGCCTGCTGATCACCGTCCCGTGGTTCCTGCACCGCCGGGTGCCGCGGCTGCCCGTTCAGGACGTCTGCTTCCAGCGGGCACTGGGCCGGATGGCGGTGCGGGTCACCTCGTTCGGGTGCCTTCCGGACGATCCTGCGGCGGGGCTCCCGGGCGCCCGTGTCGTGGCGGACGAAGAGGCCCTGCGCGCCGAGGTGCGGGCGTCGGTGGCCGAGCACCTGGGGCCCGTGCTGGACGGCTTCCGCACCCGGATGCGGCGCGGGCCGCGGGCGCTGTGGGGGATGGCATCCGACGAGATCGTCGAGGGGCTCTGGTACGTCGGCCATCTGCTGGGCGAGGAGCGGCGGGCGGTGGCCTGGCTGGAGCGGCTGCTGCCGGGCGCCACCGCGCCGTACGTGGGGAGCGCGGCGTTTCGCGAGCTGGCCGGGCCGAACGGCGAGGCGCTGCCGACCCGGGACCGGGCGAGCTGCTGCATGTACTACACGCTGCGCCCCGAGGACACCTGCGTCACCTGCCCGCGCACCGGCGACGCGGACCGCATCAGGCGCCTCACGGCAACCGCCTGACGCACGCCGCCACTCGAAAAGGTGGCATTGATTCGCACACAACTCACCGTACTTGAAAGGGAGTTCGACGCCGCGGGCGTCCAACTGCCCACTCCGGCACCCCTTGGCGTCCTCTTGCTCCGAAACCCCCTGGGAGCGGGGCGGATTCCGTCAGGATGGCGCGCGAATCCGCGCACGCGCGGGCAACGTGAAGCAAGGGGCTCGGAATGAAAATGACCGATATATCGCTAAATTGGCTGATTCCAGCCGTTCTGCTGCTCGCCGGTGCCATGGCCACCACAGTCGTCCTGCTGCGCGGCAAAAACGCCGGTGAAGGCACCGGCGACGACTCCTGGGAACGCAGCGAGGAACGCCGCCGCCGCAAGGAAGCCGTCTTCGCCTCGGCCTCGTATCTGCTGCTGTTCTGCTGCGCCGCGGTGGCCGCGGCACTCTCCTTCCACGGACTGGTCGGCTTCGGCGTACAGAACCTGGGCCTCACCGGAGGCTGGGAGTACCTGGTGCCGTTCGGGCTCGACGGGGCGGCGATGTTCTGCTCCGTACTGGCGGTGCGCGAGGCCAGCCACGGTGATGCCGCGCTCGGCTCCCGGATGCTGGTGTGGACGTTCGCGGGCGCCGCCGCCTGGTTCAACTGGGTGCACGCGCCGCGCGGCCTGGACCACGCGGGCGCGCCGCAGTTCTTCGCCGGGATGTCGCTCTCGGCCGCGGTCCTCTTCGACCGCGCGCTGAAGCAGACCCGCCGGGCGGCGCTGCGCGAGCAGGGCCTGGTGCCCCGTCCGCTCCCGCAGATCCGGATCGTGCGCTGGCTGCGGGCTCCCCGTGAGACCTTCGCGGCCTGGTCGCTGATGCTGCTGGAGGGCGTACGGACCCTGGACGAGGCCGTCGAGGAAGTCCGCGAGGACAAACGGGAGAAGGAGCAGAACCGGCTCCGCAGGCGCGAGCAGGGCAAGCTCGACCGGGCCCGCATCAAGGCACTCAACCGGCAGCACCGCTCCTGGAGCATCGGTCGCACCGGTCAGCGCCCGCTGGCGGTGACCGCGGGGCCGCAGACGGCGGCGCAGGTGGCCGGGAAGACCGTCACGGAGAGCGGGCGGGAGGCAGCGGGTGCGCACGCCGGCCCGGAATCCGCCATAGCCGGCGACCCGGTGACACTGCTTCAAGGGGACCCGCCAAAGCGCTCCCGCCGGGCCCTCAAGGCCGTCGCCGGCGCTGAGGCCGCCGACGCCGCACCCGGACGGCGTACGACCGTGGATCTCACCGCCGAGGACGACACCCAGACGCTCCCGCGGCTGGACTCGCTGGAAGAGAAACTCGCCGAGATCGAGCGGCAGTTCGGGTGAGTGGTGGCGGACTGCGCCGACCGACACCCCCGGCTCCGCGTCAGGCCGGTCCGCCGCCCAACTCGAACCACACACACTTGCCGACGCCCTCGGACCGGATGCCCCATGCGTCCGCCAAGGAACGCACCAGCATCAGCCCCCTCCCTGACGTACCGTCAGTTGTGGCGGCCCGCGGCTCCGGCCGCCCCGCGGTGAAGTCCCGCACCTCCACCCGTAACCGGTCGGTGATCCGGGCCGTCACCACCGCCCCGCCGTCCGCGTGCACCAGGGCGTTGGTGACCAGTTCGCTGATCAGCAGCGTCGCGACATCCGCGTCCACCGCCTCCTGCCCGTCCGGCAGCGCCCACCGGCGCAGCAGCTGCCGCAGCTCCCTGCGCACCTCGCCGACGGCCTTGAGATCGGCCTGCCGCACCTTGCGCTCCAGCGTCCCCGGCGCCCGGGTCGCGACCGCTCCGCCCCCGTTCCTCCCGGCCGCTTCCTGCCGTCTGTCCCGATCCTCGCGCCGCACAGGCTGACGCATGCTCTCCCCCGCCCCCAATGAACCCTCAGCGCTCTGCCTCGAACAGCCTCACGGTCAGCATTCCCATCGGACCCGGCGCCATGCTTCCGCTTGCCGACCACGGCGCCGGTGCCGCGTCCGGATGCCCCCCGGGGGCCCGGACGGACGCCCCGCGCTCGCCACAGGGCCCGTGAGTGGGTATGCCTCCGGTACGCCCACAGCGCGCCCGGTCCGCGGGCCCGGCGCCGGGTGCGCGTGCCGTACGAGCGTGAGGAGCCGCTGTGCACGACGACCGACTGCTGGTGGAGGGGCGCCTGGAGCGGGCGCTGGGGCAGTTCATCAGGCCCGCGCAGTACGCCGCGCGCCGGCCGCTGCGGCTGGAGGTGTGGCATGCCCCTGGCGAACCCGTACCCGTGGACGAGGCGTTGCGGGCCGCGTACGAGCCCTTCGCGGCCGGGGACGCCTGGGGGCCGCCGTGGTCGACGAGCTGGTTCCGGATGGCCGGCGAGGTGCCGCCGGAGTGGGCGGGGCGCCGGGTGGAGGCCGTCATCGACCCGGGCTTCAGCGGCGACGGACCGGGGTTCCAGGCGGAGGGGCTGGTCCACGACGCCCGCGGCGTCCCGCTCAAGGGCATCCACCCGCGCAACCGGCACGTCCCGATCTCCGCGCCCGCGCAGGGCGGCGAGGAGGTCCGGCTGCTCCTGGAAGCCGCCGCGAACCCGGCCGTGCTGCGGGACTTCCGCCCCACCGACCTCGGCGACGTGCGCGCACCCCGCCGTCCCCTCTACCGCTTCGCGTCCGCGGATCTCGCCGTGCTCGACGAGACCGTCTGGCAGCTGATCCTCGACATCGAGGTGCTGTCCGAGCTGATGCACGAACTGCCCGTCGACCGGCCCCGCCGGCACGAGATCCTGCGGGCCCTGGAGAACATGCTGGACGCGGTCGATCTGCACGCCGTCGGCGGTACCGCACAGGCGGGGCGGGCGGAGCTGGCCGGCGTACTGAGCAGCCCGGCGCACGCCAGCGCGCACCGCGTCTCTGCCACCGGGCACGCCCATATCGACTCCGCCTGGCTGTGGCCGCTGCGCGAGACGGTGCGCAAAGCCTCCCGCACCTTCGCCAATGTCACCCAACTCGCCACCGAATACCCGGAGCTGGTCTTCGCCTGCTCTCAGGCACAGCAGTACGCCTGGGTGAAGGAGCATCAGCCGCACATCTGGTCCCGCATCAAGGAAGCGGTACGGACGGGCCATTGGGCTCCGGTGGGATCGATGTGGGTGGAGTCCGACGCCAATATGCCCGGCGGCGAGGCGCTGGCCCGGCAGCTCACCCACGGAAAGCGCTTCTTCCGCGACGAATTCGGCGTCGAGACCGAGGAGATCTGGCTGCCCGACTCCTTCGGCTACACCGCGGCCTTCCCCCAGCTCGCGCGGCTGGCCGGGGCGCGCTGGTTCCTCACCCAGAAGCTCTCCTGGAACCAGACCGACAGGATGCCGCACCACACCTTCTGGTGGGAGGGCATCGACGGCACCCGGATCTTCACCCACTTCCCACCCGTCGACACCTACAACTCCCAACTGCACGGCCGCGAACTCGCCCACGCGGAACGCAACTTCGCCGACAAGGGGCGCGCAACCCGCTCCCTCGTCCCGTTCGGCTGGGGCGACGGCGGGGGCGGCCCCACCCGCGAGATGCTCGAACGGGCCCGCCGGCTGCGCTCGCTGGAAGGCTCCCCGCGCGTCACCATCGAGCCGCCGGCGCGCTTCTTCGCCGCCGCCCACGAGGAGTACGGCGCGGCGGCCCCCGTCTGGTCGGGCGAGCTCTACCTCCAGTTCCACCGCGGCACCTACACCTCGCAGGCGAAGACCAAGCAGGGCAACCGGCGGTGCGAACACCTGCTGCGGGAGGCGGAGTTGTGGGCGGCGACGGCGGCTGTCCGGTGCGCAGGAGAGCCCGGCGGGGCCGCGTACGACTACCCGTACGAGGCGCTGGACCGCCTCTGGAAGACCGTGCTCCTGCACCAGTTCCACGACATCCTGCCGGGCTCGTCGATCGCCTGGGTCCACCGCGAGGCGCGCGCCACCTACGCGGCGGTGGAGGCGGAGCTGACCGGCCTGATCGAGGAGGCGCTGGCGGCGCCGGCGGCCGGTGCGGACCGCGGGGCGGCCGGGCCGGCGGTCTTCAACGCCGCACCGTACGACCGGTACGAGATCATCGAGCCGCCCGACGGCCCGGGCGCCGAAGCCGTCGCCGTCCACGTCCCCGCCCTGGGCTCGGCTCCCGTCCCGCCGGCCGCCACCGGCGCCCCCTCCCCCGTACGCACCCGCGCCGACGCGCGCCGCTTCACCCTCGACAACGGACGGCTGCGGGTGGCCATCGACGCCGACGGCCTGCTGACCTCCGTCCGCGATGCGGCCACCGGACGCGAGGCACTGGCGCCCGGCGCGCGCGGCAACCTCCTCCAGCTGCACCCCGACCACCCCAACCAGTACGACGCCTGGGACCTCGACCGGCACTACCGCAACCGCCACACCGATCTCACCGACGCCGACTCCGTCGAACTGCTCGCGGCCGGCCCGCTCGCCGCCACCGTCCGGGTGACCAGGACCTTCGGCGACTCCCACGTCACCCAGGACCTCACCCTGCGGGCCGGATCGCGCCGCCTCGACATCACCACCGACATCGACTGGCACGAGTCGGAGAAGGTCCTCAAGGCCGCCTTCCCCCTGGACGTGCACGCCGAACGGTCCACCGCCGAGATCCAGTTCGGGCATGTGCACCGCCCCACCCACACCAACACCAGCTGGGACGCGGCGCGTTTCGAGATCTGCGCCCACCGCTGGCTGCACGTCGCCGAGCCCGGCTACGGCGTGGCACTCCTCAACGACTCGACCTACGGCCACGACGTCACCCGCGCCCCCCACGACCGGGGTCTCGGCACGACCGTACGGCTGACCCTGCTGCGCGCCCCGCACAGCCCCGACCCGGAGACCGACCAGGGCCGCCACCGGTTCCGCTACGCGCTGCTCCCCGGCGCGACGGTCGGCGAGGCGGTCGCCGAGGGCCTGGCCCTCAACCTCCCCCTCCGGACCGCCACCGCACCCGCCGTCGCACCACTCGTCCGCGTCGACCACCCCGCCCTCACCATCGAGTCGGTCAAACTCGCCGACGACCGCAGCGGCGATGTGATCGTCCGCCTCTACGAGTCCCACGGCGGTCGCGCCACCGGCACCCTCTCCCCCGGCTTCGCGCTCGACCACGCCGCCGTCACCGACCTGCTGGAACGCCCGCTCCACAGCGCGGACGAAGGCCCGGCACCGGACCTCACCGTCAGCCTGCGCCCGTTCCAGATCCTGACCCTGCGGCTGCGCCCCCGGCACCGCCACCCCTCACCTTGACCACGCGGGGCGGCGCCCCGCCCCACCGTCAACTCCCTCACACCCGCGGGATGTTCCGGAGGTTGGAGCGGGCCATCTGCACCATCCGGCCCACTCCCCCGTCCAGCACCATCTTGCCCGCCGAGAGCGCGAAGCCGGACACCATCTCGGCGCTGATCTTCGGGGGGATGGACAGCGCGTTGGGGTCGGTGACCACATCGACCAGCGCCGGCCCCTTGTGCCGGAACGCGTCGCGCAGCGCACCGCGCAGCTGCTTGGGCTTCTCCACCCGTACGCCGTGCGCCCCGGCCGCACGGGCGATGGCGGCGAAGTCGGGGTTGCGGTTGGTCGTCCCGTACGCCGGCAGACCGGAGACCATCATCTCCAACTCCACCATCCCGAGGGAGGAGTTGTTGAAGAGCACGACCTTCACCGGCAGGTCGTACTGCACCAGGGTGAGGAAGTCGCCCATCAGCATCGAGAATCCACCGTCCCCCGACATCGAGACGACCTGCCGGTCCCGGTCGGTGAACTGGGCGCCGATCGCCTGCGGCAGCGCGTTCGCCATCGAGCCGTGGCTGAACGAACCGATCACCCGCCGGCGCCCGTTGGGGCTGAGGTAGCGGGCCGCCCAGACATTGCACATGCCCGTGTCGACCGTGAAGACCGCGTCGTCCGCGGCCTCCTCGTCGAGCACGGACGCGACGTACTCCGGGTGGATCGGCACATGCTTCTCCACCTTGCGGGTGTACGCCCCGACCACCCCCTCCAGCGCGTCCGCGTGCTTCTTCAGCATCCGGTCGAGGAATCTGCGGTCGGTCTTCACCCGGACCTTGGGGATCAGGCAGCGCAGCGTCTCGCGGACATCGCCCCAGACGGCGAGATCGAGCTTGGAGCGCCGGCCGAGGTGCTCGGGCCGGACGTCCACCTGCACGATCTTCACGTCGTCGGGCAGGAAGGCGTTGTACGGGAAGTCCGTGCCCAGCAGGACCAGCAGATCGCACTCGTGGGTGGCCTCGTAGGCGGCGCCGTAACCGAGCAGCCCGCTCATGCCGACGTCGTACGGATTCTCGTACTGGATCCACTCCTTGCCCCGCAGCGCATGCCCGACCGGGGACTTCACGCGCTCCGCGAACTCCATCACCTCGGCGTGCGCACCCGCCGTGCCGCTGCCGCAGAACAGCGTGACCCTGCCGGCCCGGTCGACCATCCGCGCGAGCCGGTCGATCTCGTCGTCACCGGGGCGGACGGAGGGGCGGCTGGTCACCAGGGCGTGCTCGATCGCGCGTTCCGGCGCCTGTTCGGCGGCGATGTCACCGGGGAGCGAGACGACCGAGACCCCGCTCCGCCCGATGGCGTGCTGGATCGCGGTCTGGAGCACCCGCGGCATCTGCTTGTTGCTGGAGATCAGCTCGCTGTAGTGACTGCACTCGGAGAACAGCCGGTCCGGGTGCGTCTCCTGGAAGAAGCTGGTGCCGATCTCGCTGGACGGGATGTGCGAGGCGAGGGCCAGTACCGGTGCCATCGACCGATGCGCGTCGTAGAGGCCGTTGATCAGGTGCAGATTGCCCGGCCCGCAGGACCCCGCGCAGGCCGCCAGCTTCCCGGTGAGCTGCGCCTCCGCCCCGGCGGCGAAGGCGGCAGCCTCCTCGTGCCGGACCTGGATCCAGTCGATGGCGGAGTGCCGGCGGATGGCGTCCACGACCGGGTTCAGACTGTCCCCGACGACGCCGTAGAGCCGCCGTACGCCCGCACGGACCAGGATGTCGATGAACTGCTCGGCCACGGTCTGCCTGGGCATGTGGGGGCTCCTTGGGAGTGGGGAGCGGCTACCGGTGCGGCTGGGTGCCCCTCCATCAACCCATGGGGTGGCGGGGTTCGCCTCCGGGGTGGGCGGCGGGGCCGCACGGCGCCCCGTCGCGCCGCGCCGTGTCAGGACTCCCAGACGCCCACGGCCGTGCGGTCCTTCGTGTGGCCGGCGAGGGGTGTCTGGGTGGCGGTCAGGAAGTCCGTCAGGCCGGGTGGCCGGGGATCGGACCACCGGGCGGCGAGTCGGGCGGCGAAGGCGGGGGCGCCGTGCCAGGGCTCCGCCAGGCCGGGGGTGCAGAGCAGCAGCGCGTCCCCGGAGCGGGCGAGCGTGGCGCGGAAGAGGAACGGGTCCGGGCGGGCCGCGTTGCCGGGCTCGTACGGCGCGTAGGGGGCGTACCGCGCGTCGCCGGCGTGGGGGACGTGGCGTGCGGGGGCGGCACCGGGAGCGCCCGGAGCGGGGGCCGGGGCGGCGTGGGCGCCGGGTTCCGCCACCGGAGGCTCCAGATCCCGCCAGGCACCGTTGCGCAGCCGGAAGATGCCGCCCGCGCCGATGCCGAAGAACACCCGCGTACGGGAGTCGAGGTCGGCGGGCAGCAGGAGGCAGCGCAGGGCGGCGGTGTACTCCTCGGGCGCGACGCCCAGTTCTGCCGCCCGGCCGCGCAACTGCCCGTAAGCACGGTCGGTGAGCCGCTGCAATCCTGACTTGAGGGCGTCGCGACGGTCGATCCGGATGTCTTCCGCCAATCGGGTGGAGTTGCGGCCGACCGCGCCGCCGATCCAGGTGCAGGCGTCGCGGGCCGCGCGGTGGGCGCCCTCGCCGCCGGCCGGGAGTCCGGTGGCGACGGCCACCAGCAGCAGCGCGTCCCGGCCGGCGCCGAAGCGGGCGGTGAGGAGCGCGTCGCGGCGCGGCTCACCGCGTTCGCGGGCCGCGGCGCCGCGCTGGGAGACGGCCCGGAGCGCGGCGGAACCGCACTGGGCGCCGTCCAGCACGGTGTCCGGCACCAGTGCGTCGAGGGCATCCGGGTCGGCGGCGGGGGGTACGAGGGACGGCGGCTCGGCGTCGGACGCCGGTGACGGCGGGCCAGCCGAGGGGGTGGGTGGTGGGGGC
>NZ_BMRP01000002.1:43296-109848 GCF_014648695.1 Streptomyces albospinus
GCGGGAATGTCGTCAGGGGCAGGGGCGCCGGGGCGGCCGATGGGTGCGTACGGGGAGGGGCGCGGACCCGGGCCGGTGGCCCGGAGCGGGAGGGGCGGCGACGGCGGTGGTAGGGGCGCCACCCGTCGCGTGGGCAGCTCCCACGGCTTCGGCTCCCAGGGCGTCGGCTCCCACTGCCGCGGTTCGAAGGGCTTGGGATCGAACCGCCGGGCGTCAAAGCGCCGCGCATCAGGCGGCTTTGGCGGTATGTGGGGCGATGAGGGAGCCGCCCCGGCCGGAGGCGGCGACACCACGCGCGGGTCCGGCACACCCGGCGAGCCCTGCGCGTCCGGGGCGTTCGGCACGTCGGGCGGTGCGCCGGGCGGTACGTCGGGCGGTACGTCGGGCGGGTTCGGTACGCCGGGCGCGTGGGGCGGGTCCGGCGTGCTCGGTACGTCCGGAGCGCTCGACAGGTGGGGGGTGGTGGGTACGCCGGACGCGGTGGGTGTGCCGGGCGCCTGCGGCATGTCCGGCGCCTGCGGCACGCGGGGCGCTTTCGGTACGCGGGGAGCTTTCGGTACGTCAGGTGCGGTGGGTACGTCCGGGGCAGCCGGAGGCCGCGCCCGTTCCCGCCCCGCGAGTGCACGCAGCGCCGAGGCGACCCGTTCGTCCAGCGTGTCCGGGGCGTCGGACGGGCCCGCGTCCCGCGCGGCACCGCCGTCCTTGCCGCCGTCGGCCCCCTCCGCGGCGCCGGCGCCGTACAACTCGCGCCACCACCAGTCGTCCTCCCTGCCGCGTCCTGCCCCCTGCCGGTTCATGGACCGCATTGTCCATGGATGTACGCGCTTGAGACAGGGCGCGAAATGGGCATCCTGCGGCGCGTTCCCACCACGTCGCCGACCGCCCGGCGGCGCCGTCGGACCCACCGCGTCGGCACCGGCAGACCACCCGTGTCGCGGCATCTCGGGGCGTGTCCGCGGGTGCCCCTTGAGCATCCGGGGCAGGCGGCCGACAGACGCTCACCGACCGTGGAGGTGGCAGCCAAGTAGCCCGGAAATACGGCCGGTTGGGACTGGCCGGATGTTCCCTGACCGTACCGGTGGCGCCCCCCGTACCGTCGCCCGCCCGGCGTACCGTCCCCCGTCCCCCTGTGCCAGGGAGCGCGTCCCGCCGGTGTCCGGCAGGCTTGGGCCATGTGGGCCGTCAGGAAGGCCGTGACAGGGCGCAGCGTACGAGCGGTCGCTGGGCGTGCACCGCTCCGGGCGCGGCCGGCCACCGACGGCGACGGCAACGGCAACGGCAACGGCAACGGCCCTACGTATGCGCAGCCCCCCGCCCACCACCGGCACCCCCCGGCCCGCCCCGCCCCCAGGGCCGTCGTATGAGTGTGTGGCAGTTGGTCGCCGTCGGTCTCGTCATGCTGCTCGGGGTGTTCGGGGTGCTGGTTCCCGGCATTCCGGGGCCGCTCATCGTGTGGGCCGGTCTGCTGTGGTGGGCGACGACCGAGCGGGCCTCGTCGGCGTGGGCGGTGCTGATGGCCGCCACCGCCGTCCTGCTCCTCAATCAGGTGCTCAAACGGCTGCTCCCGGCCCGCAGTCTGCGCGACGCGGGATCGCCCTACCGCACGCTGTTCCTCGCGGGAGTGGCCGGAATCGCGGGTTTCTTCCTGATCCCGGTCGTCGGCGTCCTGCTGGGCTCGGTCGGCGGGCTGTACGTCCTCCAACGCGTCCGCCTCGGCAGCCACGGCGACGCCCGCGCCGCCACCCGTACGGCGATGCGCGCCATCGGGTTGAGCGTGCTGGTCGAACTGTCCGCCTGCCTGGTGGTCATGGGTGCGTGGGTGGGAGCGCTGATCGCCGGCTGAGCGGTCCTCTCTCTTTCGGCGCCTCCCGCATCCCTCAGGCCGCCTCCCCCGCCTCGTTCGCCACCGCGCCGCCGTCCATGTCCCCCTCCGGCAGCACCCCCGCCCGCCACAGATGGTGCAGGGCATACGCGCCCCACGGCCGCCACGCCCCCGGCGCCCGTACCGCCCCCTCGGCCCCCGCTCCGGCCGCCACGTCCGGATCGCCCATCCCCCGCATCCGGATGTACGCCGCGGCGCCCGGGCCCACGCCGGGCAGTTCGGCCAGCGCCCGCTCAGCGGCACGGCGGTCCGCCCCCGCGTCCAGCCGGAGCGCGCCGCCGGCGAGCGCGGCACACAGTGCGCGCACCGGCCCCGGCACCTCCGGCCCGGTCGGATCCGGCCCGGCCAGATCCGCGGGCGTGGGGAAGAGATGGGTCAGCCCACCGCCCACCCCGTCCGGCCCCTCCCCCGGCAGCCCCGCACGGGCGTACGGCACGCCGTCCGGCCCGCGCAACGGCGTGCCGTACGCCCGCACGAGTTCCGCGGCGCGCTCCGGCGGGCCGGCCAGCACCGTCCGTACGGCCAGTTCCTCCGGGTCGACGGTGCCCGGCGAACGCAGCCCGGGGCGCTCGGCGACCAGCGGGCCGAGCAGCGGATCCGCGCCCAGCCGCTCGGCGACGGCGTACGGATCGGCGTCCAGGTCGAAGAGCCGGCGCAGCCGCTGCACGGCCGTCGACAGGTCCCGCAGATCGGTCAGCCGCAGCCGGCACTCCAGCCAGCCGCCGCCGGTACCCCGCGCCGCCGGGCACACCAGCCCCGCCGGCGGCCGGCTCCGCCCGCCCGGCCCGGCCGGCTCGTCGACCTCCGCGATGCCGATGCCGTACGCGAGCCGCAGCGTGCGGCGGTAGGTGCGGCGGCGACGGGGTGCCTGCCGCGCCCCCCGGGGGCCGCCGGCCGCCCCGGTCTCCCGTACCTCCTCGACGCCAGGTACCGCCCGCGCCCGAAGGAAGTCGAAGATCTCGGTCGCGGCATACGGCCCCCGATAGGCCAGCCGCAGCGGAATCCCACCGGCTGCGGCACCACCCGTACCCACGACGGCACCACCGGCACCTGCCACCGCTCTGCCGGCACCCTCACCCTGGTCGGCGGTGCCGCCCGGCCGTCCCGGCCCCGGGCCGCCGCGCGCGGCCCGCAGTTCGCTCGGCGTCCCGGCGTAGATCTCGCGCATGGTGTCGTTGAACTGCCGGATGCTGGCGAACCCGGCGGCGAAGGCCAGCTCGGTGACCGGCAGCGTGGTGGTCTGGAGCAGCACCCGGGCGGTGTGCGCCCTCCGGGCGCGGGCCAGCGCCACCGGGCCCGCGCCCAGTTCCGCGGTGAGCTGACGCTGGACCTGGCGGGCGCTGTAGCCGAGCCGTCGGGCGAGCCCGCCGACGCCCTCGCGGTCGACCACCCCGTCCCCGATGAACCGCATGGCCCGGCCGACCAGGTCCGCCCGTACGTTCCACTCCGCGGAACCGGGCACGGCGTCCGGCCGGCACCGTCGGCAGGCCCGGAACCCGGCCGTCTGCGCGGCGGCGGCCGACGGGAAGAACCGCACGTTCACCCGCTTGGGGGTGACGGCGGGGCAACTCGGCCGGCAGTAGATCCCCGTCGTCGTCACCGCGAAGAAGAACTCCCCGTCGAACCGCGCGTCCCGGCTCGACACCGCCTCGTACCTGGTCTCGTCGTCCATCACCCGGCCAGTGTGCGCCGCCCGCCCGGCCCGTCACCGGCGGAAATCGGACATGGCGTTCACGCCCGCACGGCACCCACAACGGACCGGGCTCGGCAGCACTCCGGGCTACATCCCCCGCCCCCTCTTCCGCTCCATCATGTGCCGCCCCAGCGCCTGCTTCTGCTTCCATTCGCGTCGGCGCTCCGCGCGCAGCCGGGCGTCCGTCTTCGCGACGATCCACTGGTTCTCGCGCTGGAGCTTGCGGTAGCTCTCCACCCGACGCTCCGTCAATTCGCCGTTCTGGAGGGCCTCCTGGACCGCGCAGCCGGGCTCCGCGCCGTGCGCGCAGTCGGGGAAACGGCACTGCTCCGCCAGTTCCTCCACCTCCGCGAACGTCCGGGCCAGTCCGCCCTCCGCGTCCCACATCCCGACGCCGCGCAGCCCCGGCGTATCGATCAGCACCCCGCCGCCGGGCAGTACCAGCAGATCCCGGGTCGTCGTGGTGTGCCGGCCCTTGCCGTCCCGGTCGCGGATCGCCTGCACATCCTGTACGTACGCGCCGACCAGCGCATTGGCCAGCGTGGACTTCCCGGCTCCGGAACGCCCCAGCAGCACGGACGCGCCGCCGGCGAGCACGGCGGACAGCACGTCGATCCCGTCGCCGGTGGCCGCGCTGACCGCCAGCACCTGCACACCGGGCGCGGCGCCCTCCGTGTCCGCGACGAGATGGGCGACCCCGGCCGGGTCCCCCGCCAGGTCCGCCTTGGTCAGCACGACCAGCGGCTGCGCCCCGCTCTCCCATGGGAGCGCGGACCTGTGCACCGCTCCCTCCCCCGTCGAGCCGGACATCGCAAGCGCGAGGAACCGCTCGATCCGCCCGAGGTCCAACTGCTCCGCGAGCGACACACAGATGACGATGGTGTCGATGTTGGTGGCCAGCACCTGGCCCTCGGAACGCTTCGACGACGTGGACCGAACGAATGCCGTACGGCGGGGCAGCAACGCTCTGACGACGCCATCGACATGGTCACCGCCACGCCCGTTCGCCAGGTCGATCACGGCCCAGTCACCGGTGCACGGCACCCTCATCGGGTCACTGGTCGCCACGAGCGCGGTGTCCGCCAGGACGGTCCGGATGCCGTCGCCATCCGGCACGACGACATCCACTCGTCCGCGATCCACGCGAACGATCCGGCCGGGCACATACCCCTGCCCGACATAGGGGACAAAGCTCTCCGCGAACCCTTCGTCCCAGCCGTACGACGACAGCGGGCTCGATGAGGACGCAGCGGATGAACCAGAAGAGAGATTCAAGGGAAACCCTTCACAAGGGCGGCCCCGGCACCGCGCAGAGGGCGCGGAAAAGAAAGGAATCGAATGTGTCAGCCGGAGACCGCGGAGGCGAAACTGATGATCGTCTGAGTGCGGGCAGCGCCCATCGCAACGACAGCCATCGGTCACACCTCCTTCGTCATCCACAGCCGAGACACACGCCGACAAACAGCAACCGAACAGTCGCCGTGCCGTGTGATCCCACCCTAGCCATGCAACCGACCGGCACGCCAAGCCATTTCCTCGACCGGGCATCGGAGCTCGCCTGTCGAGCGGAGTCGGCAGGTGCCCTTCCCCTGGCCCTGTCCCGTCCCCCTGTCGTGACCGGCAGCCGTAGCCCATCGGCCGCCGGGTGAAGCGAACGGCCACGCGCGAAAGCCCTGGAGCGCGTCGACCGTGTGCTCGTCTTCATCGCGATGCCCGTACATCGTGCGGTCGAAGCCTGTGGACCGGCCGCCCGCGCCGCTCCCCTCTCCCACCCACCATCCGCCGTCCTGGAGCCTGTCCGACGGATCACGTGTGATCCTGCGCCGGCCCTCGCCTCCCCGATCCCGCGCCACCGAGGCCGCAGATGCTCTCGGCCCCGACGCGGTAGACACACTTCGAGCCGCCGCCCACGCCGCTGCCCCGGCGCTTCGCCCGGTGGCCGAGCGGAGCCTGGCGCACCTGCGCAGCCTCTTCGAGGCACGCGCCAACTGCTGAGGCCGTACCGGCAGAACCTCGGCGGAGCCGGAGCCGAATCGCGAGTTCTCGCGGACCTGTTGAGGGAGCCCGCCGGGGCATGGGTCACCGCGGGGTGAGCCTCGGTGCGATGCCGTCACCGTCGATTGTGTGCTGCGGGCGAGGCGGGCGAGCAGGTCGCAGGCGATACCTACGGCGGTGTCGGCGCGGCCACGGCCGCCACGGCATCCCCCATACGGCCTGGCACGACCCCCTGCCCGGCAAAGGGGGTGAACTCCCCGCGATACCCGTGGCCTTGGAGCAGTCCAGACCAGACCTCACTGGCCGGGCCGTCCAGTCTCTCTCCCGGAATCCCTAGACGTCCTCGTGCCGGTCGCGGCTGCCGTCGCCGTACTCCAGTACCGCGTCGAGGTAGTCGGCGATGGCGTCCCTGTTGCGGGTCAGGCAGGAGATGCGGCCGGTCATCCGGTCGCGCTCGTGTTGCAGGGTGGCGATCATCTCGGGGGTCGCGTCGGGGAAGTAGATGTTCCGGGGTTTGTCGAGGCAGGGGAGGATCTGCTTGATGATGCGGGTGGGCAGTCCGGCGTCGAGCAGTCCTCTGATCTGGAGGACGCGGTCCACGTAGCGCTCGTCGTAGTCGCGGTAGCCGTTCGGGGTGCGCGCGGCGAGGAGCAGCCCCTGCTCTTCGTAGTAACGCAGCAGCCGGCGAGGGGTGTTGGTGCGTTCCGACAGCTCTCCGATGCGCATCCCGCGATGACCGCCCTCGCCGTTCGTGGCGCCGCCCCGTGCGTGGGCTTCGCGCTTGTCCTTCACACGCGCGCCTTGCCCTTCACATACGTGTGAGGGTTCGAGCATACGGGGAACGTGGCCCCGGGCGCATGACGGCGCCGGGGCGCGCCGGGGTGCAGGGTGACGCCCCGACGCCGCGGGGACGGAGGGGACGGAGGTGAGTTACGGACGGGGTGGAGGTGAGCCGGCGTCGGTGCACGGTCACCGTGACGGCGGGCGACATGTGGAGCGCGGCGCCCAGGACGGCACCGGGCGCACCGTCGGGTCAGTCGTGCGGCGGGAGGTGGCGGACCCGGTGGTCGGCCGCGCTGAGGGCCTCGTCCACCAGGCGCCGCAGATGCCCGTGCCGCAGGGCGTACACGGCTCGGCGGCCGTCCTTGCGGGTGGTGACGAGCCCGGCCAGCCGGAGCCGGGCCAGGTGCTGGCTGACGGAGGTACGCGAGGCGCCGCAGGCCTCCGTCAGGGTGGTCACATCGGCCTCGCCCGCGCCGAGCCGCCGCAGCAGGGCCAGCCGGGTGCGGTCGGCGAGCAGCCCCAGGATCTCCACGGCGACGGCGATGCGCTCGCCCTCCTCCGACACCGTCCCCGGCCCCGGCCCGTCGGGTCCGTGCCCGGCCGCGTCGTGCCCGGCCGCGCCGCCTCCGTCCGGCTGCTGCGAACCATGCGCATCTGATAGATGCATGCGTGCGCTCATACGCACATAATGAGGGGGCGAGCGCGCGGGACACAAGCCGCGCCCTGGACGTGGCGGGAAGGTGCGACGGCCTGTGAGTGAGCAAACTGTCCCCGGTACACCGCATGGCGAGAGCATGAACGAGGACAACGAGAACAACGAGAACAAGAAGAGGAACAAGAACGAGAACGTGCATGGGCGCGCCGACGGACGTCGGGGGGAGAACGCGTACGCGCCCGGGACTCACACCCACCCTCACCACGGGCACGACCACGGGCACGGGCACGGGCACGGGCATGACCACGGGCACGGGCACGAACACGGCCGCCGTCCGCACCACCCCGACCCCGCCACCCGGTGGTCCCGCCTCCGGCACCAGCTCGCGCACGCCGTCACCCCGCACACCCACGAGGCCCGCGACAAGGTCGACCAGGCCATGGAGACCTCCCGCGAGGGGATGCGGACGCTCTGGCTCTCGCTGGCCGTCCTCGGGGTGACCGCCGTGGTCCAGGCGGCGGTGGTCGCCGTGTCCGGTTCGGTGGCGCTGCTCGGCGACACCCTCCACAACGCCGCCGACGCGCTGACCGCGGTACCCCTCGGGGTCGCGTTCCTCCTCGGCCGGCGGGCAGCCAACCGCCGCTACACCTACGGTTACGGCCGCGCCGAGGACCTGGCCGGGATCGTCATCGTGCTCACGATCGCCGCCTCCTCCGTACCCGCGCTCTACGAGGCCGTCGACCGGCTGCTGCACCCACGCGACATCCACCACCTGTGGGCGGTCGCCGCCGCCGCGCTGGCCGGGTTCGTCGGCAATGAGTGGGTGGCCCGCTACCGCATCCGCACCGGGCGCCGGATCGGCTCCGCCGCGCTGGTCGCGGACGGTCTGCACGCCCGTACCGACGGCTTCACGTCCCTGGCGGTCCTGCTCGGCGCGGGCGGCGCCGCGATGGGCTGGCGGGCCGCCGACCCCGTCATCGGGCTGCTGATCACCGCCGCGATCCTGCTCGTCCTCAAGGACGCCGCCCGCGAGGTGGTCCGGCGGCTGATGGACTCGGTCGACCCGGCCCTGGTCGAGGCCGCGGAGACCGCACTGCGGAACGTGCCCGGTGTGCGGGACGTCGGCCAGCTGCGGATGCGCTGGATCGGGCATGCGCTGCGCGCCGAGGCCGATATCGTCATCGACCCGCAGCTGACCGTGGTCCGGGCCCACCGGCTCGCCGTGGCGGCCGAGCATGCGCTGATCCACGGCGTACCGCGGCTGACCGCGGCCACCGTCCACACCGACCACACGCGGGCGGACGGCGGTGCGGATCCGCACGCCGCCCTCGCGCACCATTACTGACACCGCATCAATGATGAGCTGCGGACGGGCAGTTGGCGCCCGCCCGCAGAGCCGTACAGCTGGGCATGTCAGGCGGTCTGCACCAGCTGCCCCAGTGACGCGGTCAGTTGGTCCACCTCCTCGGATGTGTTGTAGAGGGCGAGTGAGGCGCGGGCCGCGCTGTCCAGGCCGTAGTGGGCCAGGGCCGGCTGGGCGCAGTGGTGGCCGGCGCGGATGGCGATGCCGTCGCGGTCGAGCCAGTCGGCGATGCCGGCCGGGTCGTGGCCGGCCAGGGTGAAGGTGAGGACGGCGATCCGGTCGGGGGCGGAGCCCAGCAGCTCCAGTCCGGGGACCGTCGCCAGGGCCTGCCGGGCGTACGCCAGCAGGCCGTTCTCGTACGCGGCGATGGCGCCCCGGTCGAAGGAGGTCAGCCAGTTCAGCGCGGCGAGCAGGCCGACCACGCCGGCGATGTGCCCGGTGCCGGCCTCCAGGCGGTGCGGCACCGGCGCGTAGGTGGTGCGGTCGAAGCCGACGGACTCGATCATGTTGCCGCCGCCCTGCCAGGGCGCCATGCCCTCCAGGACCTCCGGCTTGGCGTACAGCGCGCCGATGCCCGTGGGGGCGAACAGCTTGTGGCCGGAGAACGCGTAGAAGTCGGCGTCGAGGTCCTGCACGTCGACGGGGAAGTGGGCCACCGCCTGGGCTCCGTCGACCAGGACCTTGGCCCCGTAGCGGTGGGCGAGCGCGGTCATCTCCTTGACCGGCGGGACGCTGCCCAGGACGTTCGACGCCTGGCTGATGACGACGAGCCGGGTGCGCATGGAGAGCAGGTCGGCGTACGCGCCGAAGTCGATCTGCCCGTCCGGGCGGAGCGGTACGGGGACCACCCGGGCCCGGGTCTCCTTGGCGACCAGCTGCCAGGGCACGATGTTGGAGTGGTGCTCCAGCACCGGCACCAGGATGTCGTCGCCGGGGCCGAGATGGGACCGGCCCCAGCTCTGGGCCACGAGGTTGATCGCCTCGGTGGTGCCGCGGACGAAGACGATCTCGTCCGGGGACGCCGCGCCCAGGAACCGGGCGACCGCCGCCCGGCCCGCCTCGTACGCCTCGGTGGCCTCGCGGGCCATGGTGTGCGCACCGCGGTGGATGTTGGAGTTGCCCGCCCCGTAGAAGCCGGCGACCGCCTCGATGACCTGGCGGGGCTTCTGGGTGGTGGCCCCGTTGTCGAGCCAGACCAGCGGCTTGCCGTTGACGGTCCGGTGCAGGATCGGGAAGTCCCGGCGGGCCACCTCCGGCGAGAACGCGGGCGGCGGGGTGAGCTGCGGGAACTGATAGTCCGTCGGAGACCGGTCGGCGGACGGCCGGCCGATCCGCTCCAGGTCAGGCGTAGTCATGGTAGTTGTTCACCTCGACGTTCTGGAGGACGGCGAGGGCGTCCTCCACCAGCACCGCGGCGTTGAAGTAGGCGGTCATCAGGTACGAGGTGATGCCCTTCTGGTCCACGCCCATGTTCCGCATGGCCAGGCCGGGTTCGACCTCGTCCGCGACGCCCGACGGGCGCAGTCCGACCACGCCCTGTTCGGCCTCACCGACCCGCATCAGCAGGATCTCGGTGGTGCCGAAGCCGGAGCCGCCGGAGAACCGCACCTTGTCGGAGGGCAGCAGCGGCACCCCGCGCCAGGTCAGCAGCGGGCTGCCGAAGCTGGTGTCGATCACCGGGGGCACGCCCCGGCGGGTACATTCCCGGCCGAACGCGGCGATGGCGCGCGGGTGCGCGAGGAAGTAGGCGGGCTGCTTCCAGACCCGGGTCAGCAGCTCGTCCAGGTCGTCGGGGGTGGGGGAACCGTGGCGTGCCTGCACCCGCTGGCCCGGGGCGACGTTGTGGAAGAGGCCGAACTCCGGGTGGTTGAGGATCGACGCCTCCTGCCGTTCGCGGAGCGCGTGCGCGGTGAGGTTGGCCTGGGCGCGGGTCTGGTCGATGGGCCCGTTGTAGAGGTCGGAGACCCGGGTGTGCACGCGCAGCACGGTCTGCGCGAGGGTCATGTGGTACTCGCGCGGCGCGTCCTCGTAGTCGACGTAGGTCGCCGGCAGGTCGGGTTCGCCGCTGTGCCCGGCGGCGAGGTCCACCGGCACCTCGGCGCCGGGCCGTACGCCGTTCGTCGCGAGGTAGGCGGCCATCGCCTCGCGGATGCCCGCGTCGCGGTCGTGCAGCCGGGAGAGCGCGGCACGGTCGAGGCAGAGCGCCACACCCGGGGTGAGCGCCTTGACCCGGTACGGCATGGGGGCGGAGCGGGTCCAGGCGTCGAGGTCGAAGAACTGGCCGTCGCCGATGACTTCGAGGAGCGCGTCCTCGCCGTACCGGCCGTTCGCCCGCTTCTCGGCGCGACCCTGCGCGATCACGACCAGACGGTCCGTCATATCGGCGCTCTCGGTGAGCATTTGGCCCGCCTCGAAGGGCACGGTGGTGAATTCGGCGGCGAGTTCGGCGAGCAGGGAGTCGTCGGCACCCCGCAGGTACGGGAGTTCGCGCAGGTCACCGGGGATGACGCGGGTGTCGTCGCCGTCGGTGAAGGTACTGATGCGGTCGTCGCCGAGGACGTAGCTGCGGCGGCGGTTGACGCGGAAGACGCCGGATTCGACGTCCACCCAGGGCAGTGCGCGCAGCAGGTAGCGCGGGGTGATACCGCGCATCTGCGGAGTGGTCTTGGTCGTGGTGGCGAGCTGCCGTGCCGCATCTGTGCCGAGACTCATCCGGTCGTTCACAGGGACCTCCTCGCAGAGCAATCGGGCATGCCGGCCGGCCGCGTACGGCCGTGGCACACGGAACGTCCGGATCGTCGTGCCGGGAATCGGCCGCCCGCAACGGGCCGTTGGCGGGCCTGCGGCCGGAAACGCTCGATGCCGTGAATCCGCGATTCCGCATATGCGTGCGACTACCTTGCGTGGCAAGCCCGCTACCACGTGTGGAGTTACCCGTGGAAGACGGTCCGAAGGCGTCACACCCCGCCCCCCGGCGGCACTTCAGCCCCCGCAACCGACCAAATTTGCCCTCATAAAGGCACTTTGTCATTCCAAAAGCATTGCTTATGACGTCGGCGCAGCTGATCGCTACACAAGGCACAGAATGCTAAATATGGCGCGTGATGGAAAATTTCGGGCGAAAAGGTGAGGTAAGGCGCCGGCTTCGCTCATTGCTGAGCGTGCACAGCGTCGCGGGCCAAGTGCTCGCGCTACAGCTCGCCCTCGTCGTGCTGCTGGTCCTGGCGGCCGGCGTCGCGCTCGCGCTGCAAGCGCAGGGGGCGAGCCTGGCGGAGGCCGAACAGCGGTCGGTCGTCGCCGCCCAGGCCTTCGCGCACGCCCCCGGCACGCGCGCCGCGATGCAGTCCGCCGACCCCAGCGCCGCGCTCCAGCCGAAGGCCGAGGAGGCCCGCAGGGAAGCCGGGCTCGACTACCTCGTCGCGTTCAGCCCGTCCGGCATCCGCTGGACCCACCCCGACCCGAAGCTGATCGGCACCCATGTCCCCGGCGGCTACGGCAAGGCGCTGGCCGGCAAGGCGTACACCTCCACCTCGCAGTCCGCCCTCGGCCGCGCCGTGGACACCACCGTCCCCGTCACCGACTCCCGCGGCGCGGTCGTCGGCCTGGTCGCCGCCGGCATCAAGGTGCAGCGCACCAACGAATGGGCGCTCCAGCGGCTGCCGCTGCTGATCGGTTCCGCGGCCGGCGCGCTGGTCGTCGGAACGGCCGGGGCGGCCCTGGTGAGCCGCCGGCTGCGCCGCCAGACCCGCGGCCTCGACCCGGCCGAGATGACGCGGATGTACGACCACCACGACGCCGTGCTGCACGCCGTACGCGAAGGCGTCCTCATCATCGGTGGCAACGGCCGGCTGCTGCTCGCCAACGACGAGGCGCGGCGGCTGCTCGACCTGCCCGGCGACGCCGAGCACCGCCCGGTCACGGAACTCGGCCTGGAACCCGGGATGGCCGGCCTGCTCGCCTCCGGGCGGCCGGCGACCGATGAGGTGCACCCCGCGGGCGGCCGGCTGCTGGCGGTGAACGCCCGCCCCACCGCCCCGTACGGCGGCCCCGCCGGCAGCGCCGTCACCCTCCGGGACACCACCGAACTCCAGGCGCTGACCGGCAAGGCGGAGGTCGCCCAGGGGCGCCTCAAGCTGCTGTACGACGCGGGGATGCGGATCGGCAGCACACTGGACATGGCCCGGACCGCGGAGGAGCTCGCCGACGTCGCGATCCCGCGGTTCGCCGACCTGGTCTCGGTCGAGCTGCTGGAGCCGGTGCTGCGCGGCGACGAACCGGCCGGGGAGCACGGCCCGATGCGCCGGCTGGCGGTCCGCGGCGTCCCCGAGGACTCGGCGATCTACCGGGTCGGCGAACAGATCCGGTTCGCCCCCGGCGCCCTCCTGACCGCGAGCCTCGCCGACAGCCGCCCGGTACTCGTCCGCGACCTGCGCACCTCGCCGGACTGGCGCGCCCAGGACCCGGTCGGCACCCAGCGCGTCCTGGACAACGGCATCCGCTCGCTGATCGCCGTACCGCTGCGCGCCCGGGGCGTGGTCCTGGGCCTCGTCAACTTCTGGCGCGCCGAGACCTCCGACGTCTTCGAGGCGGAGGACCTGTCCTTCGCCGAAGAACTGGCCGCCCGCGCCGCGGTCTCCATCGACAACGCCCGCCGCTTCACCCGCGAGCACGCCACCACCATCACCCTCCAGCGCAGCCTGCTCCCCCAGACCCTCCCCGCACAGACGGCACTCCAGGTCGCCCACCGGTATCTGCCCGCCCGGGCCGGCGTCGGCGGCGACTGGTTCGACCTCATCCCCCTCCCCGGCGCCCGGGTCGCCCTCGTCGTCGGCGATGTCGTCGGCCACGGCCTGCACGCCGCCGCCACCATGGGCCGCCTGCGCACCGCCGTCCACAACTTCTCCGCCCTGGACCTCCCGCCCGACGAACTCCTGGGCCACCTGGACGAATTGGTCAGCCACATCGACACCGCCGAGGCCCGGACGGGCGGCGGCCGGGACGATGACGCACCCGCCGCGGGTGAGGAGTCCCGCGAGCAGCCCGCCGCGCCTGACGAGGCGTACGGCGCCGACGCGGGTGCCGGGACGGACGAGGTACTACTGGTCGGCGACAGCAGCGCCGGAATCACCGGCGCCACCTGCCTCTACGCCATCTACGACCCGGTCGACGGCCGCGCCACCCTGGCCAGGGCGGGCCATCCCGGCCCCGCCCTGGTCCTCCCCGACGGCACCGTCTCCTTCCCCGACGTACCGGTCTCCCCGCCCCTCGGCCTGGGCGGCAGCATGCCCGTCGAAACCGCCGAACTGACACTGCCCGAGGGCTCCCGGCTGGTCCTGTACACCGACGGACTCATCGAGGACCGCGACCGCGATATCGACACCGGCCTGGCACTGCTGCGCACCACGCTGGCCGACGCCCCGGACCGCACACCGGAACAGACCTGTACCGCCGTCCTGGACGCGATGCTCCCCGAGCGCCCCGGCGACGACATCGCCCTGCTGGTGGCCCGTACCCGACTGCTGGCCCCGGACCGGATCGCCGAATGGGACGTCCCCTCCGACCCCGCCGCCGTGGGCCCCGTCCGCTCCGCCTGCATGAGCACCCTGGAGTCCTGGGGACTGGACGGGATCGGCTTCACCACCGAACTGATCCTCAGCGAACTGATCACCAACGCCATCCGCTACGGCGCCCAGCCCATCCGCGTCCGCCTGCTCCACGACCGCGCCCTGATCTGCGAGGTCTCCGACGGCACCAGCGCCTCCCCGCATCTGCGCCGCGCCGCCACCACCGACGAGGGCGGCCGGGGCCTGTTCCTGGTGGCCCAGTTCGCGCAGCGCTGGGGTACGCGCTACACCCCCGGCGGCAAGGTCATCTGGACCGAGCAGTCCCTGGACGAGGCGCCCGGCCCGGCCGCCCCCGAGAGCGACCGGATGGACGCCCTCCTGGACCGGTGGGACGAGTCCGCGCGGTGACGGCGGGCTCCCGGGCTGCGCCTGCCGCTCACCCCTTGCCGCGGTCGGACGGTGCGGCGTCGAGTGCGCTCAGCGTCTCCGCCAGCCAGCGGAGTTCCGTCTCGCTCGTGGCCCGCGCGATCATGAGCAGTCCCCTGCGGAACGGGTCGTCGAACTCCTCGGCCCTCAGCGGCCGTTCGCCCTCGTAGAAGAAGCTGGTCGGCTCCTGGAGGAACGTCAGCCGGCGGCGCAGGACGGCCGCTTGCTCGGCCGGGCTGTCGAGATGGCGCAGAAACGCCAGCACCGTGAACCAGCGGTTCTCGTCACTGATCGCGACATCGTCGGCCTCGCGCAGCCGGCGCCGCAGCTCGGCGCGCCCCTCGTCGGTCAGCGACAGGACGCGCCGGGGCGCCGCCCTGCTCCCCGGTTCGGTCCGCCGGTCGATCCACCCGGCCTGATCCAGGCGCTTGATCGCCGGATAGAGCGTCCCGTCGGCGATCGGCCGCACATGGCCGGCCAGCCGCGCGACGCGCCGCTTCAACTCGTAGCCGTGCAGCGGCCCTTCATACAGAAACCCGAGGATCGCCAGCTCCAGCATCCGACCGCCTCCCTCGCTCCACTCCTCTAGCGGACGGCGCACGTATCCGCTGGGTGGAGATTCCCGGAACCGGCAACCGGACCCGGGTCTGCCTGCACGGCCTCGGCGCCTCGTCCGGCCCGTACTTCACCGGCGCCGCCGTGCACCCGGCCCTCGCCGGACACCGGACCCTGCTCCTCGACCTGCTCGGCTTCGGCATCAGCGACCGGCCGACCGGTTTCGGCTACACCCTCGAAGACCACGCGGACGCCGTCGCCGCCGCGCTCCGGGCGGCGGACGCGTACCGCACCGACCTCATCGGCCACAGCATGGGCGGCGCCGTCGCCATCGTGCTCGCCGCCCGGCATCCGGAGCTGGTCGCCCGGCTCGTCCTGGTCGACGCCAATCTGGACCCGGCCCCGCCGGTGCCGCAGCCGGGCAGCAGCGGTATCGCCGCGTACACCGAGGAGGAGTTCCTCGCCGGCGGTTGGCGCCGGGTCCGGGACCGGGTCGGGCCCCACTGGTGGTCCACGATGCGACTCGCGGGGCGGGAGGCGCTGTACCGGAGCGCGGTCCACCTCGCCCGCGGCACCTCCCCCACCATGCGCGAAACGCTGCTGGACCTGCCGATTCCGCGTACGTGTCTGCACCCCGCGCAGGACGGCCCCCCGGCACACGCCGACGCGCTGCGCCGCGCCGGGGTCGCCGTCGTCCCCGTCCCCGACTGCGGCCACAACATCATGCTGGACACCCCGGACGCCTTCGCGACGGAAACCGCCCGCGCCCTCGCGAACGGGACCACCGGCACGCCGTAGGCGGCGGGCGCACCGGATGCAGCCGGGATACCTCCTGGCTAATCTCGTCCAGGGGGGCGAGGCCCCCTCCGCACCAAGGGGACCCGATCCAGACCGAGGAATCCGCACCACGGAGTCCGTACCGAGGAGTCCGTACCGCGGAATCCGCAGCGAGGAACCGATCCCTGGAGGCTCCGATGACAGCGGCATTGCGCACGGCCCCCGAACTGCGTGACATCGCCCCCCGCCTGGCCACCGGCGCGTTCATCCTGAACACCGGCCTGACGAAACGGCGCGCCGACCAGGCGACCGCCGAGGCCCTACACGGCATGGCCTGCACCGCGTACCCGTTCCTGGCGAAGCTGCCCCCCGAACGGTTCACCCGGCTCCTGGCCGCCGCCGAGATCACCGTCGGCAGCGCACTGCTCGCCCCGTTCGTCCCGACCCGGCTGGCCGGAGTGGCCCTGACCGGGTTCGCCGGCGGCCTCGTCGGCCTCTACCTCCGCACCCCCGGAATGCGCGAGCCCGGCAGTCTCCGCCCGACCCGGAACGGCATCCCCCTGGCCAAGGACACCTGGATGCTGGGCATCGGCCTGAGCTTCCTCGCCGCCCCGTGCCGCGGCCTCCGCGGATCGGGTCGCCCTCGGGGCGCCATGCGGTGCCCGCGCCGGAAGCGCCGTCCCCACCGCCTCGGCCACCACCACCGCCCCCGCTAGAAGCCGGGCCCCATTCCCCTTGGGCCCGCCCCCGCTACGCTCCTCGCCTCGCCGTACGCCGCCGGAGCGCGCGGGCGACCGCCGCGCAGCCCGCACCCGCGAGACCCGCACCCGCCAGGACGCAGAAGCTGGTCCGGTCCGCCTGCTGCCAGCCCAGCTCCGCGTGCTGGTGCACCACGAAGCCGTCGAAGAACATCCAGGAGACGAGGATGACGGCGGGGACCAGGAGCGGCCGTGCGGGGGCGGCGACCGCGACGGTCAGCAGGGCGAAGGCGGCCAGCGAGAAGGAGAGGTGGGCGGCCTGCCCGGTCACCAGCAGGGCGGTCACCACCATCGCCGTCACGGCCGCGCCGACCGGCAGCGCGAGGTCGCGGCCGAGGTCGTCGACGGGCGGCGGGCGGTGCGCCATCGCGCGCCGCACCAACGGTCGGTGCACCACCGCGCGATGCGCCACCGCTCGCCGCGCCACGGAGGCCGGGCGACCCGCAGCCGAACGGTCGCTGAGGGCGTGAGGGGTGGTGGCCATGGGGCACCTCCTGCGCGGACCCGGTCGACCCCGCCGCGCCGAGGCCGGCAGGTCGAGTCCTCGGGAGCGCGAGGGTTCCCCTGGGACGGGGACCTGGTGCAAGGTTGCGCCCGTGAGTGCGATGCGGAGCGGTTGCGTGGGGACTTTAACGGGGTGGGTACGCGAAGCGGATGCTTCCTGATGCGCCCCTGACGCTAGGGGCCGGGGGGAGTGTGTTGCATACTCGCTCCTCGTTGCCAAATCCGACGAACGACGATCGGCAGGACGTGCCCGCATGACCGGTATACAGGTGGACCCCACTCCGCCCCCGGTGGACCAGACTCCGCCCCCCGCCCGCACCACGCCGAAGTGGCGGTCCTGGCTGCTGGACGGACTCAGCGAGCAGAGTGCCCGCCACCCCGGGCCGCACGGCACGCCGCCGGACGAGCACAAGGGGCACTCGTGGTGGCGCGTGATGTGCCTGACGGGTGTGGACTACTTCTCGACGCTGGGCTATCAGCCGGGCATCGCGGCGCTGGCGGCGGGACTGCTGTCGCCGTTCGCGACGCTGGTGCTGATCGCGCTGACGCTGCTGGGTGCGCTGCCGGTCTACCGGCGGGTGGCCAAGGAGAGCCCGAACGGCGAGGGTTCGATCGCGATGCTGGAGCGGCTGCTGCCCTGGTGGGCCGGGAAGCTGCTGGTGCTGGTGCTGCTCGGGTTCGCGGCGACCGACTTCCTCATCACGATGACGCTGTCGGCGGCGGATGCCTCCGCCCACGTCGTGGAGAACCCCTTCGCCCCGGCGATGCTGCACGGCGCGAACCTCTGGATCACGCTGCTGCTGCTCGCCGCCCTGGGCGCGGTGTTCCTCAAGGGGTTCCGCGAGGCCATCGGGATCGCCGTGGCGCTGGTCGGCGTCTACCTGGTGCTCAATGTGGTCGTGCTGGGCACGTCGGCGTGGCAGGTACTGTCCAAGCCGGTGGCGATCGGCAGCTGGTGGGACGCGATGACCGCCCAGCACTCCTCACCGCTGGCGATCGTCGGAGTGGCGCTGCTGGTCTTCCCCAAGCTCGCGCTGGGCATGTCCGGATTCGAGACGGGTGTGGCGGTGATGCCGCAGATCGACGGCGACGCCGGTGACGACCCCGTGAAGCCGGCCGGGCGGATCCGGGGCACCCGGCGGCTGCTGACCACCGCGGCGCTGATCATGAGTGGGTTCCTGCTGCTGTCGAGCCTGGCGACCACCATCCTGATCCCGCAGAAGGAGTTCGAGGACGGCGGTTCGGCCAACGGGCGCGCGCTGGCGTACCTGGCGCACCAGCACCTCGGCGAGGCGTTCGGCACCGTCTACGACATCTCGACCATCGCCATCCTGTGGTTCGCCGGAGCGTCGGCGATGGCCGGGCTGCTCAACCTCGTACCGCGCTATCTGCCGCGGTACGGCATGGCTCCCGAGTGGACGCGTGCGGTGCGCCCGCTGGTGCTGATCTTCATGGTGATCGCCTTCGCCATCACGCTGTTCTTCAACGCCAACGTCGACGACCAGAGCGGCGCCTATGCGACCGGTGTGCTGGTGCTGATGCTGTCCGCGTCGTTCGCGTCCACCGTTGCCGCGCGGCACCGGCGGAACCGGAAGGCGACCATCGGGTTCGGTGCGATCACCCTGGTCTTCGGCTACACCACGGTCGCCAACGTCATCGAGCGGCCGGACGGTCTGAAGATCGCGCTGCTGTTCATCCTCGGCATCCTGCTGACGTCGTTCGCGTCCCGGGTCCACCGCGCCTTCGAACTGCGTGCCGTGGAGGTCGTCTTCGACGAGACCGCCGGGCGGCTGATCGACGAGGCGCTGGCGGCCGGGCCGCTGCGGGTGATCGCCAACGAGCCCGACGAGCGGGACGCGGCGGAGGACTACCGGGCGAAGGAGTACAGCCAGCGCGAGGAGACGCACATCCCCGACGGCGGTCCGGTGCTGTTCCTGGAGGTCGTCGTCAAGGACTCCTCCGACTTCACCACCGTGCTGGACGTGCACGGCGAGGAGCGGTCCGGCGCGCGGATCCTGCGGGTGGAGGGCGCGGTGGTGGCGAACGTCATGGCCGCGGTGCTGATGCAGCTGCGGGAGCGCACCGGGCAGGTCCCGCACGCGTACTTCCACTGGACCGAGGGCCATCCGTTCAGCCATCTGCTGCGGTTCCTGGTCTTCGGTGACGGTGAGGTCGCCCCGGTCACCCGCGAGGTGCTGCGCCGCGCCGAGCCGGATCTGAGCCGGCGCCCGCGCGTGCACGTGGGCTGACCCACCGCCCGGCGGACGGCACGGGCGGCCTCGACTGCCCGTCCTTCCGCTTCCGTTCCCCTCTTTCTCGGCCGCCGGATCAGTTCCGGCGGCCGAGTGCTTTTGCGCGGGCGTGGGACCAGCCGCCAAGCAGCACGCCGGCGGTGGTGAGCGCCGCGTAGGCGGTGAGCAGCACCGGGAATCCGACACCGAGGCCGCCCAGCAGCCCGGTGCTGCCGTGGTCGATGAGCAGGTGGACCGCGCTCTGTGCGGCGACGGCCGTCAGGACCGCGCCGACGATCTGTAGGACGTCGTACTTCATGGCACTCCTCCGGGAGTCCGCAAAGGGGGTGGGTGGGGTCGCAGCGGAGGCCGTCCGCGGGTGTGTCCGGCGGACGCCTCGGTGGTGTGCGGGTGGGTGCTCCGCCGCAGCGACGTTACGAACGTACCATTGGTGTGTGTGCCGAATTATCCTATGGACACTGATTAGTTGGGCTTACGTCACGGAATTTAAGGGGGTGCCGGGCAGGTATGGATCGTGACGAAAAAGGAGCGCGAGGCGGTCCCGTGTGCCGGGTGTGCGGGGTGCGGCTGGCGCCCGCGGGGCGGGGGCGGCCGGCGGTGTACTGCTCGCGCATCTGCCAGGCCAGGGCGTACCGGCGGCGGAAGCAGCCGCCCGTTCCGGTGCGTACGGAGCCGGCCGCGGTCCCTGCGGACGGCGCGGCGGACGGCGGCGGATCGGCGAAGCGCCGGGGCATCATCGAGGCGCTGTGGCGGATCGCCGCGGAGCGCGGGCTGCATGCGGCGAGCATGCGGGAGGTCGCGGCGGAGGCGGGGGTGTCGCTGCGGGCGGTCCAGTACCACTTCGCGAGCAAGCACCGGCTGCTGGTGGCGGCGCTGCACGTGCTGCACGAGGAGAACGAGCGGATCGCCCGGACGCGGATCCGGTTCGATCCGGCCGATCCGCGCGGCCTGTTGCGGGCGGTGCTGGACGAGTTCCTGCCGGTGGACGGCCAGCGCGCCACCGCGCTGCGGGTGCTCGCCGCGTACTACGCGCGAAGTCTGACCGATCCGGCGCTCGCCCGGGTGTTTCTGCACGACGCGCATCCGCTGGAGGAGCTGGTCGCCGGCATCATCGGGACGGCGCAGGACGGCGGGCGGACCGCGCCGGGGCTGGACGCGCGGTCGGAGGCCGATCTCCTGGTGTCGGCCGCGGTGGGGCTGGGCGGTGACGTGCTGCACGGGCAGCGGACGCTGGAGGAGGTGCGGCGGACGCTGGACTACCGGCTGGGGACGATCTTCGCCGACTGCCCCGCCGCGCCCGGGGGTTCCGCCGCGCCCGGGGATCCCGGGCCGCCCGGGGTCTCCGGACCGTCCCGGGATTCCGCGCCGTCCGGGGATGCAGACGCCTCTCGGAATGCGGGCGCTTCCGGGGGCCGGCGTCCGTAGCGGCCGGCCCCCGGTGCGGAGGGGTCAGCGGAGGGCGGGTTCGGGATAGAACTCGCGGGGGCGTCCGCCCGCGTCCTTGAGGCGGCCGAGGAGGCCGGCCGGGTATTCGATGATCCAGTAGCTGACCGCGGCGGTCGGGACGGCCGCGAGGAAGACGATCAGCATGGCCGGGGCGAAGCCGGACTGGCCGGCGGGCAGCAGACCGGCGTTGTGGAGCAGCAGCATCACCGGCTCGTGCCAGATGAAGAGGCTGTAGCTGATCAGCCCCGTGAGGGTGAGCCAACGTGCCGTCAGGAAGCGGTTCCAGAAGGTGCGTTGGCGGATGTGGAGGGTGCTGAAGAGGAGCAGCACCCACAGGGCGGAGGCGATGGGGTGGTAGTAGGTGAAGGTGTTTCCCTCCTCATCGGAGTACAGGGACAGGCAGAAGAGGCCGGCCAGGGCGAGGGCGGTGAGGGGGAGCGCGGTGCGCGGGGTGAGGCGGGCGCGGTCGCCGAGGGCGGCCAGTGCCACCGCCAGTGCCATGCCGGCCGCGAAGCCGCCGAAGCGGGCCTGCGGGCCGAAGTAGGCGACCCAGTCGGTGTGCGGGATGCCGAGGGCGTAGTGCGCGACGGTGATCCAGACGAGCGGGACGGTGTAGAGGAACAGGCAGCCGGCCGCGCAGACCGCGATCCGGCTGCCGCGCCGGCGCAGTGGCCGGCAGGCGCGTACCGCGAGCGGGCCGAGGCCCACCAGGACGAAGTAGAAGAGGACTTCCAGCGAGAGGGACCAGGTGGGTCCCAGGGTGTAGAAGATCCGTTCCTGGTCGAAGACGTGGGTGAACGTGAGGTGTTCGAGCAGGTCCTGCCAGTTGCCGGGCAGGGTGGGGTTGCGGGTGGCCCAGACCACGAGGACGGCGAGGACGTACAGCGGCAGGATGCGGATCGCGCGCCGGAAGAGGAAGGCGCGGGCGGGCCGCGTGGAGCCGCCGTCGATGGCGGCGCGCGCGTACGACACGGTCAGCAGGAATGCGGAGAGCGCGAAGAACAGGTCGATGACTTCGAGGGAGAGCACCGCTTCGAGGGCCGCGTTCTTCACGGGCGGGTGGCCGCCTCGGGCGTCGTAGACGAAGTACTCCTGCCAGACGTGGAAGGCGACGGTGCTGAGCGCGGCCAGTCCGCGGAAGCCGTCGATGTCGCGGGTCCGGCGGCGGGGCGGGGCGGCCTCCCGGGCGGGCCGGGGGGCGGGGGCGGTCGCGGTGGTCATCGGCGGGCCACCGCCTTGGCCGCCGCGGCGCGCGGGGTGACCCGCCACTGCCGGTCGCCCAGGGCCTCCTTGAGGTGTGCCTGGCGGGCCACCATGTTCTTGAAGTGGCTGTAGAAGACCGTGGAGATGACGAAGTACGCCCAGAACCACGGTGTGCGGGCCCGGAGTTCGGGGACCGCGAGCCGCCAGGCGAAGAGCGCCTGCACGGGGCCGGCGGCGAGGGTGAAGAGCATGGCGAGGACGCAGACCGGTACCGCCCAGTCGAGCTGGAGGAACCCGCCGGCCTTCCAGGCGGAGTAGAGCAGGATCGGCAGGATCTGGAGGGTCAGCCAGGGCTGGACCTCGCGCCAGCCCAGCAGGACGAAGAGGCCCAGTTTCTGACGGAGCGTGAAGGCGGGCGAACGCAGGCCGCGCCGCAGGTGTTTGAGGGATACCTGGAGCCAGCCCTGGGCCCAGCGCGAGCGCTGGTTCCACAGCGCCTTGAGGGTGGTGGGCGCCAGTTCGCGGGAGATGAGGGTGCGGTCGACGGCGATGCGGGCGCCTTCGTCGAGGGCCCGCATCGTGGAGTCGATGTCCTCGGTGAGCATCGAGCCGTGCATGCGGGTGCGGGCGAGCAGGTCGGTGCGCCAGAAGCCGTTGGAGCCGCCGAAGACGCCGAAGCCGTAGAGGCGGGTGCGGCCGGGGTGGCTGACGGCGTAGATGGCCTCGAACTCGACGGCGACGGTGCGGGCGACCCGGGAGCTCTCACCGTTGCGGATGACGCAGTGGCCCTGGACGACGTCGTAGCCGTGGGACAGCCAGTGCCAGGCGTCGCGGAAGGAGTGCCGGGCGGGGTGGTGGTCGGCGTCGAAGATGCCGACGAACTCGCCGCGGACGCGGGTGACCGCGGCGTTGATGTTCTGTGCCTTGGAGGTGCTGCCGGCGACCGGCAGCAGGACCAGGCGCGGATCGCGGGCGGCGATCTCGCGGAGGGTGTCCTCGACGGGCAGGGGATGCGGGGTGTTGTAGGCGAGGACGATTTCCAGGTCGTTGGGGTAGTCCAGGCGCAGGAACGATTCGACGGTGTCGACGATGGTGGCGGCCTCATTGGGCAGGTACGCGGCGATCACCGCGCTGGCCGGCGGATAGGGCGCGCCGGGCCGCTCGGGCCGGGACGGGGCGTCGAGCGAGAAGAGGCACTCCAGGACGATCAGCAGCGCGGACAGCACCAGTCCGGCGACCACCACCCAGTACATGGCCGAGCCGAGGTCCCAGCCGGCCCGGTACGCCTGCTGGTAGAGGACGAAGGGCACACCGATACCGAGCAGCAGCGCGAGGACCGGGGAGAGGGCGGAGAGCGCGGGGCGGATGAGGGTGCTGAGCGGGGGGCGCCGGTGCCGGTTGGGGGTGCCGCGCATCCAGGGCGCGTACCGGACGGGCTGGAGGTCGCGGTGCCGGAGGGCCTCGCCGACCGCGTCCCGGGCCTGTTCGACGGAGGGGCCGCCGTCGGTGCATTCGCCGAGCGGGAGCCAGCCGATGGCGGGGGTGAGCCGGACGTTCTCGTCGGCGACGATGAAGCGGGTGCCGGCGACGGTGGCGGCGAACTTCCGCAGGCCGCGCAGTGCGGTCTCCTCGTCGACACCGGGCAGCAGCATCAGCAGCCGGCCGTCGTCGTCCCGGCCGAGCCGGTCGCAGAAGCTGCCGAGTTGCTGGGCGACGCCGGCCAGCCGTTCGGCGATCTCGCGGCGGACCCGGGGGCCGAGCCGGGCTTCGAGGGTGTCGGTCTCGGCGACACCGATGACGGCGAGCACGCCGCCGTGCCGGGCGGCGCCCGGGCGCCTCAGTTCGCGGTCGAGTTCGTCGAGGAAGTGCGGCTGGGAGTAGAGGCCGGTGCGAGGGTCGCGCAGCAGGTTCTCGACGGGGACCGGGACGCGGCGGAGCTTGGCCTCGATGCGGGCGGAGAGTTCGACGGGGTCGGAGGCTTCGGGTATGCAGTCGTCGGCGCCCCGGCGGAGCATGTCGACGACTCCGGCGGGTTCCGGGGTGTCGGTGACCATGAGCAGCGGGAGCGCCCGTCCGGCGGGGACGGTGCGGACCTCGCGGATGACGTCGACGCCGGTGCGCCGGTCGCCGGGTTCGTCGAGGGCGACGATGGCGTCCGGGGGTGTCTGGCGGACGCGGGGGTCCACCTCGCCGGGCGGGGCGTGGCTGACGTCGTGGCCGGTGGCGCGCAGGGTCCGGGTGAGGCGCTCCAGGCGCGGTCCTGGAGTGCCGACGACGAGAACGTGCCCACCGGGTGGGGGTGTTCCGGGGGCGGGCCGGTCGTCCGTTTCGCGGAGCAGGGCCGTGGGTGAGCCCTGGGGGGTGGCTCGGTGCGAAGTGAGCACCTGGGGTTGTCCTTTCAGGCTGAAGTCCGGCGGTGTTCCGGCTGATGGCATGCGGAAGCCGGCGGTGGCCGTGGGGGTGCCCGGTGGCCGTACGCGGGCAGGGCGGCTCAACCGCCCGTCGGCGTGGGCGAGTTCCGGGGTCACGGGCGGCCGTATGTGGGGGGGCCGGCGTGTCCGGGGTGCGCGTGGGGCGCGCCCGGCGGCAATCAGGCGGCGTACGCGGGCACGATTGTCAGATGCATGTCATGGCGAACTGCGGCGGTCGCTCGGGGATCCGTCTTCTCTCCGCGGAACGGACGGTGGCGTACCGGCGCACGGCCGTTAAGGCAGGCTCCAAGCCTCGGACCGCGCGGTCGCGGTCGAGTTCGTATCGCATATGAAGGGTCCCATCCTGATCGGATTGTGGGGGGAGGACCGGATGTCAGGTGTACACCGACCAACCCTGCTCGGCAAGGCCCGTCGGCAAACGCCAGCCTCGATGATCACTGTGACACCACACCTTCATCCACGTAACACCTTGATTACGTCCGGCGGTCGCGGCGGCCCCGGGGTGCACTACCAACCGGTAGGGGAGGGGAAATCGGCTATACCCAGTACGGGAGTTTTGAGCTGGAGATTCGTACCTCTCTCCCATCTGTTAATCTGCCCGCCCCTGGAGGTTCCTCCATCTCCCCTCCCCCGAAGCGCCCTCTGCTCGCCGGGTGCAGCGAGGTGTCCCGTACGTGTACAGCGTTTCGTTCTCTCCCGCACAGGCCCGATCCGCGCGGGCCCGCGTGGGCCTGACCACGGCTCAGGTCGCCCAGGCCATGACGGCGTGCGGTGCGCCGGTGCGCCCCGAGCTGATCGAGGCATGGGAGTACGGGGCCCAGCTCCCCACCGAGCCGCAGCTGTTCGCGCTGGCCGATGTGCTCTGGTGCCCGCCGGCCGTGCTGATGGGCGTGGAGCCGCGGACGCTGGCCGAGCACCGGATGGCGCGGCAGTTGAGCGCGGAACGGCTGGCGCAGCTCATCGGGATGGATCCCGACGCGTACCGGTCGGCGGAGGCGGCCAACCAGTGGCACGGCGACTACCGGCAGACCAAGGCGCTGGTGGAGGCGCTGGGGCTGTCGCTGCGCAAGCTGATCGGAGTGATGGGCCGGGTCGACGAGTTGGCCGGGCACCTGCGGGCGGCCGTCGAGGGGCGTTGGAAGTCCCATGTCGGGCCGGTCTGCGAGATCACGTCGCTGAACAGGACGCGGGTGAGCGATGCGCTGCGGGTGATGCACGGGGAGTTCGCGGAGTTCGCCGAGCGGTACATGGGGCATGTGGTGGCCCGTAACGCCGACGCCCGGCTCAAGGAGGTCGCGGCCGAGCGGTCGGCGTATCTGCGCCGGCTGGTGGACCACTTCTGGGAGCTGATCGGGGAGGCGGGCGAGGCGCCGCCGTTCAACTCGGTGCACTGAGCGCAGGGCCGGCGACGGGGAGGGGCGGGGAGGAGCCGGGGCCGCCCTGCCCCTCCCCGCGGAACACCGGGCGTCAGTACGCGCTCTGAGGGCGCGGCGGCTGCTCGGTCGCCGCCGGCTCGTCGTCGTCCGCGAACTCGTCCCAGTCGATCTCCATCGACTTGCGGCGGGTGAAGACGTTGAAGAAGAGGTTCAGCACGATCGCGGTCAGCCCGCCGAGTGTGATGCCGCTGTCGAGGACCGCCTTGACGTCCTGCGGCATCCGGTCGAAGAACGGCCCGACGGCGCTGGGCAGGAAGGACGCGCCCAGACTGACGGCCAGGATCAGGGCGTTGCGCTCCTCGCGGAGGTCCACCTTGCCCAGGATCTGGATGCCGACCGCGGCGACCATGCCGAACATGGAGAGCGCGGCGCCGCCGAGCACCGGGTGCGGGATCGCGGCGACCAGCGAGCCGGCCTTCGGCAGCAGTCCCAGCACGATCATGATGCCGCCGGCGGCGACCACCACGAACCGGCTCATCACCTTGGACATCCGGACCAGGCCGATGTTCTCGGCAAAGGCCACGTAGGGAAAGGAGTTGAAGATTCCGCCGAGGACGGTGGCGACGCCGTCGGCGCGCAGGGCCCTGGCGACCGTGTCGTTGCTGACCGGCTTGCGGGTGATCTCGCCGATGGCGTAGACGTCGCCGGTGGTCTCCACCATCGTGATCAGCATGACGACGATCATCGCGAGGATCGGGAACGGCTCGAACTTGGGCATCCCGTAGTGGAACGGGGTGCTGACGCCGAACCAGTCGGCGTGCCCCACCGCGCTGAAATCCGCATCGCCGAGCAGCCAGGCGGCGGCGGTGCCGGCGACGAGTCCGAGAAGTACCGCGACGCTGCTGAGAATCGGCTTCCCGAGCCGGACGACGGCGAGAATGAACAGCAGGGTGCCGAGGGCGTATCCGAGGTTCTTGAGGTCGCCGTATTCGGGCCTGCCCGTCAACTGGGCGCCGCCGGCCGCGTCCTGGAGGGCCTGCGGTATGAGGGTGAAGCCGATGATGGTGAGGATGGTGCCGATGACGACCGGCGGGAAATACTTCACCAACTTGCTGAAGAACGGGGCGAAAAGGAACGTCGCGATACCGGCCGTGATGACCGCGCCGTAGACGACCAGCAGTCCGGCGGTGCCGCCGCCCGCGCCCAGTCCGATGGCGATCATCGGGGAGACCGCGGTGAAGGTGGCGCCCTGGACGAGCGGCAGCCGCGCGCCGATCTTCCAGATGCCGAACGCCTGGATGATCGAGGCGATTCCGCAGGTCAGCAGGTCCGCGTTGATCAGGTAGACGAGTTCGTCGTGGGACAGGCCGATGGCGTTGCCGAGCAGGATCGGAACGATGACCGCCGCCGCGTAGAAGGCGAGGACGTGCTGGAAACCGTAGAGCGTGAGCTTGCCGAGCGGGAGCACCTCGTCGACGGGATGGGCTTCCCGGCCGGGGAATTGCTGGGGGGATTGTCGCGCGCGTCGTGCCATCTCTGCCTTGCCTTCACGAGGTAGGTGAATAAGAAGGAACGCCTGGCCCTGCATTGCAGTGCCCTGCATTGTGTATTGCGTCCCGGTTCGCCTGGACATCCTTCGATCGGCGGAGCAAAGTCCAGCATTTCCATGGAATTTGCAGGTGCGGGCTCATCGGGGCGATCACCTTAGTTGACCCCCGCCGTTCCGCGCGAGTAACCGCGGGCGGGCGCGGGGAAGCCGCCGTAAAATCTGAGATATGGCTGAGCGGCCGGATGCGCCCACTGCGCCCGAACTCGTCGTCGAGTCCGACGGCGGCACTCAGGTGATCAGCCCGAGCCACGCGTATCACGTGGGCCGGGACCCGGCCAGCGACCTCGTGCTCAGTGACTCCCGGGTCTCCTGGCACCACGCCGTGCTGCGCGCCACCGAAGGCCACTGGCTGGTGGAGGACGAGGGCAGCACGAACGGCACGTACACCGACGGGCGGCGGGTGCAGCAGTCCGGAGTCGGGCCGGGCAGCGTGATCCGCTTCGGCAACCCCGCCGACGGCCCGTGCGCGGTGCTCACCGGCATCCCCCGGCCCAAGCAGCCGGGGCGGCCGTCGTCCGTGTCGTATCCGGCGGCCACCCACACCTTCCGGCAGCCCAGCTCGGTCCGGCCGCTGCCGTCGGCGCGCACCACCCGTATCGGCCGGGCGGCCGACAACGACCTGGTGGTCGACGACCTGGCGGTCTCGCGGCACCACGCCGAACTGCGCGCCGGGCCCGGCGGCTACGAACCCGGAGGCTACGACATCGTGGACCTGGGAAGCCACAACGGCACTTACCTCAACGGCCGTCCCGTCGAGCGCGCCCCGGTGCTGCCCGGCGACATCGTCGGCATCGGCAACTCCGCGTTCGTCCTCGTCGGCGACGAGCTACAGGAGTTCGTGGACACCGGCGAGATCTCGCTGGACGTGCAGGAGCTCTCCGTGCGAGTCGGCCCGAACCGGGACCGCAGGACCCTGCTCGACCAGGTGTCCTTCCCGGTGGGCGAGAAGTCGCTGCTGGCCGTGGTCGGGCCGAGCGGGGCGGGCAAGTCGACGCTGCTGAACGCGCTGACCGGGCTGCGGCCGGCCGACGCGGGCACCGTGCTCTACGACGGCCGCGACCTCTACCGCGACTACGCCGAGCTGCGCCGGCGCATCGGACTCGTACCGCAGGACGACATCCTGCACACCCAGCTCACCGTCCGCCGGGCCCTCGGTTACGCGGCGGAGCTGCGGTTCCCCGAGGACACCGCCCCGGCCGAACGGGAGGCCCGGGTCGACGAGGTGATCCGGGAACTGGGCCTCGTCGAGCGGGCCGACCTGCCGATCCACCGCCTCTCGGGCGGCCAGCGCAAGCGCGTCAGCGTGGCGCTGGAGCTGCTGACGAAGCCGTCGCTGCTGTTCCTCGACGAGCCGACCTCCGGCCTCGACCCGGGGATGGACCGGTCGGTGATGCACATGCTGCGCGGGCTGGCGGACGACGGCCGCACGGTCATCGTGGTCACCCACAGCGTGCTGAGCCTGGACGTCTGCGACCGGCTGCTGGTGATGGCGCCGGGCGGCAGCATCGCGTACTACGGGCCGCCGGAGGAGGCGCTGCCGTTCTTCGGGTTCGTGGAGTGGCCGGAGGCGTTCGAGGCCTTTGAGAACGATCAAGGCCGGGACTGGGCGGGCGAGTTCCGGGCCTCGCCGCTGTACCGGCGGTATGTGGCCGCGGAGACCCGGCAGCCGCGGCGGGCCCCCGAGCCGCGCGAACCGGTGGCCGCGCCCACGAGCCGGCACCGGGGCAGGCAGCTGTGGACGCTGATGCGGCGGTACGCGGCGGCGCTGTCGTCGGACCGGACGTTCCTGATCATCATGGTGGCGCTGCCGTTCGTGATGGGCGGGATGGCCCACGGCCTGAGCACCGGGAAACTGACCACGGACTCGGCGTCGAACGTGCTGCTGATCCTGTGCGTCGGCGCGGTGCTGACCGGTGCCGCCAACGCGGTCCGCGAGCTGGTCAAGGAGCGGGTGATCTACCAGCGGGAGCGGGCGGTGGGGCTGTCCCGGTCGGCGTATCTGCTGTCGAAGGTGCTGGTGTTGGGGACCGTCACGGTGGTCCAGGCGGTGGTGCTGACGCTGGTCGCGCTGGTCGGGGTGGACCTCAACGCACCGGGCGGCAAAGGGGTGCTGATGCCGCCGCTGCTCGAAATCACGCTGGCCGTGGCGCTGTTGGCGTTCACCGCGATGATGTCGGGCCTGCTGGTGTCCGCGCTGGTACGCAAGGAGGAGGTCACCATGCCGCTGCTGGTCCTCCTCGCGATCATCCAGGTGGTGTTCTGCGGGGCGCTGCACTCGCTGCGCAACACGCCGGTGCTGGAGCAGTTGTCGTGGCTGGTGCCGTCCCACTGGGCGCTCGGGGCCATGGCGGGCACCATCGACCTGCACCGGCTCCAGCCGGGACCGATCACCTCGGATCCGCTGTTCCGGCACGCGGTCGGCCCGTGGCTGCTGGACATGGGGATGCTGGTGGTGCTGTCGGTGGTGCTCGGCTTCCTCGTCTACCGGCTGCTGCGGCGGCACGAGCCCGAGATCATGCGTCGGTAGCCGAGAGGGCGCGCGGCTGCGCGCGCCGAGGAGGCGCTTGTGACCTCGCCGGACTTCCTTCCCAGCCATGTCGTCCCGCCGGGCGGGCTGGCGACCTGGGCGGCGCCGGACGCCACCCGGCCGCTGGTGCCGCTCGATCCGCTGCTGCCGGTGCAGGTCGTCGAGCGGCGCGGCGACTGGGCGCTGGCGCTCTGCTCCAACGGCTGGTCGGCATGGGTGGACGGGCGGCTGCTGCTGTCCGTACCGCACGGCCCGCCGGCCGCCGGTCAGCCCGCCGCCCGGACCGCGGACCCCCGGCCGCTGCTGGGCACCGCGGAGGACGCGCTCGGCCGCTACCGGCAGCTGGTGGACGAGCTGCTGGCCGGGCAGCTGGACGGGGAGTCGTTCGGTGCACGGACCCGGGGGACGCGGGTGGGGGTGGTGGTCGACGGCGACGCGGTGTGGCTCTACGACGCGCGGCACGAGCGGTGGTGCTACTGCGACGGGGCGGCGCTCCAGACGTTCGCGGTGGCACGGGAGCCCTCGGCGGATGCGGGCGAGGCCGGCGAGGCGGGGAACGCGGGGAGCTCAGTGGGGGCCGACGCGGGACGGGGTACGGGTGCGGCTTCGGGGCCGGGGTACGCCTCGGGGCCGGCGCCGTCGCGTGTCCACGCCTGGCCGGAGCGACCGCCCGCACCCCCGCCGCAGCGGCCGGACGCCGGCTCCGGCGGCTCCGCCGAGCCGGGCGGCCCGCCGCCCGCCCCGCCCCGGCAGCCGGGTGACTTCCGGTGAACGGGGAGCCCGCGCAGCGGAACCACTCCACGGTCCCCGACTCCTCCGGTCTGCCGGGCCGCCGGATCGCCGGGTATCTGCTCCAGGAGGAGATCGGGCGGGGCGGCATGGCGGTGGTCTACCGGGCCGAGGACCTGAAGCTGGGCCGCACGGTGGCGCTGAAGCTGCTGGCACCCGAACTGGCCCGCAACGACACCTTCCGCAAGCGGTTCGCGCACGAGTCGCGGGTGGCCGCGGCGATCGACCATCCGCACATCGTGCCGGTCTTCGAGGCCGGGGAGACCGAGGGGCTGCTCTACATCGCGATGCGCTACGTCCAGGGCTGCGATCTGCGGGCGTTGCTGGACCGCGACGGCCGGCTGTCGCTGGAGACCGCCTGCCGGATCGCGCTCCAGGTGGCCTCCGCGCTGGACGCCGCCCATGCGCACGACCTGGTCCACCGCGACGTCAAACCGGGCAACATCCTGGTCGCCGAGGGCACGGACAGCGACCGGCCGGAGCACGTCTATCTGACCGACTTCGGGCTGACGAAGAAGTCCCTGTCGCTGACCGGCTTCACCAGCGTCGGCCAGTTCGTCGGCACGCTCGACTACGTGGCGCCCGAGCAGATCTCCGGTCGCCCGGTGGACGGCCGGTGCGATGTGTACGGGCTGGCCTGCGTCGCCTACGAGATGCTGACCGGGTCGCCGCCGTTCCGGCGCGAGGACGACATGGCGCTGCTCTGGGCGCATCAGTACGACCCCCCGCCGGCCCCCAGCGAGCTGCGGCCCGACCTGCCGCCGGGCGTCGACGCGGTGTTCGCCCGGGGGCTGGCCAAGACGCCCGAGGACCGTTACGAGACCTGCCGGGGCTTCGCGGGGGCGCTCCGGGCGGCGGGGCGGACCGCGCCGCCGGGTGCCGCGCCCCCGGCGCCCGCGCCGACGCGGGTGGACACCCGGGCGGCCCGGGACGCCCTGCGGGGCACCGCTCCGCCGCCGCCACCGCGCTGGGCGATCCCGATGTTCCCGGGCCGCGGCGCCTGAGGCCCGTGCAGGAGGCGACCCGGGGCGCGGGGCTCGATCAGCGGTCCGGCGGGCCGGCGTCCCCCGCGTCCCGGACCTCTCCGCGGTGGCGTACCCGCCGGGCGAGCAGGCTGCCGAGGAATCCGGTGACCAGGCCCCAGGCGGCGCCCACCCCGACCAGCCGCCACAGCTGCGGCTCAAGGGTGACCCCGCCGCCGAGGTTGCCGGCAAGGTCGCCGACGCCGATCAGGGAGAGCCCGTAGTGGGCGTCGATCCGGGTGGCCAGTCCGACGACGAGCAGGGTGAGCGCCAGGGCCACCGCCATCTCCAGGGCGCAGCGCCAGGCCGGCAGCCGGGCCGGGGAGCGGACCGCGGCGGTGAACGCGGCACCGAGCAGCACCACGGCCGCCAGCACCACCAGCAGCCAGACCCGCCCGTCGTACTCCCCGATCGAGCCGAGATCGAGGGTGTGCGCTCCGCGCCGCGTGTGCAGCACCTCGTCCAGGACGTGCGGCAGCGGCAGCCCGAGGGCCTTGTCGGCGTGGCCGACCCAGCCGCCGCCGGTGCCGATGCCCAGCGCCAGCCAGGCCAGGTTGGGCAGTCCGAGCAGGATGACCGCGAGCGTCTGCGCCGGCCGGTCCCCGGCGACCAGTTCGATCACGCCGACGACCAGCCCGATCGCCACGTAGACCAGCAGCGTCAGCAGCATCGCGTACGCGGGCGGCCGTACGGAGTCCTGGAAGTGCAGCAGCCGGGAGGAGAGCGGCGCCTTGCGGGAGACGAGGAAGGTCAGCACGAGCACCGCCAGCACCCACAGCAGCCCGAAGCCGAGGGTGGCCGGGATGTCGGCGCGGAAGCCGACGGTGGGGGTGGTGCCGAGCACGGCGCCGAGCTCGTCGGCGATGTCGTTGCCGACGGTGAGGGTGAAGTCGTGGTGGGCGGCGAGCGCGAGCAACAGCAGAAGGACCAGCCAGCACACGACCGTACGGGCGATCCGGCCGAGCAGTTCGCCCGCGGAGGCCACCGCGCGGTGGCGCAGCGGCAGCAGGAAGACGGCTGCGGTCACCAGGGCGCCGGCGAGGGTCACCGACAGCGGTACGACGTCGAGGGCGGCGTTCGCCTGGACGATGATCCCGGCGTCGCCGGCGGCGCCGACCGAACCGCCGGCCGCGGTGACGACGGCCGCCGCCACGACTGCGGGGAACGCCCCGCCGGGCAGGCCGGCCGCGCCGGCGGCCCACAGGCCGAGGGCGGCGACCACCAGCATCGTCACCATGCCGGCCAGGGCGGTGCCGAGGGCTTCCGCCCAGCCCCGGAGGAACGGCGGGGCACCGCCGGCCGGCGCGCCTCCGGGAGGTGCCGGGCTTCCGGAGCCGGCCGCCGCCGGGCCGCGCATCTGGCTCACGCTGCCTCCTGCGGGGCGCGGTACGGGGACGAGGGGCGGGCCCCGGATGCTGTTCCCGGGGCGGGGGTTGGCGTCCCGGCCACCGTAAGCACGGGGCCGCCGCCCCGCTTGCGGAGCGCGGCGGTCCGCGGCACACAATGGTCTGAAACCTGAACAGATACGGGCAAAATCCGCGGAGACGGATCGCCCGGCAGCGTCGGAAGAGGGACCCGTGACATCTCCACCGCCGCCGGAAGGCCGGCCGACGGGGCAGCCGACCGGCCCCCCGTCGGGGCCGCTGTCCGAGCCCCCGCACGAACCGACCCGCCCCTGGCAGCAGCCGGAGCAGCCCACCGCCCTGGGCGGGCCGACTCCCCCGCGCGGCCCCGGTGACGGAGGGGGCGACGGAGGCGGAGGCGGCGGCGGGGACGGCGGCGGGCAGCCCTGGTGGCGGTCCGCGCCGCGGGTGGCGATCATCGTGGGCGCGGTGGTGGTGGCCGTGGTGCTGGCCGTGGTGTTCACCCACATGGGAGGCGGCTCCGGCAAGGGCGAGCTGTTCCTGGAACCGGCCGGCGCCGCCGGCCGCGACCCGTTCACCGAGTCGACCGTGACGCAATCCGGCGCGTCCACCTCGCCGTCCTCGATGCCCAGCCCGCCCGCCAGGGGGGACGGCAAGATCGCCACCATCGAAGGGTCGGCGCCCGGTCTGTACGGCGGGAGCCGCGACGCCGCGAGCTGCGACGTCGAGAAGCAGATCCGCTACCTGAACGCCAACCCGGAGAAGGCGCGGGCGTTCGCCACCGTCGAGGGCAAGGACCCGGGCGCGCTGCCGGCGTATCTGCGGTCGCTGACCTCCGTACAGCTGCTGGCGGACACCCGGGTGACCAACTACGGCTACAAGGACGGCCGGGCGACCGGCTACCAGGCGGTGCTCCAGGCGGGCACCGCGGTGCTGGTCGATGCGTACGGGATGCCGCGGGTGCGCTGCGCGTGCGGGAACCCGCTGACGCCGCCGGCCGCCATCCAGGGCACACCGAAGCCGGCGGGCAAGCCCTGGCCGGGCTACCAGGCGTCGAAGACGGTGGCGGTCCGGCCGGCGCCGGCGCCGGTCGGCAGCTTCGTGCTGCTCGACCCGGAGACGGGGCAGTACTTCAAGCGCCCCAAGAGCGACGACGGCAGTACGGACACCCCGACGCCACCGCCGTCGGAATCCCCGTTCGGCACCGGGTCGCCCTCGTCGTCGGGATCCACGTCGGCGTCGCCGGGGTCCCCTTCCGGGTCCGGGGGCTCGTCGTCCGGCCCGACGTCGCCCAGTGGGACATCACCCCGTTCGACCTCGCCGGGGTCACCCGGATCGCCGGGATCGCCGGGATCGGCGCCCCCGCCGGTCACCACCGGGCCCGGCACGACACAGGGATCCACCGCCCCGCCGCAGCCCGGCACCCCCGGCACGTCGTGACCAGGGCGGCCCGGCAGCGGCACCACCCAGGACACTCGGCCCGTTCCGGCGCCTTGGATATCGAACTGTGTCCTAATTAATCGATGCATCGCACAACCTCCGAAGCAGACAAAACGTCTGGATATACGGCGGATGCCACGGGCTCCGCCGCTCCCAGTCGTTCTGCTTTGGAGGGACCTTCGTGCACGCCGGAACACGCCGCCACACCGCCCGGTTGATACCCGCCCTGCTGGCAGCGGGGCTCCTGATGACCGCGTGCGGCACCGGCGCCGGTTCGTCCGCGGCGCAGGAGCCGGCGGCCAAGGTGACCGTCACTCCGGCCGCCGGCAACACGTCGGCGAAGCTCGGCTCGCCGATATCCGTGAAGGCCGACGGCGGGAAGCTGACCGCGGTCGACGTCAAGGACGACAAGGGGGCCACGGTTCCCGGCCGGCTGGCGGCTGACGGTACGTCATGGACGTCGGAGGGCAAGGTCCGCCCGAAGACCACGTACACCGTGCACACCAAGGCCGCGTCGGCGAAGGGCAAGGAGTCCTCCGCCACCGCCACCTTCACCACCGAGCAGGCCGACAAGGTCAACAAGCTCACCAACACCCCCGGCAACGGGCAGACGGTGGGCACCGGCATGCCGATCTCGATCCTCTTCGACCACCCCATAGCCAAGAGCCGGCGCGCCGAGGTCGAGAAGGCGCTGAAGGTCACCACCCAGCCGCACGTCGAGGGCGCCTGGGGCTGGGTCAAGGACTGGTCGGGCAAGGACCGGATCGACTGGCGGCCCAAGGACTACTGGCCGGCCGACACCAAGGTCTCCGTCAAGGGCGCGCTGTCCGGGATCGACTCCGGCGACGGCGGCTGGTTCGCCCGGGACTACGACTTCGGCTTCACGACAGGCGCCGACCACAAGGCCGTCATCGACGTGCCCTCGCACACCCTGACGATGTACGAGAACGGCAAGCCGGTCGGCAGCGTCAAGGGCTCCGCGGGCTCCCCGCAGGACCCCACCCGCGGCGGGGTGCACACCGTACGCAGCAAGAACGCCGCGGAGACCATGGACTCCGCCACCATCGGACACGGCGACGAGTGGATGCTGGACTCCCAGTGGGTCACCCACCTCACCGCGTCCGGGACGTTCCTGCACTCCGCGCCGTGGAACAAGTCCATCGGCGTGGTCAACAACAGCCACGGCTGCTTCGGGATGACCACCTCGGACGCCAAGAGGGTCTACGACTTCCTGCCGGTGGGCTCCACGGTCGAGGTGAAGGGCACCGCCAGCACCAAGAAGACCGACGTCGGCAACGGCCTGGAGGTCTGGCAGGAGACCTGGCAGCAGTGGCAGCAGCGCAGCGCCCTCAAGTAAGGCCGGGTCAGCGGACCGTCAGGGTGCCTTTCATGTAGGGGTGGACGGAGCAGATGTAGGGGTAGCTGCCGGGCTTGGTGGGCGCGGTGATCACGGCGCTCTGCCCCTGCGCGAGGTTGCCGGTGTCGAAGGGCTTGCCGGCGCCGGTGGCCGTCACGGTGTGCGGCGCGCTGTCCTCGTTCACGACGGTGATCTTGGTCCCCGGCCGCACGGTCAGCGTGGCGGGCCGGTAGACGAAGTCCTTGATGACGATCCGCGTCCGGGCGTTCCCCGGGGCGGAGGCCGAGGGGGCGGACGCCGACGGGGACGGGGACGGGCCGCCGCCGGTGTGCGTGCAGCCGGTGAGGGCGGCCAGGCAGAGCGCCGAGGCCGCCACCGCGATCCGTACCGGGCGCATGGTCAGGAACCGGGGGTGGCGCTGCCGGTACCGGCGCCCGGACTGCCGGTCGGCGCAGGCTTGGTGATCTCCTTGCCCGAGGGATCGAGCACCCACCACTTCGCCCCGCTGTCGTTCGACCCCTGGCCGTGGATGTCCCCGGGGTGCCGGTCCCCGATGAAGTAGTAGAGCGGATGCCCGTTGTAGGTGACTTCCTTGGTGCCGTCGCGGCGGGTCGTGGTCCCCAGCAGCTCGCGCCGGACGCCGTCGCCGGCCTGCGGCGTACCGGTCACCAGCAGCGGCGGCCAGGCCTTGGCGCAGTCGCCGTAGCAGGTCGATGTGCGGCCCTTGTCCGCCACGAAGAGATAGAGCGTCCGGCCCTGCCCGTCGACCAGGATCGTGCCGAGCCGCCCGGAGCGCACCTGGACGGACACCGCGCCCGCCGCCGGCGACCCGGACGGCGAGGCACCGGCTTTCGGGCCCGTGGCGGACGGAGTGGGCGACGGCGACGCGGTGGTCTTGCCACCGCCGTTCGAGCAGCCGCCGACGGCCGCGGCGAGCAGGGCGACGGCCGCCGCGGTGGCGGCCGTCCTGGCGGTGTGGCGCATCGGACGTCTCCTTCGGTACGCGCTGAGGTGGGCGGTGGACCGCCCACCTCAGTGGACCGCAATGTCCGGGGCCCGGCCATCGGAGCGGTGGCGTTCGGCGTACCGGGCCGGGCCGCCGGTCAGCGGATCCCGCCGATGGTGCGCCGGTAGGTGGAGCGCCGGTCGTCGATGTCGGCCCAGCGGTCGCCGTAGACATTCTCGATGACGCCGGGCTCGCGCAGGAAGGCGTGCGGGAAGCCGAGCGGCACCGCGCTGGTGGCGTCGAGGCGGTCCAGCGCGTCCGCGTCGAGCGTGACGCCGATGCTCGCCAGGTTGTCGGCCAGCTGCGCCTCCTTGGTGGCGCCGATGATCGGGACGATGTTGCCGGGGCGGCTGCGCAGCCAGGCCAGGGCCACCTGTGCCGGGGTCCAGCCGCCCTGATCGGCGATCTCCAGGACGGCGGTGAGGGTCTCGTCCTCATTGTGGTCGGCGCGGTTGTCCCGGCTGTCCCCGTCACGGCCGTCCAGCCGGCCGGTCTCGCCGCGCCGGTACTTGCCGGTGAGCTTGCCGGCCGCGAGCGGGGCCCAGGCGAGGACGGCGAGGTCGAAGGCGCGGGCCTGCGGGAGCAGTTCGCGCTCCACGGTCCGCTCCAGCAGGTTGTAGCGCAGCTGCGAGCCGGCGAAGGCGGTCCAGCCGCGGAGTTCGGCAAGGGTGTTGGCCTGCGCGATCTCCCACGCGGGCCAGTCGGACACGCCCAGGTACAGCACCTTGCCGGACCGTACGAGGTCGTCGAGGGCCCGCATCACCTCGTCCACGGGGGTGAAGTTGTCCCGGGCGTGCACCCACAGCACGTCGAGGCGGTCGGTACGCAGCCGGCGCAGGCTGGCCTCCACGGACCGGACCAGGTTCTTGCGGTGGTTGCCGGCCGAGTTCACATCGCCCGGGACGGTCGCGCAGGTGTACTTGCTGGCGAGCACGAACCGGTCCCGGCGGCCGTCGAGCAGTTCGCCGAGGAGGGTCTCCGAGGTGCCGCCGGTGTAGTTGTTGGCGGTGTCGATGAAGTTGCCGCCGGCGTCGGCATAGGCGTCGAGGATCCGTCCGCTGGTGTCCTTGGCCGCGCCCCGGCCCCCGTCGTCGCCGAAGGTCATGGCGCCCAGGGCCAGTTCGCTGACGCGCAGGCCGGTCTTGCCGAACAGTGTGTACCGCACGTGGTCCCCTAAGTTCTTCTCGCGCGTGGGTCCTTGCGGATCACACGCTAGGAGGTGGAGTGCGCTCCAGGGCAAGGCGCCGGGTGCGCGTCCCCGGTCCGCAACGCGACGGGCCCCCGCCGGTCTCGGCGGGGGCCCGTCCACGGAGCGGCCTCGGCGGTCAGCCGGTGATGAGGGCCGGGTCGCTGACGCCCGGCTTGCCGGTCTCGACATGGCCGGCGAACCGGCGCAGGAAGCCGGCGTCGGTGTCGGCGGTGACCGTGAGGTCGTACCAGCGCTTGCCGGCGCTCAGGTCGACGGACCGGGTGACGGTGCCGCCCGGGTCGACCCGGACGGTCTCCTTCCGGCCGCCGTACGCGTCGGCGATGGTCAGGTGGCAGGGGGCGGTGCCCGGGTTCGTCAGGGACAGCTCGACGCGGCCGGAGGCCGCGTTGTGGCGGGCGGTCACCTCGGGGGTCTTCTTCTTGCCGGGGCCCTTGAAGACGCGCAGGAAGCCGTTCGGGCCGTACACCGTCAGGTCGTAACTGCCCTTGGAGTAGGACGTGTTCCAGGTGTCGGAGATCTTCTTGCCGGCCTCGGTGGTGTAGGTCCAGGGGCCGTCGGTGCGGTTGCCGGCGGCGACCAGGAAGCAGGCGCCGGCCGTGCTGCCGCTGCTGAAGGTGAGCGTGAAGCGCCCGTTGGCGGTGTCCGCGGTGCCGTCCGCCAGCGGGGCGTACGGCAGCGGGCGGCTGGGCCGGGAGCCGTGCTCCTGCTTGGGCAGGACGGGGTTGGCGGGCGGCTTGGGGACGTAGCTGTCGTGCCGCTTGTTGTCCGGCGGCTGGTAGCCCTTGGTGTCGGGGAGCGACGCCGGCTTGGTGTTCTCCAGGGAGAAGTCGAACGCCGAGGTGAGGTCGCCGCAGATGGCGCGCCGCCAGGGCGAGATGTTGGGCTCGTGGACACCGAAGCGGCGCTCCATGAACCGGATGACGGAGGTGTGGTCGAAGACTTCGGAGCAGACGTAGCCGCCGGTGCTCCAGGGGGAGACGACGAGCATCGGGACGCGCTGGCCGAGGCCGTAGGGGCCGGCGGCGTAGGTGGCGTTGCCGGGGAAGTTGTCGAGCTTGACGTCGGCGGTGGACAGGCCCTGGGCGCTGGAGCCGGGGGAGAACGGCGGGACGACGTGGTCGAAGTAGCCGTCGTTCTCGTCGTAGGTGATGAACAGCGCGGTCTTGCTCCACACCTCGGGGTTGGAGGTGAGGGCGTCCAGCACCTGGGAGACGTACCAGGCGCCGTAGTTCGCGGGCCAGTTGGGGTGCTCGGAGAAGGCTTCGGGGGCGGCTATCCAGGAGATCTGGGGCAGCTTGCCGGCCTTGACGTCGGCCTTGAGCCGGTCGAAGTAGCCCTCGCCCTTCTTGGCGTCGGTTCCGGTGCGGGCCTTGTCGTAGAGCGGGTCGCCGGGCTTGGCGTTGCGGTACTGGTTGAAGAAGAGCAGCGAGTTGTCGCCGTAGTTGCCGCGGTAGGCGTCGTTGATCCAGCCCCACCCGCCGGCCGCGTCCAGGCCGTCGCCGATGTCCTGGTAGATCTTCCAGGAGATGCCGGCCTTCTCCAGGCGCTCGGGGTACGTGGTCCAGCCGTACCCGGCCTCCTCGTTGCCGACGACGGGGCCGCCGCCGGAGCCGTCGTTGCCGACGTAGCCGGTCCACATGTAGTAGCGGTTGGGGTCGGTGGCGCCCATCAGCGAGCAGTGGTACGCGTCGCAGATGGTGAAGGCGTCGGCGAGCGCGTAGTGGAACGGGATGTCCTTACGCGTGAGGTGCGCCATGGTCCCGGTGCCCTTGGCGGGGATCCACTGGTCGTACTTGCCGTTGTTCCATGCCTGGTGGCCGCCGTGCCAGTCGTGGTTGAGGCCCTCGATGAACTGCATGCCGAGGTTCTCGGCGTCGGGGTGGTACGGGAGGATGTCCTTGGTGCCGTCGGACTGGTGCCAGACGGACTTGCCGTTCTCCAGGGTGACCGGGCGCGGGTCGCCGAAGCCGCGGACCCCGCGCAGCGAACCGAAGTAGTGATCGAAGGAACGGTTCTCCTGCATCAGGACGACGATGTGCTCGACGTCCTTGATGGAGCCGGAGGTGCGCTTGGCGGGGATCGACGCGGCGCGGGCGATGCTGCTCGACAGCGCCGAGGCGCCCGCGGTGGCGCCCGCGATCTGGAGGAAACGTCGGCGGTTGATATCAGGCATGTGTCTGGGGACCTCGCGGTGGGGGATGACGGGTGATCAGGTCGTACGGGTGGTGCGGATACGGCCCTGGGGGAAACCGCGGTCAGCAGTGTTCCAAGAGGAACGAGTGCTCGGGAAGGGGGGGTGTCGTTGAGGTGTCCCGGCGCGGTACGCACCGCGAACTCCGCGGCGGGCCGCGGTGCCGGGCGGCACGGTGCGGAAGGCGGCCACCCCCGGGCGTGCGGGGGTGGCCGCGCGGCTCCGTCAGCGCACCGCCACCTCCGGTCCGCCGGCCGGTGCGAGCCGGCCGGTGCGGTGCAGCGCCCGGAGCGCGGCGCCGCAGGCCAGGCCCAGCAGCAGGAGGGCCGTCCAGGGCAGGGCGGGCACTCCGGCGGTGCGGGCGGCGTCCAGCGCGGCGCCGGTGAGCAGGTTGCCGAGGGTGATGCCGATGCCGCAGACGGTGTTGTAGAGCCCGTAGTGGGTGGCGACCAGGCGGTCGCCGCAGAGCCGGACGATGGTGTCCATCTCGAAGGGGTAGGCGATCATCGTGCCGACGGCGAGCAGCAGCGCGGAGACCGCCGGCGGCAGCGCGGCGAACAGCCAGCGGGCCGGGCCCCCGGCCGGCACCGGCAGCGCGGTGGCCGCCAGCAGCGGGAGGAAGGCCAGGCCCATGATCAGCAGCCCCCGGGCGAGCGCGTGCCCGGGCGCCATCCGTGCCCGGCACCAGGCGGTCACCCGGGTCTGGCCCAGGATCGTGCTCAGCCCCGAGACGGCGAACAGCAGCGCCACCGCCGCCGTTCCGGAGCTCCCCTCGCCGCCCAGGCGCTTCACCTCCAGCGGCAGTGCCAGGTAGACCTGGAAGGACAGCACGTACGACCCGATCATGGCGCCGGAGAACAGCAGGAACGGCCGGTTGGCGAGCACCCCGCGCCACTGGGCGAGCAGCCCGGCCCGGTCCCCCGGGGCGGCGGCACCGGCGGCGGTGCCGCCGCGGGCCGGCAGGGCGCGCAGCTGGACGAGGCTGAGCAGCGCGAAGATCCCGGCCGCCACGAGGCAGGTGAGCCGGAAGCCGACGCCGGTCAGCACCATCCCGACCACCGGGCCGAGCAGGATGCCCGCCTGGTAGAAGACGTTGAAGAGCGCGAACGCCTCCAGCCGGCGCTCCCCCGCCTCAGCCGCCAGGTAGGCCCGGACCGCCGGGTTGAACAGCGCCCCGGCCAGGCCGGTGGCCGCGGACGCGGCGAGCAGCGCGGGCAGCGAGTCCACCAGCCCGAGCGCGGCGAAGCCCGCCGTGCGCAGCACGCAGCCGGCCACGATCAGCGGTTTGTAGCCGAGCCGGTCGGCGAGTGCGCCGCCGACCAGGAACATCCCCTGCTGGCTGAAGTTGCGGACGCCGAGGACCAGCCCGACCAGCCAGCCGGCCAGGCCCAGCGTCCCGGACAGATGCGCGGCCAGGTACGGCATCAGCATGTAGAAGCCGAGGTTGATGGTGAACTGATTGACCATCAGCAACTGCACGCTGCGTTCGTAGGAGCGGACCTGTGCGAGGGTGCCTTTCATCGGGAGTGCACCTCCGCCGGACCGAGCGGGTCGGCGACCCGCTCGCAGCGGCTCCAGCGGATGACCTCCCGCTCTCCCGTGTGGCGCAGGGTTTCCGGTGCGTCGGGCGGCGGGGCGCCGAGCAGTCCGTGGGCCGCGCAGTACGCGTCGTCGTACACGGTGCTCAGATAGCGCTGCGGCCCGTCCGGGAAGACCGCCGCGATACGGGTGCCGGACGGCAGGGTGCGGCTGAGCCAGCCGGCGACCAGCGCGACCGCGCCGACGCTCCAGCCGCCGGTGGCGTAGTGCGAGGCCGCCAACTTCCGGCAGGTCCACACCGCTTCGGCGGGGGCGACCCAGTGCACCTCGCTGAACTGCTCGTAGGCGACATTGCGCGGGTGGATGCTCGATCCCAGTCCGCGCATCAGGCGGGGGCGGGCGGGCTGGCCGAAGATGGTCGAGCCGATGGTGTCGACGCCGACCAGCCGCAGCTCCGGGTAGAGCTGCCGCAGCACCCGGGACACCCCGGCGGAGTGGCCGCCGGTGCCGACGCTGCACACCAGGACGTCGATGTGCACCAGTTGGGCGGCGAGTTCGAGGGCCAGCGGGAGATATGCGGTGGTGTTGTCGGGGTTGTGGTACTGGTCCGGGCACCACGAGCCGGGGTGCCGGCCGAGCAGGTCGGCGACCCGGTCGCGGCGGGCCTGCTGCCAGCCGCCGTCCGGATGGGGCTCGGCGACCGCGTCGACGTCGGCGCCGTAGGCGGTCAGCAGCCGGGTCATGGCCGGTTCCAGCCCGGGGTCGGTGACCAGGGTGACGGGATGCCCGTACACCATCCCGGCGAGCGCCAGGCCCAGGCCCAGGGTGCCGCTGGTGGACTCGATGATCCGGGCGCCGGGCCGCATGTCGCCCCGGGCGCGGGCGCGTTCGACCATGTGGAGCGCGGGGCGGTCCTTGATGCCGCCCGGATTGCTGCCTTCCAGTTTCGCCCAGAAGCCGCGGCCGGGCGGGGTGAGCGGCGCGGAGATGTGCAGTACGGGCGTGTTGCCGACGAGCCCGGACACCGTGGACGCGGGGGCCGGGGCGAGGGGAGCGGCGGGGCCGGGGGTGCCGGGGCCGGCCGCCGGGACGGGGAGGGGACGGGCGGGAAGTGCGGGTGGAGACTGCATGATTCGCTCTCGTTCGGTGTTCCGGGTACGGACGGTGGGGCGCGTCGGGCGGCCGGCCGGCTGTGGCACGGCGCGCCGCGGCGGCTCCTATATCCGGCACCGGCAGAGGGCGGCGAGGGTCGGCCGTCCGCCGCGGGGCGGTCCGTGGCGGACGGTGCGGCCGGGCGCTGCGGGGCGGCGCACGGCGGCGGAGCGCACGGCGGCCCCGAGGACGGCGGGCACGGCGCCCGGTGCGTCGGCGGCGGCGGTGCGCCGGGCCGCGGCGGAGCGGGCCGGGGGGATGCGTCCGGCCGTGTCGGGCGGGCAGTCGGTGTCGTCGGAGTGCCCGCCGTGCGCCGCGGTGCCGGCGACGGCCACGGCGGTCACCGGGCCGCCGGTGCGGTGGTGGTGCGGGGCGTCGGCGGCGCAGGGCGCGGCGGCCAGCAGCAGCCCGCCGAGCAGCAGGGGCAGGGCCAGCCGCCGGAGGAGGGTGCGGGCGGCGGTGGCACGGAACGGGAAGCGGAGGGGGGTGCGTCGCGGCACAGGGTCTCCGTACACAGGGCATGCGGAAGCAGCAGGAGGTCGTGCGGGACCGGAAGTTGGCCGGAACCGGCCGGGAATCTAGACCTGCTGGACGACGGAGCCCGTGGTGCCGGACGGCGGTGGCAGCGCGAACGTGCCGGCGGATGTGCCGTACCGGGCGGGGACGGGGGCGGCGGCGCGGCAGGGCGGGGCGGCGAACCACGCGGCGCGCGGCGGTGCGAGCTCGGCGCCCTGCTGGACCTGGCCCGCCAGGCACACCGGGTGCGCGGAATGCCCGGCGGGAGCCGGGTGGTCCGTGCGGTGGTCGGGATCCGCAGGCGCGGCGTGCGCGGAGTGCACCGCGTGTGCGGCGCGCTGAGCAGGCGCGCCGTCCCGGGCCTCAACGGGATGCTGTGCGGCGGCGGTTGTACGGGCGGCGGCCGGTACGGCGCTGTCGAGGTGCCCCTCGGCGCTCTCCGCCCGCGCGCCGTGCGCGAGCAGCACCGCGAGCAGCAGCACGGCCGCCCACAGCGCCCGGAACGGCACCGCACGATCGCGGTGCCGTACGGCGCTCGGGGGCGGCGGGGCCGTTGCCATGCCGCGATCGTAGCGGCGGCGCACCCGCAGCCGGCGGGACACGGCGGGAACACGCCGCGATCCCACCGGCCGCGGGTCGGACCAGCTCACACCAGATCAGACCGACTCAGACCAACGATGCCTCGGACGCGGCGGGGTCCGACGCCGGCAGGACGGGGTGCAGGGGGGCGGGGTCCGCGGCCGGGCCGGGTGCCGCGACGGGCGCGGGGGCGGGTTCCACCACGTCCGGGACGCTGCGCAGCGGCACCGAGGGTGTCACCGGCGCGGTGCGGGCCGCCTCGACCCGCCGGGTGAACCAGATGACCTTGCCGGTCGGCGTGCCGCAGGTGCCCCAGCTGTCGCTCACCGCGGCCACTTTGGCGAGTCCGCCGCCGGCCGCGCTGCTCAGCCGCGGGAGCCGGGGGCCGTCGTCGGCGACCGAGGCGGTCAGATGGCGGCCGGTCCAGCGGAGTTCGACCACGCACCGGGCGTCCGGGCCGATATGGCGGTGGACGTTGGTGAGGAGTTCCGCCACTCCCCTGCACACGGGCGGGATATGCAGCTCAAGATTCCAGTAGCGCAGATGCGCGGCGATGATGCGTCGGATCTGCGGTACGCGCTCCGCCGAAGCGTGCAGTTCGACCGTGTAGTGCCGGCCGCCGGGAAGTGTCATGTCGTGGCTCCTCACCGCGAGGCTCACCACCTTCACCTCGTTGGACCAAACGAACCCCGAACAAGAAGAGTGAGCATTAGTCACGTATGGGTCATACGCCATCGTGGCCCCGGGGTTTGGGGCCCGCAACAGGTGGTGGGCCGTTCGGGTCCCGGCCTGTTCAGGCCAGGTGGGGCAGGAGCCGGTCGGGGGTCAGCGGGAGGTCGCGCAGCCGGGCGCCGGTGGCGTGCCACACGGCGTTGCCGATGGCCGCCGCCGTGCCGACGATGCCGATCTCGCCGATGCCCTTGCTGCCCATGGGGTTGAGGTGCGGGTCCTCCTCGTCGAGCCAGTACGCCTCGACGGACGGGACGTCGGCGTGCGCCGGGACGTGGTACGAGGCCAGGTCGCAGGCGGTGAAGTCGCCGAAGGCCGGGTCCAGGGAGCTGCCCTCCGTCAGGGCCATGCCCAGGCCCATGGTCAAGCCACCGATGAACTGGGAGCGCGCCGTACGGGGGTTGAGGATCCGGCCGGCCGCGTACTGGCCGAGCAGCCGGCGCACCCGGATCTCGCCGGTGCGGGAGTCCGCCTGGACCTCGGCGAAGACGGCGCCGAAGGCGTGCCGGGAGTACGGGGACCGCTCGGCGGTCTCCAGACGGGTGTCCTCGGTGGCCGTGATCCCCTCGGCGGGTAGCGGCCCCTCGCGGTCGCGCAGCCGGGCCAGCAGCGCCGTGCACGCCTTGTGGACGGCCCAGCCCCAGGAGGCGGTGCCCGCGGAGCCGCCGGCGAGCATGGCGGGCGGCAGGTCGCTGCTGCCGATGTCGACCCGGACGCGGTCCTCGGGGACGCCGAGCGCGGCGGCGGCGATCTGGGCGAGGACGGTGCGGGCGCCGGTGCCGATGTCGGTGGCGTTGACCCGGATGCGGTAGCCGCCGTCGGCGGCGGCGTGCGCCTCGGCCTGGGTGGCGCCGATGTAGACGGGGTAGGTGGCCGCGGCGACGCCGGTGCCCAGCAGGAGGTCGCCGTGGCGGCGCACGGCGGGGCGCGGGTCGCGGGGCTGCCAGCCGAACCGTTCCGCGCCCTCGCGGAGGCAGTCGGCGAGATGGCGGCTGCTGAAGGGGCGACCGCTGTCCGGCTCGGTGGCGGGGTCGTTGCGGATGCGCAGTTCGACGGGGTCGATGTCCAGGAGGGCGGCGAGTTCGTCGACGGCGGACTCCAGGGCGTACATCCCCGGGGCTTCGCCGGGGGCGCGCATCCAGGAGGGGGTGGGGACGTCGAGGGCGACGACGCGGTGCGCGGTGCGGCTGTTCGGCGAGGTGTACATGACGCGCGCCGGGACGGCGGCCTGTTCGACGAACTCGGTGACCGTGGAGGTGTGGGTGACGCTCTCGTGGGCGAGGGCGGTGATCACGCCGTCGCGGCCGGCGCCGATGCGCACCCGCTGGACGGTGGGCGCGCGGTGGCCGACGACGGCGGGCAACTGGCGGCGCGGCAGGGCCAGTTTGACGGGGCGGCCGGTGTGCCGGGCGGCCATCGCGGCGAGCACGACCTGGGGGCGGGGCGTCCCTTTGGAGCCGAAGCCGCCGCCGACGTGCTCGGAGATCACGGTGATCTCGTCCGTACCGAGCTTGAACAGGGCCGCCAGGTCCTCGCGCACCTTGGTGGCGCCCTGGCTGGAGTCGTGGACCGTGAGGTGGCCGTTGCTCCATCGGGCGGTGGCGGCGTGCGGTTCCATCGGGTGGTTGTGCAACGGGGGCACGGTGTAGGTCGCGTCGACGGTCGCCGGCGCGGCGGCGAACGCCGCGTCGAAGTCGCCGCGTTCGCGGACCGCCGGGAAGTCTCCGTTGACCCGCTCCGGGACGTACAGCCCCGGGTGGTCCGCGGTCAGCTGCACGTCGTGCCCGTCCGTGGCGTACGTGACGTGGACGGCGTCGGCGGCGTCCCGGGCGACTTCCAGGGTCTCGGCGACGGCGAGCGCGATGTACCAGCCGCGGTGCGGGACCCGGTCCTCCTGGAGGAGGGCCAGGGTGGGGTCGTCGGTGGACGCCAGGCGGGGCGCGTTCTCGTGGGTCAGCACGGCGATCACCCCGGGCAGCGCCAGCGCCCCGCCGATGTCCAGCTCGGTGATCCGGCCGCGGGCGACGGTGGCCGGGACGGGCCAGGCGTAGGCGCAGCCGGGCGGGGTGTGCTCGGCTGCGTACCGGGCGCTGCCGGTGGCCTTGTCGCGGGCGTCGCGGCGGACGAGCGGGGCGCCCAGCGGGTGCGCGAGCGGGCCCGGCGGCATGAGGCGCGGCGTCTGCTGCTCCGGTGGGGGGTCGTGGCTCATGGCGCGCGTCCTTGCGGTCGAGGGGGGGTGCGGGGGACGGCGGGGTCAGTCGCGGGCCGCGAGGTCGGCCAGCACCCCGACGGCCAGGGCGCGGGCGAGGGGGACCTTGAAGCCGTTGTCGCGGAGCGGTTCGGCGGCGGCGAGTTCGGCGTCCGCGGCCCGGGCGAAGGTCCGCTCGGTGGCGGGCGCGCCGCGCAGCACCTCTTCGGCGGCGCGGGCGCGCCAGGGCCGGTGGGCCAGCCCGCCGAAGGCGAGCGCGGCGTGCTCGACGACGCCGTCGCGGACGGCGAGTACGGCGCCGACGGAGGCCAGCGCGAAGGCGAACGAGGCGCGGTCGCGGGCCTTGCGGTAGCGCGAGTGGGCGCCGGGGCGGCGCGGCGGCAGCTCGACGGCGGTGATCAGTTCGCCGAGCCGGATCACGGTGTCGCGTTCGGGGCTGTCGCCGGGCAGCCGGTGGAAGTCGGTTGCCGGGACGGTGCGTTCGCCCTCGGGGCCGTGCAGCCGGACGGTGGCGTCCAGGGCGGCCAGCGCGACGGCCATGTCGGACGGCTGGGTGGCGACGCAGTGCGCGGAGTGGCCGAGCACGGCGAGATCGCGGTGGGCGCCGTCGCGGGCCGGGCAGCCGGTCCCGGGCTCCCGCTTGTTGCAGGGCTTGGAGGTGTCCTGGAAGTACGGGCAGCGGGTGCGCTGGAGCAGGTTGCCGCCGGTGGTCGCGGTGTTCCGCAGCTGCCCGGAGGCACCGGCCGACAGGGCCTGCGACAGCACCGGATAGCGCTCGCGTACGGGGCGGGAGGCGGCGAGGTCGGCGTTGCGGACCGTCGCGCCGATCCGCAGTCCGCCGTCCGGCAGTTCCTCGATGCGGTCCAGCGGCAGCCGGCTGACGTCGATGAGCACCCGCGGGGTCTCCACCCCGAGCTTCATCAGGTCGACGAGATTGGTGCCGCCCCCGAGGAACTGGGCGCCGGGCTGCCCGGCGGCGGCCCGTACCGCCTCGTCGACGCTGTCCACGCGCAGGTATCCGAACGGCTTCATGCCCCGGCCACCCCCGCTGCGGCCGTCCCGGCCACCGCCTCGACGGCGTCGACGATGCGGGGATAGGCGCCGCACCGGCACAGGTTGCCGCTCATCCGCTCGCGGATCTCGTCGGCGGTGAGCGCGACCGGCGCCCCGGACCCGGCGGTATCCGGGGTGACATGGGAGGGGTGCCCGTCCGCGGCCTCGGTGAGCACGCCGACGGCCGAGCAGATCTGGCCGGGTGTGCAGTAGCCGCACTGGAGGGCGTCGTGCTCGACGAAGGCTTCCTGGAGGGGGTGCAGCCGCTCGCCGTCCGCCAGGCCCTCGATGGTGGTCAGCTGCCGGCCGTCGTGCGCCACGGCCAGCAGCAGGCAGCTGTTGGCGCGCCGTCCGTCGACCAGCACCGTGCAGGCGCCGCACTGCCCGTGGTCGCAGCCCTTCTTGGCGCCGGTGAGCCCGAGGTGCTCGCGGAGCACGTCCAGGACCGTGGTGCGGTGGTCCAGGGTCAGGGTGTGCGGGGTTCCGTTGACGGTGAGGGTGAGTGCGGAGCGCCGGCCGTTCACGGGGTGCGGTGCGCCGGCGTCCCGCGGGCGACCGCCGCCCGCCACTAGTCCGCCCCTCGTCCGACGGTCTGCGGCAGGGTCTCCAGCCGCAGCTCGACTTCCTTCTCCTGGTCGCCGGCGGCCATGCCGAGAACGCGCACCGCGAACGCGGTCTTCAGGGCGGCGGACAGCTGGTCGACGGCCCAGTAGCCGCCCTGGAGGCTGACGATGACGGGGCCCTTCAGCCGCCGGGGCCCGGCCTCTGCCCGGCGTTCGCCCACGTCGAAGGTCGAGGTCCACACCGTCGCGCCCGGCCCGGCCATCTCCTCGGGGACGTCGTCCGCGGCCCGGTCGGAGTGGAAGGAGGTGCGCAGCGCGCTGAAGACGGCGTGCGCGTCCTCCGTAGTGCAGCCTTCGACCTCCACCACGACCTCGGCCGATACATGTTCCGCGTGTGACGCCTGTTCCGCGCTGTTCACTGTGGGGCCTTCCTGTGGGTGCCGGACGCTTCCAGGCTCGCCCCGCATCACGGTGTGTGCGACCCGAGGCTCGAACGAGTGGTTTAAACGGGCGCACCCGCTCGGCGCGACACGACAGGTTACGGTGTGTAGTCAGAGCGAGCTGTCTGTAGTCGCCCTGTCGTTACTGCCGTCGCCGCATCCACTGGGAGCCTCCGTTGACCAGCACCCTCGTCGACCAGCACGCCACCGGCTACAGCATCCGCCAGGCTCTCTGCATGGCGCGCGCCGCCGACCTCGCGTACCAGGACGAGACGACCGTCGCAGCCACCGCCGCACAGTGGGGCCTCGACCGGGTGCGCCACCACCACACCGCGTTCCGCCCGCCGTTCCCGCTGCCGGACGTCCAGGCGTACACCCTCACCGGGCGGCACATGATCATCACGACCTTCCGGGGCGCCGAACCCGCCGCGCTGCGGGACTGGCTGGCCGGTCCGGGCACCCCGCCGTGGCCCGGCCCCGCCGGCCGCGGCACCGCCCACGCCGGCTTCGCCGAGGCCCTGGACGCGGTCTGGCCGCAGATCCTCACCACGCTCAAGGAGTTCCGCGACAACGACCAGACGCTCTGGTTCACCGGCCACGGCCTGGGCGGCGCACTGGCGATGCTGGCCGCCGCCCGGCTGCACTTCGAGGACCCCCGGCTGCCGGCCGACGGCGTCTACACCTTCGGCCAGCCCCGGGTCTGCGATCCGGTGCTGGCCGGGGAGGTCAACTCCGCCTTCGCGCACCGGATGTACCGTTTCGTCAACCACAACGACATCGTTCCCCAGCTGCCGCCGGAGCCGGTGTTCCGCCATGTCTCCGCGCTGCGTTACATCGACGCCCGGGGCGGCGTCCACAACACCATGCCGCTGACCGGCGGCCTGCTCGGCCACGCCCAGCGCCTCACCGCCGAGCTGCTCGCCCCGGCGTCGCCCGGCATCCGGGACCACGCCATGGCGGCGTACCTCGACGCCCTGGAGAAAAACCTGACGTGAGAGAGGAGCGGGGGCACGGGGGCGGGGGTGGGGCGGGAGGGGGGAGGGGGGAGCCCCCCGGAGGCAGGCGGGACGCCGGGCGGAGGCAGCACCGGGCAGAGGCCGAAGCCGCTCCCCCGCCCGCCCCGCCCCTCGCGGCCCCGGCCCTCGCGGCCCCGGCCCGCCTCGGCCGCGCCGCTACGGGGTCTTCGCCCCGCAGCCCTCGGAGGCCCGCGCCGGCCGTTCCGCCGCCGGGGCAGCCGCGGCGGACACCGCAGCCGCACCGCTCGCAGCCGCCCGCTCAGCAGCCAACTCCCCCGCCGCAAAGGGCACATCGGCCGCGCGGGCCACGATCTCGATCTCGTCGCCCAGGGCCCATTCGGCGGCCCGGGAGGACATCGCCGCCGGGACCGCCTCGCTGATGCCGGGGGCGGCGGGGATGTCGTAGGTGGCGTGCGCGTCGTGCGGCAGGACCACGCGGTAGCCGCGCCACAGCGCCGTCCGCGCGGTGGCGCTGACGCACATCTCGGAGAGCACACCGCACAGCGCCAACTCCCGGACACCGGCGCCGGTGAGGAGTTCGCCGAGCCGGGTGTCCTCGAAGCCGTCGTCGTCCGTCTTGCGGACCACCGCCTCGCGGGGTCCGGGCTCGACGGGCAGATGGAGTTCCCAGCCGGGAGTGTGCGGCTCGTCGGCGGTGCCGGGCGCCCCGTCGTTCTGGAGGTGCACCACGAGCGCGCCGGCCGCACGGGCCCGGGCCAGCAGATCGCGGGTGCGGTCGAGCACCCGGGCCGCGTCCGGCACCGCCTCGCCCCCGGAGACGAAGGCGGACTGGACGTCGACGACGAGAAGGGCCTGGACGGGGCGGATCGGAGCAGCGGTCATGGGGACCATCCTGCCGGGCACCCGCGTGCCGGACATGCCGATTTCGCCGGTCCGCGGCGCTGCGCCGGCCGGGCGGGCCTGCCGCCCTCCGGGTGGCCACGGTTGCCAGAGGCATCGATCCGGGCGGATCATCCGTAGAGGCGCGCGGACCGCCGCGGCGCACGCACGGACCCCGCGGGACGCGCCACCGGCCGGCGCCCGCACGACCCCCACCGCACGACCCCCACCGCACCGCGACGACGTGAGGAGAGCCACCGTGGAAGCAGCAACCGTCACCGGTCACTGCGCGGCAGACTTCGAGGGCGTACGCACCGCGTTCGAGCGGAACTTCCGCGAGCACGGCGAGATCGGCGCGGCGGTCGCGGTGACGCTGGACGGCGAGGCGGTGGTGGACCTCTGGGGCGGCCACGCCACCGAGGACCGGAGCCGGGCCTGGGAGCGGGACACCCTCGTCAACGTCTACTCGACGTCGAAGGGGATGACCGCACTCTGCGCCCATCTCCTCGCCGACCGGGGCGAGTTGGACGTGGACGCGCCGGTCGCCCGCTACTGGCCGGAGTTCGGGCAGGCCGGGAAGCGGGACATACCCGTGCGCTGGCTGCTCAGCCACCGCGCCGGGATGATCGCGCCCCGGCATCCGCTGTCCCCGGGGCGCGCCTACGACTGGGACTACGTGTGCGACGCGCTGGCCGCGACGCCGCCCTGGTGGGAGCCGGGGACCGCGCAGGGCTATCACGCGGTGACGTTCGGGTATCTCGTGGGCGAGGTCGTGCGGCGGATCACCGGGCAGTCGCTGGGCACGTTCCTGCGCGGCGAGATCACCGGGCCGCTCGGTGCACGGGTGTTCATCGGCACCCCCGCGGAGGAGCACCCGCACTGCGCGGACATGGTCGGGCAGCTGGATGCGGCGCTGCTCACCGAGCAGTTCCCGGAGCTGCCGAGGCCGCCGCTGCGCGGGCTGGACGACCATCCGCTGGCGGCGCTGGCGCTGGCGCTGATGTCCATCCCCACCGGCGACATCAACAGCGCCGCCTACCGCGCCGCCGAGATCCCGTCCGGCAACGGCCATGCCACGGCCCATGGCCTGGCCGCCGTCTACGGTGCGCTGGCGGGCGGTGGGCTGGTCTCCGCCGCCACCCTGGAGGAGTTGCGCCGGCCGCAGAGCCGGCCGGGCGAGCCGGATCTGACGCTGGGCGCGCTGGTCCCGGAGGGCGCCCCGGGCATCAGCTGGGGACTGGGCTACATGGTCAACAGCGAGGGCCGGGTGGGGCCCAGCCCGCGGGCGTTCGGGCACGGCGGCGCGGGCGGGTCGTACGCCTTCGCGGACCCGGAGAACGGGCTGTCGTACGCGTACGCCATGAACCGGTACGGGGGCGGTACGGCGGGCAGCGATCCGCGCAACCGGGTGCTGGTCGCGGCGGTGTACGAGGCGCTGGGGCGGGTACGCGGCTGAGCGGTCGCGGGCCGGGGACGGCCGGCCGCGATCGGGGTGGTACGGCGCCATAATGGAAGGTGCGGCACGGATCCGGTCCGGCCCCGCCGCGGGTGCGGCGGGCCCGGAGAGAGGGCGTGGTGACCATGGAGAGGGACACCGAGACCGTTCACGAGGCGTACGCGTTCGTCTGTCTGCACTGCGGGCACGGCTGGGAAGAGGAGTACGAGATCCGGCACACCACCGATCTCGCCGGCCGGCGGCGTGCCGAGTACTTCACGCACGGCAGGCGGGTGCCCTCCCCGCTGACCCGCGCCGACTGCCCGGACTGCAATCGCGGCCCGATCCGGATCCTGCGCCCCGGCCGGGTGAACTCCGCCCGGACGAACCTCGCCTAGCGCCGCGGAGTCGCCGCCCGCGCTGCTGACGCCCCGTCACCACCCGGTGAAGAGAAGGTGGTTGATCAGGAGGGCGAGGACGGCCTGGGCGGCCAGCCAGGCTCGCCGGCGGGACGCCGGCAGCAGCGCGCCGGCCGCGAGCAGCCAGGGGGCGAAGGGCAGCCAGATGCGTTCGGTCTCCGCCTTGCTCATGCCGGAGAGGTCGGCGGCGAGCAGGGCGAGCAGCACCGCCGCGACGAGGAGGACGAGCCGGTCGGCGGGGCCCGTGGCGCGGTCCGGTGCCCGGAGGCGGCGGAGGGCCGCGGGCGCGGCGGCGAGGGTGCGGCGCAGCGCGGCCACCGTCGCCAGGCCGGTCATCAGCACGGTGCAGGCGAGGTTGCCCCAGACCCAGTAGGCGTACGGGCGGACCGCCGCGGCGCCTTGGTAGTAGCGCTCGACCAGCAGCCGGTAGCCCTCCCACCAGTTGAATCCGGCGAGGGTGAAGCCGGCCGCGACGACGGCCGCCCCGGCCAGGGCGTAGGGCAGCGGGCGGGCGGTGGGGCGGGGGGTGGTGAGCAGCAGGACCGCGGCGGCGGGCAGCGCGATGAGGGTGAGGCCGTAGGAGAGGTAGCAGGTGAGGCCGAAGAGGAGGCCGGCGCCCAGGGCCGCCGCGCGGGGGGCGCGGGTGCGGCGGGTGGCGGCGAGTGCGAGCAGGGCGAGGGACCAGGCGGCGACGGCGGCGAAATAGCCGTCCGCGGAGACGCCGACCCAGACGGCGGCGGGCGCCAGGACGAGGAACGGGGCGGCGCGGCGGGCGGTGGCCTCTTCGGCCAGGGCGCGCAGCGCGACCAGGACGGCGGCGGCGGCGGAGGTGCCGACGGTGATGCACCAGGCGCCGGCCCAGGCGCCGCCGCCCAGGCCGATGCGGTCCAGGCCGACGAAGGTGAGGATGGCGGCGGGCGGGTGGCCGGCGATGTGCGCGGGCCAGGAGTCCGGTCCGTGGTGGAGGAGGAGGTGGCTGGTGAAGCCGCGCAGCGCCGGGCCGAGGTCGTCGAAGCGGTGAATCACCGTCAGGTACTCGTACTCGGTGGTGAGGCGGCCCGCGACGCCGGCCTGCCAGCCGTCGATCAGGGCCAGTGACCAGGTCCAGGCCATCGACGCGGCCCAGGCGGCGGGCAGCAGCAGCCGCCAGCGGAGCCGGGCCGCCAGGGGCGGCCCGTAGGCGATCACGGCGGCGGCGACGGCGAGGGCGGCCGGGGTGCCGGGGCCGAGGTGCGGGGACCAGTCGGCGTACAGCGGGGGCCAGTTGACGCGCAGATCGCCGGTGGCGTGCTGGATGGCGGCGCCGAGGGCGACGGCGGCGCCGACGAGGAGGGCGCCGGCCGCGGCGGCGAGCAGGTCGGCGCGGCGGCCGGCGCGTTCGCCGGCGGCCGGGCCGTGGGTGCTCGCGGGCGGCAGGCCGGGGACCGGTTCGGGGGTGGCGTCGGAGGTCACACCGGCACGCTAGGGCGTGGGCGGGCGCCAGGGCCGTTCGGCGGGGGCGGTGTCACCGATCCGTCAGATTTCGCCGGACGTCAGGGTTTCGTCATGCGTCGCGGCGGCTTCGGGGGGCGTGGACCGGCTTACCGTCGGACCGACTCACCTGGAGGACGCACATGGGTGCCGACCGTTTCCGCCCCTTCTCTCGCTTCTCTCGCTCCACTCCCCCGCCGCTGCCGACGTCCCCGTCGTTCTGGCGCAGTCCGCTGCGCGGTCCGCGGCTGACGGCGCTGCTCGGTGTGGTGCTGCTGGCCGGGATCACGCTGCTGTTCGTGACCGGGCTGCTGTCGTACGCCGCCTACAACCCGGATCTGGCCGGCGGCGTCAACGACAAGACGCCGACAAGGGGCTGCTGGGCTTCTATCTCTTCAGCTGGCCGACAGGTCCGCACTGGCTGTACCGGCTCACCCAGGGTGTGCACGTCACGCTCGGCGTGGTGCTGGTGCCGGTGCTGCTGGCGAAGCTGTGGTCGGTGATCCCGAAGCTGTTCACGATGCCGCCGGCCCGGTCGGTGGGCCATGCGCTGGAGCGGGTGTCGCTGCTGCTCCTGGTGGGCGGGGCGCTCTTCGAGTTCGTGACCGGGCTCCTCAACGTTCAGCTGGACTATGTGTTTCCGGGGTCGTTCTATCCGCTGCACTTCTACGGGGCGTGGGTGTTCATCGGGGCGTTCGCGGTCCATGTGGCGCTGCGGATGCCGCGGACCGTGCGGGCGCTGCGGGAGCGTACGGATCCTCAGGCGGCGGACGACGAGACCGGGCTGGTGGCACTCCGCCCGGCGGCGCCGACGGTGTCGCGGCGCGGTGCGCTGGGCCTGGTGGGCGCCGGGTCGCTGCTGCTGTTCCTGACGACGGCCGGGCAGAGCCTGGGCGGCCGGTGGCGCCGTACCGCGCTGCTGGCGCCGCACGGGGGCGCGGATCCGGGCGGCGGTCCGAACGGCTTCCAGATCAACAAGTCGGCCGCGGGGGTGGGCATCCGGGCCCGGGACATCGGCGACGGCTGGCGGCTGACGGTCGAGGGCGGCGGGCGGAGGGTGCGGCTGAGCCGGGCCGAGTTGCTGCGGCTGCCGCAGTACGAGGCGGCGCTGCCGATCGCCTGTGTGGAGGGCTGGTCGACGGAGGACCTGCGGTGGAGCGGGGTGCGGCTGCGGGATCTGGCGGCGCTGGTGGGATCGGGCGGGGCGCCGCCGGGGGTGCTGGTGGAGTCGCTTCAGCTGTCGGGCGCGTTCCGGCGGGCCGCGCTGCGGGACAACCAGGTGCGCGATCCGCGGTCGCTGCTGGCGCTGCGGGTGGGCGGGGCGGATCTGTCGCCGGACCACGGGTATCCGGCGCGGATCATCGTGCCGGCGGCGCCAGGGGTGCTGAACACCAAATGGGTGGCGCGGCTGACGTTCGGGGAGGTGTGACGGTGCGGCGGATCGATGGTGCGGTGGATCGGGTGCGGGCGGTTGCTGCGGTGTGGCGGCGCCGGGCGGGCCGCTGGTACGGCGAGGGGGCGCTGCATCTGCTGTTGCTGCTCGCCTCGTTCGCGCTGACCGGATATGCGGGGGTGCGGCTGCTGTCCGGGGAGCGGTGGCCGCTGGTGGTGGTGTGGTTCGCGGGGGCGGCGCTGCTGCACGACCTCGTGCTGGTGCCGCTGTATTCGGTGGCCGACCGGGCGGTGGCCCGGCTCACCGCCGGCAGCGCGCGGGACCGGGCGTGGACCGGGTTCGTCCGGGTCCCGGCGGCGCTGTCCGGGCTGCTTCTCCTGGTGTGGTGGCCGCTCATCTCCACCGCGCCCGGCAGCCCCGCCGCGGTGCACTACACGCTGACGACGGGGCTGCCGGCCGAGGTGTTCCCGGCCCGCTGGCTGCTGGTCAGTGCGGCGCTGTTCGCGCGCTGGCCGCGCTGTGGCTGCTGGTCCGTACGCTGCGGACGGCTCAGCCGCGGCTGCGGGGGACGGCCGTACGGCTGTGGCGCAGGGCGACGAAGCAGCGGTCGGCGCCGGGGAGTTGAGCCCCGCCGGGCACGGTCCACTGCGCGGCGGGGGTCCACAGCTCCGGTGCCGCGTGCCGCAGCAGGGCGCGGGTGCCGACCCGGGCCCAGAGGAACGACTCGTCGGTGTGCGCGGGGTGGCCGGTGTGGCCGCCGGCGACCTGGACCCGGACGCGTTCGTCGATGTCCGCGGGGCTGGTCTCGACGATCAGCAGGCCGTGCGGGGCGAGCAGTTCGGCGGTGCGGGCGAGCAGGGCGCGCACATCGCCGCCGATGCCGATGTTGCCGTCGAGGAGCAGCGCGGTGCCCCATCTCCCCTCGTCGGGAAGGGGGTCGAAGACGGAGCGGCACAGGGCGGTGCCGCCGGCCGCGGTGGTGCGGGCGACGGCCGCGGCGCTCACGTCGATGCCGAGGACCCGGTGGCCCCGGTCGGCGAGCGCGGCGACCAGGCGTCCGGGGCCGCAGCCGATGTCCAGGACGGGGCCTTCGCAGCGACGCAGCGCGGAGAGGTCGGCGGTGTCCGCGCCGGCGCACCAGCGTTCCACCTCCAGCGGCAGCAGCCAGCCGTCGGTGCGGCGGAGGAAGAGCGGGCCGCGGCCGGTGCGCAGGGCATCGGCGTAGGGGCCGGCGCCCCACTCGGGGCCGGTGTCGCGGGAGACGGTGGGGGTGCTCATCGGCCGGCCTCCGGGGTCAGCCGGGCCAGGGTGGCGGCGAACCGGCCGCCGGGCGCGGCGGCGGCGACCGCTGCCGCGTCGGCCGGGGTGTCGACGTCGCGCAGCACGGGGAGTTCGCGGACCCGGAGTCCGGCGGCGGTGAGCCGGGCGCGCTGGACGGCGCCGGTGGTGGCGGTGGACATCGGGACGCCGCGCAGCAGCCGGGGGTCGGGGGCGGCCAGGCCGAGCGCCCAGAACCCGCCGTCCGCGGCGGCGCCGAACCAGGCGTCGCACTGCCGCCAGGCGTCGGGCGCGAGGGCGGGGGCGAGCAGCGCGGCGGTGACCTGGGGGGTGTCCATGCCGATGAGCAGGGCCGGTCCGGTGGTGGCGGCGAAGGCCGCGGCCAGGCGTTCGTCGAGGCCGCCGGTGCACTGGGGGCGGACGTCGAAGCCGGCCGGCAGCCAGCTGCCGGGGCGGCCGTCGAGGACGAGGACGCGGCGGCGGGCGGGCATGGCGCGGACGGCCCGGAGGGTGTCGTGGAGCGACGCTTCGGCCAGTTCGGCGGCCTGGGCGGGGGTGTAGGGCGGGGTGAGGCGGGTCTTGACGCGGCCGGGAAGGGGTTCCTTGGCGATGACGAGGATCGTCGTCGGAGCGGGCGCGGGGGCGGCGGTCATCGGGGGCTCCCTGCGTCGGGCACGGCCGGCGGCTGCCGCAGCACGGTGCGCATGTCGCGTACCGCGTGCCAGGTGCCGCGCCAGGTGCCGGTGACCTTGGAGCGGCCGGTGCGCGGCCGGTAGGGGACGTCGCGTTCGGTGACGCGCCAGCCGGCGTCGGCGGCCCGGACGACCATCTGGAGGGGGTAGCCGCTGCGGCGGTCGGTGAGGCCGAGGGCGAGCAGCGCGGTGCGCCGGGCGGCGCGCAGCGGGCCGAGGTCGTGCAGCCGCAGCCCGGTGCGGCGGTGCAGCATCCGGGCCAGCGCGAGGTTGCCGAGCCGGGCGTGCGCGGGCCAGGCGCCGCGGCCTTCGGGGCGCCGCCGGCCCAGCACCAGGTCGCTGTCGCCGTCGCATACGGCGCGGACGAACGGGACGAGCAGCCGGGGGTCCAGGGAGCCGTCGCAGTCGCAGAAGCAGACGACGTCGGCGTCGGCGGCCAGCAGTCCGGCGTGGCAGGCGGCGCCGAAGCCGCGGCGCGGTTCGCGCACGACGGTGGCGCCGAGGCGGCGGGCGATCTCCGCCGAACCGTCGGTGGAGCCGTTGTCGACGACGATCGCCCGCCAGCCGTCGGGGATGCGGGCCAGGACCCAGGGCAGTGCGGCGGCCTCGTCGAGGCAGGGCAGCACGACGTCCACGGGGGCCGGGGCGGGGTGCGCGGTCATCGCATCTCCTCACGGGCGAACTCGGCCATGCCGTCGGCGAAGCCGGTCGCGGCGCGCCAGCCGAGGTCGGCGGCGATCCGCTGCGAGGAGGCGGTGATGTGCCGGACGTCGCCGAGCCGGTACTCCCCGGTGACCACCGGGGGCGGGCCGCCGTAGGCGGTGGCCAGGGTGCGGGCCATCTCGCCGACGGTGTGCGGCTCCCCGCTGCCGGTGTTGTACGCGGTCAGGGTGCCCGCCGGCCGGTCCGGGAGGGCGGCCAGCGCCACCGCGTTGGCCGCGGCGACGTCCCGGACGTGGATGAAGTCGCGCCGCTGACCGCCGTCTTCGTAGAGGGTGGGGGCCTCGCCGCGGGCCAGCGCCGAGCGGAAGAAGGAGGCGACCCCGGCGTAGGGGGTGTCGCGCGGCATGCCGGGCCCGTAGACGTTGTGGTAGCGCAGGGCGAGCACCCGGCCGCCGGTGGCGCGCGCCCAGGAGGCGGCCAGGTGCTCCTGGGCGAGTTTGGTCGCCGCGTAGACGTTGCGCGGGTCGGTGGGCGCGTCCTCGCCGACGAGGCCGGGCCGGAGTTCCGCGCCGCAGCGCGGGCAGCGCGGCTCGAACCGGCCGGCGGCCAGGGCGGTTTCCGCGCGCGGGCCGGGGCGCACCGTCCCGTGGGCGGGGCAGTCGTAGCGTCCCTCCCCGTAGACCACCATCGAGCCGGCGAGCACGAGGCCGGGTACGCCGGCGGCGGCCATCGCGGCGAGCAGGACGGCGGTGCCGAGGTCGTTGCAGCCGACGTAGTCGGGGGCGTCCGCGAAGTCCTTGCCGAGGCCGACCATCGCGGCCTGGTGGCAGACCGCGTGCACGCCGCGCAGCGCCGCGTCGACGGCGGCGCGGTCGCGGACGTCGGCGACGATCCGGGGCACCGCGGCCCGGGTCGCGGGCGGTTTCCGGGGCGGTTCGGGGTGGGCGGAGGGCAGCAGCGCGTCGAGCACCACGGGCTCGTGGCCGCCGGCCAGCAGCGTTTCGACGATCTGCGATCCGATGAATCCGGCGCCGCCGGTGACCAGTACACGCATGCCGGTCACGCTAGGCGCGGCGGGGCCGTCCGGCGCGCGCCACGGCCGTCGTGTCACGGGTCCGTAAGATCCGGTGGCCCGCCGGGGGGCGTGCCGCCCGGCCGCTGCAATTCGATAACAGCGTCACAGGCGCCGTCGTTCGGCCCGGCAAATGTTGCATATGCTCAGGTCGGGGGCTCGGGGGTTGGTTTCGGACAGTCGAACGGACCGGCGGCCCGCTGCCCCGCGACCGATCGCCTCTCGCGTGCCGTCCCCACCGGCGTGTGAGCCGTCAGAACGCCGGAGTGGACCTTGGCCGTGCAGAAGGGGGAGCCGCGCGCCGGCTCCCGTGCGCTGTCCGCGCTCCCGTACATGGTCATGGCCGCGGTCAGCGCCGTGGACCTCATCGCCGGGCCGGGCGTCGGCTTCCTGCCGCTGGTGTCGCTGGGGCCCGCGTTCGCCGGGCTGGTCGGCGGCTGGCGGCGGACCGCGCTGGTCGGGCTGACCGCGTCCGTGCTCTGCGTCGGACTGGGCGTCCACAGCGGGCTGTTCGAGAGCCGGCGCGGGCTGACCGCGCTGCTGTCGGTGGCCGGAGTGACCGCGGCCGGTGTGGCCGCAGCGGTGATGCGGCAGCGCCGGGAGGCGGAGCTGGCCAGCGTGCGGTCGATCGCCGAGGTCGCCCAGCGGGTGCTGCTGCGGCCGGTGCCGCGCGGGGCGGGCCCGCTGCGGATCGCGGTCTCGTACACCTCGGCGGTGGCCGAGGCCCGGATCGGCGGCGACCTGTACGAGGTCGTGACCTCGCCGGCCGGTGTGCGGATCATCGTCGGGGACGTGCAGGGCAAGGGCCTGGAGGCGGTGGAGACCGCGGCGGTGGTGCTCGGCGCCTTCCGGGAGGCGGCGCACGACGAGCCGGATCTGCCGGCGGTGGGCGCGCGGGTCGAGCGTGCGCTGAACCGGCATCTGTCCGGTGAGCGCTTCGTCACCGCGGTCCTCGCCGAGATCGGCGACGGCCCGGACGCGACCCTGCTGAACTTCGGCCACCCCTCGCCGCTGGTGGTCCGCCCCGAGGGCGGGGTCGGCTACGCGGCCCCGCCGGAGCGCGCGCTGCCGCTCGGCCTGATGGACCACGGCCCGGAGGCACCGCTGCCGTACCGGATCCCGTTCGCCCCCGGCGACCAGTTGCTCTTCTACACCGACGGGGTCAGCGAGGCCCGGGACGGCGCCGGCTGGTTCTACCCCCTCGACGCGCGCGCCGATCTGCTGAAGGACCCCGACCCGGAAGCCGCGCTGCAAGCGGTCCGCGAGGATGTCGTCGACCATGCGGAGGGGCCGCTCCACGACGACGCGGCGATGCTCCTGGTGCGGTACCGCCACGGCCACCTGGAGGCGTCGTAGCCACCGCCGCGCCGGGCGCTTCCGGTCAGGGCAGCGGCAGTCCCGTGTAGTTCTCGGCGAGTTCCGCGGCGGCGTGCCGGGAGCCGGCGATGCGGTCGAGCTGGGAGAGCTGGAGCCGGGTGTCGAAGGGGCTCTGGTCAGGTGGGGTGTGCAGGGTCGTCGTCATGAAGTACGAGAAGTGCTCGGCGCGCCAGACCCGGCGCAGGCAGGTGTCCGAGTAGGCGTCCAGGAGGTCCGTCGCGCCGGTGCCGTAGACCTGGGTGAGGGCGCGTGCCAGGACGGTGACGTCGGCGACGGCGAGGTTGAGTCCCTTGGCTCCGGTGGGCGGCACGATGTGTGCCGCGTCGCCCGCCAGCAGGACCCGGCCCCAGCGCATCGGTTCGGTGACCGAGCTGCGCATGGGGAGGACGGCCTTGGCGGTGAGCGGGCCGCGGGCCGGCTTCCAGGAGGTGTCGTCGACGGCGGCGCGGGCCTCCAGTTCGTTCCAGATGCGGTCGTCGGGCCAGTGCGCGGGGTCGGTGCCGTTGGGGACCTGGAGGTAGAGCCGGCTGACGGTCGGGGTGCGCATGCTGAACAGGGCGAAGCCGCGGTCCGAGTGCGCGTAGATCAGTTCGTCGGAGGACGGCGGGGCGTCGGCGAGCACGCCCAGCCAGGAGTACGGGTAGCCGCGCTCGTAGGTGCGGCGTGCGGCGTCCGGGATCGCCTCCCGGGCCACGCCGTGGAAGCCGTCGCAGCCGACGACGTAGTCGCAGCCGAGCGTGTGCTCGCGGCCGTCGTGGCGGTAGCGGATGGCCGGCCGTGCGGTGTCGGCGCCGGTGACGGCGAGCGCCCGCGCGCCGAACAGCAGCGGTGCGCCGCCGGCGAGCTGAAGCTCTATCAGGTCCTTGACGATCTCCGTCTGGGCGTAGACCGTCACCCGCCGCCCGCCGGTCAGCGCCGGGAAGTCGAGCCGGTGCGCCCGCCGGTCGTAGCGCAGTTCGATGCCGTCGTGGACCATCCCCTCGCGGTCCAGCCGCTCCCCCGCGCCGCAGGCGCGCAGCACGTCGACGGTGCCCTGTTCGAGGATGCCGGCGCGCTGCCGCGCCTCGACGTATCCGCGGTCGCGGCTCTCCAGGACGACGCAGCCGATCCCGGCCCGGTGCAGCAGCCGGGCGAGCAGCAGCCCGGCCGGGCCGCCGCCGATGATGCCGACCGCGGTGCGGGACGGGGGCGGGGTGGGCTGGTGGGTGCGGGGCATCAGTGGTCCGTTCCGGGGGCGGGGTGGGCGCAGTCGAGGTGGCCGAGGAGCGCTGTGAGGACCGCGCCGGGGCGCTCGGCGGCGGCGAGGTGGGCGGCGCCGGGGAGTTCGACGAGGGTGGCGCCGGGGATGCCGTCGGTGAGTTCGCGGGCGTGCGCGGGCGGGGTGGCCGGGTCGGCGCGGCCGGCGACGACGAGGGTGGGGGCGGTGATCCGGGGCAGGTCGGCGCGGAGGTCGTAGCGGGCGAGGGCGTCGCAGCAGGCCGCGTATCCGTCGGGCGAGACGCTGCGGCGCAGCGCGTCGAGCAGGGCGGTGGCCTCGGGCGAGGCGGCGAAGGCCGGGGTGAACCAGCGTCCGGCGGCGGCCTCGGCGACCGGGCCGAGGCCCTCGGCCCGTACCAGCGCGGCCCGTTCGTGCCAGCCGGTCGGTTCGCCGAACCGCGCGGAGGAGCAGATCAGCGCGAGCGAGGCGATCCGCTCGGGGTGGTGGACGGCGAGCCAGGCGCCCACCGCGCCGCCGAGCGAGACGCCCGCGTAGGCGAAGCGGTCGAGGCCGCGGGCGTCGGCGAGGTCGAGGACGAGGCGGGCCAGTTCGGGGACGGTGGTGGTGGTGCCGGCGGCGGCGAGGACGCCGGTGGGGGTGCCGCCGTGGCCCGGGAGGTCCCAGCGCAGGACGCGGAACCGGCGGGCCAGGACGGGGAGTAGGGGGTCCCAGAGGGCGAGGGTGGTGCCCACGGAGGGGCCGAGGACGAGGAGCGGGGCGCCATCGGGCCCGTCGGCGGTGTGGTGCAGCGCGGTGCGGCGGGCGGCGGGCGGTACCGGCGTCATACGGGCTCCTGCGGGGCGTGCGGGGAGGGCTGGGGGGTGCGCCGGAGGGCGCGGTCGACGAGGGCCCCGGCGGATCCCAAGTAGCCGGTGGGATCGAGGAGTTCACGGAGGCGGGGCCCGGTGAGGGCGGCGGCGCCGGACCCGGTCGCCGGGTCCGCGGCGAGGGCCGCGCACAGCGCGTCGGACAGCGGAATGCCGTCCTCCGCCGCGCGGCGGGCCGCCGCGTCCACGGTGCGGCGGGCCGCGGCGCGGCCGGTCAGGGCGGCGAGGGCCGCGACGAGGCGTTCGGAGACGACCAGCCCGCCGGTCGCGTCGAGGTTGTCCCGCATACGGGACGGGCGGACCCGCAGCCCCGCGGTCAACCCGGCCGCGTCCCGGGCCGCGCCGCCCACCAGGCGCAGCGCCTCGCGCAGCGGCTGCCACTCGGCGTGCCAGGCCCCGGCCGGCCGCTCGTCCTCGGCGGCCAGCGACCCGTACAGCACCGCGGCGAGCGCCGGCACCTGCCGGGCGGCGCTCGCGATCAGCGTGGCGCGCACGGGGTTGGCCTTGTGCGGCATCGCGGAGGAGCCGCCGCCGCTGCCCTCGGCCAGCTCGCCGATCTCCGTACGGGAGAGGACCAGGACGTCGGCCGCCAGCTTGCCGAGCGCGCCCGCGGTGAAGGCGAGCGCGCCGGCGAGGTCGGCGACGGGGGTGCGCAGGGTGTGCCAGGGCAGGGCGGGTGGGGCGAGCCCGGTCTCGGCGGCGTAGCGGGCGAGGAGCCGGACGCCGGGGTCGTCGGCGCTCGGCGCACCGTCCGCCTCGGCGTAGGCGTGGAACGCCGCCAACGTGCCGGCGGCGCCGCCCAGTTGGACGGGCAGCGCGGCCCGCACCGCGGCGAGCCGGTCCCGGGCGTCGAGGACCAGGCCGCGCCAGCCCGCCGCCTTGAGGCCGAAGGTGGTCGGCACCGCGTGCTGGGTGAGGGTGCGGCCGGCCATCGGCGTGTCGCGGTGGGCGGCGGCGGTGCGGTGCAGCGTGTCGGCGGTGCGGTCGAGGTCGGCCAGCACGGTGTCCAGGGCGCGGGCGCAGACCAGCATCGTGGCGGTGTCCAGGATGTCCTGGCTGGTGGCGCCGCGGTGGACGTGGCCGGCGGCTTCCGGGTCGCGGGCGGCGACGGCGGCGGTCAGGTCCGCGACGAGCGGCACCACCGGGTTGCCGGCGGCGCGGGCGCGCACGGCGAGCGCCCGCGGTGCGTGGCGGTGGTGCTCGGCGGCGACCGCGGTGACGGTCGCCGCCGCGGTCGCCGGGGCGAGCCCGAGGGCCGCCTGGGCGCGGGTCAGTGCGGCCTCGGCGTCGAGCAGGGCGCGCAGATACGCGGCGTCGCCGGTCGCCGCCGCGACGGCGGAGCCGGCCCAGGAGGGGGTGAGCAGGCCGTGATCGGCCGCACCGGCACCCACATTTGACGTGGCATCAGCATCCTCGTCCCGCTGACGCACCCCGCCCGCCGCCCCTGGCGCCCCGGGCACCTCATCGGAAGTCAAGGAACACCGTCTCCTCGTACCTGCCGTCGGCCGGCTGCTGGAGCTGGATATCGAACCGGTAGCGGTACGGGACCGGGCCGTCGGGGCGGGCGAGGAGGGTGCGGGCACGCGCCTGGGGCAGCCGGGACAGCAGGGGGTCGGCGGCGTGGGCCGCGGTGTGTTCGGGGAAGTAGACGCGGGTGAACAGGTGGTGCAGCAGCCCGCGGGCGAAGACGCAGAGGGCCAGGTAGGGCGCGGCGTCCGGGCGCCCGGCGGGGGCGGTGGCGGGCAGGGTGCGCAGCGCATAGCGCCCGTCGGCGTCGGTGGGGACGCGGCCGAAGCCGGTGAAGTCCACGCCGTTGCGGCCGATGACCGCGCCGGTGGCCGGGTCCCGGCGCAGCGAGCCGGGGGCGCCGGTCAGGCTGCCGTCGGGGCCGGCCTGCCAGAACTCCAGCAGCGCGTCCGGCACCGGCGCGCCGTCCCCGTCGCGCACCAGGCCGTGCAGGGTGACCGTGTCGGGGTGGCCGGTGGGCGCGATCCGCTCACCGCCGGGGAAGGGGAGGGCGTAGCCGTAGAAGGGGCCGATGGTCTGGGAGGGGGTCGGGTCGAGCGGTACGGCGGGCGCCGCCGCGGGGCCTTCGGGGCGGGTGGGCATCAGCGGCCCTCCTCGGTCCAGGTGGCGGACGGGCCGTCCAGGACGACGTCCCAGCGGTAGCCCAGGGAGTGTTCGGGGCGGGAGAGTCCGTGGTCGTAGACGGCGACCAGGCGGGCGCGGGCGGCGGGGTCGGTGACCGACGCCAGGATCGGGTCGTAGGGGAAGAGCGGGTCGCCCGGGAAGTACATCTGGGTGACCAGCCGTTGGGTGAAGGCCGAGCCGAAGAACGAGAAGTGGATGTGCGCCGGGCGCCAGGCGTTGTCGTGGTTGCGCCATGGATAGGCGCCGGGCTTGACGGTGGTGAAGGCGTACCGCCCGTCGTCGTCGGTCAGGCAGCGGCCGACGCCGGTGAAGTGCGGGTCGAGCGGGGCCGGGTGCTGGTCGCGCTGGTGGGCGTACCGGCCGGAGGCGTTGGCCTGCCAGATCTCGACGAGCTGGCCGCGTACCGGGCGGCCGGTGCGGTCCAGGACGCGGCCGGTGACGGTGATGCGTTCGCCCAGCGGCTCCCCGGTGTGCTGCCGGGTGAGGTCGGCGTCGAGTGCGGTGACGTCCGTGACGCCGAAGACGGGGCCGCTCAGCTCCACGGCCTCCGGGTCGGCCAGGGCGTCGATCGCGACCGGCGGCTGCCGGGGGTGGCGGGGTGTGCTGCTCCGGTAGGGCGGATAGTCCCGGGCGGGCTGCCCGGGGTCCGGGCCGCCGGCGGCGCCGTCCGCGTCGGCGGCGGCCCGCAGGGCGGCGATCTCGCGGCTGATGGCGGCCTGGGTGGCGAGCGGCGGGGCCGTCGGGGAGACGGGGACGGCGCCGAGCGGGGCGGGGTGGGTCATGGGTTCCCTCTCCGTGCGGGGGTGCCTCTCCATGTGGGGGTGCCTCTCCATGTGGGGTACGGACGGGGATGCGGGCGGCGGCTACCTCGGGGCGGTGGCGTCGGCCGGGGGACCGCCCGGCCCGGAAGCCGCCTTCAGGGCGCGCAGGGCGGCGAGTTCGGCGGCGGTGGGCGGGTCGGTCGCACCGAGGTCGGGGGCTTCCTTGAGCGGCCAGCCGGTGGCCTCCCGGACCTGATCGACCGTCACCCCGGGGTGCAGCGCGCTGAGGACGAGTTCCGCGGTGTCCGGATCGGGGCGCAGCACGCCGAGGTCGGTGATCACCGCGGTCGGTCCGGCGCCGGGCATCCCGAGCGCCGCGCGGTCCCCGGGGCCGCTCCCGTGCCCCAGAGTCGTGACGAAGTCCAGCGCGCCGACGAAGTTCCGGCGGCGGTGCCTCAGGACCATCAGCACCCGCCCGCAGTTGGCGGCGATCTCGGGCGCGCCGCCGGCCCCCGGGAGCCGCCCCTCGGGCCTGTCCGGGCCGCGATCGACGACGGTGGTGTTGATGTTGCCGAACCGGTCGACCTGTGCGGCGCCGAGGAAGCCGACGTCGATCCGGCCGCCCTGGAGCCAGTAGTTGAACATCTCCGGCACGGAGACCACCGCGTCCGCGGTGTCGGCCAGTTCGCCGTCCCCGATGGACAGCGGCAGCCGGTCCGGCCTGGACCCGATGGTGCCGGACTCGTAGACCAGCACCAGATCCGGATTGACGGTCCGGCGGGCGAGGTTGGCGGCAGTACTGGGCAGCCCGATCCCGACGAAGCAGGTACCGGCCCCGGCGAGCGCCCGCGCCGCGTTGACCTCCATCAGCTCGTCGGGGGTGCAGGCGGGGGCGGCCGGGCCGGGGGCGGCCGGGCCGGGGGCGGCCGGGCCGGGGGCGG
>NZ_BMRP01000002.1:109894-193195 GCF_014648695.1 Streptomyces albospinus
GTCCCGCGCGCCGCCCGCCCGCTCCCGGACGCCCCGCCTCCGCCACCGCTGCCCGCGTCCTCGCCGACGCCCCGCACACATTCCTCCAGCCACCGACCGAACGCCTCCCGGTCCCGCGCGACGGCATCCCACTCGCGGTAGGAGGCGTTGTCGCGGACCGAGTACCCGGCCGCGTACGAGGGGTGGGCGCCACCGGGGACGACCGCGACCGCGTCGATGACCCAGGTGGGCAGCACGACCCCGCCGGGACGCGGCTCCAGGGTGTCGGCGATTTCCTCGACGGTCACCAGGACGCGCCGGGCGGCCAGCACCGCTTCCTTCTGGACGCCGGTCAGCCCCCACAGCTGGACGTTGCCGGCCCGGTCGGCCCGCTGCGCGTGGATGACCGTGACGTCCGGGTTGAGGGCGGCGACGGCGGCCAGCTCCTCGCCGGTGAACGGGCAGGTGACGGTGGCGACCGTGGACGTACGGCCCGGGATGTCGCTGCCCCGGTAGCCGCGCAGCACCGCGAACGGGAGCTTCGCGGCGCCCGCCGCATAGCGGTTGGCCATCCCGGCGTGGCTGTGCTCGTCGAGCTCCAGCGGGGCGGGCCAGCCGTTCTCGACGGCGTCCCGGAAGCGGTGCAGCGAGCCGACGCCCGGATTGCCGCCCCAGGAGAAGACCAGTTTGCGGGCCGCGCCGGCGCCGATCAGCTGGTCGTAGACGACGTCCGGGGTCATCCGGGCGAGCGTGAGGCCGGTGATGCCCTGGCGGATGATCTCGTGCGCCGCGGCGAACGGGATGAGGTGGGTGAACCCCTCCAGCGCCACCGTGTCGCCGTCATGGATCAGTTCCGCGACGGCGTCGCGCAGGGAACGGATGTCTGCCATGTCCTCGCCCTCGGGTCGTCCGTCATACCGGGCCCCGCCCGGGAGTTCGCCCAGTGAACTAAAGTTCATACGGCACGGCCCTCCCGAGTCTGGCCCCCGTCCCCGGCCGTGTCAACGGCCCGTCCCGGCCCCCCCGGTACGGTTCCGACGAGATCGCCGCACCGTGGAAAGCGAGTCCATGACCCACCCCGCCACCGCCCCCTCAGCGCCGCCGCCGGAAGCGGTGGGGCCGCTGATGCGCAGCCTGGCCGTGCTGCGCGAGCTGACGGCCGGCGGCGGCCGGGCCGCGGTCGGCGACCTGGTGCGGGTCACCGGCCTGGCCCGCTCCACCGTGGACCGGGTGCTGAGCACCCTCGCCCGGCTCGGATACGTCCGCGTCGAGGGCCGCGACGCCGTCCTGGCGCCCCGGCTGCTGGAGCTCGGCAACGCCTACCTCGCCGCCACCGAACTCCCCGACCGGCTCGGGCCGCTTGCCGACCGGCTCGCCGACGCGCTCGACGAATCGGTCTCGCTGGCCGTACCGGACGGCGACGGCGTGCGCTTCGTCCACCAGGCGACCCGCCGCCGCGCCATGTCGCTGGCCTTCCGCATCGGCGATCTGCTGCCCGCCGAACGCGGCGCGCCCGGCGCGCTGTTCGCGGACGCCTGGGACGCCGGCGACTGGCGGCGCTGGCGGGCGCGCCGGGCCGCCGACCCCGCGGACGCGGGCTTCCCCGCCGTACCGCCCCGGCGGCCCGGGAGCTCCACCGCCGCCGCGTTCGAGGCACGGGTGGCCGCCGCCCGCACCGCCGGCTGGTCGCTGGACGACCAGCTCATCGAACCCGGCCTGGTCGCGGTGGCGCTGCCCGTCCGCGCCCCCTCCGGCCGGCCGGTCTGCGCACTGAGCGTGGTCAGCCACACCAGCCGCCGCCCCGCCGCCGAGCTGCCGGACGCCGTCCTCCCCCACCTCCGCGCCACGGTCGCCGCGATGGAGCGCACGCTGGCGGTCCCCCGTACGCCCGCGGCCCCCGCCCCGCCGCCGCCCGCCCCCTGGATGCGCGCCTCCAAGCAGGAACTGGGCCCGGAATTCGTCGAGTCCCTCGCCCGCGGCCTGGCCACCCTCACCGCCTTCGGCGCCGGCCGCGCCGAACTCCCCCTCACCGCCGTCGCCGAGGCCACCGGGCTGCCCCGGGCGACCGCCCGCCGCGCCCTGATCACCCTCGAACACCTCGGCTACCTCGCGACCGACGGCAGGCTCTTCCGCCTCACCCCGAAGGTGCTGGACCTGGGCTTCGCCCCGCTCTCCGCGCTCACCCTGCCGGCCGTCGCCCAGCCCCACCTGGCCGCCCTGGTGGAGCGCGTGCACGACTCCGCCTCGATGGCGATCCTGGTCACCGGCGAGGCCGCCCCGGACACCGTCCAGTACGTGGCCCGGGTCCCCACCGTCCGCATCATGAGCGTCAACATCACCCTGGGGACCCGCTTCCCCGCCTACGCCACCTCCATGGGCCGGGTGCTGCTCGCCGACCTGCCGCCCGCCGAGCGGGCCGCCCGGCTCTCCCGCACCGGCCTGGTGCCGCTCACCCGGCGCACCGTCACCGACCCGGCCCGCCTCCTGGCCGTCCTCGACGGGGTCCGCGCCGACGGCTACGCCCTCGTGGACGAGGAGCTGGAGGACGGCCTGCGCTCCCTCGCGGTCCCGGTCCGGGACCGCACCGGCCGCGCCGTCGCCGCCGTCAACGTCTCCACCCACGCCGGCCGCTGCACCCCGGACGAAACCCGCGAGGCCGTCCTCCCCGCCCTGCGCGCGAGCGCCGCGGCCATCGAGGCCGATCTCCGGGTCGCCGGGCGCTATGCGCGGATCCCGGCGGTGTGAGGCCGCGTCAGGGGGTGGCCGGTCCGCCCTCCGGGCCCGTCCCCTCCCGCGCCCGGGCGTTCTCCGCCCGCGCCGCCGCCGTGCCGACCGACGGCCACACCCGGTCCAGGGCGGCGTTCATCGCGGCCCCGACCAGGACCGCGAAGGCGGACACGCCGATCCAGAGGAGCACCGCGACGGGCGCCGCCAACGAGCCGTAGATGGTGGGCCCTTCGACCGCCGCGGTCAGGTAGAGGCGCAGCAGGAAGCTGCCCAGCACCCACATCGCGAGGGCGACGACGGCGCCGGGGATGTCCTCCCGCCAGGGCGAACGGACCGGTACGGAGACGTGGTAGAGGGTGGTGAGGAAGGCGATGGAGAGGATCAGCACGACCGGCCAGTACAGGGCGCGGACGATGTCCTCGCCGGCCGGCAGCCAGCCGGCGACGGCGTCCGGGCCGGCGACCATCATGGGCAGCGCGACCACGCCGGCCGCCAGCGCGGCCAGATAGAGGACGAAGGACAGCAGCCGGGTCCGGACGATGCCGCGGCGGCCGTCGAGGCCGTACATGATCGTGATGGTGTCGACGAAGACGTTGACCGCGCGGGAGCCGGACCACAGGGCGATGGCGAAGCCGACGGAGATGACGTCGGGGCGGCGGCCGGTGAACACGTCGTCGAGCAGCGGGCGGGCGATCTCGTCGACGCCGCGGCCGGAGAGGACGGTGCCGGAGGCGTGCAGGATGTGCGCCCGGAAGCCGTCGACGGTGGCGTGGCCGATCCAGGGCTCCGCGTAGCCGAGGACGCCGACGAGTCCGAGGATCAGCGGCGGCAGCGAGAGCAGGCACCAGAACGCGGCCTCGGCGGCGAGGCCGGTGACCCGGTACTCCATGCAGCTGCCGACGATGTCCTTGAGCAGCAGCCAGACCAGCCGGCGCTTGGAGACGTTGCGGTAGAGGGCCCTGGCCCTGGTGAGACGGCCCGCGGGCCGCCCGGGTGGTTCGTTCGCCGGCTGCACGTCTTTACCGTATCTGCCATGGCAGCCATCACTCATATCGTGACGAACCAGCCCCCGCCGCTGGCCGGGTACGACGTCTTCGCATCCGATCCGGCGCTCACCGAGGGCGTCACCCGGTATGTCGCCGCGGAGCGCCTCGGCGAGGTACGGGGGGAACTGGGCCGGCTGGGGCAGGCGGCCGGCTCGGCGCAGGTGCAGCGCTGGGGCGCGCAGGCCAACGCGCATCCGCCGGTGCTGCGCACCCACGACCGCTACGGGCACCGCATCGACGAGGTGGAGTTCCACCCCGCCTGGCACCGGCTGCTCGGCCATGCCGTCACCGCCGGGCTCACCGACGCCTGGTCGCGCCCGGACGGGCACGTCCGGCGGACCGCCGGCTTCCTCGTGTGGTCGCAGGCCGAGGCCGGCCACGGCTGCCCGCTGTCGATGACCCACGCGGCGGTGCCGGCGCTGCGCGCCGAGCCGGAGTTGGCGGCCGTCTGGGAGCCGCTGCTGACCTCCCGGGTGTACGAGCCGGAGCTGCGACCGGCCGCCGCGAAGGCGGGCGCGCTGGCCGGGATGGCCATGACGGAGAAGCAGGGCGGCAGCGACGTACACGCCAACACCACCCGCGCCGAGCCGCTGGCGGCGGCCGGGGAGTACGTCCTGACCGGGCACAAGTGGTTCTGCTCCGCGCCGATGTCGGACGCGTTCCTGGTGCTGGCGCAGGCACCGGGTGGTCTGACGTGCTTCCTGCTGCCGCGGGTGCTGCCGGACGGCAGCCGCAACGCGTTCCTGATCCAGCGGCTCAAGGACAAGCTCGGCAACCGGTCGAACGCCTCGGCCGAGGTGGAGTTCGACGGGCGCACCTGGGCGTGCCGGGTGGGCGAGGAGGGGCGCGGGGTGGCGACGATCATCGAGATGGTCGCGGCGACCCGGCTGGACTGCGTCAGCGGGGCGGCGGCGGTGATGCGGCAGGCGGTGGCGCAGGCGGCGCACCACGCCGCGTACCGGGAGGCGTTCGGCGGCCGGCTGATCGACAAGCCGCTGATGCGCAACGTGCTGGCCGATCTGGCGCTGGAGTCGGAGGCGGCTACGACGCTCGCGCTGCGGCTGGCGGCGGCGTACGACGGGGGCACCGCGCAGGACCGGGCATTTCTGCGGCTGGCGGTCCCGGCGGCCAAGTACTGGGTGACGAAGCGGTGCACGCCGGTGGCCGCGGAGGCGCTGGAGTGCCTGGGCGGCAACGGCTACGTCGAGGAGTCGGGGCTGCCCCGGCTGCTGCGCGAGGCGCCGCTGAACTCCCTCTGGGAGGGCTCGGGCAATGTCCAGGCGCTCGATGTGCTGCGGGCGCTGCGGCGCGAACCGGAGGCGCTGAACGCGTACTTGACCGAGATCGGCACGGCCCGTGGCGCGGACCACCGGCTGGACCGGGCGGTCACGGGGCTGCTGACCGAACTCGCCGACCTGGAGGGCGTCGAGGCGCGCGCCCGGCGGCTGGCGGAGCGGCTGGCGCTGGTGCTCCAGGGTTCGCTGCTGGTGCGGTACGCGCCGCCGGAGGTCGCGGACGCGTTCTGCGCCGGCCGGCTGGGCGGCGACGCGGGCGCGGCGTTCGGCACGCTGCCGCACACGGCGGGCCTGGCGGCGGTGGTGGAGCGGGCGCGGCCGGTGGTGGCGGAGTAGGGCCCGTCCCGTGTCACACAGGGCGGGCCCCGGAAGCCACCGGCCGGTCCCGCCGGCGGGTCGGCGCGGCGGCGNNNCCCCGCCGGCCGCCGGAGCCGTCAGCAGTCGGCCCGGCGGGACGGGGACGGGGGGTCACCGCCGCCGCGCCGGTGTCAGGGAGCGGTGCCGCGCCGACTCGGCACCGTTCCCGGTCTCAGGGCCACCGCGGCGGGTCCGGCGCGGTGCGCCCGCGCAGCGCCGCGTCGATGGCCACGATGATCTCGGCGTCCGGCGCGTCCGGCCGGAAGCCGACCAGCACACCGCGGGCCTCGTAGTAGCGGATCACCCGCAGCGCGTCGCCCGTGCCGTCCTGCCCCGCCTCGCGCAGGTGGACGACGAGGTCGGCGGTGGCCGGTGCGGGCAGCGGACCGCCGAAGCGCGCGACCCGGTCGAGGAGTTGCGGCGCGCCCTCGATCACATAGCCGCCGGCGGGCAGCGGCTGACGCCTGATCAGCACGTCGACCGCGGTCAGCCGCGGGACCCGGTAGTGCTCGGCCAGCCGGGCGGCACGCGCGATACGGCCTCCCTCGCCGGCCCCGATCACCACGACCCGCGGGGCAGCGGCCACCATGGCGAGCCCCCTCCCACCGTGACGACGACGCGGTGCGGCCAATGGCGTCCTCGGCGGACAGCCGGCGGGGTCTCCGACGGGTGACCGGAGAAACCTCCGGGTGGCGGTCTCCCCGCGCCTTTGAGGCGAGGGGGAGGGACACCATCGGCCGCGGGCACAAGATTCCCCGCTGGGCGTCATAGGCCACAACGGTTGCAGTCCGTTGCAGCCGATCTTCCCAATGCCCCTTCCCCGGACGGCCGGTGGCGGCACCATGGGCACACACCGGGTGACAGGCACAGCGGGGAGCGGCGTGAGCGACAGACCGATCGACAGCACCGGTGGGCGGACGAGCGACCGGCCGCACGGCAGAACGGTCGAGAGCGCCGTCCGGTCGCCCCAGGACATCCGGGAGACGGCCCGGCGGCTCGCCGTGGTCCACGAGGCGGCGCTCACCGGCGAGCTGCCGTCCGACGCACCGCGCGATGCGCCCCGCGCGGTCATCGGCGAGTCCTGGCGCCGGGTACTCGGCTCGGGCGTGGACCCGGATCGGGTGCGCACCCAACAGCCGCTGTCCGTGGCGGAGTTGGAGCATCGGCGGCAGCACTCGCAGCTGGCGTCGATACTGCCGGTGCTCAGCGGCGGACTGCTGCCGACCGCGGACGCCGCACAGCAGATCATGGTGGTCACCGACGCCGAGGGCCGGGTGCTGTGGCGGGAGGGCAGCGCGCCGATCCGGCGGATGGCCGACCGGCTGGGCTTCGACAAGGGCGCCGACTGGACGGAGGGGGTCGTCGGCACGAACGCCATCGGCACCGCGCTGGTGGCCCGCAGCCCGGTGCTGGTGCACTCCGCCGAGCACTTCCTGCGCAGCCACCACAGCTGGACCTGCGCCGCGGCGCCGCTGCACGACCCGCGCGACGGGCGGCTGCTGGGCACCGTCGACATCAGCGGCCCGGCCCACTCCTTCCACCCCACCACGCTCTCGCTGGTCTCCGCGGTCGCCCGGCTCGCGGAGGGCGAGCTGCGCACCCGCCACCACACGTCGCTGGAGCGGCTGCGGTCGAGCGCGGCGCCGGTGCTGGCGCGGATCGGCGGGCGGGCGCTGGCCGTCGACCCCAACGGCTGGACGGCGGCGGTGTCGGGGATGACGCCACCGGACCGGGTGGCGCTGCCGAAGACGCCCGAGGCCGGGCCGCTGTGGCTGCCGCGGTACGGGATGTGCACCCTGGAGCCGCTGCCCGGCGGCTGGCTGATCCGGCTCGGCCGGCCGGAGCCGTCGCCGGAGCCGCACCGGGTGGTGCTGGACGTCAGCGGACGCGACGGCTCGGAGGTCACCGTGGCGGGACCGGCCGGCAGCTGGGCGCACGCACTGTCCCCGCGCCATGCCGAGCTGCTGTTCCTGCTCGCCGCGCACCCGCGCGGACGCAGCGCCGCCGAGCTGGCCCAGGACCTGTTCGGCGACGGGGGCCGCACGGTGACGGTGCGCGCCGAGCTGTCCCGGCTGCGCCGCCATCTGGCGGGGGTGCTGGCCCACCGGCCGTACCGCTTCGCGGACGGGGTGGAGGTGGAGCTGCGGCTGCCGCCCCGGCCGCTGGAGCTGCTGCCGCACTCCACGGCGCCGGCGGTGATGGCGGCCCGCCGGGGCGGCGACTTCCCGGGCGGAGGCATCCCCGTCCCATCACATGGACGGCGCGTTCCGTGATGTGGCGACGGTCCGGGTCGCCGCCGGACCACCGGAGGCAGCAGGGCCTTCGGCCGGCCCTGCTGCCGGCATGCGACGCGCCGCCGGCGGTGTGATGTGCTGGCCCCATGAGCCACTCCGTCACCACCTGGTACCTCGAACAGACCTCGCCGGCCGACCTCGCGCCCGCCGCGGAGCCGCCCGCCGAGCAGGGTGTACGGATCGTCCGGTCCGAGGTACCGTCGCCGGAATTCAGCCGCTTCCTCTATACGGCGGTCGGCGGGGACGTCCTGTGGACCGACCGGCTGGCGTGGCCGTACGCCCGGTGGGCCGAGTACCTCGGGCGGCCGGGGACGGAGACATGGGTGGCGTACGAGCGCGGTACGCCCGCCGGCTTCATCGAGCTGGAAGCCCAGCCGGAGGGGGCGGTGGAGATCGCCTACTTCGGGCTGCTGCCCGCGTTCCGGGGACGGCGGATCGGCGGCCATCTGCTCGCCTACGGGACGGCGCGCGCCTGGGACCTGGCCGAACGGTGGCCGGAGCGGTCGGAGACGAAGCGGGTGTGGCTGCACACCTGTAGCGACGACGGGCCGCACGCGCGGGCCAATTACGAGCGGCGCGGCTTCCGGGTGTGCGCGACGGAGGTCACCGAGGAGCCCGAGGCCGCGATGCCGGGCCCGTGGCCGGACGCCGGACCGCTGACGCCCGCCGGAGAGTGACCGAGAACACACTGTCTCGCGATTCGGGACAGCGGTGTCCATATCTTGGATGACGGTGGACTGGCCGGAGAACGGCGTGCCACGCTTCCGTCATGTCCAGAGCTGGAATTGCCTTGGTGAGTCGGCGGCACGTCGACCTCGGCCGCATGTCCAGCGCCATTTGTCGGGCAGGCTGACGCTGCACGAACAGGGGCCCTGACCCCTCCGCACCCGGACAGCACTCAGCACCACCGCTTCACGCCGTCCCCATCGTCGCGGACGCGCCGACCCTCCCGACCCGCAGATCACCGCCGACGCGTGCCCACGCGCCGCGCTTCGGTGCGTCCGCACAGGTCACAGGGGTGGCACCGCACCCGTCCGCACCCCCTTTGAGCCGCCCAGAAGGACGTACACCCATGGCCGCCAACCCGGATCTGCCCTCCGCCACGACCCGCCGCAAGGCCGGACGCCACCGCGGCGAGGGCCAGTGGGCCGTTGGTCACTTCACGCCACTCAACGGCAACGAGCAGTTCAAGAAGGACGATGACGGTCTCAATGTGCGGACACGCATTGAGACGATCTACGCCAAGTCCGGCTTCGACTCGATCGACCCCAACGACCTGCGCGGCCGGATGCGCTGGTGGGGCCTGTACACCCAGCGCAAGCCCGGGATCGACGGCGGCAAGACCGCGATCCTGGAGCCGGAGGAGCTGGACGACAAGTACTTCATGCTGCGGGTGCGCATCGACGGCGGCCGGCTCACCGTGCCGCAGCTGCGCGCCATCGGCGAGGTCTCCGACCAGTACGCGCGCGGCACCGCCGACATCACCGACCGACAGAACATCCAGCTGCACTGGGTCCGCATCGAGGACGTGCCCGCCATCTGGGAGAAGCTGGAGGCCGTCGGGCTGTCCACCACCGAGGCGTGCGGCGACTGCCCGCGCGTGATCATCGGCTCCCCGGTGGCCGGTATCGCCGCGGACGAGATCATCGACGGCACCCCCGCCGTGGACGAGATCCACGAGCGGTACATCGGCAGCAAGGAATTCTCCAACCTGCCCCGCAAGTTCAAGACCGCGATCTCCGGCTCGCCCGTCCAGGACGTGGTCCACGAGATCAACGACGTGGCCTTCGTGGGCGTGGTGCACCCCGAGCACGGACCGGGCTTCGACCTGTGGGTCGGCGGCGGACTGTCCACCAACCCCAAGCTCGCCCAGCGGCTGGGCACCTGGGTGCCGCTGGACGAGGTCGCCGACGTCTGGGCCGGCGTGGTCGGCATCTTCCGCGACTACGGCTACCGGCGGCTGCGCACCCGCGCCCGCCTGAAGTTCCTGATGGCCGACTGGGGCCCGGAGAAGTTCCGCCAGGTGCTGGAGGACGAGTACCTCCAGCGGAAGCTGGTCGACGGCCCGGCGCCCGAGGAGCCCGCGCAGAAGTGGCGCGACCACATCGGCGTGCACCGGCAGCAGGACGGCCGCTTCTATGTGGGCTTCGCACCGCGCGTCGGCCGGGTGGACGGCACCACCCTCACCAAGATCGCCGAACTGGCCGCGGCGCACGGCTCCGACCGGCTGCGCACCACCGTCGAGCAGAAGATGATCGTCCTCGATGTGACCGAGGACCAGGTCGACTCGCTGGTCGCCGGACTGGAGGCGCTGGACTTCCAGGTCAGGCCCTCGCCGTTCCGCCGCGGCACGATGGCCTGCACCGGCATCGAGTTCTGCAAGCTGGCGATCGTGGAGACCAAGGGCCGCGGCGCGTCCCTGATCGACGAACTGGAGCGCCGCCTCCCCGACTTCGACGAGCCGCTGACCATCAACCTCAACGGCTGCCCGAACGCCTGCGCCCGCATCCAGGTCGCGGACATCGGCCTCAAGGGCCAGCTGGTAATGGACGGCGACGGCAACCAGGTCGAGGGCTACCAGGTGCACCTGGGCGGCGCACTGGCCCTGGAGGCCGGTTTCGGCCGCAAGGTCCGCGGCCTGAAGGTCACCGCCGACGAGCTGCCGGACTACGTCGAGCGGGTGCTGCGCAACTTCCAGGAGCAGCGCGTGGAGGGCGAGCGGTTCGCCACCTGGGCGGCGCGCGCCGAAGAGGGTGCGTTGAAGTGAGCGAACGCGCCGTGCCGTTCCACTGCCCGTACTGCGGGGACGAGGACCTGCGGCCTTCGGAGGAAGAAGGCCGCGGTGCATGGGAATGCCGGTCCTGCAACCGCGCGTTCCGGCTGAAGTTCCTGGGCCTGCTGGCCCCCGGAGCCGCCGGCTCCGGCCCTTCCGCTTCCGCTTCCGCTTCCGCTTCCGCTTCCGCTTCCGCTTCCGCTTCCGACGGAGGTACCCCGTGACCACCGCAACCGACCTTCAGCGGCTCGCCGAAGAGGCGGGCCGCGACCTGGAGGACGCACCCGCCCTGGAGATCCTCCGGTGGGCCGCCGAGACCTTCGGGCCGCGCTTCTGCGTCACCTCCTCGATGGAGGACGCGGTCGTCGCGCACCTGGCCTCGCGGGCCTTCCCCGGCGTGGACGTGGTGTTCCTGGACACCGGCTACCACTTCCCGGAGACCATCGGTACCCGGGACGCGGTGGCGGCGGTGATGGACGTCAACGTGATCACCCTGACACCCCGTCAGACCGTGGCGGAGCAGGACGCCGAGTACGGGCCGAGGCTGCACGACCGCGACCCCGACCTGTGCTGCGCCCTGCGCAAGGTCAAACCCCTCGAAGAGGGCCTGACCGGCTATGACGCGTGGGCGACCGGGCTGCGCCGGGACGAGTCGCCGACCCGGGCGAACACCCCGGTCGTCGGCTGGGACGCCAGGCGGCAGAAGGTGAAGGTCTCCCCGATCGCCCGCTGGACGCAGGCGGACGTGGACGCGTACGTCGCCGAGCACGGCGTGCTCACCAACCCGCTGCTGATGGACGGCTACGCCTCCGTCGGCTGCGCCCCCTGCACCCGGCGGGTGCTGGCGGGCGAGGACGCGCGGGCCGGGCGCTGGGCCGGCAGCAACAAGACCGAGTGCGGACTGCACTGATGGCGGAGTTCTTGGAGACACAGATGACGGGCGCCACGATCTGGCTGACCGGTCTGCCGAGCGCGGGCAAGACGACCATCGCGCGCGAGCTGGCCGGCCGGCTGCGCGGCGAGGGCCACCGCGTCGAGGTGCTCGACGGCGACGAGATCCGCGAGTTCCTCTCCGCGGGCCTCGGATTCACCCGCGAGGACCGGCACACCAACGTCCAGCGCATCGGCTTCGTCGCCGAACTGCTGGCGAGCAACGGCGTCAAGGCGCTGGTGCCGGTGATCGCGCCGTACGCGGACAGCCGCGAGGCGGTGCGCAAGCGCCACCAGAGCGAGGGGACCGCGTACCTGGAGGTGCATGTGGCCACCCCGGTCGAGGTCTGCTCCGAGCGCGATGTGAAGGGGCTCTACGCCAAGCAGGCGGCCGGTGAGATCTCCGGCCTGACCGGCGTGGACGACCCGTACGAGGCACCCGAGTCGCCCGACCTGCGGATCGAGTCGCACACCCAGACCGTGCAGGAGTCCGCGGCGGCCTTGCACGCGCTGCTCACAGAGAGGGGACTGGCATGACGACCGTGACTTCCGTGACCGAGAACGCCGAGGGCGCCGACAGCCCGTACGCGCTGTCGCACCTCGACGCCCTGGAGTCCGAGGCGGTCCACATCTTCCGCGAGGTGGCGGGCGAGTTCGAGCGGCCGGTGATCCTCTTCTCCGGCGGCAAGGACTCCATCCTCATGCTGCACCTGGCGCTGAAGGCGTTCGCGCCGGCCCCGGTGCCGTTCTCGCTGCTGCACGTCGACACCGGGCACAACTTCCCCGAGGTCATCGACTACCGCGACCGCACCGTCGAGCGGTACGGCCTGCGGCTGCACGTCGCCTCCGTACAGGACTTCATCGACCGCGGCGAGCTCCGCGAGCGCCCGGACGGCACCCGCAACCCGCTCCAGACGGTGCCGCTGCTGGACGCCATCGAGAAGAACCGCTTCGACGCGGTCTTCGGCGGCGGCCGGCGGGACGAGGAGAAGGCACGCGCCAAGGAGCGGGTCTTCTCGCTGCGCGACGAGTTCGGCGGCTGGGACCCGCGCCGGCAGCGCCCCGAGCTGTGGCAGCTCTACAACGGCCGCCACTCGCCCGGCGAGCACGTCCGGGTCTTCCCGCTGTCCAACTGGACCGAGCTGGACGTCTGGCAGTACATCGCCCGCGAGAAGATCGAACTGCCCGCCATCTACTACGCCCACGAGCGCGAGGTCTTCGCCCGCGCCGGTATGTGGCTGGCGCCCGGTGACTGGGGCGGCCCCAAGGACGGCGAGCGCCTGGAGCTCCGGCAGGTGCGCTACCGCACCGTCGGCGACATGTCCTGCACCGGCGCCGTCGACTCCGACGCCGACACCATCGAGGCGGTCATCGCGGAGATCGCCGCGTCCCGGCTCACCGAGCGGGGCGCCACCCGGGCCGACGACAAGCTGTCGGAGGCCGCCATGGAGGACCGCAAGCGCGAGGGGTACTTCTAACGATGAGCACGACCAACGCCGTTGACGCGGACCGGACCGTGGACGCCGGTGCCACCTCGCTGCTGCGCTTCGCCACCGCCGGATCCGTGGACGACGGCAAGTCGACCCTGGTCGGCCGGCTGCTGCACGACTCCAAGTCGGTGCTCGCCGACCAGTTGGAGGCCGTCGAACACGCCTCCCGCAACCGCGGGCAGGAGACGCCCGACCTGGCGCTGCTGACCGACGGGCTGCGCGCCGAGCGCGAGCAGGGCATCACCATCGACGTCGCCTACCGCTACTTCGCCACCCCCCGCCAGCGGTTCATCCTCGCCGACACCCCCGGGCATGTGCAGTACACCCGCAACATGGTCACCGGCGCCTCGACCGCCGAACTGGCCGTCGTGCTGGTCGACGCCCGCAACGGCGTGGTCGAGCAGACCCGCCGGCACGCCGCCGTCGCCGCCCTGCTGCGCGTCCCGCACGTCGTCCTGGCCGTCAACAAGATGGACCTCGCCGGCTACGAGGAGTCCGTCTTCGCGGCCATCGCCGAGGAGTTCACCACCTACGCGGCCTCGCTGGGCGTCCCGGAGATCACCGCCATCCCCATCTCGGCACTGGCCGGCGACAACGTCGTGACGCCGTCGGCCAACATGGACTGGTACGGCGGCCCCACCGTGCTGGAGCACCTGGAGACCGTGCCGGTCGGCGCCGACCCGTCGGACGACCCGGCCCGCTTCCCCGTCCAGTACGTCATCCGCCCGCAGACCGCCGAACACCCCGACTACCGCGGCTACGCGGGCCAGATCGCCTCCGGTGTGCTGCGCGTCGGCGACGCCGTCACCGTGCTGCCCTCGGGCCGGACGAGCACCATCGAGGGCATCGACGCACTCGGCCAGGCCGTGGACGTCGCCTGGGCGCCGCAGTCGGTGACCGTCCGGCTGGCCGACGACCTGGACATCTCCCGCGGCGACCTGATCGCCCCGACCGCGTCGGCTCCGTCGGTCTCGCAGGACGTCGAGGCGACCGTCTGCCATGTCGCCGACCGGCCGCTGACCGTCGGGCAGCGGGTGCTGCTCAAGCACACCACCCGCACGGTCAAGGCGATCGTCAAGGAGATCCCGTCCCGGCTCACCCTCGACGACCTCTCCCAGCACCCGGCGCCCGGCGAACTCGCCGCCAACGACATCGGACGGATCGTGGTGCGCACCGCCGAGCCGCTGGCCCTGGACGCCTACGCCGACTCCCGGCGCACCGGCTCCTTCCTGCTGATCGACCCGGCGGACGGTACGACGCTGACCGCGGGCATGGCCGGCACCGCCTTCGCGGAGGCGGCCTCGGAGGCCGCGCCGGCCGGTGCGGCGGACGACGAAGGGTGGGACTTCTGATCATGCTCCAGGACATCTTCTCGACCTTTGCGAAGGAAGGTGGCCGCGTAGGCAGCGGCGCCCTCGGAAGCGGACAGGGCGGAGTCGGCCGATGTGCGTGCTGACGATGCTCCACTCCGCATCCCCCACACCTCCCTTCCGAAGATCCACCATCTCGCCGGGCGCGCCTTAGAGGGGCGCACACCGCCCCGGCCCTCCGAGAGGAACACCTCCCGTGTCTGCCGTTCGTCATCGCCTCCTGGCGGCCAGTGCCCTCGTCCCGCTCCTCGTCGGAGCGCTGGGCGCCTGCGGCTACGGCTCCGAAGCCAAGAAGGACACCGCGGCCAACATCGCCCCCAAGGGCCCCAAGATCGACGGGCTCGACCAGGTCAAGATCGGGTTCTTCGGCAACACCACCCACGCCACCCCGCTGATCGGCCTCCAGACGGGCCAGTTCCAGAAGGCGCTGGGTGGCACGGCGATCAAGTCCTCCGTCTTCAACGCGGGCCCCGCCGAGATCGAGGCGCTCAACTCCGGCGCCATCGACATCGGCTGGATCGGCCCCTCCCCCGCGATCAACGGCTACGTCAAGTCGCACGGCAAGAGCCTGAAGATCATCGCCGGTTCGGCCTCCGGCGGTGTCTCGCTGATCGTCAACCCCAAGAAGATCAAGAGCCTGGACGATCTCAAGGGCAAGACGATCGCCACCCCGCAGCTGGGCAACACCCAGGACGTCGCGCTGCTCAACTTCCTCGCCGAGAAGGGCTACAAGGTCGACGCCACCAGCGGCAAGGGCGATGTCACCGTCCAGCGCATCGACAACAAGGTGACCCCGACCGCCTACACGCAGGGCAGCATCGACGCCGCCTGGGTCCCCGAACCCACCGCGTCCAAGCTCGTCGCCGCGGGCGGCAAGTCGCTGCTGGACGAGAAGAAACTGTGGAAGGACGGGAAGTTCGTCATCACGAACGTGATCGTCTCGCAGAAGTTCCTCACGGAGCACCCGAAGGCCGTCGAGGCGGTGCTGCGCGGCTCGGTGGCGACCAACACCTGGATCCGGTCGCACCCCGCCGAGGCGGTCAAGGCGCTCAACGACAAGCTCGCCGACCCGCAGATCTCCGGCAAGGCGCTGCCCTCCGATGTCATCGACCCGGCGTTCAAGAACGTCGACATCACCGACGACCCGCTGGCCGCCACCCTCCAGGAAGAGGCGGACCACGCCGTCCAGGCGGGCCTGCTGAAGAAGCCCGACCTCAAGGGCATCTACGACCTCACCCTGCTGAACAAGGTGCTCAAGGCCGAGGGGAAGCCACCGGTCGACGACGCCGGCCTCGGCAGCAACTGACCCCCGCCCCGGCACCGCAGTCCCCCTGGAGGTGACACCGATGACGACCAGCACGCTCACCAAGCCCGCCGCGGCGGACACCGGCAACACCGGTCCGCACGCCGCTCGCATCCACCATGTCTCGAAGTCGTTCGGCCGCCCCGGCGCGCAGCAGCACGTACTGGACGACATCAGCATCGACGTCGCCCCCGGCGAATTCGTCTGCCTCCTGGGGGCCTCGGGCTGCGGCAAGTCCACCCTCCTCGGTCTCGTGGCGGGTCTGGACAAGCCGTCCGCCGGCAGCATCGAGACGCCCGGCGGCCGGCCCGCGCTGATGTTCCAGGAGCACGCGCTGTTCCCGTGGCTCACCGCGGGCCGCAACATCGAACTCGCGCTGCGCCTGCGCGGGGTGCCGCGCGCGGAGCGGCGCACCGAGGCCGAACGGCTGCTGGAGCTCGTACGGCTCAAGGGCGCGTACGGCAAGCGGGTGCACGAGCTGTCGGGCGGCATGCGCCAGCGCGTGGCGATGGCCCGGGCCCTCGCCCAGGACAGCCAACTGCTCCTGATGGACGAGCCGTTCGCCGCGCTCGACGCCATCACCCGCGATGTGCTGCACGACGAGCTGACCCGGATCTGGCAGACCCAGAACAACAGCGGCTCCGCCGCGGGGAACCTCTCGGTCCTCTTCGTCACCCACAACGTCCGCGAGGCCGTGCGGCTCGCCGAGCGGGTCGTGCTGCTGTCCTCCCGTCCCGGTCGGGTCGCCCGCGAGTGGCAGGTGGACATCCCGCAGCCGCGCCGCATCGAGGACTCCGCGGTCGCCGACCTTTCCATCGAGATCACCGAACAGCTCCGTGGGGAGATCCGCCGCCATGGCCAGCACTGAGACCACCCCCCAGTCCGCCGCCGAAGCGCCCGGCGAGGATCCCACCGGGCCGGCGGCCGACGCGGACACCGACAGCGCCACCGCGGGCGCCACCGACGCACCGGCCGGTTCCGCGGCGGACGCACCGGCCACGGCACCCGCCGAAGCAGCGGCCGGCGCATCTGCCACCGGCGCGAGCGGCACCGGACCCGGTCCCGCCGCCGGCGACCTCGCCGGTCTGGAGGCCGGGCTCGATGCCCTGGACTCCGCGGTCGTCTCCCGGCAGCCGTGGCTGCGCACCGCCGTTTCAAAGGCGTTCCCTCCCCTCGTCGCCGTGGTGATCGTGCTGGGGCTGTGGCAGCTCGCCTACCACTTCCAGCTCAAGCCGCACTACCTGCTGCCGAGCCCGCTCGATGTCTACCGCTCGCTGCGACAGAAGTGGCTCGAAGGCACGCTGCTGAGCTTCGTCTGGACCAGCGTCTCCCGCGGCGCCCTCGGCTTCGTGGCCTCGGTCGCCATCGGTACCGTGCTCGGGCTGATCGTCGCCCAGGTCAAGGCCGTACGAGCCGCCATCGGTCCGATCCTGAGCGGTCTCCAATCCCTCCCTTCAGTGGCCTGGGTCCCGGCGGCGATCATCTGGTTCGGGCTGAGCGACGCCACCATCTACGCGGTGGTGCTGCTCGGTGCCGTCCCCTCGATCGCCAACGGGCTGGTGTCCGGTGTCGACCAGATCTCTCCTCTCTACCTGCGGGCCGGCCGCACCATCGGCGCGACGGGCCTCACCGGCGTCCGTCATGTGCTGCTCCCGGCCGCGCTGCCCGGCTACCTCGCCGGCCTGAAGCAGGGCTGGGCGTTCTCCTGGCGCTCCCTGATGGCCGCCGAACTCATCGTCAACGCACCCGACCTCGGCACCGGTCTGGGCCAGCTCCTGGAACAGGGCCGCGAACTCCAGGACATGTCCTGGGTGCTGGCCGCGATCCTGCTCATCCTCACCGTCGGCATCGGCATCGAACTGCTCATCTTCGCCCCGATCGAACGCCGGGTGCTGCGCAGCCGCGGCCTCCTCGTGAAGAGCTGACACCGTGAACCAGCGTCCCACTCTCCTCGTCATCGCCCACGGCAGCCGCGACCCGCGGCATGCGGCAACCGTCACCGCGCTCCGCGCGCGGGTCCGGAAGCAGCGCCCGGGGCTGCGCGTCGAGGTCGGCCATCTCGACTTCAACGCGCCCCGGGTGCCCCGGGTGCTGGAACGCCTCTCGACCGAGGGCGTACGGAATGTGGTGGCGCTGCCGCTCCTCCTCACCCGCGCCTTTCACGCGAAGTCCGATATCCCCGCGGTGCTGCGGGAGGCCGCCGCGCGGCTGCCCCTGCTCACCGTCCACCAGGCCGATGTCCTCGGCCCCTCCCACCTCCTGACCGGCGCACTGGAGCGCCGGCTGGAAGAAGCCGGACTGCGGCCCGGTGACCACCGCTCGACCGGGGTCGTCCTGGCCGCGGCGGGCTCCTCAGACCCGGAGGCGATCGCAGTGATCGCTGAAATCGCGCGGGAGTGGCGGCGCACCGCCCAGTGGTGTGCCGTGCGACCTGCGTTCGCCTCCGCATCCCTTCCCCGTACGGCCGACGCCGTACGGGCCCTCCGGGCCGAAGGCGTCCAGCGGGTCGCCGTCGCCCCGTACGTCATCGCGCCCGGCTTCCTCCCGGACCGCATCGCCGCCGGCGCCCGCGAAGCACGCGCCGACATCCTCGCCCCGGTGCTCGGCGCCGCCCCCGAGCTGGCCCGGCTGCTGCTCCGGCGCTACGACCAGGCCGTGCGCGCGGGCACCCGCGGCGACGCGACGGCGCTGGTCGCCTGAGGACGGCTCGGCGGGACTGACCGCCCTCCCTGCCGGGCGTCCAACTCGGCGTGGCCGAGCGCCTGTTCGGCGCCCTTCGCCGGTGCCGGAAGCGGCACCGGCGCCGTCATACCGCCGCGGCTGACACGCCTCCCCGCGGGGAGTCGGCCCGGCCCTTCTCGTAGACCGTCAGGCCCCGTGCGAGGTGCAGGGGCACCAGGACCAGTTCCACGACGAGGGCCTTCCAGGCGTAGACGAGGTTGACGGCCTTGGTGGCGTAGACGCAGGGGATGTTCACCAGCACGCCGGCCAGCGGGAGTTTGCGGCGGCGGGCGGCGTAGATCAGCGGTGGTGCGGTCAGGAGCAGATCGGCACCGGCCCACCAGGCGAACGCGGGCAGGGGGGACACACCGCCGGCCGCGGCGATCACGAACGGGGTGGCCCACCAGAGAGGCGCGGTGAGGATCTCGAACAGGGCGAGCAGCACCCAGAGCGCCAGCAGCGGTTTGCGGAGGATCAACTGGCCGAGGTGCAGCCGGACGTTCTGGCAGAAGCCGGCCATCCAGCGCCAGACCTGTTTCCGCAGATAGGTGAGGTCCTCGGGATCGGCGGCCAGGGCGACCGCGTCGGAGACATAGACCGCGCGTCTGCCGGCGATCTGCTGGGACCAGGTGAAATCCATGTCCTCGACGATGGTCCGCTCGGGGAATCCGCCGAACGCCACCAGCGCGTCGCGGCGGAACGCGGAGCAGCAACCCGAGCACACCATGGGGCTGTTGGCGCGGGCCTGGATGGGCCGCTGCCAGTGGAACCCGAACAGATACTCGGTGGAGCGTCCGCGTTCCCACACGGTGCGGGTGTGGCGGGTGCGGACGGTACCCGCCGCCACTGCGACGGTGGGGTCGTCGAAGACCGGGACGACGCGGGCGAGGTAGTCCGGGGCCAGGACGGTGTCCGCGTCGACGGCCAGGACGAGGTCGGTGGTGCAGTGCGGCAGGGCGTGGTTCTGCGCCTTGGCCTTGCTGCCGAGCCGGTGCGGTGGGCGGAGTACGGTCACTCCGTGCGATGCGGCGACTTCTCCGGTGCGGTCCGTGGAGCCGTCGTCCACGACCAGGATCCGGTCGGGCGGGACGGTTTGCCGCGCGAGGGATTCCAGCGTGGCCGGAAGGCCCTCTTCTTCGTTGTGAGCGGGAACGATGACGGTGACGGTGTGCATGATGAGCTTCCCCCTGTCCTGCGGATCGCGCTGACCACGACGCAGACGATTCCGATCGCGCCGTAGATGATGGTGCTGATGCCGATGAACGGCAGTCCTCCGTGCATGTCACTGACGGTAGCCGCAGCACCCCGCAGTTGGGGCCGGAGGCAGCCTCCTGTGGATAACTCCGCGCAGGGGAAGGTGCATTGCCGACTCGCCGCACGCAACGGCGCCGGCCGCCGCGCCCCGTGGGGGCGAGCGCGACGGCCGGCGTGCGGTGCTGAACGATCGAGTCGGTTACTTCACGATCTTCAGCAGCTTGTTGGGCGTGCCCTGGCCCGGGTTGCTGATCTTGTCAGCGGTGGCGCCGTCCGTCAGCGCCTTGTCCACGTCGGCCGGCTTGGCGTCCTTGTGGTCGGCCAGGTAGAGGGCGGCGGCACCGGTGACGTGCGGGGTCGCCATGGACGTACCCGAGATGGTCTTGGTGGCGTCGTCGCTGTTGTTCCAGTCCGAGGTGATGTCGGTACCCGGAGCGTAGATGTGGACGGCGCTGCCGTAGTTGGAGAAGTCGGACTGCTGGTCGTCCTTGGTGCTGGACGCCACCGTGATGGCCTCCTTGACGCGCGCCGGGGAGCTCTGGCCCGCGTCGGTGGACTCGTTGCCGGCCGCCACGGCGAAGGTGACGCCGGAGTCGATGGCCTTCTTCACTGCCGCGTCGATCGCCTCGTCCGCGCCGCCGCCGAGCGACATGTTGGCGACCGAGGGGCCCTTGTGGTTCTTGGCGACCCAGTCGATGCCCGCCACGACCTGCTCGGTGCTGCCTGAGCCCTGGGCGTCCAGGACCTTGACGGCGACCAGCTTGGCCTTCTTGGCGACACCGTAGTCGGTGCCGGCGATGGTGCCGGACACGTGGGTGCCGTGGCCGTTGTCGTCCTCGGCCTTGTCGCTCTTGTCGATGGCGTTGAAGCCGTACGACGCACGACCGCCGAAGTCCTTGTGGCTGATGTGGATGCCGGTGTCGATGACGTAGGCGGTGACGCCCTCGCCCGCGCTGTCCGGGTAGTTGTACTTGCCGTCGCCCTTGGTGTCCGTCTGGTCGATGCGGTCCAGGCCCCACGACGGCGGGTTCTCCTGGGTGCCGTCGATGTGGAACGTGTGGTTCTGCACGACCTTGTCGACGGCCGGGTCGGCGGCGAGGTGCTTGGCGTCCTCGTCGGAGAGGCCGTTGGCCGAGAAGCCGTTGATGGCGGAGGTGAAGGTCCGGTTGACCTTGCCGCCGTACTTGGCGGCCAGGTCGCCGCTCTCGGTGGCGTGTACGGACTTCTTCAGCATGACGACGTAGCTGCCCTTGACGGCGCCCTTGGCCTCGGCGCCGTAGACCTTGCCCTCGGCGGCGGGCGACGCACCCGCGGTGACCGCGGTGACAGCGGCGATACCAGTGGCGGCCACCGCGGCGGATATCGCCGTGACGAGCCGCTTCTTGCTGGAACGCTTATGAGCCATTGCGAGGGTTCTCCTCGTTCGTGGTGTGGGGGGAAGCGTTGCTCAACTGCCCGGAGAGATACGGAAGATCTCCCTCGGACTGGTTCGAAACCTTGTCGGATTGACGAGGTCAATTCAAGGGCCGCCGGGCCGTGTGAGATAGGCAACAACCCTGCAAAAACACAAAAGGCCGCAGAACTGGTCAAAAACGCAAGCGAGTTGACGATGCATGACTCAACTCCGTTTACGTTGACGCAATGAAGGGGGATAGCTGACGAGTTGTTTACTCCGTCAACCATCCCCCTGTGGCAGGGGCGCGCTCCGCACGATCCGGCCACCGGCCCCAATTAGCCGGGGAGTTGGGCCTCGACGAGGTCCGCCGCCCGTCGGCTGCCGCCCTCGTCCGCCATCTCCCGGCGGATCCGCTCGGCGGTCGCGGCCACCGCGGGGTCGCCCACGAGCGAGAGCACGGCGTCCCGCAGCGCCTCCGCGGTCGCCTCCTCCTTCGGCAGATGCCTGGCGACGCCCAGCGCCTGCAACGTGTCGGCGTTCATGAACTGGTCGGCGGCCTGCGGTACGCACACCATGGGCACCCCGTTCGCCAGCCCCTCCTGGCTGCCGCCCATCCCGGCGTGGGTGATGAAGGCGTCCGCCCGGCGGAGGACCGCCGGCTGCGGAATCCAGTCGCTCACCGCGAAGTTGCCGGGGATCTCGCCGAGTTCGGAAGGATCGACGAACTTCCCGATCTGCATCACCACATGCCAGTCCGTCAGCCCGCCGAACGCCGCGATGCAGGTCCGGTAGAAATCCGGGGAGTCGGTGAAAACCGACCCCAGGGAGATCACGAGCACCTTGGTACCGGGTGCGAGGTCGGCCGGCCGCTGCCAGTCACCGGCGCCGGGGCCGTCGTCCCCGCAGGAGCCCACGAAGGTGAAGACGGTCTCGTCGACCCGGTCGGCGTTCGGCTGCATGGCCCTGGGGATGAGGACCACCGCACGGCGGGGCCGGGACGCCAGCCGGTCGGGGTCGGTGAGCCCGGTCATGCCGTGGTCGTCCAGCCAGATCCGAAAGCGCGCGTAGTACGCCCGGCCGCGCTCGGTGTCGAGGAGTTGGGCGCGTATCGCCGCCCCGGCCTCCTCCTCGTGCCCGTCCCAGGCAACCAGGTGCGGGGTCAGCTGGATCGCCGGCACGCCCCAGCGGTGGGCGAGCAGCGGCGCCGGATAGGCCGCGGTGTCGTACAGGACGAGGTCCGGGATGTCGCCTTCGTAGGCGGCGATGAGTTGCGGGAGGGCCTGGACCCCGTCGTCGAGGAACAGCTCCAGGTGGTCGATGAGTTCGGCGCCCCATGACTCCGGGCTCTCGTCGGTGGGGAGGGTGGTGGTCCACGGCCGGGGCTCGGCTCCGGTGGCGGCGACGAGGTCGGCGAAGGCGGGTGGGACGGCGTAGGTGACGCGGTGGCCGCGGTCGACGAGTTCACGGACGACGCCGAGGTTGGGCCGGACGTGGCCGTGGGCCGCGATGCTGAACATGGCGATGTGCGCGGGGTGATGAGGCATGCCCCGCACGCTATGCGAGACGATACGTATCGTGCAATGTAATTGCGCTGACGGCGATGCTCGGCCGGAAGGGCGCCAACTGCCCCTCTCCCCCGCCGCGTTCACCGCCGCTCGCGCCCGCCGCGTCCCGCGGCCCCCGCGGACCGGCCGGACGGAGCCGTACCGGCGGCCTCCGGCCCGGTCGGGGGACCTGCGACACTGGTCGCGAGTACGCACCGCAGGAGGCATCCCGATGACCGAATCCAGCCCCGCCGCCTTCACGGAGGCGCGCGCCCGGGAGGTGCTGGCCGCGGCCGGGCACCCGGATGCGGCGGCGGACGCCCCGCTGCTCTCCCTGGGCGAGAACGCCGTCTTCGCCCTCGGCGAGCGCGGCCCGGTCGTGCGCGTGGGCCGCAGCGCCGAACTGCTGGAGCGCGCCGAGCGGGAACTGCGCGTGGCCCGGTGGCTGGCGGACGAGGGCGTGCCGGCCGTACGGGCCGCGGAGCCGGACGCCGCGCTCGTCGACGGCCATCCGGTGACCTACTGGCAGCGGTTGCCGGACGCCGTCCGGCCCGCCGGACCGGACGATCTCGCCGCGCTGCTGAAGCTCGTCCACGCACTTCCGGATCCGCCGGTCGCACTCCCCCGGCGGGAACTCCTGGACGGTGTCGAGCGCTGGCTGCGGCTGGCCGGCGACGCCGTGTCCGCGTCCGACGCGGAGTATCTGCGCGGGCGGCGGGATGCGTTCGCGGCGGCTGCGTCGGCGCTGGAGCCGCATCTGCCGCGCGGGCCGATCCACGGTGACGCACTGCCCCGCAATGTCCATGTCGGGCCCGACGGCCCGGTGCTGGTCGACCTGGAGACCTTCTCCTTTGATCTGCGCGAGCACGACCTCGTCGTGATGGCGCTGAGCCGGGACCGCTACGGCCTGGGCGCGGACGCCTACGGCGCCTTCGTGTCCGCCTACGGCTGGGACGTGCGGGACTGGGCGGGCTGCGCCGTGCTGCGCGGGTCCCGGGAGACGGCGAGCTGCGCCTGGGTCTCCCAGCACGCGCCCGGAAACCCGGCCGCGCTCAAGGAATTCCGGCGCCGGATCGCGTCCCTGCGCGCGCAGGACACGACGGTGCGGTGGTATCCGTTCTGAGCCGCTGACGCAGCGCGCAGACGGGCGGGGCGCGCCCGTCTGCGCGAGGCGCCGTCGCGGCTCAGCGCGGGTACGGGATCAGCGGCCAGGCCGCCTCGACTATCGCCTCCGGGTCGCCGGTGCGGCGCAAGTACGCCTGGAACGAGGCGGCTTGCTCGACGGCGGCCTCTTCCTGGAGGGCGTGCAGGGCGCGCGGCGACGGCAGGGCGACGGCCGGGTACCGCTCACCGATGCGGCGGGCGACCCCGGCCGCCGCCGCCGCGTCCGCGCCCGCCTCATGGGCGCCGTCCAGCCGCACGCCGTAATGCCCGCAGAGCGCCTGGAGTGCGCGCTTGCCCTTGCGGTAGCGGTCCACGTGCTTGTCCAGGACCAGGGGGTCGATGACCGGGGCGGGCTCGCGGCCCAGCCGCTCGGTCAGGGTCGGCACGCCGTGGCGGCGGCACTCGCGGTCGAGGAGCGAGAGGTCGTAGCGGGCGTTCATCACCACGAGCGGGATGTCCGCGCGCAGGGTTTCGGCGAGGGCTTCGGTGATGTCCTCCACGGCGGTGGCGGGCGGGCTGCCGTGCTCGCGGACATGGGCGGTCGAGATGCCGTGTATCTCCGCCGCCTCATCGGGAATCGGCACGCCCGGGTCGATCAGCCAGGACCGCGCCCCGGCCGGGCGGCCGTCCCCCTCCAGTCGGATCAGCGCGGCGGTGACGATGCGGTCGTGCTCGATGTCGGTGCCCGTGGTCTCCAGGTCGAAGCCGGACAGCAGCTCCTGATGCCAGCTCATGCCGGCACCCCGCGTCGCCCGGCCTCGCACTCGCCCGGCGCGCACCTCTCCTCGACTGCCTCGCTACGCTCACCCATGCGGCCTCCTTCGGTGGTACTTCCCCCGTTGCCCGACCACTCTCGCACGCAGCACTGACAATCGACCGGCCGCCCGCGTAGCGGGCACCTCTCAGCGGGGCACCGCCTCGTAGGGGCGGCTCCCGGACGGCCGCTCCCTCAGGAGACCGGCCGCGAGTCCGCCCACACGCTCTCGAATTCCTCGCGGTAGATCTCGAAGAGGCCGTGGTCGCCGTCCCGTCCGTCGCGGGCGTCCTGGCGGACCACCTCGCGGGCGCCGCCGCGCAGTACGAGCACCGGGGACTCCATGCCGCGGCTCTTGCGGAGGTAGGGCTGGACCACGGCCACCCCGTCGGGGCCGTCGCCGTCGACGAGGTAGGCGGTGAAGCGCGGGGTCTCGTCGAAGACCTGGATCTCGAAGGCACCGGGGTCGCGCAGCCGGGCGCGCACCCGCCGCATGTGCAGGATGTTCATCTCGATGGAGCGGCTCATCTCGCCCTTTTTGAGGCCGATTTCCCGCTCCCGGCGGCGGACCGCGCTGCTGGCCGGGTTGAGGAAGAGCAGCCGCACCCGGCAGCCGGACTCGGCGAGCCGGACCAGGCGGCGGCCGGAGTAGTTCTGGACGAGCAGGTTGAGACCTATGCCCACCGCGTCGAGCCGGCGGGCGCCGCCGAAGAGGTCCTCCGCGGGGAGCTGGCGCTGGAGCCGGACCCGGTCGGGGTGGACGCCGATGACATCGGCATAGCGGTCGCCCACCAGGTCCTCGACGGCGTCGATGGGCAGCCGCCCGGAAATACGGGTGCCGGCGCCGGAGCCGAGGGTGTCCAGCAGGCGGGCGGAGGCGCGCTCGGCCTGGGCGAGGACGGTCTCCGACAGCGCGCGGTTGCGGGAGACGATGTTGCGGGCGACCTCCAGTTCGTCCAGGGCCAGCTCGACATCGCGCCGGTCGTCCACGTAGGGCTCGAAGCAGGGCCAGTGCTGGACCATCAGTTCGCGGAGTTGCGGGAGGGTGAGGAAGCTGACGATGTTGTCGTCGGCGGGGTCGAGGAGATAGCCCTTGCGCCGGCTGACCTCGCGGACCGCCACCGCGCGCTGGACCCATTCCTGGCCCGCGGGCCCGGCCGCGGCGATGACCCATTCGTCGCCGTGCACCGGCTCGTAGATGGGGCGCAGTACGGCCGATACGACGGCCCGTAGGCGCTGCTCGACGAGATTCAGCCAGATGTAGGCGCGTCCCGCCCGGCGGGCGCGGGTGCGTACCTCGCTCCAGGCGTCGGCCCCCCAGTCCAGCTCCGCACCGATCTCCAGCGGTCTCGCCAGGGAAACCGCGCCGGGCGGTGCGTCCACGGAGCCGCCCTCCTGGCCCTCGTGACTCTCGTCACCAGGGGGCAACTCCAGCCCGCCGCTCACCTGCCACCGCCTTCCGAACCCCCGTGCCAACGATCAAGGCAGACTACTGCGGCGCGGGGGGTGGTGCAGCAGGATGGATCGAGTCGGCTGCCAACTCCCCTTATTCATAGTGCACGTTGTGACCGGAAAGCACGGTCGGCGTGAGCGGATTCATAGCCGTGCGGACGGCCGCGGTCGGGGTCCGCCCACGCGATGGGGTGTTCCGGCGGACGCCCGTTGACCCGGCCGCGGGGCGCCGTGAAGGGCGCGGGTGGGGTGAATGGCCAGCTTGCCGCTGGTGCGGTGGATGCATGTGCTGTAGTCCGTGGCGGAGAAGCGGTGTTCGGTGTACCTGGAGTCTGTCCGGTTCCTCCCCCGCGTCCCCGTGAACCGTCCGTCGGCACCCGTCGGGCGCGGATCGCCCCGCCGGTCCCCCGATAGGACGATCCGACATGCCTGCGGGCATACCCCCATTCAGCGGAGATATCGCGAAAAGCCTGCGGTATCCGTCAAGTTGCGACAAGTTGCGGAAGGATGCCGATTCGGTCCGCGGACGCGTGTCGTGGAGTCGCCGCAGCCCCGTTGAGAAAGTGGAAGAGTCTACGCATGCAGGTCTGGCCGGGACAGATGTATCCGCTGGGTGCCACCTACGACGGTGCGGGCACCAACTTCGCGGTGTTCTCCGAAGCCGCGACGCGTATCGAACTGTGTCTGCTGCACGACGACGGGTCGGAGACCGCCGTCGAGCTGCGCGAGTCCGACGCCTTCGTCCGGCACGCGTATCTGCCGGGGGTGATGCCGGGGCAGCGCTACGGCTTCCGGGCGCACGGCCCGTACGAGCCCGAGCGCGGGCACCGCTGCAATTCCGCCAAGCTGCTGCTCGACCCGTACGCGCGGGCGATGAGCGGCGTGATCGACTGGGACGAGGCGGTCTACGGCTACCACTTCGGCCGCCCGGAGGTGCGCAACGACCTCGACTCGGCGCCGCACACCATGGCGTCGGTGGTGGTCAATCCGTACTTCGACTGGGGCGACGACCGCCCGCCGCGCACCGCGTACCACGAGACGGTGCTCTACGAGGCCCATGTGAAGGGCCTGACGATGCGGCACCCGGAGCTGCCCGACGAGCTGCGCGGCACGTACGCGGCGCTGGCGCATCCGGCGATCATCGACCACCTGGCGAAGCTGGGGGTCACGGCCCTGGAGCTGATGCCGGTGCACCAGTTCGTCCAGGACCACCGGCTGGTGGACGCGGGGCTGTCCAACTACTGGGGCTACAACACCATCGGCTTCTTCGCCCCGCACAACGCCTACGCCTCCTGGGGGGACCGCGGGCAGCAGGTGCTGGAGTTCAAGACGGCGGTACGGGCGCTGCACCAGGCGGGCATCGAGGTGATCCTCGACGTCGTCTACAACCACACCGCCGAGGGCAGCCATCTGGGGCCGACGCTCTCGTTCCGGGGACTGGACAACGCCTCGTACTACCGGCTGTCGGAGGACCGGCAGTACTACATGGACACCACGGGCACCGGGAACTCCCTGCTGATGCGCAGTCCGCACGTGCTCCAACTGGTGATGGACTCGCTGCGCTACTGGGTGCAGGAGATGCATGTGGACGGGTTCCGCTTCGATCTGGCGGCGACCCTGGCCCGGCAGTTCCACGAGGTGGACCGGCTGTCGTCGTTCTTCGACCTGGTGCACCAGGACCCGGTCGTCAGCCAGGTGAAGCTGATCGCCGAGCCGTGGGACGTCGGGGAGGGCGGCTACCAGGTGGGGAACTTCCCGCCACTGTGGACCGAGTGGAACGGGAAGTACCGGGACACCGTGCGGGATCTGTGGCGCGGCGAGCCGCGCACCCTGGCGGAGTTCGGGTCCCGGCTGGCCGGTTCGTCGGACCTCTACCAGGAGGACGGGCGGCGCCCGCTCGCCTCTGTCAACTTCGTCACCTGCCACGACGGCTTCACCCTGCGCGACCTGGTCTCGTACAACGACAAGCACAACGAGGACAACGGCGAGGACAACCGGGACGGCGAGCGCTTCAACCGGTCCTGGAACTGCGGGGTGGAGGGGCCGACCGACGACCCCTCGGTGCGGCGGCTGCGGGCCCGTCAGATGCGGAACTTCCTGGCCACGCTGATGCTGTCGCAGGGCGTGCCGATGCTCAGCCAGGGCGACGAGTTCGGGCGCAGCCAGCGCGGCAACAACAACGCGTACTGCCAGGACAACGAGCTGTCGTGGGTGCGCTGGCCGGAGCGGGCGAGCGCGGCCGGCGGCGATCACGGGTCCGGTGCCGGTGACGACGCGGTCGAGGCCGACGGGGCCGATGGGGCCGATGGGGCAGCGGACGCGCCGGACGCCGGGGGCGCGGACGGGGCGGCGGAGCGGGACGAGGAGCGGGAGCTGCTGGAGTTCGTCCGGCGGATGGTGTGGCTGCGGCGGGACCATCCCGTCTTCCGGCGGCGGCGGTTCTTCCAGGGGCACCCGATGGAGGGGGCCCACGACGAGCTGTCCGACATCGCCTGGTTCACCGCGGCGGGTGCGGAGATGGGGCCGCGCGACTGGCAGTCGGTGCACGCCAAGTCGCTGGCGGTCTTCCTCAACGGCAGCTCGATCTCCGAACCGGGGCCGCGCGGCGAGCCGATCGCCGACGACTCGTTCCTGCTGATGTTCAACGCCCATGACCAGGAGAAGGAGTTCACGGTGCCGGAGCATCTGGGCCGGCAGTGGCAGGTCGTGGTGGACACCGACCGGCCGCGGGCGGCGACGGACGGCGCCGGCGCCAAGGTCAAGGCGGGCGACCGGCTGATGCTCATCGGGCGCAGTCTGCTGGTGCTCCAGCGGCCCGCGTGACGGCGTCCGGCTAAGGCGTGTCCGCCCCTGATCCACCGGACAGGCCCGAGGCGGCCGGGGCGTCCGCGGCCGGCTCCCGGGCAGGCCGGGAGCCGCGCACGGGCGGCGCGGGCCGGGCGCCGGCGCGGGTGGTGAGGGCGACGCCGAGGATCAGCACGGCGGCACCGACGGCGACCGCGAAGGCGGCGGCCGGCCCGTAGGCGTCGGCGAGCCGGCCGGAGACGGCCAGGGCGAGGGCCTGGCCGCCGACCACGGCGCTGGTGAGGAAGGCCATCGATTCGGCCAGCCGGGTGGCGGGCACCAGCCGCTCGGTGAGGCCGAAGAGGGTGATCAGGTGCGGGGCGAAGGCCACGCCGAGCACCACGACGACCAGATAGAGCGCGCCCAGCGACCGTACGAACAGCAGCGGCGCGGAGAGCGCGATCAGCGCCACGGCGGCCGTCCGCCAGCGGGCCGGCAGCCCGATCCGGGCCGGCACCAGCGCCAGCGAGATCCCGGCGACCGCGCTCATCACGCCCATCGCCGCATAGACCAGCCCCGCCTGGGCGGGCTGGTGGAGGCGCTCGGTGAGCGCGGTGATACCGGCCTGGCAGGCGCCGAACATGGCGCCCTGGAGCGCCGTCGAGAGCCGCATGGCGTGCACCGCGCGGGGCGTCCTCGCGCGGGCCGGGCGGCCGTGCGGCGGATCCCCGGCGCTCCCCGCGGACCGGTCGGCCGCCGGCCGCACCACCACCACCGCCGTCGGGTGCAGCGCGAACGCGGTGCCGCAGACCGCGAGCAGCACCGCGGCCAGCGCCAGCGCCACGGCCGGATGGGCGACCGACGCGGCCAGCCCCACCAGCGCCGGGCCGAGCACGAAGGACACCTCGTCCAGCGTGCCTTCCAGGGACAGCGCGGCGGCGACCACCCGGTCGCCGGCCCCCGCCCGGTGGGCGAGGGCGACGAGCCGGGTGCGGGCCAGCGGCCCGATCTGCGGCACGCTCGCCCCGGCCAGCAGGCCGATCAGGGCGAGCGGCAGCGTCGCGAGACCGGCGAGGGAGGCGGTCACCAGGGCGGCGACCGCGAGCGCGTTGACCCAGCAGGCGGCGAGCACCACCGGGCGCTGCCCGTGCCGGTCGGCGAGCCGGCCGGTCAGCGGGCCGGCGACCGTCTGACCCGCCGCCAGCGCGCCGCCCACCAGGCCCGCGGTGGTCAGCGAACCGCTGGTCTCGGCCACCAGCAGCAGACTGCCGAGCTGGCACATGGCGGTCGGGAGCCGCCCCAGGAAGGAGACGACGGGCAGCAGCGGCCCGCCCAGGGCGATCACCCGGCGGTAGGTGGCGGTGACGGCGGTCATCACACGACGCTATCGGGGGTGCGGCGGGCAACCGTACGGGCGGGAGGTACGAAGATCGTCGGCGCCGACGCCCCCCGGTGTGGACGAAACCACGACCTGCGGGGCGGCCCGAGATGACGCAACACGATGACACAACGGGCCTTCAGCGGGGTACGGGTGTTCCCATGACGCAGCCCACGAGTCCGTCGCCGACCGCCACCTACCGGCTGCAACTCCAGCCGGACTTCCCGTTCGCCGCCGCGGAGCGGGCCGTCCCGTACCTCGCCGCGCTCGGGGTGTCGCATCTGCACCTGTCGCCGGTGCTGGAGGCGGTGCCGGGCTCCACGCACGGCTACGACGTGACCGACCACACGGCGGTCCGGGCCGAACTGGGCGGCGAGGAGGGCCTGCGGGCGCTGTCGGCGACGGCCCGGTCGCACGGCCTCGGGCTGGTCGCCGACATCGTGCCGAACCACATGGCGGTGCCCGCGCCGGTGTCGCTGAACGGCCCGCTGTGGGAGGTGCTGCGCGACGGGCCGGCGTCGCCGTACGCGCGCTGGTTCGACATCGACTGGGACGGCGGACACGGGGAGCGGCTGCTGCTGCCTGTACTGGAAGGGCGGATCGGCGACGAGCTGGGGCAGTTCACGGTCGAGGGGCGGGTGCTGCGCTACCGGGGGCACGCCTTTCCGCTGCGGCCCGGGACCGAGCGGCTGCCGGTCGGGCGGCTGCTGGAGGCGCAGTGGTACCGGCTCGCCTGGTGGCGGCTGGCCCGCACGGAGCTCAACTACCGTCGTTTCTTCACCATTTCGGAGCTGATCGGGGTCCGGGTCGAGGACGCCGAGGTCTTCGAGGCGACGCACGGCACGGTGCTGCGGCTGCTGCGCGAGGGCGTCATCGAGGGGCTGCGGATCGACCACCCGGACGGGCTGGTGGACCCCGGCGGCTATCTGGCGCGGCTGCGGGAGCACACGGGCGGGCGGTGGACGGTGGTGGAGAAGATCCTGACCGGTGCCGAGCGGCTGCCGGGCGACTGGGCGTGTTCGGGGACCACCGGCTATGACGCGCTGCGGCACATCGACGGGCTGTTCGTCTGCCCGCAGGGCGCCGGGCGGCTCTTCTCGCACTACCGGGACTTCGTCACCCCGCTGGCCGACGAGGGCGGCGACTGGGAGGAGACGGTGCGCCGGGCCGCCTACGAGGTGGTGACGCACGATCTGGCCGCGGAGGTGGCGCGGCTGGTGCGCACCGCGGCCCGGATCAGCGAGCGGGCGCCCCGGCCGGGCGATCACGCGCCCTGGGCGCTGCGCCAGGCGGTCCGCGAACTGCTGGTACGGCTGCCGGTCTACCGGCCGTACGCCGCGCAGGGCGCGGATGCCGCGCGCGCGGCGGCGGACGCGGCGATGGTGGACGCGGCGGCGGAGCGGGCGCGGACCGCGTTCCGGGTGCCGGAGGAGGCGGCGGCAGTGGACCTGGTCCGCGATCTGGTGCTGGGGCGGTTCGGGACCGGCGCCGGGGAAGACCCGTACGCCGCGGGCACCGAGAACGCCATGAACACTGAGAACACCGCGAACGCCGAGGACGCCGAGGACGCGGCGGACTTCGCGGCGCGGTTCGCCCAGACCGCGTCCGCGCTGCACGCCAAGTCCGTTGAGGACACCGCCTTCTACCGCTATCCGGTGCTGCTGTCGGCCTGCGAGGTCGGCGGCGATCCGGGGGAACCCGCGCTGGGCCCCGGGACGTTCCACGAGTACTGCGCGCGGCTGCACCGGGACTGGCCGGCGAGCGGGACGGTGCTCTCCACGCACGACACCAAGCGCAGTGCCGACGTGCGGGCGCGGATCGCGGTGCTCTCCGAGTGCCCGGACCGGTGGCGGGACGTGCTGGGCGAGGTGGCCGACGGGTGGGAGGTCGCGGAGGGCGCGGTTCCGGTGGATCCGATGGCGGCGTGGACGGCCTGGCAGACCGCGTTCGGGCTGGGGGCGCCACCGCCCGGCGACGGCTCGGCGAGGGTGACGCCCGCGGTCCTCAAGGCCGTGCGGGAGGCCGGGTTGCGGACGTCCTGGACGGAACCGGACGCGGCCTACGAAGAGGCGGTGGCGGAGTTCGTCCGCGGCGGGCCGTGCGGTCCGGCAGCCGCCACGCTGGCCGCGCTGGATGCCGAACTCGCCCCGTTCGTCCGGGCGAACGTCCTGGGGGCGACGCTGCTGCATCTCACCATGCCCGGTGTCCCCGACCTCTATCAGGGCACCGAGCGGGACTACACGGCGCTGGTCGACCCGGACAACCGGCAGCCCGCGCGGTTCCGGCCCGAGCTGCTGGACGATCTGGACGGCGGTATCGCACCGGGCGATCTGTCTGCCGAGAAGCTGCGGCTGACGACGGTGGCGCTGCGGCTGCGGCGCGAGCATCCGGAGTGGTTCGGCGCCGCGGCGCGGTACGAGCCGCTGACCGCGGAGGGGCCGGCGGCGGAGCACTGCGTGGCCTTCGGGCGCGGCGGGCGGGTGGTCACGGCGGTGACCCGGCTGTCGTTGCGGCTGGTGGAGACCGGCGGCTGGTGGGACACCGTGCTGCGGCTGCCGCCCGGCGGCACCTGGCGCGAGCTGCTGACCGGCCGCGCGCTGGCGGGCGGGGCCGCGGTGGCGGTGCAGGAGCTGATGGCGGGGTGGCCGGTGGCACTGCTCGTACGGGAGGAGCCGGGCGCGCGCGGCTGATGGGACATCAGCCGCCGTCCCGGTCGCCGCTCTCCTTCAGCAGTTCGGTGAACTCCGCCGCTCCGCCGGTCGGTTCCACCCGCGAGAAGACGGTGATCTCGCGGCGCCGGGGCGGGTCGATGGGGATCCGGGACGCTGTCGGAGGCGGTCGGCGGGGCGTTTCTGACGCTGGCGGGGCGGGGGTCAGGGAACTGCGATGGCGCTGGATGCCGCGCGGACGCGGGCGACCGGTGTGCCCAACACCGTTCGGGGCACGCGGCTGAGCCTGTGCAACTCATGCTCGGTCTCCAGGAACGGGTGCACCAGCACTGAGGCCGCGGGCGGGCGCGGGCCGCGGCCCCGCCCGCGGGCCCGTCGCGGATTAATTCGGTTGCATCCGGGCGTACGGCTGGCACGATCGTCCCGTACGCCCGCTTCCCCTGACCAAGGAGCCCGGAATGCGCCGATTCCTCGGAACTACTCATCGCCCCAGCCGGACGACAGTTCTTGAGGAATCCACCTTCCATGGCCCCTTCGCCTTCGCACACCCTGAACATCGGGATCCTGGCCCACGTCGACGCGGGTAAGACCAGCCTCACCGAGCGGCTGCTGTTCGACAGCGGCGCCATCGACCGGCTCGGCAGCGTGGACGCCGGCGACACCCGTACGGACACCGGCGACCTGGAGCGGCAGCGCGGCATCACCATCCGCTCCGCGGTCGCCTCGTTCACCGCCGGCGACGTCCGGATCAACCTCATCGACACCCCTGGCCACGCCGACTTCATCGCCGAGGTCGAACGCGCCCTCGGGGTGCTCGACGGCGCCGTGTTGGTGCTGTCCGCCGTGGAGGGCGTGCAGGCCGGAACCCGGCTGCTGATGAGGACGCTGCGGCGGCTGCGGCTGCCGACGCTGCTCTTCGTCAACAAGATCGACCGGGCCGGCGCCCGGAGTGACGCGCTGCTGGCGGACATCCGCCGCGGACTCGCCCCGGTCGCCGTCCCGATGACGGCCGTTGCCGGGCTGGGTACGCCCCGGGCGCGCGCGAGCGCACACCCGCTGACCGACCCGCCGGTCCGCGAGCGGATCGCCGAGGTGGTCGCGGAGGCGGACGACGCGGTGCTGGCGCAGCTGGTCGACGGCGTCACCCCGTCCGCCGGGCAGCTGCGCGCCGCGCTGGCCGCCCGGACCGCGGACGGCTCGCTGCACCCGGTGTACTTCGGGTCGGCGCTCGGCGGGCAGGGCATCGATGCGCTGATCGCGGGCATGGCCGGGCTGATCCCGCCGGCGCCGGTGCCGGCCGGTACCGGGCCGCGGGGCACCGTGTTCGCCGTGCACCAGCCGCCGGGCGGCGAGCGGACGGCCCATGTCCGGCTCTACGAGGGCGAGTTGCGGCCCCGGCAGCGGATCGTGCTGCACCGCCGCACGGCGGACGGCGGCAGCGCGACACTGGCCGGGCGGATCACCGGGCTCGACGTCATCGGTCGGCCGCCGGGTGCCGGCGGGCCGCTCACCGCGGGCAATATCGCGGTGCTGCGCGGAGTGCCCGGCATCCGGACCGGCGACCGGCTCGGTGCACCGCTCCCGGAATCCGGGGCAGGGGCAGGGGACGGGGCCGGTGGGGACGACGACCGGTCCGGCGGGCAAGCCCCCGCCGGCCTTTTCGCCGCGCCCACCCTGGAGACCGTCGTCCGGGCCCGGAACCCGGCGCGCGCCGCCGCGCTGCGGGCCGCGCTGCTGGCCCTCGCCGACCAGGACCCGCTGCTCCAGGCTCGGCCCGCGGCCGGCGGCGCGACCTCGTTGCTGCTGCACGGCGAGGTGCAGAAGGAGATCATCGGGGCGACGCTGCTTCAGGAGTACGGCACCGAGGCGGAGTTCGCGCCGAGCCGGGTAGTGTGCGTCGAGCGGCCGTGCGGGACCGGCGAGGCGTGCCACGAGATCGCCCGGCGCGGCCACACCGGGCCGTGGGCGACCGTCGGGCTGCGGGTCGAGCCGGGCGCCCGCGGCTCCGGCCCGGTGTTCGCCTACGAGACCGAGCTGGGCGCGCTGCCGCACGGCTTTCACCAGGCCATCGAGGAGACCGCCCTGGCGACGCTGCGGCGCGGGCCGCGGGGGCTGGCGGTGACCGACTGCCGGGTGGTGCTGACCCGTTCCGGTTTCGTCGGGCCGGTGAGCGTCGCGGGGCACTTCCGCACCGTCACGTCCGCCGTCCTGCTGCGGGCGCTCGACCGTGCGGGCACCCGGATCCACGAGCCGTACCACGCGTTCGAGGCGGAGCTGCCGCTCGACGCGCTCGCTCCGGTGACCGCGCGGCTGGCGGCGCTGGGTGCACAGGTCGGTGAGACCTCCGCCGAGACGTCAGGGGGGAGGCGGAGGTGGCTGGTCAGCGGGGTGGTCGCGGCGCGTCGGGTGCGGGCGTGCGAGGCGGCGCTGCCGGGGCTGACGCACGGCGAAGGGGTCTGGACGTCCGCCCCGTCGGGGGACCGGCCGGTGCGGGACGGGGGCGCCTGGTGCCTGCCGGAGGGGGCGGCGCCGGAGGCCTCGTAGGGCGGCCGGTCCGCGCGCCCGCTCAACGCTCCGTCAGGACGTAGTCCACCTGCCCGAACCGGATGTGGTCGCCCGGCCCGACCGGTATCTCGCCCACCACCCGGCGCCCGTTGACGCAGGTGCCGTTGGTGGAGCCGAGGTCGCGCAGCATCCAGCCCTTGCCCTCGCTGCGCAGCTCGGCGTGGTTGCGGGAGACGGTCTCGTGGTTGAGCCGCAGCCCGACGCCCGGCGCCCGCCCGATCAGCAGCGGGAAGGGTCCGGGCTCCGGCAGCATCAGCTTCGGCAGCCGCTCCGTACGCCATGCCCTGCGCACCCGGATGTGGAACGCCGACACCCGGCCGACCGTCCGCAGCACCATCCCCTGGACCTTGCCGCGGCTCTCCAAGTCGGCGGTGGCCAGGGCGAGTTCGGACTGCTGCTGGGCGGTCAGGACGAGTTCCAGCCGCCGGAGGAAGGTGTCCTGGGACAGCCGTCCCTGCGCCGCGCCGTCACGCAGCAGCTCAAGGGCGCGTTCCCGGTCGGCGTCCGAGGGCCGCGCGGGGAACTGGAGCGAAGTCATACCGTGATTCTCCGGCCACCGTGACCCGGTGTCCAGGCGATGTCGGTGCGGCGGGCGGACCGCGGTCGCGGCCCGGGCGCGGCGCGGCTCGCCGGAACGGCGCAGCGCACGGCGCGATCCCGGCCCGCCGCGCCACGTCGCACTGTCGGGCGGCGCGGCGGCGTGCTTTCGTCGTCAGGGGCCGGGGCGTTCCCGGCCGGGAGCGAACGAAGGAGGACAGTCGTGCTGTTCGAGGTATGGGCGCCGGACGCCGGGCGGGTCGCTCTCCAGTGGGCGGGTGACCGGTCCGCCGAACCGGCCGTCCCGTTGGCGCGCGACACCGGCCGCGCGGGCTGGTGGCGCACCGAGGCACCGGCCCGGCACGGCGACCGCTACGCCTTCCGCATCGACGGCGGCCCGCCGCGCCCCGACCCGCGGGCCGCCCGGCTGCCGGACGGCCCCGGCGGGCCCGGCGCGGTCGTCGAGCACGGCCGGTTCGCCTGGCGGCACCCCTGGCCCGGCCGCCCGCTGCCCGGCGCGGTCCTCTACGAGCTGCACATCGGGACGTTCACCCCCGAAGGCACCTTCGACGCCGCCGCCGCCCGCCTCGGCCACCTCGCCGACCTGGGCATCACCCATGTCTCCCTGATGCCGGTCTGTCCGTTCCCCGGCACCCACGGCTGGGGTTACGACGGGATCGCCCCCTGGGCGGTGCACGAGCCGTACGGCGGACCGGACGGCCTCAAGCGCTTCGTGGACGCCGCGCACGGCCACGGCCTCGGCATCGTCCTCGATGTCGTCCACAACCACCTCGGCCCGTCCGGCAACCATCTCCCGGAATTCGGGCCGTACTTCACCGACACCCACCACACGCCGTGGGGCACCGCGGTGAATCTGGACGCCCCCGGTTCCGACGAGGTGCGCCGCTATCTCGTCGGCAGCGCGCTCGGCTGGCTGCGCGACTACCGCGCCGACGGCCTCCGGCTGGACGCCGTGCACGCGCTGCACGACGGCCGCGCCCGGCACTTCCTGGCCGAACTGTCCGCAGCCGTGGACGCGCTCGCCGGGCATCTGCGCCGCCCGCTGTTCCTGGTCGCCGAGTCCGACCTCAACGATCCGCGCACCACCGCACCGCGCACCGGCGGCGGGCACGGCCTGCACGCCCAGTGGAACGACGACTTCCACCACGCCCTGCACACCGCGCTGACCGGCGAATCGCACGGCTATTACGCGGACTTCGCGCGCGCCCCGCTCGCCGCCCTCGCCAAGACGCTGACCGGCGGCTTCTTCCACGACGGCGGCTACTCCAGCTTCCGCGGCCGGGCGCACGGCGCACCGCTCGACCTGCGGGCGACGCCGCCGTACCGGCTGCTCGGCTACGCCCAGACCCATGACCAGATCGGCAACCGCGCGCTCGGCGACCGGCTCACCGCCCGCCTCTCCCCCGGACTGCTCGCCTGCGGCGCCGCACTGGTGGCGTGCGCGCCGTTCACACCGATGCTGTTCATGGGCGAGGAGTGGGGGGCGCGCACGCCCTGGCAGTACTTCACCGACCACACGGACCCGGAGCTGGCGGAGGCCGTACGGGCCGGACGGCGGCGGGAGTTCGCCGCCCAGGAGGGCAGCGCACCGGCCAACGGGGGCCGCCCCGCCGCCGACTGGCCCGACCCGCAGGATCCGGCCACCCGCGACCGCTGCGTCCTGGACTGGACCGAACCCGCCACCGAGCCGCACGCCTCGCTGCTGGCCTGGTACCGCACCCTGCTCGCCCTGCGCCGCGACCGCCCCGCCCTGACCGACCCGGATCCGGCCCGCACCCGTGTCACCTACGACGAGGAGGGCCGGTGGCTGCTCCTGCGCCGCGGCCCGCTCGGGCTGGCGGTCAATCTCGCGGCGCGCGGCACGGCCGCCGTCCCCGTCGCCGGGGCGGCCCGCAGGGCGGCAGCCCGGACGCCGGCATTCCGGGCGCTGGCGGGCTGGCCGGAGCCCCTGCTTCCGGACGAGGGCGGGGTGCTGCGGCTGGCGGCGGGGTCGGTGGCGGTGGTGGAGTCGGAAGAGGCGGAGTGGGAGGAGTAGTCGGGGGGAGGGACCGGCCGGAGCGCTCCGCTACCGCGTGAACTGCTCGACGAACGCCGCGCAGAACGCGGCCAGATCGCCGGGCTTGCGGCTGGTGATCAGCGTGTTCGGGCCCGCCGTGCAGACGCTGACCGGCTCGTCGACCCAGGTGCCGCCCGCGTTGCGGATGTCGGTCTTCAGGCTCGGCCAGGAGGTGAGCGTACGGCCGCGCACCACGTCGGCCTCGATCAGCGTCCACGGCGCGTGGCAGATGGCCGCCACCGGTTTCCCGGCCGCGAAGAACGACGCGATGAACGCCACCGCCCGCTTGTCGAGGCGCAGCGCGTCCGGATTCGCCACCCCGCCGGGCAGCACCAGACCGTCGAAGTCCGCGGCCGACGCCGCGGAGACGTCCAGGTCGACGGGGAAGGTGTCGGCCCGGTCCAGGTGGTGGTACGCCTGCACCTTCCGGGACCCGGTGGAGAGCAGCTTCGGGGTGCCGCCCGCGGCGGTCACCGCCTGCCACGGCTCGGTCAGCTCGACCTGTTCGGTGCCCTGCGGAGCCACCAGAAACGCCACCCGCATCGCACGCTCACGTCCCTTCGTCCGACGGGGCCGGCCCGCCCGGGCGGGCCCGGGGGCCGGAAGAGGCGGCCGGCCGGTGGGAATCCCTCCCTACTGGCCGACCATAACGGAACAGACCGCACCCGCTCATCCGCTGGAGCGTCCTCCGCGCACGCGCCCCGGCCGCGGCCGGCCCGACGGTCCAGGGCCTGGCCGGCGTTCCCCGCGCACGCGGTGGTGTGAACTTCGGCGTCCTCCCGCCGGGACTCGATCGCCCGATCGTCCATTCAAGAGATATGTGATGGACACTATGTCTATGCCTCTGCGAATCTCGGACCTGCTGGACCGGCCGGGCCTGAATCTGGCGGTGACCTACGACGTCCCGCCGGAGCTGCTGGCCCGCACCATCGAGGCGGCGACCGTCTCCGATCTGCTGGTCCCGGGGAAGTGGTTGCAGGGCGGCGAGCTGCTGATGACCATCGGCCTGCTGCTGCCGATGGAGCCGGACGCCTGCCGGGCGTACGTCCGGGACGTGGCCGAGGGCGGCGCGGCCTGCCTGGCGCTCGGGCTGGGTCAGGGGCTCCCGTACCAGGAAGCACCGGAACCGCTGGTGACGGCGGCCAGGGAAGCGGGCCTGCCGCTGCTGACGGTGCCGGACGAGGTGCCGTTCATCGCCGTCACCAAGGCGGTCTTCGACGCCCGCGCCAACGAGCAGCGCGAGGTGCTGCACCGGGCGTTCGCCACCCAGCGGCGGCTGACGGCCGCGGCGGCGACCAGCGACGGGCTCCAGCCGATGCTGGAGGAGTGGACCGCCGCCACCGGCATCGGCGCGACCGTCCTCGACCCGTTGGGGCGGCAGTTGGCGGCCGGTGAACGGGAGACGCCTGCGCCGCCGGCGCAGGCCCGCGATCTGGTCGAGCGGGTCGCCGCGCGCGGGCTGCGCGGCAGCGCGTCGAGCACCGTCGGCGGGCAGCAGCTGGAGGTGCAGCCGCTGGGCGCTCGCCGGCTGCGCGGGCTGCTGCTGCTCACCGGCCACCCGGACGCCGCCGCCCGCTCCGTCGTCCCGGGGCTGATCTCGCTGCTCTCCCTGGAGCTGGAGCGGCGCCATCTACGCGACGAACCGGAGCGGCGGCGCCGGTCGGCGCTGCTGTCGGAGCTGCTGGCGGACGAGGACCTGCCGGCGGACCGGGCCCGGGACATGCTGGCCTCGGCGGGGCTCACCGCGGAGCGGGTGCGGGGGGTCGTGGTGGAGGCCGCTGTGCCGGGGTCGCGCGAAGGCGGCGGGCCGTCCCCGGCTGCCGGGGCCGCCGAGGGCGCCGCGCAGGAGACGGCCGCCGATCTGGCGCTGGCGATGCCCGGCGGGCTGGTCCGGGTGACCGCCGGCCCGGCATCGGGCCCGGTCATCGAGGCCGTGGTGGGCGAGGAACTGGACATCCATGCGGTGCTCGGCCGGTTCGCCCCGCACTGCCCGGCGGGCATCGGCCCGGCCACCGCGCCGGAGGGGGTGCGGGTGTCGCTGCGCCAGGCGACCGGGCTGCTCGCCGTCAGCCGGACCAGCGGCCGGCCCGCGGAGGCCCGGCAGAGCGAGGCCGCCCGGCTGCTGCTGGACCTGGGCGACCGCCGTACGCTGCACGGCTACGCCGACACCGTCCTGGGCCCGCTGGACCTCGCGGACAACGGCGAGGAGCTGATCGCGACCCTCGCCGCCTGGCTGGAGACCGGCGGTGCCTGGGACGCCACCAGCCGCCGCCTCGGCGTCCACCGCCACACCGTCCGCAACCGCCTGGACAAGGCCATGGACCTCACCGGCCGCCGCCTCGACGACCCCGACGACCGCTTCGACCTCTGGCTCGCCACCCGCATCCGCCGCGGCGGCGCCCCTCCCCGGGATCCGGTGACGGGCGGATGACGGCCCCGTGACAGCCCCGCGGCACGCCCCACTGGATGCCGGGACTCACTTCACTCTCCCCGCGTCACCGTCTTTACTTCAGAGGTGACCTACGAGATCCGCACCTTCGCCCCCGGCGCCCAGCACGCCACCGTCGGGCCGGCCCCCGCTTCCCGGGAGGGCCGGCTGGTCGCCGTCAGCGATCTGCACGTCCGGTACGACGAGAACCGCGACATCGTCGAGCGGTTACGGCCGGAGTCCGACGACGACTGGCTGCTGGTCGCCGGGGACGTCGGGGAGTACGAAGCCGATATCCGCTGGGCGCTCACCCTGCTGAGCGAGCGGTTCGCCAAGGTGGTGTGGGTGCCCGGCAACCACGAGCTGTGGACCCCCGTCAAGGACCCCGTACAGCTGCGCGGCGCGGCCCGCTACGAGCACCTGGTCGAGATCTGCCGGGAGTTGGGCGTCCTCACCCCCGAGGACCCGTATCCGGTCTGGGAGGGCGCCGGCGGCCCGGTCGTCATCGCGCCGCTGTTCCTGCTCTACGACTACACCTTCCGGATGCCGGGGGTGGGCTCCAAGGAGGAGGCGCTGGCCCTGGCCGAGAAGGCCGGGGTCGTCTGCACCGACGAGTACTTCCTCCACCCCGACCCCTACCCGACGCGCGAGGCGTGGTGCCGGGCCCGGCTGGCGGAGACGGAGGCCCGGCTCGCCGCCCTCCCGGACGGTGTGCCGACCGTCCTCGTCAACCACTGGCCGCTGGTCCGCGAGCCCACCCGGCCCCTGTGGTACCCGGAATTCGCCCTGTGGTGCGGCACCGAGGCCACCGCCGACTGGCCCCGCCGCTTCCGCGCCGCATCCGTCGTCTACGGGCACCTGCACATCCCCCGCCTGATCATCGTGGACGGTGTGCCGCACCAGGAGGTGTCGCTCGGCTACCCTCGCGAGTGGCGGCGCCGCCCCGGCTCCCCCGGCCGCCCGGTCCAGATCCTCCCCGTCGCGACCACCGGAGTCCCCGCGTGATCGAAAAACTGCTGCCCGCCCCGATAGCCACCGCCGAGTCCTTCCACGACGACCCGGTCGCGGAGATGTACCCGGAGGAACGGGCCCTGGTCGCCAACGCCGTCCCCCATCGCCAGCGGGAGTTCGGCACCGTACGCAACTGCGCCCGCCGGGCGCTCGCCGCCTTCGGGATCGCGCCGGCCCCGGTGCTGCCCGGGCCGGGCCGCGCCCCGCGCTGGCCGGACGGCATCGTCGGCGCGATGACCCACTGCACCGGCTTCCGCGGCGTGGCGGTGGCCCGCGCGGCGGACATCCGCGCGCTGGGTCTGGACGCGGAGCCGAACGAACCGATCAACGACCCCGGCGTCGTCGACCTGGTCTCCCTCCCCGAGGAGCGCGCCCAGATCTCCCGGCTCACCGCCCACCAGCCGGAGATCTCCTGGGACCGGCTGCTCTTCAGCGCCAAGGAGAGCGTCTACAAGGCGTGGTATCCGCTCACCGGCCGCTGGCTGGGCTTCGAGGACGCCCACCTGACCCTCGACCCGACCGACGCCACGTTCACCGCCCGCCTCCTCGTCCCCGGCCCGGTCGTCGACGGCCGGCAGCTGGGCGAGTTCAGCGGCCGGTGGCTGATCGCCTCGGGGCTGGTGGTGACGGCGGTGACGGTACCGGCGACGACGGGGTGACCGGCCTCCTCCTTGATCGCCGCGCCCGCGTCCGCGTCGCCCCAGGGGCGGAAGAGGAATGCGTCAATCCGGCCCGCTGACATGGCCGTTGAGGCAGCATGGCCATGTGGTGCGAAGCGAGAGCCGGAGACTGCGGATCGGCGCGGGCGGTGCGGACGACCAACTGCGCTCGCTGCTGGACTGGTTACGTCACGAGGACGGCCTCAGGGGGCGGGTGCAGGCGCAGCGGGCCCCCGTGGCGCAAGGAGAGATGGGCGGGGCGCTGGACGCCCTGGTGGTGGCGGTCGGTTCGGGGGGCGTGGGCGCGATCCTCGCCAACTGCGTGTCCACGTGGATCGCGCAGCGGCGTTCCGATGTCCGGATCACCCTGACCACCGAGGACGGGCGCACCCTGGAGGTGGACGCCAAGGGTGTCGACCCGCAGGCCCTGACCCGGGACATCGAGCGGCTCCTGACCCGGCAGGAGGCCGGCGGAGACTCCGGGTGAGCCGGCTCCCGGACGCGTCCCGCTCCCGCGTCCCGACGCCTCCGCGCCACCGTCGGGCCGGGCCTGCGACGGCTCCGCGGTTTTCGAGGCGCCTACTCATCCTTCGAAGACCGGCCCTCCCGCGGCCCGGCTGCGGCGTTGTGGGTGGGTAGCCGAAGGGTGAGCGAGCGCCGCCGAGGGGGCTGCCGGTTGCAGTGAGCGTGCCGCCGTGGGCATGGGCGGCCCAGGCGGCGATGGACAGGCCGAGGCCGGTGGAGCCGGAGCCGCTGTGGAAGCGCTCGAAGAGCGACTCTGCCAGGTCGGGGGGTATGCCGGGTCCCGCGTCGTCGATGGTCAGAACGCCGCCGGAGGTGACGGTGAGTTGGATTTCGGAGGGCCGGTCCGCCGCATGCCCGTGCGTGAGCGCGTTGGTGAAGAGGTTGGTGACGGCTCGGCGCAGCAGGTCAGGGTCGGCGTTGACGATGGCGGGTCGGGTTTCGACGGTGATGTGGTGTGGGCCGGTGGGGGTGTCGTCGATGACGGTTTCGACGAGCTGGTCGAGTCGTAGGGGTTCGCGGGCGAGGGTGGCGACGCCGGCGGTGAGGCGGGCGCGGGTGAGCAGGCCGTCGATGAGGTCGCCCATGCGGGTGGCCAGGTTCACGGTGCGCTCCAGCGCTTCGTTGCGCGCCGGTCCGTCACGCAGGGCGGTTCCGGCGAGGAGGCGCAGTGAGGCGGCGGGGGTGCGCAGGTCGTGGGCGGCGTCGGCGAGGAAGGCTTCCTGCTGCTGGAGTGCGGTCAGGGCGGGCTTGATGGCGCGGCCGGAGAGCAGGTGGCCCGCGAGGGCGGACAGGGACAGCAGGACGGCACAGCCGGTGGCGAGCAGGCCGGCCAGTTCGCGGTGGGCGGCCTGGTCGGCGGTGAGGGTGGTGGCCGCGACCATCGCGCCGCCGGTGCTCTGGCCGTCCGGGCCGGTGAAGACTCCGGCCGCGAGGCGGAGCGGGTGCCCGTCCATGCCGCGGGCGTCGGTGAGGACCCTGGTCTCCTGCTGCACCGATGCGGCGGCGATCGCCTGGATGTCGGCCGGCCGGGCGTCTGCGCAGGGCTGGTGCGGTGTGAAGGCCGGCTTGAGCTTGCCGTCGGTGGCGGACAGGACGGTCAGTGCCGGGCAGGCGGTCTCGACGTAGTCGACCACGGCGTGGGCGTCCAGTTGGCCGTTGTCGTCGTACCCGAGGCCCGAGATGGCCTGGGTGATCTGCAACTTCAGCTCGGTGTCGGTCTGGCGGCGTCGGGAGACGTCGTCGTTGTGGATGGCGAAGGCCGCCAGGCCGATCAGGCCGACCGTACTGGTGAGGGCGAACAGCGCGGTCAGTCGCCACCGCAGTCTGCGGGCCCGCCGCGCCGCGGGCGTCGGCACGGCCCGGCGTGGAGTCGGCAGGGCCCGGCCCGGAACGGCTTTCATCTCCCGGTCCCGGTGCCGGCCAGTCGGTAGCCGACACCGCGGACGGTGTGGATCAGCGGTGGGTCGCCGAGCTTGCGGCGCAGCTGTGAGACGAGGACGTCGACGACGTTGGAGCTGGGTTCGGCCATCTCGTCCCAGCACTTCTCGATGAGTTCGGCGCGGGGCACGGCCTGGTCCGCGCGGGTCGCCAGCACTTCCAGCAGCGCGAACTCCTTGCCGGTCAGCCAGAGCAGCACGCCGTCCCGGCGCACCTGTCGGCGGGCAGTGTCGATCTCCAAGTCGGCAAGGCGATGTACGGGCGGGCTGGCGCTCCGGGCCCGGCGGCAGAGGCTGCGTACGCGGGCGACCAGTTCGGGCTCGGCGAACGGCTTGACCAGGTAGTCGTCGCCACCTGCGGCGAAGCCCGCGACCCGGTCGGTGACATGGTCGCGGGCGGTGAGGAACAGCACCGGCACGGTGCGGCCGGTCCGGCGCAAGTCCTGTACGTAGTCGAGGGCGTCGCCGGAGGGGAGCATCCGGTCGAAGACGGCGCAGTCGTACTCGGTGATGAACAGCGCCTGGTCCGCGGCGGGCAGGTCCGCCACCTCGTCGACGGCAAGACCGTCACCGCGCAGGGCCGTTACCACGGCGAACCGCAGGTCGTCGTTGTCCTCGATCACCAGTACGCGCACGGCGACCAAGCGTCACCGCTCTCCTCACCAAATCCTCATGGTGCCTTTGCGATGCTCCTGCGGCGTACCCGGCGGCCGACGAGAGACGGAACAGAGACATGCGGTGCTTTTCCCGGAGCAGCAGGGACTCAGGCGGGGAGGAGGTCCAGGCCGAGTCGGCGGACCGCCGCACGCTCGCACCGGCCTCCCGATCCGTCGGCCGCACCCCCGATACCCCAGGTGCGAGGGCACCGCGCCGTGTACCCCGGCGGCGCGGTGCCCTCGCCCTGGCCCCGACCGCGCTGAGCGCCACCCAGCTCGTCGGCTGCTCCCCGGCCCCGTCGGGTGTGCAGGCGTCACGGATCACTCCGCAGCCCGCCGACCGGCCGGAGTTGGGCACCTTCTACCAGCAGCACCTCGCCTGGACCCGCTGCGGCAAGCTGCGGTGCGCCACGCCGACCGTCCCCATGGACTACGCGCACCCCCGCAACGGGAAGATCTTCCCCCTTCCCGTGATCAAGTCCGCCGCCACGGGACCGGGCCGGCGCATCGGGTCGCCGGTCTTCGACCCGGGCGGCCCGGGCGCCTCCGGCGTGGCCACACGGAAGTCGGAGGCTACGGCTTCCGTCGGCAAAGCGGCCAGGGCACGCTGCGACATCGTCGGATTCGACCCGCGCGGCGTCGCCGGCAGCAAACCCGCCCTGGACTGCACCGCCCGGGACGACACAGCAGACCAGGCCGACACCGCAGACCAGGCCGGCCGGAACGAGAGCGGCACCGACGCGCCGCAACCGCTGAATCCACGCACCGACGCCGAGCGCCGGGCCGCGCTCGCGGGCGCCGTGCGCCCAGGTTGCGGGGGATGCCTGCCCCGCGCACACACCGGACGGGATTCGCACGCTCGTATCCGGCCCGTACGCGGAATCGGCCCGCCACCCCCTGCCCGACAAGAACAGAACCGACCGGCTCGACCAGGCCACACTGCACTCCGCCATCACGGCGTCGACGTATGCGCCGGAATCCCAGTGGCGGGACCCCTCCGAGGCCCTGAGCGCTGCGCGCGAGGGCGACGGGACCGGACCGGCCGCGATCGCGAACCACGGCGACGGGGGCGTCCGTCCTGCTCACGGTCGGCGGCCGAGCCGGCCCACGCCACCGCAGCCGAGGACACACCCACCAAGAGCCTGCCGGTCGAGCGGGCCACCACCGACTCAAAGCCACCGGAAAGAAGACCCGATGACCAAGCGACCGACCCGACACCGGCTCCTGGCCGGTGCGCTCTCCCTCGGCCTGGCTGCCGGACTCGGCACCCTCGCCACGTCACCGGCCGCCGCCGAGAACGGCCACACTCCCGGCACCTACACCAACTACTCCTTTCCCGACGGCACCAGCTCCCTGCACGACGTCAGCTGGACGACCACCCCGGCCTACGACCCCGGTTACGCCTCGGAGATCTTCTGGAGCCACCAGTTCGACTTCGACAACCACAGAGTCGGCTACATCGGCATGCAGAGCAACGGCGGCTCCCCGCGCAAGCTGCTGTTCTCGGCCTGGGACACCACCGAGGCCAAACCGGGCAGCCCTGGCAGCAGTTGCGAGGCGTTCGGAGGGGAGGGCAGCGGTCAGCACTGCTCGGTACCCCTGGACTGGCGGGCGGGCCACACCTACCGGTTCCAGGTTGCCGCCACCGGCCAGGGCTGGTTCCGCGCGACCGTCACCGACACCACCAGCGACACCACCACCGACCTCGGCAGCATCAAGACCACGGCCACCGGCATCTCCCCGGACAACATGGTCGACTGGACCGAGTACTTCGAGTGGAACGATCCCCGGGCCACCTGCTACGACCAGCCGAACTCCGCTGCCGCCTTCGGCCTGCCGAAGGGCGACGGCGGCACCGTCACGGCCTCCGTCGCGTCCACCGAAACCGGCACATCCTGCAAGGCGGGGGCGAAGGTCGAGGTCACCGAGGAAGGCAGCGTGCAGCGCAACGCCATCGACAACACCGCCCGGGGCACGCTCCGGAACGGCCACGCATGCCTCGCCGTCCGCGCTCCCGGCAACCACGCCGAGACGTCGCTGGCCAGTTGCACCGTCGCGACCGACCGAGCCTGGGTCCACGCCGCCGACCGGACACTGCGCTTGGCGTCCAACCGCTGCTTGTCAGAAGAGAATTCCGCCGTGCTTGCCCGTGACTGCGCGGGGGCCCCGGGTGATGGCAAGGTCGACGATCCGGCCAAGCTCTGGGCGTACGACACGGCCTTGAGGACCCTCAAGAACAAAGAGTCCGGGCGCTGCCTCACCGCCGCACCCGACAGCATTCCCGCCACCGAGCCGTGCACGCCCGGCAACGCGGCCCAGACCTGGACGATCCCCACACGCGACGGCGCACGCACTCCGCCGGAGCACCCCCAACCGGCCGCTCTCCCCCGCACCGGAGGCGACAGCAGCCCCCTCCCGCTCCTCCTGGGAGGGGGCATCGCCCTGATCGTCGGGGGAACCGCGACCGCCCTGGCCATCCGGCGCCGCCGCGCCCGTACCGTGCGGGCACGCGACTGAACGCGCAGGCGCGCCGACGCTCGCCGGGGCATCCTCCCCGTTTCCGCCCGGCCCTCCCAGGGTCCCCCAGATCGCCACACCGATGCCGGAGCGGGCGTCACATGTTGGACCCAACGTCTCGACCTCGCAGGTCGAGACGTTCATAAGGGCGCTACATCCCCATCGCTCACGCCTCGTCGGGAACCAGCCGCAACGAGATCGAGTTGATGCAGTACCGCTGGTCGGTCGGCGTCGGATAGCCCTCGCCCTCGAAGACATGGCCGAGGTGGGAGCCGCAGCGGGCGCAGCGGACCTCGATGCGGTGCATGCCGTGGCTGCGGTCCTCAAGGAGCTCCACGGCGTCGGAGTCCTTCGGGTCGTAGAAGGAGGGCCAGCCGCAGTGGCTCTCGAACTTGGTGTCGGAGCGGAACAGTTCGGCGCCGCAGGCCCGGCAGGAGTAGACGCCGGCCGTCTTGGTGTCGGTGTACTCGCCGACGAAGGCGGGCTCGGTGCCGGCCCGGCGCAGGACCTGGTACTCGGCGGGGGTCAGTTCGGCGCGCCACTGCTCGTCGGGCTTGTCGATCTCGTACGACATCTGGGGGCCTCCTCAGCTCAGCTGCCCAGGCGGGTCAGGATGGCGGGGCCGAGGTCGGTCACATCGCCCGCGCCCATGGTGAGAACAAGGTCACCGGGCCTCGCCATTCCGGCGATCACGTCCGGGATCGCGCCCTTGTCGGTTTCGGGGGTGACCTCCGCGCCGGCGGCCCGCGCGGCGTCGATGATCAGGGCGCTGGTGACGCCGGGGATCGGGTCCTCGCGGGCGGGATAGATGTCCAGGACGACGGAGGCGTCGGCGAGGGTCAGCGCCTGGCCCATCTCGGTGCCCAGCTCCTGGGTGCGGGAGTAGAGGTGCGGCTGGAAGACGACGAGGATCCGGCCGCCGTCCTCCTGGGTGGCGCCGCGGATGGCCTCCAGGTCGGCGGTCATCTCGGTGGGGTGGTGGGCATAGGAGTCGATGACCTGGACGCCGGCGGCCTCGCCCTTGAGCTGGAGGCGGCGCTTGACGCCGGTGTACTTGCCGAGGGCGTCGGCGAGGGTGTGCGGCGGCAGGTCGAGGGCGACTCCGGCGGCGAGGGCGGCGACGGCGTTGTGGGCGTAGTGCCGGCCGGGGACGGAGACGGTGAAGGTGAGGATCTTGCCGCTGGTGAGGGTGACGGTGACGTCGCTGGCGAGGCCGTGCGGGGTGATCTGGAGGATGCGGACGTCCGCGTCCTTGGACTCGCCGTAGGTGACGACCTCGATGTCGTGGCGGCCGGCGATCCTGGCGGTCAGCTCGCGGGCGCCGGGGTGGTCGGCGGCGATGACGAGGGTGCCGCCGGGGCGGATGCGGCCCACGAACGTCTCGAAGGACTCGTAGATCTCGTCCATCGAGGCATAGTTGGCGTGGTGGTCCAGCTCGACGTTGAGGACGATGGCGACCTCGGGGGCGTACTTGTGGAAGCTGCGGTCGCTCTCGTCGGCCTCGGCGACGAAGATCTGGCCGGTGCCGTGCTCGGCGTTGGAGCCCGGGGCGTCGAGGTCGCCGCCGATGGCGTACGACGGCTTGAGGCCGAGGGCGCCGAGGGAGACGGCGAGCATGGACGTCGTCGTGGTCTTGCCGTGGGTGCCGGCGACGGCGATGGGGCGCAGGCCGTCCATCAGGGCGGCCAGGGCGTCGGAGCGGTGGACGACCGGGATGCCGCGCTCCCGGGCGGCGGCGAGCTCCGGGTTGTCGGGGCGGATCGCGGAGGAGACGACGACAGCGGTGGCGTCCCGGGCGAGGTGTTCGGCGGCGTGCCCGATGTGGACGGTGGCGCCGAGGTCGCGCAGGGCCTGGGCGGTCGCGGAGTCCTTGGCGTCGCTGCCCGCCACCCGGGCGCCGCGCTGCGCGAGGATCTTGGCGATGCCCGACATGCCGGCTCCGCCGATGCCGATGAAGTGCGGCCGGTCCATCGAGGCTGGGATGGCGGGTGCCATGGGTGGATCTCCCTGATCGTCGAGCGTCGCGTGCGGTGGTGCTGTCGTCGTCGTACGGCGTGGTGCTGTCGTCGTGCTGTCGATGATTCTCGCACCCGGCACCGACAACGCCGGTCCGAGGAGGGCGGCGGGGGCCGCCGCGGGGGCCGGACGCGGCTCAGCGGCGGATCAGGCCCCGGGCGGTGGCGGCGGCGACCGCGGACGTCCGGGAGTCGACGCCCAGCTTGGCGTAAATGTGGACGAGATGGGATTTGACGGTCGCCTGGCTGAGGAAGAGCTGCTTGCTGATCTTCGCGTTCGACAGCCCGTCGGCGACCAGTTGCAGCACCTCGGTCTCACGGCGGGAGAGCGCGGTGGCCGGGGTGCGCATCCGGTCCATCAGGCGCAGCGCGATGGTGGGGGCGAGCGCGGACTTCCCGGCGGCGGCGGTGCGCACCGCGGCGGCCAGCTCCTCCGGCGGGGCGTCCTTGAGGAGGTAGCCGGTGGCGCCCGCCTCGATGGCGGCGAGGATGTCGGCGTCGCTGTCGTACGTGGTCAGGACCAGCACGCGGGGCGCACCGGGGCGGGCGGTGATCTCGGCGGTGGCCTGGACGCCGAGCATCCGGCCGCCGAACTGGAGGTCCATCAGGACCACGTCGACCTCCAGCCGCCCGGCGAGGTCCACGGCCGCTTCGGCGGTCGGGACGTCCGCGGCGATCGTGAAGTCCGGTTCGGTCTCCAGGACGGCGCGCAGCCCGGCCCGTACGACGGGGTGGTCGTCGGCGAGCAGCAGCCGGACGGGGGCGTCGGTCGTGGTCATACGGCGGCCCCCTGGGCAGGGGTGGCGGCGGGGCAGGGCAGGGTGACCGCGAGGGCGGTGCCCTCCCCTGGAGCGGACTCGACGGCGAGGGTCCCCTGGAGGGCGCGGGCCCGGGCGCGCATCGCGGCCAGCCCGAATCCGGTGCCGGCGGCAGCGGCGGAGCCGGGCGGCGGCACCTCGGAGGGCACGAACCCGGCGCCGTCGTCGACGACGTCCAGCGCGACCTCGGTGTCCATGTAGCTGAGGGTCAGCTCGACGCGCCGGGCGGCGGCGTGCTGGACGGTGTTGGCGAGTGCGGACTGGGCGATGCGCAGCAGGGCGACCTCGTGCGGGGTGGGCAGCGCGGTGGGGGCACCGGAGACCTGGCAGTGCACGGCGAGCCCGGACGTGCGGGCGGTGGCGGCGCACAGCCGCTCCAGGGCGGCGGGCAGCGACCCGGCCTCCAGGTCCGGCGGGCTCAGCGCGCGGACGAAGCGGCGCGCCTCGGCGAGGTTGTCGACGGCGGCCGTACGGGCCTGCCGGACATGGCCGAGGGCGGTCTCCGGCCGCTCCGGGATGGCGCGCTCGGCGGCCCTCAGCAGCAGCTGGATGCTGGACAGGCCCTGGGCGAGGGTGTCGTGGATCTCGCGGGCCAGCCGCTCCCGTTCGGCGAGGACGCCGGCGGCCCGTTCGGCGGCGGCCAGTTCGCTGCGGGCCTCGGTGAGCTCCTCGATGAGGCGGCGGCGCTGCTCGCTCTCCCGGTAGAGGGCCTGGTACCCGAGGACCACGGCGACCGCGACCGCCGCTCCCAGGGCGGGGCCGATGACCGTACCGACACCGAGGGTGTGGGTGTGCCACCCGAATCCGGCGATGGCCAGGACCGTGCTGACCGCGACGGCGGGCAGCGCCCAGCGCAGCGGCAGCAGGTGCAGCTGGACGAAGAAGAGCGGGAAGGCGAGCCAGACGCCGTCCGGAGTGAGCGCCAGCAGCGCCAGCCACACCAGGACCACCGCGGCCAGCCAGAGGGCGGCGGCCCGGGAGGACGTCCGCACGCGGGGCAGCGCCGGGCCGAGGACGTACAGCGCGAGCAGCACGACGGCGGTGGCGATGACGGCCGGGGCGGCGGGTGACCCGTCGGCCACCGCGCGAACGGCGGCGAGCCCGAGCAGCGCGGCCACCATCAGATGGAGGGCAAGGCGCAGGGCGCGCAGTACGGGGGTGAGGGAGTGGTCGGTCCCGGCTTCTTCAGTCACGGCCTCTTCAGGCTAAGCGCCGGCCCGGCGCCCGGCATCAATCAAAAGGTGGAGCGGCGGCATCCAAAGGTGGAGGCCGGGCCGCACCTTTCGATGGCCGCGAACCACTCCTCGGCGCGATGCCCGGCACCCCGCCGGCGGGCGACCGTGGGGACCAGCCGCCGGGCAGCGGGCCCGGCGCCGTGGACCCGAGGATGGCAAAGCCTGTGTTCGTCGCCTGGAGAGACCTGAGATTCGCCAAGGGCCGGTTCGCCCTGATGGGTACCGTCATCGTGCTGATCACGGTGCTGGTGGGTCTGCTGTCCGGCCTGACGGCGGGCCTGGGCCGGGAGAACACCTCGGCGATCACCGCACTCCCCGCCGACCACCTGGTCTTCGCCGCCCCCGCCGAGGGCGGCTCGCTGTCGTTCGCCGACTCCCGGCTGCCGGAGCGGACGGCAGGGGACTGGGCACGGGTGCCCGGCGTCCGCAGCGCCGACCCGCTGGGCATCGCCACGGCCAAGGCGGGAGCGGACGGCGGCCGGACGGCGGCGGTGTCCGTCTTCGGCGTACGGCCCGGCTCACGCCTGGCGCCTTCCCCGGGAGCGGTCCGCGACGGTGCCGCCGTCCTGTCCCGCAAGGCCGCCGACACCCTCGGCGTACGGGCCGGGGACCGGCTCGCCCTGGGCGGCCGTACGGTCACGGTCGCGACGGTGTCCGGGACCGCGATGTACAGCCACACCCCGGTCGTGTGGACCTCGCTCGGCGACTGGCAGCGGCTGACCGGGAACCCCGGCGGGGCCGCGGACTCCGGGGGCGCGACCGTCCTCGCCCTCTCCACCACCGGGACGTCCGGTCTGGCCGCCGCCGACACACGGCTCGGCACCCGGACGGTGACCGCCGCCGCGGCCCTTCAGGCCATCGGCTCGTACAGCGCCGAGAACGGCTCGCTCCAGTTGATGCGCGGCTTCCTCTTCGCCATCTCCGCGCTGGTCATCGGCGCGTTCTTCACGGTCTGGACGATCCAGCGGAGCGGCGATGTCGCGGTCCTCAAGGCGCTCGGCGCCTCGACCGGCTCGCTGCTGCGGGACGCGCTCGGGCAGGCCGTCGTCCTGCTGGTGCTCGGTACCGGCCTGGGCACCGCCGTGGCCGCCGGGGTCGGTGCCGCGGTCGGCGGCACCGTGCCCTTCGTCCTCGACCCGTCCACCGTGCTGATCCCCGCCCTGATCATGATCGCGCTGGGTGCCGTCGGCGCCGCGCTGTCCATCCGCCGCATCACGTCCGTAGACCCGCTGACCGCCCTGGGAAGTGCCCGATGAGCCTCGAACTGACCGATGTCACCCTCACCTACCCCGATGGCGACGGCCGGCTGACCGCGCTGGACGCGGTCTCCCTGGCGGTACCGGCGGGCAGCATGACGGCGGTGATCGGGCCGTCCGGGTCCGGCAAGTCCAGCCTGCTGGCGGTCGCCGCGACGCTGATCACGCCGGACAGCGGGCGGGTGGTGATCGACGGCACGGACACCGCGGGCCGCAGCCGCGCCGAGCTGACGGCGCTGCGCCGGAAGTCCATCGGGACGGTCTTCCAGCAGCCGAACCTGCTGCCCTCTCTGACGGCCGCGGAACAGCTCCAGGTGATGGCCCATCTGGACGGCCGCTCGCCCCGTAAGGCCCGGTCCCGGGCGCTGGAGCTGCTGGCGGCGGTCGGTCTGGCCGACCGGGCCGACCGCCGGCCGCACCAGCTGTCGGGCGGCCAGCGGCAGCGGGTCAACATCGCGCGGGCCCTGATGAACGAGCCCGCGGTGCTGCTCGTCGACGAGCCGACCAGCGCCCTGGACCACGAACGGGGCGCCGCGGTCCTCGACCTGCTGACCACTCTCACCCACCAGCGCGCCACCGCGACGGTGCTGGTCACCCACGACCGGGCACATCTGGACGCGGTGGACGAGGTCGCGGAGGTACGGGACGGGCGGCTGAACTCCCGCCTCGGCTCCCGTACTTGAGGACGCCTCCCGTACGTGAGGGTGCGGGGCGGCAGTACGGGGCGGCGCGCGGCGGTCGGGCCTGCCCGGGGTCGGGGCGGGGGTCGGGCAGACCCGCCCTAGTCGTCGCGGTGCGAGAACGTGGGGAACAGGCCGGGCTCGCCGGTCGCACGGCCCTTCTGCGGCCCGTCCGCCGGGGGCTTCGCCTTCCCGTCCTCCGCGGCGGGCGCGCGCCCCGGCTCCGCGCCGCGCTCCGTGTCCTCGTCGCCGTCCCGCTCGCGTCCGCGCTCCCGGTCCGGGTTCGACTCCCGCTGCTCCGCCATGGCGATCCCTCTTCTCGTTCCGGCCTTCCTCAGATGGCGCTTTCTGACCAGGAACGCACCGATTCGGGCCATCAGCGCGCTCCAAGCAATCCATTTGAGTGAGCGAGCGGCGCGAGCTTGACGGGCGGGTCGCGCGCCGAGCGTGGCGGCCCCTGGGGGCTCAGGCGCCGTCGGCCGTCTCCGGCTGGTCGTCGGCCGCGTGCGAGAAGAGCTTGAGGACCGGGACGCCCACCTTGTGCCGGGCACGCGAGGCCCAGTCGCGGTGGAAGAACTCCTCGACGAAGTGCGGGGCAGTCAGCACGATCACCTCGTCCGCACCGGTCTCGTCGACGACGGATTTCAGCAGGTCCAGCGGGTGGTCCTGGACCACCTGCCCGAGGGCCTCGGCACCGGCGGCGCGCAGTTCGGCCAGGGTGTGGGCCAGGGCGCGCTCGGCGGGAACCTCGGCGTTGGCGCCGCCCGGCTCCGCGCCCTCGCGGACGGCGTCCTCGAACTCCCCCAGGGCGACATCGTCGATCGCCCGCAACAGGACGTCCTGTTTGCCGCGCGGCTGCATGAGGACCACGAAAGAGACCTGGTCATCGCCGTGCAGTGTGGTCACAAACTCGACGTCGGCGGGCGTCAGAGGCTTCTCGATCATCAATACGCTCGTGAACACGACGGACGCCCTTCTTCTCTTCCGGGCGCCGCATGGCACGGAGCCCACAGAAACCATCCTGCCCCGTCGCCACACGGGACCTGTCGGCTTTTAGTGTGCCCAACCGAAGCTAAGCGGAACAGACAATTCCGCCGATTGTCAGGACCGACGGTAACGGGTGAACAGGAACCCGGCCTCCTCCAGTACGGACACAAGGGCGAACCGCTCGGGGACCGCCACCGCGGGACCGTCCATGATCCGCGGCGCGTCGCCCACCGCCACCACCGGGGCCAGCGACAGGCACATCTCGTCCAGCGCACCGGCCGCCGCGAACTGCCCGAGGAGCCGCGGCCCGCCCTCCGTCAGCAGCCGGGTGTGCCCCCGCTCGGCCAGCACCCCGGTCACCCGCTCCGGGTCCACCCCCTGTCCCTCGCCCGCGAACAGCACCTCGACGCCCGCGGCACGGGCCGCGCGCACCCGGTCCGCCGGGGCGCCGGCGCCGGTCAGCACCAGGGTGGGCACCAGCGGCTCGGTGAAGAGCGGAAGCGAGAAGTCCAGCCCGAGGCCCGCGGTCACCACCGCGATCGCCGGGGCCGGGCCCTGGCCCGCGGCGGCCCGCCGCGCGGCGAAGGCGTCCCGGGCACGGGCCGGCCGGTAGCCCTCCTGCCGGACCGTTTCCGCACCCACCACGATCGCGTCCGCGAGTCCCCGCAGCACTCCGAAGATCCGCATGTCCGCCGCCCCGGAGAGCGGCTGCGACCGCCCCTCGTGGTGGGCGGCGCCGTCCAGGGAGGACACCATGTTCGCGCGCAGCCACCCGGCCCGACCCGACCGCACCGGATCGTCCGCCTCCGGATACCCGTAGGCGTCGGCCAGCTCGTCCAGCGTCCACTCGCGGTCGACCGTCCCGTCGCGGACAATGCCGGGCTCGGAGGGCGCCGGCGGCCCCGCCTCCCCCATGGCGTCGCCGGCCTTACGGGACGGCACGGGCAGGGCAGAGAGGGGGAACAGGCGTCGCATGGCCGCAGTGTGACATGCCTCGCTCGCCGGTCCGGGCGGTACCGCGCAGCGACTAGGCTGGACAGCTGTGTCACCTTCCCAGCCCTCCTCCCCGCAGCCCTCCCCGATACCCGGCACCCCGGCCGACGGGGACACCGCCGCGACCCCCACCGCGCTGACCACCCGCGCGCCGCAGGTCCCGGCCGACCGCCTGGTGGCCGAGATGGTGCCGCCGCCGCGCTTCCAGGGCGCCCGCTTCGACACCTACATCCCGGACCCGAACCAGCCGAGCCAGGCCGAGGCCGTCCGGACGCTGAGCGCCTTCGTCACGAGCATCGACGTCGGCGCGACCGCCGTCGCCGGCGGAAGGCGCCGCTGGTTCTCCCGGGGCCCCAAGAAGTCCGCCGCCCCCAAGGGCCCGCGTGGTGTCTATCTGGACGGCGGCTACGGCGTCGGCAAGACCCACCTGCTCGCCTCCTTGTGGCACGCGACCCCCGCGGTCCCCGAACTCAAGGCGTTCGGCACCTTCGTGGAGCTGACGAACCTCGTCGGCGCGCTCGGCTTCCAGCAGACCATACGGACCCTCAGCAGCCACCGGCTGCTGTGCATCGACGAGTTCGAGCTCGACGACCCCGGCGACACGGTGCTGGTCTCCACCCTCCTCGGCAAGCTGGTGGACGCGGGCGTCGCCCTCGCCGCCACGTCCAACACCCTGCCCGGCAAGCTCGGCGAGGGCCGGTTCGCGGCGGCGGACTTCCTGCGGGAGATCCAGGGGCTGTCGGCCCACTTCCGCCCGCTGCGCATCGACGGCGAGGACTACCGCCACCGCGGTCTGCCCGAGGCACCCGCCCCGTACGACGACGAGACGGTGACCCGCGCGGCGCACCGCACCCCCGGCGCCTCGCTCGACGACTTCCCCGCCCTCCTGGAGCATCTGTCCAAGGTGCACCCCAGCCGCTACGGCGCGATGTGCGACGGCATCACGGCGGTCTGCCTGACCGACGTCCAGGCGGTGCCGGACCAGTCCACCGCGCTGCGCCTGGTGGTCCTCGCGGACCGGCTCTACGACCGGGAGGTGCCGGTGCTGACCTCCGGCAAGCCCTTCGACGCGCTGTTCAGCGACGAGATGCTGCGCGGCGGCTACCGGAAGAAGTACTTGCGCGCCATCTCCCGCCTGACGGCACTGGCCCGGGACGCCGGAACGTTGGTGCGGTAACGGGGCGAAGCCCCTTTCCCGCGTGCGGAACCGGCGGGACGGCGGCTGCGACGCCGGGGCCCCCGGCGTCGCCGACTGCCGACGACGGACTCAGAGGCGCTTCGGCCCGGCCTCGTCGGATGCCGACGGGGCCGGGACGGGTGGCTTTCCGCGCCGACGGCCGTCCGGTCGGACCGTGACCCACCGGAGAGGTCTAGCCCGAGCAGGCCGCGCGCTGGGCCTCCTGCCATTCGCAGACGGGGCAGAGGACGACGCCGGGGCGGGAGACCGGGTATTCGGTCGGCCGGCGGCACTGCACGCAATCGGCGAACGGCGGGCCGGGGGCGCTTCCCCGGACGGCCGCGGGCCCGGCCTCCCGGCGCGCATCGGTGTAGCAGCCGCCCTCGGACGGGGCGGCGGCCCTCGCCTGGCCCGCCACCATGCTCGGGGAGTCGGATGACTCCACGCCGGCCGTGGTGCCGGGAGCGCTGTCCCGCTGGTCCTGGTACTCGTCGGTGCGCGGCATGGGGCGAGCCTACGCCGCAGGACGGGACGGTCACGCGGCGGCGCAGGTGCGGCGGTAGCGGGCGCAACAGGTGTACGGCACGGGCCACACCGTGCCGGGCCGTGCCCTACCGCGCCGAGGCGTACGCGCCCGCGCGCCGCACCCGACGGCCGGGGGACGGGGGGCTCCCCGCCCGCCGGGGCGGGGCGTCAGCCGCGGCGCGAACTCAGCGCGCAGGCGGCTGCGGTGGCGCCGGCCGCCGCCAGGAAGGCTGCGGCGAACGGCAGCCACGGAGCGGTGATCGTGCCGTGCTCGGAGCCGGTGATCATGCCCTTCAGCGCGGCGTTGGCGGGCGAGCCGCCCAGGACCAGGAGCAGCACGGCGGCGGCCAGCCCGGCGGGGACACCCCAGCCGGGGCGGCGCAGCACCGGCCAGTTGCACAGCGCGCCGGTCGCGACGCCCGGCAGCAGGCAGGACAGCCCGGTGAGCAGCCCGGCACCGGTCGCGGGCAGGACCGGAACGGCGACCTGGTGGTCGTTCGCGTGCGGGTCGGACAGCAGGGCGACGAACGCCGCACCGAGGAGCGCGAGGACCAGCGCGGCGCCGGCCGCGGTCAGTACGCAGGCGAGGTGCACCCGGCCGGGCGTGGCGGCTGCCGCGGCGCAATTACGGGCGGCCGGCGGCTCGTTGGTGACGCAGACCCGGGTGAGCCAGACGGCGACGGGCAGCAGACCGGCGGCGGCGAAGCCGTACGCGTCCAGGATGGGGCCGCCGGTCTGGACCCCGATGGCCAGGAATGCCGCGTAGACGATGACCGGCGGCAGCCAGCGGTGCGAGCGGATCAGCAGGGCCGCCTGATAGCGGAGCAGTGCGGTCATGAGAGGGGCGCCTCGTACGGGGTGTCCTGGAGAGCGGTCGGGAGAGTGGCCTGGTGGGCGGCCCCGGAGGTGTCGTCCGGGGGTTCGTGGGCGGTGCCCGGGGGCGGCGCGGCGGCGGTGACGGCGCGGATGTGCCAGGGGGGCCGGGCGGTGAGCAGGGCGCGCAACAGCGCGTCGGAGTGGGCGGCCGGGACGGTCAGCCGGGTCGTACCGCCGGGCCCCGGGTCGATGTCCGGCGCCCCGGGCAGGTGCGCGGCGCTCCCCGGGACGCCTCCCGGCGGGCCCTCCGCCTCGATGACGACGCGCGGCCCCACCGGGGCCGCCTGCCGCTCCTCCGTACCGCCGTCCCGGGGCAGCAACAGCCCTTCCGCTACGCGGTATACGGAGTCCGCGGCACCCGCCAGCCGGCGCGGATCGTGGTCGACGAAGACGACGGTGCCGCCGTCGGCGACCCGCTCGGCGACCACACGGTCGAGGATCCCGCGCGCGGCCCGGTCCAGACCGGTCCAGGCCTCGTCCAGGACGAGGAGTTCGGGCTCGGCGAGCAGCGCCTGGGCGACCGCGACCTTCTGGCTCGTCCCCTTGGACAGCTCGGCCAGCGGCGTATGGGCGTGCCCGGCCGCGCCGAACCGTTCGAGCCACTCGGCGGCGCACCGGGACGCCTCCGGGGTGCGCAGGCCGTGGATACGGCCGAGGTGGGTGAGATACCCCGCGGCCGTGAACGGCAGCGCGGCCGGGAACCGTTCGGGAACGTAGGCGGTGCGCGGGCACCCGGTGATCCGTCCGGCGGTGGGCCGGTCGATACCGGCGAGCAGCCGCAGCAGCGTGGACTTGCCGCTCCCGTTGGCCCCTTCGATCCGCAGCAACGCCCCTACAGGAACGTCGAGTTGCACATCGCGCAACACCCACGGCCCCCGCATCCCGTAGCGCCGCCCGACCCCGTCCAGCCTCATCCGCTGCGACACAGCTTCCCCTCCCCCGCCTTCATGGCCACGGCGACGTACGAGGCCGTGGGACCGCTCTGACACTCGCCGACCTGCTGTGACTCCCGCCGGCCCGTAGGGCGTTCCCGGCGCGACGGTCTCGTCGGCGGGCGCTCCGCTCCTTACGCCGTCGACGGTAGCCGCACACGTCATCCGCCGCCCTTCCGGGGGCGGTTGCGGCCGTTCCGGGGTGAGGGGAGGAGCGGGTTCGGAGGCGAGGTGGGCGCCGGCTCCGGCCGGGGCCGCTCTTCCCCCGACCCCGAACCCGCCCCGCTCCCGCCCTCGCCCCCTCCCCCGCCTTCGCCCTCGCCCTCGCCCTCGCGGCGTTGTCGGTGGTGGCTGGCACACTGAGCGAGTGACCAGTACCGAGACCGCCGGGCAGACCGGCGACAGCTCCAGCAGCCCGTTTCGGCGCGATGCGACCCACCACGACGAGCCGGACCGCACCGTGAGCGACCCCGCGGTGACCGGCCGCACCGGGACCCAGGGCACCGTGACCGACGGCGTCGGGACCGGTCACCGCGAGGGTGGCCGGCGCGAGACCGACTCCGGCCAGGACGACCGGACCGGGCGGGACGCGGCAGGCGCGGCGGAGGCACCGCAGTTCGTGCTGCCGCTCGTGGTGCGAAGAGAGCGGGCCGCACCGCCGGGGCGTACGGACGCGCTGGAGACGGCGGCGCGGGCGGTGCTGGTGCTGCTGTCCGACGAGCGGGCGGCCGGATCGGGCGAGTGGGCCCAGGCGGTGCGGGACTGGGAGGACGCCCGGATCCGGAAGGTGGTACGGCGGGCGCGCGGCGCGGAGTGGCGGCGGGCCGAGGCGCTGCCGGGCATCACGGTCACCGGCCGCGACGCCGAGGTGCGGGTCTTCCCGCCGGTGCCGCTGGACGGCTGGCCGAAGGATCTGGCGCGCCTCCAGGTCTCGGGGACCGAGCTCGACGATCCGGAGCCGTGCGGGGAGCCGGCCACCGGTGAGCCGGTGCTGTGGCTCAACCCCGGGCTGGAGATGTCGGCGGGCAAGGCGATGGCCCAGGCCGGGCACGGTGCCCAGCTGGCGTGGTGGACGCTGCCCGAGGCGGCTCGGATCGCCTGGCGGGAAGCGGGATTCCCGCTGGCCGTACGCGTCGCCGAGCCCGCGTCGTGGGAGGCGCTCACCCGTAGCGGGCTGCCCGTGGTGCGGGACGCCGGGTACACGGAGATCGCGCCCGGGGAAACTCTTGTGGCCGAAGGGGGCAGCCGCTTCTGCCCTCTCCCATGTCTCGGACAGTCATAGCCTGCCCACTCCCTCCCACACACGAGAGCGGCGCGCAGGCCTCGTGCGGTGGAGCGCCCACCGGAACGTCAGGACCGAAGACAGGCCGGAGAAGCGGTGGGCGAACGCGGGCAGGGCGATCAGGGTGGCGAACAGCGGTCCGGAGGGCGACAGCCCCAGTCCAGAGTGGCCGAGGTCAGGTCTCCTACCGCCGTGCCGAAGGCGAAGGTGGCCATGACCGTGCACCAGGAGAACACCTCCCGGCGACCGCCCGCGACCGTCTCCACGGCGAGCGTCCCCCCCCCCCGCCCGGTGCCACAGGACGAGCACCAGGGCGAGGGTCACGGCGAACGCACACCGCTGTCGCCTGCGGGACCTTGCTGATGACCGGCCCCGCCCGGCCGGTGGGTCAGCCGCCCAGGACGGTGTTGCCGGTGATCGTGTCGCCGGCCCCGTCGATGGTCACCGCGTGCCGCACGCCGTCGGGGGCCAGGACCACGACCCGCCAGGCCCGGCCACCTCCCTGCTCGGCGACCGGGCTCAGCGACTCCACCTTGCCGCCGGCCACCGCCGACGAGGCCTTGGCCACCGCGTCGGCCGCCTTGGTCGACGGCAGCGGTGCCGGCGCCGCGTGGGCGGCCCGCCCGCTCTCCTGGCGGCCCCCACGGCCGTCCCGGCCGTCGTGCCATCCTCGATCACCCGCAGCCGTCCTACGGTCGTGGCCGTGGCCGTGGCCCTCCTCGCCCTCGTGGTGGTGGGCCACCGCCGCCGCTGCGCCACCGCCGATCAGCAGCACGGCCGCCCCGGCCACGGCCCAGCGCGCCGACCGGCCGCGCACCCAGCGGCCGGTACGGCCCGGAGCCGTACGAGTCCTGCCCGCGCCCGCGGCCTTCGGCTCTTCCTGCGGCAACGTTTCACCCGTTCCCATGGGCTCGCTCATGGCACACCCCGATCCTCGGCAGGCCCGGGCCGTCCCCGGGCGACACCGGCAGGATGTCCGTGCGTTGCTGAAGATCGGCTGAAGACCTGCAGACTCCTTCAGCTGCCCGGTAGGGCGACCTGCGACCCTGGTCCGCATGCGCGTACTGGTGGTGGAGGACGAACGCCGGCTGGCCCTGGCCCTGCGGCACGGGCTGACCGCCCAGGGATTCAGAGTCGACGTCGCCCACGACGGCCCCTCCGGCCTGGCCCAGGCCATGGACCACGCCTACGACGTGGTCGTGCTCGATGTCATGCTGCCCGGTCTCAACGGCTACCGGGTGTGCTCACGCCTGCGAGCCTGCGGCAGCGATGTCGGCATCCTGATGCTCACCGCCAAGGACGGCGAATGGGACGAGGCCGAGGCGCTCGACACCGGCGCCGACGACTACCTGTCCAAACCGTTCTCCTTCGTCGTACTCGTCGCCCGCCTCAAGGCGCTGGCCCGCCGCATCGGCAGCCGCGCGCCCCGGCGCACCGTCCTGGGCGACCTCGTGATCGACTCCGCCGCCCGCACCTGCACGCGCGCCGGCACCACGATCCCCCTCACCCCCCGCGAATTCGCCATCCTCGACCACCTCGCCCGCCGGGCCGGCGAGGCCGTCTCCAAGCGGGAGATCCTCGACGCCATCTGGGACAACGCCCTCGACAGCGACCCCAACACCGTCGAAGTCCACGTCAGCGCCCTGCGGCGCAAGATCGACACCCCCTTCGGGCGAGCCGCGGTCCAGACCGTCCGCGGTGCCGGCTACCGGCTGGCGGCCGACGGTGGCTGACCGGCCCCCCGCCGGTGCACCCGCCGGCGCCGCACACCACCGACTGCGCGCGACCGTGCACCGCCACCTGACCCGCCACCCCCGCGCCGCAGCCCTCGTCGACCGCCTGACACCCCGCTCGGTCCGCGCCCGCACCACCCTTGCCGCCTGCGCCAGCGTCGCCGTCGTCCTCTCCCTCGCCTCGACCGCCGTCATCCTCCTGCTGCGCGTCAATCTGGAACGCACCGTCGAGGCCGGTGCCCGCGAGCAGGCCCAGGCTGTCGCCCACCTCGCCACCGACGGTCATCTCACCAGCCCGCTTCCCCTCGACCACGGCACCGACTTCATCCAGGTCGTCGACGCGAACGGCACGGTGGTCGCTGCCAGCCAGAACCTCACCGGCCACCCCCCACTCGCCCCCGCCGACCACCCCGACGGCCACAGAACCTTCAACCTCGACACCCCGGGCCACGCACACCACAAGCGCGTCACCAGCATCGCCGCCACCACCCCCACCGGCCCCGTCACCGTTTACGTCGGCGCGTCCCTGCGCACCGCCGACGCCGCCGAAGACCTCACCACCGCCGCCCTCGCCGTACTGAGCGCGGTCCTGCTGTTCACCGTCGGCGCCCTCACCTGGCGCGCGACCGGCCGTGCCCTGCGGCCGGTCGAGGCCATCCGTGCCGAGGTCGCCGCCATCGGAGACCGTGACCTGAACCGCCGCGTTCCCGAGCCCCGCAGCGACGACGAGATCGCCCGTCTCGCCGACACCATGAACGCCATGCTCCAGCGCCTCGAAGCCGCAGGCGCACGGCAGCGCCGCTTCATCGCAGACGCCTCCCACGAACTACGCAGCCCCCTGACCGTCCTGCGCACCCAGCTCGAAGTCGCCCTCGCCCACTCCGACCCCGATGTGCATACGGACCTGGTGGCCGGCGCCCTGGAGGACACCGAACGCCTGCAAGCCCTCGCCACCGACCTCCTGCTGCTCGCCCGCCTGGACACCACCGACCACGGCTGGCCCGACGAACCCGTCGACCTCGCCGATCTGGTACACACCACCGTCGCGGCCCGCGGCGCCGAACCCCACCCGGTCGCCGTCCACGCCCCGATGGCGATCACCGTCCCCGGCAACCCCTTGTGGCTGCGACGGCTGCTGACAAACCTGCTCGACAACGCCCAGCGCCACGCCCGCAGTTACATCACCGTACGCCTCACCACCGACCGGGCCTCCGGAGACGCCGTCCTGGAGGTGACCAACGACGGCCCGCCGATCGAGCCCGCCGACCGCGAGAAGATCTTCGAACGGTTCGCCCGCCTCGACGACGCCCGTAGCCGCGACGACGGCGGCACCGGCCTCGGCCTCCCGATCGCCCGCGACATCGCGGCCATCCACAAAGGCACCCTCACCGTCCTCGACTCCCCGGGAGCGACCACCTTCCGCACCCGACTGCCCATCCCGCCCGCACCGCCCCGAGACGTACCGACCGGCTGTCGGTGATGCCGGCACATCGGCACAGCTGTCCACAGCGTCCGTCAGTTTCAGATCAGCGTCGTGCCTCGCATACGTGCGTGAAGGCTCGCGTTGAGCGGTCGTCAAAGGAACGTTGAACGCCGCTCCCTGGCGTTCCTGGTGCATCGATCACCGATCGCCGATCACCGATCACCGGCAAGGTCTGGCGGGCACGCTCGGCGCGGGAAGCGCGGTCGCCCAGAACAGCCCGGAGGCCCGGCCGCAGACACAGGCCCGGCCGCAGCCGAGGGCGGTGGGAAGCGACGAGGAGTACGCCAACCTCTACACGCACACGGTCGGGAACATCCGCAGCGCGATGCTGGGGGGCGAGGCCGCCCGGCAGCCCGGAGCCGGCCATCTGATCCGGAACCCCGACCCCCACGCCTTCCAGCCGATCAACATCGGACGGCTCGCCGAGCGCGACGACATCGAGGGCGGCGCGGTCCGAGGGCTCTTCCGCCGGTCCGACAACTATCTGCTGGGCTTCTACGTGCGTCACGGGGACCGCCAGATCGTCTACACGTTCACCGAGGGCGGGAGCGACATGATCCCGGGAGAGGTGTACCCGGAGGCCCGAAGGTCGCGCTTCCCCTTCCCCGTCACCTATCGCCACCTCCCCGGCATCCAAGTCGGCCGGGGCCGCCTGAGGGATGCCGTACGCCGACTGTTCGACAACGACCCCGGCACGAGCAACCACAACGTGCAGGACGGTGTCGAGAGGCTGGCCGTGGCCCTGGCCGAAGGGGCGCGGTTCCAGGTGATTCCCGGGCTGATCGCCCAGCACATCCGGGGCGGGCAGGACTGGACAGCGGGCAGGACTGGACAGCGGGCGCCCACGAGGCGGAGATCCATGACTGGGACGATCGGTCCCAGGTCGTCGTGGGCGCGCACGCCGCCGACCCGACCGGCGGCAACCGCTCCGTGTGGGGGCAGCAGCGCCCGTACCGTTGGAACGGCTCCAACGTGCTGCTGACCGCGCTGGACCTGGCCCGCCGGATCTACCTGATCAAGCCGCCGCCGAAGCGCTGACGTACCGAACCCGGTCACCGGGGGCTGCCGTCGCCGTGCTCCACCTCGTGCGGGAGGAGGCGCCGCTGCCACCGCGCCGGTGCCTCGGCACGGTCGCCCCGGTGCCCTCGGGGGCGTGGCAGGTGGCGACCGCCAGACAGCCGTACGCGTACAGATACGGCAGCCCGTCGGCTCCGGTCGAGGAGCCCCGATCCCACGGAGGCCCCAACACCTCGGGGACATCCCTGAGTTGAGCACCTACGCGTGCCGCGCCGCTGCGGGCAGTCCGGGCGACGGGCAAAAGGATGTCCAGAACGCGCACAGGGTGCGGGATTTCACGGCGGCATCCGCCCGGCCCCATGCCGTCATGACACGGCGCCGCCCCATCCGGCAGGCCCTGAGCACGCGTTCAGCGGGCCTGGATCAGAAGGATCCGGACCGGCGTTGCTACCGTTGGCCTCCTTATGGGCTGGAGTGTGACACCGTTGCGCGGGGGCCGGCGACGCGCAGGCGACGTCGTGTCCGCGCTGGTGGGTGCTGCCCTTGCGGTGGCTTTGCTGGGGGGCTGTGGCTTCTCGGCGGGGCTGCGGAACGCCGGACCGGCCCCCTCGGTGTCCGTGCCGGCGAGTCCTTCCCCGCTGTGGCCGGGCTACACGCCCAGCCCCGGTTCCGGCAACGGGTACGTGTATATCCCTCCCGTTCGTCCGCCCTTGCCGGGCTTCACTCTTCCGCCCGGTGGGCTGAAGAAGGTCTCGCCCGTGGCGTTGCTCAGGGCGGACCCCGATGTAGCCGGGCAGCTGGAGAAGTCGCTGCGGGACTGCCCCGGATCATCGTGTCCGCTGCGCCCGCCCGCATATCCGGATCTGACCGGCGACGGCCGGCCTGCCGTGGTGCTCGTCGTCGAGGGTCACGGGTTCGCCGAGGTGTACGTCTACGTCGCCACCTCGGGGAACTCCGTCCGGCAGGTGTTGCAGCATTCCACAACAGGTGTGGTCGATGCGGGAACCATCGACCATGACCTCGTCATCAAGAGCAGTGGAAACCACGAGGAGATCACTCGGTACCACTGGAACGGGAAGCTCATGGTGCCCGTTCCCCTCGATTCGCCCAGCGCTGTGAGGACCCCGTGACCCATCTGCTCCTTGTCGAGGACGACGAGGTGATCCGTGACACCGTGCGGTTGATGCTGGAGCGGTACGGCTACGCGGTGTCCGTGGCCGGGGACGGCCTCACCGGTCTGGAGGTGTTCCGCGAGCGGCGGCCCGACCTGCTGCTGCTCGATGTGATGCTGCCGGAGCTGGACGGTATCGGCTTGTGCCGCCGGGTCCGCGAGTCCAGTCTGGTGCCGATCTTGATGATGTCGGCCCGTGGGGATGCCCTGGACGTGGTGTCGGGGTTGGAGGCGGGGGCCGACGACTATGTGATCAAGCCTGTCGAGAGCGCGGTTCTGGTCGCTCGGATCCGCTCCCTGTTGCGGCGGGCGAGCTTCCCGCCCGGTGCGGAGTCGGTCGAGCCGGCGGGGTCCGCGCAGCAGCGCGATGTTCTCACCTTCGGTGACGTGGAGTTCGATCCCGGTGCGATGGAGGTGCGCCGCGCGGGGCGGCTGGTGGCGCTGACCCCGACCGAGCTGCGGTTGCTGTGGGAGTTCGCCGCGAATCCGGGGCTGGTGCTGGAGCGTCGGACGCTGTTGCGCAACGTGTGGGACTACTCCTGGGACGGCGACCGGCGCGTGGTCGATCTGCATGTGCAGCGGCTGCGGGCGAAGATCGGCGCCGAGCGGATCGAGACGGTCCGTGGTTTCGGCTACAAGTTGCGGCGCTGACCGGCCGATGCGCCGGCATTCGCTGCGGTGGAGGATCGCCGCGCTGGTCGCGGTCGCGGTGGTGGCGGTGGCGGTGGCGATCGGCGTACTGGTGCACCAGGCCACGTACGCCCGGGCTGTCGACCGGGCCCGTGACGCCGCGCTGCACCAGCTGAACGCGGCGGTCCGCACCTACGCCGGCTCCGGCGAGCCTGGTGCCGACGCCTATCTCGACTCGCCTCGGGTACCGAAGGAACTCGTGGAGCTGGCACGCCGCGGCGATCAGGGCACCGACTTCGGTGACGGGCCGAACGGGCCGGGGATGTGGGCCGCGCGCCAGGTGAGCGGCCGGGTCCTGTCGGTACAGGTGGGCATGGGCCGGGAGGTGAGCGACCTCGAAGCGCTGGACGGCACCATGGCGCTGGCCGGCCTGGTGGCCGTGGCGGTCGCCGTACCGTTGGGCGCGGTCAGCGCGGACCGGCTGGGGCACCGGCTGCGGCACGCGGCGAACACGGCGCGGCGGATCGCGGACGGTGAGCTTGACGCCCGCATCGAGGCGGCCCCGCGTCCGGGAGACGAGATCGCCGAGATTTCCAGCGCCGTGGACTCCATGGCGCAGGCACTGCAACAACGGCTGCTCACCGAGCAGCGGTTCACCGGTGATGTGGCGCACGAGCTGCGCACTCCGTTGATGGGCCTGGTCACCTCCGCGGAGTTGCTGCCGCCGGGGCGGCCCGCCGACTACGTCCGGGACCGGGTACGGGTGTTGAGCGCGCTGGTCGAGGACCTGCTGGAGATCTCCCGGCTGGACACTGGTGTCGAGCGGGCCGATCTGGTGCCGTGCGCGCTGGGCGAACTGGTCGAGGAGTGTGTAGGGCGCACGGGGCTGGCCGCCCAACTGCACGTCGTGGAGGACGCGGTGGTCGAGACCGATCCACGACGGCTGGACCGCGTCGTGGCCAATCTGGTGACCAACGCGCACCGCCACGGACAGCCGCCGGTCACGGTGACCGTCGAGCGGACGGTGGTGACCGTCCGGGACCGCGGGCCCGGCTTTCCGGAGAGCCTGCTGGCCGACGGACCGCAGCGGTTCCGCACCGGCGCCCGGGAACGCGGCCACGGCCACGGCCTGGGACTGACGATCGCCCTCGGCCAGGCCCGCGTCATCGACGCCGCCCTGGCCTTCTCCCACGCGCCCGACGGTGGTGCGGTGGCGACACTGCGACTACCGGAACACGGCTGAGGGGTACGGGAGCGGTACGGGAGCACGGCCGACGGCGACACCGAGGCCCCCCGAACACGGCCGGTGGTGACACCGCACAGCGCCGATACACCGTCGATACACGGCGGATACCGAGCCGGTGGGGATCCGATACCCCGGCCACGGCGGTCGGAGACCTTCCCCGCCGACGATGGCGGCGTTCTTGAGACTCGCTCTCGCATTCGGCTGACACAGGTGCTCCCCCATGGACTTCGCCCGCAGACGGACCCCGCAGCGGCCGACGGCCCGCAGCCGTCGTATCCGCTTCGCGGCCTGGACGGCCGCCGCCGCACTGACCGCCGCAGGCGTCGGCGGCTGGCTGCTGTACGCCGGACTCGACCACAACCGCACAACGACCGACGTGGATGCCGCGCTCGGCGGCGAACGTCCCCCGCGCGCCGCCACCGGCGCCCTCAACATCCTGCTGCTCGGCTCCGATTCACGTGCCGGGCAGAACCAGCGCTACGGCACGGACGAGGGCAGCGCCCGATCCGACACCGCGATGCTCGTCCACCTCGCCCGGGAGCGCACCAGGGCCGTGGTCGTCAGCATTCCGCGCGACACCATGGTGGACCGGCCCGCCTGCCCGCTGCCCGGAGGCGGCACCGCACGCGCCGAAGGCCCCGTGATGGTCAACACCGCCTTCGAGGTGGGCGGACCGGCCTGCGCGGTCAAAACGGTCGAGCAGCTCGGCCAGGTGCGCATCGACCACGTCATCAGCGTCGACTTCAACGGCTTCAAGGAGCTGGTGGACGCGGTCGGCGGTGTGCGGATCACCACGGACACCCCCATCCACGACCGCTACAGCCACCTGGACCTGGGCGCCGGAAGCCACCTTCTCGACGGCGAACAGGCACTGGGGCTGGTCCGCACCCGGCACGGCGTCGGCGACGGCAGTGACCTGGCGCGCATCAGACTCCAGCAGGCGTTCATGACCGCACTCGCCAGGCAGTTGACAGGCTCCGGCCTGCTCACCGACCCGGTACGGCTCTACAAGGTCGCCGATACCGCGACCCGTGCGATCACCACGGACCAGGGCCTGAGTTCCGTCTCCGACCTGCTGGGGCTGGCCCGCTCGCTGGCCGGGCTGAAGCCGTCCGACACCGAGTTCCGGACGCTGCCCGTCGGCCCCTACCCGCCGGACCACAACCGCGCAGCCGTCAAACAGCCCGAGGCCGCCGCCCTGTGGCGCGCGATACGCAACGACACCCCGGCACCGGCGCGGGAGAAGTGAGCACGACCATGACCGACTTCTCGCAGCCGACCGCCTACCGGCTGTCCTCACACCGGCGACGGGCGGCGCCGCTGCCGCCTTCGGACACCTCGGCCGCGTCCCGCCGGTACGCCTTCGGCCTCGACGGCCTGCGTGCCCTGGCCGTGACCGCCGTCGTGGTCTACCACGTCGATCCGGACTGGCTGCCCGGCGGCTTCCTCGGCGTCGATGTCTTCTTCGGGCTCAGCGGCTACCTGATCACCGACCTGCTGCTTGCCGAGCGGCACCGGCACGGCCGCGTCGACCTGCGCGGCTTCTGGTTGCGCCGGGCCCGCCGCCTGCTGCCCGCACTCGGCGCGCTCGTGCCGACAGCGATCGCCGCGGCCACCGTCTGGCACCCGCACCGGCTGGCCTCCGGCATCGACAGCCTGCCGTCCGTGGCGACGTTCACCAACAACTGGTGGCAGATAGCCACCAACGCCTCGTACTTCGCGAACTTCGGTCCTCCGCCGCTCTTCCTGCACCTGTGGACGCTCAGCGTCGAGGAGCAGTTCTACCTGCTCTGGCCGCTGCTCCTGCTCGCCCTGCTGCACTTCCTGCCCCGGCGCGCTGTCCGGGTGTCCGCCGTGCTCCTCTGCGCCCTCGTCTCGATCACCGCGATGGGACTGCTGTACCAGCCCGGCGACGACCCCTCCCGCGTCTACTTCGGCACCGACACCCATGCCTTCCCCCTGCTGGGCGGCGCCGCGCTGGCCCTGCTGCGGCCCTCCGCCACGCTCCCACCGCACCGGACGACCGTTTCCGGCACCGTCGCCGGAGCCGGCGGGCTGGCCCTGCTCGCCGTGCTCGCGTGCACCCTCTCCCACGACCAGGACCGCCTCTACCCCGGCGGCTTCGTCCTCGCCGCCGTGGCGACCGGTGCCGCAGTGTTCGGCGCGGTACAGCCCCGAGGACCGCTGCCCACCCTGCTGGGCGCGCCCCCGCTGCGATGGATCGGCAAGCGCAGCTACGGCATCTACCTGTGGCACCTGCCGCTGATCTCGCTGGCCACCCCGGACCGTATGACTCCGGCGGACGCACCCCTGAACGCGATCGCCGCCGCTGTCGCCTCCGTCGGACTGGCGGCGCTGTCGTACCGCTGGCTGGAACAGCCCATCCGGCGCCACGGACTGCTGGGATCGCTCCACCGACTGTGCCGGGGCTTCACCCCGGCGGCCCGCCACCGGACGAAGAACATCCTGCTGACCTGCACCGCCGCCTGCTGCTCCGCAGCGGTGGGGCTCGTGGCGAGCTGCGGGTTGGCGGCAGAGCAGGACCGGACCGACACAGCTGCCGCCGCCACGCAGGCACAGCAGCCTCCGGCACCACTGCCCGGGGCGTCCCCAGGCCACCCACCGAACACCACGCCCACCCCCCGGCAGACCGTGCCCCCGGGAAAGGTGTCCGCGATCGGCGACTCGGTCATGACCGCCGCCGCCCCGGCCCTGAAGGCGAAGTTCCCCGACATCCACGTCGACGCCAAGATCGGACGCCAGTTGACCGCCGCCCCCCAGGAAGTCAACACCCTGGAAAAGCAAGGCGAGTTGGGAGACACGGTGGTCATCGGCCTCGGTGCCAACGGCACCGGCGGGGTGCCGGACCTGCAAGCCGCCATCGACGCCATCGGCCCCGGCAGACGGATCGTCCTGGTCACCTGCCACGTCCCGCGTTCGTGGCAGGACTCGGTGAACCGGGCCATCGGCACCGTAGCGGCACGCAACCGCCATGTCGCCGTCGCCGACTGGAACAAGGCCATCACCGGCCACGAAGTCCTGCTCGGCGACGACGGCGTCCACCCCGGCCCCGAAGGCGGCCGGCTCTATGCCGACACCATCGCCACCGCCCTGGCCACCCTCCCGGCCGCCGGCCACTGACCAGGGGATGTCCGGCGAGTCCGGGTGGCGTGATTCCGGGCTCGGAGGTGCGGAGTGGTGTGACCGCGCACGGAGCGTCCGCCGCCTGCTGAACGGGGCAGCGGCCGGCCGGCGGCTGCGGCTGGACTGACAGCTCCGAGCCCCGGGGGTGGGGCCGGCTCGGCCGCCCGGCTGCGCAGCACGGTACCGGGCAGCGTGATCACGTCCCGGACCGGCACGGCGACGATGGACAGGGACGTCGAAGGGTCGTCCGTCCCCGACGCCGTGCAGGCCGCGGCGTCGGATGGCCGAACCCCGGGTCAGGAGCCGAACCGCGTGTTCGAGCGGCACGGCCCAGCCGCCCCTTCCGTTCGGGAAGAGGCCGCCGGCAAGGACCTCGGTCAGGGCGCCTCGCCGACGGCCCACCTCGCGCTACCCGTTGGACGTGTGGCGCAGTCGGCTCCGGCGGCGGGTGGCCCACAGCGCCCCCGCACCGACGGCGAGGAGACCGGCCGCTGCACCCGCGATCTGTGCAGCAGGACCGGATCCGGTTTCGGCGAGTCCGTGGCCGGGCGAGACCGTCACGCTCCCCTTGCTCTGTGGTGCCGGCCCCACCGAGTTCGGGGAGGTGTGCGGGGCAGGACTCGGGCTCGGCGGCGGCGTGGTGCGTGACGTCACCCGGGAGCCGCTGCCGGAGACGTAGCCGCGGGTGACGTGCGTTCCCGTCCCGCCGTTCACGGCATGGTAGTTGGACCGGCCGACGCAGTCGCCGTACTCGTAGTTGGCCTTGGTCCCGCCGCTCAGGCCGCCCGCGTCGGTGGTCGTCGGTCCGCCGAAGACCGCGTCGGCCCTGGGCATCGTCGAGCAGCTGGGCACCCCGGCGTAGTACTCGACGAACCCTCCCTGGGAGCCCTGTATATTGCCGCTTCCCGCCGGCTGGCTGTAGGTCCCGATGTGGGTCGAGGCGCCTGTGACCGTGTCCGTTGCCTTTCCGGTCCAGGTGTCGGTCCCGGTCCGCGTGACCGTGATGGCGTAGCGGTGGCCGTAGACGCCGTCGAAGTCGACCCCGCAGCTGACACCGGGACCGTTGTCCGCCCCGAGATGGCAGTTCGCGTCGGTGGTGGAGGCGCCCGCGGTGAAGGTGGAGAAGACGCCGTGCAGCCGCTCCCTGCCGCCGCTGTTGCTCCGCGGCTGCAAACCGGTGTAGCCCGCCCCGTGGGCGAAGCTGTACTGCTGGGCGAAGTAGACACCCGCCTCGTGGGCCGTGGCCCGGTTGACGGTGAGAGGGAAGGTGATGTTGGTCAGACCCGAGGCCGGGGTGTGGGGGATCGACCAACCGACCGATACGTTTCCGCCGCCTACCAGGTGACCGGCGGCCGACGCCGACGCCGACTGGGGCGTCACCGTCAACAGCCCTACCGCCGCGGCGGCTACGGCACATCGACGGGCAGTCCCGACTACTGACATTCGCTGCTCCTGTTGTGTGGGGGATCACCGTTCTACCTCGCGAGGTGCCGGGTCCGCACCGGAACAGTGCCATCGAATTCCCTACCCGGCAGGCGACTTCCGCCGCTGCCCCTCACCCTCAAGGGCTCAGGGAGCCGTCCCCGAGGGGGCAACACCGGCCTCCAGGATCACAGCCGGACCCTGGAGGCCAACGTCTACGTGAAGCCCCAACTCACCGGCGGCGTCACGGCCGGTGGGCCCCGTCCGTGCGCCAGGGCCTCACTTCTTGACGAGCTTGCCGACGGCGTTGGCCTCCCACACCTGGTCGGCCAGGTACTTCCAGGAGAGGTTGATGTATCCGTGGTCGCCCCAGCCGGTGCCCCAGGAGTTCTCGACCCTCACGCCCTTGCTGTTGTAGCCGACGATGGTGATCGCGTGTCCGCCCGCGTACGGCTCACCCGCGGCCGGGTAGTAGCTGTAGGAGGCGGCCTGCTGCGGGGTGAGGTAGAAGAAGCTGTTGTACACCGGGATCGCGATGTTGACCGGCTCGCCCTTGGCCAGCGCGGCCTGCACGTCGGCCTTGATCTGGCTGCCCTTGTGCAGCGGCGTGTAGCCGGACAGCTTCCACTTCGCGGCGTTGCGTATCTCGTGGGCGGTCGGCTGGGTGGTGTAGTCGAAGTCACCCTGCCGGTAGTCGGACTTGGAGTCGACACCCTGTGTGGTGGCGATCTTGAAGTGGTCGATGGGCGTGGTGCCCACGTTCTGGCCCTTCACGATCTGGCTGTAGGTGTACATGGGCGCCTGAGGGCCGCCCTTGATCCCCTGCTCGTGCTCCAGGATGCTCATGGCCGAGTGGTCGATGGACCAGGCGACGCACGACCCGACCTGGCCCTGGTCACCGGGGGTGGCCGCGTACTTGGTCAGGTCGACGCTGCGGGGAAGGCCGGCGCTCTTCTTGGCGCCTGCGGTCCGGCTGGGGGCGATGGCCTCCAGCCGCGACTCAACGGGCTTGCCGAGCTGGGCCTGACGCCACGTCGAGTGGGACGGCAGGGCGCCGAGACCGAACGGGTGCTTCTTGCTGCTCGGCGTGTGTGCCGTCCGGCCGGAGTCCTGGGTGGGGCCGGGCTGGGCGGGGCTCGCGTTGGAGACGCCGACGGTCACGGCGCCGAGCACTCCGGCCGCGCCGATCGCGATGACCGTGCGCTTCTTGCCGCTGACGGCCTTCCACTTGTGGGAGGTACGGCTCATGGGTGTGTTTTCTCCTGTGATTGTCAGGGCCCTGACAGATACGCAACTCGCGCGTCCGGGGCCGGTTCAGGGGGTTGCGCTTGCGGGGTGTCAGCCCATGACGGTGGCCGACGCTGTCGCGTCAGGGGTGCCGAGGCCGTGGGGACGTGCCCGTCGGCTCATGGCAGCCATAGGCGTCCGCGCAGGGGAGGTGTGCAGGGCCAACAGGCCGACGCAGCACCTTCAGTGACGCCTACTCAGCGTGAGGTCGTGAATCGGTGGTGAGGCGTGTTCGCGACGCCAGGCCCAGGGGGCGGGATACCGGTGCGGCATGCGGGACGGGGGCCGCTGGGAAGTGGCGCCGGCCGAGGGCGGCGGGACAAGGGCGTCGAGGAACGGAGTTGTCGGGATTCCGCGATGCCGTGCGCGGTTTCCGCGGAATCGTGGCGTGCGAGATCGAGGTGAAGGCAACAACATTCCTACCTGGGTGAGGGTTGACGGGAAAGCCTGAGAGGTGCCCTTGCAGCGGGGCGACGTTCGCCGTACGACCCCGGAAGACGGGAAAACTGGGGGCGCGGCCCGATGAATTCACGGATTCCGCGGCTTTCGTGAACCGGACTCTTTCGAGGGCATGCCCAATGAGCAGTGGAAGTTAGTCGAGCCGCGCGCCGGAAAACAACCCCAGGTGACGGCCGTCACAATCCGGCCGTGTCGATGTGGCGGAATGACCGGGTTCGCCGGGGCTCCCCGGAGAGCCGGAAAAAAAATTCCCCGGTTTCCGTTATCCGGCCCGGCCTGGCAGGTCTCCCAGATGTCGGCGCACTTCACGGCGCAGGCAAACACACACGCAGTTCCCCGGCATCCCACGCACACCAGAAGGAGTACATCCATGAGCCGTGGTTCCCATCGCTGGACCCGAATAAGCGGCAGGTCGCGCGCCGCCGTCGCCGTGGCCGCCGCGGGCGTGGTCGGCCTGGTGACCGTCGGGGTCTCCAACGCGGGTCCCGTCACCATGAACAACCACACTCCCCCGCCCGCCGACGCGTCCCAGCCGGCCCACGCCGCGGCCGGCAAGGCCGACCACCGGTCCGCCGACCACGAGGTCCTGGCCGAGATCAACCGGGCCCGCGCCGCCGACCACCTGCCGCCCCTCACCGTCACGCGCGGGCTCACCCGCAGCGCGACCAAGCACAACCACCTGATGGGCAGCGGGTGCGGCATGTCCCACCAGTGCCCGGGTGAGCCCTCGTTGGGCGACCGGGTGACCGCCGCGGGCGTGCACTGGATGGCCGTCGGAGAAAACATCGGCGAGATGCCGTCGGGTCCGCGCGCCGGGCAGATCGCTTCGGCCGCGGTCGGCCTGACCAAGGCCATGCTCGCCGAGAAGCCGCCGAACGACGGCCACCGGAAGAACATCCTCAGCCGGAGTTTCCGCCACGTCGGTATCGCCGTCCACCGGAGCGCCAACGGCACCGTCTGGCTCACCCAGGACTTCTCCAACTGACCTGCCACCGCACGAGTCACCGACCGCCGCCTGCGCTGCGGGCAGCAAGGAGATCGACAGCCCGAGTACCACTCGGGGCCTGGGTTGCCGCCCGATCGCCCGCGCCCGCACTGCTGTGCGCGCTGGGTGTGCCGGTGTCGCCACGCGTGCCTGTCGCATTCATCGGAGATCGCCCGCCTTGTCCGTGGACGAGGGTGTGCGCATGCCCTGGCGGTGATCGGTTTCCGGCTGCTCCTCGGGGGGGCGGGAGATGACCGCGCCGGCTCCCTTCTCCCCGCACGCCGCGCCCGTCGGCGCCGACGTACTGGATCAGGCGGGCGCGTTCCTGTTGAGGTGGCGCGGCGGGTTGATGTCCACTCGGGAGCGGTCCCTCTGCTTGCGGCGGACGGGCACACCCCAGGCGGGGTGCGCTGGTCAGCCCTCGTGGCGGTCGGCAGAGGGCTGCGACTGCTCACCGGAGCCGAAGCTGTAGTGCACTACCACCGTGGAGTGCCGGCGGCCGGAGTCGCCGTGGTCCACGAAGTTCACCAGCTGGTCGTCGATCCAGGCGTCGAAGCGGTCATCGGCCTTCCGGTACCGGTCGAAGCCGCCGTGGTCCGGGCCGCTGTACCAGCGGTCGGCGTCGCGGTGGCCGAGCCGGTCTTCGTAGTGACGGACGGTGAACTCGTACGGCCGGTGGCCGGTGTTGAACCGGTAGGTGGGCAGGTACGCGAACCGCGCGGCGGCGTCGGAGGCGTCCAGGACATAGCGGGGTTCGATGATCAGGTACCGGACGGAGGCGGGCAGACCGTCTCGCATGATGACGCGGTACTGGACGTGGGCGGGGTCACGGCGGATGTGCTCGATGCCGGCGGTAGGGGCGTACAGCACGCCGCCCTGCGTCGCCAGGGAGACCTGCACCCATCGTCCGCTTCCGTCCAGGCGTTCCAGGCGCACGTCGGCGGCGGACAGGTGTCGGCCGTCGGGCGCGGTGATGCGGATCTGGAGGGCCCGCGTGCGGTCCACGCCGCTGCCGGGACGGACGGTGAGCTCGCCCTGACGCTTTTCGGTGCGCGGCGCGTCCGTGGAGACGGTCACCGTGTGCGCGGCGGCGCCGTTCGCCGCGGCGGACGGCTGCGCGGGGGTGGGCTGGGCGGCTGCGAATGCCGGGCCGGCGATACCGAGAGCGGCGGCTCCGGTCAGGAGCAGGGAGGTCGCCGCGGTGGCGGCCCGACGTGCGGTGGTGCGTTCCATGGTTCTTTCCTTCATTGCTCAAGGGCCTGGGCGGGCATCGGTGGGGTGATGCGGGTCCGACAAGGGCCCCAGGTGGGGGGAAGCTATGGGGGACGGGAAGAACGTTTAACGTTCAACAATCTCGACGCTAGCACGCGAAGCGGAGGGACGCCTCATGTTGCGCGGTGAGATCCGCACCACACCGCTCGACCTCCACCACGGGACGGGCGGCCCCCTGACGCCCGGCATGGCACCACAGGCACCCAAGGCGGAGACATGCATGACGGTGCCCCCCTCTCCACCCCCACTGGCGCGGTGATCACATCAGCCGAAGGGGCTCCTCATGCTTCGCGACGCCGACAGAACGCAAATCGGAGGGGTGCCTCACGTTGTAGGGTGAGGTCCATGGCGCACCGGTCGACGACCACCCCACCCACCCCCGCCACGGCGGCGAAGACGCCCGCCAGGCGGTTGCGCCGCGACGCGCAGCGCAACCGGGACGCGATCATGGCCGTCGCCCGTACCGCCTTCGCCGAGCAGGGCCTGAACGCCTCACTGGAGGGCATCGCCCGCCAGGCCGGTGTCGCGATCGGCACCCTCTACCGCCACTTCCCCACCAGGCTCGACCTGGTCGAGGCACTCTTCACCGAGAAGTTCACCGAATGGGTCGAGACCGGTGAGCGGGCCGCCGCCATGGACGACGCCTGGCAGGCGTTCTGCCTCCACCTGGAGAAGTTCTGCGAACTCCAGGCACGCGACCGCGCCTTCAACGAACTGGCCTCCACCCGGCTGCCCCTTACCGCGGTCACCGGCCAGGTACGCGACCGCGCCCACGAACTCACCCACCAGATCCTCCACAACGCCCAGCGGCAGGGGATGGTGCGCGACGACATCACCCCGGAGGACTTCGCCTTCATCATCTGGTCCCAGGCGGGCATCATCCAGGCCACCTGCACCGTCGCCCCCAACGCCTGGCGGCGCCACCTGCACCTGATGCTGGACGCCTTCCGTGCCGACCGTGCACACCCCCTGCCCGAACCACCCCTGACGCCCAGCCAGGTCGATCAGACCCTCACCACGGTCGGCGGCTGCACGGAATAACCTCCGGTGCGTCGACGGAGGCCTCACGAGGCGAGCACATTGCGGACCCGGCGCAGCCGCTCTCTCGCTATGGGGCGCCGGCTCCTCGGATCCCACGCACCGGAGCATCGTCGAACGGGAGCGGGTCGATACAGCGCACGTCTCCCGGTTGCCCCGCTGCTTCGCCGCACCACCCGCACGAGCCTGCCGGGAGCCCACATGCCCGCACAGCACTCTGGCGCCCCGGCGTCCCTGGCCGTCCAAGCCCTGTCCCCGGACGATCCTCGCGAGGCCGCCGGCTACCGCCTCCGCGCGCGGCTCGGCGCGGGCGGCATGGGCCGCGTCCACCTGGCCTACGCCCCCACTGGCCGCCCGGCCTCCACCAACGTCGACCCACCGCCCCCACCGACCCACCGACCCACCGACCCGAAGCTCAAATCAAGCTCTGAACCGCGTAGATGCATGATTAGCCCGCCTTGACGAGGTCATGAGTACTGCGACCACGGAGCAAGAGGGGGGAGCAATGGAGCGGCTTGGTACGGGCATCGGCTGGCGGCCGGAGATCGCTGCGGAGATCGCCGCACTGCCCGGGGTGGACTGGGTCGAGGTGGTGGCCGAGAACGTCTGCCCCGGTCATCTGCCGTCCGCCTTGCAGGAGTTGCGCGAGCGCGGCACGACCGTCGTACCGCACGGGGTCTCGCTCGGCCTCGGCGGTGCCGACCGTCCGGACGCCGGACGGCTGGCCGCGCTCGCCGAACGTGCCACGGCCCTGGGCTCCCCACTGGTCACGGAGCACATCGCGTTCGTCCGCGCCGGCGGTCCGCTGACCGCGTCCCCGGTCATGGAGGCCGGGCATCTGCTGCCGGTACCGCGCACCCGCGACGCGCTCGACGTGCTCTGCGAGAACGTCCGGATCGCCCAGGACGCGCTCCCGGTGCCGCTGGCCCTGGAGAACATCGCCGCGCTCATCAACTGGCCCGGCGAGGAGATGACCGAGGGCCACTTCCTGTCCGAGCTCGTCGAGCGGACCGGCGTACGGCTGCTCGTCGACGTCGCCAACCTCCATACGAATCACCTCAACCGGGGCGAGGACCCGGCCGCGGCGCTCGACGAACTGCCGGTCGAGGCCATCGCGTATGTGCATGTCGCGGGCGGTGTCGAGCGCGACGGGGTGTGGCACGACAGCCATGCCCACCCGGTCACCCAGCCGGTGCTGGACGTGCTTGCCGAGCTCTGCTCCCGGATCGCCCCGCCCGGTGTGCTGCTGGAACGCGACGACGACTTCCCCGAGGGCGGCGAGCTGGCCGGTGAACTCGACGCGATCCGCGCGGTGGTGAAGGGAGGTGTCCGTCATGCGCAGGCGGCTTGAGCCGGTACGAGGAAACGAGGACCCGGAACGGGAGGGCCAAGTCCCGGAACGGGAGGGCCAAGTCCCGGTACCGGAGGGCCAAGTCCCGGTACCGGGAGGCCGGGTCCCGGAACGGGCCGGGGACGGCATCGTCCCGGCGGACGAGAGGGACACCCTGGGCCGCGACGAGGCGGCGACCCCTGACGTGCCGTCCCCGGGTGCGATCCGCCCGCAGCCGTCGCCCGGTGCCGGCGGAGCCGAGCGGCGCCCGGCGTCCTCCACCGACGCCGCGCGGGAGCGGCTGGCGCTGGCGCAGACCGCGCTGCTGTCGGCGCTGGTGGCGGGGACGCCCGCGCCGGAGGGCTTCGACCGCGGCCGGCTGCGGGTGCAGAGCCGGGCGCTGACCGCCAAACGAGCCGCGGTCGTCGCCAAGGTCGCCCCCGAACTCCCGGAAATCCTCGGCGACTCCTACCGTCCCGCCTTCCTCGGCTACGCCCGGCACCGCCCACTGCGCGGCGGCTACCGCCAGGACGCGCTGGACTTCGCGGCGTATCTGCTGGCCCAGGACCGCCCCGAAGACCCGGCCGCGCGGCAGCAGTTGACGCGCTGGTGGCGCGACCGGGCGGGCCCCCGGCCGCCGTCCGCGCACCCGGCGGCCCGGCTCGCGCGCGCCCTGCGGCGTACGCTGCACCGGCGTTGAGAGCCACCCCCCGCAACCCCAACAGGCGGCCCCTCGACGGGAGATGCCCCACCCGCACCCCATCCCCCCAACACGACCACCGGCCACCCGCCGACCGCTGCCCGCCGACCGCCCGCCCCATCCGCCCCCTCGTCCACATGCTGAGAAACCTCATGGCGGTCGGCCTGACCGTCCCGTAGAACCACGGCCATGTGGCTCCTGTTCCTGCTCGCCGCCTGGGTGGCGGCGGTCGTCTCCTGCGTGCGCCTCTGCCGCCGGGCGGCCGTCGCGGGCCGGCCCCTCCAGTGCGCTCCGCCGGCACCGCCGGACGGCGGATACGCCCCGACCACCGCGCCCCTCGGCACGGGCACGGGCAACGGCACCGCCGCGGCCGACCCCGCCGCCACCGCCGACGCCCCCGGGCTCACTCTCTACGAGACGGCCTACCTCTCCGGCGGCCCGCACCGGCTCGCCGATGTCGTGCTCGTCCTGATGGCCCAGGAGCGGCGGCTGCTGCTCGCCCACACCGGGTGGGCCACGGTCGTCGACCCCGTCGGCCAGGACCCCGTCGAGCAGGCCACGCTCACCGCCATAGGGCCCGGGGGCCAGCGCCGCATACCCGCCATCCGGGGTGCCCTGGCCACCGCCGAAGCGGTGCGCGGGGTGGCCGACCGGCTGGTCCGCGCCGGTCTCGCGCCGCCCGGCGCGGCCCGTACGGGCATCCGCGACGCGGTCCGCCAGGTGCAGGGCGCCGCCCTCCTGGTCCTGCTGGCCGCCGGGGCGACCTACTGGACGGCGCCGCCCGGCGCGGCTGCCGGGCCGGTGCTCCCCTGGTTCGCGCTGCCGCTCGTGCTCACCCTGGGCACCTGGGCGATCGCCCGCGCCGAGGCGTACCCGTACACCTCCTGGGCGACCGAGGCGGGCGCGGCGCTGCTGCGGGACAGGGACGGCGGCGTACAGGACGGCGGCCCGGCGCCCGGTTCCGGCCCCACCGCCCTTACGGGGCTTGCCCTCCACGGGCCCGCCGCGCTCGGCGATCCCGCCTTGCGCGCGGCGCTCCACTCTTCCGGGGCATAGCGTCCGACACCGGAGCGTGGTGCTTTACTTCGTCACCATCTGGCCCAACTATCCCTTTTGTATGCACACCGTGCGGCCTAGTACAGCGAGCCCCTCCCGGGAGGCACGCACCGCGCGCCACGCACCATACGAAGGGACGGCTCGTGAGAGCACTTGCGTTGTACGGCGCCCTCGGGTCGCTGGTCCTGACCTCCCTCGCCACCGCACCGGCGGGCGGTGCGGCCCGGGACCCGGCCGCACCGCCCGCCCCCGTCCACCCCATCGCCTTCGGCCGCTGCGCGGCCATGGAGCGCCTGCCGGCCACCGTCGAGTGCGGCACCCTCGCCGTGCCGCTCGACTACGCGCGCCCCAACGGCAAGAAGATCCGGCTCACCGTCAGCCGGGCCCGTGCCACCGCGCCCGGCGAGCGGCAGGGCGCGCTGGTCTTCAACCCCGGCGGCCCCGGCGCGTCCAGCATGCTGTTCCCCCTCTACGGCGCGCTGCCCACCTGGCGCCGGACCGCCCGCGCCTATGACTTCGTCGGCTACGCACCGCGCGGGGTGGGGCGTTCGGCACCGCTGTCCTGCCAGGACCCGCAGGAGTTCACCAAGGCGCCCACGGACAGCCCGAAGTACCCCGACGCCGCCTTCAAGCGCCGGAAGATGGCGGAGGCCAAGGCATACGCCCGCGGCTGCGCCCAGCGGGCCGGGGCCGATCTGCCGTACTACAACTCCGTGAACAACGCCCGCGACCTGGACATGCTGCGGGCCGCGCTCGGCGAGCGGAAGCTGACGTTCATCGGCGCGTCCTACGGCACGTACTTCGGCGCCGTCTACGCGACGCTCTTCCCGGGCCACGTCCGCCGGATGATCTTCGACAGCATCGTCAATCCGCAGCCGCAGCAGATCTGGTACCGCAACAACCTCGACCAGAGCGTCGCCTTCGAGCGCCGCTGGGGCGACTGGCTGCGCTGGGTCGCCAAGCACAACAGCACCTACCGCCTCGGTACGACCAAGGCGGCCGTCCAGCGCGCGTACGACACCGCCGTCGAGCAGCTGCGCCGCAAGCCGGTCAACGGCAAGATCGGGCCGGGGCAGTTGCAGGCCGCGTTCCTCAAGACCGGCTACAACGACGCCTTCTGGCCGATGCGCGCCGAGGCGCTGTCGAAGTACCTGCACGGCGAACCCAAGCAGCTGATCGCCCAGGCCATGCCCTCGGGCGACGGCAAGGACGAGGAGAACTCCAACGCGGTCTACACGGCGGTCGAGTGCAATGACGCGACCTGGCCGCGTGACTGGAGCACCTGGGACCGGGACAACACCCTGATCGCCCGGACCGCGCCGTTCGAGACCTGGGACAACGTCTGGATGAACCTGCCGTGCGCGTTCTGGCCGGACCGGCATCGAGCGGCCCGCGCGGAGGGCGACGACGCGGTGCGCGGCACGGCCGACCGCGCGGCGCAGGGTGCGCTGGACGCCGACGAGCCGGCGGACGCCTCCCTGTATGCCGGCGCGACCGACCTGGACGACGCGCTGCACGGCCGGCGCCGCCCGCTCGACATCCGGACCGAGCCCGGCGCGCTGCCCCCGGTGCTGCTGCTGGCGGCCGAGCGGGACGCGGCCACGCCGTACCCGGGCGCGCTGGAGCTCCAGCGGCGGCTGCCCGGCTCCTCGCTGGTCACCGAGCGGGACGCGGGCACCCACGGCATCGCGTTCAACAGCAACGCCTGTGTGAACGCCTACGTCGAGTCGTATCTGGTGCGCGGCAAGGTCCCCGGGCACCGGGTGTACTGCGGCCCGCGCGCGGAGCCGGTGCCGGGCCAGCCGCCCCAGCGGGCGCGGCAGTTGGTGCAGCAGGCGCAGGGCAAGTAGCGGCCGGGATCCCGCGGCGCACGAAGCGCGGCGAACGGCGCACGACAAACGGGCCGTCCCCGAGGGGGCGGCCCGTTGCCCTGGGTGCCGCCGGTTCCGGACCGGCCGGCGGATCAGGCCAGGCCCGCGACCAGTTCGGCGACCGGCTTGCGGCGGCCCGTGTAGAAGGGGATCTCCTCGCGGACGTGCATCCGGGCCTCGGAGCCGCGCAGGTGGCGCATCAGGTCGACGATGCGGTAGAGCTCGTCGGCCTCGAAGGCCAGCACCCACTCGTAGTCGCCGAGCGAGAACGACGGCACGGTGTTGGCGCGGACGTCCGGGAAGCCGCGGGCCATCTTGCCGTGGTCCGCGAGCATCCGGCGGCGGTCCTCGTCGGGGAGCAGGTACCACTCGTAGGAGCGCACGAAGGGGTAGACGCTCACGTAGGCGCGGGGCTCCTCGTCGGCGAGGAAGGCCGGGATGTGCGACTTGTTGAACTCGGCGGGGCGGTGCAGCGCCATGTTCGACCACACCGGCTCCAGGGAGCGGCCCAGACGGGTCCGGCGGAAGAGGTTGTACGCCTCCTGGAGGGCGTCCGAGCTCTCCGAGTGCCACCAGATCATGAGGTCGGCGTCGGCGCGCAGGCCGGACACGTCGTACGTGCCGCGGACCACCACGTCCTTGGCGGCGAGCTGGGCGAACAGCTCCTCGACCTCGTCGGCGTAACCGCCGCGGTCCTCGGGGAGGACGTCGCGCAGCTTGAAGACCGACCAGAGGGTGTAGCGGATGACCTCGTTGAGGTCCTTGGCCTTCTTGCCGGCGTTGGGGATCTTTTCGGGGGCGGTGGAAGCGTCTGTCATGTGGTCCATTCTCACTCTCCTGTGGCGGGGCCCGCCGCCAGGGTCCCGAGGATCTCGTCGGCGGCGCGCCGCGCCGAGCCGATGCAGGCCGGGATGCCGACGCCGTCGTAGAGCGCGCCGCACACCCGCAGCGGGCCGGGCGCGGCGGCGACCGCGGCGCGGATCCGGTCCACCCGCTCGACGTGCCCGACGGCGTACTGGGGCAGCCCGCCGTCCCAGCGGGTGACCGTGGTGGCCACCGGCCGGGCGGCCAGGCCGACCGCCGCGCCGAGGTCGGCGAGCGAGAGCTCGACCAGCTCGGCGTCGTCCCGCTTGAGGTCGGCGTCGTCGCCGTACCTGCCGAGGGAGGTACGCAGCACGAAGAGGTCCCGATCGGCCCGGGCGATCCAGTCCCACTTGTGGCTGGCGAAGGTCGACGCCTTGATCCGGTGGCCGTCGACGGGCGGTACGAGGAAGCCGCTGCCGCCGGGCACCGTGCCCAGGTCGGAACGGTGGAAGGCCATGGTGACCAGCGCCATCGAGGCGTAGTCGACGGTGTCCAGCTCGTCGGCCGCGGCCGGGCAGCCGTCGCGGAGCAGCCGCGCGGCGGCGCGCGCGGGCGCGGCCACGATCACGGCGTCCGCCGCGATCCGCCGGTCGCCGGCCTCGATCCGCCAGCCGTCCGCGGCGGTCCGGCGCAGCTCCCGTACCTCCGTGCGGAGCAGGATCTCGCCGCCGTCCCGGCGTACCGCGTCGGCGACGGCGCCCGGCAGGGTCCCGATGCCGCCGTCGA
>NZ_BMRP01000002.1:193211-291633 GCF_014648695.1 Streptomyces albospinus
CCGGGCCGCCGGGGGGCACGAGGGCCGCGGCGCGCGCCTGGACGGCCCGTACGCCCTCGATCAGCGAGCGCTCGGTGCGGGCGGCCTCGAAGAGCTGCGGGACGGCCGCGCGCATCGAGATACGGTACGCGTCGCCCGCGTACACGCCGCCGAGCAGCGGCTCGACGAGGCGGTCGACGACCTCCCGGCCGAGCCGGGCCGCGACGTACTCGCCGACCGCGACATCCGCCCCGGCCTCGGTCCGCGGCAGTGTCTCGTCCTCGGCGATCCGCGCCATGCCCTCCGGGGAGATCACACCGGAGGCGGCGAGCGGCGCCAGGTCCCCGGGGACACCCATGACATGCCCCTTGGGCATCGGGCGCAGCGCCCCGCGGGTCCACAGCGACGCGGTGGCGGTGCCGGGCGGCTGGAGGCGCTCGCCGAGCCCGACGGCCCGCGCCAGTTCGACCGCCTCCGGCCGCCTGGCCAGCATCGACTCGGCGCCGAGGTCGACCGGTACGCCCGCGATCTCGCCGGCGAGCAGCTTGCCGCCGAGCCGGCCCGACGCCTCCAGGAGGGTCACCCTGGCGCCGCCTTCCAGCAGGCGCTGGGCGGCGGCCAGCCCCGAGATGCCCCCGCCGACGACCACGACATGACCGGGCGCCCGGCCCGTACCGGTGTGCGCCGCACTCATGCCGAAACCCCGCTCCGCCCGGCCCCGCATGCGCGCGGCGCGCACCTTTCGACGACGCTCTCCCAGCCTCCGGCCGGGGGGACCCCCATGCTGTGCTCGCTCATGCCTCCACTCTCTCAGAGTCCCTTCCGGGCCCGGACGTGACCTCATAGAGATACGCAGACGGCAACCCGCTTCCGGCGTCCGCCGTCGAACCGGCGCCCAGATCAAGCCAGTTGAAACAGCCGGTGCGGCCGGCACAGCCAGTGCAGCCAGTGCAGCCAGTGGGGAAGGGAACGCGTCATGCGGGGATCACGGAGACATGCCGGGCGGCGACGGGCCGTACGGCCGGGGGCGCGACGGTGCTGCTCGCGGCGGTGCAAGGGGGCGGGCACCGCCGCCCGTGGCCCGCGCGCGACTGCCGGAGGTCTCCGGTAGGCGGTGGCTGACGGGGCTCGCGGTCGGCGCCGGGGACGCGGGCGCCGCGGAAGCGGCAGAAACGGCAGAAACGGCGAACGGAGCGGACGGGGCAGCCGGGGCGGGCGGGGCGGGCGATGCTTCGGACACCGGCGGACCGGACGGCCGGGCCCCGGAGGCGCCCGGCGACGGTGCGACCGGCGGACCGGGCGCGGGTGGTGCGCCCGGCGCCTCCGGTGAAGGTGGCCGAGCCTCCCGTTGACACCGGGCGGTGCCGGGCAAAGACTCAGGTCGGCGAGCGGCGATCTTCGTACCGCCCGCCGGCCGCCGAGCCGGGACCGCGAGTGCAGCGAGGACAGAGCCTGATGACCGAACCACGCCTACGGGATGTCTACATCGTCGATGCGGTCCGCACCCCCATCGGCAAGTACGGCGGCGCACTGGCCCCGGTCCGGCCCGACGACCTCGCGGCCCACGTGGTGCGCGCCCTGGTGGACCGCGCCCCGCAGCTCGATCCGGCGCGGATCGACGATGTGTACTTCGGTGACGCGAACGGCGCGGGCGAGGACAACCGCAACGTGGCGCGGATGGCCGTCCTGCTGGCGGGGCTGCCGGTGACGGTGCCCGGGGTGACCGTCAACCGGCTGTGCGGTTCCGGCCTGGAGGCGGTCATCCAGGCCGCCCGCGCCATCGCGCACGGCGATGCGCAGATCGCGGTGGCGGGCGGGGTGGAGTCGATGAGCCGGGCGCCCTACGTGCTGCGCAAACCGGAACAGGCCTTCCCCGCGGGGCATCAGGAGCTGTTCTCCTCGACGCTGGGCTGGCGGATGGTCAATCCGCGGATGGCGCCGGAGTGGACGGTGGCGCTGGGCGAGGGCGCCGAGCTGATCGCCGAGAAGCAGGGCATCACCCGCGAGCAGCAGGACGTGTTCGCACTGGCCAGCCACCAGAAGGCGGTACGGGCCTGGCAGGCGGGCGCGTACGCCGCGGAGGTGGTGCAGCTGCCGGACGGGGAGCCGGCCCGGGACGAGTCGATCCGGGAGAACTCCTCGCTGGAGTCGCTGTCGAAGCTGAAGCCGGTGTTCCGTACCGCCGGGGGCACCGTGACCGCCGGGAACTCCTCACCGCTGAACGACGGCGCGGCGGCGCTGCTGCTGGTCGGCGAGGAGGGGTTGCGGGCCACCGGTCGGGAGCCGCTGGCCCGTATCCGGGCGAGCGCGGTGACCGGTGTCGAGCCGCAGTTGTTCGGGCTCGGCCCCGTCGAGGCGGTGCGGCGGGCGCTTGCGCGGGCCGGGCGCGGCTTCGGCGATCTGACGACGTTCGAGCTCAACGAGGCGTTCGCAGCCCAGGCGCTGGGCTGCCTCGGCGAGTGGCCGGAACTGGACCCCTCGGTGGTGAATCCGCGCGGCGGCGCGATCGCGATGGGCCACCCGCTGGGCGCGTCCGGCGCCCGGCTCGCGGGCGCGGTGGCCCATCAGCTGGCCGCCGCGGGCTCGGGCACCGGGCTGGCCGCGCTGTGCATCGGCGTGGGGCAGGGGCTCGCGCTGGTGCTGGAGCGCTAGGTCCTGTCGTCACACTCCCGTCGTCCGCCCGAAGGGCGGAGTGCGACGACAGGGCCTATCGCCTGTCCGGTGGGGCGGGGGCCGGGCCGTCCGCGGGTCGGTACGCCCGTCCCGGGGGCGCACGCGGCCTCCGTGGGGCAGACTCGCTCAGCAATCAACTGACTCCCGTTTCCCGGAGGTTGACGCGATGCCCCTGCTCGATCCCAAGGACTGGCTCTCCCTGCACGGCGGCGCGGCCGAGGCGGTGGAGCCCGCGACGGGCGAGGTGCTGGGCGCGCTGACGCTCGCCGCCGGCCGGGACGTCGAGGAGGCCACCACCGCAGCCGCCGGGGCGCAGCGCGGCTGGGCCCGCAGACCGTACACGGAACGGGCCGCGGTGCTGCGCCGCGCCGGCGACCTGATCCACCGGCACGCGGCGGAGATCGGCGAGTGGATCGTCCGGGAGGCCGGCAGCATCCAGGGCAAGGCCGACTTCGAGATCCGCACCGCGGCCGAGGAGTGCTACGAGGCCGCCGCCCTGGCCCACCGCCCGCTCGGCCGGGTGCTGCCCTCCGGCGCGCCCCGGCTGTCGTACACCACGCGGGTGCCGGCCGGGGTCGTCGGCGTGATCGCGCCGTTCAACGCCCCGCTGATCCTCGCCGTCCGCTCCGTGGCGCCGGCCCTGGCCCTCGGCAACGCCGTGGTCCTCAAGCCCGATCCGCGCACCGCGGTGTGCGGCGGGCTGGTGCTCGCGGCGGTGTTCGCCGAGGCCGGGCTCCCCGAGGGGCTGCTGCACATCCTCCCTGGCGGTGCGGACACCGGTCGGGCGCTGGTCGAGGACCCGCGGGTGAGGGTCGTCTCGTTCACCGGCTCGACCGCGGCGGGCCGCAGCGTCGGCGCCCTGGCCGCGCAGCACCTCAAGCGCGCCCATCTGGAACTGGGCGGCAACAGCGCCTTCCTGGTCCTTGAGGACGCCGATCTGGACGCCGCGATGTCCACCGCCGCCTGGGCGTCGTTCTTCCACCAGGGCCAGGTGTGCATGACGGCCGGGCGGCATCTCGTCCACGCCTCGCTCCACGACGCGTACGTCGAGCGGCTGGTGGCGAAGGCGGACGCGCTGGCCGTCGGCGACCCGTTCCGCGAGCGGGTGCACCTCGGGCCGGTGATCGACCGCGGCCAGCTCGACAAGATCGACGCGCTGGTCCGCGAGAGCGCGGCGGCCGGGGTGCGGATCGCGGCCGGCGGCACCCACCGCGGCCTCTTCTACCGCCCGACGGTCCTCGCCGACGCGGATCCCGGTGCGGGCGGCGGGCCGGGCTCGGTGGGCGCCTGCCCCGCCTACGGCCAGGAGGTCTTCGGGCCGGTGGCCCCGGTCCGCGCCTTCCGCACGCTCGACGAGGCGGTGGCGCTGGCCAACGAGTCCTCCTATGGGCTCGCGCTGGGCATCGTCACCCGCGACGCGGCCCGCGCCCTGGACCTCGCCGACCGCATCCCGACCGGCCTGCTCCACATCAACGACCAGACCGTCAACGACGAGCCGGTCGCGGCCTTCGGCGGGCTGGCCGACTCCGGTACCGGCTCCCGCTTCGGCGGCGAGGCCAATCTCGACGCGTTCACCGAGACCCGCTGGACCACGGTGCGCGCCACGCCCGCCGCGTACCCGTTCTGAGTCCGCGCGGCCCCTCCGGACACACCGGAACCGCCGGTACCGGCCGGCGGGGCGACGTAACGCGGCGGAATCGATCACCGTCGATCGCCGGCGGTCGGACCCGAGCGAAAGGACGCACGTCATGGCGGCGGAGCGGCTGGTGGTCGTCGGTGGCGACGCGGCGGGGATGGCCGCCGCATCCCAGGCCCGCCGGCTCGAAGGGCCGGACGAGCTGGCCATCACCGCGTTCGAGCGCGGCCACTTCACCTCGTACTCGGCCTGCGGCATCCCGTACTGGGTGGGCGGCGAGGTGGCCGGCCCGGACGCTCCCCCAGCCAACGCCGGGGGAGGGTGGACATCCCGGCGGTGGCGCTCACCGCCGGGATGACGGTGGAGCAGACGACCGCTCTGGACCTGGGTTACGCCTCGCCCTTCTCGCCGGTCTGGGACCCGGTGCTGGTGGCGGCCCGCACGGCGACGGCGGCGGTGCGGGCGGCCGGGTCCTGACCCCGCCGCCCGCGGTGCGGTCCGCTCAGCGAGCGGTCTGCGCGTGGACGTACTCGACGAGCCGGGTCAGCGCCTCCGGGTCGGTGTCCGGCAGCACGCCGTGGCCGAGGTTGAAGACATGGCCCTCCAGGCCCGCCGCGGCGTCCAGGACCTCGCGGGCCTTGGCCTCGACGGCCTCGCGCGGGGCGAAGAGGACGGCCGGGTCGAGGTTGCCCTGGAGCGCCTTGCCGGGGCCGACCCGGCGCGCCGCCTCGTCCAGCGGGATCCGCCAGTCGGCGCCGACCACATCGGCGCCCGCCTCGCCGAACAGGCCGAGGAGTTCGCCGGTGCCGACGCCGAAGTGGATCCGGGGGACGCCGTAGGAGGCGACCGCGTCGAAGACCTTGCGGGACGCGGGCATGACGGAGCGCCGGTAGTCGGCGGGGGCGAGCGCGCCGACCCAGGAGTCGAAGAGCTGCACGGCGCTCGCGCCGGCCTCGATCTGGACCTTGAGGAACGCCGCGGTGATGTCCGCGAGCCGGTCGAGCAGGTCGGCCCACAGCTGCGGGTCGCCGTACATCAGGGCCTTGGTGTGCTCGTGGTTGCGGGACGGGCCGCCCTCGATGAGGTAGCTGGCCAGGGTGAACGGCGCGCCCGCGAAGCCGATCAGGGGGGTGCCGCCCAGTTCGCGGGTGAGCATGCCGATGGCCTCGGTGACGTACGGGACGTCGCCGGGCTCCAGGGCGCGCAGCCCCTCCAGGTCGGCGCGGGTGCGGATCGGGTTCTCGACGACCGGGCCGATGCCGGGCTTGATGTCGAGGTCGATGCCGATGGCCTTGAGGGGGACGACGATGTCGCTGTAGTAGATGGCGGCGTCGACGCCGTGCCGGCGCACGGGCTGGAGCGTGATCTCGGTGGCGAGCTCGGGCTGCATGCAGGAGTCGAGCATCGCGATGCCCTCGCGTACCTTGCGGTACTCGGGCAGCGAGCGCCCGGCCTGGCGCATGAACCACACCGGCGTGTGCGGCACCGGCTCACGCCGGCACGCCTTGAGGAATGCCGAGTCGTACGTAGCGGTCTGCTGCTGGCCCACAGTTGGGGTCTCCCCTGCTCGATCGGAGTTGAGAGCTCGGGGAATGTCGTTGGCGCTCACGACCAGAATCTTCGCATGCGCCCGACGACACCTCCGAACGGGCGACGCGCGCACCGGGTGTCCTCCCCGTATGAGCGCCGTCTTCCGCCTAATCTTCCGGGCATGGCTGCGGCTCACGAACACCTCGCGGACAGCGCGGACGAGACCCCGATCCCCTTCCGTCAGGCGGTCGAGGCGCTCCGAGCGGCACGGCTGCGGCCGGAGATCGAGATCGACCCGACCCCCGCGCCGAAACGGCTCGCCCCTTTTGCGTACGCGCTGGAGGCTGCGGTGGTCGAGCGCGGGGCGGGGCCGGACGGGGAGGACAAGGACCTGGCGGACGGGCGGCTGGTGCTGCTGCACCAGCCGGCCGGCGACGACACCTGGCAGGGCACCTTCCGCGTGGTGACGCTGGCGCGCGCGGAGCTGGAGCCGGAGATGGGCGCCGATCCGCTGCTGCCCGAGGTGTCGTGGTCCTGGCTCACCGGCGCGCTGGAAGCGCGCGGCGTGCGTTACGGGGCGCCCAGCGGCACGGTCACGCGGGCCGGGTCGTACTACTTCGGCGGGCTGGCGGAGCGGGAGCCGGCGACCCAGATCGAGATCCGGGCGTCCTGGACTCCGGCCGAGGGACCCGGCGGGGTGCCGGATCTGGCCGCGCATCTGTCGGCGTGGTGCGATCTGCTGTGCCAGGTGGGCGGGCTGCCGCCGGCCCCGCTCGAACCGGCGCCGCGCGGCGGTGTCGTACCGCTGCCCCAGCGGCGCGGTCCGCAGCCCCGCTGAGCTGCGGCGCTTCCGGTTCCGTACGGCCCGCGGGCGGCGGGCCGCCGGATGCCGCCCCGCCGCCCCGCCGTCCCGCCGCGGCGCCGCTGCTCCTCCCGGCCCCGGCGGTCGCGTGATCACCTGGGCGCCGACTCGTGAAGGGTCCGGGCGGCATCGCGTACACCTGTGATCACCTCGGTGTGCACTCCATGCTCACCTTGATCGCTCACGCATCCGATTTGCCCGAATTGCCCCTAACTAAATCGTGATCAAAGTCTAAAGTCCCGCCGGTTTGCTGCCGAAGAGGTCAGTGACCCTTCAAACACGGATCATTCCGGCTCTCCCCAGCCGGCTTCCGTCCCCGCCACTCCCCCAGGAGGCCCGGTGTCAGTTCTCCTTGAGCAACCTTCGAGCCTGGTCGCCTACCGCCCGAACAAGCCGACCGCCATGGTCGTCGTGGCCGACCCTCGTGTCCGCTCCACCGTCACCCGCCACCTGTGGGCCCTCGGAGTACGTGACGTGATCGAGGCGTCGTCCATCGCGGAGGCCCGTCCCCGCGTCGGCAACCCGCGCGACATCTGCGTTGCCGACGTCCACCTTCCCGACGGCTCCGGCCTCACGCTGCTGTCCGAGACGCGGGCGGCCGGCTGGCCCAACGGTCTCGCGCTGTCCGCCGCGGACGACATCGGCGCCGTACGCAACGCCCTCGCCGGCGGCGTCAAGGGCTATGTCGTCACCGGTACCCGCACCAACCTCGGCCTGCCGGGACGGCCGGGCGCCGCGCCCATCGGCGCCAACGCCGCCCGGATGCAGCGCCGCCCTCCGGGCGCGCCCGGGCACCCCGGCGGCTACCGCGAGCTGTCGGGGCGTGAGGTCGAGGTGTTGCGGCTGGTGGCGGAGGGCCAGTCCAACAAGGCCATCGGCGTCTCGATGGGGCTGTCGGCGCTCACCGTCAAGAGCCACCTCGCCCGCATCGCGCGCAAGCTCGGAACCGGCGACCGGGCCGGAATGGTGGCGGTGGCCCTGCGCACCGGCATCATCCACTGACCCCCGCTTCCGACCCGTCTCGCCCGTCGAGGGAACATTCCCCCGACGGGCGACGTGCATACACAGATACCCTTGACTGGTGACCGACGCCCAAAAGACCGCAGCAGACACGACACTGCGAGCACCCGGAGACTCGCCTCCGGATTCCCGACCGGCGCCGGTACCCCTACTGGAACCCCGCGAAGGCATCCCCCCGGTGACCGCCACCCCCGAGGCGCTCGCCGAGGTCGTGGCCGCCTTCGCCGCCGGCCGCGGCCCCGTCGCCGTCGATGCCGAGCGCGCCTCGGGATACCGCTACGGCCAGCGCGCCTACCTCGTCCAGCTGCGCCGCGAGGGCGCCGGCAGCGTCCTGATCGACCCGGTCGGCTGCACCGACCTCTCCGCCCTCGGCGAAGCGGTCCGCGACGCCGAGTGGGTGCTGCACGCCGCCACCCAGGATCTGCCCTGCCTGCGTGACATAGGGATGGTCCCCACCCGGCTGTTCGACACCGAGCTGGCCGGGCGGCTGGCCGGCTTCTCCCGGGTGGGCCTCGGCGCCATGGTCGAGAACGTCCTCGGCTACGCGCTGGAGAAGGGCCACTCCGCCGTCGACTGGTCCACCCGCCCGCTGCCCGATCCCTGGCTGCGCTACGCCGCGCTCGACGTCGAGCTGCTGGTGGATCTGCGCGACGCGCTGGAGGAGGAGCTGGAACGGCAGGGGAAGCTGGAGTGGGCGCGGCAGGAGTTCGCGGCCATCGCCGCCGCTCCCCCGCCGCCGCCCCGGAAGGACCCCTGGCGCCGTACGTCCGGGATGCACAAGGTGCGCCGGCGCCGGCAGATGGCGGTGGTACGGGAGCTGTGGACCACCCGCGACCTGGTCGCCCAGCGGCGCGACGTGTCGCCCGGCAAGGTGCTCGGCGACGGTGCGATCGTGGAGGCGGCGCTGAATCTGCCGCCGAACAGCCATGCGCTGGCCGCGCTGCCCGGCTTCGGACACCGGATGGGCCGGCGCCAGCTGGAGCAGTGGCAGGCCGCCGTCGACCGCGCCCGGGCGCTGCCGGACAGCGAGCTGCCGCAGCCCGGCCAGCCGCTCAACGGCCCGCCGCCGCCCCGCTCGTGGGCCGACAAGGACCCCGCGGCGGCGGCCCGGCTGTCGGCCGCGCGGGCCGCGGTGACGGCGCTCGCCGAGCGCCTGAGCCTCCCGCAGGAGAACCTGATCACCCCGGACACGGTGCGCCGGCTGTGCTGGGAGCCGCCGGCCCGCCCCACCGAGGAGTCGGTCGCCGAGATCCTGGCCGGGCACGGCGCCCGCCTCTGGCAGATCGAGCAGGTCGCACCGATCCTCACCGAGGCACTGCTGACGAACGGCGAGTGAGCCGGCTCCTCCCCTTTCCGGTGGCATACGGCTTTCCCGGTGGCATACGGCCCCGGCCGCGCGAGACAGCGCGGCCGGGGCCGTATGCGTGCGGCCGTCGCGGCCGGGGTTCGATGTGACGTTCGCCGCTCCGGGCGTGAGGGGTGTGCAGCTTGGTTACCCGTAAGTAGCATGTGGGTGAGACGCGTCCTCCGGGGCGCGCCCCGCAGCAGTGCCACCCCGCACCTGGAGGAGAGCCAACGTGCCTCGTACCGCTAGGGACGTCGTCTTCGTCGACGGCGTCCGCACCCCGTTCGGCAAGGCGGGCCCGAAGGGCATTTACCACGAGACCCGCGCCGACGACCTGGTCGTCAAGTGCATCCGGGAGCTGCTGCGCCGCAACCCGGACCTGGACCCGGCCCGGATCGACGAGGTCGCCCTCGCCGCCACCACCCAGATCGGTGACCAGGGCCTGACCCTGGGCCGTACCGCCGCCATCCTGGCGGGCCTGCCGCAGTCCGTGCCCGGCTTCTCCGTCGACCGCATGTGCGCCGGCGCGATGACCGCCGTGACCAGCGTCGCCGGCGGGGTGTCCTTCGGCGCGTACGACATCGCCGTCGCCGGCGGTGTCGAGCACATGGGCCGCCACCCCATGGGCGAGGGCGTGGACCCCAACCCGCGCTTCGTGTCGGAGAAGCTGGTCGACCAGTCCGCGCTCTTCATGGGCATGACGGCGGAGAACCTCCACGACCGGCTGCCGCACATCACCAAGCAGCGCGCCGACGAGTACGCGGTGCGCAGCCAGGAGAAGGCCGCGAAGGCGTACGCCGACGGCAAGATCCAGGCCGACCTGGTGCCGATCTCGGTGCGCCGCACCAACGCCGAGGCCGGCGAGACCGGTTGGGGCCTGGCCACCACCGACGAGCCGATGCGTCCGGGCACGACGCTGGACAACCTCGCCGGCCTGAAGACCCCGTTCCGGCCGCACGGCCGGGTGACCGCGGGCAACGCCGCCGGCCTCAACGACGGCGCCACCGCCTCGCTGATCGCCGCCGAGGACGTGGCCCGCGAGCTGGGCCTGCCGGTCAAGATGCGCCTCGTCGACTACGCCTTCGCGGGTGTCGAGCCCGAGGTCATGGGCATCGGCCCGGTCCCCGCGACCGAGAAGGCGCTGGCCAAGGCCGGTCTGACGATCGATGACATCGGCCTGTTCGAGATCAACGAGGCGTTCGCCGTCCAGGTGCTCTCGCTGCTCGACCACTACGGCATCGCCGACGACGACCCGCGGGTCAACCAGTACGGCGGCGCCATCGCCTTCGGCCACCCGCTGGCGTCGTCCGGTGTGCGTCTGATGACGCAGCTGGCGCGGCAGTTCGAGGAGCAGCCGGAGGTCCGCTACGGCATCACCACCATGTGCGTCGGCTTCGGTATGGGCGGCACGGTCATCTGGGAGAACCCGCACTTCGAGGGGGCAGGCAAGTGAGTACCACCGCTGAGCTGTTGAAGGGTGCGGCCGAGCTGTTCCCGGACGAGGTCGTCACGCAGGCGCACGTGCGCCACCTCGACCTCCCGCAGGGCGCCGGCCGGTTCGCCCTGATCACGCTGGACAACGGCCTGGACCACACCAAGCCGACCACCTTCGGCCCGCAGTCGCTGGCGAACCTCAACACCGCCATCGACCAGGTCGAGAAGGAGGCCGCGGACGGCGCGATCGTCGCCGCGGGCATCACCGGCAAGCCGTTCATCTTCGCCGTGGGCGCCGACCTCAAGGGCGTCGAGCTGCTCAAGCGCCACGAGGACGCGCTGGCCATCGGCAAGGGCGGCCACGACGTCTTCAAGCGGCTTTCGTCGCTGGCCGTGCCCACCTTCGCGTACTACAACGGCGCGGCGATGGGCGGCGGTGTCGAGGTCGGTCTGCACTGCACCTACCGCACCGTCTCCAAGGCGCTGCCCGCCTTCTCGCTCCCCGAGGTCTTCCTCGGCCTGGTGCCCGGCTGGGGCGGCTGCGCGCTGCTGCCGAACCTGATCGGCGCGGACCGCGCGGTGAGCGTGATCATCGAGAACTCGCTCAACCAGAACAAGCAGCTCAAGGGCCAGCAGGTCTTCGACCTCGGCATCGCGGACGCGCTCTTCGAGGGCGCGGACTTCCTGGAGCAGTCGCTGCACTGGACCGCCGCGGTGCTCAAGGGCGACACCGAGGTCGTACGGCCCGAGGTCGACCGCGGTGAGGCGTGGGACGCCGCCGTGGCGCGCGGCAAGGCGATCGCGGACGGCAAGGTGCACGGTGCGGCCCCGGCCGCCTACCGGGCGCTGGACATCATCGCGGCGGCCAAGAACGGCGACCTGCGGCAGGGCTTCGACGCCGAGGACCAGGCGCTCGCCGACCTGATCATGGGCGGCGAACTGCGGTCCGGCATCTACTCGTTCAACCTGGTGCAGAAGCGCGCCAAGCGGCCCGCCGGTGCTCCGGACAAGTCGCTGGCCCGCCCCGTCACCAAGGTCGGCGTGGTCGGCGCGGGCCTGATGGCCTCCCAGCTGGCGCTGCTGTTCGCCCGCCGCCTGGAGGTCCCGGTCGTCCTCACGGACATCGACCAGGCCCGGATCGACAAGGGCGTGGCGTACGTCCACGGCGAGATCGACAAGCTGCTGCTCAAGGGCCGCGTCAACCAGGACAAGGCGAACCGCCTCAAGGGCCTGGTCAGCGGTCACCTCGACAAGGCCGCCGCCTTCGGCGACGCGGACTTCGTCATCGAGGCCGTCTTCGAGGAGATGGGCGTCAAGCAGAAGGTGTTCGCGGAGGTCGAGGCCGTGGTGCCGGAGCACGCCGTGCTCGCCACCAACACCTCCTCCCTCTCGGTCACCGAGATGGCGTCGAAGCTCAAGCACCCCGAGCGGGTCGTGGGCTTCCACTTCTTCAACCCGGTCGCGATCCTGCCGCTGCTGGAGATCGTCCGGGCCGAGAAGACCGACGACGCGTCGCTGGCCACCGCCTTCTCCGTCGCCAAGTCGCTGAAGAAGACGGCCGTGCTGGTGAAGGACGCCCCGGCGTTCGTCGTCAACCGCATCCTGACCCGCTTCATGGGCGAGATCCAGAACGTCATCGACGAGGGCACCCCGGTCGCCGTCGCCGAGAAGGCGGTCGAGCCGCTCGGCCTGCCGATGTCGCCGCTCGTCCTCCTGGAGCTGGTCGGCCCGGCGATCGGCCTGCACGTCTCCGAGACGCTGCACGGCGCCTTCCCGGAGCGCTTCACGGTCTCCCCCAACCTGAAGGCGGTCGTCGAGGCCGGCAAGCGCGGCTTCTACGTCTACGACAGCGGGAAGCCGGAGCTGGACCCGGAGGTCGCCGCGCTGCTGAAGCAGGGCGACTCGGTGCTGACCGAGGAGCAGGTCCGCGACCGCGTGCTGGACGCCGTGGCGCAGGAGATCGGCCTGATGCTGGACGAGGGCGTGGTCGCCGAGGCGCAGGACATCGACCTGTGCCTGATCACCGGCGCCGGCTGGCCCTTCCACCTGGGCGGCATCACGCCGTACCTGGACCGCGAGGGCGTCTCCGAGCGGGTGACCGGCAAGAAGTTCCTGGCCCCGGGCATCGCGAGCGTTCCCGTCTAAGGGGACCGCGCGCAGGGGTGGTTGGCGCGCGGACCGGCTCGGTGGAGCCGGTCCGCGCGCCGTCGCGTTCCCGGGCTCCGCCTCCCGGGCGCGGCCCGTGCCGAGCCGTCGGCCGTGGCAGGGTGGCCGTATGGATTCCTTGGTCATTGTCGACGCCGCGAACGTGGTGGGCTCGGTGCCCGACGGCTGGTGGCGGGACCGGCGCGGGGCGGCGCAGCGGCTGCGGGACGCGCTGGCGCAGTACGCCGGCACGGGGCTGCCGGAACTGGTCGCGCCGCCGCTGGAGATGGTCCTCGTGGTGGAGGGCGCGGCGCGCGGTGTGGCGTCCGCCGGCGGCGTGCGGGTGGTGTCCGCGGAGGGCAGCGGCGACGACCGCATCGTGCAGCTGGTGGCCGAGGAGGGCCGGGGGCGGGACTGCCTGGTGGTCACCGCGGACCGTGGGCTGCGGGAGCGCGTACAGGCGCTGGGCGCCCGCGTGACGGGTCCGCGGACGGTGCGGGGTGGCCGGGGCCGCGGCGGGGCGTCGTAACGCCGCAGGGCAGCGCACAGGGCGGTGTGCGGATCCCGTGGAACCGTTCCGCACGGCGGCCCGGAGGCGACGCCCCCGCCCCGTACGGCCACGAAGGGGCCCGTACGACCGCAAGAGCCGTACGGGCCGGGGTGGTTGGCGGGCGGGCCGTTACGCCCGGGCGCCGGCCGGGCCGCTGTCCTCGGTGCGGGCGCCGAGGCGGCTGTGGCCGCGGCCGTACGCGAAGTAGACGGCGAAGCCGACCGCCATCCAGATTGCGAAGCGGATCCAGGTCTCGGCGGGCAGGTTGAGCATCAGCCAGAGCGAGGCGAGGACGGAGAGGATCGGGACGAGGGGGACCAGGGGGGTCCGGAAGGCGCGCGGCAGATCGGGGCGGGAGCGGCGGAGCAGGATCACGCCGATGGCGACGACCACGAAGGCGAAGAGCGTGCCGATGTTGACGAGTTCGGCCAGGACGTCGATGGAGGTGAAGCCGGAGACGACCGCGACGACGATGCCGAGCAGGATGGTGGAGCGGTGCGGGGTGCCGAACGTCGGGTGGACGCGGGAGAAGACCTGGGGCAGCAGCCCGTCGCGGCTCATCGCGAAGAACACCCGGCTCTGGCCGAGCAGCAGGATCATGCAGACCGAGGTGAGGCCGACGGCGGCGCCGAAGCTGATCAGGCCCGCGTAGAAGGGGTGCCCGACGTGCTTGAAGGCGTCGGCGAGCGGGGCGTCCACGGAGAGCCGGTCGTACTTCTCCATGCCGGTGACGACGACGGACACCGCGACGTAGAGCAGCGTGCAGATGGCCAGCGAGCCGAGGATGCCGCGCGGCACGTCGCGCTGCGGGTTCCGGGTCTCCTCGGCGGCGGTGGCCACGATGTCGAAGCCGATGAAGGCGAAGAAGACCACCGCGGCTGCGGCGAAGATGCCCATCGTGCCGAAGTCGGACGGGGTGAAGCCGAACATCAGCTGGGAGAGCGGCGCGGCCAGTCCGCCGCCGCCCACGGCGGGCCGGCTCGGCGGGACGAACGGCTGGTAGTTGGCGCCGGAGATGAAGAACGCGCCGGCGATGACGACCAGCAGGACGACGGTGACCTTGATGCCGACGACCACCGCCGTCACCCGGGAGGACAGCTTCATGCCGAGCACCAGGATGGCGGTCAGCACCAGGACGAGGACGCAGGCGAGCAGGTCGAAGCCGAACCGCCCGTCATGGGTGCCGGACAGCACGGCCGGCAGGTGCAGCCCCGCGCTGTCCAGCAGCGAGCGCACATAGCCGGACCAGCCGACGGCGACCACCGCGCAGCCCAGGGCGAGTTCGAGGATCAGGTCCCAGCCGATGATCCAGGCGGGCAGTTCGCCCAGTGACGCGTAGGAGAAGGTGTAGGCCGAGCCGGCGACCGGCACGGTGGAGGCGAACTCCGCGTAGCACAGCGCCGCCAGCGCGCAGACCACGCCGGCGACGACGAAGGACACCGCGACCGCGGGTCCGGCCTGCTCCTTGGCGATCTTTCCGGTGAGGACGAAGATGCCGGTGCCGATGACGACACCGACGCCGAAAACGGTGAGATCGAGCGCCGAGAGGGACTTCTTGAGCGCGTGCTCCGGCTCCTCGGTGTCCCGGATCGACTGCTCGACGGTCTTCGTCCGGAACATGCCGCGATCGCGGGGGGAGTCCTGGTGCGGTCCTTGTGGTCCGAGTCCTTGTGGTCCGTGCTGTGTGCTCATGGGCGAACCTCCGCCTGGATGGCCCTGACGCAACTGTCCTGAACTGACCGAGTCTCCGCAATGTCAGGAAACAGTGTGCTTCGGCGGGCCTTCCTGGCGCGGGGATTCACCCGATGGAGTGCGACCGCGGACATGCCGATGGGCCGACCGGAACACCCGTACGGATGTCCGGCCGGCCCATCGGGGGTGACGGCTGCGGGCGCCGCCTCAGTCGCGGGCCACCTCGGCGGGCTCGGCCGCCTCACCGGCGGCGCCGGTCTCCGAGGCCGCCTCGGCGTCCGCGGCGGCGTCGCCGCGGTTGTCGATCTTGGCGACCAGGCCGGTCACCTGGCGCGCGATGTCCGGCGCGGTGAGCCCGATCTCCGCCAGCACCTCCTTGCGGGAGGCGTGGTCCAGGAACCGCTCGGGGATGCCGAAGTCGCGCAGCGGGATGTCCACCCCGGCGTCCCGGAGGGCCTGGGCGACGGCCGAACCGACGCCGCCGGAGCGGATGTTGTCCTCGACGGTGACCACGACGCGGTGGCGCGCGGCCAGGCCCGGCAGCGCCGCGTCGACCGGCTTGACCCAGCGCGGGTCGACGACGGTGGTGGAGATGCCCTGCTTGTCGAGGAGGTCGGCGACCTCCAGGCACATGGGGGCGAGCGCGCCGACCGAGACCAGCAGCACGTCGGGGCGGTCCGCGGCGGGCTCGCGGAGCACGTCCATGCCGCCGACCCGTCCGACCGCCTCGACGGCCGGGCCGACCGCGCCCTTGGAGTAGCGCACCACGGTCGGCGCGTCATCGACCTCGACGGCCTCGCGCAGCTGGGCGCGCACCTGGTCGGCGTCGCGCGGGGCGGCGATCCGCAGGCCGGGGACGACCTGGAGGATCGACATGTCCCACATGCCGTTGTGCGACGCGCCGTCGGTGCCGGTGACGCCGGCGCGGTCCAGGACGAAGGTGACGCCGCACTTGTGCAGCGCGACGTCCATCAGGACCTGGTCGAAGGCGCGGTTGAGGAACGTGGCGTACACCGCGAAGACGGGGTGCAGGCCGCCGGTGGCCATACCGGCGGCGGAGACCGCGGCGTGCTGCTCGGCGATGCCGACGTCGTAGACCCGGTCCGGGAACCGCTTGGCGAACTTCTCCAGGCCGACCGGCTGGAGCATCGCCGCCGTGATGGCGACGATGTCCTCGCGCTCCTTGCCGAGCGCGACCATCTCGTCACCGAAGACGGAGGTCCAGTCCTTGCCGCCGGAGGAGACGGGCAGGCCGGTGTCGGGGTGGATCGGGCCGATGCCGTGGAAGCGGTCGGCCTCGTCCTGCTCGGCGGGCCGGTAGCCGCGGCCCTTCTCGGTGAGGCAGTGGACGATCACCGGGCCGCCGAAGCGCTTGGCGCGGGCCAGCGCGGATTCCAGCGCCTCGATGTCGTGGCCGTCGATCGGGCCGACGTACTTCAGGCCCAGGTCCTCGAACATGCCCTGCGGCGCGATGAAGTCCTTCAGGCCCTTCTTGGCGCCGTGCAGGGTCTCGTAGAGCGGCTTGCCGACGACCGGGGTGCGCTCCAGGAGGTCCTTGCCGCGGGCCAGGAAGCGCTCGTAGCCGTCGGTGGTGCGCAGGGTGGCCAGGTGGTTGGCCAGGCCGCCGATGGTCGGGGCGTAGGAGCGCTCGTTGTCGTTGACGACGATGACGAGGGGGCGGTCCTTGGCGGCGGCGATGTTGTTCAGCGCCTCCCAGGCCATACCGCCGGTGAGCGCGCCGTCGCCGATGACGGCCACCACCCGGTCGTCCGTGCCGCGTACCTCGTTGGCTTTGGCAAGGCCCTCGGCCCAGCCCAGGACCGTGGAGGCGTGGCTGTTCTCGATGATGTCGTGCGGGGACTCGGCGCGGGAGGGGTAGCCGGAGAGCCCGCCCTTGGCCTTGAGCCGGGAGAAGTCCTGGCGGCCGGTCAGCATCTTGTGGACGTAGGACTGGTGTCCCGTGTCGAAGAGGACCTTGTCCTTCGGGGAGTGGAAGACGCGGTGCAGGGCGATGGTCAGCTCGACCACGCCGAGGTTCGGGCCGAGGTGTCCGCCGGTCTTGGAGACCGCGTCGACGAGGAAGCTACGGATCTCCCCCGCCAGCTGCGTCAGCTGGTCCGGACTCAGGCGGTCCAGGTCGCGCGGCCCCTTGATACGGGTCAGCAATGCCACCCCATGCCTCCTTGCTGCCGTGGTCGTGCTTGCCGATCAGATGAGTCTAATGTTGCGTCCGCCGTGGGCGCGGCCGGGTGCGGCGATGTATGTCACTCGGGTGACAGCGGCCTGAAACGGCGCTTTTCGGCCGCCGTGGCGCGGGGCACCGCACAGAAACCGGCCCCCACCGGGACGCGCCCGGTAGAGGCCGGTTTCTGCCGTTGTGCGACAGATGCGGATCAGGTCCGGCCGGCGGTCTTCTGCGTCCGCCGCGACACCGAGTCGATCACGACGGCGGCCAGCAGCACCGCGCCGGTGATCATGTACTGGATCTCGCTGGCCATGCCGAGCAGGTTCAGGCCCTGCTGGATGGACTGGATGACCAGCATGCCCAGCAGCGCGGACCAGATCTTGCCGCGACCGCCGAAGAGGCTGGTGCCGCCGATGACCGCCGCCGCGATGACGTTCATCAGGGTGTTGCCGGAGCCCAGGTTCTTGGTGGCGCCGCCGGAGAGGCTGGCGATGAACAGTCCGCCGAAGGCGGCCAGCATGCCGGAGATGGCGAAGACGCTGATCCTGACCCGGTTGACGTTGATACCGGCCCGGCGGGCCGCCTCCGCGTTGCCGCCGACCGCGAAGATCTGCCGGCCGTAGGAGGTGCGGCGCACCACGAAGTCGGCGAGGACCAGGACGGCGAGGAACAGCACCAGGGCCAGCGGCAGGCCGCGGGCGCCGCTCGGCTCGTTGAGTTCGTAGGCGACGGCGAAGGCGATCACCGTGACGACGCCGGTGCGCAGCAGGATCTCGCTCATCGGCCGGGACGGCAGGGCGGCGGTCCGGCGGCGCTTGCTGTCCAGGAGGAGCGAGCCGGCGTAGGCGAGGACCGCGATCGCGGCGAGGCTGTAGGCGGCGGCCTTGTTCTCGAAGTAGTAGCCGGTGAGGTTCTCCACCAGGCTGCCACTGGGGGTGTTGATGGAGCCTTCCTTGCCCATCATCCAGATCTGGAGGCCGCTCCAGCCGAGGAACCCGGCCAGGGTGACGACGAAGGCGGGCACCCCGACCTTGGCGAAAAAGAACCCGTGCAGGGCGCCGATGGCGGTGCCCGCGACGATGGCCAGCAGGACCGCGAGCCAGTCGTTGAGGCCGTGTGTGACGCTCAGCACGGCCCAGACCGCAGCGCCGACACCGGCCACCGAGCCGACCGACAGGTCGATCTCGCCGAGCAGCAGCACGAACACGATGCCGACGGCCATGATGCCCATGCCGGAGGTGTAGACACCGATGTTGGCGATGCTGTCCGCGGACAGGAAGCTGCTGTTCTTCAGCTGGAAGACGACCGCGATGACGAGCAGGCCGATGATGACCGGCAGCGAGCCCAGCTCACCGCCGCGCACCCGGCGCGCGAACTCGTCGAGGTAGCCGGAAAAGCCCTTCTCCCGGACCAGCAGGCGGGGGTCGACGGCGGCGGGCTGCGGCGTCTCGGGCGCCGCTTCGGTGGTCTGCTCGCTCATGCCCCGGCCTCCTTCTTCACCTGGTCCGTACGCGCCTTGCGGCGGGTGACGGCGTTGTCCGAGGCGCCGGTGATGGCGGCGATGATCTCTTCGTGGGAGGTGTCCGCGACGTCGAAGACACCGTTGTTGCGGCCCAGCCGCAGCACCGCGACGCGGTCCGCGACGGCCTGGACGTCGGCCATGTTGTGGCTGATGAGGATGACGCCGAGGTCGCGTTCGCGCAGCCGCTCGACGAGGTCGAGGACCTGCGCGGTCTGCTCGACGCCGAGGGCGGCGGTCGGCTCGTCGAGGATGACGACCTTCGGCTCGCCGATCAGCGCACGGGCGATGGCGACGACCTGCCGCTGGCCGCCGGAGAGCGCGGCGACCGGGATGCGGACGCTGGGGATGCGGATGGACAGGGTGTCCAGGAGCTCCTTGGCGCGCTTCTCCATGGCGATCTCGTTGAGGACGCCCGCGGAGCGGAGTTCGCTGCCGAGGTAGAGGTTGGCGACGACATCGAGGTTGTCGCAGAGCGCGAGGTCCTGGTAGACGGTCGCGACACCGAGTTCCTGGGCGTCGTGCGGCTTGCCGATACGGACCGCCTTGCCCTCCCACTCGATGACGCCGTCGTCGACCGGGTGGACGCCCGAAATGGTCTTGACGAGCGTGGACTTGCCGGCGCCGTTGTCGCCTACGAGGGCGACCACCTCACCGGGGCGGATCTCCAGGGTGACGTCCGTGAGGGCTTGGACGGCGCCGAAACGCTTGGAGACTCCGCGCAACGCCAGCACAGGCGTAGCGGACACGTGAATCATCTCCTTCACCGCCGTCGCAGCGGCGGGAATGGTGGTGCGAAGAGCGGGGGGTGTACGGGCCCCCGGCCGGTGCGGGGCCGGGGGCCGGGGGCGTGGCGCGTTACTTGATGCCCGCTGCCTCGCAGGCCGCCTTGACGTCGCCGGTGCAGATCTGGCTCGCCTGGTAGACCTTGTCCTTGATGATCGTGTCCTCGATGTTGTCCTTAGTCACGATCTGCGCGTCGTAGAGCTTCGCCGGGATGCCCTTGACCTCGCCGCTGAGGCTGTCGACCTTGGTGGGCGTCAGGGAGTCGATCTTCTCGCCCTTGAGCAGGTTGACCGCGATCTCGGCGGTGGAGTCGGCCTGCGGCTTGATCTGCTTGTAGATCGTGAACGCCTGGTCGCCCTTGAGGATCCGCTGGAGACCCGCGAGCTCGGAGTCCTGGCCGCCGACCGGGACCTGGATGCCCTGCTGCTTGAGGGCGGTGATGATGCCGCCGGCCATGCCGTCGTTCGCGGAGTAGACGCCCTGGAAGCCGTCCTTGCCGAGCGAGTCGATGGCCGCGCTCATCTTCTTGTTGGCCTCGTCCGGCGACCAGTCGGGGATGTCCTGCTCGTAGACGACCTTCTTGACCTGCTTGTCGAGGACGCTGTGGGCGCCCTTCTTGAAGAACGGCGCGTTGGGGTCGGTCGGCGAGCCGTTGATCATGACGACATTGCTGTCCTTGGCCTTGTCGCCGAGCGCCTTGACCAGCGCCTGGCCCTGAAGGCGGCCGATCTTCTCGTTGTCGTAGGAGACGTAGGCGGAGATGTTGCCCTCGGCCAGCCGGTCGTACGCGACGACCTTGACGCCCTTCTTGGCGGCCTCGTTCACCCAGGACTTGGTGGCCTTGTAGTCGACCGAGTCCAGGATGATCACCTTCACGCCCTGGGTGATCAGGGCGTCGAACTGCTTCTTCTGGTTCTGGGTGTCCTGGTCCGCGTTGTTGTACTTGACCGTGCAGTCGGCGCACAGCGCCTTGATCTTCGCCTCGATCAGCGGGCGGTCGAAGGTCTCGTACCGCGTGGTCTTGTTCTCCGGCAGCAGCAGACCGATGGTCTTGTTGTCGCCGCCACCGCTCTTGCCGCCGTCGCCGGCCTTGCCGCAGGCGGCCACGGAGAGAGCCATCGAGACAGCGGCGGTACCTATGACGACGCGGCGCGTCCAAACGTTCATGGGGGTTGCCTCCCTGACATGGCCGCGTCGTTGCGGCCGAGGTGGCTGGAAGTCAACTCGGCCGCCGCCCGACCGTCAAGGAGTAAATCCTTAACGAGATGACAACGGTGCCATGCGTTAGGGGTGTGAACTCAGCGCGGTCACGCTATGGCGGGCGCGTCCGCACCCTGCACCCCGTCGAGCAGGCTCGAATCGCCCATCTCGCTCAGCACGAGCGCCAGCGCGCCCAGGACTTCCGCCCGGCCGCCCAGCGTGCCCGGCACGATGCCCAACTGGCGTGCCGCGCTGGGGATCGCGTACCGCGACACCGACTCCCGGATCGGCGCGAGCACCAGCTCACCGGCATCCGCGAGGTCGCCGCCGAGCACCACTCGGCTGGGATTGAGCAGATTGCACAGATTCGCCACACCGCTCCCGATATGACGGCCCACGTCCGCAATGACCCGGCGGCAGCCCGGGTCGCCCTCGCGCGCCAGCTGCACCACCCGCGCCATGGTCAGATCGGGGCCGTGGCTCGGCTGGAGCAGCGGCAGCACATAGCGGGCGGCGGTGAAGGTCTCCAGACAGCCACGGTTGCCGCAGCGGCAGACCGGCCCGGACTCGTCCAGGGTGATGTGCCCGATCTCGCCGGCCGTGCCGCCCGGCCCGCGGTAGATCTGCCCGCTGATCACCAGCCCGGCGCCGACGCCGCTGGCCACCTTGATGTACGCCAGGTCCGCGGCGCCGCGACCGCCGCCCCACACCAGCTCGCCCAGCGCGCCCAGATTGGCATCGTTGTCCACGTACACGGGCACGCCGAGGCGCCCGGACAGCTCCTGGCCGGGGTTCGTGCCGGACCAGCCCGGCAGGATCGCCGTGGACCCCAGCGTGCCGGATTCCACGTCGATGGGGCCGGGCACGCCGAGGCCGACCCCGATGACCTTGCCGGCGTCGATGCCGGTCTCCGCGATCAGGCGGCTGACCAGCTGCTCGGCCCGGTCGAAGCCCTCCGCGGCCGAGGCGTCCACGTCGATCGGCTCGGCCTCCTCGGCCAGCACCACGTGGGCCAGGTTGCCGACCGCGACCCGCAGATGGGAGTGGCCGAAATCGACGCCCACCACGATCCCGGCGTCCCCGGAGAGCGAGACGCTGCGGGCCCGCCGGCCGCCCGCGGAGGTGGGCGTCACCTCGACGGTCCCGCCGTCCTTGAGTTCACGAACGATGTTCGAGACGGTGGCCGCCGACAGCCCCGTGGTCCGGGCGATCTCCGCCTGCGTGAGCGAGCCCGCCATGCGTACCGCGCGCACGACCCGCTCCAGATTGGCCCGGTGCAGCGAGGACTGCGACCCCGGAGTCTCCATCGACTCATCCACTCCCGCCTGGGTCGGGCAGTGCGACGACTGCCCGCCTGCCGCGCCCACACCATCGGGGGGCGGCTTCCGATTTCAACATGTGAACTCTAAGCAGAACGCCGACGGGGAAGTCTCGTCAAGGTGTTGAGCCCTGGGCGATCGGCGGGGCAGGGGCGCAGAGGGCAGGTACCGCAAGGGCGGCCCCGCCGCTGCGGAACCGCCCGATGTGGCGCAGAACATTCGCCGCGCCGGAAACGGATCCGTCGACGTACGGGGCGTCGCGACACCCGTACGCGGCGCGAGCCCCCGCCCCGCTCGCTCTCTACTTGAGCGCCCCCGCCGTCAGTCCGGCCTGCACCTGGCGCTGGAAGATGAAGTAGACGAGGAGCACCGGGAGCATCGCGATCATCATGCCGGCCATCAGTCCGCCCCAGTCGCCCTCGTAGCCCTGCTGGAGGGCGATATTGGCGAGGCCCTGGGTCAGCACGTATTTGTCCTCGTCCTGGTTGAGGACCATCGGCAGCAGGTACTGATTCCACTGCCCGAGGAAGTTGAAGATCCCGATACTGATCAGGCCCGGTTTGGCCATCGGCAGCATGACCTGGAAGAACGTCCGGGCGTGCGAGGCGCCGTCGATCATCGCCGCCTCCGCCACCGAGGTCGGCAGGGTGCGGAAGAACGACGTCATGAAGAAGACGGTGAACGGCAGCGAGTAGGCGATATAGACCGCGATCAGGCCCTGGTAGGTCGCCAGCAGCGGGATCCCGGGAAAGTCCCGCATCACGAAGAACAGCGGGATGACCAGCATGAAGACCGGGAAGGACATACCGGCGACGAAGAGGTAGTAGATGATCCGGTTCCCGGGGAACTGGAAGCGCGCCAGGACATAGCCCGCCATGGAACCGAGCACCATCGTCCCGGCGACCGAACCGCCCACCACAACAAGGGTGTTGAGGAACATCTTGCCGATGTTCGCCTTGTCCCAGGCGTTGACCCAGTTCTCGAAGTGCAGCTTGCCCGGGAGCGACCAGGGGGTGGTGAGGATGTCACCGCTGCTCTTGAAGGAACTCCAGAGCACCCACAGCAGCGGCATGCCCACCATCAGCGCCCAGACGAACAGGATGCCGTGCGAGAAGACATTGAGCGTGCCGCCCTCGGAGCTCCGGCGCCCCGTCCGGGCGCTCTTCCGGCCGCCCGGTCGCTGCCCGCCGATCACCGGCCGCTGTTCCGCCGCGTTGGTTTCCGTCGTCATGCGCCCTGCCCCTAGAACTCGATCCGGTCACGGCGCGCGAAACGCATCGTGAGGACGGCGAACAACAGCGTCACGACGAGCATGGCCACACCCATCGCCGCCGCATAGCCGAACTGACTGTCGCGGAAGGCGGTTTGGTACAGCCGGAGCGGGACGACATCCGTCGCGCCGTCCGGACCGCCCATGTTGACGGACATGATCTGCACCAGCGCGAAGGCATCCATCGCGATGATGCCCATATAGACCCAGCCGGTCTGCACGGTGTCCCACAGCAGCGGCAGGGTGATCCGGAAGAAGGTGTGGAAGCGGTTGGCGCCGTCCAGCAGCGAGGCTTCGTAGATCTCCCGCGGAATGGAGGCCATGGCGGCGGAGAACAGCACGACGTAGAAGCCGACGTTCGCCCACACCATCACCACCATGATGCAGGCCAGCGCGATGCTTTTGACCCCCAGCCAGGAACTCTGGAGGGAATGCAGACCGACCGCGCCGAGCAGCGAGTTGAGCATTCCGTCGTGCGGATCCGGATTGTAGATGTTGAACCAGATCACCGAGATGATGGTGATCGAGATGACCTGCGGGAAGAAGTAGACGAACTTGTAGAACGACGCGCCGCGGACGCCGGTGATGACCGCTCCGCGGCGGGCCTTGCCGCCGACGTTCAGCATGAAGGCGAAGAACAGCCCCAGCGTCAGCGTCGCGATCGGCACCAGCACCAGCATGATGACGTTGTGCCGGAGCGCGTTCCAGAATTCGTCGCTGTGCAGCAGCTTGGCGTAGTTGTCCAGACCGACGCTCTTCGCGGTGCCGCGCAGTCCGCTCCACTCCGTCGTCGAGATCTGGAACGCCTGGACGAACGGGGAGATCACAAAGATCCCGTAGAACAGCAGAGGCAGGGCCAGGAACCCCACGATGAATCGGTACTTGCCGTGTCGCATGGCGCTCCCCGGCCCTCCCTCGTCAGCGGTGGTACGTGGTCGAAGCCCCGGTCAGGACCCGCGGTGGAACTTGGTGACCGAGCTGTCCTTGGCGGTCTCGTCCGCGTACTGCTGGGCCTTCTTTATCCAGTCGGCGGCCTTCATGTCGCCGGTCAGCAGCTGACTGGTGAGCCCGCCCAGCTTTTCGTCGGTCAGCTTCGGGTACCACTCCTGAAGCTGGATCATCAGCAGGTTCCGACCGCCCGCCTTGACGGCCTTCGCCGCGGAGGAGAGGCCCGGGGAGAGCTGCATTCCGTCGGTCGCGCCCTGCACGGAGGTGAGCGACTTGACCTTGGTCGCGAAATTCTGCGCGTGCTTCTTGGACAGCAGGATTCTCAGCAGTTCCATGCCGCCGATGGGGTTCTTGCCGCCCTTGGCCACGATGAACGGCTCACTGGGCTCGGCGCGCAGGGTGCCGTGCGGCATCTTGTCGCCGCTGCCGCCGTCGAAGAGCGGGCCGACGGCCATGCCGAAGTCGGCAGGGGTGGTCGGCGCGGCCTCGTTCTCCACCCACGAGCCGTTCGGGATGAAGGCCGCCTTGCCGCGGGTCCAGGCGGTCTGCGCCTGAATGTGCGTCAGGCCCTGGCTGCCTTCCAGGAAACAGCCCTTGGCGGCCAGTTCCTCGTAGTGCCCGATGACCTGCTTGACCGCGTCGTTCGAGGTCCAGGCATTCGGTTCCAGGTTGTCGATGGCGATCCACTTGTCGAGGCCGCCGATCTTGGCGATCTGCGCGAAGATGTTGAAGTGGACGTAGTACGGGTACTTCCCCGGATACGTCCAGGGCGCGATCCCCGCCTTCTTGATCTCGGCACAGAGCTTGATCATGTCGTCGAAGGACGTGGGATAGGTCCAGCCCTTGTCCTTCAGCAGCTTGTCGGAGTACCAGGTGCCGTAGACCGTGAAGGCGTAGTAGAAGACGTCGAAGGTGTCCTTGTGCTTGCCCTTTTCGATGGTGCTGGGGTAGAGCGTGTCCCGGACCTTCTTCTTCGGGTCGTCCATCGACGGGGCGTCGAGCAGCGGCGTGAGGTCCTGCAACTGCCCCTGTGCGGACAGCTTGTTCATATCGAGGTGGTCGGCCCCGGAGTTGTCGATCAGATCCGGCGGATTGCCGCCGGCGAAACGCGGCTGGAGTTTGGGGCCGACCTGCTGGGTGCCGGTGTGCTTGACGGTGATGCCGTACGTCTTGTTGTAGTCGGCCTCGGCGTCCTTTGCGTACTGGTCGCCCAGTCCGCCCTTGAAGATGAACGCTTCCAGGGGCGCCCCGTTCTTGACCCCGAGGGGATTCCTGGCGGAGGTGGCGCCCTTGTTCCTGGTGCCGTCGTCCGAGCCCCCACCGCCGCCGGTCGCACACGACGACAGTGCGCCCATGGCCGGTACGGCGAGAATTCCCAGGGCCGCGGCCCGCTTGACCAGATCGCGACGATTGACTTCTGAGGTGGATCCCATGCTCAAGTCCTCGCCTTCTTCAGGACTCAGGCGGTGTACCGGAGCCACCCCGGCACCGCAGGTCAGATGAAGCTGAGTTGTACGGGATGTGCACCGGGCTCGCCAGGGATATGCGGGGAATTGCTCCGGCCCGCTGTTTCCCCCGACTCGCCCCCGGTATCCACGGCCGCCGGTCGTACGGCCGCTCGGACGCCGATAGGTATAGTCCACTTCCGGCCGAAGGGGCAAGATCGGATACCGGGTCGGCCGGGCTTCTTTCCCTAGTTGAGACCTCACCGGTATGCACGCACCGGCCCCCGGCTCTCCGCGACACGGTCGCCCCCGGATCACCCGGAGCCCTTGACACCAAAGTCCCCACGCACCTTACTTATCTCTGCAATACGCAACTGACAACGATGTCAATCTCGTTGAGAGGGCTCGCGTGCGGCACAGACACCGGCACAGTCCACCGCGGGGGATCGCCCGCACCGTCGCCCTCGCGGCGGCGGCTCTGCTCCTCGTCACCGCGCAGGGCGCAACCGGCGCGGCCCAGGCCGCGCCGCCGCAACCGCCCCAGGGTCCGGCGGAGTTCAGCTCCTCCTTCGAACCGGGCCAGCCGCAGCCGGACTGGACCGACGCCGCCGAGACCGGGCCGGACGGCCGGCCGAAGACCTCCGGCGTCGGCCGCGAGGGCACCGGGGCGCCCGGTATGAGCACCCGGTCCGACACCGGCCCGGCCGACTCCCCCACCGCCAAGGCGCACGCCGGCTTCACCGGCGGCCACGCGCTGCGGTACGCCGGTACCCACACCGCCGCCGGCCGCGGGTACGCGTACAACAAGATCTTCCGGGTCAACACTCCTGTCACCACGGCGACTTCGCTCTCGTACAAGATCTTCCCGGAGATGTCCACCACCGATCCGGACTACCCCGCCACCCACGTCGCCGTCGACCTGGCCTTCACCGACGGGACGTATCTGAGCCGGCTGCACCCCGTCGACCAGTACGGCGCCCCACTGACGCCGCAGGGGCAGGCCGCCGCCAAGACGCTCTACGCCAACCAGTGGAACAACCGGGAGTCCCGGATCGGCGCGGTCGCCGCCGGCAAGACCATCGCGCGGATCCTGCTCGCCTACGACGCGCCCGCCGCGCCGCGCACCGCGCCGGCCTTCCGGGGCTGGGTCGACGACATCGCCATCGGCCCCAAGGCCCCGGAGAAGCCACTCGCCCACCTCTCCGACCACGCCGTCACCACCCGCGGCACGCTCTCCAGCGGCAGCTTCTCGCGCGGCAACACCTTCCCCGCCACCGCCGTCCCCAACGGCTTCAACTTCTGGACCCCGGTGACCAACGCGGGCTCCGCCGACTGGCTCTACGAATACGCGCGGAAGAACAACGCCGACAACCTCCCCACCCTCCAGGCGTTCAGCGCCAGCCATGAGCCGAGCCCCTGGATGGGCGACCGGCAGACCTTCCAGGTGATGCCGACGGTGGCCGCCGGCACCCCGGACGCCTCGCGGACCGGCCGGGCGCTGCCCTTCCACCACGCCAACGAGACGGCCCACCCGCACTACTACGGCGTGACCTTCGACAACGGCCTGAAGGCGGAGATCGCCCCGGCCGACCATGCCGCGATGATGCGCTTCACCTTCCCCGGCGACCACGCGGGCCTGATCTTCGACAACGTCAACAACAAGGGCGGCCTGAACCTGGACCTCGCGCACGGGGTCGTCAGCGGCTACTCGGACGTCAAGAGCGGGCTGTCGATCGGCGCCGGCCGGCTGTTCGTCTACGGCGTCTTCGACAAGCCGGTGACCGGCGGCGGCCGGCTCGGAGGGGGCGGCGGCAAGGACGTCACCGGCTATCTGCGCTTCGCGCCCGGCGCGGACCGCACCGTGACCATGCGGATCGCCACCTCGCTGATCGGCGTCGACCAGGCGAAGGCGAACCTCGCCCGGGAGATCCCCGCCGACGCCGCCTTCGCCGCCGTCCGGGACCGCGCGCAGGCGCAGTGGGACGCGCTCCTCGGCCGTATCGAGGTGCAGGGCGCCTCGCGCGACCAGCTGACCACCCTCTACTCCAGCCTCTACCGGCTCTACCTCTACCCCAACTCCGGTTCCGAGCAGGTCGGTTCGCGGGTCCGCTACGCCAGCCCGTTCTCCCCGCCGGCCGGGCCGGACACCCCCACCCGCACCGGCTCGAAGATCGTCGACGGCTCGATGTACGTCAACAACGGCTTCTGGGACACCTACCGCACCACCTGGCCCGCCTATTCGCTGCTCACCCCGGCCCGGGCCGGGAAGATGGTCGACGGATTCGTCCAGCAGTACAAGGACGGCGGCTGGATCTCGCGCTGGTCGTCACCGGGCTATGCGGATCTGATGACCGGGACCAGTTCCGATGTCGCCTTTGCCGACGCCTATGTCAAGGGCGTGAAGTTCGACGCCGCCGCGGCCTATGACGCGGCCGTCAAGAACGCCACCGTCGCCCCGCCGTTCTCCGGCGTCGGCCGCAAGGGCATGGGCACCGCGCCGTTCCTCGGCTATACGAGCACCGACACCCGCGAGGGCGCGTCCTGGGCGCTGGAGGGCTATCTCAACGACTTCGGTATCGCCCGCATGGGACAGGCGCTCTACGCGAAGACCCACAATCCCCGCTACAAGGAGGAATCCGACTACTTCCTGGGCCGGGCCCGGAACTACGTCCAGCTCTTCGACCGCCGGACCGGTTTCTTCCAGGGCAGGGACGCGCAGGGCACCTGGCGGCTGCCCCCGGAGAAGTTCGACCCGCGCGTCTGGGGCTACGACTACACCGAGACCAACGCCTGGACCTACGCCTTCACCACCCCGCAGGACACCCGGGGGCTGGCCAACCTCTACGGCGGCCGGGCCGGTCTGGCGAAGAAGCTGGACGCGTATTTCGCCACCCCGGAGACCGCGGCCAGGCAGTTCGCCGGCTCGTACGGCGAGGTCATCCACGAGATGACCGAGGCCCGCGATGTCCGGATGGGCATGTACGGCCACAGCAATCAGCCCGCCCACCACATCGCCTATCTCTACGACGCGGCGGGGCAGCCGTACAAGACCCAGCAGAAGGTCCGGGAAGTGCTCGGCCGGCTCTATCTCGGCAGCGAGATCGGCCAGGGGTATCCGGGCGACGAGGACAACGGCGAGATGTCCGCGTGGTACGTCTTCAGTTCGCTCGGCTTCTATCCGCTGGTGATGGGCCAGGGCGAGTACGCGGTGGGCTCCCCGCTGTTCGCCAAGGCCACCATCCATCTGGAGAACGGCCGCGACCTCACCGTCAACGCCCCCGGCAACAGCGCCCGGAACGTCTACGTCCAGAGCCTCCGGGTGAACGGAAAGCCGTGGAATTCCACCGCCCTGCCGCATGCGCCGCTGGCCCGCGGCGGCACCCTGGACTTCGCCATGGGCCCCCGCCCCTCCCGCTGGGCCACCGGTCCGGACGCCGCGCCCACCTCGATCACCCGGGACGACCGGGTGCCGGCGCCACCGCGGGACGTGACGATCCCTTCGGGCCCGCTCTTCGACAACTCCTCGGCCACGTCCCAGGAGTTCACGTCGGTGGAACTGCCGGTGGCGCGGCCGGTCCGGGCCGTGCAGTACACGCTCACCTCGGCGGATCGCGCGCGGGCGCCCGGCGACTGGGCGCTGGAAGGATCACCGGACGGGACGGCCTGGACGGAACTGGACCGACGGTCCGGCGAATCCTTCGCCTGGGACCGCCAGACCCGCGCCTTCTCGATCGCTTCGCCGGGTGCGTACCGGCACTACCGCATCGTCTGCCCGAAAAAGGTGGTACTGGCGGAACTGGAGCTTCTCGCGCCGCCGCAAGGGTAGTCGGCGGCTGAAGCGGCCGTGCGAAGGCCCCGATCCGGGAAGGCCGAGGGCCGCACCCCCCTTCCGGGGAGTGCGGCCCTTGTGCTCAAGCGCCCTCGGGCGCCGCTTACTTGCGGATCAGGCTCCGCAGCACGTACTGCATGATGCCGCCGTTGCGGTAGTAGTCCGCCTCACCGGGGGTGTCGATGCGGACCACCGCGTCGAACTCCACACCGCTGTCGGTGGTGACCTTGACCGTGCGCGGCGTGCTGCCGTCGTTCAGCTCGGTCACGCCGGAGATCGCGAAGGTCTCCTCGCCGGTCAGCCCCAGCGACTGGGCGGACTCGCCCTCCGGGAACTGGAGCGGCAGGACGCCCATGCCGATGAGGTTCGAGCGGTGGATGCGCTCGTAGGACTCGGCGACGACGGCCTTGACGCCGAGCAGCGCGGTGCCCTTGGCGGCCCAGTCGCGGGACGATCCGGAGCCGTACTCCTTGCCGGCCAGGACGACCAGCGGGATGCCGGCGGCCTGGTAGTTCTGCGACGCGTCGTAGATGAAGGAGACCGGGGCGCCGTCCTTCGTGAAGTCGCGGGTGAAGCCGCCCTCGGTGCCCGGCGCGATCTGGTTGCGCAGGCGGATGTTGGCGAACGTACCGCGGATCATGACCTCGTGGTTGCCGCGGCGCGAGCCGTAGGAGTTGAAGTCGCGGCGCTCCACACCGTGCTCGGTGAGGTACTGGCCGGCCGGGGTGTCGGCCTTGATCGCACCGGCCGGGGAGATGTGGTCGGTGGTGACCGAGTCGCCCAGCTTGGCGAGGACCCGCGCACCGGCGATGTCGGTGACCGGGGTGGTCTCCATCGTCATGCCCTCGAAGTACGGGGGCTTGCGGACGTAGGTGGACTCGGCGTCCCACTCGAAGGTGTTGCCGGTCGGGATCGGCAGCGCCTGCCACTGGGCGTCGCCCGCGAAGACGTCGCTGTAGGACTTGTTGAACATGTCCTCGCCGATGGCGTTGGCCACGACGTCGTTGACCTCGGCCTCGGCGGGCCAGATGTCCTTGAGGAAGACCGGGTTGCCCTCGGTGTCGGTGCCCAGCGCCTCGCGGGTGATGTCCACCTTCATGGAGCCGGCGATGGCGTACGCGACGACCAGCGGCGGGGACGCCAGGTAGTTCATCTTGACGTCGGGGTTGATCCGGCCCTCGAAGTTGCGGTTGCCGGAGAGGACCGAGGTCACGGCCAGGTCGTGGTCGTTGACGGCCTTGGAGACCTCCTCCGGCAGCGGGCCGGAGTTGCCGATGCAGGTGGTGCAGCCGTAGCCGACGAGGTTGAAGCCGACCTTGTCCAGGTACGGGGTCAGGCCCGCCTTGTCGAAGTAGTCGGTGACGACCTTGGAGCCGGGCGCCAGGGTGGTCTTGACCCACGGCTTGCGGGTCAGGCCCTTCTCCACGGCCTTCTTCGCGACCAGCGCGGCGGCGACCATGACGTAGGGGTTGGAGGTGTTGGTGCAGGAGGTGATGGCCGCGACCGTCACCGCACCATGGTCGATCTGGTAGGTCGAGCCGTCGGGGGCGGTGACGGTGACCGGGTTGGTCGGGACGCCGTCGGCGGTGGCCGGGGAGTCGGAGGCCGGGAAGGACTCCTTGCCGGCCTCGTCGGCGGTGTCGACGTAGTTGCGGACGTCCTGGGCGAACTGCTGGGCGGCCTCGGCGAGGACGATGCGGTCCTGCGGGCGCTTCGGGCCGGCGATCGACGGGACGACCGTCGAGAGGTCCAGCTCCAGCTTCTCGGAGAAGTCCGGCTCGGCGGCCGGGTCGAGCCAGAGGCCCTGCTCCTTGGCGTACGCCTCGACCAGCGCGACCTGCTGGTCGCTGCGGCCCGTCAGTCGCAGGTAGTTGAGGGTCTCGCCGTCGATCGGGAAGATGGCGGCGGTGGAGCCGAACTCCGGCGACATGTTGCCGATGGTGGCGCGGTTGGCCAGCGAGGTGGCGGCGACGCCCTCGCCGTAGAACTCGACGAACTTGCCGACGACGCCGTGCTTGCGCAGCATCTCGGTGATGGTCAGCACCAGGTCGGTGGCGGTGGTGCCCGGCTTGAGCTCACCGGTCAGCTTGAAGCCTACGACGCGCGGGATGAGCATGGAGACCGGCTGGCCGAGCATCGCGGCCTCGGCCTCGATGCCGCCGACGCCCCAGCCCAGCACACCGAGGCCGTTGACCATGGTGGTGTGCGAGTCGGTGCCGACGAGGGTGTCGGGGTAGGCCTGGCCGTTGCGGACCATGACCGTGCGCGCCAGGTGCTCGATGTTGACCTGGTGGACGATGCCGGTGCCCGGGGGGACGACCTTGAACTCGTCGAACGCGGTCTGGCCCCAGCGCAGGAACTGGTAGCGCTCCTTGTTGCGGCCGTACTCCAGCTCGACGTTCTGCGCGAACGCGTCGTGGGTGCCGAACTTGTCGGCGATGACGGAGTGGTCGATGACCAGCTCGGCCGGCGCCAGCGGGTTGATCTTCGCGGGGTCGCCGCCCAGCTCCTTGACGGCCTCGCGCATGGTCGCGAGGTCCACGACGCAGGGCACGCCGGTGAAGTCCTGCATGATCACGCGGGCCGGCGTGAACTGGATCTCCTGGCTCGGCTGCGCCTGGGAGTCCCAGTTGCCGAGCGCGCGGATGTGGTCGGCGGTGATGTTCGCGCCGTCCTCGGTGCGGAGCAGGTTCTCCAGCAGCACCTTCAGGCTGTACGGCAGGCGGGCTGCGCCCTCGACCTTGTCCAGCCGGAAGATCTCGTAAGACTCGTCGCCCACCTTCAGGGTGCTGCGGGCGTCGAAGCTGTTCGCCGACACGACAGTCTCCTTCATGCATGAATTCGCGCGTACCACCTGCATCCTGCCGTCACAGGTCCCAGCCGATCCGCTAAGGTACGCCTTAGTTAGGTATGCCTAACTAGCGCGGCAGCGGTACGCCTCTCGCCAGATATCTCGATGTCGAGATAACTCTAGTACATCGCCGCCGCGGGGTCATGCCCTGCCCACGCAATCCGGCGCGCTCCTCTCGTCGCCGGCCCCGCACGGCGGTACGCGCCGCCGGCACCTCACGCCCGCTCGTCGCGCACCCGCTCCACCAGTTCCGCCGCCTGCGCCCGGTTGCCGACCTGGAGCTTGCCGAAGAGGTTGTTGATGTGGGTCTTGACGGTGGCGACCGAGACGAACAGCTCCTCGGCGATGGCCCGGTTGCTCCGCCGCTCGGTGAGCAGCTGGAGGACCCGGGTCTCCTGGACGGTCAGCGCATGCGCCGCCGCGATCCGCTCCAGCGCCGTCCGGTGGCTCAGGCCGCGCACCATGACCGAGGCGACCTCCGGGGCGAAGGTGCGGTGCCCGTCGGCGGTCGCGGTGATCGCGGAGACGATCTGGGCGCGCCCGGCGCTCTTGGTGAGATAGCCGGCCGCGCCCGCCTGGAGCGCCCGGACCACCGACTCGTCGTCGGCGTAGGTGGTCAGCACCAGCACCGCGGGCCCCGGGCCGGGCGCGGTGATCGCGCGGGTCGCCGCGACGCCGTCGACACCGGGCATCCGGAGGTCCATCAGCACCACGGCCGGGGCCAGGCGCCGGGCCAGCTCGACGGCCTCGGCGCCGTCCGCCGCGGTCCCCACCACCTCGATCTCCGGCTCGTGGTCGAGGATGGTCACCAGGCCGTCGCGCACCGCGGCCTGGTCGTCGGCGACAACCACCCGGACCGGCCGGTCACTTCGGCCGCCGCGGTCGCCGCGACCGCTGCCGTCACTCATACGGAACCCGGCATTCCACCGTCCACACCCCGTCCTTCCCGCCCGCGTCGAGTGTGCCGCCGACGATCTGTGCCCGCTCCCGCATACCGGCCACACCGTGCCCGCCCGAGGGCAGCGGCACCGCCGGGCCGCCCGGCGCCGCGAGCCGGTTGGCGACCCGCAGCAGTACGGCGTCCCGGCCGGTCTCCAGCACCACGGCGACCGGCGCGCCCGGCGCATGCTTGCGGGCGTTGGTCAGCGCCTCGACGGTGACGGACGCGGCGACCTCGGCGACCGGCGCGGGCACCCGGCCCGCCTCGCCGCGCAGCTCGACGTCCACCGTCATGCCGAGCGCGCGGGCGCCGGCGACGATCTCGCCGAGCGCGGCGTCGATGCCGGCCGGCAGCCGGCGCAGCGCGTCGACCGCGCGCTTGGCCGCCACCAGGCCGTCCGCCGCCATCTCCCGCGCCCCGCGCACCCGGACGAGCACCTCCTCGTCCGCGCCGCGCGCCGCGGAGACCGCCTCCAGCGCGTCCAGCTGGAGCACCAGACCGCCGAGCGAATGGGCCAGCACGTCATGGATGTCCCGGGCGATCCTGGCGCGCTCCTCCAGCACCGCCTTCTCCGCGCGCCGTTCGGCCGCGCTGCGCTCGGTACGGCGGTCGAGGCCGTTCAGCCGGGCGAGGAGGCCGAAGCCGCCGCCCGTGACGGCCGAGATCAGCGACGGGACGGCCGCGTCCGGGCTCCCGCCGACGGCGGTGTGGGCCAGCGCGAAGCCGGCGATCCCGGCCGCGGTGGCGGCGGCGATCCAGCGGACGCCGTTGTCGACGGCCGAGGTCAGCAGGAACAGGCCCGCCGACGCCACGAACGCCGGGCCGGACGGCTGCGGGCTCATTCCGGCGCAGACCGCGCCGCCGACCAGCAGCACGCTCCACGCCACGCCCGGCCAGGGCGGCGCCAGCAGGTGCCGGATCACCGTGGTCACCGCCCACAGCGCGATCAGTGCGTGGAACAGCACGGTGACGACCGGCACTTGGGGGGTGTCGCGCGGCAGGACGACCGCGACGGTGATGGCGAGCCCGTTCAGCGCGATCCGGCGCAGCCGGGACGCGTCGAGGCCGTCCCGGAACCGGCCGGGCCGCAGCCGTCGTATCCCCTCGTTCCGCACCCGTCCATCATGGCGGCACGCACCGCCGGTCCCGTATCGGGCCGGCGTGATCTCCACCCCTTTCTCCACCCCGGCGGCTGATCCCTCCGCCCGCGCCCGGCCGCACCGTGGGAGGCACGCGGCGCAGACCGCGCACACCCACCTCGCAGAGAAGGCCCAGGGGTCATGGACCACACCACCAACACCAACCTCGTCATCACCGCCGTCGTGCTGGTGTGGCTGCTGTCCCGGCAGCTCACCGAGCGCCCGCTGCGGGAGAAGTCGCCGATCGGCCTGGTCCTGGTCGTCATCGGCGCGGTGGAGACCGCCGGGTACGCCACGTCCCGTCCGCTGTCCGGGCACGACGCCGGGATGCTCGCCGCGAGCCTCGCCGTCGGCGTGCTGCTCGCCGCGGTCCGCGCGTTCACCGTGCGGCTGTCCCTGAAGGGCGACACGGTGATGCGGCAGGGCAACCTGGCCACCGCGGCGCTGTGGATCGCCGGCCTCGGGCAGCACTTCCTGATCGACACCACGGTCGCGGCCGGGCTCGGCGCCGTCACCGTCCTGCTGTACTTCGGTGTGGTGCTGCTGGCCCAGCAGCAGGTGCTGGCCGCCCGCGCCCGTGGCGGTGCGCTGGCCCGCTGACCGTACGGCGCGCCGCCGGCCGGCTCCCAGCAGGTCCCGGAGAATTTTTTCCCGAAAGCCGCGGGAGCTGTCGATCCGGCCGCCTCCCGTTCGACGTACAGGTGAGGGCGGGGACGGACCCCGCCCACCCGACCGAGGAGTCACCATGCCGCGCTTTCTGACGCTGATCCGCATCGACGAGCAGCACATCCCCGCCGAGGGCCCCAGCCCCGAGATGGCGCGGCGGATGGGCGAGCTGCTGGAGGAGATCACCAAGGCCGGGGTGATGCTGGACACCGCGGGCCTCACCCCGAGCGCCCAGGGCACCCGGGTCACCTGGTCCGGCGGCGCGGTGTCGTACACCGACGGCCCGTTCGCCGAGGCCAAGGAGGTCATCGGCGGCTACGCCCTCCTCCAGGCCGAGGACAAGGCCGAGGCGCTGGAGTGGACCGAGCGGTTCCTCCGGGTCCACGACGCGCATCTGACCGTCACCGCCGAGGTCCGCGAGATCGCCGGGGGCTGACCCGGGCGCACGGGCCCCCGGTCCCGCCGTCCCGGCGCCGGGGCCCCGCCCTACGCGTCGAGGACGGCCAGGTCGAGCCGGCGCAGCCGCGCGGGGTCGGCGATCACCTCGTACCCGGTGATCCGGGTGCCGTCGGCGGTGGCCGCGAGGGTGAAGGTGAGCACGATCCGCAGCCGGCCGCCCGGGGCCACGACGGCTCCCACGGCGCCGTTCACCAGTGCCGGCGCCGCGAACCGCGCCCGCCTGCCGAGGACCACGGTCTGCTCCACCACGGCCGCCGCCCCGCGGACCTCGGCGGGGACGCCCGCGGGCAGCGCGGCGCGGTCCGCCCGGCGTACGGCATCGGGGTCCAGCACCGCGAGCAGCCCGGCGATGTCGCCGTCGCGGCAGGCCGCCAGGAAGGCGTCGACGACCCGCCGGTGGCGGGTGAGTTCGGCGGCGGGCAGCGCCGGGGTGCCGCGCACTTTGTGGCGGGCGCGGCTGGCCAGCTTCTTCGTGGTGACCGGGGTGCGCTCCACGATGGGCGCGATCCGGTCGAACGGCACGGCGAACATGTCGTGCAGCACGAACGCGATCCGCTCGGCGGGGGCGAGGGTGTCCAGCACCACGAGCAGCGCCCGGCCCACCGAGTCGGCCAGCAGCGCCTCCTGTTCGGGGTCGCCCGCATCCGGCCCGCCGCTTCCGGGACCGGCGAGCCGGTCGGGCAGCTCCTGGCCGAACAGTTCCTCGCGCCGGGCCGTGCGGGAGCGCAGCATGTCGAGGCAGATGCGGGAGACGACGGTGGTCAGCCAGGCGGCCGGGTTCCCGACCCCGCCGGCGCCGGCGCGGCTCAGCCGCAGCCAGGCTTCCTGGACGGCGTCGTCCGCCTCGCCGGAGGAGCCGAGCATGCGGTAGGCGACCGCGTGCAGCCGGCCGCGCTCCGCCTCGAAACGCTCCGCCAGCCGGTCCTGCCCGTCCCGCTCCACCGGCTCGCCCCGCCCGCCCGTACGGTCCTGCTCGCGCATCGGTCACCTTTCCTCACCATGGCTCGTCACCTCCATGACGTACCCGAGCGAGCCGAGGTGACCGGGACGACCGCGACCACGGCGCCGCTCCCGGCCCCGGCCCGTTCGCCCGCTGCCGGCGGCGCTTCCGCGGCCCGCCGACCGCCCGCGAAAGCTTCGAGGCGGCGTCCGGCGACGCCGCCCTCGCGCCGGGGCCCTCCGGCACGGGGTCCCGCGCCCTGCACGTCATCGCCGCGCCGGTCCCGTGGCCCGGTGCGCGATGGGCCACGATCTTGCGGTGGGCGACCGCACCACGTACACCACGGGCCGGGCCCGGAGGGATGTGGACCGTCCGGTGAGCGGGTGGCCGGACGGGGAACGGGGGCGGGACGGGCACGGCGGCTGCCCGCCGGCTCGTGTCACATCTGCATCATGGCGTCCGTCATTGCTGTGACGGGCCGCGACGGAGGAAAGGGAGCGGAAGCGAGCGATGGACGAGAACGACGAGACGGGCACCCCGGGCCGGGACGACCGCGAGTGGCTGGCCGAGCGGTTCGAGGAGCACCGCGGCCATCTGCGGGCGGTCGCCTACCGCATGCTCGGCTCGCTGAGCGAGGCGGACGACGCCGTCCAGGAAGCGTGGCTGCGGCTGAGCCGGTCCGGGGTGAGCGGGGTGGCGAACCTGGGCGGCTGGATGACCACCATCGTCGGACGGGTCTGCCTGGACCAGCTCCGTACCCGCCGGGCGCGGCGCGAGGACCCCCTCGGCGTCCATGTCCCGGAGCCGATCGTGAGCCGCGAGGACGGCCCCGACCCCGAACAGGAGGTGCTGCTGGCCGACTCGGTGGGGCTCGCGCTGCTCGTCGTCCTGGAGACCCTGGCGCCGGCCGAACGGCTCGCCTTCGTGCTGCACGACATGTTCGCCGTCCCCTTCGACGAGATCGCCCCGATCGTCGACCGCACCCCCGCCGCCGCCCGCCAGCTCGCCAGCCGGGCCCGCCGCCGGGTCCAGGGCACCGCCCCGGCCCCCGACACCGACCCGGCCCGGCAGCGCGAGGTCGTCGACGCCTTCCTCGCCGCCTCGCGCAGCGGCGACTTCGATGCGCTGCTGGCGGTCCTCGACCCGGACGTCGTACTGCGGGCGGACAGCGGCCCCGGGGCCCCGGGTGCCTCGCGGCTGGTCCGCGGCGCCGCCGCCGTGGTCGAACAGGCGCTGTTCTACTCCCGGTTCGTCCCGTTCGCGCGCCCGGCGCTGGTCAACGGGGCGCCGGGGCTGGTCACCGCGCGCGGCGGGCGGCCGTTCTCCGTCATGGGCTTCACCATCGCGCACGGGAAGATCGTGGAGATCAACATCCTGGCCGACCTGGCCCGGCTCGAACGGCTGGACCTGACGATCCTGGACGAGTGAGGGCCCGGGCAACGGCCGTCGGGACAGGCCTGCGCGGTGCGCCGGGCCCCGTACGACTCGGCCGCCCCCGTACGCGTCCGGCGTCCGGTCGATCGCCGGGCCGAGGAACCCGCGGGTGAGGCCGGCCCGCTCCGTGTGCCACGCCGTGGGGTACGGCGCCGGAGCGGCCGGGCCCGGGTCGCCGGGCGCGGCCCGGGGGCCGTACCGCCGCTGCCCGATGTCCTGGACCACCGGTGCCGGAGCCCCCGGTTCCGCCAGGACGTCCAGGGCCTCGGCCTTGCCGACCAGCGCGCCGCTGCGCAGCGTCACCGTCGCCTGTGCCAGGGGTCGGCAGGCCGAGGTCCACCCCGATGTCCCGCAGCCGGTACTCGGGGGGCGAGCGCGGGCCGGCAGAAGCCGCGCAGGTCGGCGAGGGCGAAGGCGCGCGGCTCCGCACCGTCCCCGGCGGGAGCAGCGCCGCGGGCGGCTCGCCGTACAGGACGCGGCCGACGGCATGGAGTGCGCGGCGGGTGACGGGGGTGACCGGACGGTGCGTCAACTCCCTTTAAATCCAGGCCGGATGAGGGGTCCGGGGCTGACCGCCGCGCCCACGGCGAGGTAGCCGCAGTGCGGCCCGGCGGCCAACGGGACGGCGTCCTGGAGCCGTTGGCGGAGGGCGCCCGGCCGCCGCTCGTCGTCCGGTGCGCACGGGCGGCCGGGGACCGCGATCAGATCGGGGTCGCCGCGCCCCTCCTGACAGTCGCCGCCGGCCAGTGAGCCGCGTGCCCGGAGCGCCCGCGGCGGAACTCCGGTTCCCTCAAGGCCCGTCAGCAATCTGCCGAGGAGGTCGGTGGTCGCCGCCGTCCCGTCCGTCGCCCCGAAACCCGTACCACCCGCGCCCACGCCCCCTACCCTGGCCGCCGTGACGGCCACCCCGGAATCCGCGCCCCCTTCCCCCCTGCCCTCGCAGCCCCCGCCCGAACCCGCCACCCCCGCCCCGCCGCTCCGGCGCGACCGCCGCTTCGTGCTGCTCGCCGCCGCCCGCACCGTCTCCGTCCTCGGCAACGGCTTCGCGCGCGTCGCGCTGGCCTTCGCGGTGCTCGCGCTGCCGGGCGCGGGGGCGGGCCGGCTGTCACTGGTACTGGCCTGCCAGGCCGTGCCTCAACTTGCGTTCGTCCTTGTCGGCGGGGTGATCGCGGACCGGTTCTCGCGCTCCCGGTTGATGGTCGTCTCGGACGCGGTGGGCGCCGCCGCGTACGCGGGCCTGGCCGCGATGGTGCTGACCGGGCACGCGCCGCTGATCGCGCTGTGCGCACTCGCCGTCCTGGCCGGCACCGCCACCGCCCTCTTCTCCCCCGCCATGGACGGCGTGCTGCCGCTCCTCGTCCCGGCCACGCGGCTCCAACGAGCCAACGGGCTGCTCCGGGTCGCCACCAACAGCTCGATGCTGCTGGGGCTGGCGCTGTCCGGCGTGACCGTCGCCCTGGTCGGCGCCGGCTGGGCACTGGCGCTGAACGCCGCGTCCTTCCTCGTCAGCGCGCTGCTCGTCCGCGGCCTGCGGCTGGCCGCGGTGCCGCGGACCGCCGCCACGTCCGGCTGGGCCGATCTCCGCGACGGCTGGCGGGAGTTCGCGGGCCGCCAGTGGCTGTGGGTGGTCGTCGCGCAGTACTCGGTCGTGGTCGCCGCGCTCAACGCCAACGCCGGGGTGCTGGGGCCGCTGGTGGCCGAGCGCGATCTTGGCGGTGCGCGCGCCTGGTCGGTGCTCGTCGCCGCGCAGGCGCTGGGCACCGTCGCGGGCGCGGGGCTGACCGCGCGCCTGCGGGTGCGCCGCCCGGTGCTCGCCGCCGTACTGGCCACCTTCCCGCTCGCGCTGCCGCTCGCCCTGCTCGCCGTACGGGCGCCGGTGGCGGTCATCGCCCCGGCGATGTTCTGCGCCGGGGTCGCCGCCGATGTCTTCGGCGTCCTCTGGGCCACCACCATCCAGCAGGAGGTCCCCGAGGAGGCGCTCTCCCGGGTCAGCTCCTACGACTGGTTCGGCTCGCTGGCGTTCGCCCCGCTGGGGCTCCTGGCCGCCGGCCCGCTGGCGACGCGGATCGGCGCCGGCCACGCCCTGGCGGGCTGCGCCGCCCTGGTCGTCCTGGCCACCGCGGCGGCGCTGCTCGCCCCGCAGGTACGCGGCCTGCGGAGCGCGACCGCGGCGTGAGCGCCCGGCAGGGGCGGCAACGGCGCCGCCGCCCTCACCTCCCCGCCAGCCCCACCCGCACGACCCGCACGATCTCCTCGTCGGACAGGCCCAGTTTGCGCGCCTCGGCGATCAGCCGCTCGGCGGTCTCGCCCAGGCGGGCGCGGGCCGGGGAGGCGGTGCCGGTGACCACCGCGCCGCGCCCGCGGCGGAGTTCGATCAGCCCCTCCTCCTTGAGGCGCTGATAGCCGCGCAGCACCGTGTGGACGTTGACGCCGAGCGACCCGGCGAGTTCCCGGGCGGCGGGCAGGCGCTCACCGGCCGCCACCGTGCCGTCGGCGATCGCACCGCGGACCGAGGCCGCGATCTGGTCGCCGAGGGGGACGGACGAACCGGGGTCGACTCGGAAGAGCACATCAGCCTCCTTGCGGCGAACGGGCGCGGTCGAGATAGGTGTTGAGCACCGCGGCGGCGGTGGCCGCGTCGTCGACGGTCACCACGAACTCCCGTCCGCTGACCAGCCGCAGCACGATGCCGTCGCCGGAGCGGAGCACCAGGCCGCTGCCGCCCGGACGGAAACGGTAGCCCCAGCCGCCGAACTCCTTCCCGGCCGAGATCCGGCGGCTGGTCACCTCCGCCAGCCGGCCGAGCGGTATGCGGTGGAGCCGGAAGGGCAGCAGCGTCGGGGAGAGGGTCAGGCCGCGCCGGTCGACGGTCACCCGGACGGAGGCAGGGAGGATGATCAATATCGCGCCGAGCACCAGGACCGCGCCGGCGATCACGTCGGCGAGCGCTCCGATGGCAACGCCCGCGCACAGCGTGAGGACGCCCAGGACGGCCAACGGCGTCGAGCTGACGGTGCGGGACCAGCCGGCGGTCATTCCGGCGGGCAGGTCGAGCCGGGGAGCGGCGCCGGGCGCCGGGCGGTCCCCGGGCGGTTCGGCGCCGGCCAGCAGCCAGCCGAGCCCGCCGGCCGCGGCGGCCACGGCGAAGGTCACGGCGAGCTGCCAGAGCGACAGCCGGACGGCGGACGCGTCGGTGGCGTCGACGTTGCCGAGCAGGGTCAGCACGCCCGGATAGCCGGTCGCGGCGGCGGTGGCGTACCCGGCGGCGGTCAGCCACCGGCCGCCCTGGGCGGGCACCCGCAGCTGGACGCACACGACGACCGCGGAGCCGAACACGAGCAGCAGGACGAGGCACACCGTCAGAAAGCCCTGGGCCGAGTCGTAGCCGTCGGCCCGGCCGTCGTCGCCGAAATGGGTGGCGAGCCGGGTGGGCAGCCGGCCGGCCGTCGCTGCGTAGACACCTCCGAGCGCCGCAATGGCGGCGACGAAGGGGAATGCGGCAATCCAGCCCCGCGGGCGGTTGTTCGCGGGCAGGGCTGAACGCGTGGATCGCTTCATGGCAACCTCCAGTTGTTCGTATTCTAGTAGAACAACCAGTGATAGCCGGCGACAGGGCATCCATCTCATATCTGAGATACGGTCACCCCATGGCAGACGACTACCTCGTACGCATCGGCAGGCTCATCCGTGACGCCCGGCAGCACCGGGGCTGGACGCAGACGCAGCTCGCCGAGGCCCTCGGCACAAGCCAGAGTGCGGTCAACCGCATTGAACGCGGCAACCAGAACATCAGCCTTGAGATGATTGCCCGCATCGGCGAGGCCCTGGACAGTGAAATCGTCTCGCTCGGCTACGCCGGGCCGATGCATCTCCGGGTCGTCGGCGGGCGCCGGCTGTCCGGCAGCATCGACGTCAAGACGAGCAAGAACGCCTGTGTCGCGCTGCTGTGCGCGACCCTCCTCAACGCGGGCCGGACAACTCTGCGCCGGGTGGCCCGCATTGAGGAGGTCTACCGCATCCTGGAAGTGCTGGGCAGCATCGGCGTCCGCACCCGCTGGATCAACGACGGCAACGACCTGGAGATCGTGCCGCCCGCCGAACTCGACCTCGGCGCCATGGACACGGAGGCGGCCCGCCGCACCCGCAGCGTGATCATGTTCCTCGGTCCGCTGCTGCACCGGATGGACCACTTCAAGCTGCCGTACGCGGGCGGCTGCGACCTCGGCACCCGCACCGTCACACCCCATATGACCGCACTGCGGCACTTCGGCCTGGAGATCACCGCGACCGACGGCACCTATCTCGCCGAGGTGGACCGCAGCGTCGCCCCCAAGCGCGCCATCGTCCTGACCGAACGCGGCGACACCGTCACCGAGAACGCGCTGCTGGCCGCCGCCCGGCACGACGGCGTCACGGTCATCCGCAACGCCTCGTCCAACTACATGGTCCAGGACCTCTGCTTCTTCCTGGAGGAGCTGGGCGTCCGGGTCGACGGCATCGGCACCACCACGCTCACCGTCCACGGTGTGGCGAAGATCGACCGCGATGTGGACTTCTCGCCCTCCGAGGACCCGGTCGAGGCAATGAGCCTGCTGGCCGCGGCAGTTGTCACCGAGTCGGAGCTGACGATCCGCCGGGTCCCGGTGGAGTTCCTGGAGATCGAGCTGGCGGTCCTGGAGGAGATGGGCCTGGACCACGAGCGCAGCACGGAGTACCACGCCGACAACGGTCGCACCCGGCTCGTCGACCTGACGGTCCGCCCCTCCAAACTCCAGGCGCCGCTGGACAAGATCCACCCCATGCCCTTCCCCGGGCTCAACATCGACAACGTCCCGTTCTTCGCCGCCATCGCCGCCAGCGCCCAGGGCCAGACCCTGATCCACGACTGGGTCTACGACAACCGCGCGATCTACCTCACGGACCTCAACCGCCTCGGCGCCCAGGTCAAACTGCTCGACCCGCACCGCGTCCTGGTCGACGGCACCACCCGCTGGCGCTCCGCGGAGATGATGTGCCCGCCGGCCCTGCGCCCGGCCGTCGTCGTCCTCCTGGCCATGATGGCCGCCGAGGGCACCTCCGTTCTGCGCAACGTCTATGTCATCAACCGCGGTTACGAGGACCTGGCGGAACGCCTCAACTCCGTCGGCGCGCAGATCGAGACGTTCCGGGACATCTGAACCGGGGAGTGTCGCCGCACCCCGCCAGACGCCCGTGGATGCGGGCGTGGAGGGGTGCGGCGGCACCGGTGGGACTTCCCTGAGACGTCAGGCACGGACGCAGGTGCCGATCCCGGCACCCCGGCGACATCAGGTCCCTCCGCTCGGCCGGAGAGGTTCCGACGGGGATGCGGCGCGCACCCCCGCTGTCAGGCGATGTGCGGCCGGGCACCGGCGAGTGACCTGGCGAGCGAGGCGTAGGCCTTTGCCATGCCGTGGTGACTGAGGCTGGGCTCAGGGTTCCACGGGCCGAGTTGCCCGGCACGGACGGCGGGGAGGTTTCGCCACAGGCCGTTGCTGCTCAGGTCCGCAGGCTGAAGGCTGCTGGAGCGCACGTCGAGGAGGATGAGGTCGGCCGGATAGCGGTCGGCGAGTTCCCACGAGAGCTTTTCCATGTAGCGGTTGCCGCCGATGGGTTTGACGATGTCGAGGCCGAGGTCCTCGAAGTCGCCGAGGGAGGGGAATCCCGCTTTGCCGACCCTCATGCCGTCCTGGTCGGCGGAGGCGAACAGGACCCGCAATCCGGGTTTGCCGCTGATGGTCCGGCGCAACCTGTCGCGAGCGGCGGAGTAGGCCGCTTCCCCGCGCCGCAGCTCCGGTGCGGTGAAGTCGGCCCCGAGGGCGGCGGCCAAGTCGACGTAGCGCCGCACGGCGGTGTCGACCTTGGCTCCGTACACCTCTATGGACACCCTGGGGACCAGCTCTTCGACGAGCTTCAGGCTGCTCCGGTCGATCTGCGGCGCGCCGTACTGGAGGGGGTCGACGACGAGGTCCGGGTGCAGCCTCCCCATCCGCTCGACACTGATATGGCCCCAGGTGCCGCCGACCACGGCCACGCGGCTGAGGTTCACGTCGCCGGCCACGGTGACGTCCTTGCCGCCGCCCCGCCTCTGCAAGGCGCCGTACACGCCGATCGGGCGGATTCCGTAGTCCCACAGGGCCGCGGCCGAGGTGGCGTACGCCACGATGCGTTGCGGTCGCCTGTCCAGCCGTACCGTGCGCCCGGCGTCATCGGTGAAGCGCCAGACGGCCCGCCCGCGGACGGCTTGTCTGCGACCGGCCTCGGGGGGTGAGCAGCCCGCCGCACCAAGGGCGAGGAGTCCTTGGGCAGCAGTGGTCAGAAACCGTCGACGGTCGGGCAGCGGCGGCATGCAACTCCTCATGTTCACCGGGGCGTTCGAGGATTCGAACGTCGACACCAAAGTCAACTTAGGTTAGCCTCACGAAAGTTGGAACCCGGCACGTCGTGTTGAACAGTCATCGGGAACGGGGAAATCCAGGGTGAGAAGCAGCCGCGGGAAGCTGCTGTCCGGCTTAGGTGCCACGTTGTGCGCCCTCGTCGTGGCGATAGCCGTCAGCATGGGCGTGGGCACGCGCTCCATCCCTCTGAGCACGGTCGTCGGCTCGCTGTTCCCCTTCCCTCCGCACGACATGGACCACTTGGCCGTACGGGAGTCACGGCTCCCGCGCACCGCCCTTGGAGTGCTGGCAGGGGCAGCGCTGGGGCTGGCCGGTGCGGTGATGCAGGGGGTGTCCCGTAATCCGCTGGCCGATCCCGGGATTCTGGGGGTGAACGCCGGCGCCGCGCTCTTCATCGTCGTCGGCATCGACGTCTTCGGCATCAATGCACTGAACGGCTATGTGTGGTTCGGATTCGTCGGCGCCGCACTGGCGGCCTTCCTTGTCCTCGCGGTGAGTTCGCTGGGCCGCGGCGGTGCCACACCCGTGAGGCTGGCGCTCTCCGGAGCCGCCGTAGCTGCCGCCCTGACTTCGCTGACCACCGCGATCCTGCTGATCAACGTGGACGCCTTCGACCAGTTCCGGTTCTGGCGGGTGGGCTCGCTGGCCGGCCGGGACGGGTCGGTCATCGGAGAGGCATTGCCCTTCCTGGCTGTCGGCGCCGTGCTGGCGCTCGCCTCCGGGCGGATGCTCAACGCGCTCGCGCTCGGGGAGGACACCGCGCGTTCCCTGGGCCGGCACGTCCATCGTGACCGCATGTGGGCGGCGCTGTCAGTGGTCCTCCTGTGCGGAGCCGCCACCGCGATGTGTGGTCCCCTCGCCTTCGTCGGCCTGGCCGTGCCGCACCTGGCCCGCCTGGTCACCGGCCCGGACTACCGCTGGATACTGCCCTATTCGATGCTGCTGGCACCCCTTCTGCTGCTTGCGGCCGACATCGTGGGCCGGTTGGCGGTGCGGCCCTCCGAGCTCCAGGTCGGGCTCATGACCCCGGTCCTGGGAGCCCCGGTGTTCGTGCTGTTGGTACGCCGACGCAGGTTGGCGGAGCTGTGACGCACAGCCACGGCGCGACCGGACGGGTCGCGGCGGCCGGGCCGGAGACGGTGGCGGGGCACGCCGCACGGCAGACCGTGGCCGCGGCTCGCCGGCGCGGCAGACGACGCACCAGCGCCGTGACCGCAGCCCTGGTACTCGTCGCGCTCGGGGCGTTCACCGCCACGCTGGCGCTGGGCGAGTTCGACCTGCCGCTGCCGGAGGTGATCCGGTCGCTCACCGGACCGCTCTTCGCCAAGGCCACCTGGGAGAGCGACTTCTTCGTCCTCGACGTACGGCTGCCGCGGGTGCTGACGGCCTTGCTGGCCGGAGCGGCGTTCGGGCTGTCCGGCGCACTCTTCCAGAGCCTGATCCGCAACCCGCTGGCCAGCCCGGACGTCATCGGCATCACCTCGGGCGCGAGCGCCGCGGCCGTCGTGTGCGTGCTGGTCCTCGGGCTGGGCGGAATGGCGGTCTCGTTCGGGGCACTGGTGGGTGCGCTGGTCACGGCCACCCTCATCTACCTGCTCGCGTGGCGGAGCGGGGTGAGTGGATACCGCCTCGTCCTCGTCGGGATCGGGATCGCGGCGGTACTGTCCAGCCTGATCTCCTACCTGATGACCACCACGCAGGTCAGCGATGCCCAGCGGGCGCTGGAGTGGCTGACGGGGAGCCTGGACGGCCGCAGTTGGCCGCACGCCGGCACGCTCGCGCTGTGTCTGGTGCCGTTGCTGCCCGCCACCGCGGTGCTGGCACGTTCGCTGGCGGCGCTGGAGTTCGGCGACGACACCGCGACCGGGCTCGGGGTGCGGGTGGCCTCCCGCCGGCTCGCGCTGCTGGCGGTGGCGGTGGCGCTGGCCGCGGTGGCGACCGCGGCGGTCGGCCCGGTCCCGTTCGTGGCCCTGGTCAGTGCGCCGATCGCGCGCGCGGTGCTGCGCGGTCGCGGACCCGCGTTGACCGGGGCGGCACTGGCGGGCGCGGCCCTGATGCCCGTGTCCGACTTCGTCGGTCAACACCTCGTCGGCTCCACGGAGTTACCGGTGGGTGTGGTGACCGGTGTCGTGGGAGCCCCGTATCTCCTGCTCATGCTGGCCACTACCAACCGCTCGGGACGCGGCGGATGACCATGACCGGACGAAGGGACGGAGGACGGGACCGGATGACCGAACCGCATGTGCTGCGCGCGGAGGAGGTCCGGCTGGGCTACGACGGGCGGGAGGTCCTGTGCGGTCTGTCGTTCGAGGTCCCACCGGGCGAGGTCACGATGATCGTGGGCCCGAACGGCTGCGGCAAGTCCACCTTGCTGCGTGCGCTGGCGCGGCTCCAGCGCCCGGCTTCCGGCGCGGTGTGCCTGGACGGCCGGAACATCCGCACGATGTCGACGCGGCAGGTCGCCGCCGTCCTCGGCATCCTGCCGCAGACGCCCGTCGCACCGCCCGGGATCCGGGTCGTCGAGTTGGTGGGACAGGGACGTCAGCCGCACCAGGGGTGGCTGCGGCGGTGGGGGGACGAGGACGAGAGCGCGGTGGCGCAGGCACTGCTCGCCACGGACACCCTGGAGCTTGCCGAGCGCCTGGTGGACGAGCTCTCGGGCGGGCAGCGGCAGCGGGTGTGGATCGCGATGGCGCTCGCCCAGCGCACCGGGCTGCTCCTGCTCGACGAGCCGACGACCTATCTCGACGTACCGCACCAGGTCGAGGTGCTGGACCTGCTGACCGACCTCAACCGCGGGGACGGCACCACCGTCGTCGCGGTGCTGCACGATCTCAACCTCGCCTGCCGCTACGCCGACCACATCGTGGTGATGGCCGGCGGCGCGATCGTCGCCGAGGGCCCGCCCTCGCGGATCGTGACCGAGGACCTGATGCGGACGGTCTTCGGCATGGACTGCCGGGTCATTGCCGACCCGGTCTCGGACACTCCGCTGATCGTGCCCATCGGGCGCCACTACTGCACGTCCGCGAGCACCGGGCCGGCGACCGGGGCGGTCAGTCCCCGACGAAGTCGATCTCCGGTGTGAGGAGGACACCGGTGCGGTCGAGCACCTGCCGCAACACGATGTCGACGGCTTCGCGGAAGCCCGCCGCACTGGCCCCGTCGTCGGCAACGAGGGTGTAGTGCACGGAGGAGATCCGGACGCCGGGTGTGAGGGGGTGGTTCAGATCGAAGCCCGCCTGCCGGATGAGCCAGCTCGCACTCACCCGCGTGGAGCCGTCGGGGAAGCGGCTCACCGGCGCGCCGAGGTCTCGCAGCCCCGCGGCCGTCGCACCGCCGACCTCCGGGCTGAAGAAGACGCTGCCGATGGAACGCCGGTCCCGCTCACGGGAGTTCAGCACCATTCCCTTCCTGCGGCGCACCGCCACCACCGCCCGGGCGGCCTGAGCCGGGGGCACACTGCTGCCCAGTGGTACGTCCAACTCCTCGGCCACGCTGCGGTACGTCACCGGGCAGCTCAACTCGGCCCGGCGCAGCGCGAAGAGGAGGGACAGTACGGTCCAGCGCCGGGTTCTCTTGAACATGCTGCTTCGGTGACCCAGCGCGCACTCGGAAGCGTCCAGGCTGACCCGGCGGCCCAGTTCCCAGTCCCACGCCTCCACGCTGCGCAGCGTGTCGGACACTTCCTGCCCGTACGCCCCGACGTTCTGGACGGGCGTCGCGCCGACGGTGCCGGGAATGCCCGCCAGCATCTCCATCCCGACCAGCCCCTCGGCGATCAGCGTCTCCACGAGGTCCCACAGCGGGTGCCCGGCCTGCACCTCCACCAGCACCTGGTTGCGGTCGTCCGTTCCCACTACGCGTAATCCCCGGGTGGCGATCCGGAGGACCGGGAGAGTGCACCCCTGGTCGCCTACGAGGACGTTGCTGCCCTCTCCGAGGCATACGGGAGGGGCGGGGCAGTGGCGCACCTCCTCGACGATGTCGGGGAATTCGGCGAGTTCGCGGAGTTCTACCAAGGACGTGGCGGGTCCGCCGATGCCGAGGGTCGTCAACGGGGCGAGCGGCACCCCGTAACTGACGCGCATAGTGGGCTCCTCAGTCATGAGTATCAGGAATCGCGGAACAGGTTCGTTCCGCCTCGAAGAGCCCGTTTCCATCCCTGTGGCAGCAGACTCCCGACGCGGCAGCCAGTATCGTCTGCCCGCTCATTGTTCAGCGACGGGACCGGGAGGGTTCTCCCGGCCTGTGCCTCGAAGTCTCCGCCTGCTTGATGCGTTCAGGCGCCGGACCGCCCCACATCAACCCGGCCACAGCTCAACGGCGGGCACAGCCCAGTACGTCGTCGGTTCGCTGGACGATCCGCCGGGCGTCGGCGGCGTCATGACGCTGAAGCTGCCTGCGCAGACCGGCCAGACGCGTACGGCCGCGCGCCGAGGCGACCTGACCGGCGAGATCCAGTGCCGCCCCGGCGGCCTGGGCCGCACCGTCGACCTCGCCCAGCAACAACCGCGCCTCGGCCAGCGAGGTCTGGTGCAGCAGGCGGTTGCGCGGCTGGCTGCCGTCGAACAGTTCCAGTCCGCGGGCCAGATCGAAGGCGGCGCGGCCGGGCCTGCCGACCTCCAGCCAGGCTCGACCGGCGTCGCCGACCAGCACCGCGGGGGTGACCCAGTAGGCCCAAGGCTCGTGGCCCAGAGGCTCGGCCGTCCCCTGCGCATCACCCATGGCCTCCTGGATGGCGGCGGTTTCCTCCAGTGCACGTGTGCAGCCCTCCAGGTCTCCGAGGCTGGCGTGGGCCCTGGCCTGACGGCTGGCCAGCAGTGCCTGTCCGGGACTCGGGGCCTGGCCGTCGGTGCCCTTGCGGGCGATCTGGATCAGCCGCAGCGCTTCCTCGCCACGGCCGTGCCACATGGCCAGGTAGCTCAGGCAGGAGATGATGTGCGCAGCCAGCGCACGGTCGCCCGCCAGGCGTGCGGAACGCAGGGCATGGAGCAAGTAGTGCCTGCCATGGGCTTCGTCACCGAGGTCGGCGGCCACCCAGCCGACGATCTGGGCGAGTTCGGCGACGAGCCGGTGCAGCAGGATGCCGGTCTCCTGGTCGTACGAGCAGGTGTCGACGAGCGTCATGGCCCACCGCAGGTCCTGGGCCGCCCAGTCCCGGAGCATGCTGCCCCCGCGGTCGTCGTCGAGCAGGCGGAACTGGTTGATGCGCTCGCTGATCAGGCTCAGTACCACGGCATCGATGCCCTCGCCGCGCCGCTGCCCAGGGGGCGGGGTATCGGTGTTGAGCAGCCAGTCCACGGCCGCGATGGTCAGATCCTGTTCGCCCGTCGCGATGACGGGCGGGGCCGGCCGCCGCTGTTCCGACGGTACCGGGCATGTGGAGCAGAAGGGCGTCGGCGGTGTCCCTGGTAATCGCCCCTGGACGGTTTCCGCTTCCGTGGGAGGGAATTTGTCGGGCCACAGCGAGTGGAGCGGCACCGGCTCCCCCAACCGTTCGGCGAGGATGTCGGATACCACGCGAGGCAGGTCGTCACGCGGACACGACCCCTTGAGCCAATTGTACGGCGCCTTGGCACTTATGGTGCCTGCACCACAAACCCTGTTGATCTCCCGGGCCAGCCGGTCCGGGGACCAGGACAGCCGGCGCAGGCACTCGGCCAGAATCGAGGTGTTGTTCATCCGCTTACGACGCCCCATCTCGCTTTGAACAGCCTTCGATGCTAATGAACTCCAGCCCATCGTCCCATCGAGCGGGCCGATACCCAAACGCAATATGACCGGACCGCATTGCCGATACGCGATATGGCCGGACCACATTGCCGAAGTGGCACGAGTCACACCTCGGGCCGGCATGTGAAGACCTCAAAACGTTGTGATGGCCAGTTGGCCGAGAACTGCCGCAGCTTTCAGCTGAATGCTTTCTCCGTTTCGGTGGTAACGGCATCGGGCGCGCGATCCGTCCGCAGTGCCGGCCAGTAGAGCAAGCCGCCAACGGCCAGCACCACAACGGCGAACACAAAGGGCGCGTCGAACGACCTGGTGATTTCGGCCAACCAGCCGGTCAACAACACCCCGCCGGTGGTGGCCGCCGAATTGGCGAAATTCATCAGTCCGCCGACCGCACCCACCGCACCCGGTGGGGCCAGGAGCCCCGGCAGGCTCCACGCCACGGGCGCGGCCACGGCAAGACCGCCGAGGGACAGGGACATCCAGAAGACCGCGTCGAGGGGTGAGGCCGCCCACCGCACGCAGCCGATGGTCGCGCCCAGAGCGAGCCCGCCCAGCAGCACCGGCCTGCGGCCGGCCACGGCGTCCCGGCCACCGCGCACCATGCGGTCGACCAGCCATCCTCCGCAGACGAGTTCGGCCACGGTCGCCACCAGCCACGGCACCATGGCATACAGGCCGGCAGAGCCCAGTGCCACGCCGAACTCCCGCTGGAAGTACACGGGCATCCAGGTGAGCACCACATTGATGGTGTAGCCGTAGCAGGCGAAGCCGAGTGAGATCGCCCAGATCCGGCGGGAGCCCAGTACGCCGCGCCATTCGCCCGTCGTGCCGCCTCTCCCGCAGGCGTGCTCCGCATCGGGAGGCCGGAGGTGCCCGGCCGGGTCGCGATAGCCCCACCACCATGCCACCGCGAACAGCAGGCTGAGCACAGTGGTGAACAAGAATCCGGCCCGCCAGCCCCACGCACTGATCACCCACGCCAGCACCGGGAAGGCCAGCACGTTGGCGAACTTCGTCGCACCGTCGAACAGCGCGGTGGCCCGGCCCCGTTCAACGGTGGGGAACCACGCCGCGGTCGCCTTCGAGGCGCCGACCATCGAGGGCCCCTCGGCCAGGCCGAGCAGCACCCGGGCCATTATGACGAGCCCGAGTCCGGAAGCCACGGCCGTCAGCAGACTCGCCGCGGCCCATAACGGGATGGCGATTCGATTCAGCCACTTCACACCGAGCCGGTCGACCAACAGGCCGCAGGGCAGCTGTACCAGGCAGTAGGACCAGCTGAACGCGGCAAGTACCACGCCGAGTTCGCTCAGGTTCAACCCGAATTCCTCGGCGAGTGGAACGCTCGCCACAGAGAAGACCGTACGGTCAAAAAAGTTCACGAGGATACTGCCGGCCAGAAGCGAGCCGATGGCCCAGCGGGCGCGGCCAGGGGGTGTCATGGAACTTGGTCGATCCTTCATCGAGGCCATGGATTTCACCGTGTTATCCGGTGACTCCGACAAAGATCCACACTAACCACATCCCGGCCGCACCCGCGGTTGACGGGCTTTTACCGGCCAACCGCCAACCGGCCCTGGCAGGCGGTAATTGCTCAGGCGCTGTCGGCCCGGGAATCCGCCTTCCTCCGGGGTCGGGCGACGGAGGGCTCTCCCATGATGCGGCGTCCCGGCGCCACATCGTCGAGCACCAGGGCGTGCGCACCGATGAGGGCGTCGTCGCCGATGGCCAGTGGCCCGAGGACGGTGGCATTCACACCGAGCGTGACACGGTCGCCGACTTCGGGGTGCCGCCGATCGCCGCTCGACCGCAGATTGTCCCGCCACCACCCCACGGCGCCCAGTGTCACCTGCTGATAGATGGTGACGTCGTCCCCCAGCACGGCCGTCTCACCGATGACCACGCCGGTGCCGTGGTCGATGAACAGCCGGCGGCCGATCCGCGCCCCCGGGTGGATCTCGATTCCGGTCAACACCCGTGCGCAGCTGGTCAGTACGCGGGCGGCTATCCGGTGCCGCCGGCCGTACAGCCGGTGCGCAACGCGGTGGATCCACACCGCGGGCAGCGTGGAGTGGAACACCGCTTCCGCCCGGGAGGCGATCGAGGGGTCGCGGGCCAACGTCGTGTCGATGTCTTCGAGCATCCGGGACAGTGGGCCGTCCCCGGTGCGCCGGCGGCCGAACGGAACAGTGGCCGATTTCGGAGTCCGGTCGGACTGCGACGGAAGCACGGCTCAGTTCCCCATGCTTTCTGCCTTCGCCCAGTCCTCCTTCGATCCGGAGTCCGCGAAGACCGTGACCACCGTGTCGTCGGGGCCGAGGTTCTTCGCCTTCTCGCGCGCGATCAGCCAGCTCGCGCCGGCCGAGGAACCGATCCTGGTGCCGGTCTCCTTCCAGAAGTCGTACATCGCCGTGAGCGCCTCGCCATGCGAGACCTGGGCGCTCTCGAACTCCGGGAGCAGCTTGTCCACGAAGGGCTGGCGCATTCCATAGGTCATCCCGCCGGCACCGGCGAACTTCGGCTTCGCGTTGGGGGGTTCGGGCGTCGCGTAGGGCAGTTCGGCCGGGGTTACGCCGATGACGGCGAGCCCGGGTGCCATGCCCCGCAGCGCCCGGGCCACGCCGGCGAGCATGCCGCCGCTGCCCACCGCCGCCACCACGGCACTGGGGCGGACACCGTCGAGCTGGCCTACGATCTCCCGGCCGGTGAAGAACTGGTGCGCGGCGACGTTCGCCATGTTCCGGTGCTGCGCGAGCAGCGTCCAGCTGGGGTCCTCCTCGGCGATCTCCGAGGCGCGCCGCATGATGGCGAGCGGAAACTCGGAGGCCGGCACCAGGTCGATGCCGGTTCCCCCCTCGGACAGATGGGTCAGCAGGCTCTGCGGTACGGAATCCGGCATCACGGCCCGTACGGGGATTCCGGTGACCTTGTTGAGACCCGTCAGCGCGCGGGCCATGTTGCCACCCGAGCAGTCCAAGACCTTTAACGGGCCGTCGCTGTCCACGTGTTCGTTGATGGCGCGGCAGAGCATGGAGTACGCGGGGCGGTCTTTGGCCGAGCCGGACGGGTTACGGAACTCGTACTTGGCCATGATCTTCGCCCCGCCGGGCGGACCCGGCACCTCGACGAGCGGCGTACCGCCCAGGGTGGCCCGGAATTCACGCAGCCCGGGATACTGCGCCAGCGCGGTGGTCTCGTCGACTGCCGCATCCAGCGGCTCGGTTACGGAAAGGTCGATCTGAGGCGGTTGTGTCGCCATCGGACTCACGGTCCCTTCGCTGATTGGCGGCCTGCGCGGCCGGTTCCGCGCTGTCTTCGCGCGATGCGCGCAATTGCTCGGCCGAGTCGATCGTCAGCGAGCCCGTGAGGAGTGTCAACGAAACCCGGGTGTTCAAGCACGCGACCCCAACGACCGTACGGAGAAGGCGAATCGGCGCCCGGAGCTCCGGTCCTGGGTACGGTTCGGCGGCGGTTCGGACGGTCTCCGGGTGAGGAGGTCCGGCCTCCCTTCGCCGGAGGGAGACCGGACCTCCTCGCCTAGGCCGGCTGGACGGCCGGGCGCCGTGTCTTGAGCAGCCACAGGGCCAGCAGTCCGCTCCCCAGCCCGACCGCGGCGGCGACCGCGAACACCGCGGACAGCCCGTTGGCGTACTCCGCATGCAGGTCGGCGCCCCCCTTGCCGGACGAGAACCGGTGGAACACGGAGCCGAGTACGGCGATGCCCAGCGCCAGGCCGAGCTGGCGCGCGCAGTTGGCCGCGGCGGAGGCCACTCCGCTCTGCGACTCGGGCGCGGCGGACATGGCGATGGCGGGCAACACGGGCGAGACGATTCCGGCCCCGATGCCGGTGAGGAGCAGTCCCGGTACCAGTGCCGGCCAGGAGGAGCCTGCGTCCACCGTCAGCATGAGGACGTTGCCCACGCCCACGGCCACCGTTCCGCCGCCGAGCGTCCAGTGCGAGGGGAGCCGGTGCAGTGCGCTGCCGACCACTGCGGAGGTGGCGAAGAACGCCACCGGCTGCACCGTGATGACCAGGGCCGTGGGCAGCGAGGTGAGCCCCACGCTGTCCTGCAACCAGATCGACATGACCGGCAGTGCCCCGAATCCGGCGAGGTAGTACCCCATGGCCGCGACCAGCGTTCCGTTGAACTCCCGCTTGCGGAACAGGTCCAGCGAGATCATCGGGTTGCTGCCGGCCCGCTCGACGAGGATGAACGCGATGAGCATCGCCAGGCCGAGGGCGAAGCCGAGCACCGCCGAGGTGGCCCCCCACCCCTGCTCTCCGCCGCGGATGATGCCGAAGGTGATGCCGATCGCCGCCAGGGTGAAGGTGACGATGCCCAGGTAGTCGATGCGGGTCGAGGTGCTGGTGTCGTCGATCAGCACCGCGGCGGACAGTGCCACCGTGATCAGGCAGACCGGCACGCCTCCGAGGAAGATCCACTGCCAGGACAGGAACTGCGTCAGGATCCCGCCGGCCACGTTGCCGATACCGGCGGCGGCACCGGCCACCGCGCCCCAGACAGCGAAGGCCACGCCCTTGTCGCGTCCGGTGTAGGTAAGCCCGATCAAGGGCAGCAGGGTCGAGAACATCGCGGCACCGGCCAGGCCCTGGACCGCTCGCGCGGCGATCAGCACCTCGACGTTGCCGGCCAGGCCGCAGGCGAGCGTGGAGAGACCGAAAATCCCGAGGCCGACCAGGTAGAGGCGTTTGCGCCCCAGGTTGTCGCCGAGTGAGCCCATGCCGAGCAACAGCCCTGCGAGGGCGAGGGTGTAGACGTCGACGATCCATTGCAGGGAGCCGAAGCTCGCGTGCAGGTCGTGGGCCATGCTGGGGAGTGCCACCGTCACGATCGTCGAGTAGACGAGCAGCATGAACGTTCCCAAGCAGGTGGCGGCTAACGGCAGCCATTTGCGCATGGATGTGCTTCCTTCCGGGGCCTGGAGCCTTCCGGGATCATGTTGCTGTAATACCCTTATGCATCAGAACCCTTACGGAGAAGATCCGGTCAGGCTCGTCCTGGACCTCGCTGCGAGGCCGCCGCGCTCCCCCGGGGAATTCGCCGAACGCTGTGTCGCCGCGGGCATGGTCATCGACCGCCCGGTGGGCGACGAGGACCTGGCGGAGATCCTGGAATTCATCCCGCGCTGGCTCGCGGTGGTCGATGCGGACACCCCCGAGCGGCGAGCGGCCCTGCTCAACGAGTTGCTGACGGCCTCGTCCGAGCACCCCCGGCTGACCGACCACGCCGACGGCGGCTGGCACATCCACTACCGCGCCGACGGCTTGGGCCTGGCCGGTGTGGTGCGGGCAGTGGTCAGTGTGGGTACCGCCCTGCATTTGACCGGCCGCGGCATGGAACGCCTCGGCCGTTGTGCCCTGACCGAGTGCGGCCGGGCGTACGGCGATTTCACACGGGGCGGTCAGCAGCGCTACTGCTCCCACGCCTGCGCGAACCGCGACGCCGTGCGCCGCTTCCGCGCCCGCCGGGCAGCGCGGAACCCATGAGGCCGGCGGCGAGGGGGGGACCGCCGGCCCCACGGTCCATCACAGTGGCAGTTACGGGGACTCGGCCGCTCCGTCCGCCCGGTCGGCCGTGACGACCGCGGCGAGCTTCGCCGGTGTCGGGTGCGACAGCAGTTCCCGCAGGGACACCGTCACGCCCCGCCCGTCCCGCATGCGGTTCACCATCTGGGTACCCAGCAGGGAGTGCCCGCCCAGTTCGAAGAAGTCGTCGTCGACCCCGATGCCTTCGAACCCGAGGAACTCCTCCCACAGCGCCACGATCCACTTCTCGGTGTCGTCGCGCGGAGCCGTGTAAGCGGACCTCAGTCCGGCGGGCCGCGTCGGGGGCTCCCCCGCTGCGCCTCCCTTCGCCTCCGCGGGCACCGGCCGTCCGTCGGCGGCCTGCGCGAGCGTGCCGGGCGCCCCGGCGCTCTGCTCCCCACTCGGCCCGATCCAGTGGCGCTCCCGCTGGAACGGGTAGCCGGGCAGCGCGGCCCTGCGCCGCGGCCCGTCGTGCAGCGCGGGCCAGCGCACCTCGCCGCCCGCCAGCCACAGGTCCCCGATCCCGAGGAGCAGCGTCTCCATGTCGTCGCCCGCCTCGCCGGGGCGGCGCATCGTGCGAACGGTGGAGATCCCCCGCCGTCCGGCCAGGGTCGCCCTGGCCAAGGTGGACAACGTGGTGCCGGGCCCTACCTCGACCAGCGCGGTACGGCCCTTGGACGCCGCGGTACGGACCGCATCCGCGAAGCGCACCGGTCGGCGGGCGTGACCGCCCCAGTACGCGGGGTCCGTGGCCTGCTCGGAGGTGATCGGCTCCCCCGTCACCCCGGAGACGAAGGGCCGCTCGCACGGAGCGAGGGCGACGCCGCGCACCGCCTCGGTCAGCGGGCCGACCACCGGGTCCATCATCGCCGAGTGGAAGGCGTGCGACGTGTGCAGACGCCGCGCGGCCACCCCTGCCCCGGCCAGTGCCCGCTCCAGCGTGGCCACGCGCTCCTCGGGTCCGGCGGCCACGCACAGGGCCGGGGCATTGACCGCGGCGACGGAGACTCCTGGTGGCAGCAGCGGTGCCACCGCCTCCTCGGAGGCCTCGATCGACAGCATCGTGCCCGGCGGCTGCTCCCGCATCAGGCGTCCGCGCAGCGCGACCAGGTGCAGCGCGTCCTCCAGCGGCAACACCCCGGCCACGCATGCGGCGGTGAACTCGCCGACGCTGTGGCCCACCATGTCGTCCGGCTCCACGCCCCAGCGCAACAGCAGCCGCGCGAGCGCGTACTCGGTGGCGAACAGCGCGGGCTGCGCCACCTCCGTCGACGTGAGCCGCGCGGCCTGGGCGGCCGTGCCGTACAGCACGTCGCGAAGGTCGAGGCCGAGATCGGCACGGAGCAGCCGGGCCGAGCGGTCGATGTCGGCTGCGAAGCCCGGGTCCGCCGTGTACAGGCCGTGGCTCATCCCGGGGAACTGTGTCCCCTGCCCCGGGAACAGGAACACCGTGCGCGGCCGGCCGGTGCCCGCGTCCCCCTGGCGTGTGCGGTCGGGCTCCGCGCCGGCAAGGAGCGACGCCGCTCGCGCCGGGTCGGCCGGCACCAGGACCGCGCGGCGATGGCGCATCGGCCGCCGGCCGGTCTGAAGGGTGTACGCGGCATCGGCGACGTCCGGGGCGTCCGGCCCGGCGAACCGCCCGGCCAGCCGGTCGGTCGCCGCCTCCAGTGCTTGCGGCGTCTTGGCGGAGAGCAGGAGGAGCTGCGGCCGGTCCGTGGTCCTGCCGTCGCCCGCCGGCCCCGCGGCCGGGGCCTCTTCGAGGACCACATGGGCGTTGGTGCCACCGATGCCGAAGGAGCTGACGCCGATGCGGCGCGGGGCATCGCCCGGCTCCCACGCGACCCGTCGGGTGTTCACACGAAACGGCGTCGTGTCGAAGTCGATCCGCGGGTTGGGCGTGCGGAAGTGCAGACTGGGCGCCAATTCGCGGTGCTGCAGCTGAAGTACGGCCTTGATCAGACTCGCTATGCCGGCCGCGGACTCCAGGTGACCGATGTTGGACTTCACCGAGCCGAGTGCGCAGTAGCCGGTGTCCTCGGTGAAGTGCCGGTGGGCGCGGGTCAGCGCGTTGACCTCGATGGGGTCGCCTATGGGGGTGGCGGTGCCGTGCGCCTCGACGGCGGTGACGGTCCGGGCGTCCACGCCGCCGGTGCGCAGCGCCTGGAGGATCACCTGCTCCTGTCCGGTGACGCCGGGCGAGGTGTAACCGACCTTGTCCGAGCCGTCGTTGTTGACCGCGGAGCCCCTGAGCACGGCCAGAACCCGGTCGCCCTCGGCCACCGCGTCCGTCAGCCGCTTCAGGACGACCACGCCCACGCCGCTGCCGAAAACGGTGCCCCGGGCCTCGGAGTCGAAGGGGCGGCAGTGCCCGTCCGGCGAATAGATGAGACCGCGCTCGTAGCGGTACCCCACCCGGTGCGGCACCCGCACGCACACGCCGCCGGCGAGGGCGACATCGCAGGCCCCGGCGCGCAGCGTCTGCGCGGCCTCGTGCACCGCGACCAGCGAGGTGGAGCAGGCCGTCTGCACCGACAACGCGGGCCCGGTGAAACCGAGTTGATGGGCGGTGCGGGTCGCCAGGTAGTCCTTGTCGTTGTGGATCTGCAGTTCGAAGACGGCCGAGTCGAGCACGATCCGGCGGCCTCCGAGCAGGTTCGACATCAGGTACGCGGGCATGTTGGCACCCGCGAAGACCCCTCCGGAGCGCACTGCCTCCGGGGCGATGCCGGCGTGTTCCAGGGCGTGCCAGGCGCACTCCAGGAAAAGGCGCTGCTGCGGGTCCAGGAGTGCTGCCTCACGCGCGCTGAAGCCGAAGAACCGTGCGTCGAAGAGGTCCACACCGTCCAGGAGCGGGGCGGCCCGTACGTACTCCGGCCGCTCGAACTCCTCCCGCTCGATGCCTTCGGCGAGCAGGTCCCGCTCCGCGAGCCGGGTGACGGACTCCACGCCGTCGCGCAGATTGCGCCAGTAGGCGTCGATGTCCTCGGCGCCGGGAAAGCGCCCCGCCATTCCGACGATCGCGACGGCGCCGGCATCCGGGTCCGCGGTGAAGCCGTCGTCGTGCAGGGTCATTCGACGATCCCGGACTGACCGGCGGGGGTGAGAGCGTGCCTGCTGATGTCGTACGCGGTGGTCCCGTCAAGGGCGAGATCGGCGCAGATCTTCCCCCACAGAGGCGTGAACTTGAAGCCCCAGCCCGCCACGGACACCACGACGTTCTCGCCGCCTTCCACCAGCGCACCGGCGTCACCGAGGAAGAACTGCCGGGCGGGATTCCTGGGCAGCATCGCCAGGCAGGTGGAAAGCTCGGTCGGTCGCGGATCGGCCCACGGCATGTGCGCCGCGGCCCAGTCGGTCACCCGCTCCACCGGCCGCGGGGCCGGCACTCCCTTCGCGTCGTCGGCGTGGTCCAGCGCGTCGACCTCGAACACCGGGCCGAGCCGGATGTCGTCGCTGGTCGACCAGGGGTTGGGCGGGAAGCCGTAGAAGAGGTTGGTGTCCTCTTCCGTGGGTTGCTGGAAGGCGAACCAGAACGGCCTGCCGGGCTCGGCCCGGCGCTGGTGGAGGGTGACCAGCGGCAGCTCGTACATACCCACGCTCAGCGGTGAACCCCACGCTCCCAGGACGTCGTTGGCGTGGGCGCCGTTCGCGAGGACGACTCTGTCCGCGCGGTACGTGCGCTCCTGTGTCCGTACGGTGACGCCGGCCGGGTCCGGGTCCACGGCCAGCACCCGCTCGTTTCCGCGGAGCACGGCACCGTGCTGCTGGGACAGTTGGAAGACCGCGCCGATCGTGCCGCGTACGTCGATGGCACCGCCGTCCCGCTGGAGAAAGCCCTCGTAGTGGCTCGGGAGGCCGGTGAAGCCGTAGCGGCGCTCGATCTCCGCGGCCGTCAGCCACTCGTAGGGCACGTCCAGCGCCTCCATGGCGCGCGCGGTCCCGGAGATCTGTCCCTCGTTGGTCTCCACCTCGGTGTCGCCGAACCACAAGCTGCCCACCTCGTGCAGCAGCTTACGGCCGGTCAGCGACTCCAGCTCCCGCCACATCGGCAGGGCCTCAAGGGTCAGCGCGAAGATGTCCCGCTCGGTGTACTGGAGACGCCAGTGCCGCTCGGCTCCGCTCGTTCCGCCCCGCTCGTTCATGAAGCCGTACCGCTCCAGGACGAGCACCTTGCGTCCGCCGCGCCGGGCGGCCTGCCATGCCGTGGACAGGCCGATCGGCCCGCCGCCGATCACGATCAGGTCGTAGTGCTGGTTGCTCTCGCTCATGTGCATCACTCATTTCTTCACGTAAAGAGGGCGAGCCCTGGGGCACGGGAATCGGCGAAGAGGTCAGGGAGCGGGCCGCGCGATCAGTTCGGCAACCGCGGCCACGGTTTCGACAAGCCGTTCACGGGGGTAGAAGTGGCCGCCGTCGAACACTCGGTGCGTGAATTCGGCCCGGGTGAACGCCGACCACTCGGCTACGTCCTGGGGCGTCACCGCCGGGTCGTCCGCTCCGCAGAAAGCACTCACGGGGAGGTCCAGCGCCGGGGCCTGGGCACCGAACCGGCATGACTCCACCACCTGGTAGTCGTTGCGCACGACCGACACGATCAGCTGCACCAGCTCCGGGTTCTCACGCACGCTCTCCGGGACGCCGCCCAGCCGCACGAGTTCGTCGAGGACCCCGCTGTCGTCGTGACGAAGAAGGTCGCCGGCGTGGATCCGGGGCGGGGCGTACTGGCTGGAGACGATCAGCCGGTCCGGCGTCGGGAAGCCCGACTCCTCCCACCTGCGGGTGATCTCGTACCCCACCGCGGCCCCCATGCTGTGGCCGAAGAAGGTGAACGGCAGGTCCAGCAACGGGGCGAGCTCGGTGGCAAGCAGGCCGGCGAGCTCGTCCATGTCGTCGATCAGCGGAGCGCCGATGCGCTCCTCGCGCCCGGGGTACTGGACCGCCAACAGGTCGACATCCGGCGGGAGTACGTCCCGCCAGGGGCGGTAGAAGGAGGCGCCGCCACCGGCGTACGGGAAACAGACGAGCTGGTGGCGTGGCGGTGAGGCACCGGCGGCTTGCTTGATCAGCGGAGTCGTCCGCACCGGATACATGGATTCACCTCGTGACGGTGTGCGGGGAGTGCGGGGGACCTGCGGCAGATGCGGGCCGCGCCGGGCGAGTTCACTGCGCCCCGGCCGCGAGCCGGCCGGCGATGTCCTCTCGCAGGGCCTTCTTGTCGATCTTCCCGATGCCGGTCAGCGGCAGGGCATCCACGACCTCCAGCCGCTCGGGAAACTTGAATGCGGCCAGGCCCTGCTGCTCCAGGAACCGGCGCAGCTCCCTCAGCCCGACCGTCCCCTGACCGTCGAGGACGGCGTAGAGGCACACCGCCTCGCCGTAGAGTTCGTGCGGCATGGCCACCCCGGCCGCCTGGGCGATCCGCGGGTGGCGCTGTGCCATGGCCTCCAGCTCCTCCGCGGAGATCTTCTCGCCGCCGCGGTTGATGGAGTCCCGTACCCGCCCCTCCAGTACGACGTTGCCGTCGTGGCTCACGCGCACCAGGTCGCCGGTGCGGTAGAACCCGTCGGGCGTGAACGCCGCAGCGGTGGCCTCGGGATTGCGGTAGTAGCCGGCCACGGTGTAAGGGCCGCGGGTCAGCAGCTCGCCCATCTCCCCGCGGGCCACCGGCCTGCCGGCGGCGTCGACGACCCGGAGCTCGTCCGCCGTACTGGCCGGGCTGCCCTGGGTGGTGTGGATGACCTCGGCGGAGTCGTCGAGGCGGGTGAAGCACAGCAGTCCCTCGCTCATGCCGTAGCACTGCTGGAGTGTGGCTCCCAGCTCGGTGCGGACACGGGCGGCCACCGCGGATCCGGGCCGGGCGCCGCCGACCTGGATGACGTGCAGGCTGCTCAGATCGGCTTCGGAGTCCGGCGCGGCGGCCAGCCATTGGAGCAGCAGGGTCGGCACGAGGGTGCAGTGGGTCACCCGCTCCCGCTGGATCAACTCGAAGGCGGCACGAGGGCTGTTGGGGTTCGCGAGAACGACCCGGCCGCCCGCGATGAGCGTGCCGAGCACCCCCGGGCAGTTCATGACGAATCCGTGGGCGGCGGGCATGACCGCCAGATTGACCGACTGTGAGGTGATTCCTGCAATACCGACAGCGGTACGGATCATGTAGCCGTACCCCTCGTGGGCCCGCGGGATGGCCTTCGGCAGTCCGGTGGTGCCGCCGGAGAGGAGGAAGACGGCGGCGTCCTGCGGCGTGGCACCGGGCGTGGCCGCATCGGCGCGGCGGGCCTGCGACGCCGCGCCGCCCGGCTCGGGCCGGCACAACTGGGTCAGGTCCGTCTCGCCCTCGGCGAGCCGTTCCGCTCCCCGTACGAGCAGGTGGCGCAGGCCGGCGTGGCGGTCCCGCAACGTGCGGGCCAGCCCGAGCCGGTCGACACGGCGGGTTCCGGAGTCCACGGCGAGGGCGACGGGCCGGGTGACCGACACGATGTGGTTCAGCTCGTGTTCCCGGAACGCCGGCAGGATCAGCACCGGCGGCGCCCCGACGTGCAGCAGCGCCAGCACCAGGACGACGTACTCCAGGCAGTTGGACAGCTGGACGCAGACCCGGTCGCCCGGGGCGATGCCCTGGGCGCGCAGCCGGCCCGCCGCCTCGTATACCGCCCGCGCCAGTTCCGCGTACGTCATCCGGCGGTCGCCGTCGACGACGGCACACCGATCCGGCTGGGCGCGGCAACGGTCGAGCACGAGGTCGCTCACCAGCTCCTGCCGCCACAGCCCCGCGTCGCGGTATGCCGCGGCACGGTCGGCGGCGACGGTGACCACCTCCGGGTCCAGCGCGGTGGTCTCGCGCACCGGCGCCGTCATGATCCGCTCCGCTGCTCGGCGATGAGCTCGGCCAACCGTCCCAGCGTGTAGTCGTCCTGGTCCCACAGGTCGACCGTCACGCCGAACCGCTGCTTGAGCGCGAGTTGCAGCTCGGTCGTCTCCACCGAGCTGAGCCCGAGCTCGGCACGGAGCCTCCAATCCGCGGTGGCTTCCACCAACTCGGCCTCGTCAAAACCGATTTCGGACAGTGTTTCGGTCACCGTGCTCAGCGGACCGACTGTCTCTTGAGTCGACAAGGGGAAATACCTCCAACATCCGTTGTCATCCGGGGTACAAGGCCGCCTGACGGTTCCAGGGGTGCGCGGGTGTCCGGGACGGTGCCGTCCGGCCCTCGGGGTCAGGACTCCGGGGCGCGTCCGGCCATCTCGCAGGCGAACTCCTGCCATATACGTGCGCACTCGCCCGCGATGTCCGCCACCGTCCTGGCGCAGTGCGGCGGGACCCCGCCAACGAGGGCCTGCCAATGGGCGAGCGGGATCTCGTGAGAGCTGAGCAGCCGGAGCAGAGCACGCCCCATGTCGGTGGAGCGCAGCGCGGGGTCCTGCTTCAGGGGTCGCAGCCGCTCCGGCAACGACGGGCGCCGCACGTCCGGGGCGGTGCGCCGGGACGACGCCCCGGCACGGTGATCTCCGGTCCCGTCGCCGTCGCGGCCGGCACCGCCGGAGCCGTCCATGCCGCCTGCTCCGCCCTGGATGCGCCATGAGACGACCGGCGTGCGAGGAGCAGCGCCGGCCGCCCGATGTGCCCCGTAGCGGGATGCGGGCACGGGATCCTGGCCGTTCTCCAGCCGTTTGCGCACGTCCTGGGCGGTGCCCAGGGATATCCCCGCGGCTCTGGCGATCTCCCGCAGCGAAGCGCTCGGCCGCTCGCCGATCAACCTGCTGGCGTGGATCCGTCCTTCGGTCACGCTGGACGGGTGCGTCCGGCCGTCCCGGCCCAGCCTGCCCGCGTCGTTCAACCGAGGATTTTCCTCGGCTGAACGACGCCGGATGACGCCCACTGTCTTGGGCGACAACCCCGACACCTCGCCGATCGACCGGTCCGACCACTGCGGGTATGCGCGCAGAATGCGGGCGGCTGCCGCCTTCCGTGCCGCGAGCGGCAGCGGCAGTCCGTGTCCGACGTTCGAGCGGACCGCCAGGACGAAGCACTCCTCCTCAGTGCCCTCGAAGAACTCCGCGCGGATCTCCGCACCACCGCGCAGCAGTTCGGCCTGCACCCGGTGCACCCCGTCGAGCACACGCATCGTCGGATGGTGCACCACGATGGGCGGCAGCAGCGAGGCGTCCAGCATGGCCAGCGCCCTGACGTGCTCCGGATCCTGTCCGCTGCGCAGCGGACAGGACATGTCCAGTGCGCTGATCGGCACCGTGACGGCCCGGCCCGGCCGCGCGGCGCCGAGGCCGGGAACGGCCTGCGGTGCCCGTAAGACCGTCTCGACAGTCATCCCACCACTCACGTTCATCCTGGGCCGTCAGCCGGCCGCCAGTGCGGCACCCGGCGTGGGCGCGGCCGTCCCCTCCGCCATGGCCTGGACCTCGGCGAGCGACTCGTCCAGCGCCTCGACGAGGTAGTCCACCTGCGAGGGCCGCAACCCGGGATGGCAGGGAAGGTTGAGGTGCTGGTCGAACCACATGCTCTCGGCGACCGGGCACTCGCCGCGGCCGTGGCCGCGGTGCCGCCACTCCGGGGTCAGGTGCTGCGGGAAGTAGCGCAGCTGGATCTCCACCCCCCGTCGGTCCAGGGCCAGCAGCAGCTGGTCGCGCAGACCGCGGCTGTCCGCGAAACAGGTGTAGAGGTGATAGGCGTGCGTGCTGTGCGCGGGGGCCTGCTGGGGCCGTACCCATGCGTAACGGCGCAGCACCGCATCGAGCCGGGCCGCGACCGAACGGCGGGTCCCCTGGAGGGTGTCCAGCCTGCCCAGCTGCGTCAGGCCGACGGCCGCCGCGGCCTCGGACATCGTGGCGTTGGTGCCGGCCCGCCGGATGCGGGTGACCCGGTCGCTGTACACCGCGGCGGAGTACTTCATCCACGGCAGCACGAGCGGCTCGTCGGGGTCGATCCGCTCTTCCGGCTCGAACTCCGCGTCGACGTCGTTGCCGCGCAGCCGTTCCAGACGCACGGCCCAGTCGTCACGGTCAAAGGTGACCATGCCGCCCTCGCCGAGCGTGGTGATGTTCTTGGCGTTCTGAAAGCTGAAGCAGCCGACGTCGGCCAGCGAACCCGGCCGGCGCCCGCGGTAGTCGGCACCCAGCGCGTGCGCGCAGTCCTCGACGACGAGGATTCCGTGGCGGCGGGCGACCGCCATGATCTCGTCCATCTCGGCCGGGCAGCCGCCGTAGTGCACCAGCACCAGGGCCTTGGTACGCGGGGTGATCAGCGCCTCGACCGCGGCCGGGGCGATGTTGAGCGTCGTCGGGTCGATGTCACAGAAGCGGACCGTCACCTCACGGTCCAGCAATGGCATCACGGTGGCCTGATAGGTCTGGGGGGTCGCGATGACCTCGTCGCCGGGCTCCAGGTCGAGAAGCTGGATAGCCAGCTCCAGTGCGACGGTTCCGCTGGTGGCCGTCATCGCGTACCGGGCGCCGACGAGTTGGGCGAAGGCTCGCTCGAAGCGGTTGCGCCAGCCCCCCATCGACAGCGGGTCCTCGCCCTGCACCAGTTCGGCGAGCGTCGCCACTTCGGCCTCGCCCAGTAAACTGCCCCGTTTTGCACAGGGCACTACGTAGCTCCTGTCCAACATGCGTCCCATCAAACCCGGGCGCTCCGCACGGCATAAGGACCGGCAGCGGTCAGATCGGTCAGGACATGGTCAGAATGGTCAGTCTTGATGCTGACCACTGGATGCTGACGTCGGTACGCCGGTCAGCGGTCGGCGCGCCCCTGCTCCACCGGCGCGGAGGAAGGCGCCTGCCGGAGTACGGGGACGGCCGGCGGGCGCGGATCAGGAGCCGTGCACGACCGCCCCCCTCCTCTCAACTCGCCCATCCCGCCGCGCAGTTGGCCGGCGGTGTACTCGCTGCCGCGCTCCGCGCACGGCCGCAGCGGCGGCCGGGGTGCTCTCCGACGCAGCCGGCCGGCGTCAGATTTTCAGTTCGTGGGTTGCCAGCCAGCTGTTGAGCTGCACCATGAATTCCAGCCCGGTACGGGACGGCCAGCCGTTCGTCTCTTGTCGACGGGCACCGTGCTGTCGGATGCCGGCGTGGTCGACAAGGGAATGCACCGGTGCACTGGGGTCGGCGGCCAGCCGATCGAATTCGGCGCGCAGCGCGGCATCGTAGCGCGGGTCGTGGCTTATCGGGTACGCGCTTTTCTTGCGTTTCACGATGCTGGTGGGGAGCAGATCGCGGGACGCCGCCCGCAACAGACTCTTTTCCCTTCCGTCGAAGGACTTCATCGACCATGGCACGTTGAAGGTGTATTCGACGAGCCGGTGATCGCAGAACGGCACGCGCACTTCGAGGCCGACCGCCATGCTCATCCGGTCCTTCCGGTCGAGCAGGAAGGGCACGAAGCGGGTGATACTGAGATAACTGACCTCCCGAATTCGCCGCTCCGTCGCGTCTTCACCGGGCAGTACCGGCACTTCGGCCAGCGCTTCGGCATAACGCTGAGCCCGATAGCCTTCGATATCCAGCTCGGCGATCAACCCTGGATCCAGCAGCCCGGAAAGCATGGGCATCAGGTCGTATCCGGCAGCCACCCAAGGGAAGTTGTTCGTGTCGCGCAGCTCGGGAGCATGGAACCACACATAGCCCCCGAACAGTTCGTCGGCCGCCTCTCCGGACAGGGCCACCGTCGACCGTTCGCGGATCGCCCGGAACAAGAGGTACAGCGAGGCGTAGCCGTCACCGAGCAGCGCGGCGGGCGAATCGTACGCCTTCGGCACCATGGCGCGGGTTCGCGGGTCGGCGAGTTCTTCCAAGCTGAGCACCAGATTGGTGTGATCGGCGGCCACGTGGCCGGCCATCTCGGCGGCGAACGGGGCATCCGGGGAATTATGCACCACGTTCGCAGCGAAATCCCGCTCGTTCCCTGCGAAGTCGACGGAGAACGAACGGACCGGCCCGCCTCCGCGTTGGGCGAGCGAACGGGAGGCAAGGGCAGTCACCGCACTGGAATCCAGCCCACCGGAAAGCAGTGTGCACAGCGGCACGTCGGCGATGAGTTGACGCTCGATGATGTCTTCGAGCAACTCGCGCACCGTACGCACGGTGGTGTCCACATCGTCGGTGTGCTCACGCGCCTCAAGCGCCCAATAGCGCTGGATACGCAACCCCGCCCGGCCGAGGCGGAGCAGGTGGCCGGGGCGAAGTTCCTTCATGCCATGGAATATCGCGTGTTCCGGGGTCTTGACACCAGCCAACAGTTCGCGCAGCCCTTCTCGGTCCACGATCGGGCGTACCTCAGGATGCGCGAGAATCGTTTTGGCCTCGGAGCCGAACAGCAGCCCGCGCCCTGTTGGGTAGTAGTACAGCGGTTTGACACCGAGCCGGTCGCGCACGAGCACCAGCTCCTCGCTGCGGGCGTCCCAGATCCCGAACGCGAACATCCCGTTCAGCTTGTCCGCTACGGCCGCACCCCATTGCAGATAGGCGTGCAGGACGACCTCGGTATCGCTTTCGGTGTGGAAGCGGTGTCCGAGCGCGCGCAACTCCGTGCGCAACTCACGGTAGTTGTACACCTCGCCGCTGTAGGTGACGGCCACCAGCGTGCGGCCGTCCTGCTCGACGGTCATCGGCTGGACGCCGCCCTCCAGATCGATCACGGCAAGGCGCCGGTGGCCGAAGCCGATATGGGTGCCTGTCCAGTACCCCTGCGCATCCGGCCCCCGGCAGGCCATGGTGTCGGCCATGTCCCGCAGCACACCCTGCGCGCCGCTCATGTCGCGCTCGAAGTCCACCCAGCCGGTTATGCCACACATGAAATCCTCACTCTCCTCGATTCGAGTCGGGCCGGCCAACGCGTTCCGAAAACCGCGCACGTGAACGCGTCGACTCGCCCAAGAACAGCAGAGAAGCCTTCTTCCGTCCGGAAACCAATTGCTCGAAGACCGCGGGGACTGCATGGCGAGCAGCCGGATCCACATCGCAGAATTTCACTGTGCCGCAGTGGTCAGGCAAGGGCTGGACAGTGCCCCGACAGGGCTGCCGGGCAGCGACCACCTCGCTCCGTCACCAGGTGACCGGGAATTCATGGATACCATAGATGTCCGCATCGCACTTGAAGGGTAAATCACCGGTCGGAACCGCGGAGCGCAATGTGGGGATACGCCGGAGCAGAGTCGAGTAGACAATTTCCAGCTCCATCCGTGCAAGATTTTGCCCGAGGCATTGGTGCGCCCCGAAACCGAACGCCAGTTGGTGACGGGCGCCGCGCTGCAAATCCAGGTCGTTGCCGTCAGGAAAAACCACGGGATCACGGTTGGCTACATTACAGAGCGCGACAAGGACATCTCCTGCTTTGATCAGGGAGCCGCCGAGTTCAACGTCCTCGGTGGCCACGCGCGTAGGAATGAATTCGGCAATGGTGAAGTAGCGCAGCAACTCTTCCACGGCGACCGGAATTTTCCTCGGATCCGCGCGCAGGGCCGCCGCGTCATCCGGGCGGTCGATCAAGACCATGGCGCCGAGTGAGATCATGTTCGCGGTGGTCTCGTGCCCGGCGACCAACAGCAGGAACGCCATGCGCACCAAATCTTCGTGCCGGTATGTGCCCGCTTCGCGCAATTTTACGATCTGGCGCCCGAGTAGATCGTCGGTTGGCTCGGCCTCTTTCTTGGTGATGAGGTCGCTGAGAAATGCAAGGAGTTCATCGAGTGCACGCAGACGCTCCTCGGCCGAAGCACCGCGCAACAAGAGCTTATGGGAGCGGGTCTGGAAAAACTCGTGACCTTCGTAGGGCACACCGAGTTGCTCGCAGATCACCAAGGAGGGCACCGGCAGTGAAAACGCGCTGACCAGATCCACCGGTTTCGGACCGGCCAGCATCGCGTCAATGCAGCCATCCACGATTTGCTGAATGCGGGGCTGCAATGACTTCATGCGTTTCAGGGTGAATTCACTGGTCACCGCACGGCGGACGTCCCGGTGTTCCGCCCCGTCCATGGAAATCATGGTGCGACGGAAATTACCCGGCTGCCCGTCGACCTGGAACGGGAATCCCTGCTTTTCCCGGTCGGCACTGAATCGCATGTCGGTGAGCATGGTGCGGATGTCGGCGTGGCTGCTCACCGCCCAGACCGGCGCATCGGGCGTCAAGGTCGTCAAGGTGACCTTGACCGGGCGACCCTGTTGCTGAAATTCGATGTGTTGAGCGTTCGGGGAACAAGGGCAACGGCGGGCGATTTCCAGTTCTTGAACGGACGCTGTCGAGGCACTTTCCGCAGTGGTCACGAGCTTCCCCTTCTCGGGTACGTCGAGAGACACCATGCTGAGAACTCAGGGTTGGCCGGCCGGCTCACCATGGCCCTGCCACGGCCGGGCGAGCGTGATCAGAGCTACCGCAGCGAGGAGAACGAAGCCCAGTACCACGACGGCCGTCGACATGGCGGTGGTGTTGCCCAGAACGCCGGGTAGAGGTGCGGCCACGGCGCCGAGCACGAACTGAGCGCCTCCGAGCATGCCGGAAGCGGCTCCGGGGGCGTCGCTACCGACCGCGAGGATGATGGTGGTCGACGCGGGCAGCAGCAGTCCGAACCCGAACGTGAAGCCGAACAGGCAGGCCCACGTGGTCGGGAACGTACTGATGCCGATGACGAGCAGCGTCGCCAGCGTGATCAGGGAGGCTACGGTGATGACCACGCCGATGGCGAGCAGGGAGTTGAGGCGTACACGCCCGGCCAGCCACCCGAACATCGCACCGGCCGCCACGGTGCCGACGGCGTTCGTGGCGAAGACGAGGCCGTAGCCGATGGGCGACAAGCCGTAGACGCCTTGGAAGACGAAGGGTGAGCCGCTGATGTAGGCGAACAGGGCGGCCAGTCCGCACCCCATGACGAAGAGGTAGCCGACCATCTCGCGACGCCGGAGCAGTCCGCCCATCGCGGCGAGCGCAGCCCGCAGACCACCTGCCCTGCGCCGTTCGACGGGGAGCGATTCGGGAACCCACGCCCAGATCGCGGTCACCAACAACAGCCCGGTCACGGCCAGCGCCACGAAAACCAGACGCCACGAGCCGACACCGAGTATGAGGCCCCCGACCACCGGTGCCAGGACCGGCGCGGTCGACCCGATCACGCTCAGCGTGGTGAGTTGGCGCGCCGCTCGGGTGCCGGTCGACTGGTCGCTGATGACCGCCCGTCCGATGACGATTCCCGCGCTGCCGGCGATCCCTTGCAGCAGTCGGGCGACGTCGAACACGGCGATGGACGGGGCGAGCGCGCAGACCAGGGAGAACACGGTGAACATGCCGGAACCGGCCAGGAGCAGGCGTCGTCGCCCCACCGCGTCGCTGACCGGGCCGAGCACGATCTGACCGACGGCGAGCCCGAAGAGGCAGGCTGTCAGGGACAGTTGTACGGACGTTCTCGAAGTTCCCAACGAGGTGACGATCTCAGGGAAGCCGGGCGCGTACATGTCGATGGCGAACGGCGACACCGCCGAGAGTCCGCCAAGGACGATGACGAGTCGCCCCGTTCCGGTCCGAGGGGGCGCGGAATCGATGCTGACGGTCATCGGTCTCCATCCGAGGAATTCTGTAGTGGGCGACGTGGGCGATGCCGACGTTCCGATGCGCGGGACCGAAGTCGATCAGCGTCGCGACCAGGTACTGCCCGATGACGACCGCGGTTCGCCGAGGCGTGGAACATCCGGGTGGCGGGTGCGCCGGCGCCGCCGCACAGCGACACCGCCCCGTCCCCGGCCCGCACCAGCCGGGTCCCCCTCGCCATGCGGTCGCCCACTGACCGAGCCGCGCCTCCCGGACACGGCAGGCCGCACGCGTATGAGCAGGACGAACCCCCACGGTGCCGGCGGACGAGGGCGGACGGGGGCATCGGGCGCCTTCCTGACGACGTGACGGCCGCGGCCGGTGCGACCGCTGCTCCACATCGTCGGTGCCGGGGCCGCGCCGCAGTGTGGAGCGACCGGCCCGGGAATGTGGAGCGCGGTGCTTGCCCCGTCGGGTGTCAGGAGTGCACCCGCCTGAACCGGGCGGGGGTGATGCCCCGGTCGCGCCGGAAGGCATAGCCGAAATTGCTGGCCGAGGCGTAGCCGACCTCGTGCCCGATCCGGGCCACCGGCCAGTCGGTCTCGACGAGCAGCGCCGCGGCCCGGTCGAGGCAGCGACGCCGGTGGTACTCCATCACCGATGTCCCGTACAGCTCGCGGAACCCGGTGGCGAGACGCCGGACCGACATCGACGACGCGCGGGCCAGATCTGGCAGCGTCGGCGGTGTGTGGCGTTCCCGCCACAGCAACTCGGGAACACGGCGCAACGCGGCCACCTCGTGGTCGTCCAGGGCGAGGTCCGGTCCGTCCGCGGCCGGCCCGTTGACCGTGAGCCCGTCGATCAATGCGGCCAGCGCCGCCACGAACCGCGATTCCATGAACAGCAGGCGCCCCGGGGACGAGCGCCGGTGCAGGAAGATCTCCTCCAGCGGACCGGCGACCGGGCGCAATGCGGCGGACCGGCCCAGGTACCGCTGGCGCGCGACGTCGTCCGGTCCGACGGCCGGCAGGACTCCCGCGCCGAGACCGCCGAGGTACGACCCCAGCCCGGTCCAGGTCCCGCTGATCGACACCGCCCGGTACCGCTCGCCGTCGCCGTGCGCGATGACACCGTCCGTGGCGCACTGCGGGCTCAGCGACACCGAGCGGGCGTGCAGTTCGCCGGCGCCGGTCCGGGACTCGCTGATGTGCATGCGTCCGTCGACGCAGTGCTCCAGCTCGAAGTGGTCGCCCGTGAAGGCGTATCGGACCCGGTGCCCTCCGGCGAAGGCGACGTCGTAGCGGACGATGTGGAACCCGCTGCGCAATGACGTCACCTCGATCGTGCCGTCGCCGACCTCTGGACGGAGCCGGTACCGGACGGTGCCGTCACGGCTCCGGTCGGCCTGGGCGATCGACTCGTAGTACGCCGCGTACGTCGCGTCCAACGCGGTGGAACCGGCCACGCCGGCGAGCTGGTGAACTCGTGTCACAACTACTTAGGTTAGCCTTCCCTCAACTCCTGGACATGTTCTTGAACATCGCTGAACATCGGTGCGCGGCACGCGCGCCCGTCGACATCGCTGCACGGGCCTCGACCATGTATGCGCCCCGGCCCCCGCCCCCGCCACTGCTCCTGACGCCGTCTCCGGCCCATGGTCGCGCAACGCGTACGCCGGGCGTCGTTCGCCCGACCGCACCGCGCCTCGCCCCGTGGACGTTCGGCCGGGTCAACGGGCGTCTTCCGTGGCGTGGACCCCGAGGCGGAGGGAGGGCCGGGCGCGGTGTCACTTCCCAGTCGGCTGCGGTATGCACGCATCGAGAGCGGGAAGAAGGCCGCGACGATCTCACGGACCCTCACGAGCGCATCCCCTTGTTCAGGTAGGCGAGTACGGCCGGCACCCGGCGGTGGCCGCTGTCGCTCGGCGGCAGGTCCGGCTTCAGGGCAGCTCCACTTCGGTCACCGCCGGCCCCCTGCCGTCATCTGCGCGGTTCCTCCGGGGCGAGGACGACGAATTCCGCACCGGCGGGGTCCGTGCAGACGGCCATCCGGCCGACGCCCTCGGCGGTGTGCGGACCCATGTGCACGGCGCCGCCGTGGTCCTTGACGAGGGTGGCCGTCGCATCGCAGTCGGCGGAGCCGAACACCGGGTGCCAGTACGGTGTTCCGCCGTCCCGGAACATCTCCGGGACCTCCATCAGGCCGCCGTGCATCCGCTCCTCACCGCAGCCGGCGGGCGTGAGCAGGGTGTAGGTGCCTCCCTGGCCGCCGGGGAGCGGCACGTCCTGGGCCGACCAGCCGAACACGCTGCCGTAGAAGCGGCGGGCGGCGGCCCCGTCGGTGGTGTACAGCTCGGTCCAGCTCAACTGGCCGGGGCCGTCCGCCGCTTCGAAGCCCGGATACGCCGCGGGCTGCCAGACGGCGAACCGTGCGCCCTGCGGGTCGGTGAACCGGGCGTAGTGCCCGTCGCCGGCGCCGACCGCGGTGGGCGGGGTGTGCACCTCGCCGCCCGCCTGCCGGACCGTCTCGGCGGTGGCCGCCGCGTCGGAGGTGTGGAAGTAGACCGTCCAGGCGGGGCGGTCGCCCTCCTCGGGGAGCGGGCCGACCGCGGCGACGGCCTTCCCGCCGAGCCGGAAGAGGGTGTACCCGCCCTCCTCCTGGTCGCCGTACGCCGCGGACTCCCAACCGAGGACCGCGCCGTAGAAGGCGGTCGCGGCACGGACATCGGGAGCGCCCAGATCAAGCCAGCACGGCGAGCCGGGGACGAAGTCGGTAGTGATCATGGTGATCGCCTTTCGAGGATGTTCGGATGCTCGGATGCGCCGTGGAAACGCTCCCCGGCGCACACGGATCTCTCCGTGCCTTCAGCGTGACACCCACCACTGACACTCGCCCGCCGGCGGGCAACTGGTCCCCGGCACACCCCCGTTCGCGCCCGCTACGGCGCAGGTCACGCCCGCGCCACCCCGTCGGCCGTCCGGTACAGCTCCTTCGCGATGATCGAGCGCTGGACCTCCGTGGCGCCCTCGTAGATGCGCGGGGCGCGCACCTCCCGGTAGAGGTGCTCCAGCAGATGGCCGCGGCGCAGCGCCCGCGCGCCGTGGATCTGGACGGCCGCGTCGACGACGTACTGCGCGGTCTCGGTGGCCAGCAGTTTGGCCATCGCCGAGCGGCGCGCGATGTCCGGGGCACCGGCGTCGTAGGCCGACGCGGCGGCGTAGACCAGGAGGCGGGCGGACTCGACGCGGGTGGCCATCTCGGCGAGCTGGTGGCCGACGGACTGGAGGTCGCGGAGCGGTCCGCCGAACGCGGTGCGCGCACCGGCGTGCGCCAGCGCGGCGTCCAGCGCGGCCTGCGCCATGCCGACGGCGAACGCGCCCACGCTCGGCCGGAAGAGGTTGAGGGTGCGCATCGCGACCCCGAACCCGCCGCCCACCTCGCCGAGCACATCGTCCTCGGTGACCGGGACCCCGTCGAAGACCAGCGTGCCGATGGGGTGCGGGCTGAGCATGTCCAGGTGCTCGCCCGTCAGGCCCGGCCGGTCGGCGGGGACCAGGAAGGCGGTGATGCCGCGGGCGCCGGCCGCGCCGCCGGTACGGGCGAAGACGGTGGCGAAGTCGGCCTCGGGGGCGTTGGAGATCCAGCACTTCTCGCCGGTCAGCCGCCAGCCGCCGGGGCCGTCGGGTGCCGCGGCCAGGGCCAGTGCGGCGGCGTCCGAGCCGGCGCCCGGCTCGCTCAGCGCGAAGGCGGCGACCGCCCGCCCCGCGGTGACCTCCGGCAGCCAGCGGGCGCGCTGGGCCGCGGTGCCGGACTGCACGACCGGGTAGGCCCCCAGCCCCTGGAGCGCCAGCGCGGTCTCCGCCTCCGTGCACTCCTGGGCGAGGGATTCCCGCAGCAGGCACAGCTCCAGCGCGCGCAGGTCCCCGCCGGCGGGGAAGAGGCGGCGCAGCAGGCCCAGTTCGCCGAGCGCGGCGACCAGCGGGCGGTTGACCCGGCCCGGCTCCCCCTTCTCCGCCAGCGGGCGCAGCCGTTCGGCGGTGTCGGCGCGCAGCCGGGCGCACCATTCCTGTTCGTCCGGTCCCAGCGCGAATGCGGTCACGAGCGGCTCCCCTGGTAGCGGTACCGGTGGCGGCGGTCGGTCCGATGGTCGTCGACGGCGATACCGGGGCGCGGCCGGATGCCGCGGACGGTTATCGCGATCTGTTGACTGCCGTCACGAACACGTTACGCTGACGACCGATCCGTACGGCAGTCCCCGACCCGTCCCCGCCCGCTGACCTTCCCGGCGGGACCGGCCCCGGCAGCGGCCCAGGCACGGCCGTTCCGGCCCGCTCCCCGCCCCTCCTCCACCCCTCTCCCGGCCGCCCGTCGGCCACCCGGCCCAAGGGGGCGCACCCCGCATGGAGCTACGGACCTCGGCCCACACCGACACCTTCGCGCGCGACCGGCTGCCGCCGCCCGGGCAGTGGCCGCACCTCACCGACCTGGGCTATCCCGACCGGCTGAACTGCGGTGCGGAACTGCTCGACGGCACCATCGCGCGGCTGGGCCCGGACCGGCCCGCGGTCCGCGACGCGACCGGCGCCGCGTGGTCGTACGGGCAGCTGCGCGACCGGGTCGACGCCCTCGCGCACGCGCTCAGCGGCCCGCTGGGCGTCCGGCCGGGCAACCGGGTGCTGCTGCGCGGTCCGACCTCGCCCTGGCTGGCCGCGTGCTGGCTCGCGGTGATGAAGGCGGGCGCGGTGGCGGTGACCGTCCTGGCGGCGCAGCGGCCGGACGAACTCGCCACCATCTGCCGGATCGCGCAGGTCGGCCATGCGCTGTGCGATGCGCGGTCTGTGGACGACCTGGTGCGGGCGGGGGTACCGGGGCTGCGGATCACCGAGTTCGGCGGGGACGGTCCGGACGATCTGCGGCAGCTGGCGCGGCCGGGCGGCGCGCCCTACGAGGCGGTGGCGACCGCCGCCGACGACGTCGCGCTGATCGCCTTCACCTCGGGCACCACCGGCCGCCCCAAGGGGTGCATGCACTTCCACCGCGATGTGCTCGCCATCGCGGACACCTTCTCGGCCCAGGTGCTGCGGCCGGAACCGGACGACGTGTTCGCCGGCAGCCCGCCGCTCGGCTTCACCTTCGGGCTCGGCGGTCTGGTCATCTTCCCCTTACGGGCCGGCGCCTCGGCCTATCTGGCGGACTGGGGCGGGCCGGAGCGGCTACTCGGCGACATCGCCGAGCACCGCATCTCGGTCCTGTTCACCGCGCCCACCGCCTACCGGGCGATGCTGCCCGCACTCGACGGGCACGACGTCTCGTCGCTGCGCCGGTGCGTGTCGGCGGGCGAGAACCTGCCCACCGCGACCTGGCAGTCCTGGTACGACGCGACGGGCCTGCGGATCATCAACGGGATCGGCGCCACGGAACTGCTGCACATCTTCCTGTCCGCCGCCGACGACGCGATCCGGCCGGGGACGACGGGGCTGCCGGTGCCGGGCTTCGAGGCCCGGGTGGTGGGCGCCGACGGCATACCGCTGCCGGACGGCGAACCGGGACTCCTCGCCGTCCGGGGGCCGACCGGCTGCCGCTACCTGGCCGACGACCGGCAGCAGGAGTACGTACGGGACGGCTGGAACCTCACCGGCGACACCTATGTCCGGGAGAGCGACGGCTACTTCCGCTATGTGGCCCGCGCGGACGACATGATCATCTCGGCCGGCTACAACATCGCGGGCCCCGAGGTGGAGGACGCGCTGCTGCGGCACCCGGACGTCACCGAGGCGGCCGTGGTGGGGCGGCCCGACGAGGAGCGCGGCCAGGTCGCCGTCGCCCATGTCGTCCTGCGCGCCGGCGTCCCCTCGGGGGACGAGACCGTTGCCGCGTTGCGGGCGTTCGTCAAGAGCCGCATCGCGCCCTACAAATGCCCGCGCGTCTTCGTCTTCCACGCCTCGCTGCCGCGCACCCCCACCGGCAAGCTCCAGCGCTTCCGGCTCCGCGAAGCCGATCTAGAGTGACCCGGTGAGCGACCAGCAAGCGCAGCACACCCCACGGTCCCTGATCGTCACGTTCTACGGCGCCTACGGGCGCGGCGGCCCGGACCGTTCAAGCGGCGTACCCGGGCCGGTGCCGGTGGCGGCGCTGATCCGGCTGCTCGGCGCGCTCGGGGTGGACCCGCCGTCGGTGCGCTCCGCCGTCTCCCGGCTCAAGCGCCGGGGGCTGCTCGTCGCGGGGCGCACCGCCGCCGGCGCCGCCGCGTACGGGCTCTCCGACGACGCCCGGCAGCTGCTGGAGGACGGCGACCGGCGGATATTCGGCCGGCCGGCCGCCCGGCTGTCCGACGGCTGGGTACTGGCCGTGTTCTCGGTCCCCGAGGAGGAGCGGCACAAGCGGCACCTGCTGCGCTCCCGGCTGTCCCGGCTGGGCTTCGGCACCGCGGCACCGGGTGTGTGGATCGCCCCGGCGCACCTCTACGAGGAGACCCGGCACACCCTGGAGCGGCTGGAACTCGCCCCGTACGTGGACCTGTTCACCGGCGCCCACGCCGGTTTCGCGCCCACCGCGCAGGCCGTGGCGCGCTGGTGGGACCTGGACGCCATCGCCGCGCGGCACCGCGCGTTCCTGGCGGAGCATGAACCGGTGCTGGCGCGCTGGGCGCGGCGGCGGTCGGTTCCCCCCGAAGCGGCCTACCGCGACTACCTGCTGGCGCTGGACGCCTGGCGCCGCCTCCCGTACGAGGACCCCGGGCTGCCCTCTCCCCTCCTGCCGGCGGACTGGCCGGGCGGCCGGGCGGCCGAGGTCTTCGGCCGGCTGGACGCCAAGTTGCGGGCGGCGGGCGCCCGTTACGCGCGTGAGGCGACGGCCGGGCCCCACCGCGCCCAGGGAACCGTCTGACCGGCCCGCCCTCGTACGCCCGTTTGCCGTCGCCTCTCCTTGCCCGCGGCCGGTGTTCCCCCTGGACCGCGCGCCCGCCCCCCGTCCCCGTTGTGTCAGCGCCGCCGCTGCTGCGCCCCCACCGTGACGGCGGCCGTCGGCCGCGGCCGGGCGGCGGCGATCACCGAGACCACGTCCTTGAAGGAACTGCACATGCGCGTGCCGGCGACCGCGGCGAGCTCACCGAACGTCCCGATGCCGTAGGTCACCGCGACCGGCTCCATGCGCGCGGTGACCGCCATCCGCATGTCCCCCACGGTGTCCCCGACATACGCGCTCTGCCAGGCCGGGACCCCCAGCCGGCCGGCCGCGCGCAGCACCATCTCCGGGTGCGGTTTGCCGCGCCGGACCATGTCCTGCCCGATGACCGGGCCGACCAGGTCGCGGATGCCCATGACGTCCAGCAGGGCCTCGGCACTGCGGGTGGTCTTGGAGGTGGCGACGGCGAGTTCGACGCCGTGGGCGCGCAGCGCGGACAGCCCGGCGGTCACTCCTGGGAAGAGCAGCGCCGGCCCCTGGCACAGGACCTCGTAGGCGAACAGCTCGCGGTAGCGGGAGATGGCGGCCTGTACCCGGCCGTCCTCCTCGGGGCGGCCCAGCAGCCGTCCGAAGGCGGGGCCCGGGGGCTTGCCGATGGCGGCTGCCGCCTGCCGCGCGGTGACCGAACAGCCCTGTTCCGAGGCCACCTTGACGAGCAGCTTGCTGATCGCGGGAAGGGTGTTGGCGAGGGTGCCGTCGAGGTCGAAGACGGCGGCTCTGATCGTCTCGACGCCGGCGCTCCGCACGCCTCTCACAGGACGTTCGCCGACTTCCATTGATACGCGCATGGGGTGGGGACCTTTCCGGATCCGATGGGTGCGGGGGCTCGGGGTGACGTTGCTGGCACAGCTGGTCGGGCGGCCAGCGGTCGACGGCTGGTGAGGGCAGAGGCGGTCTCGCCACGGCGCACCGCTGTCCAAGGGCGGTACGCGACCGTCGGGGCGGCGGCCACGGAAGGGATCGTCCCGTTTACCGCCTTCGGAGATTTAAAAACCGCCTGCGCTGTTTGTCAATGCACCTTTGTCACACCCTGACGGGTCGACAATCACCCCCGGCCGGGGCGACACTGGTTACCCGCGGGTCTCCCCCCTCCGCCGGAGCCGGATCGCCGGGCGAGCGATGGCTTCGCGACAGCGCCGGGCAGTTCCGGCCATTTACCCCGAGCATACCGAACCGCATGGTTGGTTTTCTATGTAGACTGCAAGAAGGTTGCAGTCGTACGAGAGACGGGACGGACACCGTGCCCACGCAGCATCGCGCCATCCAGAGTCGCCAGGCGCTCATCCGCTCGGCCGCAGAGACCTTCCTGGAAAAGGGAGTGCCCGCCGCGGGCATGGTCGAGATCAGCCGGCGGGCCCGGCTGAGCAAGGGAGCGCTCTACTTCCACTTCACGTCCAAGGACGACCTGACCCTCGCGGTGCGGGACACTGCGCTGGCCACCCTGCGGGAGATCGAGGACGGCTTCCTCCGCTCCCCGAAGCCGCTCCCCTTCGCCGTACGGGACTTCGCCGTCGAGCTGTTCGGCCGGGTGCAGTCGGACGCGGTGCTGCGCGCCGGGCTGCGGCTGCGGCCGGAGACCGCACCGGGCCTGGAGATCTATCCCCTGGAGCAGCGCTGGTACGCGCTGTTCCTCGACAAGGCGGTGACCTGCGGCACCGGCGAGCCCGTCGGCGCCGCGGACGGCCCGCCCGGCCCGCGCCCCTCGGACGCCGAACCGCGGCGCACCGCCCAGCTGCTGACGTCGATGGTGGTCGGGTTGCTGCACCTGGGCGGCGAGGACCGCACATGGTGGGACCAGGAGGCCGTCAGCGGTCTGTGGGCGATGCTGCCGGGCGCGCCGGACCGGGTCGCTGCCGCCTGCATCCCGGCGCCGGCGCAGGCCGCGGCCGGCTGACCCGCCCGTCCCGCCGCGACCGGACGGGCCCGCACCGCGGCCCCCGCCGAGCTCACAACTCGACGAGCACGGCCCCGATATGACGCCCCTGCACGAGCTCGCACAGCGCCCGCGGCACCTGCTCGATGCCCTTCAGCAGGGTGTGCGGGAAGACGAGGGAGCCGTCCCTCAGTCCCCGGCCGAACTCCCCGGTCCACTCCTCGGCCAGGTCGGGGTGCGCGTACAGCCCGAAGCCGCGCAGCGCCACCCGGCGGGTGATGATCAGCCCCGCGTCCAGTTCGACCGGGGCGACCGCGCCGCCGCCCTCGCCCAGCTGACTGGAGAGCGCGCCGACGAGCGCGAACCGGGCGTCCGGGCGGGCCACCGCGAGCGCCGCGGCGAGCTGCTCGCCGCCCACGGTGTCCAGCAGCACGTCGATTCCGTCGGGAGCCGCCCGGCGCAGCTGCTCCTCGATGGGCCCGGCGCCGCGCACGATCGTGTCGTCGTACCCCAACTCGGCCCGCAGCCGGGACGCCTTGCGCTCGGAGCTGGTGCTGCCCACCACCCGCCGGGCGCCCAGCCGCCGCGCCAGCTGCCCGGCCAGGCTGCCCACGCCGCCGGCGGCACCGCTGACGAAGACGGTGTCGCCCGGCCGGACCCCGGCCGCCCGGCGCAGCGCGCCCCAGGCGGTGGCCCCCTGGGAGAGGTGCGCGGCCAATGAGGGCAGCGCGTCCGGGGCCAGTCGCCTTACCCTGCCTTCCTCCACCACCGCAAACTCCCGCCATCCGTAAGGGTGATGGACCAGTTCGCCGGGGGTGAAGCCGCCGCCGGGGGCCGCCACGACCTCGCCGACCGCGGAGCCCCACAGCGCCTCGCCCGGGACGAACGACGGCATCGGCAGCCGCACGCCGGTCAGCTGCGTCCGCATCGCCGCGGTCACCGCCATCACACGGGTGCGTACCAGCACCTGCCCGGGCACCGGCCGGGGCACCGGGGCTTCGCACACAGCGAAGTGACGTTCCGTCAGTTCACGCTCGGGGCGGGCGGCGAGCCGCACTTCCCGGTGCACGGCAGGGACGTCGGACGGGTCGGGGACGGGCATCGGGCAGCTCCTTGAACGCGCGCGGTGCCGCGTGGCACCGCTCCGCCCGGGCACGACACCGGTCCGCGGCGGCGACTCGGCGTGTGAATACCGCATGGTTGGCTTCTTTATGATGCGGAAATAGACTGCGCCGCCACGGCAGCGGGTCGCACTCAGGCACAACAACTCCAAGAGAGCATACGGAGGATGATCGGTGGTCAAGCAGGCACGCGCAGTACGCACCCGGCGCGCCGTCCTCGAAGCCGCGGCCCATGTCATCGGCACCCGCGGGTACCAGGCCGCCACGATGGCCGAGATCATCCAGCGCGCCGGCGTCACCAAGGGCGCCGTCTACTTCCACTTCCACTCGAAGGACGCACTCGCCCGCGCGGTCATCCGGGAGCAGACCGAGCCGTTCGTGCCGCAGGTGAGCGAGTCCCGGCTCCAGGACGCCATCGACTTCACGCACCAGGTGGCGCTGGCGCTGCGCAGCGACCCGTTGCTCCAGGCCGGGACCCGGATCGCGGTCGAGACGACCTTCAGCGAGGATCCGCTGGTCCCGTATCAGGCGTGGACCGACATCATCACCACGATGTTCACCGACGCCCGGGACAACGGGGAGTTACTGCCCGCCGTGGCACCGGACCGGGCCGCCGAGTTCTTCGTCTCCGCCTATATGGGCGTGCAGTTGTTCTCGCGGGCCGCCACCAATCGCGCCGATCTTCCGGAACGGGTCACGACCCTGTGGAAACACACCCTGCCGGGTCTCGCCACGCCGGGTGCGCTGAGTCATCTGGACCCGCACGGCCGCTGCGTGAAGATCGCCGTCTGACCGACCGCCCCTCGTCGCCCTGACGGGGTAACGGCCCGCTCAGCACTGGAAAACAAACCACATGGTTCGTATCTTGGTGGCCCGGGCCGGAGACCGGACTCAGTCCGTCAGGGCGCTGAGCACCGCCCACAGAAAGGGGTCCCTATGGCCAGCGCCACCCTCACCTCGTTCGCACGCGATCACCTCGGCTCCGGCACCGACGCACGGTTCGCCGACGGGAACCGACCGGGGGCCCTGACGATGACCGTGCCCCGCGAGTACGTCCACCGGGCCGCCGTCTCCGAGGTCTTCCTGACCGACTGGCGGCGCGGCAGGTCCGGCAGCTGGCTGGTGAGCGCCCAGTGGCCGCGGGCGCACAGCCTCTACCGTCCGGTGAACGGCCTGCACGACCCGCTGCTGCTGATCGAGACCGTGCGGCAGGCGGGGATATTACTGAGCCACGTCGTGCACGGCGTGCCGCTGGACCACCCGATCGTCTGGCGGAAGCTCCGCTACGACCTCTCGCCGACGGCCCTGCGGGCCACGGACGCGCCGGCCGACGTGCAGCTGCACATCACCGACCGCGACGTGGTGCGGCGCGGCAGGCAGCTCGCCGGTGTCCGCCAGGAGTTCCGCATCGTGTGCGACGGCAGCGACCTGGCCTCCGCGATGCTGGACTACTCCTGCCACAGCCCGGCCGTCTACCGCCGGCTGCGCGGCGAATACGGCGATCTGGTGCTGGCCAACTCCCGGAAGCTGCCGGTGCCGGAGCCGGTCTCGCCGCATCTGGTCGGCCGGGACCGCACCGGTGATGTGGTGCTCTCCCCCGCCGACGGTGCGGGCCGCTGGCAGCTGCGGGTGGACACCTCGCATCCGGTGCTGTTCGACCATCCCGTGGACCATGTGCCCGGCATGCTGATGATCGAGGCCGTCAGGCAGGCCGCGCGGGCGCTGACTCCCGGTGGGGCGCTGCCGGTCACGCTGGAGTGCGCCTTCGAGCGGTTCGCGGAGATGGACGCGCCCTGCTGGGTGACCGCCCGGACCACCGGGCGGTCCGGCGGCGGCTGCCGGGAGGTCGAGGTCGGCATCGAGCAGCACGGCCGGCGGGTGCTCGCCGCCCGGGTCGGCGGCCTGCCGATGCCCTGAGAGCCCGCTCCCGGTGCCGCACCGCCCCCTCGACTGCCCCGCCTCCCGCTGTTTGTGGCCTCCCCGTCAGTGCAGCGTGAGGCGGGGCTTCGGCGCGTCGGTGCGGCCGGTGGGCGGAGTGCGGCTACCGGCCTGGTAGGGCGGCGGCCAGGGGGCGCCGGGTCCTGTGTAGCCCTGGTCGGCGGCGGCGTGCAGGGTCCAGTGCGGGTCGTAGAGGTGCGGGCGGGCCAGCGCGCACAGGTCCGCGCGCCCGGCCAGCACCAGGGAGTTGACGTCGTCCCAGGAGGAGATCGCGCCGACCGCGATGACCGGGATGCCGAGGCTGTTGCGGATGCGGTCGGCGAACGGGGTCTGGTACGAGCGGCCGAAGTCGGGGCGCTCGTCGGGCACGACCTGTCCGGTGGAGACGTCGATCGCGTCGGCTCCGTGCTCGGCGAAGGCGCCCGCCATGGCCACCGCGTCCTCGACGGTGGTGCCGCCGTCGGCCCAGTCGGTGGCGGAGATCCGGACCGTCATGGGCCGGTCGTCCGGCCACTGTTCGCGGACCGCGTCGAAGACTTCGAGGGGGAAGCGGAGACGGCCGGCCAGGGAACCTCCGTACGCGTCGGTGCGTTGGTTGGTCAGCGGCGAGAGGAACCCGGAGAGGAGGTAGCCGTGGGCGCAGTGGAGTTCGAGGAGGTCGAATCCGGCGCGCGCGGCAGCGGCGGCGGACCGGGCGAACTGTTCGCGTACGGAGGTGAGTTCGGCGGTGGTCAGGGCGTGCGGGATCTGGTTGACGCCGGGGCGGTAGGGCAGTGCGGAGGGGGCGACGAGCGGCCAGTTGCCGTCGGGGAGCGGCTGGTCGATGCCGTCCCACATCCGCCGGGTCGAGCCCTTGCGGCCGGAGTGGCCGAGCTGTACGCCGATGGCGGTGCCGGGTGCCGAGGTGTGGACGAAGTCGGTGATCCGGCGCCAGGCCGTCTCGTGTCCGCGGGTGTAGAGGCCGGTGCAGGCGGGGGTGATCCGCCCCTCGGGGCTGACGCACACCATTTCCGTCATGACCAGTCCGGCGCCGCCGAGTGCGCGGGCGCCGAGGTGGACGAGATGGAAGTCGCCGGGGGTGCCCTCGCCGTCGGCGGAGTACATGTCCATCGGGGAGACCACGACGCGGTTGCGCAGGGTCAGTCCGCGCAGCCGGAAGGGGGTGAACATGGGCGGTGTCCCGGTGGGGATGCCCGCCTCCTTCGTCACCGCGTCGACGAACTCCCGGTCGCGCAGCCGCAGGTTGCCGTGGGTGACCCGGCGGCTGCGGGTGAGGAGGTTGAAGGCGAACTGGTGCGGCGGCTGCCCCGTATAGGTGGCCAGGTCCTCGAACCACGCGAGGCTGGCGCGGGCGGCGCGCTGGGTGGAGGCGACGACGGGGCGGCGCTCGGTCTCGTAGGCGGTGAGCGCGTCCGGCACGGTGGGATGCTCCTGGAGGCAGGCGGCGAGGGCGAGGGCGTCCTCGACGGCGAGCTTGGTGCCGGAGCCGATGGAGAAGTGCGCGGTGTGCGCGGCGTCGCCGAGCAGCACGATCCGGCCGTGCGACCAGCGCTCGTTGACGACGGTGCGGAAGGCGGTCCAGCTGGAGTTGTTGGACCGCAGCGGGCGGCCACCGAGCGCGCCCGCGAAGAGCGCCGCGCACCATTCGGCCGAGGCGCGCTCCTCATAGGTGTCCAGGCCGGCGGCCCGCCAGACCTCTTCGCGCATTTCGACGATGACGGTGCTGGCGCCGCCGGCGGGCTCCGTGGTGGCGGCGCCGGGTTGCGGGCGGGCGTACGGGTAGCCGTGCAACTGGGCGGTGCCGTGGCCGGCGTCGGCGATCTCGAAGCGGAAGGCGTCCAGCGCGAAGTCGGCGGACAGCCAGATGTAGCGGCAGCGGTGGGTGGTCAGCCGCGGGCGGAAGACCTCGGCGTGGGCGGTGCGGGTGGCGCTGTGCACGCCGTCGGCGGCGATCACCAGGTCGTGGTCGCGGGCGAGTTCGGCGGCCGGCGGCGCCTCCGTGCGGAAGACGGTGCGCACGCCGAGCGAGCGGCAGCGTTCCTGGAGGACGGCGAGCAGCCGGCGCCGGCCGAGCGCGGCGAAGCCGTGGCCGCCTGACGTCAGGGTGCGGCCGTTGTGCACTATGTCGATGTCGTCCCAGCGGACGAACTCCGCTTGCAGGGCGCGGTAGACGACCGGGTCGGCGTGCTCGATGCCGCCGAGGGTCTCGTCGGAGAGGACGACGCCGAAGCCGAAGGTGTCGTCGGGGGCGTTGCGTTCCCAGACGGTGATCTCGCGGGCCGGGTCGAGGCGTTTGAGCAGCGCCGCCGCGTAGAGCCCGCCGGGGCCGCCGCCGAGGACGGCGACCTTCAGCGGCCGGCCGTCCCTCGCCTCGGACATCGCTATTTCCCCTGCCACTTGGGGGTCCGCTTCTCGGTGAAGGCGGCATGGAATTCGGCGTAGTCGGCGCTGTTCATCAGCAGTGCCTGGGTGGCGGCGTCCATTTCGACGGCGGCGGCCAGCGGCATGTCGAGTTCGGCGGTGAGCAGTGCCTTGGTCTGGGCGTGGGCCAGCGCGGGGCCTTCGGCGAGCCGCCGGGCGAGCGCCGCGGCCGTCTCGTCGGCGCGGCCCTCCTCGGCCAACTCGCTGATCAGGCCGAGCCGTTCGGCCTCGGGCGCGCGGATCGCGTCGCCGAGCATCAGCACCCGGGTGGCGTGCCCGAGGCCGATGACGCGGGGCAGGAGATAGGCCGCGCCCATGTCGCCGCCGGAGAGGCCGACCCGGGTGAAGAGGAACGCGAAGCGGGCGGAGGGGTCGGCGATGCGGAAGTCGGCGGCCAGCGCGAGCACCGCGCCGGCGCCGGCGGCCACCCCGTGCACCGCGGCGATGACGGGGAAGGGGCACTCGCGGACCGCCCGTACGACCTGGCCGGTCATCCGGTTGAAGTCCAGCAGCTGTGCGGTGTCCATGTCCAGGGTGGCGCCGATGATCTCCTCGACGTCGCCGCCGGAGCAGAAGCCGCGGCCTTCCCCGGCGAGGACCAGGGCGCGGACGGAGCGTTCCCTGGACAGCTCCGCGAGCAGGTCGCGGAGGTCGGCGTACGCCTCGAAGGTGAGCGCGTTGAGCTTCTCGGGGCGCGCGAGGGTGACGGTCGCGATGCCGTCTTCCCTGGTCACCCTGATGTGCCGCCAGGCGTCGGTGCTTCGGGCGGATCCTGCGAACGGGCTCATCGGTCTGCCTGCCCCCTTCAGCCGGACGGCTGGTGTGTGCGGTGGCTGCGGATGCGGTGGCGGTGCGCGTGAACCCCTCGAAGCTATCACTGATTTGTGACTGTCGTCAGGAGGGCGCGATACATCGTCAGGCGTGCGCCACCCTCGGTGGGCGGGTGCGCAGGGGCCGAAAGTCCCGTCCATCGGGGCCCGAGGTCCCGGTCCGCCCTGCCGGTCGCCTCTGCTGCGGGGGCCGCACCCGCCCTACGGTGAAGGTGTCCGATGGGGCCTTGAGGGATCCGCCCGGCCCCGGGCGAACGGAACGTCCCATGCCGGAACCACTCCTGCCGGAAGCCAGTGCCCTGCCGCTGCCCGAACCGTCCGACGCCACGTCCTGGCGCCTCGCGCTGCCGCACACCCCGGCCGCCGTGCCCATCGCCCGCGCGCTGACGGGGACCGCGCTGCGGGACCTGGGGGCCACCGCCGACCACGACACCGCGGCGCTGCTGACCGCGGAGCTGGTCGCCAACGCCGTGGCGCACACCGGCGGTTCGGATCCGATCGAGCTGGTGGTGAAGGTGCGGCCGGGGGGCTGCGAGATCGAAGTGCACGACGGGGATCCGGTGCCGCCGGCGGGGCTGGACCGACCGGCGGACGCGGTGTGCGGCGCGGATGCGGCGGGACCGGTTCCGGATGCCGCGAGCGCCGGCGCGGCGGTGGGCCGGCGCCGTTCCGCGCGCCGCGGGCTGCGGCTGGTCCGGGGGCTCAGCTCCGCCGCCGGCTGCCGGCCGACGCCGCACGGCAAGGCCGTGTGGTTCGCCCTTCCCCCGCTGCGGGAGCCGCGGCTGCCGCAGCCCTGACCCGCCTCTTCCCGGGACCGTCGCCGGCTCCGTGCCGGGCCCGCGCTCCGGGGCTCCCGCCGGGCCGCTCCCGGGGCCTTCCCGGACCCGCTACTCCGGGACGGCCCCGACCCGGTCCCGGACCCTTCCCCCGGCCGCGCTGTCGGTCCCGTCGGCACCCGGGCCCGCGTCCGCTCCCCCGGTGGCGTCCGCGCCCGGCTCCGGGGTCCGGCTCCCGAGGCGGGAGTGGCGGCGCCCGTACAGCGCGTAGACCAGCGCGCCGACGATCAGGAACCCGGCGAACTGCATCCAGGTCGACGGGCCGGTGCCGTACATCAGATAGCCGCAGAAGGCGATGCCCAGTACCGGGCTGAGCGGGAAGAGCGGGACGCGGAAGCGGCGCGGCAGGTCGGGCCGGGTGCGGCGGAGGACCAGCACGCTGACATTGACCACGGCCATGATCGCGAGGGTCCCGATGGTGGTCAGGTTCATCACCACGTCGAGCGGGACGACCGCAGCGGGGACCGCGAAGACGGCCGCGACGATCCAGGTGTTGGCGACCGGGGTGGAGGTCCGGGGCGAGATCCGTTCGAAGATCCGGGGGATCAGGCCGTCCCGGGACATCGACATCAGGATGCGGGTCTGCCCGTACATCACGGCGAGGACGACGGAGGCGATGGCGACCACCGCGCCGAAGGCGATCACCCCGCCGCCGAGGGTGGAGTGGGTGACGCGGTTGACGATCAGCGACAGCGCGGCGGGTTGCCCGGCGACCTTCCCCGAGGACAGGGCGCCGATGGCGGCGAGCGCGACCAGGCAGTACAGGACGGTCACCACACCGATGCAGATCATGATCGCGACGGGGATGTTGCGCCGCGGGTTGCGGACCTCTTCACCGGCGGTGGTGATCGCGTCGAAGCCGATGTAGGAGAAGAACGCGACGGACGCTCCGGAGGTGATCCCGGCGATGCCCTCAGGGGCGAACGGCGCAAGGTTGCCGCTGCGGAAGGCGCTGAAGCCGATCACGCTGAACAGCACCAGGACCGCCAGCTTGAGCACCGCCATCGCGGCGGTGGCGCGGGCGCTCTCGCGGACGCCGCGGACGAGCAGCAGCGCGGCGAGCAGCATCACGACGACGGCGGGGATGTTGACGATGCCGCCGGCACCGGGCGGATTGGAGAGCGCGGCGGGCAGCTGCCAGCCGGTCACGCTGGCCAGCAGCTCGTTGAGGTACTGGCCCCAGCCGACGGCGACCGCGGAGATCGAGATGCCGTACTCGAGGAGCAGGCACCAGCCGACGAGGAAGGCGGTGCGCTCGCCGAGGGTGGCGTAGGCGTAGGAGTACGAACTGCCGGAGACCGGTATCGCGCCGCCCAGTTCCGCGAAGGAGAAGGCGGTGAAGACGCAGGTGACGGCGGCCAGGACGAAGGAGACGATGACGGCAGGGCCGGACCGGGCGACGGTGTCGGACAGGCCGACGAAGATGCCGGTGCCGACGATGGCGCCGATGCCGAAGCAGACGAGCTGGAAGAGGCCCATGCTGCGCCGCAGGCCGTTGCCTTCGAGGTCCGCGCCGGATTCGGCGATGAGGAGGTCGGGGGACTTGATGCGCAGTCCGGACGGGCCTGAGCGGGACATGGGGTGGTTCTCTCTCTGGTGGTGCGGTGCGCGCGGCGGGGGTGGCGCCGCGCGCGGAGCGGGGCCCGGACCGGTGGGTCCGGACCCCGTGAGCGGCTCGATGGTAACCGCCGGAACTGCATGATCGCCCATTGGCGCGTATGGCTATGCAAGGGCGAGGGGCCCCAGGGGGCGGCTGCGGCCTTGGCGCGCGGCCCTGGGAGCCGTCGTCGGATTCCCGGGAATTCGACGACAGGCCCTAGCGGGCCAGCGTCGCCACCATCACCGCCTTGATCGTGTGCATCCGGTTCTCCGCCTCGTCGAAGACGACCGAGTGCGCGGACTCGAAGACCTCGTCGGTGACCTCCAGCGACGACAGGCCGTGGCGGGCGTGGATCTCCCGGCCGACCGCCGTACCCAGGTCGTGGTAGGCGGGCAGGCAGTGCAGGAACTTCACCTCGGGCCGGCCCGTGGCACGCAGCACGTCCATCGTGACCGCATACGGGGCGAGCAGCGCGATCCGCTCGTCCCAGACCTCCTTCGGCTCGCCCATGGAGACCCAGACGTCGGTGGCGACGAAGTGCGCGCCGCGGACGCCCTCGGCGACGTCCTCGGTGAGGGTGATCCGGGCGCCGCTGGTCTCGGCCAGCGACCGCGCCTGCGCGATGACCGCCTCCTCGGGCCACAGCTGCTTCGGCGCCACGATCCGTACGTCCATGCCGAGCAGCGCGCCGGTGACGAGGTAGGAGTTGCCCATGTTGTTGCGGGCGTCGCCGAGGTAGGCGAAGGCGGTCTCCTCCAGGGGGCGGCCGTTGCCGTGCTCGACCATGGTGAGCACGTCGGCGAGCATCTGGGTGGGGTGCCAGTCGTCGGTCAGCCCGTTGTAGACGGGCACGCCGGCGTACTCCGCGAGCTCCTCGACGTCGGACTGGCGGCTGCCGCGGAATTCGATACCGTCGAACATCCGGCCGAGGACGCGTGCGGTGTCCTTGACCGACTCCTTGTGCCCGATCTGCGAACCGGACGGGTCCAGGTAGGTGGTCGAGGCGCCCTGGTCCGCTGCGGCGACCTCGAAGGAGCAGCGGGTCCGGGTCGAGGTCTTCTCGAAGATCAGGGCGATGTTGCGGCCCTTCAGGCGGGGGACCTCGGTACCGGCGCGCTTGGCCGCTTTCAGCTCGGCGGCCAGGCCGACGAGTCGGCGGAACTCCTCGGCGCTGAAGTCCAGTTCCTTGAGGAAGTGGTGGCCCGTGAGGTCTATCGCCATGGGTGGGCTCCTGGTTCGCGGCAATCGTGGACGGGATCGAACATTGGAAGTGTATACGACACGCCGTATCCCTATACGGAACCGTCGGGTGGCGCGCGGCGGGGACGCCGCTCCCGAACGCACCGGTGCGGCCCCGCCCCGCTCACGCCGCCCCCGGCACCGCCTCCCTCGTCACCGGGCAGCTCATACAGCGCGGACCGCCGCGCCCCCGCCCCAGCTCGCTCCCGGGGATGGTGATCACCTCGATGCCGCGCTTGCGCAGGAAGGTGTTCGTGGTGACGTTCCGCTCGTACGCCACCACCACGCCCGGCTCCACCGCCAGCACATTGCAACCGTCGTCCCACTGCTCCCGCTCGGCCGAGTGGACGTCCTGGGTCGCGGTCAGCACCCGGATGTCGGAGAGGCCCAGGGAGGCCGCTATGGCGCGGTGCATGTGCTCCGGCGGGTGGTCGGTGACCTTGAGGTCCTGGTCGCCGGAGCCCGGTTCGATGGTGTACGAGCGGAGCATGCCCAGGCCCGCGTACTGGGTGAAGGTATCCCCGTCGATCATCGTCATGACGGTGTCCAGGTGCATGAACGCCCGCCGCTTGGGCATGTCCAGCGCCACGATCGTGCGCGCGGAACCCGCCGCGAACAGTCCGCGCGCCAGCAGTTCGACGGCCTGTGGAGTGGTCCGCTCGCTCATCCCGATCAGCACCGCGCCGCTGCCCATGACCAGCACGTCGCCGCCCTCGATCGTCGAGGGGAAGTCCGCCTGCCCCTCCGACCAGACGTGGAAGCCCTCGCTGCGGAAGAGCGGGTGGTGGCGGTAGATCGCCTCGTAGTGGACGGTCTCGCGCTGCCGGGCGGGCCAGCGCATCGAGTTGATCGACACCCCGTCGTAGATCCAGGCGGAGGTGTCGCGGGTGAAGAGGTGGTTGGGCAGCGGGCCCAGCAGGAAGTCGTCCAGATCCATCACATGGAAGCGGACCGAGGTCGGCTCGGGGTGGCGCTCCAGGAACTCACGCTTGGTCATACCGCCGACCAGCGCCTCCACGAGCTCGGGCACGGGCAGCTCGTCGAACGCCGCCCGCAGATGGTCGGTGGCCAGCGGCCCGTACTCCTTCTCGTCGAAGACCCGGTCCAGGACCAGCGTGCGCGCCTCGGGGATCTGGAGGCTCTCGGCCAGCAGATCCCCGAAGAGATGCACCTCGACGCCGCGGTCCCGGAGCACGTCCGCGAACCCGTCGTGCTCGGCCCGCGCCCGGCGCACCCACAGCACGTCGTCGAACAGCAAGGTGTCCTTGTTGGAGGGCGTGAGCCGCTTCAGCTCCAGATCGGGGCGATGCAGGATGACCCGGCGCAGCCGCCCGGCCTCTGAGTCGACATGGAATCCCATCTCCCCATCTTGTCCGCTCCGGCGGCCCGGTGTCGGGACTCGGCGCGATGTCGGGGAGATGTCGGGGTGAACCTCCGGGAGGTCCCGGGCCCCGACCTCGGGGAGATCCCCGGCCCGAACCTCAGGGAGATCCCAGGGTCCGCCCCGAGGGCCATCCTCCCGCTCCCGGGAAGGATTTGGCGTGGGGGCCGCCATATCCGGAACGGGATCCCCCACCCCCGGAACGGGACCTTCCACCCCCGGAGCACGGACCTCCGCGTCCCGGTCAGCGGCCGTCGTACCGCCTCCGCGCGGCCTCCCCGGCCCGCGCCGGCCTCACCCGGTCCCCCGCGCACCGCCCCGCCGCAGCGTCAGCGCCGCCGCCACCGCCCCCGCCGAGGTCACCGCCGCGATGATCCAGCCGCCCCGCAACGACCCGAAGTCCGGGTGCTGCCGACCGCCCATGACGGCCACCAGCACGGCCACGCCCAGCGCCGTACCGGCCTGCCGCGACACCATCAGGACGCCGGAGCCGAGGGAGAGTTGGCGGCCGGGCAGCAGTCCCGCCGCGGCGAACATCACCGGCTGGTACAGCCCGGTGCCGAACCCGGCGAAGATCAGTCCGGGCAGGAAGTGCGCCACGTAGTGCGTACCCCCGCCGCCCTGCCCGTCGTCGGCCAGCGCGAGCCACCAGAGGGTGGCCGCCACGAAACACAGCGCCCCGATGACGCCCGTCGCCCGCGCCCCGACCGCACCGACGATGCGGCCGGAGAGCGCGGAGACCACCAGCACCGTGAGCGGCCAGGGCGCCAGCGCCAGGCCGGCGGTCCGCACCGGGTAGTGCCACACGTCGGTGAACAGCAGGCTCGCACCGAGCATCATCGCCCCGTAGGCCACGAAGTAGCCGAGCAGCCCCAGCGTGGCCGCCGCGAAACCGGGCGTCCGGAACAGCTCCGGGTGCACGACGGTATCCGCGGCCCGCCGAACGTGGCGTACGCAGAGCGCTGCGGCCAGTACTCCGGCGGCGAGGACCGCCAGTGTGGCGGGGGCGGTGTAACCCCACTCGGGGGCCTCGACGCACGCCGTCACCAGCGCGCCGACGCACACCAGCACCAGCGCCGTCCCCGGCAGGTCCAGCGCCTGCCGCCCGCCGCGTTCGGAGCGGGGCAGCAGCCGGACGCCCGCGCCCACCGCGAGCAGCACCACCGGGACGTTGATCAGGAAGATCAGCCGCCAGTCGGAGGCGGCGAGCAGACCGCCGATCACCGGGCCGGAACTCGCCGCCACCGCGCTGACCGCCGTCCAGGCACCGACCGCCGTCGCGCGTTCCCGCGGCGGGAAGGCGGGCAGCGCGAGGGAGAGGGAGGTGGGGATCAGTACGGCCGCCGCCACGCCCTGCACCACCCGCGCCACGATGAGCAGGGTGAGGGTGGGCGCCATCCCGCAGGCCGCCGAGGCCAGGCCGAACAGCACCATGCCGGTCAGGAAGCAGCGCCGCCGGCCGGCTTCGTCGGCGAGCCGCCCGGCCGGTACCAGGAGCGCGGCGAGCACGACGGTGTAGCCGTTGAGCACCCAGGAGAGCGCGGAGGCGGGCGCCGGCGCGAAGTCCCGGCCGATCGCCGGGAACGCGATGGTGACCGCGATCAGATCGAGCACCGCCAGGAACTGCGCGGCGGAGGCGATGGCCAGGATCGGCCAGCGGCGCGGGTCGGCGGCGTCGCGCCCGGCGTCATGGGCGTCATGGGCGTCATGGGAAGCAGCCTCGGCGTCATGGGAAGCCGTGTCGACGTCAGTGCCGGCGTCACGAGGAGCGGCGCCGACGGTGCACCGGACGGCTGCGGCGGCAGGGTCGGTACGTGCGGGAGCAGTGCGAGCGGCAGGAACGGTACGCGCAGCAGGAACGGTACATACAGGAGCGGTGCGAGCGGCAGGAACGGTACGTGCGGGGGCAGTACGAGCGGCAGGGGCGCCCGGTGAGGAGGCGCCGCATGAGGGCGCACCCGTCCCCCGGCCGCCCGGAAAGGGAGTGGTCATGTCGATCAAGCATCCGCCCCGCGCTCCCCCGTCACGAGTGGCAGCACTGCCACCATCCGCTACATTCCTGCCACTTCCTCTGCCACACTCCCGTCATGCCCTCCCTCGCCATCGCCGTCACCGACGGAATGCCGTTCCTCGAACTCGCCATCCCCTGCCACATCTTCGGCAACGACCGGATCCAGCCGCCCCCGGACTGGTACGACCTGCGGGTGTGCGCGATCGGACCGGCCGGCGAAACCCCCCTCGCCGGGCCGTGGTTCAGCACCCGGACCCCGTACGGCGTCACGGAACTGGTCGCCGCGGACACCGTCCTCGTACCGGCGTCCGCCGATGTGCACGGCGATCCGCCGGACGAACTCGTCGCGGCCCTGCGCACGGCCCACCGCCGCGGCGCACGCGTGGTCTCCCTCTGCTCGGGCGCCTTCACTCTCGCCGCGACCGGTCTGCTGGACGGGCGCACCGCCGCCACCCACTGGATGTACGCGGAGCTGCTCGCCGAGCGCTACCCGGCCGTCGGCGTCGACCCGGCGGTCCTCTACGTCGACCACGGCGATGTGCTCACCGGCGCGGGCTCCACCGCCTCCGTCGACGTCTGCCTGCACCTGATCCGCGAGGACTTCGGCACCGAGGTCGCCAACTCCCTGGCCCGCCAGCTGGTCGCGCCCGCGCACCGCCCCGGCGGACAGGCCCAGTACATCGAGACGCCGCTGCCGGAACGCCGCGACGACTCACTTGCGCCCGTCCTCCATTGGGCCGCGGAACGCCTCCGGCATCCGCTGACCGTGGCGGACCTCGCCCGGCACGCCAACACCAGCCCCCGTACCCTCGTACGCCGGTTCCACGCCGCCACCGGCACCACGCCGATGCAGTGGATCCAGTCCCAACGCATCGCACGCGCACGGGAGTTGCTGGAGAGCACCGATCTGCCCGTGGACCGCGTCGCAGAGATCGCCGGCCTGGGGACGGCGGCCAACCTCCGCCGCCACTTCACCCGGGCGATGGGGGTGCCGCCGGTCGACTACCGGCGGACGTACCGGGCGGCACGCGTGGCGTGAACGGCGAGAACGGCAGGAACGGCAGGAACGGCAGGAACGGCAGGAACGGCGAGAACGGCCAGAACCTTATGAACGGCATGCGCGGTGAGAACGGTGGGAGCCGGAGACGGACCGGGCGGGGCACTCCGTCTGTCTCCCGGGGCACGGCCGTTCCCCGGGACACAGACGGAGTGCCGTCCGGCCCGGGGGCACGCGACGCCCCGGCCCGGCGGGCACGCCACCGGCTCCCGCACGGCTACAGCCGCGGATCCACCGGCTCCGACTCCAGCGCGAGCACCGCGAAGACCGCCTCGTGCACCCGCCACAGCGGCTCCCCGGCCGCCAGCCGGTCCAGCGCCTCCAGCCCCAGCGCATACTCACGCAGGGCCAGCGAGCGCTTGTGGCCGAGATGGCGTATGCGCAGCCGCCGCAGATTCTCCGGACGGGTGTACTCCGGCCCGTAGATGATCCGCAGGTACTCGCGGCCACGGCACTTGATGCCCGGCTGCACGAGCCGGCCGTCCGCCTGCCGGACCAGCGCCTGCACCGGCTTGACGACCATGCCCTCACCGCCGGCAGAGGTCAGATCCAGCCACCACACGACACCGGCCGCGACCGACGCCTCGTCCTCGGTGTCGACGACCAGCCGCCGCGTCGGCGCAAGCAGCCTCGCCCGCTCACCCCGCTCACCCGGCACACCGGCGCCCGCTTCGGCGACACCCCCGACGGCACCCTCGTCCGGAGCCGCCGCACCGCCCCCGGCCACCGCACCGTCCCGCGCCACCAGCGCCTCCTCGGCCGCTATCAGCCGGTCGATCAGCGCCAGTTGCTCGGTGTGCGGCACCCCGGCCAGGCTGCGCCCCTGCACGGCGAGTATCTGGAACGGCGCCAGCCGGATCCCGGCCGGCGCACCGGGCTCGTCACCGCCCGCCGCGCCTTCGGGACCGGCCGCGTCCGCCGTCGCCCCCACCCGCCAGCAGTACCGCCGGTACGCCGCCGTGAACGCCGCGGCATCGGCCGCCCGCCCACGCTGCCGCTCCAGCAGCGCCGACACCTCCACACCACGGGCCTGCGCCGCCTCCAGCGCACCGAGCGCCCCCGGGAAGACCGCCCCGGACGCCGCACCGACCGCCGCGTACTGCCGGCGCAGCAGACCGGTCGCCTTCAAGGACCACGGCATCAACTCGGCATCCAGCAGCAGCCAGTCCGTGTCCAGCTCGGCCCACAGCCCGGCCCCGTCCACACACGCGCCGACCCGCCGCAGGATCCGCTCGGTTATCGCCGCGTCGTCGAAGAACGGCCGTCCCGTACGGGTGTACACCGCGCCCGATACGCCCTTGTGCGCCACCCCGAACCGCTCACCGGCCACCGCCTCGTCGCGGCAGACCAGCACCACCGCACGGGACCCCATGTGCTTCTCCTCGCACACCACTTCCCGGACGCCCGCCGCGCGGTACTCGGCGAACGCCTCCGCCGGGTGCTCCAGGAAGCCCTCCCCCTGCGCCTCCTCCTTGGACGTCGCACACGGCGCCATCGTCGGCGGGAGGTACGGCAGCAGCCGCGGGTCGATCGCGAAGCGGCTCATCACCTCCAGCGCCGCCGCGGAGTTCTCCTCCCTGACCGCGAGCCGGCCCATATGGCGGGTCTCCACCGTGCGCCGGCCCGCCACATCGTTCAGGTCCAGCGGCCGGCCGTCCGCACCGCCCGGCGCCTCCGTGGCGAGCGGCCGGGCGGGCTCGTACCAGACACGCTCCGCCGGTACGTCCACCAGCTCCCGCTCCGGCCAGCGCAGCGCCGTCATCCTGCCGCCGAACACGCAGCCGGTGTCCAGGCAGATGGTGTTGTTCAGCCAGCCGGCCCGCGGTATCGGCGTATGGCCGTAGACCACGGCGGCGCGGCCCCGGTAGTCCTCCGCCCACGGGTAACGCACCGGCAGGCCGAACTCGTCCGTCTCGCCCGTCGTGTCGCCGTACAGGGCGAACGACCGCACCCGGCCCGACGTCCGGCCGTGGTACTTCTCCGGCAAACCCGCGTGGCACACCACCAATCCACCCCCGTCCAGGACGTAGTGGCTGACCAGTCCCCGAATGAACTCCGCGACCCCGGCGCGGAAACCGTCGTCCTCCTTCTCCAGCTGCTCGATCGTCTCGGCAAGGCCGTGCGTGCGCTGAACCTTGCGGCCGTCGAGGTAACGACCGAGCTTGTTCTCATGGTTCCCGGACACACACAGAGCGTGACCGGCCGCGACCATGCCCATCACCAGCCGCAGCACACCCGGGCTGTCGGGCCCCCGGTCGACGAGGTCGCCGACGAAGACCGCCGTACGGCCCTCCGGGTGCACGGCGTCCACGGTCCGGCCCAGCGCATCGTGCACCGGCTCGTACCCCAGCCGGCCGAGCAGGCTCTCCAGCTCCGAACGGCAGCCGTGGATGTCGCCGACGATGTCGAAGGGGCCCGTGCGGTGCCGCAGATCGTTGTACCGCCGCTCCCGGACGATCCCGGCGGTGTCGACCTCCCGCTGCCCCCGCAGGATGTGCACCGTGCGGAACCCCTCGCGCTCCAAATGCCGCACGGAACGCCGCAGTTCCCGCTGGTGCCGCTGGACGACCCGGCGCGGCAGCCCGGCCCGGTCGGCGCGCGCCGCGTTCCGCTCGGCGCAGACCTGCTCGGGCACGTCCAGCACGATCGCCACCGGCAGCACGTCGTGCTCACGGGCCAGCCGCACCAACTGGGCACGCGCCTCCGCCTGCACATTGGTGGCGTCCACCACCGTCAGCCGCCCGGCCGCCAGCCGCTTGCCCACGATGAAATGCAGCACCTCGAACGCGTCACCGCTGACGCTCTGGTCGTTCTCGTCGTCACTGACCAGCCCCCGGCAGAAGTCCGACGAGATCACCTCGGTCGGCTTGAAATGCCGCGCGGCGAACGTCGACTTACCCGATCCGGTGGCCCCGATCAGCACCACCAGCGACAGATCGGGCACGGGGAGCACGCGGCCGTGCGCATCGACGGCGGACGGGGACGGCGGCTGGACGTGAGGCTCCTGCCGGTCCCCCGGCCGCTGCTCACGCGACGGCCCCTGCTGCCGCTCGGCCCCTCGCTCCTGCCGCTGCTCCATACGTTCACCGTCCGTCATGCCGCTGCCCCCTTCCCACTGTCCGCACCGCCACTGGTGTCACACCTGCCACCATTGTCCCTGCTGTCACCCATGCCGCTTTTGCCACCAGGGCTGCCGCTGCCACCGCCCCTACCTGTGCCACCGCCACCGCCGCGGTGCGCCGCGGGAGCACCGCTCTCCTCACGGGTGAAGCGCGCAAACTGAGTGGGCGGCCCCACCTCCGGATCGACGGGCCCCACCGGACCGAACGCCACCGCATAACCGTGCCGCACGGCGACCTCCCCCGCCCACCGGCGGAACTCCTCCCGCGTCCACTCGAACCGGTGGTCCGCGTGCCGCACCTGCCCGGCGGGCAGCGACTCCCAGCGCACGTTGTACTCCGCGTTCGGCGTGGTCACCACGACCGTCCGCGGCCTGGCCGCCCCGAACACCGCGTACTCCAGCGCCGGCAGCCGCGCCGGATCCACATGCTCGACGACCTCGCTCAGCACCGCCGCGTCATACCCGGTGAGCCTGCCGTCGGTGTACGCCAGCGACCCCTGGACGAGCCGTACCCGCGCCGACTGCCGCTCGGGCATCCGCTCCAGCTGCAACCGTCGCCGCGCCTCATGGAGCGCCCGCATCGACACATCCACCCCGACGATCTCGGTGAACTGCCCCTCCTTCAACAGCGCGCCGATCAACTGCCCCTGCCCGCACCCCAGATCGAGCACCCTCGCCGCCCCGGCCGCGCGCAGCTCCCGCAGGATCGCCTCCCGTCGCTGCACGGCCAGCGGCACCGGCTTCTCGTCCGTGTCGGCCTCCTCGTCCACCGCGTTGTCGATCTCCTCGACGGCGGTGTCGTCCGCGTCGGCCAGCCGCTCCAGCTCCAGCCGCGCCATGGCCTCACGGGTCAGCGACCGGCGCCGCGCCAGATAACGGCCGACGATCACCCGCTGCTCGGGGTGGCCCTCCAGCCAGCCCTCGCCGGCCCGCAGCAGCTTGTCGACCTCATCGGCCGCGACCCAGTAGTGCTTGGCGTCGTCCAGCACGGGCAGCAGCACATACAGATGCCGCAACGCCTCGTCGAGCGCGCACTCCCCTTCCAGGACCAGCCGTACATAGCGCGAGTCGCCCCACTCCGGGAACGTCTCGTCCAGCGGCAGCGGCTCGGCCAGCACCGACCAGCCCAACGGCCGGAACAACTTCTCCACCAGCTCCGCACCACCCCGGGCAGGCAGCACCGGCACCTCGATACGCAGCGGCATCGCCCGCCCGACCAACTCCGGCCGCGCCGCACACCGCCCCGTCATCGCGCTCGCGAAAACCGTCCGCAACGCCACCGCCAGCAACGACGAAGCCGCATACGGCCGGTCGTTCACATACCGTGCCAGCGCCGCATCCGGGGCCCCGCCACGCCCGTTGCCCTGCCCACGCCGGACCAGGGCAACGGGATCGACCTCCAACAGCAGCGCCACCGTGCACCGTTCCGCATCCGCCTCGGGGTAGAGGACGTGCGCGGTCCCGTGCGAAGTCGAGAACCGCTGCGCCTTCTCGGGATGCTTGTGCAGCAGAAACCCGAGGTCGGTGGCGGGGCGGTCGGTGGTGCCGGTGGTCGTAATCGTCAGAAACACGGTACGAGTATCGGTGGTCGTGATGCTGATGCCCCAGCGGTTTTCGCCTCCCCCTCCCCCTCCCCGCCCACCCACCTCCGCCCCCGCGCCCCCAAAGCGCCCACGCCCCTACGCCCCGCACCCCCAGCCCTATCCCCGATAGCCCGTGATCCCCTCGCCCGCTCACCCCCGTCAGCCCATCCGCGCCCCTCGCCCCTGCTCCCCCGCCTCGCCCCGCGCGCCCACCTGTCGGCGCCCCCACCACCCATCGGGCGCCCCACCACCCGTCACGCTCCCACCGCACGTCAGACGCTCCCCGGCGATCTCGCGCCGGTCACCGAATGCAGAGACCTCGCGCCGTTCAACGCCCCACGAGCCCTCGGCTCCGGCCCGGTCCGATCCCGCCCCCGCACACCGAGCCTCCGCGCTGTGCTCCTCCCGCACTGCCCACTCCCG
>NZ_BMRP01000002.1:291692-359048 GCF_014648695.1 Streptomyces albospinus
CGCCCGTATCCGGCCCCGGGCGGGGCCAGCTCGGCTCGTGTCAGCTCAGCTCAGCTCAGCTGGGACTGCACCTGTGCGGAGATCAGTTCCAGGTGGTCCAGGTCGTCGAGGTCCAGCATTTGCAGGTAGACGCGGGACGAGCCGATGGCGGTGTAATGGCCGATCTTGTCGACGACCTCGGCGGGCGTGCCCGCGAGGCCGTTGGCCTTCAGTTCGTCCACGTCCCGGCCGATGGCCGCGGCCCGCCGTGCCACCTCGGCGTCGTTCTTGCCGACACAGGCCACGAGGGCGGTGGAGTACACCAGGTCGTCTCCCCTGCGCCCGGCGGCTTCGGCAGCCGCCCGCACCCGTCCGAACTGGCGCTCACTGTCTTCGAGCGAGGCGAAGGGAATGTTGAACTCATCGGCGTACTGCGCCGCGAGCCGCGGGGTACGCGTCGCACCGTGTCCGCCGACCAGTACCGGTACCTTGTGCTGGGCGGGCTTGGGCAGTGCGGGCGACTTCTCCAACTGGTAGTACCTGCCGTCGTAAGAGAACTCCTGTCCTGTTTCGGTGGCCCACAGGCCGGTGACAATCGCCAGTTGTTCTTCCAGCCGAGCGAACTTCGCCTTGGGGAACGGGATGCCGTACGCCCGGTGCTCCTCCTCGAACCACCCAGCGCCGAGGCCGAGTTCAACCCGTCCGCCGGACATCTGGTCGACCTGGGCCACCTGGATGGCCAGCACGCCCGGCAGCCGGAAGGTGCCGGCGGTCATGAGCGTGCCGAGGCGGATGCGCTTGGTCTCACGGGCCAGGCCGGCCAGGGTGATCCAGGCATCCGTCGGGCCGGGCAGTCCGTCGGCGTTCCCCATCCGCAGGTAGTGGTCGGAGCGGAAGAACGCGTCGAACCCGAGGTCCTCGGTGGCCTTGGCGACAGTGAGAAGGGTGTCGTAGGAAGCGCCTTGCTGGGGTTCGGTGAAGATTCGTAGGTCCATACCTCCATCCTGCACGCTGAGCGGCGGGCCAACCGCCGGGGCGTGTCAAAGCACCAGGTCGGGTCATGCGGGTGTGTGTAGTGCGTTCATCGGTGTGAGTCGTGAGTGCCAGTCACGTGTGCCGTTCGGCGGGTGGCTTGCGCGACGGGGCGGGAGCCCGTCTGCCGCGGCGCGATCGCTGAATCCGCGTGATGCGGGACGCCGGGGGACGGCCCCAGCTCGTGGTCCGGCGGTGGGCGCGAAGGCGACGGCGGTGGGAGTGGGAGTGGCACTGTTGGGTGCCGGCACCGGGGCCGGCGGATGAAGTGGCGCCCGCGAGGCCGGCAGTTGAGGTGGTGGATCGACACCGTCGAGACCGTGAGGACGGTGGAGATCATGAGGACGGTAGAGGCCATGGGGATGGCCGGGGATTCGGGAGAAAGTGCGGGCGCGGATCTGGGCGTGGCCGGACCGGGTCACGGATGGGCGTGCCGCTGCCCGGGGCGTGCCGTGTTGACGTGGTCGGCCCGCGTGGTCGGGCCAGGATGAGCCTACGTCTGCCGGGGGCGGCCGGCCGGTGAATGATTCTCCCCTCCGTCAGGCAAGGTTACGGTCGCGCACCTCCAGCTTCTCGAGTATTCCGGCGACGTGGTCCCTGGATTCGTCGGCGGTGTCCATGGCTTCCACGCAGGTCCAGTACATGCCCTCCTCGTCTGCCGAGATCACTACTGCCACCAGCGCTTCGCATACCTCTCGTAGCAGTTGGCACAGGCCGGTTAAAGCCGCCTTGACGTCACGTATTTCGGTCAGTTGAGCTGCCCTGAGCCCGCCGGTGGTCGCTGTCGAGCACAGCAGTCCCCCGCTGAACCGCCCGCCCGCATCGCCCAGCCCTCGGGCTCTCGACCGCACTTCGTACGGCCCGAATATCGCGAGATGGCTGCCTATCGCTTCCGCCAAGGCTTGCGCCTGCCACGCCTCGACGATCACGTCATGGACCGAGTTCGCCTGCGCCAGGTCGCGGCGGCTGGCCGCGATGATCCGCACCGCGTCCATCTGCCCCCTCCTTCCTTCTTCCTTCGCTTGCACCCCGCACTCCTTCCACTACCCAGAGTGAGGGCTAACAGGCAAAAAAGCCAGGGGAATTCGCAAATCTGTGGACAACCAAGGCGATGTGGAAAGATCGATAACTCCGTAGAGTGACGACAGGCGGTTTGAGTGCGGTCATGACGCGGCCTTGGCTCCACTTCGTCCGCTTCGCTCCCCCGCGCGTCACTCAACGCCCGTTCCCCTCACGGCTCGAAGCGCGCCACGTGTGACTCACAGGACGCTCCTGCCGCGCCGGTCACCATGATCCCGTCGGCTGCCTTCCGGCACGCGGCAGCTCGCTGTGCGGGCAACGAATCAAGCCGTGCGGATCATGGTGAACCGTGCGGATCAGGGTCGGGCAATCCCGCCCCGTAGCGTCGTCCGGCAGCGGCGGACACCGCACGGCGCGGTGCCGGGAGCGGGGCGACGGTGCACAAACCAGAGGGGCGGAGCCGCTGCCCCGCCCCGGCCGGCGGCCCACCCGCCCGCGTCCTGCTACTCGGCATCCCGCGGCCGGTCCGGCGGGGCCTGGCGGACCGCCGGGAAACGCGTCTCGTTGCGCTCGATCTTCGCGGCCAGCGCGGTCAGCGCGTCGATGCCGAGCGCCTGGCAGAACTGGAGCAGATAGGCCAGGACATCCGCGACCTCGTCCTCGACCCGGGCCGCCGCCTTCGGGTCGGACATCACCTTCGCCGATTCCTCCGGCGTCAACCACTGGAAGATCTCGACCAGTTCCGCGGCCTCGACACTGAGCGCCGCGGCCAGGTTCTTGGGCGTGTGGTACTGCTGCCAGTCACGGGCCGCCGCGAATTCGGCCAGGCGCCGTTGCAGGGCATGAAGATCCTCGCTCATACCCCTAGGTGTAGCACCTGTACACCGGGCAGCCCTTCGGCGACCGTCGGATCCCGTACCGTCCCCAGGAGCCGGACGTGGCCGCGGTCGGCCATCCGTACGGCCAGCGACACCAGCTCGCGGGCCTGTCTGCGGTCCATGCAGCGGTCCATTCCGTCCGCCATCACCGTCATCTGCTGCTGCGCCGACGGGATCTCCCCCACCGGATCCATGGCGAGCACCCCGGGGCCGGTGAGGAGGACCAGCGCCAGCGCGAGAAAGCGCAGTTCGCCGTCGCCCAGTTGCTCGACGGGCATCTCGCCGAGGGCGCCGCGGTCGAGGACGGCCTGTAGGGCGTGCGGCCCCTGCGGCGGCTGCCCGGTCGGGGTGTCCGCTGCCGCGCCGTTTCCGGCGACTGCCTGCGCTGCGGTGGTGTCGGCCGGTGCGGGGCCGGGCTGACGGGGTACCGCGCGCAGTCCGTCGACGGGTCCGGAGCAGGCTTCCCGTACGGCCGCGACCAGGACGGCATGCCGGCGGGCGCATTCGCGGCTCGTACGGTCGAGGACCGTGGAGAGGTTGTCGCAGGACGACCGCAACCTTCCTTCGTCGCGCTCCGCGTCGGCGTCGCGGCTCCAGCCGCTGGCGTCGCGACCACTGCGGACGGCTTTGCGTCCGCGCGTGCTCGTCGGCCCGCCGGAACCTGCCGGCCCGCCGGATTTCCTCGACCGGGCCGAGGTACCCGCGCGTGATCCGCCACCGCGTCCGGCGCCACCCCCACCTGACGGGCCGTCCGCACCCACCGCCGGCCCCCGCATGGCCTCCGGTCGCGGATCGCACACAAAGGCTGAACGCAGCGCGACCACGACTTGTTCCGCCGCTGCCAGGACCAGTCGCTGGCCGGCCGTTTTACCCGCGACGCGCAGCGGGAGCAGTGAGGTGCCGAGCCGGTCGTCGGGGAGTGGGGCGCGGGTCACGGGGGTGGCGCCGGCGGTGTGCCAGGCGGCCTGGACGGCGGGGCGGGTGGGGTCGGCGAGGGCGGTGGTGAGGAGCGTCTCACCGCCGCCGATCAACCGCTCGCCCACGATGCGGAGTTCGGGTTCGGCCTGTACGGCGAGGTCGAGCTGGACGAGGCCGACCGGGCCGTCGACGGTGCAGCCGATGCGGAATCCGCGCCGCCCTTGCTCGTCGGGGCGTGCGCCCGCCGGGACGCATGCGGTCGCTCCGCCCGCCACCACCCCGACGGCTCGTGCCAGCGGTTCGCCGCTGCCGAGCCGGGCGAGGATCTCGTACGCCTGAAGCGCACTGGACTTGCCGCTTCCGCTTTCGCCGCTGAGCAGCGTCAGCGGACCGAGCGGCAGGTTGACGCCGCGATGGGCCTTGAAGGCGGACAGCCGTAATTCGGTGACCGCCGGTCGTGCACTGTCAGTGTCCATACATGGACGCTATGCAGTCACCCGACCGGAGAACCGTTACACCCAACTGCTCTTCCTACGAACGGGGGAAGGCGCCCGTTGCCGGTTCCGCGACCTCGGTGCCGACGGGCGCCAGCAGGAACACATTGGTGTCGACGCGGTGCATGCCGCTGCCCAGCCCGAAGACGACTCCACTGGAGAAGTCCAGGATGCGTTTGGCGACGTCGGCGTCGGCGCTGCTGAGGTCGAGGAGCACCGGGAGTTGCGCCATCAGGTATTCGGCGACCTCGCGGGCATCCGCGAAGGTCTGGACGCGGATGACGATGAACCGCCGCGCCTCTTCTGCCGGTTCGTCTTCCGGGAGGGCGCGGTGGTCGGGCCAGGAAGGCCACTCGCTGCTGCTGCGAAGCGGTACGACCTCGGCGAGCCCTTCCCACTGCTCGTCGGTGGCATCGGGGCCGTTCACCGAATCACCTCATCCAGAGGGGCGCTGGCTATCTGCGGTGTCTGCATCGCACAATTCTAGAGATAAACCTACAAATCTTGGCGGATGCGACACACGTGGCGCCGCAACCCCTCCCATCCTGCACCATGGCCCCTGACCAGTGCAGACACCCTGGGAAGATATCCTGCGTCGAGTTTCTGTGTGCCTGTTCATCCTCTCTTGTGACGGAGGCGGTTCCACCACAAGCCCCGAACCTCCCGGCCGTCGGCTGCGTGGCCTTCGTGGTCTGCGCAAACCCTCCAGGAACCGGCCCGCGGCACCCTCGCCACCGGGGCCGCTGCCGTACCCGATGCCCCGGAGCCGTCCGCCGAGGCCCCCAACAGCGTCATCAGTGCGGCCCCGTACCGGAACGGACGGCCTGTACCGGAACGGACGGCATGTCAGCAGTCATGGCACGCTCACCGACACCGTCCGGCAGTTGCGTGCCACCCCGGACTCACCGGCGTGGATCGACCGGCACCGCCCCACCCCCGCCGAACTGGGCACCCTTTCCTCGGAGTTCGACCTCCATTCGCTAGCGCTGGAGTACGCGCTGGAGGCCCATCAGCGGCCCGAACTGGAGCGTTACGGCGGCTCCCTCTTCGTCGTGCGGCGCGCGGCACGCTGTCTGGACGACGCAGAAGAGGTGGACTTCGGCGAGCCGCATGCTTCATGGGCCGCGACTTCGTGATCACCGTGCGGCACGGCGGCGCGCCCGACCTCTCCGTCGTCCGGCGCCGCACGGAGGACAGTCCGGAACCGCTCGAGCGCGGCCCCGCGGCGGTGCACTACGCGATTCTCGACGCGGTGGTCGACGGGTATGCAGCGTTCGGACCGCACGTGCCATTCAGTCCGCCCGGCAGGACGTTTCCGCAGGGCAGCGGCATTGTCAGTGGTGCGCCGTACCGTAGTTCCATGACTACTGATCGTGACGACACCGCGGGGCGTTCCCGGAGCAGGCGGGTGCGGGCGGGGCCCGGCCCGCCGTGCGGAGCCCTCCCGTCGACCCGCCGGGCGCTGACGGGCGAGAGCGCCTCAGCGTGCCAGACGACCGAGGAGAGAGGAGGCTGCGGCGATGCCGAGGACCGCGGCGCCGGTGAGAACGGCGAAGTCCAGGCCCAGATGCGAGGGGGTGCCCAGGAGAAGTCCGCGGAGCGCGTCGACCTGATAGCTGAGGGGGTTGCCCTTGCTCACCGCCTGGAGCCAGCCCGGCATGACTGCCACCGGATAGAGGGCGTTGGAGGCGAAGAAGAGCGGCATGGTGATGGCTTGGCCTATACCCATCAGGCGGTCGCGGGTCAGCACGATTCCGGCGATCGTCATCGACAGACAGGAGAAGAACGCCGAGCCGAGGATCACGGCGACGACCACGCCCAGCAGGCGCAACGGGTTCCACGTCATGGCCACACCGAGCAGTGCGGCGATGACGATCACCACGACGGCCTGGAGCAGCGCTTTCACCCCGGCGGCGAACGCCTTGCCCGCAATCAGGGCGGACCGCGGAGTCGGTGTGACCAGCAGCTTGGTGAGGATGCCGGCGTCCCGCTCCCAGATGATCATGATGCCGTAGAAGATCGCGATGAACATGGCCGACTGGGCGATGATCCCGGGCGCCAGATAGTCGATGTAGGGGGTGCCGCCGGTGGGGATGGCCTTGATACGGGTGAAGGTCTCGCCGAAGATCAGGAGCCAGAGGGCGGGCTGGACGGCCCGGGTGTACAGCTCTGTCCGGTCGTGACGCAGCTTCTGAAGCTCGACCATGCACATCGCGACGACCCTGGCGGGCAGTACCCGCCAGCCTGTACGGGCGCGTGGTGGAAGCAGCAACAGGTCCAAGTGGCCTGCGGCAGCGGTGGGTTCAGCCGACACGGGATGCGGTGCGGCGGGTGCTTCGGACATCGCGGAAGTCTCCTGACTGCTCGTCGAGGCCGCTGCCGGCGACGTCCCGGAAGACGTCCTCCAGCGTCGGCTCCGCGTCGGAGGAGGGAGGCGAGGAAAGAGTCGTGGAAGGAGGGGTGGAAGGAGGGGTGGAAGGAGAAGGGGCAGATGAAGAGAAGGGGGGCGTAGGAGCGGGTGCTGCGGGCGAGGGGCGAGGTGTTGAGGGGAAGGGCGGGGATGCGGGTGAGGTGTGGGGCGCGGTCGGGGCGAGGGCGGCGCGGGCCCGGCGGGCCCGTAGCGCGGAGCGGAGTTCGTTGGGCGTGCCGAGAGCGCGGATACGGCCTCGGTGCATCAGGGCGACCCGGTCGCAGTACTGCTCGGCCTCGTCCATGTAGTGCGTGGTCACCAGTACGGTCATTCCGGTGGCGGCGCGGACCGCGTTGATGTGCTCCCAGACCGTGGTCCGGGCGATCGGGTCGAGGCCGATGGTCGGTTCGTCGAGCATCAGCAGACGGGGCGCGCTGACCAGTGCCTGGGCGAGTTCGAGACGGCGGATCATGCCGCCGGAGTACGTCTTGGCGAGCCTGTTGGCGGCCTCGGTGAGGTTCACGGCTTCCAGCGCCTGGGCGACGCGGGCTGCGCGTTCACGGCGGGAGACGTCGAAGACGCGGGCGAACAGCTCGACGTTCTCCCGGCCGGTCAGCCCGGCGTCGGCGGAGAGCTGCTGCGGTACGTAGCCCAGGAGGCGCCGGACCGCCATGCGCTCCCTCGCCGCGTCGTGCCCGAACACCCGGACCATGCCTGCGGGAACGGGAAGGAGGGTGGTGATGCAGCGGATGGCGGTGGTCTTGCCGGCGCCGTTGGGGCCGAGCAGCCCGAAGACCTCGCCGGGCCGGACGGAGAGGTCCACGCCATCGACGGCCTTGGTCTCGCCGAAGGCGTAGTGCAGGGCGCGGCAGGTGACGGCGTCGGGGGGTGCGGCCGGGCTCTGGGCAGAAGCGTCAGCGGACCGGTCGGCCGGCTCGGCCGGCGGCTCGTAGGCCGTGGTGGGGGCCTGTACGGGGGCGGTCCGCGGGGCCGGCCGGCCGGGGTCATCGGTGGTCATGGTCCCTCCGTCTCCTCGTGCAGGTTGTCGGCGAGCCGGCGCAGGGCCGGAAGGGCGGCGGCCAGTGCCGCCTGGTCGGCCTCGGCTAGCCGGGCGACCTGTTCGCGTACGAGGGCGCTGCGGCGGGTCTCCCAGTCGTGCAGCCGCGCCCGGGCTTCCGGGGTCGGGAACAGCAGGGCCGATCGCCGGTCGCCGGGGTCGGTCTCCCGGCGGAGGTAGCCGGTTCGGCTGAGCTGGTTGACCAGGGTGGAGACCGAGTTGCCCGCGAGATAGAGCTCCTTCGCGGCGGCGGAGACCCGGATACCGGGCTGGGAGGCGACGAGCCGCAGAAGTTCGACCTGCGCGCCGCGCAGTCTGGGGGCGGTCAGGCCGTGGCGTAGCCGCCGGCGGATCAGCCGCTGGATTCCGGCCAGTACGTCGGCCAGCGAATCGGGGAAGTCCCCTGTGGCCACGCCGTAATTTTAGCTCTGAGTGAGAGATAGGGACCAGGTGAGGAGCAGGACCGGACGAGGAGCGGGGCGGGGCGCGATCCGGGGCGGGGCGGGATGTGCGGCGGGGCGGGATGCTCGGCAGGCGGCCGGTCGGCGCCCAGGCTCGATGTGCGCGGGACGCGACCACGAGTGAGGTGCCGCCGGGGCAGTTCCCGCCGGGGCAGTTCCCGGCAGGGCAGTGCCCGGCGGGGCGGTTCCGGCCCGTCGGAAGGCTGGGCGTGGTGATGTTGGGCGTAGCGGCACTGATGCCGGACGGCCGGTAGGACGGCTGACGGGTAGTCGGTAGTGTGACGCCACGTGGGTGACAGCACGGTATGGACTCTGGCGATCGCGGCGGTGACCGGCGGTACTGCGGTACTGGCCAGTTGGGTGACGAGCCGGGGGAGCGCGCGGGCCGCCCGGATCCAGGCGGAGACCGCCGCGCGATCGCAGCGGGCGGAGCGGCTGCGCGAGAGCCGACGCACCGCGTATCTGGACCTGATCGAACAGGCCCATCGGATGGGCGAGTTGTACTGGGACATCTCCGCGAAGCTTCGGCTTCCCGCCTCGGACGAACGTTCTCGTGGGCTCGATGAGCTGCACGACTTGGAGGTCGCCGAGTACGCGAAGATCCGGCGCTGCGCGCGGGTGGTGGAACTGGAGGGTCCGCCCTCGGCCGCGGCTGCGGCGCTCGCTCTACAGAAGGCGACCGGGCCCTTCTACGAGGCGCTCAAGTGCGGCATGACCGACGGCGCCGACTGCCGCGAGGAGTTCGATGCCGCCTACACCCCGTTCTGGGCGGCTCTGGAGCGTTTCGTGCACGCCGCGCGGGGCGCACACCAGACGGGCTGAGGGCCACCGCAGCGGCCGGCCGCGGCTGAGCCGGGGCCGGGCGGGGCGGGGCGACGGGCGCTACCCGGATCCGAAGCCGAGTAGCCGAGCCGTGTGCCGCGGAAACCCGCGCCCGGTCGGCCGTTTCCTGAGTGCTTGCGGCAGGTCGTTCTCCGCACCGTCCGACTGTCCGGCCGTCTCTCCGGCCGTCTCTCCGGCCGTTCCGCTCCTCGGTGCCCCGCCGGGAGGGGCCGTCGGACCTGTCAGAAGCGTAGGACCTGTCAGACGCGTGGCTGACGTGCCGGCCAGGTCGGCCTCAGCCGTTCTGTGCGCGCCGGCGCGCACGGTAGGCGCGGAGGTTGGCCGCGTTACCGCAGCTCTTCACGTCGTGCCACACGCCGCTGTTGTTCCGTGAGCGGTCGTAGAACGCCACCCGGCAACGGAGGTTGCGGCAGGTCTTGAGGCGGCGCCGGGTGTCGGCCTGCTGCCCCTCGAAGGCGGCGGCGAGCGCCAGCGAGGCCAGCCGACGCCACCCGGTCCCGCGCGGCTCCAGCCGCACCCTGCCGTCCTCCACCAGTTGCAGCGCGGCGGTCACGGAGTGCAGTACGGGCGCGAGCACCCCCGGCCCGGACACCGCGTCCTGCGCTTTGGCCGTGGCTTCCTGGAGGTCGTGGCGGAAGGCTCGCAGTTCCTCCAGCCCGTCGGCGTCCAGCACTACCTGGGGCGCCCGCTGCCCGGTGACCGCCGCCCACTGCGCCGTTGCCTCATCGGCCCACGCCTGAGCCTCAACGACGCCGGCGAGCAGATCGGGAAACCGCGAGGCGCCCGCGGCAACGGTGTTGAGCAGATCCTGTACGAGACCGAGGCCGCCAGGAGCGGGGTCCAGGCCGTACCGGACGGTCGCTGACCAGGCCATCGTGGATCACGCCTCCTGTGGGAGCCGGCGTACGACTGGGGTACACCCCTCGGGGGCGGCTCATCTTCGCACAGCCGCCGTTGTCAAGGGCCAGGGCGGCGGCCGGGCTCGATCGCGGACCGCGGCCACGCTCTCGGCGGCGAAGCGGGCACGCGAGGGGTGGTCGCCGCCGTAGCGGTCGGTGCACCGGTTGGTGCCGCCCACAGGAAGTTGTCGATCAAGTAACCGTGCGGGCCGTGCAGTTCGATGCCGTCGCAGCCGATCCGCTGGATGTTCGCCGCCGCCACGATGGATGCCTGGACCACGGCGTCGCTGTCCCGCGGGGTCATTGCGACGCCGTGCGGGCTGCCGTCGAGTGCGACAGTGGACCGGCTCTCGGCCGGAACACCGGCCGGCAGGCTGCCGGGCGCACGCGCAGCGCCCGTGTACCGCAGCCGGGGCATGATGCGCCCGCCTGCACGGTGGACGTCGTCCACCGCCCCGGCCGGGCAGCCGGCGCCCGCTCGCCGTGAAAGTACGGCACGTCGTGAGGAGCGACCGCCGCATCCCGTGCGATGGAGGTGCCCTCGGTGACGATCGGGCCGGCCCCGCCCGCGGCCCGCCGCGCGGAGTACGTGGCGACATCGGCGCCGGGCACCCCGGCCCGGCGGGAGGCGCCGCGTCACCGGCGCCATGGCGGTCCGGTGCTTCAAGGTCAGGTCGCCGATGGTGTACGGCCGTCCCGGAAGCTGTCCGGCCCGCGGGGCCTCGGTCGCTGTCGCCGTCGCGCGCTCAACCACTCCACCGGAACCGGCGGACCAACGTTCGAACGGGAGACGTAAGCATAATGGTTTTGCTTCTGTCTCTGTGGCGGAACCTTCCATGGCTACGGCCGCGCGGTCCTTCGGGGGCGGGGGGCAGGAGTCCGCTGCGACGGCGCCTTCGGCCCGCTCCCGCCCGCCCGGCCGGCAGGCGCGCCGACGCCGCAGCCGGGCACGAACGGGGTCACCGGACCCGAGCCATCCGGGCACGAACGGCGACCGCGCCGGCGGCGACCGCAGGTGCGGCATCCGCGCGGACCGCGCCGCACCGCTACGCGCGGCGAGCCGGTCCGCGCACTCCCCCACCCCGTCTCAGCCCCGTCCCCCACCCCGTCTCAGCCCCGTCCCCCGCCTCCCTCCTCAATCACCCAATCAGCCCAATAAATCGGCCGGCCGCCCCATCCCGTAATACACAGGAGAATTGTGGGCGCGGAACACGGATGCCGTACCCGCGAATTCGGCAGCGAAGGCGGCTCCTCATCTCCGCGGCTACGCTGTCCGGGACGAAATAGCACCCTGTGGCCGGGAAAGGCGCACATGCGGCGCATGGAGAGTCATGTGGCGATTGTCGAGGGCAGGTACGTCCTCAACGGTGCACCCACCGCACCGAGAAAACCCAACCCGCACATCTCACTTCGGGAGCTCAGAATGGCATCAGAATCCGGCTCAACCGTCTGGGACTGCCCATTCGACTACGCCAAGGCCCTTGAGTTCGATCCGACGCTCAAGCGCCTGCTGAACGAGGAACCGGTCGCCCGTATTCGGCTGCCGTACGGCGAGGGCGAAGCATGGCTCGTCACGCGGTACGAGGACGTGCGCACGGTGACGACGGACCGGCGGTTCAGCCGGCACGCCGTCGTCGGCCGGGACTTCCCGCGTATGACGCCGGAACCGATCGTCCAGGCCGAGGCGATCAATGTGATGGACCCGCCGGACAGCAGCCGGTTGCGGAGTCTGGTCGCCAAGGCGTTCGCCCCGCGTCAGGTGGAGCGCATGCGGGAGGGGACGCAGCGCGTCGTGGACGAATTGCTGGACCGGATGGCCGACAAGGGTTCTCCGGGTGACCTGATGGAGGATCTGGCGTCGCCGCTGCCGCTGACGACGATCTGCGAGGTGCTCGACATCCCCGAGAGCGACCGCGCGCAACTGCGTGCGCACGCCCGGACGATGATGGACGTCAGCCTCGACAACAAGGACAACGCCATCCGCGCCAAGGCCGAGATGCGCCAGTATTTCGAGGAGCTGACGGCACGGCGGCGCCGGGAGCCGGGGGACGACCTGATCAGCGCGCTGGCTACGGCTCGTCACGACGGTGAGGTCCTCGACGAGAAGGAGCTGACCGTGATGGCCATGGTGCTGCTCATCACCGGTCAGGACACCACCACGTACGAGATCGGCAACCTTTCGTACACGCTGCTCACGCGCCCCCGGGAGCTCGCCATGGTGCGCGAGCGGCCGGAGAAGCTTCCGCAGGCGATCGAGGAGATGCTGCGGTTCATCCCGTTCCGCAAGGGAGTCGGCATTCCTCGCGTCGCCCTGGAGGACGTGGAACTGAGCGGGGTGACGATCCGGGCCGGGGACATCGTGCACGTTTCGTATCTGACGGCGAACCGGGACAGTCGTAAATTCGACCGCCCCGACGAGCTGGATATGGAACGGGAAAGCACGTCCCATATGACGTTCGGCTGGGGTGCGCATCACTGCCTGGGCGCCCCGCTCGCGCTCACGGAGCTCCAAGTCGCGCTCGGCACCCTCCTGAAGCGTTTTCCGGAGCTGAGGCTGGCGAAGCCGGCCGAGGAAGTGCGCTGGAACAAGACATCGATCTGGCGCTATCCGCTGGCATTGCCGGTCATGTGGTAAAGGAGGTGGCCACGGTGACCGGCGTCCGCAGCGGAATGCGGAACTCACGCCCCTGGCGTACGGTTACCCGTAAAGAAGTCCCAGCTGTTCGGGGAGAGTTCATTCGTCGACGGATGGCCCGCTCGCGTCCCTTCCAAGGACTTTGACGTCAGGCCGCCGGAACGGCCCGTGGTGAAGTGTCCCGCGAAATGCGTGCACATCACCGGTGTCCGTTCCGTCGGCCGGCGGCCGGAAACGGTGACGCGAATTCAGAGCAGGAATTGCACTGGCGGACCACAGCCTGCAAGGAGTGCATCCCATGGCGGTTCTGTGCAAACCGGCGATCGCGGTCCCTGAATACATCATCACCAGGGAAGACACCCTCGAACTGGCACGACAGCTGCACAGCGATCATTCGCAGCTCAATCTGGTGCTCCGACTGATCGAGCATACTGGCGTGGTCAGACGGCACTTGATCCAGCCCATCGACAAAGTGCTGGAGCATCCGGGCTTCGACGCCCGAAGTGCCATCTACGAGGAGGAGTCCAAGGCCCGTGTCCCCGATGTGGCGCGGCGCGCGCTCGAACACGCGGAGCTGGAACCGCAGGACATCGACCTCATCATCTATGTGTCGTGCACCGGGTTCATGATGCCGGCACTGACGGCCTGGCTCATCAACACGATGGGTTTCCGGTCGGACACCCGGCAGATCCCGATCGCCCAACTCGGCTGTGCCGCAGGGGGTGCCGCGATCAACCGGGCGCACGACTTCTGCCGGGCGTATCCGGACGCCAACGTGCTGATCATCGCCTGTGAGTTCTGCTCACTGTGCTACCAGCCCACGGACGTGGGTGTCGGATCGCTGCTGTCCAACGGCCTGTTCGGCGACGCGGTCGCGGCGGCCGTGATGCGGGGCAGCGGCGGCACCGGGGTCCGTCTGGAACGCAACAGCTCGTACCTCATTCCGGACACCGCGGACTGGATTTCCTACGCGGTGCGCTCCACGGGATTCCATTTCCGGCTGGACAAGAGGGTCCCGGGAACGATGGAACCGCTCGCGCCCGCCCTTCGCGAGCTCGCCGAACAGCACCAATGGGACGCGGGCAACCTGGACTTCTACATCGTCCACGCCGGCGGCCCGCGCATCCTCGACGACCTGAGCCACTTCCTCGAAGTGCCTCCCGAGGCATTCCGTTTCAGCCGGGCGACGCTGACCGAGTACGGCAACATCGCCAGCGCGGTGGTACTCGACGCCCTTGCGCGGATGTTCGACGAGGCGTCGGCCGTCGACGGCCAGCGCGGCCTGATGGCGGGCTTCGGTCCCGGCATCACCGCCGAAATGTCCCTGGGCACCTGGACATCGGCGGAGTGACCGGCCGGGGCGCAACCGCGGCCCGGGCCACCACCCCGGCGCCCCGCCGGCCCGATGGCGCAGTATCCGGTCCCGCCCTTGGGCGGGGCCGGAACGGGCCGGACTCACGGTTCGGGCCGTAGGTGCCGGCCGTGCTGCTGCCGGCGCCGTGGGCGAGGGCGAGGCCGGGGCCGGAGCCCAGGACGGTGCGGGCGAAGGTCGCTTCGGGAAGGGTGCGTGCGGACACGGGGATTTCCTTTTCGCTGACGAGTGACGGGATCAGGTGGTCCGGTGCTGCGACCAGGAGCGGATCTGCTCCAGGGCGGGCAGCAGGGCCCGCCCGTCGGCGGTGAGCGTGGAGGCGGCGGGTCCGGGCGGGAGCTGGTCGTGGGTGACGAGCCCGGCCTGGACGAGTTCACGCAGCCGGTCGGCGAGCATCTTGGTGCTGATGGAGCCGATGGCGGCGTGCAGTTCGCCGTACCGGGCCGGGCGGGCGGCCAGGGTGTGCAGGATGATCCCGTTCCACTTCTGGCCGAGGACCTCGAACGCGGCGGTGAGGTGCGGGTCGGCCGTCAGCGGCGCGGGGGCGGGGCGGGCTGGCATCGGTGGTGCGGTCCTGCGTTCTCGGTGGTGCGGTGTCCGGTGGGGGTGCCGGCTGCGCCCCCGGGGCCGCCTCGTCCGTCCCGACGAGGCGAGGCGGCGGTACAAGGGGGTCAGGGCAGCAGGACGACCTTGCCCCGGTTGCGGTGGGCTTCCAGGTCGGTGTGCGCCTGTGCCGCTTCGGCCAGGGGGTAGGTGCGCCAGATCGGCAGGGTGAGCTCGCCGGCGGCGGCCCGCTGCACCAGCTCCGGCAGGGAGTCTCCGCCCTGGCCGGTGCCACCCGCGCTGAAGCGGACGCCGTGCTGCGCGGCGGACATGTCGGCGATGGTGATGACGTGCGCGCTGTCCCCGGTCAGGGCGACGGAGTCGGCGAGCACACCGGCACCGGAGGCGTCGAAGACGACGTCGACTCCCTGGGGCGCCGCGGCCTTCACCCGCTCCCTCCAGCCGTCGCCGTAGCGGACGGCGGTGGCTCCGAGGGCGGTGACACGCTCGATGTCGTGCTCGCCGACCGTTCCGATGACGGTGACGCCGCGGGCGGCGGCCAGCTGCACCGCGATGACGCCCACGCTGCCGGCGGCGCCGTGGACGAGCAGGGTCCGGCCCGCCTGCACGCCCAGCTGCCCGAGAACGCGGAACGCGGTCTCACCGACCGTGACAAGCGAGGCGGCGACCTCCCACGACAGGGCTTCGGGCTTGGCCACCGGCCGGTCGAGCAGGGCGTAGGCGCCGTAGCTGCCGCCGACCGCAGCACCGAGGACCTCGTCCCCCACGGCCGCATCGGCTCCCTCGCCGACCGCGTCGACGACTCCGGCCGCATCCAGGCCGGGGATCACGGGAAAGCGCGCCGGGACCATGTCGGCCATCAGACCGGATCGGATCTTCAGGTCGAGCGGGTTCACCGAGGCGGCCCGCACCCGGATCCGGACCTGGCCCGGACCCGGCTCGGGGGTGTCGACCTCGGTCAGGGTGAGCGCGTCCGGGCCGCCGTAGCGGGAGTAGGTGATCGCGGTGGACATCGAGAACTCCATGAAAGGAAGACGGGACACAGACTGAATCACTCAGTTTGTGTGATTGCTTTTCCGGTGTATCACACAGCCCGTGTGAAATGCGAAGCCGGTGCGGGGTAACGCGCGTCACACGTGGTGTGTGATTTCTGGATAGGATGGGCTCCATGTCCATGCCGCCGGTCCACCGCCGTCAGCCGAATCCGAGCAACCCCCGCGTCCAGCGCACCCGCGCCCGCATCCTGGCGGTCGCCCGCGAGCTGCTGCCCGAGGTCGGGTTGACCGGGTTGACCACCGCACTGCTCGCCGAACGGGCCGGCGTCACCCGCCAGACCCTGTACCGGCACTGGCCCCACCGCGCGGCGCTGCTCTCCGACGTCACCCTGCAAGGCCCCGACGTCGGCTACCCCGAACCCGGCACCGACGTACGCGCCGTCGCCACCGGCTGGCTGCTCAGCCTGCGCGCCGGCATCACCGTCCCCGCCACCCGCACCGCCGCGCTGGCCATCGCCGCCGAAGCGGACCATGACGCCGACAGCGCCCAGGCCATGGCCCGGATCATGGAGGACCGCCTCGCCGCACTGAACAGGCTCCTGGAGCCGTCGGGCCTTCAGATCACCGGCGAGCAGTACGCCCTGCTCTACGGCCCTCTCCTCGCTCGTCTCTTCTTCGACCGGGCCGAAGCCACCGACGAGTTCATCGACACCCTCGTCACCCAGTGGCTCACCACCGTGGGCCGCGCGCCCGCGCGGTCGTGAGGCGCGGCCCGGCCGCCGATGGAGCGTCAACAGCTGTGCACAAGCCGGCTTCCGCTCCGCCTTCGGCCGATCCGGGGCGCTGAACACCGACACGAGTACCGGCGCGAGCGCGCGTCGCGCGATCACGCCGGTAGCACGCGGAATCCAGGCGGGCCGCGGCGCGGCAACGGCCGTCAGTCCAAGGTCGGGTAGTCGGTGTAGCCGCGGTGGTCGCCGCCGTAGAAGGTGGCCGGGTCCGGGGTGTTGAACGGACCTCCGACGGCGAGGCGGCGCGGCAGGTCGGGGTTGGCCAGGAACAGCGCGCCGAAGGCGACCAGGTCCGCGAGTCCCTCGTCGACGAGCGCGACGGCGTCCGGCGCGGTGTACTGCGGGTGGCTGAACGGGTTCAGGACGAACGCCGCCGGCCACGCCTTGCGCAGTTGCCGCGTCAGCTGCCGGTCCGGACCTTCCAGCAGGTGCAGGTAGGCCAGGCCCATCGGTGCCAGCCGCTCCAGCAGGGCGGGGTAGACCTCGCCCACGTTGTCCTCGGCGATGTCGTTGTACGGGTTTCCGGGCGAGATCCGCAGACCGACCCGGTGGCTGCCGATCGCCTCGGCCACGGCCGTGACGACCTCGACGGCGAAGCGGATTCGGCCCTCGGTGTCGCCGCCCCAGGAGTCGGTGCGCCGGTTGGCGTTGGGCGCGAGGAACTGGTGCACCAGGTAGCCGTTGGCGCCGTGGATCTCCACGCCGTCGAACCCGGCCTCGACCGCGTTGCGCGCCGCGGTGGCGAAGTCGGCGATCGCCTGTCGGATCTCCGCCTCGCTCAGCTCCCTGGGCGTCACGAAGTCCTTCGGGCCCTCGTGGGTGTAGACCTGGCCCTTGGCTGCCACCGCCGACGGCCCCACCGGCACCAGGCCGTCGGGCAGCAGGCTGGGGTGGCCGATCCGGCCGGTGTGCATCAGCTGGGCGAAGATCACGCCGCCCTCGCGGTGCACGGCGTCGGTCACCGTCCGCCATGCCTGCACCTGCCCGGCCGTGTGCAGGCCGGGGGTGTCGGGGTAGCCCTGGCCGGCCGGTGCGGGCTGGATGCCCTCCGTGACGATCAGCCCGGCGCCGGCGCGCTGCGCGTAGTACGCCGCCATCAGCTCCGTCGGCTCGGCGCCGGGCCCGAAGGCGCGGCTGCGGGTCATCGGCGCCATCACGACGCGGTTCGCCAGCGGCTTGCCGCCCAGGACGATCGGATCGAAAGCAGTGGTCATGGCCTCTTCCTCGGGGCGAGTGGTGCTCTGCGGGCCGGGCGCTCCGTTGCCCGCATCGGCGAATGCCTGTCTGGACAAGTAAATCATCTGTCCGAACAAGTAAATCCCGCGCATCTCTTCCCGGAGTCGAATGTGAAGCACGTCACGTGCCTCTACCTGGCCATGTTCCCGTAGGCGGCGGCACGCCTCTTGGAGTCGCCGAAGAGGAGGTAGGATTAATTTGTTCGAGCAAGAATGCGAGGAAGAGAGGAAGAGATGGCGCAATCCACACCGGAAGCCGGAAAAGGTCCCGCGGTGACGGGGCAGGAGGCCACCGTCCCGGTGCCGGCCGCGGCCGGCGGCGGGCCGGTCAGCCATGCGATCTTCCGCCTGGCCCGCCTGCACCGGATGTTCGCGGGACAACTGCTGCGCCGCATCGGCCTGCATCCGGGCCAGGAGCTGGTCATGATGCACCTCTGGGAACTCGGCCCCCAGCGGCAGACCGACCTGGTGCGCCTGATGGACTCCGACGCCGCCACCATGACCCGCACCGTCCAGCGCCTGGAGCAGGCCGGCTTCGTCCGCCGCCGCCCCTCCCCCACCGACAAGCGCGCGTCACTCATCGAACCCACGGTGGCCAGCCATGCCCTGCGCCATGAGGTCGAGCGGATCTGGAGCCAGCTGGAGGACCTCTCGACCGCGGGCATGTCCGCCGACGAGCAGACCACGGCCCTGCTCACCCTGGAACGCCTGGAGCACAACCTCGTGCAGGCCGCCGCCGACACCGCGGGCGCAGACGCGGAGCGTTAGCGCCCCGACGGCGGCAAAAGGGCTGTCCGCGGCCGGCGTCGACGATCGCCGGCGACGAGCCGCAGGACCGTCGGCCTCCGGAATCCGGTCACCCGCGAGCGGAGCCCACAGCACTCGGGCGCGCCGCCCGACCGGTGGACGACACCCCGACCATGCCCTTCACCGTTTCCACGAACGGCAGTGGGCGGTGATCCGCTCGGACGGGCGCCCGGCTCCCCGTTTCCTGTGAAGGCTCACAAACTCGATGGGTAACTTCGCACCGTGCGACGTCTTCCTACACTTGTCATGGGCATGCTACTGCTGCTGACCGCCTGCCAGCACGGAGCATCAGCCGCTCCTTCGCCGGCATCCCCGCCTCCCACGCAGGCCGTTGCTCCGCGTCGATTCACCGTCTACGACACGACGTTCTACGCCCACCTCGATCTGACCCGGTACGGCGCGGCCAAGGCCGACATCATCTACGAGGGCCGGGTGGCGGCCCTCTCGGGGCAGCCCGTACGCAGCCCCGACGGCCGTCCCACCACCGAACTCCGCCTGCCGCCGAAGGCCGCCTACCAGAACCTGGTGCGGCAGCACATGGCAAACCCCGGGCCACTCGTCCTCGACTACGAGACCCTCTACCTCACGGGCACACCGGAGGTGGCCGAGCGCCACTACCGGAAACTGTCGACCCTGCTGACGTGGACGCGTGAAGTCGCCCCGCACAAGCGCATCGGCTTCTGGGATCTGCTCGGCAACACCAGCCGCCGCTACTACCCATGGGGCCGCGCCCTCGCGGCGCACGAGGATGTCTTCCTCCCCAGTCTGTACACGGACTCGAAGGACAGCGAGGCCAGATGGCAGCACCGGCTCGATCAGGCACGCGCCGAGGCGAAGCAACTCGCCCCCGGCAAACCCGTGTACCCGTTCCTGTGGCCCCAGTTCCGAGACCGAGCGGGATCCGGACGGTACGTGTCCCCCGCGCTGTGGTCCTACGAGCTTCAAGCCTGCGGCAAGGCCGACAGGGCCGCCGTCGTGTGGGGAGGCGGCCCGCACGGCAACAGCGACACCGCTTGGCTCGACATACTCAAGCGCTTCCTGGGCCACGGCTCGTGACCACACCCGGCCCGCCGGCCTGGCCTCGATCCACGACGCGCCCAGGCAGGTGAGCAGCACCACCACCGCGGCCAGCCGCCTCGTCCCCCGCCCGCCATAGCCGCCGCCCCCGCTCGTCGGGCCCCGCGAAGGGACCGCGGGCCGGGCGGTGCCCCACAGCTGGTGGTGCGCTCGACGTCATGGCGCCGATTGTCGGCGGCTGCGTACGGCGATCCCCTGCGCCTTGCGGACGGCCCCGCCTCCATCGACAGGCAGAGCCTCTGCCCCAGGGCAGCGGGACAGACAGGTGTCCTCCTCCGCTCCAGGGCGCCTGGCGGTCCCCGGCCGCCGGCCTCGACCGACCTCGTCCGGGACGAAGAGGTCGTGGGTTCACCTCCCGCCACCCCGACGGGGAAGGAACCCGATGCGTCGGAGCGGGTCACCGCCCGGCTCGTTCCCCGGTGATTGCAGGCGCCGGACGGTGACGTCACGCAGTGAAGGGGGCAGCCCCTGGTCGAGCTTGCCCGTGGGGGTCACCTCTCCGGACTCTCCGGGGCAGGGGGCACACCCGGGGCGGCGTGCAGGGCCCCGTGCAGATGAACCAGGCTGTCACCGGGAGAGCCGATCCGTACGTACTCCACGACACAGACGATCAACTCGTGGTCACCCAGCCTGAGTTGGCGGTGTCGCGTGCCGACCAGCCACGCGGCACAGTCGTCGAGCAGCGGCACCCCGTGCGGGCCGGTGTGCCAGCGGGTGGGCGGCGCGAACCGGTCGACGCCGACGGCCGCGAACCGCTCGGCCACGTCGCGCTGGGCGGCGCCGAGCAGCTGGATCCCGAACCTCCGGCAGTCCTTGATCCTCGCCCGGGTCGAGGACGTCTCGGCGAGCGCGAAGGAGACCAGCGCCGGTTCGGCGCTCACCGAGGTGAACGAGGTGATCGTCACCCCGGCGGGGCCGGAGGGCGTGGCCGCGGTGAGCACCGCGACGCCGGAGGCGTGCCCCCGCAGTGCGGTGCGCAGCTGACCGGCGCCGACCGTGGGCGCCGCGGTGGTCACGAGCCCGTCCCCGAGGGCGTGGTGCCGATCAGCCGTTCGGGGCGGGGGGCCACGGCCGCGATGGAGCGCGGTGTGCCCGACGCCGTGTCGGGTCGGGTCTTGATGGTGATCCGGGCGGCCAGTTCGTGGGCCAGGGCACGCGCTTCGTCGGCCGACTCGCCACGGACGATGAGCAGCCCGGACCGGTCGTACGACCAGGCGATGGGGGCCACCGTGTCACCGGGCGCGACGGAGATCTGGAGGGCCACCACCCGCGGATCGGCGCGCACCTCGTCGGCTCCGGTGACGGACTCGACGATGCCCGGCTCGGCGGTCAGGAAACGGATGGCGCCGCCGCCCCTGGCCGGGCCCGGTGCGATGGGCGCGGTACGGTCCGCGTACCAGAGGAAGCCCAGCGCGTCGATGTCGGTCCCGTACACCTCGTGGGCCAGGTCGGTGATCCGGTCGCCGCCACGCCGGTTGTGGGACTCCACCAGGCGGGGGCCGTCGGAGGTGAGGATCACCTCGGTGTGCGAGGGGCCGTCCTTGACTCCGACGGCGTCCAGCATCCTGGTGACCAGCGAATCGATCCGGGCCGTGGCGTCCGCGTCGAGGCCCGCCGGCTGTACGTGCCCGACCTCGACGAACGAGTCCAGCTTCTCCTTGGCCGTGTACGCGACGACCACGTGCTCGCCGGCGAAGCTGAACGCCTCCACGCTGAACTCGGGGCCCTGGAGATACTGCTCCATCACGAACGTGTGCAGCCCGAACTCCGCTGCCCAGGCCGCCACTTCCGGGACCGCGTCGGGGCCCTGCACCAGCCGCACGCCAAGGCTGCCGGATCCGTACCTGGGCTTGATCACCGCGGGCCCGAACTCGGCGACGAAGGCGCGGATGTCGGCCTCGTCGTGCCCCAGGCGGGAGGCGACCCCTTCGATGCCCCGCTCGGCGAGCAGCTCCCGGAAGGCCAGCTTGTCCTGGAGCACGCGGACGGTGTCGAGGCCGGTGCCCGGCAGGCCGAGCGCCGTCGTCGCAGCCGCCGCCGACTCCAGTCCGTCTTCGATGATCGAGACGACCCGGGTCAGCGGCCGGTGCCGGTGCACGGCGGCGAGGAGATCGGCGACGGCCTGCGGGTCGCGGTAGTCCGTGAGGTGCGCCTCGGCCACCAACTCCAGCCCCGACGGGTCGAGTTCGTGCGGGCCGTGCACCCAGACGATGTCGAATCCGGCCTTCCGGGCCTTCTGCAGGGCGGCGACCTGGCCGCCGATGACCGCGATCCGCGGTGCGTTCTCGTACGTCATGCGCGCAGCTCCCGTCCCGATGCGTTCTCCAGCCAGCGCACGACCTCGACGTTGTCGGCGCCCGCCGGCAGTTCCTCGTGCGCCTTCTCCCACAGCTCCTGGCAGGCATGGCCGAAGGCGGCGGGGCCGCCCGCGGAGTCGAGCAGCGACGTGCCGATGCGGATGTCCTTGAGCATCAGGCGCAGCGCGAAGCCCGAGTCGAAGGTACCGGGCAGCACATGGTCGGGGAGCTTGGTCTGCGAGGCGTGGTTGCGGCCGGTGGACGCGTTGATCACCTCCAGCATCGCCGCGGGTTCGAGGCCGAACGCCCGCCCGGCGAGCATGACTTCGGCGACCGCGGCGAGATTGACCGCGGAGAGCAGGTTGTTGAGCGCCTTCAGCGCGTGGCCCGCGCCCGCGGGACCCACCCGGTACACCTTGCCGAGCGCGCCGAGTACGTGCTCCGCCCGTGCCACGTGCTCGGGTTCGCCCGCGGCCATCAGCGTCAGCTCACCCGCGCGCGCGGCGGCCGGGGAGCCGGAGACAGGCGCGTCCACCACGGACACCTCGTGCGCGCCGGCCACGCGGCCGAGGGCCAGCGTGTCCTCGGGTGCCGAGGAGCCCGTGTCGACGATCAGGGAGCCCGCGGCAAGGTGCGGGAGCAGCTCCTCGGCCACCTGCCGAACGGCCGCTCCGTCCGGGAGCATGGTGACCACCACCGGCGCGGCCAGGTCCGCGACGCCCTCCGCCGTGCGCACGCCCGGATGCTCACCGGCCGCCGCGGCGACGCTCGGATCGGCGTCGTACGCGACCACGTCGAACCCGCGCTCCGCGAGGCGACGGCACATCCCTCCGCCCATGGACCCCAGTCCCGCAAACCCCACCCGCATGATTCGATCCGTTCCTTTCTCGGTACGTGTTGCTCGCGCGTCCGAGCGGACGCGTTCATTCCGTTCCGGCGCGCTCGTGGCGTGGCGCCGCTCTCATCCCGTGACGATGGCGGCCAGCCCCCGGACGAGGAGGACGAGCGCCGCGACGACCGCGAGGACAAGCACCGCGCCGCGCAACCGGCCGCCGCCGTCCACCCGCCGCCGGACCGGCCCCGACAGTGCGAATCCGGCCACCACCGCGGGCAACAGCATGGCCCCGAAGGCCAGTTGCTCGCCCGGCAGACGGCCCACGACGGTGAGGGAGCCGAGCGAGAGCAGCGTCCCTGCCGTGTAGAAGACGCTGAGGGTGCCGCGGACCGTGGGCCCGGGCTCCCGGTGGTAGACGAGCGCGATGAACGGCCCGCCGATGGACGACGTCGTCCCGGTGAGGCCCGCCACGGCGCCGGAGGCGAGCAGCGTGCCCCGGTTCCTGGGCAGCCTGGCCGGGTCGAAGGCGAGCAGCGAGACGACGCCCAGGGTGATGCCCGCCGAGAGCAGGTCGAGCGTCGACACCGAGACCACGAGGATCACGTACGAGGCCGCCACCGTGCCCACGACCCGACCGGCCATCGCCCAGGAGACGCCGTACCAGTCGGTGTGGGAGATCTCCCGGACCGCCCCGAGCGCGGCCAGGACGGCGGCGACCAGGAGCAGTGACCCCGGCATGAGGCTCGGCGCGGCGATCTGCACCACCGGCGCCGACACCAGGGCGAGCCCCACTCCCAGGCTGCCCTGGACCAGCGCGCCGAGGAACACCGCGACGGACGCGAAGACCAGGACGGACAGTTCAGGCATCGACGGGCACCCCCACGCGCATCCGCTCCCCGGCCGCGCGGGCGACCCGCTCGGCCGCGACGCCCGCCACCACGAGCACCGCAGCGGCCACCAACCAGCCGAGCGAACCCGAGCCGAGCAGCAGCCCGGTGACCATCACGGGGCCGAGGACCCGCTGTCCGGCCACGCTCAGATTGAAGACGGACAGATAGCGTCCGCGCTGCTCCTCGGGGGCCAGGGCGATGGACAGGTCCCACACCGCGGAGTTGGCGATCACCTCGGCCAGGGACAGCGTCACCACGGCGCCGGCCAGCCACGCCACCGCCGGCCCGCCCGCGACGGAGCCGGACGCGGCGAAGCAGAGACTGCTCACCGCGAGCACGGCGCCCGTCCACGTCAGCATCCGGGTGGTGCGCCGCTGGCCGGTCGCCAGCTTGCTGACCGGGATCTGGAGCACCACGACGAGCAGGGTGTTCAGCGCGAACAGCACGGACACGGTGGCCCGCGGGGCATCCGTGTGCTCCAGGATCCACACCGGCATCGCGACCAGCAGCATCGTGTCGAAGAAGAACAGCAGGAAGTTGAGCCCGGTCAGCGTCAGATAGCGCGCGTCGGGCAACACCCGGCCCTTGACCGGACGTTCCGCTGTGCCCTCCGGGGCGGCCTCGGCCGTCGGCGCGGCCAGCTCGGTCACCCGCAGCACGAGCACCGCACCGCCGAGGAAGGCGAGCCCGATGGCGACCAGCGTGACCCGGTAGGCGGCCTGGGTGTCGCTGGCGAGCGCCACGCCGGCCGCCATCGCGCCGACCCCGAGTCCGCAGTTGCGTACGACGTTGACCACCGCGAGCAGCCGGGTGCGCTCCGCACGCTCCGGCACGGCCACGGCGACCAGTGCCTGGAGCACCGGAGGCCCCGCCCGGTCGCACGCCACCGCGCACAGCGTCACCGCCATGAACTGCCAGAAGTCCGTGACGAAGACGTACGCCGCACAGCACACCCCCCGCCCCAGATACACCGCGGCGAGCACCCGCCGTGCCCCGTACCGGTCGGCGAGGACGCCGCCGAGCAGCGAGATCCCCAGGGCCACGACACCGGCGAGGGAGAGCCCGGAGGCCACCTGGTTCGCCGAGAGGTCCACTTGCCGGGTGAAGTACGCCATGGAGCTCGCCATGAACAGGCCGATGCCGAGCGACTGGACGAGGGCTGCGGCGGCGAGTCCGCGCCCGCCCGCGGTGAGCTTCACGTCACTCGGCCCCGAAGTCGAAGTCGACCTGGTCCTCTAGCTCCATCTCGCGCACGATGCGCCGTACCCCGGAGAAGTCGCGCACCAACAGGTCGGTACCGGCCCGGCGGCGGCAGTCCTCGACGATCTCGTCGGCATTCTCGAACCCGGCCGCCCGCAGGATGCCGGGCCACACCGCGAAGTCCTGCTCCACGAAGGCGTGCAGCGCCTTGGGCAGCGAGTCGACGAAGGTGCGGCGCTGTTCGGCGTTCATGTGCACATACAGCGCCTTGGCGACCTCGACCATGACGGAGGAGTGCGCGGACTCGTCACGGGCGTGCAGCCGGGGAACCAGGGCGTGCAGCGGCTGAACGGTCGTGTCGCGGGAGAGCAGTTCCAGGTAGGCGTTGACGCTGATCTCCGAGACGGTCGTCCACACCAGCTTCAGCAGGTCGCGCTCCCAGCGCTCCGACGCCTTCGCGTCGGCCTCGAGGAGCCGGCGGTAGGTGACCGTGTGCGGGTAGGCGGGCTCGCCGGTGATCTGCCGGACCTCGCGGGTGCGCTGCATCGCGATCATGTGCATGTACGTGTGCCAGACCTCGTCCACGTGCGTCTGCTGGACGGCGCGCTTGAGCTGGACGCCGTCGGCACCGGGGAAGGCGCCGTGCATGATCATGGCGAAGGTCGGGTTGGCGACGTACTCCTCGGCCGCGATGACCCGCTCGTTGTAGACCAGCCAGGCCATGGTGAGGACCTTCTGGCGCTGCTCGGGCGTGGCCGCGAGGTACAGGGGGTGCTCGGCGAACGGCAGCAGGTGCTCCGGGTAGTCCGGCAGCCGCTCGTCGTACTCCTCCGGCTCCGATATCTGGTCCAGATCGGTGCGGATCGTGGCGCGCCGCGGCCAGGAGTCGGCGATCCGGCGCAGCACGCTCTCGTCGATGCCGTGCGCGTGGCCGTGCCCGTGACCTTCTTCGCGGTCGCCCTCGACGGTCTGCTCGTGCTCGGCGATGCTCAACTCAAGTCCCCTTCGGATACGCGGTCTTGTGCGTCTTGTGCGTCTTGCGCGGCCGACGCGATGGAGTCGGCGAGGAGGGCGAGACCGGGCGCCAGCGCTTCGGCGTCCGCCACGATCGGTGGCATGACCTTGAGGACCTGGCCGCGGGCGCCGGACGTCTCCACCAGGAGCCCGCGCGTGAAGGCGGCCCGTGACACCCGGTCCGCGAGCGTCGGGTCGGTGAAGCCGAGCCCGCGGATCAGGCCGCGGCCCAGCACGGTGCAGCCGAGGTCCGCGAACCGGGCGGCCAGTTCGGTGAGTCGGTCCTCCAGGGCGGCGGCGTTGCGCCGTACCTGCGGGGCGAACTCCGGATCCGCCCATCGGTCCAGGCAGGCCGTGGCGGTGACGAAGGCCAGGTTGTTGCCGCGGAAGGTGCCGCTGTGCTCGCCGGGGCCCAGCTGGTCGAGCTCGGGGCGGACCAGGACGAGGGCCATCGGCAGGCCGAAGCCGCTGATGGACTTGGACAGGCAGATCAGGTCGGGGACGATGCCCGCCTCTTCGAAGCTGAAGAAGGTGCCGGTGCGCCCGCATCCGGCCTGGATGTCGTCGACGATCAGCAGGATGCCCCGCTCGCCCGCCACTTCGGCGAGCCTGCGCAGCCACGGCGCGCTTGCCGCCGCGAGGCCGCCCTCACCCTGCACGGTCTCCACCACGAAGGCCGCGGGCAGGTCGATGCCGCTGCCCGGGTCGTCGAGCAGGCGGGTGAGGTAGTCGATGGTGTCGACGCCTTCGCCCGCGTACCCCTCGTACGGCATCCGCGTGACGTGGCCGAGCGGCACCCCGGCCGCCCCGCGCTTGAACGAGGTGGCGGACGCGGCGAGCGCGCCGAGCGAGAGGCCGTGGAAGCCGCCGGTGAAGGCGATGATGTCGGTGCGTCCGGTGACCCGGCGGGCCGTCTTGAACGCCGCCTCGACGGCGTTGGTGCCGGTCGGCCCGGTGAACTGCACCCGGTGGTCGAGCCCGCGCGGCGCGAGCACCACCTCGCGGAAGCGGTGCAGGAACGCGGCCTTGGCGCCGGTGTGCAGGTCGAGGCCGTGGACCGGCCCGTCGGCCTGGAGGTACTCGATGAGGGCGGCGCGCACCTCGGGCGGGTTGTGGCCGTAGTTCAGCGCACCGGCGCCCGACAGGAAGTCGATGTACTCGCGGCCTTCCGCGTCCCACATGCGGTGTCCCGCCGCCCGCGTGAAGACGGCGGGAAAGCGCCGGCAGTAGGTGCGTACGGCCGATTCGAGCTCGTCGAAGACGGCCGTGTCCGATCCGGGGGTCGCCGGCCCTGCGGTGACCGGTTCGGCGGTGGTCATGAGGCACTCCAGGGGTCGATGTCGGTGATCTCGGCCGTCTCACGAGGGGTCAGGGCGGTGCGCGGGGAGAGCGGGAACCAGCCGGCGACGCTGAGCCGCAGCAGTTGGCGCATGCGGTCGGCGATCAGCTCCGGGGTGTACCGGTCGGGCACCTCGGCCGCGTCGATCACCGGGGTCGGCGGGAAGTAGCGACCGCCCGGGACGGGGCGTACGACGGCGTCCCACAGGTTGAGGCTCTGGCCGCCCCAGCGGGCCCGGCCGCTGAACACCGAGTACAGCGGAAGGCCTTCGGGGTGCGGCCGGCTCAACGCCTGGTTCACGGCCTCGCTGACCATCTCGACGATCAGCCCGCAGCCGCCCGCGGCCCGGGCCCTGCGGGCCTGCGCGAAGAGCGCCAGCGCGCCGTCCAGGGCGTCGCCGTGCCGGGCCAGGGCACCGCTCTGTGGGGTGTAGCCGAGGTGCGCCAGGGTGGGCGTGCCGGTCGCGGCCACCGCCTCGATGCAGTCGAACTCGCCCTCGCCCGCCACCTCGATCTTGACGGCGTCCGCGCCGGCCGCGACGAACCGGTCGGCGGCGGCCCGGGCCGTGGCAGGGCCTCGGGTCGCCCCGTCCGGCAGGTCGGCGAGCAGGAACGGCCGCCTGGCGGCCGGGAATTCGGCGTCCAGCGCCTTGCGCACCTCGGCCACCAGGCCGGTGAGGGTGTCGAGGCCCCACTCCTGCTCGGCATCGCCGGTCAGCGTGGTGCTGCTGCGGCCCAGGTGTGTCATGAAGTACGAGTCGCCGACCATCACGCACTCGACGGGGGCGTCGTGCAGGTCCGGCACGCGCAGCGCCTCGGCGAGGCCCTCCACCTCGAAACCCCGATAGGCGTTGATCTTGAGTCCGAGTTGTGCCGGGCTGTCGTACCGGTGCAGATACGGAGCCAGCGCGGCAGCCGCCGCCGGCCTGGCCACGGTGGTGTCAGCGGTCACGGCCGCCCTCCCAGTAGATCTTGTTGATACGGCCGATGGCGTCCGTGACGACCTCTTCGGGTGCTGCGGTGAAGCAGAGCCGGGCCCAGCCGTCGCAGTGGGCGCCGAACACCCGGCCCGGTGCGAGTCCCACGCCCGCCTCGGCGCAGCGACGCACGAACTCCGCGCCGTCGCCGTACCGGCTCAGGTCGAGGAAGGTGTAGAGCCCGCCCTCGATGCGGGTGTGCGGGATCTCCAGGGCGGCGTCGGCGAGTCGCCATGCGCGCTCGGCCGCCGCCCGGCGCCGCGCGAGTTCGTCGGCGGGCGTGGCGAGCGCCCGGAACGCGGTGTACTGCGCGGCCGTGGAGACGGAGTACAGCGTGTGCAGCGACCACTTGGTGAGGATCTCCTCCGCGCCGGGCGGCGAGATCAGGTGGCCCACGCGGGCGCCGGGCATCGCGTACGTCTTGCTACAGCTGTGCACCGAGAAGGTGCGCTCCGCCGCGCCGGGGACGGTCGCCATGTCGAGGAAGCCGCCGTCGCCGAAGTCGTAGTTCTCGTACGCGTTGTCGGCGATCAGCCACAGGTCGTGCCGCGCGGCCAGCGCGGCGAGCGCGCCCAGGGCGCGCTCGTCCAGGCGGAAGCCCGTCGGATTGTTGGGGTTGTTGAAGTAGATCGCCCGGGTGCGCGGCCCCACGGCCCGCTCGATCGCGGCGATGAAGTCGAAGTCGGGGTCCTCGCCGAGCTCCAGGAAGACCGGCACCTCGCGCGGCGTCCCGCCGGCCGCCCGCACCAGGCCGGTCGCGAACAGCCACTGCGGGGACAGGATGAGGACCTCGTCGCCCGCACCCAGGATGGCGTGCAGGGTCACCGCGATGGCGTGCGTGGCGCCGCTCGTCACCAGGACCTGCCCGGGGTCGACGGGGGCGCCCCGGCGCCGGCTCGCCGCTACGGCGAACGCCGAGCGCAGCGCGGGGACTCCGGCGGGCGGCGCGTGCTCGTGGGCCGCGATCCCGAACTCCGCACGCTCCCAGGCGCCCGGCCGCGCGCAGGGCTCGAAGACGGTCTTGCCCTGCTGCAACGGCACCGGTTCGGTGTGCGCGCCGGAGCGCAGCAGCCGGTCGACGGCCACCAGCGGGGAGGGCGGTATCTCGCTGAGGGTTCTAGCAAACGACGGCATGGGGGTGCTCACTCCTGGACTGGTAACGGGCCCGTGCTGAGCGGGAGTTCGGCTGCGGCGCCCCGGGCGGGCCGGTCGATGCCGAGGTTCCCGCGCAGGGTGGTGCTCTCGTACTCGGTGCGGAACAGGCCCCGGCGCTGTAGCTCGGGCACGACGAGGTCGACGAAGTCGTCCAGGCCCTCGGGGAGCACGGGCGGCATGACGTTGAAACCGTCGGCGGCCTCTCCGGTGAACCACTCCTCCATGAGGTCGGCGACGTCCTGGGGGGTGCCGATGACGATGCGGTGCCCGCGGCCCCCGGTCAGGGACTGGTACAGCTCCCTGATCGTGAGACCCTCGCGGCGCGCCTTGTCGTAGACGAGCTGCTGGCGGCTGGTGCTGCCCTGGGTGGGCGGCAGTTCGGGCAGCGGCTCGTCCAGCGGGAAGCCCGAGATGTCGACGTCGCCGAGGAGCTGGGTGAGCAACCCCAACCCGACCACCGGGTCGACCAGTTCCTGAAGTACCGCGTACTTGTCCTCGGCCTCGGCGCGGGTGCGGCCGATCACCGGGAAGAGACCGGGCATCACCTTCATCTGATCGGCGTCGCGCCCGTAGGCGGCGGCCTGCTGCTTGATGCCGCGGTAGAACGTCCTGCCCTCGTCCAGGGTCTGGGCGGCGGTGAACACCACCTCGGCCCAGCGGGCGGCGAAGTCCTGGCCGTCCGCGGAGGCGCCCGCCTGGATGAGCACGGGGTAACCCTGCGGCGAGCGGGCCACGTTGAGCGGGCCGCGCACCGAGAAGTGCTCGCCCTTGTGGTCGAGGACGTGCAGTCCGTCGGGATCGAAGTAGCGCCCGGACTCCTTGTCGTACCCGAACGCGTCGTCGTCCCAGCTGTCCCACAGGCCGGTGACGACCTCCATGAACTCCCTGGCCCGGTGGTAGCGCGACGCGTGGTCGGGCTGGGAGTCGCGGTTGAAGTTCTTCGCCTCGGCGTCCGTCACCGAGGTGACGATGTTCCAGGCGGCCCGGCCGGCGCTGAGGTGGTCGATCGAGGCGAACTTCCGGGCGATGTGGAACGGTTCGTTGTACGTCGTCGACGCGGTCGCCGCGAGACCGATGTGCGTGGTGTGCACGGCGAGGGCGGACAGCAGCGTCAGCGGGTCGAACTGGAGGAAGCGGCCCCATCGGCTCAGCTCGTCGGCGTTGCGGTACGGGGTGCGGATGCCCACCCCGTCGGCGACGAAGAACATGTCGAACTTGCCGCGCTCGGCGGTGTGCAGGAGCGTGCGGTAGTGAGCGAAGTCCAGGCCGCCGTCCGCGCGGGCCGTGGGGTGCCGCCAGGAGGCGACGTGGTAGCCGGGGGCCAGGAGAAAGGCTCCAAGACGGAGCTTACGGCGTGTCACGCCCATAGCAGGTCTCCGGTGTCCTTGCAGGTGAGGAGCTCTGGATCGAGACGGAGACTAGATCAGGAGTCGAGGTGGGTACACGGTTCTGCGTGCACTGTGGCTTTACCGCGAAAAGCTCCTTCTGCTTCTTTTGATCACCGCGCGGTAACGTCCCGAGGACGCCGGTGGAACGGCACAGGCCCCGCACCCTTCGGGGTGTGGGGCCTGGTGACGCCGGGGGGACACCCTCGTGGTGTGCGCTCAGCGGGGGCGCGTGCGGGAGGCACCGTGCGCGGACTCGTAGTGGTGCTCGGGGCGGCCGGCACCTCCGTATTTCAGGGCGAGTTGGACGCTGCCGCGCTCCTGAAGGTGCTTGAGGTAACGCTGCGCGGTGGAGCGGCTCACTCCGGTCAGGTCGGCCACCTCCTGCGCGGACAGCGCCTTGCCGGCCCGGAGCAGCACGTCGCGGATGTGCTCGGTGGTCGCCGCCGAGTACCCCTTGGGCGGGACTTCCACCTGGACCGGCGCGTGGAGCGTGCCGAAGATCTCGTCCACCTCGCCCTGGCCCAGGGAGTCCGAGCGGTCGAGGCGCTCACGCATCTGCGCGTAGGACGTCAACTTGGCCCGCAGCGCCGCGAAACTGAACGGTTTGACCAGGTACTGAAGGACGCCGTTGCGCAGCGCCGAGCTCACCTGCTCCGCCCCGTGGGCCGCCGAGACCATGATGATGTCGGTCTCGTGGCCGAGCCGGCGGAGCCTGCGCACCAGCTGTAGCCCGTCCTCGCCGGGAAGGTAGTGGTCGAGCAGCATCAGATCGACACTGCCGCGCTCGACGGCCATCAGCGCCTCGGCGGCCGTGTGGGCCCGGCCCATGACACGGAATCCCGGAACACGGGACACATAGCGGGAGTTGACCTCGGCGACGTAGAAGTCGTCGTCCACGACCAGGACGTCGATCACGATGCCGCTCCCGACGCCACGGGCGGATTCCGGGGCGGTCGGATCGTGAACACGGCACCACCGCCCGGCCGTTCGGTCAGCCGGACCGAGCCGCCGCGGCGTCGCGCGACGCCGTGGACGCGCGTGAGACCGACCCCCCGGCCGTGATGCGGCGGCGGCTTCTTCGTCGGCCCGCCCTCGCGAAACACCGCCGCTCGCAGGGCGGTTGGCACACCCGGCCCGCGGTCGGCGACGCTCAGCACCATGGCGCCGGGCTCCGCCCGCATGCCGACCTCGGCGAAGGGCCTCGCCGGCGGGTGCGAGGCTGCCGCGTCGACAGCGTTGTCCATGAGATTGCCGGGCACCGTCACCAGGTCGCGCGAAGCGACGGCAGGGCAGGACGGTGGCGGCCTGTCGGCGAGCCGGAGAGTAGCGCCCCGCTCGGCTGCGGCTGCCCGCTTGCCGGCGAGAAGCGCATGGAGGAGCGGCTCTTGCCACCGCTCCTGCGGTAAGTGAGGCTCCGGCGCGGGGTCTCGCTCCGGCGCGGGGCCGCCGGGGAGCTCCGCGACGAACTGCCGGGCCGCTGCGTACATTTCCCGATCGAGCAGGCCCGCGAGGGTGTGCAGGTGATTCGCCGGTTCGCGGTCACGAGCCGATAACGCTGCGGCGAGAATTCGTTGACTTTTCAACTTCCCCCCAGTGTGTGCGCAAGAGCGAAATCGTCAATTCCCTGTACTTCCTGCGCGGTCAGAATGAGCAGAATAATCTTTCCGAGGTAAAGCCCAGGTATGTGGCAGGACGGCCCTGACCTGGGCTCACGCCCCTAGCCTTGATGCCGCACGCGCCCGGTGCGTGCTTTTCAGGAGTCCTGGGAGGTGCTGGTGAGGTCTGGAGCAGAGCGCGGTGTTCTGGCTTTTGTGAACAGCGACTATGCGGACACTCCGTACGACAAGTGGGCGGCCGACGCGGGCGTACGGCCGCACCTCCTGGTCTCCGAGGACAAATTCCCGCAGTACCGGCACGTCCCGGGCGCTGTCTCCGTCCCCGGCTACCTCCAGGGCGGCGACGCGGAACGCGCGGCCCTCGACCTGGCCGAGCGCACGCCGCCCAGCGCGGTGATCGCCCGCATGGAGAGCGACTTGCTGCGCGCCGCGCGGCTGCGGGAACTGCTCGGCGTGCCGGGGCAGGACTTCGCCAGCACCCTGGCGTTCCGCGACAAGGTCCACATGAAGACCCTGGTGCGCCGAAGCGGCCTCGTCGAGGTACCGGAGTTCGCCCCGGTACGCGTGGCCTTCGATCTCTTCGGGTTCGTCCGCGAGCACGGCTACCCGGTGGTGGTGAAACCGGCCTTCGGTTCCGGTTCCACCGGGACCCAGGTGCTGCGCGGCCCCGCAGACCTGGCCCGACTCCTCGCCGAAGGCCTGCCCGAACACGCCGAGGTGGAGCGGTTCGTAGAGGGCCAGATGTACGTGGTGGACGGGCTGGTGGTGGCGGGGGAACCGGTGGCCACGTTCGTCTCGCGCTACCTCAACGACTGCCTGTCCTTCCGCGACGGGATATACCTGGGATCGGCACAACTCACCCGCGACCACCCGTTGACGGACCGGCTCATCGGCCATGCGCGAAAGGTCCTCGACGCACTGCCCACCCCCGAGTGCACCACCTTCCACCTGGAGGTCTTCCACACGCCGGACGACCGCCTCGTGCTGTGCGAGATCGGCAGCAGGACCGGCGGCGCGCTGACCGCCCCCGCCATCCGCGCCGCCACCGGCTTCAACCTCGACGAGCAGTGGTTCCGGGCCCAGGTCGCCCCACAGACCCTGACCGATGCCAGGATTCACGGCGTCGCGCCCGGACAGAGCGCGGGCTGGGTCGTCTTCTATCCCGAACGGGGCACCCTCGCGGCCCTGCCCGAGGCCCCACCGCCCTTCGTGGTGGAGGAACGCCTGCGGGGCACGGTGGGCACGGCATACCAGGGGGGCGTGAAGTCCGCCCACTACCTGGCGGCTTACGTCCTGACCGGTGCCGACGACCAGGAGGTCGAGCGGCGCGCCCAGGAACTCGCCCAGTGGTACGCCGCGGGGGTGCGGTGGACCGGCCGCCACGACGAGGACGGCCCCGCGTCCCTCAACTGACAGCAGATCGCACCCGCTTCGGGCCGTACGACACCTGGTGCTTCGGGGCGCTGCGCGACAACGGGCTGCGGCGCACGGTCCCCACCGGCACGCTCACCTTCCATGCGCCCGTCGCGGCACGGCCCGAGGACGTCGAACTGCGAGCCAACTGTCGTTGGCGGCCGACCTCTTCGTCGCCTTGGTGAAGGCGGCTCCGGCCTTGCTGCTGCACGCCATCGCCGCCGAGTGGCTGAACACGGCACCGCCGTCGGCTCCGGAGAGGTAACTCGGCTTGCCCCAGCGCGGCGTGAGGAAGTGCAGCCTGCCGTGCAGCACCCCGGACATCCTCCAGCCGCCGGTCGCCTTCTGGGAAAGCTCCGGCCAGCAGACCGCGAAGACCGCTTCGTCGGGGCCGGTGCCCTGCCCGGAGGCGACCGTCACGTTGCGGGAGAAGCCGGGGTCGGTCCTCACTCCATCCGTCTCGGCACAATCCGCGACCGCTTCCCTGGGTCGCGCCGAGGCTCTCGCCGATCGCACGAAGGCCGCCCCTGCTACCGGAGCAATCCGGTGCAGGGGCGGCTCTGCCGTGCCTGCCGACGCACCAGAAGACACGTCAGGCGTGCGTCATCCGTGCGTCACGCGCGTCGCTCATGCGTCAAGACGCCGCCCGTCATGCGCACCACGCCCATCCTGCGCAAGGGGAGAACCTTCAGGTCAGCGACCCTTCTTGGCAGGCTCAAGAATCGCCACGCACTCCACGTGGTGGGTCATCGGAAAGAGATCGAAGGCCCGCATCCGCCGCGGTGCATAGCCCACCTCGCGGAAGTAGTCGAGGTCGCGGGCGAGGGCGGCCGGGTCGCAGGCGACGTAGGCGATCCGGCGGGGGGTGAGGGAGGCGAGGTGGTGGACGGTTTTCTTGCCGGCGCCGGCGCGGGGCGGGTCGAGGACGACGAGGTCGACGTCGGTGATGCCGGTGCGGGGGAGGATCTGGTCGACCTTGCCGTGTTCGATGCGTACCCGGTCGAGGTCCTCCAGGTTGTGGCGGGCGTCCTCGACGGCGCGCTTGCCGGATTCGATGCCGAGGACGGCGCCCTTGTCGCCGACGCGTTCGGCGAGGGCGCCGGCGAAGAGGCCGACGCCGCAGTAGAGGTCGAGGGCCATGTCGCCCTTCTTGGGCATCAGGCCCTGCATGACGGCCTCGACGAGGAGGTCGGCGGCCTTCGGGTGGACCTGCCAGAAGCCGCCGTTGCCGACGCGCCAGGTGCGGCCGGCGGCGCGTTCGCGGACGAACGGGCGGCCGTGGACGCGGTGGACGCCGCCGTCCTTCTCGTTGATCCGGAGGACGGAGACCGGCTTGTCGAGCTCCACGATGGGGAGGCGTCCGCCGGGGCGGGGGGTGAGGATGACCTGGCGGTCGTGGGAGCCGGTGGCGGCGATGGCCTCGACGGTGGCGATCTGCGGCCAGGTGCGCTGCTCGATGCCGAGTTCGGAGACGCCGGGGGCGGCGATCATGCAGTGGGTGACCGGCTCGATGTCGTGCGAGCGGTGCTTGCGGAGCCCGGGGCGGCCTTCGGCGTCGACGGCGTACTGGACGCGGGTGCGCCAGGCCGGGACCTCGCCCTTGGCGACCTTGTCCCCGGGGGCGGGCTCGACGGTGCCGTCCCAGCCGCTCTCCTCGGGTGTGAGTCCGGCGAGCCGTGCCAGCTGTTCGGCGATGACCGAGGCCTTCAGGCGGCGCTGGGCGCCGGGCGCGGCGTGCTGCCAGTCGCAGCCGCCGCACCTGCCGGGGCCGGAGAACGGGCAGGGCGCCGCGACGCGGTCCTTGGAGGGGGTCAGGATCTCGACGGCGTCGGTGCGCAGGAAGCGGGCGCCCTCCTCGCCGTCGGTGACGCGGGCGATGACGCGCTCACCGGGCAGTGCGTGCCGTACGAAGAGGACCTGGCCGGCTTCGGTGCGGGCGATGCAGTGGCCGCCGTGGGCGACCGGGCCGACCTCGACCTCGTACTCCTCGCCGACCAGCGACTTCTTGGGTTCCGGCTGCATGGCGGACGAGCTCCTGGGGTGGGTGCGAGAAGGCGGTACGGCCGGCCTCCGGGCGGAGGCCAGCCGTCAATTCTACGTCCCCTCGCGGGGTGCCCGGCTCCGTTGAAGGAGGCCGGGGGCCGCGGCACCGTCCGCCGGTGCCGCGGCCCGGGGGCTACTTCCGGACGGCGGCCCGTTCCTGCTGCTCGTTCTTCTCCTTCTTCTCCTTCTTCTCCTTCTTCGGCTGGGCGACCGGGCCGCGGCGCACCGCACCCGGGGCGTTCCATTCCGCGCGCTTGCGGGCGCGCTTCTTGGCGGCCTCGGAGGAGTCCAGCTGCCAGGGCACGGAGGTGACCATGACGCCGGGGGTGAAGAGGAGGCGTCCCTTGAGGCGCAGCGCCGACTGGTTGTGGAGCAGGTGCTCGTACCAGTGGCCGACGACGTACTCGGGGATGTAGACGGAGACGGCGTCGCGCGGGCTCTCGCGGCGCAGCGACTTGACGTAGTCGGTGATCGGCCGGGTGATCTCGCGGTACGGGGAGGCGAGGACCTTGAGGGGGACCTCTATGCCACGCCGCTCCCACTCGTCCCGCAGTGCCCGGGTATCTGCCTGGTCGACGTCGACGCTGACCGCTTCGAGGGTGTCGGAGCGCATCAGCTTGGCGTAGTTCAGGGCGCGCAGGGTGGGCTTGTGCACCCTGGAGACGAGGACGAGGGAGTGCACCCGGGAGGGGCGTACGGCGTCGTCGTCCGGGGTGTCCTCGGCGGCGATCTCGTCGGCGACCCGGTCGTAGTGGCGGCGGATCGCGGTCATGGTGACGAAGAAGACGACCATGCCGAGGAGGGCCACCCAGGCGCCGTGGGTGAACTTGGTGAGCAGGACGACGGCCAGGACCAGGCCGGTGAAGAAGGCACCGAAGGCGTTGATGGCGCGGGAGCGGTGCATGCGGCGGCGCTCGGCCGGGTCCTTCTCGGTCAGCAGGTGGCGGTTCCAGTGGCGGACCATGCCGGTCTGGCTGAGCGTGAAGGAGACGAAGACGCCGACGATGTAGAGCTGGATGAGGCGGGTGGAGTCCGCGCCGTAGAGGTAGACGAGGACGGTGGCGGCGCCGGCGAGCAGGACGATGCCGTTGGAGAAGGCGAGCCGGTCGCCGCGGGTGTGCAGCTGGCGGGGCAGGTAGCGGTCCTGGGCGAGGATCGAGCCGAGCAGCGGGAAGCCGTTGTAGGCGGTGTTGGCGGCCAGGAAGAGGACCAGTGCGGTGGCCGCGGCGAGGACGACGAACAGGAAGCTGCCCTTGCCGAAGACCGCCTCGGCGACCTGTGAGATGACCGGGTTCTGGGTGTAGCCGGAGCCGATCGGCCTGCCGTTGCTGAGCAGGTCGGTGGCGGGGTTCTCGGCCATCTTGACGTGGGTGGTCATGGCCAGCGTGATGATGCCGCAGAACATGGTGACGGCCAGCCCGCCCATGAGGGCGAGGGTGGTCGCGGCGTTCTTGGACTTGGGCTTGCGGAAGGCGGGCACGCCGTTGGAGATCGCCTCGACGCCGGTGAGCGCCGCGCAGCCGGAGGAGAAGGCGCGCAGCAGCAGGAAGATCAGCGCGAAGCCGGCCAGGCCGCCCTGTTCGGGGTGGATGGTGTAGCCGGCGGTGGGGGCGCGCATGGTGTCGCCCAGGACCAGGCCGCGGACCGCGCCCCAGGCGATCATGATGAAGACGCCGGCGACGAAGACGTAGGTGGGGATGGCGAAGAGCTTGCCGGATTCCCTGACGCCGCGGAGGTTCATCAGCGTCAGCAGCACGATGATCACGATCGCGCTGAGGGTCTTGTGCTCGACGACGAAGGGGACGGCGGAGCCGAGGTTCTCCACGCCGGAGGCGATGGAGACCGCGACGGTCAGGACGTAGTCGACCAGGAGCGCGCTGGCGACGGTCAGGCCGGCCTTGGGGCCGAGGTTGGTGGTGGCGACCTCGTAGTCGCCGCCGCCGCTCGGGTAGGCGTGCACGTTCTGCCGGTACGACGCGACGACGGTGAACATCAGCACCACGACCGCGACGGCGATCCAGGGGCTGAAGCTGTACGCGGACACTCCGGCGACGGACAGGACGAGCAGCACCTCGCCCGGCGCGTAGGCGACGGAGGAGAGCGGGTCGGAGGCGAAGATGGGGAGTGCGATGCGCTTGGGGAGAAGGGTCTCCGCCAGCCTGTCGCTGCGCAGTGCGCGCCCGATCAAGATCCGTTTGGGCACGTCGGTCAGTTTGGACACCCGGGCATGTTAAGGGTTCGTCAAGGTTCTCGCCCACCCCTCACCGGATCGGGTAATGGGGCATGGGTGGGTTCCACTGCACAGCCTTGCCGAGCTGCGCAACGAATACGCAGAATCCACACATGATCCACGCATTGCGTGCGTGGGGCCGCCGTCGTTGCGGGGAAACCGCAGCGACGGCGGCCCCATGGCACAGGGCGCGGGGCGCGGGGCGCGGGGCGCGGGCCTGCCCTACTCCCCCGCGGCGCCCGCCGGCCGCGGGTGCCGGGACAGCAGATCGCCCAGCCCCTGCCGGGTCGCGGCCAGCAGCACCCGGTCCTGCGGGCGCAGCACATAGCCGTCGCCCAGTTCGTGCGCCAGGAGCGCCGGCGCACGCTCCGCGCCCGGCCGGGGCGCGCCCGCCGCGGCGTCCGCCTCCGCGTCGTCGGGCGCGGAGGTGTCGACGGCCAGCACCCGCAGCCGTCCCGGCCGCAGCACCTCGCCGACCGTGCGGCCCTCCAGGGCGGCATGGCCGCGCACCCCGACCCGGGCGACCAGCAGCACCCGCCGCTCCACGGGAACGGCGCCCAGGATCTGCCGCCCCATCATCGCCCCGGCGAAGGCGGGCGCCGCCAGGAACGAGACGCTGCGGCTGCGGGTCCGCGCCCCGGGGTGGGCGGCGCGCAGGGTGCGGTAGACGGCGTACGCGAACCCGTCGTCGAAGAGGCGCAGCGTCACCCGCAGCCGGGGGTTGACCGAGCGGGCGTAGAGGGCGGCCTCCAGATTGGTGGTGTCCTCGCTCGTCAGCGCCAGCAGCGTGCGGGCCCGGTCGGCCAATGCGGCTTCCAGGACGCCTTCCTGTGTGACGTCACCCAATACGGTGGGTACCCGCAGCCGGCGAGCCAGGGCGATACCGCGCGCCTCCGGGTCGGCCTCGATGCACACCACAGGGATGCCCATCTCATGCAGCCGGGCCAGCACCCGGGTGCCGATCTTGCCGAGACCCAGCAGCACCACGTGCCCGGACAGCCCGCGCGGTGGGCGGCGCAGCGCGGACGCGCTGCGGAAGGTGCCCAGCCCCTCGAACGCCGCCGCCACCAGCACCGGGAGCAGCAGCAGGCCGACCAGCCCGGACAGCAGCTGGAGGATCTTGCGCGGCAGCGGCTGGTCGATCGCCGGGTCGTTGATGGCGAAGAGGTCCAGCAGTGTCAGGTAGGCGGCGTGCAGCGGCGGTACGTGGGACGTCAGGGACGCGGCGACGGCCAGCGCCAGCACCGCGCCGACGATGCCGGCCAGCGACCAGCGCAGCCGCCGGGAGAACAGCGAGGCGAGCGGCGCGCCCCGGCCGCGCAGCCCGCGCGGGCGCAGCGTCCGGCCCCGGTAGGCGACGGTCTCCAGGACCACGGTGCCGCGGTCCCCGGCCGCCGCGGCGGTGGCGTCGTCCGGCAGCAGGTCGGCCCCTTCGTCCTGGTCCGCCGCCCCTTCTCCCGGGTCGCCGGCGGACGGGGACAGGATGGCAAGGGTGCACAGGCCCGGCGCGGCGGCCCGGCCGGGCGGCGCCGGCGCACGCTCCACGGCGCGCAGCATCAGCCCGTCCGCCTCGATGACCTTGCTGGTGCCGGCGACCGCGGTGGCCACCAGTGCGGGGGCGACGGTGTCCGCGTCGGACAGCACGGTCGTGGAGGCGTCGGCCCTGGGGAGTTCAGCGCCGTCCGCGCCGCGGCCGGCGGCGACCGCCGCCGCCTGGTCGAGCAACTCCTCCAGATGCTGGCCGAGTTTGCGGTTGTAGAGCCGGATGACCAGCCGCAGCCGGGGGTTGAGTCGGCGGGCGCGCAGGGCGGCGTGGATGTTGAGCTCGTCGTCGTCATGGACCAGCGCCAGCGCGCCCGCCTCGGCGATGCCCGCCTCGGCGAGGACCGCGTCGTCGGCCTGGGCCGCCTCCAGGATCCGTATCGGCTCGGGCGGCGGCTCGGCGTCGGTGCGGGGCGCCGCGGGCGGGGGTACGGGTGCCGCGGCCGGGGTGCCCGGTCCGGTGCGGGCCACCGCCGCCGACACCCGGCCCAGCAGTGCGGTGGCCCGGCCGAGGCCGCGGGCCGGCGGCGGAATACGGGGGCGGTGCGGCTCCCGGGCGGACGGGACGACGAGCGTCACCCGTTCGCGGTAGACGTCCCGGAGCTCGGCGGCGAGCCGGTGCGCGAGCGCGTCATCGCCGCAGACCACCATGTGCGGTGTGGGAGAGCCCAGTTGGGGCTGCTGTGGCAGGTGGGGCACACCTCGTAGCGTGCCCTACGGGCGCGGCGGCGCGCAGCCGGGCGCGCGATCCGGCGGCTGCGCGCGGCGTGCCCGCATCAAAACCGGTGGCCACCGCGCCCCCTACAGGGCGCGGCATTGCAGCTACGGTTGTACCGGGCCACGGTGCCGCCGGCGCTGCCGTGCGACGCACCGGGCCGCTGTGGCGAGCAGTGGCTTCGTGTCGCCGGTACTCGGAGAAGAAAGTAGTGAGCAGGGTGTTTGTGCAGGTCAGCGCGCTAGTCCAGGGCACGGGGTAATCAGCATGCACATCGTCATCATGGGGTGCGGGCGGGTCGGCTCCGCGCTCGCGCAGACCCTGGAGAGCCAGGGACACACCATCGCGGTGATCGACCAGGACCCGACCGCGTTCCGTCGCCTCGGCTCCGCCTTCGGCGGTCGCCGGGTGACCGGTGTCGGCTTCGACCAGGACACCCTGAGGGAGGCCGGCATCGAGGAGGCGGGTGCCTTCGCGGCCGTCTCCAGCGGTGACAACTCCAACATCATCGCCGCCCGGGTGGCCCGCGAGATGTTCGGCGTCGAGAACGTCGCGGCCCGGATCTACGACCCGCGTCGCGCCGAGGTCTACCAGCGCCTCGGCATCCCCACCGTCGCCACCGTCCGCTGGACCGCGGACCAGATGCTGCGCCGGCTGCTCCCCTCGGGCGCCGAGCCGCTGTGGCGCGACCCCAGCGGCGGCGTCCAGCTGGCCGAGGTGCACACCGCCTCCTCCTGGGTCGGCCACAAGATCAGCAAGCTCCAGGACGAGACCGGTGTCCGCGTCGCCTTCCTCACCCGGCTGGGCGAAGCGATGCTGCCGACCTCGCAGACGGTGTTGCAGGAAGGCGACCTGGTGCACGTGATGATGCGCACCGACGAGGTCGAGAAGGTCGAGGCGGCATTCGCCCAGGGTCCTGAGGAGGCGCACGCATGAGGGTCGCCATTGCGGGTGCCGGCGCGGTGGGCCGCTCCATCGCCGGCGAACTGCTGGAGAACGGGCATGAGATCCTGCTCATCGACAAGGCGCCGACCGCGATCTCCGTCGAGCGGGTGCCGCTGGCGGAATGGCTGCTGGCCGACGCCTGCGAGATCACCTCGCTCGACGAGGCGGCGCTGCAACGCTGCAACGTCGTCATCGCGGCGACCGGCGACGACAAGGTCAACCTCGTCGTCTCGCTGCTCGCCAAGACCGAGTACGGCGTGCCCCGGGTGGTCGCCCGGGTCAACAACCCGAAGAACGAGTGGCTGTTCAACGAATCCTGGGGCGTCGACGTCGCGGTCTCCACCCCGCGGCTGATGTCGGCCCTGGTCGAGGAGGCGGTCAGCGTCGGCGATCTCGTACGGCTGCTGCGCTTCAGCCACGGCGACGCCAACCTCGTCGAGCTGACGCTGCCCCCGGAGGCGGCGCTGGCCGGCACCCGGGTCGGCGATGTGGCCTGGCCCGAGGACACCTCCCTGGTGACGATCATCCGCGGTACGCGGGTGCTCACGCCCAACAAGGAGGACGCGCTGGAGGCGGGCGACGAGCTGCTGTTCGTGGCGGCCCAGTCGCGCGAGGAGCAGCTGGAGGACCTGCTGTCGGTGCGGCGCGACGACAGCTGACCGACAGGCGAACGCCGGGGCCCGGGAACCACATTCGTTCCCGGGCCCCGGCGTTGTGCGCGCTGTGCGGTGCGGGCGGCGGACCCGTCAGCGGCGGTGGCGCGGCCCGCTGCCCGGCCGGTCGGCGCCAGCCGCGTCGGGAGCCGCGGACAGCAGCCCCCGCTGCCGCTCGCGTTCGGCCTCCTCCGCCTTCTCCTGCGCCTCCATCTCGGCGAAGACATCGATCGGCGCCGGCGCCTTCACCAGGAACACCCAGGTCAGATACAGCGCGAGCAGGAACGGCGGGATCTTCAGGGCGACCAGCACCCAGCCGAGCTGCGTGGTGTCGGCCCACCAGTACAGCGGGAAGAGGATCAGGCACTTGGCGAGCAGGATCAGCCCCCACGCCCAACTGGCCTTCGCATACGCCGTCTTCCGGCCCGGGTTGCGGGTGCGCCAGGAGAGGTTCTCCTTGAACACCGGGCCCAGGATGAGACCGATCAGCGGGACGCCCGCGAGGGTGGTGATGATGTAGGCGAGGGCCAGGCCGAGGGTGTAGAGCATGCCCGGCAGGTAGAAGTCCTTGGCGTTGCCGGTCATCATCGCGAAGACCACGCCGAAGGCCACCCCGAAGACACCGCTGAAGGCGTGCTTGACGGTGTCCCTGCGGATCAGGCGGACCACGCACAGCACCAGCGACACGGCCAGCGCGGCGATCGCCGAGATGTGCAGATCCTTGTTGACCGTGAAGATCGCGACGAACAGCAGGCCGGGGAGAACGGTCTCCACCATGCCGCGCACGCCGCCGAACGCCTCGAACAGCGCCGCCTCCGTCACCTCCCGGCCGGCGTCCGGGCCCGCGCCGGCCTCCGGCGGGGCCAAGGGCCCGGCCGGGGCGGTCACGTGGTGGCCGGAGGATGCGTCAGGGTCAGTGGTCGGTCGGTCGTACGACGTCACCGGCTACTCCTGTCCGAGCGGTCGCAGTTCGTACTTGGGATTGAAGAGCACCCGGCGTCCGTGGCTCAGGGAGACGCGGCCCGAGGCGATGAGCTTACGGCCCGGCTCTATCCCGACGATGGAACGGCGGCCGAGCCACACCACGTCGAGGGCGGCGGAGCCGTCGAACAGCTCCGCCTCCAGCGCGGGCACACCGGCACGGGGCCGCAGCGTCACATGCCGCAGGGTGCCGGTGACCTTCACTATCTGTCGGTCGTCGCAGTCGCATATACGGGTACACCCCGTCGCCTGCGTGTCCTCCTGCAACTCGGCGGACTGGAGCTCCTCCTCGGAGGACGACAGCCTGTCGAGCATCCGGCGGAAGCGGCCGGCCGGCTTCTCGGGTCGGATCCCAGCACTCATAACCCCAGCGTACCGGGGGCCGCCCGGCCCGCCCGCACCGCTCGAACCGGCGCCTTCGGCCTCCCCGCCCCCGGACCGGCACCGCCCCCGGTTCCGCGCTGCGCACCCCCCGGGCGGCGCCCCGGCCCGCGGGCCGCCCCGCCCCTCACTGCTCGAAGCGATACCCCATCCCCGGCTCCGTGATGAAGTGCCGGGGGTGCGACGGGTCGATCTCCAGCTTGCGGCGGAGCTGGGCCATGTAGACCCGCAGATAGTTGGTCTCGGTGCCGTACGACGGCCCCCACACCTCCTGGAGCAGCTGCTTCTGGCTGACCAGGCGGCCCTGGTTGCGGACCAGGACCTCCAGCAGATGCCACTCGGTGGGGGTCAGCCGGATGTCCCGGCCGCCGCGGTTGACCTTCTTGGCCGCGAGATCGACGGTGAAGCCCTCGGTCTCCACGATCACCTCGTCCTCGGCCGGACCGGTCGGCTCGGCCCGGCGCACCGCCGCCCGCAGCCGCGCCAGCAGCTCGTCCATCCCGAACGGCTTGGTCACGTAGTCGTCCGCGCCCGCGTCCAGCGCCTCGACCTTCTCGTCGGACGTCTGCCGGGCGGAGAGCACCAGGATCGGCACCCGCGTCCAGCCCCGCAGCCCCTTGATGACCTCGACGCCGTCCATATCGGGCAGACCGAGATCGAGGACGATGACATCGGGGTGTCGGGCGGCGGCGAGTTTGAGGGCGGTGGCCCCGTCGGGGGCGGCGTCGACCTCGTACTTGCGCGCCTTCAGGTTGATCACGAGGGCGCGGACGATCTGCGGCTCGTCATCGACCACAAGCACCCGGTTCACTGGCGTTCTCCTCGTGGTGTCGGTCGCCGGCGGGCGAGGCCCGCCGGGCATGTGGTGAGTGTGGCCGGTACGGTCCGGCCGGTGGTGAGGCCCGGACGCGTGTCGCGGAGCCGAAGCGTGTCGCGCAGCGGATGCACACCGTCGTGCGGACGCGACGCTATGCCGCCCCCGGGGCTTCCGCCATGGCCCGCTGGGCTCATGTCGTCGCCTGCGCCGGGAGATCGGGCTGAACCGGCGGGCCGCCCGGAGCGGCCCGCAGGGTGAGGACCATGGTCATCCCGCCCCCCGGAGTGTCCTCCGCGGCGAGCGTGCCGCCGATCGCCTCCGCGAAACCGCGCGCCACGGCCAGGCCGAGGCCCACTCCGGCGCCGCGCGGAGCGTCGCCGTACCGCTGGAACGGCTCGAAGATCCGGTCCTTGGCACTGTCCGGCACACCCGGCCCCCGGTCCGCGATCCGCAGCTCCACCCGGTCGCCGAGCGCACTGGCCGCGACCAGCACCGCCTCGCCGTCCGGGCTGTACTTGACGGCGTTTTCGACGAGATTGGCGACCGAGCGCTCCAGCAGGCCCGGGTCGACCGCGACCATCGGCAGCTCCTCGGGGATGTCGAGGCTGACGCTCCCCTCCGGTACACCGCCGAGCGCCATCGGGACCACCTCGTCGAGGTCGATCTCGCGGATCAGCGGGGTGACGGTGCCGGTCTGGAGGCGGGACATGTCCAGGAGATTGCCCACCAGGTGGTCCAGCCGGTCGGCGCCCGCCTCGATTCCGGCCAGGAGCTCCGCCTCGTCCTCCTCGGACCAGGCGACGTCATCGGAGCGCAGCGAGGTGACCGACGCCTTGATGCCGGCCAGCGGCGTGCGCAGATCGTGGCTGACCGCGGCCAGCAGCGCCGTGCGGATCCGGTTGCCCTCGGCGAGCTCCCGGGCCCGCTCCGCCTCGCCGACCAGCCGCTGCCGGTCCAGTACGACGGCGGCCTGCGCGGCGAACGCGGCCAGCACCCGGCGGTCCTCGGCGGGCAGCACCCGGCCGGTCAGCGCCATCGCCATATGGTCGCCCACCGGCATGTCGACATCCGCGTCCTCGGGCCGCAGCAGCGGCGGCGTGCTGTCGCTGCCGCCCGCGCGGCCCGCACACGTCCACGGATCGACGTCGCTGCTGCGCTCCAGCAGCGAAACCGTGTCCATCCCGAACGTCTCCCGGACACGCTCCAGCAGGGCGTTCAGCGTGGTCTCACCGCGCAGCACACTGCCCGCCAGGAACGACAGGATCTCCGACTCGGCACGCAACCGCGCGGCCTGATGGGTGCGCCGGGCGGCGAGATCGACCACCGACGCGACGGACACCGCTACGGCGAAGAAGATCGCGATGGCGACCATGTTCTTCGGGTCGTTGATCGTCAGGGTGTGGACGGGCGGGGTGAAGTAGAAGTTCAGCAGCAGCGAGCCCACGGCCGCCGACGCCAGCGCCGGCAGCTGTCCGCCCAGCAGCGCCGCGACGACGGTCAGGAACAGGAACAACAGGACGTCGTTGGCCAGGCCCGGACCGTTGGAGATCTTGGTGAGCAGCAGCGACAGCAGCGCCGGGCCGCCCACGCCGACCAGCCACCCGGCGATGATCCGCGCCCGCCCCAGCCGGGCACCGCGCGGCACGGGCAGCCCGCGGCCCTTGGCGACCTCATCGTGGGTGACGATGTGCACGTCGAGATCGGGCCCGGAATCACGGGCGACGGTCGCGCCGACACCCGGTCCGAAGATGTACTGCCACGCCTTGCGGCGGCTCGACCCCAGCACGATCTGGGTGGCGTTCACCCCGCGCGCGAACTCCAGCAGCGCGCTCGGTATGTCATCGCCGATGACATGGTGAAACGTCCCGCCAAGATCCTCCACCAGCTTGCGCTGGACGGCGAGCTCCTTGGGCGACGCCGACGTCAGCCCGTCACTGCGGGCGATATAGACGGCGAGCACCTCGCTGCCCGATCCCTTGGCGGCCATCCGCGCGGCGCGGCGGATGAGCGTACGACCCTCCGGACCGCCCGTCAGCCCCACCACGATCCGCTCACGCGCCTGCCAGGTGGAGCGGATCGAGTGCTCCGCCCGATATTCCTGAAGGTATTCGTCGACCCGGTCGGCGACCCACAGCAGCGCCAGCTCGCGCAGCGCCGTGAGGTTGCCCGGCCGGAAGTAGTTGGACAGCGCGGCGTCGACCTTGTCCGACTTGTATATGTTGCCGTGCGCCATCCGCCGCCGGATGGCCTGGGGCGACATGTCGACCAGCTCGATCTGGTCGGCCCGCCGGACGATCTCGTCCGGCACCGTCTCCCGCTGGCGCACGCCCGTTATCGACTCGACGACATCCCCGAGCGACTCCAGATGCTGGATGTTCACCGTCGAGATCACCGTGATCCCGGCTTCCAGCAGCTCCTCGACGTCCTGCCAGCGCTTGCTGTTGCGCGACCCGGGGACGTTGGTGTGCGCCAGCTCGTCGACCAGCGCCACGGCGGGCTTGCGTTCCAGGACCGCGTCCACGTCCATTTCGGTGAACGCCGTGCCGCGGTACTCCAGCTCCCGGCGCTGTATCTGCTCCAGCCCGTGCAGCATGACCTCGGTGCGGGGCCTGCCGTGGTGCTCGACGAACGCCACGACGACGTCCGTACCGCGCTCCATGCGCCGGTGCGCCTCGGACAGCATCGAGTACGTCTTGCCGACGCCCGGTGCCGCGCCGAGATATATCCGTAGCTTGCCGCGTGCCATGGCCCCATTGTCTTACGTGCGGCCCGCCCCCACCGGGCTGGGCCTGATGCGACCCTACCTACCGAACAACGGTACAAACACGCAGGTAGCGGCTTCATGCCCGGTCTTGACGCGACTCTGATACGGGGTGGGGGGGTGGCGGGCGGGGTGCGGCACGGGTTCCGCGGGCGCGGGGGCGGCGAGGCCATGGGGGTGACGGGGCCACGGGGCGGAAGAAGGGGTGGGAGAAGGGGGCGAGCGCCGTGGGGCCGGAGGATGACGGTCGGCGCCCTTCGCGTCGGTACCTTCGGCCTCCGTGGCTTCGGTCTCGGCACATCCCGCCTCCGCACCGCCCGTGCCATGCGGGGGTCTTTGGTCCGGGCCCGGTCGGGTCGTCCACTGCGGCTCGTATCGGGCCGGCTGCACGCCTTACGGCGCGTTCCCGCCACGGGCGGTGCCGGCTTTCCGGCCACAGCTGGTGTCGGTGCTCCGTCGCGGTCCGCGCCGGGTCCCATGGAGCGGTCCGCGCCGGGTCCCGCGCAGCGGCCCCGGCAGGTCAGCCGCCATCCCGCCCTCGCCGTCGTCGCACCTGCCCGCCCGGCACCCGGCCGGCCCTTCCTCCCTCGCCACTGTGCCGAGCGGGCCGGCGTGCCCGGCACACCCCAGAGCGAACAGCCGCGAAGTGGCTCTCGTAACAGGCGAAAGAGGGGTGGCCCGTATGCACGTCACCGCGTCGCGGAGAGGCCGGGGAAAGCAGCGACAACGAGGAGGGCGGCAACAGCAACAAGGGGCGGGCGCCGCGCGAAGAGGGACGCGGCGCCCGCGGCGGCACCCGGTGGGGCGACCGGACCGGGCAGCGCACACCACGCACCGCCGTGAGGCGGCCGGCCCCGGTGGCGCAGAACGCCCGGTCGTTCCCCATCACATCCCCGACGCCGCCCGACCACCAGTTCAACTCGGCTTCTCTGACGCATTGCTGACAGCAGAACAGCTCCCTTAAAGCCATCGCCCCGCCAACCGGCCGACTGCGACGATGCCGTCATGACGCCCACGACCTTCACGACGTCCCGGTCCCGCACGGCTGACGTACGCGTCACCCACACCTCAGGCATGGACGCCGCCACCCTCAAGGCGGCCCGCGCCCTCCTCTTCGACGTGTTCGACGACATGACGTCCGAAGACTGGGAGCACGCACTCGGCGGACTGCACGCCCTGGTCCACGAGGGCGGCGAACTGATCGGCCATGCCTCCGTCGTCCAGCGCCGACTGCTGCACAACGGACGCGCCCTCCGCTGCGGCTACGTAGAGGGGGTGGGCGTTCGCGCGGACCGGCGCGGCCGGGGCCATGGCGCGGCCATGATGGACGCCCTGGAGCGAGTGATCCGCAACGCCTACGGCCTCGGCGCCCTCAGCGCTTCCGACGAGGCGACCACCTTCTACGCCGCACGCGGCTGGCAGCTGTGGCGGGGCCCCTCCTGGGCCTTGAGCCCGCACGGCATCCAACGCACGCCGGACGAGGACGGCTGCCTCTACGTCCTGCCGACGTCGGCCCCTCTCGACCTCGACGCCGACCTCACCTGTGACTGGCGCGAGGGCGACGTCTGGTGACTGGCAGACGTCTTCAAGGAGCTTGTCGACCAGGAGGACATCCGGCATTCCCGCACCGCGGCAACTTCTCCCGTACCGACGGTCATGCCCTGCCGACTGGTCTGCGCCCTCTCGTGAGCGGCCCATTCCTCCGCATTGCCGACGAAGGCCAGGCCGCAGCCTGGTGGCAGTCGCGCGATGACCTCGTCTACAGCGGCCTGCGTGCTGCCGGTCGCGGCGATCCGCGGACTGCTGCCGCTCGGCCCCTCGACGTAGTACCGACCACCTCCCAGAGTGCCGAAGCGGGGAGTGTCCCAGGTGGGGCGAGACTCCGTGCATCTGCTGAGGTGCAGCTCCCTCATGCCCGTCCACGGGTAGAGCTGACGCAACCGCGGCTCGGCATACGCCACCCGCACCATCTCGGAGAACGATTCCAGGAGCGGCGTGCCCACCGGCGGGGCGGGCTCGCCGGCAGTAGTAAGGATCTTGTTCCAGGCCCGGGCCGCCGACCCGGACACCCTGCCCCGACCTCAGACGCGAATGGCCGCCCGGTCCACCTCAGTTGGGGTTGTCCGCGTGTGTCAGTGTCTCCCAAGCGACAAAGAGATTGTCGGAGCCGGCCGGCCGCTGCTGCTCCGTCAGTTTCTGCGTGCCGGGCATCGCGTAACCCATCCGGTTGTGCAGTGCGTTGTATCCGACTTCGGTGACGGGGCCCAGACCGCGTGTGACGCTGCCGCCGCACAGCCACGACGGCGGAACGGCGCCGAGCTCGTATGTGGCCTGGAAGTCGAGGGCTTGGCGCAGCCGGTCGCCGACCTCCGGGTAGAGGTCCTGGCCCTGGAGGCGGCTGGTCTCGGCGATGTGCGAGATGGCCGACAGGCCGTATCCGGTGTGGGTGAAGTCGCGGCAGGTCTCCTGGGTGAGGCCGTTGACGAAGGTGGACTGGCCCTGCCAGTACTTGATGACCTTGTCGCGGGTGTTGAGGCCGCTGCCCGGGGTCGTCCTGGGCAGAGCGCCGTCGGACTTCAGGTAGATGTACGCGGGGACCCGGGCGCGGTAGGTGCCGATGGCCTTGTCGTAGGAGCTCTTGTCCTCGGTGAAGACGGAGATGCCGACGGCCGCCTCCATCATGGTCAGTTCCCAGTTGCCGTTGTTGTGGGAGCCGTTGATGACCTTGGGCAGGTACACGGTGCGCAGCATGGTGGCGAAACGGTCGACGCGGTCCTTGGGCCAGCCCTTGTAGGTGTAGCGGATGATTTCGGCGGCGCGCGGCCAGGTGGAGGCGGCCCAGCCGGATTGCAGTGGTGCGTTGCTGTCGGTGTGGTCCTTGATGGTGCCGGACCAGGCGTCCATGATCTGGATCGCCTTGTCGGCGTACTTGCTGTCGCGGGTGACGTACCAGGCCAGGGAGAGGGTGTAGGCGGCGAGGGCGTCCTCGCGTTCGTCGGTGCAGCCGTGGTTGGGGTGGGAGTACGGGCCGCATTCGACGGTGGCACGGGGTTTGGGTGTACGGGAGAGCGAGGCGTAGGAGCTCGCCATCATGGCGTCGTAGGCGCCCTTCCAGGGCGCGGCGCCTGAGTCGACCTTGCTGCGGATGAAGTCGAGCTGGCGGGTGCCCAGGAGGACACCGGGGTGCGTGAAGGCGGCCGGCGCCGCGGACGTCGGGGCGCCCAGGAGCAGGCCCGCCGTCAGGGTGCCGAGGAGCGCTCCGACGGCGAGGGTGAGCTTTCCGCGCATGGGGGGTGTGCCTTCCGGTCGAGAGGCTCAGTGGTCGGGAGCGGACAGGAGCGGACGGGAGATGTTCTCGTACGTGAACGGCGAGCGTTGACATGAACACCTGCGATGGCTGGCGAACGTAAGGGCAAGCCCACATGCCGTCAAGACCTGGCGTCAGAAGGGGACGTGAAAATGGGGAGGGGCAACGGCGCTGTCCGGAGGGCTGGTTCACCGATCCGTACGTGAAGCAAGGCGGGTACGGGATCGATTCGCCGCGCGCGGCAACACCGCGCAACGCCCCCAGTCGACGCGCCGCGCAGCCGTGCACGGCGCAACTCCCCCCGGCCGACACGCCGTCCACCACCCCGGCGCCACTCCCGGCTCGCAGGACACAGCCCCCTGCGGCGCCTGCGCGCCTCACCCCGACTCCCCCACCACCCCGCCTCCCCCACCGCCTCCCCACCGCACAACAGCGGGTGGCCCCGAGGATCACCGTCCTCGGGGCCACCCGCCATCCGGTCCGCAGACCGGCCGATCCGTTTCCCGCATGTCCACGGATCAGCCGGCCCGCAGCCCCTCAGGACCGCGCACCCGCATCCCCCGCCGGAGCCGCGGCCCTGTCCGGCCGATCGCCGCGGTCGGCTGCTCGGCGCACCCGACCGCGGCGATCACCTCATGGAGGCGCCGCTCAGCCCTGCTTCTGCACCAGGTCGCGCAGTGCCACGTTCAGCTCCAGCACGTTCACCCGGGGATCGCCCATGAATCCCAGCTGGCGGCCCTGGGTGTGGTCCTTGACCAGCTGCTCCACCTTGTCCGCGGGGAGGTTGTTCTCCTTGGCGACGCGGTTGACCTGGATCTGTGCGTACTCCGGCGAGATGTCCGGGTCCAGGCCGGAGCCGGAGGACGTCACCGCATCGGCCGGAACCTGCGACTCCGGTACGCCGTACGTCGTGGCGACCCACTGCTTGGCGTCCTTCACCGACTTGAGCAGGTCGGTGTTGCCGGCCCCCAGGTTGGAGGCGCCGGAGACCTGGAGGTCGTACTGGGGGTTGACCGGGGGCTTCGCCGTCCGGTTGCTGCCCAGTCCGGCCGACGGGCGGGGCTGGAACCAGTGCAGGTCCGGGATCGGGTTGCCCTGCTTGTCCTTGCCCTTGTCGTAGCGCTGGCCGAGCAGGGAGGAGCCGACGACCTTGCCGTGCGAGGTCAGTTCGGATCCGTTGGCCGTGCCGGGGAAGGCCGCCTGCGCCACTCCGGTGACCACCAGGGGGTAGATCACCCCGCAGACCACGGTCAGCACGAGCAGGGCGCGCAGCCCCGCCGTCAGCAACCGGGCGGTGTTGCGTACGGAGTTGTTCATGGCGGTCACCCGATTCCGGGGATGAGAGTGATGAGCATGTCGATGAGCTTGATGCCGATGAACGGCGCGATGAGGCCGCCGAGTCCGTAGACCGCGAGGTTCCGCCGGAGCATCTTGTCGGCGCTGACCGGCCGGTACTGCACGCCCTTGAGGGCCAGCGGCACCAGCGCGATGATGATCAGCGCGTTGAAGATGATCGCGGACAGGATCGCGGACTGGGAGCTGTGCAGCCGCATGATGTTGAGGGTGTCCAGGCCCGGGTAGGCAACCGCGAACATCGCCGGGATGATCGCGAAGTACTTCGCGACGTCGTTGGCGATCGAGAAGGTCGTCAGCGCACCCCGGGTGATGAGGAGCTGCTTGCCGATCTCGACGATCTCGATGAGCTTCGTCGGGTTGGAGTCCAGGTCCACCATGTTCCCGGCCTCCTTGGCGGCCGAGGTTCCGGTGTTCATGGCGACGCCGACGTCCGCCTGGGCCAGCGCGGGCGCGTCGTTCGTGCCGTCACCGGTCATGGCGACGAGCTTGCCGCCGGCCTGTTCGCGCTTGATGAGCGCCATCTTGTCCTCGGGCGTGGCCTCGGCGAGGAAGTCGTCGACGCCGGCCTCTTCGGCGATGGCCTTGGCCGTCAGCGGGTTGTCACCCGTGATCATGACGGTCTTGATGCCCATCTTGCGCAGTTCGTCGAAGCGTTCGCGCATGCCCTCCTTGACGACGTCCTTGAGGTGGATGACGCCGAGGACGCGGGGGCCGCGCTCGTCCTCCAGGGCGACCAGCAGCGGGGTGCCGCCGGCCTGGGAGATCTCCTCGGTCAGCCGCTGGGCGTCCTCGGCGACGTCGCCGCCGCGATCCAGGACCCAGGCGATGACCGAACCGGTGGCGCCCTTGCGGACCTTCCTGCCGTCGACGTCCACACCCGACATACGGGTCTGGGCGGTGAACGGCACCCATTCGGCGCCGGTCAGGTCTTCCTGGTGGCGTTCGGGCAGCTCGTACTTGTCCTTGGCGAGGACGACGATGGAACGGCCCTCGGGGGTCTCGTCGGCCAGGGAGGACAGCTGGGCGGCCTCGGCGACCTCGGCTTCGGTGACGCCCTGTACGGCGACGAACTCGGAGGCCTGGCGGTTGCCGTAGGTGATGGTGCCGGTCTTGTCGAGCAGCAATGTCGATACGTCGCCCGCTGCTTCGACGGCGCGACCTGACATGGCCAGCACGTTGCGCTGGACGAGGCGGTCCATACCGGCGATGCCGATGGCCGACAGCAGCGCGCCGATGGTCGTCGGGATCAGGCAGACCAGCAGGGCGAGCAGCACGATCATGGACTGCTCGGCGCCGGCGTAGATGGCGAACGGCTGGAGGGTGACGACCGCCAGCAGGAAGACGATGGTGAGCGACGCGAGAAGGATGTTCAGCGCGATCTCGTTGGGCGTCTTCTGCCGTGCGGCACCCTCGACGAGGTTGATCATCCGGTCGATGAAGGTCTCACCGGGCTTCGTCGTGATCTTGATGACGATGCGGTCGGAGAGCACCTTCGTGCCGCCGGTGACCGCACAGCGGTCACCGCCCGACTCGCGGATGACCGGGGCGGATTCGCCGGTGATGGCGGACTCGTCGACGGAGGCGACGCCTTCGACGACATCGCCGTCACCGGGGATGATGTCGCCGGCCTCGCAGACGACCAGGTCGCCGATGCGCAGTTCCGTGCCGGGGACCTGTTCCTCGTCCGTGCCGTTGAGCCGGCGCGCCACGGTGTCCGTCTTGGCCTTGCGCAGGGTGTCGGCCTGCGCCTTGCCGCGGCCCTCGGCGACCGCTTCGGCGAGGTTGGCGAAGACGACGGTCAGCCACAGCCAGGCGGCGATCGCCCAACCGAACCATTCCGAGGGGGTCTTGAAGGCGAAGATCGTGGTGAGGACGGACCCGACCTCGACCACGAACATCACGGGGGACTTGATCATCACCCGCGGGTCGAGCTTGCGTATAGCGTCGGGCAGGGACTTGACGAGTTGCTTGGGGTCGAAGAGACCGCCGCCCACGCGGCCGTCGCCGGGCTGCTGCCCGCTGGGGACGTCCTGTTGCGGGGCGCGAGTCGGAGTGGCGGTGGACATGGGGCCGGACTCCTCCGGTTTCACGGGGGCGGTCATGACAGGCCCTCCGCCAGCGGCCCGAGGGCCAGCGCCGGGAAGTAGGTCAGACCGGTGATGATCAGGATCGTGCCGACGAGCAGCCCGGCGAAGAGCGGCTTCTCGGTACGGAGGGTGCCCGCGGTCTCCGGAATCGGCTTCTGCTCGGCGAGCGAGCCGGCGAGTGCGAGCACGAACACCATGGGCAGGAACCGGCCGAGCAGCGTCGCCAGGCCGATCGTGATGTTGTACCAGGGGGTGTTGGCGTTGAGTCCGGCGAACGCGGAGCCGTTGTTGTTGGCACCGGAGGTGTACGCGTAGAGGATTTCGGAGAAGCCGTGCGGCGCGGCGCCCTGCGCCTTGGTGTTGAGCATCGACCCGAGCGCGTCCGGCAGCACCATCGAGACGGCGGTGAAGAGGAGCACCAGGGCCGGCGTGATGAGGATGTAGCAGGCGGCGAGCTTGATCTCTCGGGTGCTGATCTTCTTGCCCAGGTATTCCGGCGTGCGGCCCACCATCAGGCCGGCGATGAACACCGCGATGACCGCCATGACCAGCATGCCGTAGATGCCGGAGCCCACACCACCGGGTGCGATCTCACCGAGCATCATGCTGAGCAGCTGGATCCCGCCACCGAATGCGGTGAAGGAGGAGTGGAAGGAGTCGACGGCTCCGGTTGACGTGAGCGTGGTGGCCACGGAGAAGATCGCGGAGCTGCCGATGCCGAAGCGGGTCTCCTTGCCTTCCATGGCGGCGCCCGCGGCCTGAAGGGCCGAGCCGCCGTGGGCGAACTCGCTCCACATCATCAGCACGGTGAAGCCGAGCCAGATGGTGACCATCGCGGCGAGGATCGCGTACCCCTGCTTCACGTTCCCGACGAGCTTGCCGAAGGTGCGGGTCAGCGCGAACGGGATGACGAGGATCAGGAAGATCTCGAAGAGGTTGGTGAAGGCGTTGGGGTTCTCGAAGGGGTGGGCGGAGTTGGCGTTGAAGTAGCCGCCTCCGTTGGTGCCCAGTTCCTTGATGGCTTCTTGGGAAGCCACCGCGCCGCCGTTGGTCTGCTGGGAGCCGCCGAAGAACTGGCCGACACCGTGGATGCCGGAGAAGTTCTGGATGGCGCCGCAGGCGACCAGGACGATGGCGGCGAGCACCGCGAGCGGGACGAGGATGCGGATGGTGCTGCGCACCAGGTCCGCCCAGAAGTTGCCGAGTTCGCCGGTGCGGGAGCGGGCGAAGCCGCGGACCAGGGCGACGGCGACGGCCATGCCGGTGGCGGCGGAGACGAAGTTCTGCACCGCGAGGCCGCCGGTCTGGACGACGTGGCCCATGGCCTGCTCGCCGCTGTAGGACTGCCAGTTCGTGTTGGTGACGAACGACGCGGCGGTGTTGAACGCCTGGTCCGGGCTGATCGAGGCGAAGCCCAGCGAGAGCGGCAGGTGCCCCTGGAGTCGCTGGATCACGTAGAGGAAGAGGACTCCGGCCAGCGAAAACGCCAGGATGCCGCGCAGGTAGGCGGGCCAGCGCATCTCGGTGTCGGCGTTGGCACCGATGCAGCGGTAGATGAACTTCTCTATCCGCAGGTGCTTGGGGGAGGAGTACACGGCGGCCATGTAGTCGCCGAGGGGGCGGTACGCCAGGGCGAGCGCCGCGATGAGCGCTATGAGCTGGAGCACGCCTGCGAGAACGGGACTCATGGAGGCCGTTGCGGTGGCAGCAGTCGACACCTCAGAACCTCTCCGGGAAGACGAGGGCGAGGACGAGGTAACCGAGGAGGGCGACGGCAACGATCAGGCCGACGATGTTCTCGATGGTCACAGCTTCGTCACCCCCTTGGCGACGAGGGCCACTACCGCGAAGACCGCGATGGTGACGATGACGAAGGCCACGTCGGCCATCGTGTGCTCCTAGAGGGATGCGGCGGATAGGACCCCCAAAGCAAAGCGGTATCCGGCCACCGCGTGAACGTTGTTGACGCCTCCCTTACGGCCATTAGCGCCCCGTTGACGGACTTCTTACGCATCTCGCTCTGACCTGCGAAAACAGCGAGGGCCCGTACCCCCTCAATGGGGATACGGGCCCTCGCTACCGTCCGGATCCGGCCGCCCTGGGCGCCTCTTCGCTCCAGGGGGCTGGACAGATCGTCAGCGGATCTCGGTGATCTCCGGTCCGCGCTCCAGGCGCTCCACGCCACCGCCGAAGCGCGACCCCTCGGCCGCGTCCTGCTGCACGCCGTCCGGCACCATCTGGGCGTCGTCGGGCAGCTTGAGGACGATCGGGTCGCGGGGCGCCATCGGGGCGTCGCCGCGGATGATGACGGTGTCCCGGAAGATGTGCTCCAGTACGCCCGCCGCCTGCGGCTGCACCGCGCCCTGGCCGGAGATCACTCCGCGCAGGAACCAGCGGGGGCCGTCGATGCCGACGAAGCGCACGACCTGCACCCCGTTCGTCCCGTCCGGCAGCTGCACCGGAACCTGCGCGCGCAGTTCCCAGCCCAGCGGGCCCTCGACCTCGTCGATGACGCCGCCCTGCTGGGTGATACCGGCGGCGATCTCCTCGCGCACCTCGCCCCAGATGCCCTCGTTCCTGGGGGCGGCGAACGCCTGGAGCTGCACGGCGCTGTCCTGGAGGACGACCGTCGCGGCGACGATCGCGTCACCGGCGACCTCGACCCGCAGCTCCATGCCCTCGACGCCCGGCACGAACAGCCCGCCGAGGTCCACCCGGCCCTCGCCGGGCTCCTTGACCTCCGACGCGTCCCAGGGACCGTCGGGCCGCGGCGCGGGCGGAAGATTGAGCCGCTGCGACGGCGCGCCGTCCCGGTCGGCCTCTCCGGCCGCCGCCTCGTCGGCGAGCGCCGCGTCCTCGGCCGGCTCTACAGGAGCCTCGTTCTTCTTGCGACGTCCGAACACGTCACTGTCCTTCCCGGTCGCCACCGACCGATGCGTATTCATTCCCGCCCGTGGAGCCGCCCACCGCCGCATGACCGCCGGTGGACCCGAATCCCCCCTCGGCCCGCGCCGAGCCGGGAAGTTCCGCCACCTCGTGGAAGCGCACCTTCTCGACCTGCTGGACGACCAATTGGGCGATCCGGTCGAATCTCTCGAACCGCACGCTCTCGCGGGGGTCGAGATTGACCACGATCACCTTGATCTCTCCACGGTACCCGGCATCCACCGTCCCGGGGGCATTCACCAGCGCCAGTCCGCAGCGGGCCGCCAGACCCGACCGCGGGTGCACGAACGCCGCGTAGCCGTCCGGCAGCGCGATCGACACCCCCGTGGGGAGCACGGTGCGCTCCCCCGGCGCCAGTTCGGCGGCCTCGGTGGTCACCAGATCCACGCCGGCGTCGCCGGGATGCCCGTACGCCGGAACCGGCACTTCCGGGTCCAGCCGCCGCAGCAGCACATCCACCGGATTCCGTTGCTGACTCACGGGTTCACCTCGAAGGCACGCGCTCGCTTGACCTGGTCCGGGTCGGCCATCGCCGCCTGGATCTCCTCGGCCCTTCCGTTGTCGATGAAGTGGTCGACCTTCACCTCGATGAAGACCGCCTCGGCGCGCACCGCCACCGGGCCGTCCGGGCCGCCTATCCGGCCCACCGCCGTCGAGTAGATCTTCCGGCCGTGCACCGCGGTGACCCGCGCATCCAGGTGCAGCACCGTGCCCAGCGGCACCGGCGCCACGAAGTCGGTCTCCAGCCGGCCGGTCACCGCGATCACCCGCAGCAGCCAGTTCAGCGACCCGAGCGTCTCGTCCAGCGCGGTGGCCAGGACCCCGCCGTGCGCCAGGCCCGGTGCGCCCTGGTGGGCCTCCTTGACGGTGAACTCCGCGCGTACGCTCACGCCCTCGCCGGCCCGCGCCTCCAGGTGCAGCCCGTGCGGCTGGCCCGTGCCGCAGCCGAAGCACCGGTCGTAGTGCGCGCCGAGGAGTTCTCCGGGCGCCGGCGCATCGGGGTGCCGGACCGGAGCGGCGGCGTCCTGGGGTGGCGTCAGCCGCGTCCTGGTTTGGTCAGTTCCACTCACGAGTGCAGACCCTACCCGCGCGCGTAAGGGGCCCGTGCCGCCGTGCCAAGCTGGAGCCATGCAGTCGTACGAAGAACGTCTCACCGCACCCCGGTCCTGGTGGGTGATCGCCGCGCTGGTCGGCATCGCCTGCGCCCTGATGCTGCTCCCCCTCGGGACGCTCCCGATGCTCGGCGGGCTCATCGGCGGCTCGGCGCTGGCCGCGGTGGCGGTGAGCTCGTACGGCTCGGTGCGGATCCGGGTGGTGGGCGGCGCGCTGATCGCCGGCGACGCGAAGATCCCGCTGTCGGCGCTGGGCGAGGCGCAGGCGCTGGACGCCGACGAGGCGCTGGCCTGGCGGACGTACAAGGCGGACGCACGCGCCTACATGCTGCTGCGCGGCTATGTGCGCACGGCGGTGCGGGTGGAGATCACCGACCCCGAGGACCCGACGCCCTACGCCTATCTGTCGACGCGGGAGCCGGAGCGCCTGGTCTCGGCGCTGGCGTCGGTGCGCGGCTGACCGCGCCGGTCGTCGGGGAGGGCGTCCCAGGGCACCTGCCGGCGGCGCAGGTCCGCGCGGATCCTGGCGGCGAGTCTTGCGGTGTCGCGGCGGTTCAGGAACGCACCGACGGCGGCGCCGACCAGGAACGGCGTGAGGTTGGGGAGGTTGCGCAGCGTGCGCTTCATGACCTGCTGGCGCAGCTCGCGCCTCATCTGCCCGCCGAGCGCGACGTTCAGCGAGGCGGGTTTGACGATGTCGATGCCGCGTTCCTGCGTCCAGGACGTCAGATAGGCGGTGGCGCGCTGCGCCGGATTCCCCGGGGGGCGCAGGCCGTAGACCTCGTGCAGCTCGGCGATCAGTTTGATCTCCACCGAGGCGACGCCGGCGACCTCGGTGGCCAGTTCGGCGGGCATGGCGGGCGGTACGGGCAGCATGGCCGCCGCGCCCACCCCCGCGCCGACCGTGGCGGTGCCCGCGCAGGCGCCCGCGACCAGCTTGTCGGCCAGTTCCTCGGGGGTCAGTCCGGGGAACTGTGCGCGCAAGGCGGCGAGGTCGCGGACCGGGATCCGCGGTGCGGTGGCGATGATCCGGTCGGCGATCGCGGCGAGCGCCACCCGTACGCTGCCGCCGCCTTTCCGGGCGCCGCGGCCGACCGTGGCCGCGAGCGAGGCCGTGCGGCCCCGCTCCGGCGGTGCGCCGGTTGTCCGCTCCTCGGGGAGGGCGGTCGGGTCGGCGGGCACGGGCGCGGTTTCCTCGCGTGATCGTGCGCCGGCCGCCGGACCTCTGCCGCCCTCGCGTCCCTTACGGAACGGGTTCACGCCTGGCACGGCGCAGAGCCGGTCAGGCCGCGCAGTCGCGGCAGATCGGGTTCCCGTTCTTGTCCTCGGCAGCCAGCTGGCTGCGGTGGTGGACCAGGAAGCAGCTCATGCACGTGAACTCGTCCTGCTGCTTGGGCAGCACGCGGACCGCGAGTTCCTCGTTGGACAGGTCGGCGCCGGGCAGCTCCAGGCCCTCGGCCTGCTCGAACTCGTCGACGTCGACGGCCGAGGCGGACTTGTCGTTCCGCCGCGACTTCAGTTCCTCGATGCTGTCCTCGTTGAGGTCGTCATCGGTCTTGCGTGGGGTGTCGTAATCCGTAGCCATTTTCGCTCTCCCCCTCTGGGTGTCTGCGGTGTCTCAGCGCTCGTAACGCGTGAGAGGCCGGACTTGTGCCCGACCTGAGGCGGAGATTTTGCCTCACATCAAGGTCTGTTACTCAATCGACACCCAACCGCACCCCTGAAGAGGTGATCGGTTTGGATGGCGATCAGGACCGTACACGGTCCGAATGTCGCACCTCGCGGAGCCCATCACGTGTACTTCCCGTGATCAGGGGCCTGGGAAACCCGGATTTTCCCGGCTTTCCACCAGGCGTTTTGATCACGGAGCGTAGATGGCCGGAAAAACGCCTCTGTGAGGGATCACACACGGTCAGGACGGCGGGCGGACCAGCCGAATTCCGCGCAAAGCGAACTCGGCGAAGGATCCCCGTACACCCACCCTTTCGTCAAACCGGGAGGCAGGGCGGTGTACGGCTGCCGGGAGGGCTACCGTACGCGCCGGTAGCCCACGGGTCGCCGGCGGGCCCCTCGGCCTTCCAGCGGCCGTACAGCGGCCCTCCGGCCCTCGTCAGAGCGGCAGCACCACCCGCATGTCGAGCCCACCGCCCTCCCGAGGCTCGGCGGTGATCGTGCCGTCGTGGGCGCGCACCACGGACCGCACGATGGACAGGCCCAGGCCGACGCCCTTGTCGCTGCCGGTCCGCTCCGTACGCAGCCGCCGGAACGGCTCGAAGAGGTTCTCCACCTCGTAGGCGGGGACCACCGGGCCGGTGTTCGAGACCACCAGGACCGCACAGCCGGGCTGCGGTTCGGTGGTGACCTCGACCCAGCCGCCCTCAGGGACGTTGTAGCGCACCGCGTTCTGGACGAGGTTGAGCGCGATCCGCTCCAGGAGGACGCCGTTGCCCTGGACGAAGACCTGCTGGCGGACGCCGCGCAGCTCCACGCCCTTGGCCTGCGCCTCCTCGCGGGTCTGGTCGACCGCCTGCGAGGCGACCTCGGACAGGTCGACCGGCCTCTTGTCGACGACCTTGTTCTCGCTGCGGGCGAGCAGCAGCAGGCCCTCCACCAGCTGCTCGCTGCGCTCGTTCGTCGCCAGCAGCGTCTTGCCCAGCTGGGTCAGCTCGGGTGACGCGTCCGGGTCGGCGAGCTGGACCTCCAGCAAGGTGCGATTGATGGCCAGGGGGGTGCGCAACTCGTGCGAGGCATTGGCGACGAAGCGCCGCTGCGACTCGAAGGCGCGGTCCAGGCGGTCCAGCATCTCGTCGAAGGTGTCCGCGAGCTCCTTGAGCTCGTCGTCGGGCCCGCCCAGCTCGATCCGGCGGTGCAGGTCGGAGCCGGCCACCCGCTGCGCGGTGCGCGTGATGCGGCCCAGGGGGGACAGCACCCGGCCGGCCATCGCGTAGCCGAAGGCGAAGGCCACGATGGTCAGCCCGAGCAGCGCCAGCAGCGAGCGGTTCAGGAGGCTGTTGAGGGCCAGCGCGCGCTGGTGCGCCAGGCAGTTGGTGACGGCCTCCTGGAGCAGCTGCCCGGACGTCTCGGTGGGCAGCGCGCAGGTGTCACTGGTGGACTGGAACTTGCCGCCGAGGATCTTCAGCGGGAGCGCGCTTCCGTCGTGGAGCGCTGCCGCGGCGAGCATGTAGATGATCGTGAGCAGCACGATGCCCGCCATCAGGAACATGCCGCCGTACAGCAGCGTGAGCCGTATCCGGATGGTGGGGCGCAGCCACGGGAAGGGCCGGACGTTGACCGGCTTGGGGTCCCAGGCCGGTTTGGGCGGCGCGGGCGGCGGTGGGGCCGCCGGCTTGGAGAACGAGGGCAGGGAAGGCATCGCCGGTCAGATCCGGTATCCCGAGCCGGGGACGGTGACGATCACCGCGGGCTCGCCGAGCTTGCGGCGGAGCGTCATGACCGTGACCCGGACGACGTTGGTGAACGGATCGGTGTTCTCGTCCCATGCCTTCTCCAGGAGCTGCTCGGCCGAGACGACCGTGCCCTCGCTGCGCATCAGGACCTCCAGGACCGCGAACTCCTTCGGGGCGAGCTGGACCTCCTTGCCGTCGCGGAAGACCTCGCGGCGGTTGGGGTCGAGCTTGATGCCGGCGCGCTCCAGGACGGGCGGCAGCGCGACGGTCGTACGGCGCCCCAGGGCGCGGACCCGGGCGGTCAGCTCGGTGAAGGCGAACGGCTTGGGAAGGTAGTCGTCGGCGCCGATCTCCAGGCCCTCCACGCGGTCGCTGACGTCGCCGGAGGCGGTGAGCATCAGCACGCGGGTGGGCACACCCAACTCGACGATCTTGCGGCAGACGTCGTCGCCGTGGACGAGCGGGAGGTCGCGGTCGAGGACGACGACGTCGTAGTCGTTTACCGCGATCCGTTCCACTGCGGCGGCGCCGTCGTAGACCACGTCGACGGCCATGGCCTCCCGGCGCAGTCCGGTGGCCACCGCATCGGCGAGCAGCTGCTCGTCCTCGACGACGAGAACACGCACGTCGCAAGTCCTTCCTCACGGCCCTCATGAGCAGGGCACAACAATGTTCCAGAGCCCTTCCATCCTGCCCCGAAGAGCCATAAACCGGCTGTAAGAGGGGGCCGGAGGGGGTGCGGAGCGGCCGGACGCGAGGATTCCCGGACCGGTTGAGGTTTCCCTGAGGGTGCCCGTGGGGAGGACGTCTGCACACCCGCGATCACGCCCTGTATCGGCGTTTTGCCGCCATCCCCACCCGCAGGGACCACGCCGTGATCGACCCACCCGTCGGCACACCCCCGTGCCACCGACCCACGACGAGGGGGCGCACCATGGACGCGTTCACCGCAGGCATTCTGCAGCGCATAGAGAAGACCGAAGCCGATCTGGACCGGGCCCGCGCTGCGGGCGACGACTTCCTCGCCGAGGTGGAGCAGGCGGAGCTCGAGGACCTGCAGCGCCTGGCGACCGAGCACGGGGTGCGCTACGGCGCCGTCAGCGCCTGATTCCCCGGCCCGGCACGACCGCGGCAGCGCCCCGGCACCAGTGGATGGTGCCGGGGCGCTGTTCTGTGCTCCTGCGGAGCGGGTCAGTCGTGCCAGGCGCCGAGGTCGTCCAGCAGCGGCTGGAGCTCGGCGAAGAGGGCCGGTGAGGCGGCGAGCGTCAGCTCGTGGGAGGCGGCCTTGCCGGGGCGGCCCCCGGTGAGCGCGCCGGCCTCGGTGGCGATCAGCACCCCGGCCGCCAGGTCCCAGGGGTTCAGCCCGCGCTCGTAGTAGGCGTCGAGCCGTCCGCAGGCCACGTCGCACAGGTCGATCGCGGCCGAGCCGCCGCGCCGGATGTCGCGGACCTGCGGGATCAGGGTGCGGGCGACCTCGGCCTGGGCGGCACGGCGCTCGGTGAGGTAGCCGAAGCCCGTACCGACGAGGGCCTGGGAGAGCGGCGGGGCGGGCCGGTGGCGGATCGGCTCGCCGTTGCGGAGGGCGCCGCGGCCCCGGACGGCCTGGTAGGTCTCCTGGCGCATCGGGGCGGCGACGACCCCGACGACCGCCTCGCCGTCCTGCTCCGCCGCGATCGACACGGCCCAAGAGGGCAGCCCGTAGAGGTAGTTGACGGTGCCGTCCACGGGGTCGATGACCCAGCGGACGCCGCTGGTGCCCTCGACGCCGGCGCCCTCCTCCCCCAGGAAGCCGTCATCGGGGCGGTGCTCCCCGATGAAGTCGGTGATCAGCTTCTCGGAGGCGAGGTCCATCTCCGTGACGACGTCGATGGGGCTGGACTTGGTGGCGGCCACGCCGAGGTCGGCGGGGCGGCTGTCGCGCAGCAGGGTGCCGGCGCGGCGGGCGGCTTCCAGGGCCAGTTCGAGGAGTTCGTCGTGGCGGGGGTCGGGGTGCTGCGGGTCGGGCACGATGCTCCTTGCTCGGACGAGCGGGGTCGGGGGCGTGCGGGGCCTGGGGCCTGTCCGACCCCGACCCTCCGGACAGACCCTAAGCGGGGGCCTGGGCGACCGGGCCCTCCCAGTCGGCGCCGGCGGCGGCCGGGCGGGGGGTGCGCGCCGGGCAGCAGCCGATGGGGCAGAGGTCGTGCCCGGCGCCGAGCGCGCCCAGGGCGCAGCGCTCCGGGGTGCGGCCCCGTTCGGTGGCCGCGCGCTCCAGGAGGAGGTCGCGGACGGCCGCGGCGAACCGCGGGTCGGCGCCGACGGTGGCCGAGCGGGCGACCGGCAGGCCCAGTTCGGCGGCCTTGGCGGTGGCCTCCGTGTCCAGGTCGTACTTGACCTCCATGTGGTCCGAGACGAAGCCGATGGGCGCCATGACGACGGCCGGGACGCCGGAGCCGTGCAGCTCCTCCAGGTGGTCGCAGATGTCGGGTTCCAGCCACGGGATGTGCGGGGCGCCGCTGCGGGACTGGTAGACGAGCCGCCAGGGGTGGGCGACGCCGGTCTCCTCCCGTACGGCGTCGGCGATCACCTGTGCGACGTCCAGGTGCTGCGCCACGTAGGCGCCGCCCTCACCGCCCTCGGTGTGGTCGGCGGGCGTACCGGAGGTGTCGGCGGCTGCGGTGGGGATGGAATGCGTGGTGAACGCGATGTGGGCGTCGGCCCGGGTGTCCTCGGGGAGTTCGGCCAGGGAGGCGAGCACCCCGTCGATCATCGGGCGGATGAAGCCGGGGTGGTTGAAGTAGTGCCGCAGCTTGTCGACCCGGGGTACCGGCAGGCCCTCGGCCTGGAGGGCGGCCAGCGCGTCCGCGAGGTTCTCGCGGTACTGCCGGCAGCCGGAGTACGAGGCGTAGGCGCTGGTGGCCAGGACGGCGATGCGGCGGTGGCCGTCGGTGACCATGGTGCGCAGGGTGTCGGTCAGGTAGGGCGCCCAGTTGCGGTTGCCCCAGTAGACGGGCAGGTCGAGGCCGTGTTCGGCGAAGTCCTTGCGCAGCGCGTCGAGGAGTTCCCGGTTCTGTGCGTTGATGGGGCTGACGCCGCCGAACAGGAAGTAGTGCCGGCCCACCTCCTTGAGCCGCTCGCGGGGGATGCCGCGGCCGCGGGTGACGTTCTCCAGGAAGGGCACGACGTCGTCGGGTCCTTCGGGGCCTCCGAAGGACAGCAGCAGCAGGGCGTCATAGGGGCGGTGATCGTGCTGTTCGGGCATGCCTCCGATCCTCCCACCCCGGCCTCGGATACGGGGGGCCAGGCCCCCGGGGCGGCCGGCGGGGACCCGGCGGAAATCGGGAGGCGCCGGGCACCCCTTCGCCCGTAACCTGTATGGGCCACAGACATTCCTTACCGAGTTTCGGTCCTGACCCGGCGGAGCACCCCCGTTGCCCAGTCCCTACCGCGCCATCTTCGGCCGTCCCGGCACCAAGTCCTTCTCCGCCGCCGGGCTGCTGGGCCGGATGACGCTGTCGATGACGGGTATCGGCGTCGTCACGATGGTGTCCCAGCTGACCGGCCGCTACGGCCTGGCGGGGGCGCTGTCCGCGACGATCGCGCTGTCGGCGGCCCTGATCGGCCCGCAGATCTCCCGGCTGGTCGACCGGCACGGCCAGCGGCGGGTGCTGCGTCCGGCCACCCTGGTGTCGCTCGCCGCGATCGCCGGGCTGCTGCTGAGCGCCCAGCAGCGCTGGGCGGACTGGACGCTGTTCTGCTTCGCGGCCTGCGCGGGCTGCGTGCCGAGCGTCGGGTCGATGGTCCGGGCACGGTGGGCGGAGCTGTACCGAGGCTCCCCGCGCGAGCTGCACACCGCGTATTCGTGGGAGTCGATCGTCGACGAGATGTGCTTCATCCTCGGCCCGATCCTTTCCATCGGCCTGTCGACGGCGTGGTTCCCAGAGGCGGGGCCGCTGCTGGCCGGGGGGTTCCTGGCCGCGGGGGTCTTCTGGCTGACCGCGCAGCGTGCGACGGAGCCGGTGCCGCACCCGCGGGAGCAGCATGCCAAGGGGTCGGCACTGCGCTCGCGGGGGCTGCGGGTGCTGGTGGGGACGTTCGTCGCGACCGGCGCGATCTTCGGGGCGATCGACGTGGTGACCGTCGCGTTCGCCCAGGAGCAGGGCCACAAGGCCGCGGCGAGCCTGGTCCTCGCGGTGTACGCCCTCGGGTCGTGCGTGGCCGGTGCGGTGTTCGGGCTGCTGCACCTCTCGGGGCACCCGTCGCGCCGGTGGCTGGTGGGGGTGGCGGCGATGGCGGTGAGCATGGCGCCGCTCCAGGCGGTGGCGTCGCTGACGGGGTCGCTGACGCTGCTGGGCGCCGCGCTGTTCCTGGCGGGGCTGTCGATCGCGCCGACGATGGTGACCACCATGGCGCTGGTCGAGGAGCATGTGCCGCGGGCGCAGCTGACCGAGGGCATGACGTGGACGAGCACCGGCCTGGCGGTGGGGGTCGCGCTCGGTTCGTCGGCGGCCGGCTGGGTGGTGGACGCCGCCGGAGCCGACCGGGCGTATCTGGTGCCGCTGACCGCGGGCGTACTCGCCGCACTGGTCGCGCTCGCCGGCTACCGCTGGCTCCGCCCCGGGCCCGCGCCGTCCCCGTCCACCCCGGCGGCCAGGGGCATCCCGTCCCCGGCGGGGATCCCGGCCGACGAGCGGCACGACCCGTCACGGGCGAACTGACCTCCGGGAAACCACCCCGGCGGCGTACGCGACACCGGCGCACCTCTCTGCACCGTCAAGAAAGCCGACGCTGCTCCCTCACGAGGACCGTCGCCCCCCTCTGCTCCATCACGAAAACCGACGCACCCCTCTGCTCCACCGGTGACATCGGCGCACCTCTCTGCTCCACGGCACGCGTGGCACTCCCGAGGACCGCTTCCGGGTGGTGCGCACTCGGCAGCCCGCCACGTCCCCGGGCAGGCGACTCCCCCAACGACCCGGCCGGCGTCGCCTGTTACCCGCAGTACGACATGTCCGGGAGCCGGGCGATTACGGCCGATTCCCTGGCCGTGTGATTCCCGTCACCCCGCCTGGATGTCGCGTCGGTGACTGACATCATGCGCTGACACCAACGGCGGTCGAACACGGCCGGCCCGCGCGGAGGGGAGGGGACGTCACCATGGCGGTCACCGATGTCATCGGCGGCTCGGGAGGACGCGGCTCGGCAGGACCCTGGCGCAACTGGGCGGGGAACGTCACCGCCCGCCCCGCCCGGATCGCGGCGCCGGCGAGCACGGAGGAGCTGGCGGCCGCCGTGCGCACCGCGGCGGCGGACGGGCTGACGGTCAAGGCGGTCGGCGCCGGGCACTCCTTCACCCCGGCCGCGGCCACCGACGGGCTGCTGATCCGCCCGGAGCGGCTCACCGGCGTACGCAGGATCGACCGCGAGGCCGGGACGGTGACCGTGGCTGCGGGCACCCCGCTCAAGGACCTCAACCGGGCACTGGCCGCGCACGGACTGTCGCTGACCAACATGGGCGACATCATGGAGCAGACCGTCTCCGGGGCCACCAGTACCGGCACCCACGGCACCGGCCGCGACTCCGCCTCGATCGCGGCCCAGATCACCGCGCTGGAACTGGTCACGGCCGACGGCTCGGTCCTCCGCTGCTCCGCCGAGGAGAACCCGGACGTCTTCGCCGCGGCGCGGCTGGGCCTGGGCGCACTGGGCGTCATCAGTGAACTGACTTTCGCCGTGGAGCCGGAGTTCCTGCTGACGGCCCGTGAGGAACCGATGCCGTTCGACGAGGTGACCGGCCGCTTCGACGAACTGGCCGCCGATAACGAGCACTTCGAGTTCTACTGGTTCCCGCACACCGGCAACTGCAACACCAAGCGCAACAACCGCAGCCAGGGCCCGGCCGCACCCCCCGGGAGGGTGAGCGCCTGGATCGGGGACGAGTTGCTGTCCAACGGCGTCTTCCAGGTCGCGTGCGCCGTCGGCCGGGCGGTACCGGCCGCGATACCGGGCATCGCCAAGATCTCCAGCCGCGCGCTGTCGGCCCGTACGTACACCGACATCCCGTACAAGGTGTTCACCTCGCCGCGGCGGGTGCGCTTCGTGGAGATGGAGTACGCACTGCCGAGGAAGGCCGCGGTCCAGGCGCTGGGGCAACTGAAGGCGATGGTGGAGCGGTCGGACCTCAGGGTGAGCTTCCCGGTGGAGGTGCGGACCGCGCCGGCCGACGACATCGCGCTGTCCACCGCCTCGGGCCGGGACACCGTGTACATCGCGGTGCACATGTACCGCGGCACGCCGTACCAGGCGTATTTCGCCGCCGCCGAGCGGATCATGACGGCGCACGACGGGCGCCCGCACTGGGGCAAGCTGCACACCCGCGACGCCGGGTACCTCGCCGAGGTCTATCCGCGGTTCGGTGAGTTCACCGCGCTCCGCGAGCGGCTGGACCCGGAGCGCCGCTTCGCCAACGGGTATCTGCGGCAGGTCCTGGGCGACTGAGCGGTG
>NZ_BMRP01000002.1:359097-374151 GCF_014648695.1 Streptomyces albospinus
ATGGGGCACCGGGCCGCGGACCGAGGGCGGTCCACCGGGTGAGGCGGTCCACCCCGTAGGAGGGGGCGATCCTTCGTCAGGGGGTCTTCGGATCGGGTGTCTGCTGGGTATCGGGGTTGTGCTGGCTCTGCTGATGTCCCGGCGTCGCGCCGCCGTTCGCGCCGTCGCCGCTCCCGCCGGTGCCGGTGGAGCGGCTGGGGGACGGGTTCGGGGACGAGGACGCGCCGGGGCTCGGGGAACCGGAGCCGCCGTCGGAGGGCGTCGGCGACGGGGACGGCGTATCGCGGCCCGTTCCGCTGCCGGTGCCGGTGTCGCCGGACCGGCTCGGGCCCGGTGACGGCGTCCCGCCGCTGCCGTCCCTGCCGCTCCCGGAGGAGTGGCCCGGGGTGGGCGTCGGGGTGCCGGGCCGGTGCGGGACGAACCCGGTGGTGAGGTTGCCGACCGTGGTGCCCTTGGTGCCGCTCGGCGTCTCACCGGTGAACCACTCGGTGGCGGTGACGGCGCCCATCGCCAGCACGAACACGGCGAGCGCGCCGAGCGCGGGCCGCTTCCAGCCCCGCAGCCGGGTGCCGTACGTGGCGGTGCGCTCCTCGTCACCGGCCACCGTGGCGCCGGGCCCGTCGGTCTGAGGGAGTACGGCCGTCGCCGCGGCCTCCTGGGGGGCGGCTTGGGCCAGGGCCACGGTCCGCTCGTCGAGGCGCGGGACGAGCTGCGTCCTGTCGGTGCCGTCGGTGGCCCCCGCCCGGCCCGCGTGGTGCGCCGGATGCGGTGCGCGCGTGGCGTCGCGGTCGACGGTGCGCAGCAGGCGCGTGGGGTCGTCGGCCGGATGGGCGCCGGCGGGGTCGCGGCGGCGCGCCTGCTCGGCGCGGGGGATGAGCTGCGTACGGGCCGCGGCGGGGTCGGGTTTCCGGGCCGCTACGGAGGTGACGGTGTCCTCCGCGCCCTGCCTGTCGAAGGTGGGCAGCACCGTGGTGGGGCCGGCGGATTCCGCCTGCCCGGTGGTGGATCGGGGTCGGGTGGTGGAGAAGCTGCGTGGCTTCGGCCGTGTGGTGACGGCCGCTTCCTTGATCTGCTCGCCGGTGCGCCGGAACAGGTGCTGGAATATGGAGCCGCCGGTCGTGGCAACGACACTGACGACGCCTGCGCCGATGATGGTTCCGTAAACACCGAGCTGACCCGCGAGGTATGCGGCGACGGCTGCGGCGAGAGCGCTGCCGGAGACCTGGGCGAGGCTCAGGTCTATCCGCTTCTCCTTCTTTTTCGTGTCGGTTTCGGTTTTTTCGTCCATCTCCTACCTTTGATCGCCCCTTCGATCCATCTTGCATGGAGAAGTGACCGAGTGGCGGAGCCAATAGTTCCGAATCTGGGGAATCTGTGAAACTCGACACCTTCGTTGCAGGTAGAGAGGTCGACAAGACGACTCAACTCCGTTGAGGCGCGAGAACTTCGGCGGCGCGGCGGTCCACCCCGGTGGCCCGAATGGAGTACTGTGGCGAGCCCTGGCCCCGGTTCCCGTCCGGCTGCCCGGACCCGCGGGAGGGGCCCTGAAGGTGGCACCCCTCCCTGGGGCGCCGTCGCTCGGTACGGGTGATCGGTGACAGGGCAAGCGGCATGGTCACTGAGCGTTGCGAACTGGTAACCGTGTCATAACGGCGTTTCTGGGCCAAGCCCCGACACGCCGGGCAACTCGGCAATGTTGTGGCAGGCTGCACCCGGGCAGGCCACACTCGACTAGCGGAAGCAGCGACGCACGTGACGTCGGCAGGCACCACCCGGGAGGTCCCCATGCCCGAACTGCGTGTCGTGGCCGTCTCCAACGACGGCACACGGCTGGTGCTCAAAGCTGCGGACAGCACCGAGTACACGCTTCCGATCGATGAGCGGCTGCGCGCCGCCGTCCGCAACGACCGCGCGCGCCTGGGCCAGATCGAGATCGAGGTCGAGAGCCACCTGCGCCCTCGGGACATCCAGGCGCGGATACGAGCCGGTGCCTCCGCCGAGGAGGTCGCTCAACTCGCCGGCATTCCCGTCGACCGGGTGCGCCGCTTCGAGGGGCCGGTGCTCGCGGAGCGGGCGTTCATGGCCGAGCGGGCGCGCAAGACCCCGGTGCGGCGGCCCGGCGAGAACACCGGCCCGCAGCTCGGCGAGGCGGTCGCGGAGCGGCTGTTGCTGCGCGGCGCCGACAAGGACAGCGCCCAGTGGGACTCCTGGCGCCGCGACGACGGCACCTGGGAGGTGCTGCTCGTCTACCGGGTCGCCACCGAGCCGCGTTCGGCGACCTGGACGTACGACCCGCCCCGGCGGCTCGTCCAGGCCGTGGACGACGAGGCGCGGGCGCTGATCGGCGAGAGCGACGACACCCCCGAGCCGAGCTTCCCGTTCGTGCCCCGCATCGCGCGGCTGCCGCGCGACCGCCCGCTGGACCGCGCCCTGGACCGGCAGATGCCCGATCGCGGCGACCGCACCGCGCCGTCCGGCGGCGAGGAGCGGGACGAGTCGCGGAGCGGCGAGGAGGCCGTGGGCGAGCGGGAGCGGGATTCGCTGACCAGCCTGCTGGAGGCGGTGCCGAGCTTCCGCGGCGACATGGTCGTGCCGGAGACCCCCAAGGCGCCTCAGCACGAGGAGCCGGCGGAGGCCGAGGTCGAGGAGCCGCCCGCCCCGGCGGCGAGCGCGGGTGCCGGTTCCGCGTACGCCGATGTGCTGATGCCGCGGGCGGTGGCCGGCCACCGCGACCGGCTCACCGGGACGACCGACCGGCAGGCCGAGGCGGACGGTGTACGTCCCGGACGCCGGGCCGCGGTGCCCAGTTGGGACGAGATCGTCTTCGGCACCCGGCGCAAGAAACCCGAATAGCGCAGGAGCCGGCGAGTCTCGCCCGCGCCCCTGAGGAAACCCCCGTCCGCCCGCCCCCCTCTTCCAGGGGGCGGGCGGACGTCGTCATACGGGGCCCGTCACGGGCTCCGGTGGGGGCTCAGCCGGGCTGCGGGCCGGTGGCGATGGGCCGGGACGGGTCGGCGGACCATTCGCTCCAGGAACCGACGTACAGCGCGGCGGGGATGCCGGCGACCGCGAGGGCGAGCACCTGGTGAGCCGCTGAGACCCCGGAGCCGCAGTAGACGCCGACCTCGGCATCGGCGGTGGCGCCCAATGCGGCGAACCGCTCGGCCAGTTCGGCGGCGTCGCGGAAGACCGTGCTGCCGTCGGCGACGTTCTCGGCCGTCGGGGCGGACACCGCTCCAGGGATGTGGCCGGCGACCCGGTCGATGGGCTCGACCTCGCCCCGGTAACGCTCGCCGGCCCGTGCGTCCAGGAGGACGCCGCGGCGGGCCAGCGCCGCGGCATCGTCCGCCGTCAGCAGCGGCATCGCCCCGGGAGCGGGGGCGAAGTCACCGACCGTCGGAGTCACTTTGTCGACACTCATGACGCCGCCGGACGCCTGCCAGGCGGCAAGCCCGCCGTCGAGAACTCGCACGTCCGGGTGACCCGCCCAGCGCAGCAGCCACCACGCCCGGGCCGCGGCCCACCCCTGGCCGCCGTCGTAGACGACCACCGGACGGCCTGCGATGACGCCGGCGGTCCGCATGGCAGCAGTGAAGACGGCGAGGTCGGGGAGCGGATGCCGGCCGGCCGTGCCGGGCGGCCCGGCCAGCTCGTCTTCGAGGTCGACGTAGACCGCACCGGGCAGGTGGCCGGCCTCGTACGTGGGGCGGCCGGGCGGGCCGCCCATCTGGTAGCGCACGTCCAGGAGCAGCGGAGCGGTGGGACCTGCCAACTCGCTCGCGAGTTCGGTAGCGGTGATGATGGCATTCATGGGTCTCATCCTTGCGTAGCGACGACTACGCACAGAAGGCGGGTACCCACCCTCCGTATGGCGGAGTTACGCGGCGGCGCAACGCCGCCGAAACGGACGAGAAACATTAAAACGGGCATTCTCCCACGCGAACGCGCCGTGGACGGCGCGGCCGGGGCGCACAGCAGGTCACAGGGTGCGAGCATCTGCTCGGGACCCGCGCCCGTACCGCACATGGCCAGCACCTGATGCTCCGAGGAGAGAGTGACGATGACGACCGAGGCAGCAGCCCGGCGGATGCCCGGCGCGCCCTGTTGGGTGAGCCTCCTGGCACACAGCCTGTCCGCGACGCAGGAGTTCTACGGCGCGCTCTTCGGCTGGGAGTTCCGCCCGGGACCGCAGCATTTCGGTCCGTACGCCCGCGCCTTCCTCGACGGCCTGGAAGTGGCCGGGGTCGGCGAGCTGGCGGCCGACCGGAATCTCCCGGTCGCCTGGACCACCTATCTGGCCAGCGACGACGCGGATGCCACCGCCGAGCAGATCCGCTGCTGCGGCGGCACGGTCGGCGTCGGGCCGCTGGACGCGGACGACGCGGGGCGGATGGCCATCGGCTCCGACCCGCAGGGGGCGATCTTCGGCATCTGGCAGGGCAAGTCGATGCCGGGCACCGCGGTCAGCGGTGAGCCGGGCACCCCGGTGTGGAACGAACTGGTCACCCAGGAGACGGAATCCGTCGTGCCCTTCTACGAGCATGTCTTCGGCTTCGAGCCGGAAGCCGTGGTCTCGGCCGACTTCGACTACCTGACGCTGCACATCAAAGGCAAGCCGGTGGCGGGCATCCACGGTGTCGGCAATGCGCTGCCGCGTGACCGGGGGCCGCACTGGATGACGTACTTCGCCGTGTCGGACACCGATGCCGCGGCCCGCAGGGTCACCGCATTGGGTGGGCGTGTGCTGCGTCCGGCGCGGGACTCGGCGCACGGCCGGCTGGCGACGGTCGCGGACAGCGAGGGCGCGGTCTTCACGATCACCCAGCAGCACTGAGCAGGGACCCGCGACGGCCCGCGGCGCCCGGCAGTCAGCGCGCGGCGTCGACCGGCAGGACGTCCGGGGAGAGCGCAGCCGCACGGGCGGTCGCCGAGGTCTGCCTACGGCGGTGGTGGCGCCGGCAGGGCACCTCGTAGCCGACCTCCGCCTGCGGCCGTTCCGCGCCGTCGCCGACGGCGTCCCCGACCATGTCACCGACCACGACCTGCGCGCCTTCCACGACCATCCGGCCGTCTACGGTACGGGCGTTGTGCGTGGCGCGGGCGCCGCACCAGCACAGCACCTCGACCTGTAGGACCTCTATCCGGTCGGCGAGTTCGACCAGCCGCTGGGAGCCGGGGAAGAGCTTGCTGCGGAAGTCGGTGGTGATGCCGCAGGCGAAGACGTCCGGTGCCAGGTCGTCGACGACGCGGTCGCGATCCCCACGGTGCTGATGCGCCCGGCGCAAGAACGGCCTGCGGGTCATCTCGGCCGAGCTCGGCGCCTCCGCCGTGCTCGTGGTAGCGGCACGGGAGTTGTTGGCGGGCAGCGTCACCTCATGCCTCAGTGCCCTCACTCGGCCGTTCCGCCTCCGCCTCTGCCTCTGCCTCTGCCTCTGCCTCTGCCTCTGCCTCTGCCCGAAGCTTCGCTGCCCGTTCGTTCGGGTCGTACTCCGGTCCAACGCCCTCGATCAGCAGCACGTCCCCCGCGATGTGGTCGGTCCGAAGCCTGAGGATCTCCTGGTACGCGGGGGACGCATACCAGGCACGGGCCTCGGTCACGTCGGGGAACTCGATCAGCACCATGCTGCCGCGCCAGGTGCCCTCCACCACCTCGGCCGGTGGGCCGTGGATGACGAAGCGCCCGGGGAAGGGGTCGAGGGCGGCCTGGATGCACTCCAAGTACTCCAAAACGTCCGGGTGATGACGGCGGTGGTGCAGATGCGCGAAGCCATACGCGGACACGTCGGGTTCCTTACCAGCTCAGCTGCGTCCCCGTGCCCCTGGCGGTCCTGCACGCATCCACCCCGGCTCTCGTGACGCAGGACTGAATCCCTCCGACCTCCGGCGCGGATGCCGGTCGCGTAGAACCCGTGAATGTTCGCCACGGGTTTGTCAGTGGGCCCGGTTACCGTGTCGGCCACCTGATCAGACGATCACCTGGGCATGGACCAGGCGGAGGAGGGGCTATGCGGCGCTGGGAGTGTGCCGGCGACGTTTCGGCGAAGTTCTGGGAAGCGGCGGCGGCGGACAATACCGTCACCGTGCGCTACGGGCGTGTGGGCTCGGAAGGCCGGACGCAGCCGAAGGTGCTGGACTCGGCCGAAGCGGCGCAGCGGTACCTGGCGAAGGCGATCGCGGAGAAGGAGCGCAAGGGGTATCGGGAGGTCACGGCCGGGGCGGAGCCGGGTGGAGCGGCGGAGCAGTCCCGGGCCGAGGACGGGCAGGTGGCGTTCCCCGACGAGGAGACGTTCGAGATGCCTGTCGCATGGCAGCAGCTGGTGTACCCGAGGCGGGGCGGGATCGAGCGGAGCGTCAGCGGACTGTACGTCGAGGCCGGGGAGCTGGTGGAGAGCCAGCTGAAGGAATCTGCGCACTGGGTCGAGCAGGCGCTCTCCGTACCGCGGAACGATCCGCGGATCGTCGAGGCCGCCCGTGCGCACCTGAACGGAAGCCACAATCCGCTGGGCGCGGCCGCCTTGGCGATGGTGACGAGGGACATGCTGCTCCCGGACGCGACGATGGACCTGCCGCCGCGCGGCTACGTCGTGGACGCCTGGGTCCGATCCCACGGCATGGCCTTCGCCGCGCGTGCGGTCGTGGAACACTGCGACCTCCAGACCCACTGGGGCCAGTGCGTTTCCCTGCAACAGGACCCCTGGCTGGGCTTCCCCTCCACCACCGACGACATGGACGGTTACTGGGACCGGCCGGATTTCGCCGACCGGCTGCGCTCCTTGCTGTCGGTTGCCGACGAGGAAACCTACCGGCAGACGGTGGCCGCGCTAGCAGACTGCCGGGTCGGAGCGCGTCGCCGCATCGTGGTGTCCTACCTGGTGCCCGGCGAGCAGGAGTGGGTCGCCGAGTGCTGCCCGGATGCTCTCTCGGTCGGCGAGAGGCTCCGGGCGATGCTGCTGTGCTCGCTGGGCTCGCCGGAGCAGCTGGACCACTTCGGCAGCAAGCCCGGTCTGGGGTGGGACGGCTGGTCGATGCCGCTGATCGCCACACTCGCCGAGAGCACCGGCAAGGCCTTCACACCTTTGATGGAGGAGGCGCTCGACTACGACTCCGGCACCGACATGATCAAGGCGTTCGCCGGTGCGCTGGTCGAACTGCCCACGGACGACGCCTTCCGGATCCTGCTCGCGCACGTCGAGAACAAGCACGTCCGCTCGAACCTTCTGGAGGCGATGCGCCGCTACCCGCTCCGCGCGCTGCGTCTGCTGGGCGCGGCGTCGCGCGGCTCCGCCAAGAGCGCCTCGACGGCCGAGCAGTTGCTGGCCGCGCACGTCCGGTCGCACCGGAAGCCGGCGGCAGCGGCGCTGTCCGACCTCCCCGCAGAGGTCGCCGCACTCGTCGAACCGCTGCTCACTCGCCGCGACCAGGTCGCGGAAGCCCCCGTCGAAGCGCTTCCCGCGCTGCTGGTCAACCCGCCCTGGGCGGGCAGGCGTACGGTCCGCAAGCCCCGGGTGGCGGCCGAGCAGCCGGAGGTGTGGGACCCACACGTCGCCTGGGAGCCGCGCGAGCAGGAGGCATGGGCCGCCGTCACCTCCGTGTATTGGAGCCCTTCGTACGACTGGGCCAAGGGGATCGAGACCCTGCGGCAGAAACCGTTCCGGGACGTCGGCGACCTCCAGCTGTTCGTCGCCGGGCCCGAGGAGGTGGTCCGGCCGCTGCTGGAGGACTTCCATCTCGGGGTCTACCAGGACGGCGAGGCCGCGCTCAAGCCGGTGGCCGCCAAGTACGGGCCGGACGCCCTCCCGCTGCTGCTGGACGCCGCCCGCAAGGATCCCACCACCCTGGGAAAGCTGCTCCTCCCATACCTGGGCTCCCTGGTCGCCGAGCAGGTGTGCGACTGGCTGGTGGGCCTGAAGCCCGGCGGTGCCACCGCCCGCGCCTGGCTCACCCGGCACGGCCTGGAAACCGTTCCGGACATCGTCCCGTACGCGGTGGGACCGGTCGGCACAGAGCGGCGCGGTGCCGAGCAGGCGCTGCGGCTGCTGGCGTCCGCGCACGGCGGCGAGGGGGTGGTGCAGGCCGCCGCCGAGTGCGGGCAGGAGGCCGCGGACATCGTCGAGGAGCTGCTGTCGGCCGATCCGCTGGAGAGCACCCTTCCCGCCCGGATGCCCGGCATCGCCGCCTGGGCCGACCCCGCGGTGCTGCCGCAGATCCTGCTCGACGCGGGCGGCGCTTTGCCCGCCGACGCGGTGCGCAACGTCGTCACCATCCTTGCAGTGTCCAAGCCCGAGGAGGTCTACCCCGGACTGGAGGTGGTGACCGCGCACTGCACCGCCGCCTCCCTCGCCGCCTTCGCCTGGGCCCTGTTCGAGCAGTGGCGCCTCGCCGGCATGCCCGCCAAGAGCAGCTGGGCGCTGCACGCCCTCGGCTGGCTCGGAGACGACGAGACCGTGCGCCGCCTCACTCCGGTGCTGCGCGCCTGGCCCGGAGAGGGCGCACACCAACGCGCCGTGGAGGGCCTGAACGCGCTCGCGACGATCGGCACCGACGTGGCGCTGCTGCACCTGCACGGCATAGCCCAGCGGGTTCCGTTCAAGGCCCTCAAGGCCCGCGCCCAGGAGAAGATCGCCGAGGTCGCCGAGGGCCTGGGGCTCACCGGCGAGCAACTGGGAGACCGCCTGGTCCCCGACTTCGGCCTCGACGCGGACGGGAGCACGGTCATCGACTACGGCCCCCGTCGCTTCACGGTCGGCTTCGACGAGCAGCTGCGCCCCTACGTCCTCGACGCCGACGGCAGGCACCGCAAGGACCTGCCGGCCCCCGGCGCCAAGGACGACCCCGAGCTCGCCCCGGCCGAGCACAAGCGGTACGCCGCCCTGAAGAAGGGCGTCCGCACCGTCGCCGCCGATCAGGTGCGGCGGCTTGAGGCGGCGATGGTGGCGCAGCGCTCCTGGACGGCGGGCGAGTTCCGTGAGCTGTTCGTGGCCCACCCGCTGATGCGGCACCTGGTCCGCCGCCTGGTCTGGCTCCGCGAGGCGGACGGCGAGGTGACCGCCTTCCGAGTGGCGGAGGACCGCACGTTCGCCGACGTCGACGACGCCGAGCCGGCCCTCCCCCAGGATGCGGGCGTCCGCCTGGCCCATCCCCTGCACCTGGGCGAGGAACTGGACGCCTGGTCACAGCTGTTCGCCGGCTACGAGATCCTGCAACCCTTCCCGCAGCTCGGGCGGCCCGTGCACGCCCTCACCGAACAGGAGGCCGCCGGCCACAGGCTGACCCGGTTCGAGGGTGTCACGCTACCGGTCGGCACGGTGCTCGGCCTCACCAAGCGCGGCTGGGAGCGCGGCCAGCCGCAGGACGCGGGCTGGGTGAGCTCGTTCCACCGGCGGATCGGCGAAGACCGCTACCTGGTGATCAACCTCGCCCCTGGCATCCCCATCAACTTTGTCGACGAATTCCCCGAACAGACCTTCCGGGTGGTCTGGCTCGACACCGGCCCGGGCGACTACTGGGAGGGCCGCGTGTGCCCGCTGCGCTTCGGTGACCTCGACCCGGTCATCGCCTCCGACCTGCTCGCCGACCTCACCGAGGTGACCGCGAAGTGACCGCCGCCACCACCGACGCACCGGAGGACTCCGCCGGCGAGGAACTGCTGCAGCACCCGCCCGCCGAGGTCCGCTACGCCGACGAACTCGCCGCCCTGCGCGCGGGGGACGACGATCCCCGTCCGCCGGGCCGGCAGCTCACCTTGCGCGCCGCCTGCCGCTTCATCGCGGTCGGCGCGGCCCGTGTGAGGGCGACATCCAGCCTGGCCGCAACGGGCGCGCGTCCGGCAGGCCCTGGGCAGAAGCCGTCCGGTGTGTTCTGTGGGGCTGTACGGATGGACTGCCGACCAACTTGCGGTTGATGCCGGCCCCGCGCAACCCGGGCACTGCCGCTCATCCTGCTGCTGTGATGCGAACCGTGGACCGTTGTGGCGGTCAGCAGCGCAGGCCGACGACCCCAGCCACGGCGCTCCGCCTCCGAGTGCCTCGCACACCTTCGGCTCGACGAAGTCGCGCATGTGGTCCCAACGGTGACCGGCCCAAAAGTGCGGCTTGTATGAGCCCCACGTGTTGCGCAGGGCATATCTGCCGTACCAGTCCGCACCCGGCTGCGTGGGCCACGACCAGCCATGCGCGAGGAGGTCGTCGCTGTACGCCTCTTCGAAGGCGGCATCGTTCAGCAGCTCTTCCCGGTCGTCGGCCGCGACCGCCTTCACGCTCGGCCAGTCCACGATCAGCACCTCTATCCCCACACCCATCAGGCCAGCGCAGGACAGGAAAACCCCGCCCTTCGGGCCCATCGCGACGCCCAGCCGGGCCGACTCGAGCGCTAAGGGGCCAACTGGAGGGCTCAGCCACACGGGCGGCTGCATGGTGATGCCGTCAGGGCAGCCGGGCTCCTTCGTGATGCCGCGGTGGTCAGCGTGCGCGCTTGGGACGGCGAAGCCTCGGGCTGCCGGGCCAGTGCACCCATCGCAGCGACGCAGCCTCTTCCGGCGGCAGCAGGCCCGCGCCGATGAGCGCAGCCCGGCCGGCCTGCTCCGCACCGATCCGGTAAGCGCTCGGCCAGGAGTCCGTCTCGTGGAAGTAGCCGTCCGTGAGCAGTACCGCGGCCGACACGTCGCCGAGTCCCTGTGCCAGGCCTTCCCGGATCGCCGGGAGGAATTCGGCGGGCAGCCGCTGCTCGGACACGGCGCTGAGCAGTTCCAGGCCGCCTTCGCCGCCCGGAGGTTCGAAGTCCGCGTCGAAGCGCGCGAACGGCCCGCAGCCGCCGCGATTCATCACCACACGGACGCTCACGCCGGGCACGGGAACGGGAAGGCCGGTCATGGGGCCACCGTAGGGACGCTGCCGTCGTACAGCCAGCGGATTACGCGGGGGTACGGTCAAGGGCGACCGCCGCCCGGCTGTCACGGCCCCTGGTCATGGGGTGGCCCTCCCATGCCTTGGTGCAACCCGGTCGCCCGATCCCGCTGTGTACGGCAGGATCAGCCGGGTCGATGCCGCAGGGAGAGACCACTGATCACCGCACTGAGGGAGTCGAGCTCACATCGCAGTGTGGGAACTGTGGCGGCGAACTGGTTCGGGACAGCGGCCAGTTCATCGACCGCGGTCGGTTGCGGTGGGGCGTTGCAGGTCAGTGCCAAGACGGCCCGAACGCATGGTGCGAGACGGGCATGGGCCCGGCTCCCGAAGAGGTCAGGCAGGCCCTGCTGACCAGACACGGGGCCGCTCGGCTTCGCCTTGCGGACAAGAACGCGAGCCTCGTTCCCGTGCTGCGGGCCTTGCGCGAGATGCAGCACCTCTCTCTGGGCAAGGCGCGGCGGGTGGCCACCGATCTTGAGGAAGTCGGCCTGGTCGGCACGTCCGTGGAAGTGGCTAACCTGGCCGACGGGCTACGCAACCAGTCCGTCACCGTGACTATCACCCCGTCGCGCCTGACCGGAACGGCTTGACAAGCAGTGTCAGTGGGCCGCCAGCAGCGCCCCGATGATGAGCCCGGCCAGCAGCAGACCCAGCGACACAGGCAGGGGCGCCACTCCTGTGGCATGGTCTGACGATCCACGACGCCGGAACGAGGGAATCCAGACGAAACCCTGCGAGTCCCCGGTGTGATGGTGGTGGCCGCCGTGGTGGCCCAGCCCCCCGCTGTGATGGTGGCTGCCGAACCCACCCCCGTGGTGGCCGCCCCCGCTGAACCCTCCGCCGCCGTGCATGGTGTTCACCTCGTAGTCCGTGGTCCGTTCTTCACCACCGCCTGCCCGGATCTTGGTGGCCTACACCTGAACCGGCCAGGTCGCGGCTGGACGACGGCCGCCGGCCTGGTCCAGCACTACCTTGGCGGCAGCGGGAAACCCGTCGAGGTCGAACCGCAACAGATGATGGACGAGATCCCCGCTTTTCGGAAGGACGTCGACGGCACGCTGGACAACGACGTCCGCCAACGCGGCAACGGGCCGTTGCCCACCGACTGGTCCTCCACCGCGCCGATACCAAGGGCGGTGACCGCAGCATGGAGTGGTACTACGCGCTCAACCACTTCCCGTACGGTCTCGTCGGGCAGTAAGGAGGGCGGAAAGATCACCTACCACATCGAGGTCAGGATGCGCGACGACTGGGGCATCCCCAGCGAGCACCGCGCCACGGTGTCCGGCGGCGGGCCGGGGCCACTGGGCATGAGCCTGGAGCAGGCCGACATCGCCCACCTCCACAGCCCCCAAATGGCCCGCGACTTCGACGTATCCGGTTCGTCCGACGAGATGACGGCCCGCTCGTGAAAGGCCGGCACTCGGCGGCCGGAGGCCCGCGGCCACAGTCGTCTGCACCCACCCGTCCGGCGCTCCCGGATAACGGGGACGGCGGGGACGGGCCTGGCGCCCACGAGGACGACGCGGGGCGCGGCGGCTTGCTGAAGAAACTGGCCCTGTGGGCCGGACTCGCCCTCTGCATCGCCTTCATCGTCTGGGTTGCCTGGGAGTTCATCCAGTTCGACCACGCCGTCGAGCATCCCCGCGAAGGCGGCTTCTCCGGCCGGCAGTGCCACGCCGGCCGCGACTGCGGTTCCTGACGACGCGACGCTCCCAGCCGTGCGCCGGCTCGAAGTCACAGGTGTCTTCGTGATCCCGGACGTCGAAGTCAGGAGCGGGTGCGCGGGCGGCGCGTCCTCGCCGCCCGCCAGGGTGCCAACGGAGGGTTCTCGGCCTCGTGGCGGCCTGCGTGGGCGTCGCGCACGGACTGCTGGAGCGTGTCCGTCAGGTCGGGTCGGCGGGCGCCTGTGTCACCGCCGTTCCTGGTTGTCGTCGATGGACGGTGTGTCCTGCGGTCGGGTGTTGGTGCGGCGATAGGTGGTGTACAGGCCGGTGGCGGTTCCTGTGACCATGCCCGCGCTCGGGCCGATCAGCAGGTACAGCGCCGCGGTGACGGTCAGGAGCAGCAGCAGCGCGACCAGATCCAGCAGCCGCTCGCGCGGCACCGCCCGGCCAGTGGCCGCGGCGGGGCGAGCGGGGGTGGAAGGGGTCGGGTCGGTGTTCTCCGGCAGAGAGGTCGTCATAACTGCCAGTGGAATACCGCCCATTGTCTGCTACCAAGCGTCATGAACGGTTGCGGTCGGACACGGACACCGAGCGCCCGTCCCTGAACACCGAGGCGGTGTTGCGGCGTGCCCGCGGGTGTTCGCGGTTGTCCGCCCCGGTGCCCGCACCGCGCTCTAACCTGGCCTTCCGGTCACGGCTCCCCAGGGGGAAAGCACATGGCATTACAGGACAACGGCAGCACGGTGCCCGAACAGCAGGGGGACTTCTCTGCCGAACGGCTTGCCCTCAACGAGGATCTGAACACGCTGCGGATCACCCGCGGCAATCCCTCGCTGCGCACAATCGCGGACCACAGCAAGAACCTGGTGGGCCACACCACCGTCAGCAAGATCCTTGGCGGTACCGGGCTGCCCCGGCAGGAACACCTGCTCGCCGTGGTCCGCGTCCTGCTCGCCCTCGACCACGACGGGCGGCTCACCGGGAAGCTGGTCCCGTCGAACGATCCCGGCCTGCAACCCTGGCGCGAACGCTGGCGGACCCTGGCCCACCTCCACCGCCAACGCCCCGACCCACTGCCCCCCGGCCCGGGCGCGGAGCACAACGGCACACCACCCGCACCGGCCGACGCATCACCCGCAGTCGGCGTATCCGTCCGCCCGCCCCGGCCGGCTGCACTCCAGGCCGGCCCGGGCCCGACCGCGGGCGTACCGGCGCAGTACAAGCGGCTCGCGATGCTCACCGGACACACCGGGGCCGTGGGCGCAGTGGCGTTCTCCCGGGACGGCACCCTGCTGGCCACCGGCAGCGCCGATGGCACGGTGCGGCTGTGGAACCCCGCCACCCGCCAGCGGGTCGGTGAGCCCCTCATCGGCCGCACTCGGGCCGTGTACGCGGTGGCGTTCTCCCCGGGCGGCACCCTGCTGGCCACCGGCAACTGGAATGGCACGGTGCAGCTGTGGGACCCGGCCACGCAGCAGCGGATCGGCGATCCTCTCACCGGACACACCGGGGCCGTGGTCGCGGTGGCGTTCTCCCCGGACGGCACCCTGCTGGCCACCGGCGGCACGGATGGCACGGTGCGGATGTGGAACCCCGCCACCCGGGAGCCGGTCGGCCAGCCCCTCACCGGACACACCAGCACCGTGTACGCGGTGGCGTTCTCCCCGGACGGCACCCTGCTGGCCACCGGCAGCAGGGATGGCACGGTGCAGCTGTGGGACCCGGCCACGCGCCAGCGGGTTGGCGACCCCCTCACCGGACACGCCGGGGCCGTGGTCGCGGTGGCGTTCTCCCCGGACGGCACCCTGCTGGCCACCGGCAGCGCCGATGGATCGGTGCGGATGTGGAACCCCGCCACCCGGGAGCCGGTCAGCCAGCTCCTTACCGGACACAGCGGCTACGTGGTCGCGGTGCCGTTCTCCCCGGACGGCACCCTGCTGGCCACCGGCAGCGGGGACGACACGGTGCGGCTGTGGGATACGGCCACCTGGGAGCCGGTCGGCCAGCCCCTGACCGGACACGGCGGTTACGTGGTCGCGGTGGCGTTCTCCCCGGACGGCACCCTGCTGGCCACCGGCGGCAGGGATGAAGCGGTGCGGCTGTGGGGTACGGCCCATCCCCTGTGACAACGCCCCCGGTTCCGTACTCCGCACACCTGGCTCCGCCTGTCCGCCAACCGGACCGCCTCCGCCGACATCCAGGACGCCCTCACCCAGGTATACGAGGAGCTGATCACCCCCGAACCGGCCCTTTCGGAGGAGCACCGGGCCAGCGTCGAGCAACACCGCGAGTACGCAAGCAACGCCCGCGACTACGCCGAACCCGCTTGGGAGCGGGCCGGGTGCTGTAGAACCTCGCGCACCCGCCGGCCGCGGTACGCGCCCAAGAGGCCCGGACGCTCGTCCGGGCCGCTTGCCGTGCACGAGCAGGGCTGCCGGGGCACTAGGTCGCAGAGCTGCGGCGGCCTCCTCGGCGGGCGGAGC